>CAVSRY010000031.1:0-345312 GCA_963730485.1 uncultured Acidobacteriota bacterium | reverse complement strand
CCAGACCGACCAGGCCGCCCCCGACAGCGCGGCTTTGCGCGCTCGTCGCCTTCGCCCGCGCCTCGGGCGAGAAGAGCTCGGGTACGAGCGCCCGGTGAGCGGTCGTAAGCGCGTTCAGCCCGACGTAGACGACCGCTCCGGTGAGCGCAAGTACGACGTACGAGCTCGAGGCGCCAAGGGCGGTCGCGGCCAGCCCGCCTGCGGTGACGAGTGCGCCCCCCCACACGAACGGACGCGTCCGTCCGGTTCCGCGGGCGCGCAGTCGATCTGACCAGACCCCGACGACGAGCGGGACGCCGAACCCGGCGGCGGCGTTGACCAGCATCACGGCTCCGATCAGCGCCGGCGCGTTCGCGATCCGGTCGAGGAGGACAGGCAGGTACGTTGTCGTGACCGCGCGGGCGAGGCCGGCGCCCGCCGCTGCGCTGGCGAAGGCTACGAGTACGGAACTCGCACCCCTGGCAGGACGAGTCGGCGCGGGCGACGCGAGCCGCTCGATCGCCCCGGTGCGACGATCCGCAGCGCAGCCGGGCGGATCGCAGCCGACAGTGCCGGGGCCGAGATCGACCGTGTCCGCGATGACCGGGAGCGACCGCCGGTGTTCAGGCGGATCCGGCGGGCTCGATCGCGGACGAGATCGCGGGGTCCCGCCCGCGGCGCAGCGCCGCAAGGGCGGCGACCGTGTCGAGCCGCCCGCGCGCCGGGATTCTCACGACGTCGATCAGGCCGTCGGCCGGGTCGGCATCGGGCGCGACCGCGAGGCGGGGCCCGTAGAAGGGGAGGTTGGCCAGGAACAACTGGCCGAAAGGGGCGAGCTCGGCGTCGCCGTCGAGCTCGAGTGCGACCTGCACCGGATGGAAGGCACGGATTGCAGAGAACCCGGCTCCTACCGCGGCGCGGAGGTCGGTGGAGTTGACTGCGCTGTAGCGCGCGCGGGCGAGCGCGTGGAAGCCGACGCTGACGCCCTCGACGGCGAGCACTCGCCGGCGGGCGGTGGACGCCTCGATCAGATCGAGTGACCTCGCCCGGCCGCGAGCCGCAAGCGAGGCTGCGCGCGCGAGGTCGAACGGAATGCCGAGCGAGCGCGCGATGTTGTTCGCGCCGCCGACGGGCAGCAATGCCACCTCGGCATTCGCAAGCGGAAGGTTGGCGTAGGCGTGGACGGTGCCGTCGCCGCCGAGCAGGATGACTCTCCGGTTCGGATCGGCCGCGACGGAGGCGAGCTCGGCCGCGTTCCTGGTGATCCGGAGCTCGACCGTCGCACCCTCGGCCCGCAACGCGAACGCGGCGCGGGAGACGAGCTCCGGGTCGCGGCGGACGCCGCTCGCGTTCGCGTTCACCACGAGCGTGAGCTCGGTGGCACGCGACGGGGCGGGGTCTCGCCGGAAGCGCGACGGGGCTCAGCTGTGCGAGGGCGGCGGTCATCGTCGGGCTCAGGCGGCGAACGCGAACTCGTCGAGGTCGACGTCGGCGTAGGCGTAGGGGTGATGGAACGCGTCGAGCGCGTCGGACGGGTCGACGTCGAGCTCGAAGGCGTGGTCGCGGCGGTCGTCTGCGACGGAGATCCAGACGCGGTTCGTCCGCCGGCTCCAGAGGAGCGTGACCTCGATGCCGTTGCTGCTGCGGTGATCGAGCTCACGGGCGTCGGTCGCGGAAACGAGATACATGGTGTCCTCTCCTGTCGAGTGGATGTCGCTGAACATGGGGAGGAGACTGACGCGCCGCCGAAGGCGCGACATCGGGGCGCCACCCTGATCCGCACCCTGATCTCGGGGTGCGCCCCCGCAGGGGCGTCGCCTAGGGGTGAGGGCGTCGGCTCAGTGCGGCGCGCCGCTTCGGCCCGGTCGGCCTGTTCGACCGCCCTGGCGAGCTCGACGCGGGAGGCGACGCCGACCTTGCGAAAGATGTTGCGCAGGTGGGTCTCGACCGTCTTCTGGCTGAGGAAGAGCTCGGCGGCGATCTGAGGGTTCGTCTTGCGGTCGACGACGAGCCGCGCGAGCTCGAGCTCCCGCTCGGTGAGCGAGGCGATGCCGCCGTCGCCCTTGCCCGCTGCGCTGCGCCGGTAGACGGTCTTTCCGAGCTTTCGGAGCTCGCGCTCCGCCTGCGCGCGCCAGCGCGGGGCGCCGAACTCGTCGAACGAGGCCGCGACGCGCCCGAGCTCCGTCGCCGCCCGGTCGCGCTCGCCGGCCGCAGCGAGCGCTCGTCCGGCGAGGAGCCGAGCCATTGCGGCGTGGTAGTCGTCTCCAACCTCTCCCAGTGCGGCCGCTGCGTCCAGGGCGCGCTCCGCGGCGAGCGCAGGCTCCCCCGCGTCGAGGGCGACGGCGGCCTGCGCCATCGCGGCGAGCCGCCTGGCATTGGCAACCCCACGGCGTCCGCACACGCGGCGGCCGCGGCCGCGGTGCGCTCGGCCTCCTCGCGCCGACCCGCCGCGAGCAGCGTCCGCGTGAGGAGCTCGAGCCCGACCGCCCGCCATGCACCCGGGATCACCTGGAGCTCCTCGCCTCCTGTCGAGACAGAAGCAGCTCGGCGGCCTCGTCAGCGCGCCCCGTCTCGAGGAGCGCGGCGGCGAGGGCCCACGCCGCGTGGCCGGTGAGCATGCTCTCGTCGACGCTCTTGCCGATCTCCATGCTCTCTGTCGCGGTGGCGAGGGCGATCTCCACCTCACCGGCTGCGAGGGCGGCGAACGAACGGTTGAAGAGGTACCAGGCGACGCCCTGGACGTTGTCGGTGCCGAGTAGGCGGGCCGACTCGATCGCGTCGTCGAACACCTCACCTGCCTCGGCCATCCGGCCCTGCACCCAGAGCGACGTCCCGAACATCGGGACGATCAGCCGGTGGAGGTCGAGCTGTCCGGTCGCGCGACCGATCGCCAGCGCGCGGCCGGCGTGACGGCCCGACCCCTCGAACTCGTCCAGGTACATCTCGGCGGTCGCGAGGTGGACGAGTGAGTCGAGTCGTCGGGCGAGCTCGTCGTCGGACAGCCGATCGATCACCTCGGCGGCCTCCGTCCGGCGCGCCCGCGCCTCGCCCACGGCGCCGCTGAGGGCAGCTGCGAGCGCGAGGAGCGCCAGCGCGGCGCTCGTCAACGCCTCGTCGCCGATCGTGTCGGCGGCCTCGAACGCGCGAGCGGCCATCGCCTGCATCGGCTCGTACTCGCCCCGGTACAGCGCGTCGATGGCGAGCTCGACCATCAACGCCACCGCCTCGGACGAGGATGGGTCGTCGAGTTCGGCGAGCGTCCGCTCGAGCCGTGCGTGTGCGTCGCCGTGGCGGCCGAGCAGGTGCTCGACCCCGGCGCATGCGGCGGTCAGCCGCACTCGCAACGCCACGGCGTCGCGCGGCACGATTGCGATGCTCTCCACGAGCGCGGCGTGGCTGTCGGCGAATCGCCCGGTCGCAGCGAGTGCACCGGCCTGCGCCAGCAGGAGCTCGACCCGCTCCTCCGTAGGCGCGGAAACGGGCAGCAGGCGTAGGGCCGAGGAGAACCAGCGCTCCGCGCTCGCCGGTGCGTGGTGCGTCACCGCCTCACCGGCCTCGCGGAGGACGGCGACGGCGGCGAGGTCGCCGGGCCGGGCCGAGTACTCGACGTGGTGGGCACGCACGGCCGCCGCGACGCCGGCGCTCGCGAGCGCCTCGGCGCACCGCTGGTGTGCGACCAGCCGCCAGCCTCCAGGTGCGGCCTCGTACACCGCGCGACGCACGAGGGGATGCCGGAAGCGGAAGCGTCGCGGGACGTCCGTCGGCCGGATCAGATCGAGCTGCAGCAGGTCGTCGATGGCGACGATCGCGACGTCCTCCGACGTCCCGGCAGCGGCGGCAGCCAGCTCGGGCTCGAAGGGATCGCCCGCGACCGCAGCCCCCTGGAGAACCGAGCGCGCGCTGTCGGAGAGCAGCCCGAGTTCCTCCGTCAGTGCCGCGGCGACGCTGTCTGGGACTTCGACGCCCGCGAGCGTGACCGCAGCGCCCGAGGCCGGCCGCGGCGGTGCGCGATCCAGCGAGCGGGCGAGCTGCTCGAGGTAGAAGGGGTTGCCGCCGCTCGCCTCGTACAGGCTGTCGACGTGGAGCCGCTGTGCCGCGCCGAGCAGCTCGCCGGCCTCGTCGCGGGTGAGTTCCCCGAGCTCGACACGGTGGAGCGACCCTGTCCGGTGGGCGCGCTCGACGGCTGCGGAGAGCCGCTCCGAGACCTGGCGCGGCCGGACGGCGAGCGCCGTCAGCACCGGAGCTGCGGGCGGCCGGTGCAGCAAGGCGCCGAGCAGCTCGACGGTCGCGGCGTCGGCCCAGTGGAGGTCGTCGAGGATGAGGACGAGCGGCTTCGTGCTCGCGAGGAGCTCGAGCAGCTCCCGGACGGCGCGGTGGCTTCGATACCGCTCGTGCTGGAGCCTCGAGCCGGATCCGTTGCCGAGCGACGACAGCGACGGGAAGACCTGAGCGAGCTCACTCCGGACGTCGTCGTCGAGCCCGCCGAGCCGGCGCGGCTCGAGGCCCTGCAGGTACTCGTCGAGCGCGTCGACGAAGACCCAGAACGGCAGGTCACGCTCGAGCTCCGAGGCCGAGCCCGTCAGCACGAGCAAGCCACGCTCGTCCACCCGAGCCGCTAGCTCGGCGAGGAGGCGTGTCTTGCCGATTCCAGGCTCCCCGACGAGCTGGATCGTCGCGGCGCGACCGGCGTCGAGCTCCGCGAGGAGGACGTCGAAGGCGCTGAGCTCTTCGGCGCGTCCGACGAGATGCCCGGAAACAGCGATCGGTGGTGTACCCCGAACCGAGCATAGAGCAGGCCGGCTCGAGCGAGCAACGCCGCGACTCCGTGCGAAGCTGCACCCGTGGGGGTCTGCCTCGAGGCTCGGGACATCCGCGTTCACATCCGAGGCGTGAAGGCGGTGGACGGCGTCGATCTCTCCGTGCGCGGCGGCGAGATCCTCGGCCTCATCGGGCCCAACGGCGCCGGCAAGACGACGCTCGTCAACGTCCTCTCGGGCTTCCAGCAGACGACGACGGGCTCGGTCCATCTCGAACGGACGCGACGTCACCACGTGGGCTGCCCCCGAGCTCGCGTCGGCCAGGCCTCGTGCCGGACGTTTCAAGACGTGCGACTGTTCCCGGGGCTCACGAGCTTCGAGAACGTCGAGGTGGCGGCCCTCTCCACGGGAGCGTCCCGGCGCGTCGCCCGGGCCCTCGCGGGAGAGCTGCTGACGTCGATGCGGCTCGAGCACCGGCGCGATCTGCTCGCCGCCGCGTTGCCTCACGACGACGAGCGCAGGCTCGCGGTCGCGCGGGCGCTCGCCGCGAGGCCCTCGTTCCTGCTCCTGGACGAGCCGGCCGCGGGGCTCAACGACGCGGAGTCGGACGACCTGGTCGCCGCCCTTCGCGTGCGGCCGACGACGCCGTGGCGCCAGGCGTGCTCGTGATCGAGCACGACATGCGACTGATCATGGGGCTGTGCGATCGGATCCAGGTGCTCGACCAGGGGCGGACGATCGCGGTCGGGAATCCGGCGCAGGTTCGCGACGACCCGGCGGTGCTCGCCGCGTACCTCGGGACGCGCGGCGACGCGGAGGGCGATGCTCGAGATCCGTGATCTCTCCGTGCGCTACGGCCGCACGCTGGCGGTGCAGGGCGTCAGCCTCGATGTCGGGCAGGGCGAGATCGTGGCGCTGGTCGGGCCCAACGGCGCCGGCAAGTCGACCGTGCTCGCGGCCGTCCTGGGGCTCGTCCCCGCCGCGGCAGGCGAGGTCGCCTATCTCGGCGAGTCGATCCGCGGGCTCGCGACGGAGGCGATCGCGCGCCGCGGGATCGCACTCGTGCCCGAGGGCAGGCACATCTTCGGGACGCTGACCGTCGAGGAGAACCTGCTCCTCGGCGCCATCGCGAGCGCGGACGGGCATCGAACCGCGCGGCCGGCTCGGAGGACGTCCTGGACCGATTCCCGGTGCTGCGGCGCACGCTCCGCGCGCCGGCGAACGTCCTCTCGGGCGGGGAGCAGCAGCAGCTCGCGATCGCGCGTGCGCTGGTCGCACGTCCGCGCCTGCTCCTGCTCGACGAGCCGTCGCTCGGGCTCGCGCCGCAGCTGGTCGACCGCGTCTTCGAGACGGTCGACGAGATCAGGCGCGAAGGGATCACCGTCCTGCTCGTCGAGCAGAACGGCCTGCGAGCCGTCGCGCTCGCGGACCGAACGTACGTCCTCCGCTCCGGCCGGATCGTCCTCGCGGGGACGCCGCGCCGAGCTCATCGCCGCCGGCGAGTTCGACGCCGGCCTACCTCGGGTTCTGAGGGGCGCACCGATGCCGCTCGCCGCCGTGACCACGGAACTCGTGCTCCAGCACGCGATCGACGCGATCACCCTCGGAAGCCTCTACGCCCTCTTCGCGCTCGGGATCGCGCTCATCTTCGGGATCATGCGGCTGATCAACTTCGCCCACGGCGAGCTGATCATGGTCGGCGCGTTCGCGCTCGTCCTGCTCCCGCTCCCGGTCCCGCTCGCTGATCCCGGTGGCGCTCGTGATCGTCGTCGCGCTCGCGCTCGCGATGGAGCGGGTCGCCTTCCGCCCCGTCCGCGGCGCGAACCCGGCGACGCTGCTGATCACGTCCTTCGCGCTCAGCTTCCTGCTCCAGAACGTCGCCGCGCTCACGTGGGGATCGCTGCCGCGCTCGACCGACTTCGCCGCGGCTCTCGGCGAGACCGTCGAGGTCGGCTCGCTCTCGATCCAGAAGCTCGACGTCGTCATCGTCGGCGTGACGCTCGCCTCGCTGGTCGCCTGGGCTCGTTCCTGCGCGGACGTCCATCGGGAGCAGATGCGCGCGGCGGCCGAGGACTTCCGGATGGCGCGGCTCCTCGGCGTCCGCGCGAACACGGTGATCGCGTCCGCGTTCGCGCTCTGCGGCCTGCTCGCCGGCGTCGCGGCGGTCCTGCTTGTCGCGCAGACCGGGACCGTCTCGCCGACCATGGGCGTCAACGCCGTCCTCTTCGCCTTCATCGCCACCATCGTCGGCGGAATGGGCAGCCTTCCCGGCGCGGTCGTGGGCGGCTTCGCGCTCGGCGCGATCACCGTCGCGCTGCAGGCGGCCCTCCCGCTCGAGCTCCGGCCCTACCGCGACGCCTTCGTCTTCGGCGCCGTGCTCGCCGTCCTCGTCGTCCGGCCACAGGGGCTCCTGCCGGCCCCGTCGGCCGCAGCGCGGGAGCTCCGCGCAGCGCCCGCCTGCGCGGCGCCTTCGACCACGCGCGCCGGCGGCGTGAGCGCAAGCAGGCGGCATCGGCCGACCCGAGCCTGCGGCGGCGGACGCGCCGGGCGATGCTCACCGAGACCGTCTGGCCTCCTGCCGCGCTGGTCGCGCTCACGTGCCTCGTCACCTTCGTGGCGTTGCTCGGACCGGACTCGCTCGACCGCGTGGCGATCGGAATGGTGCTCAACCTGATCCTCGTCGTGGGGCTCTACATGTTCGTCGGCCTCTCCGGCGTCTTCTCGTTCGGCCACGCCGCCTTCATGGCGATCGGCGCGTACGCGGGGCGATCCTCGTCATCCCGCCCGAGACGAAGGAGTTCGTCCTTCCCGACCTGCCGGGCTTCCTGGCCGGGGTGCAGCTCGATCCGCTCCCGGCGTCGCTCGCCGCCGGGGCGATCGCGGCCGTCGTCGCGCTCCTCCTCGCCGTCCCGCTCGCGCGCCTCTCGGGCCTGACCGCCGGGCTCGCGACCTTCGCCGTGCTCGTGATCGTGAACGTCGTCGCGAAGAACTGGCAGCAGGTGACGCACGGCACGGCAGGCGTCACCGGCATCCCGACGACGACGACGGTCGGAGGTGGCGCTCGCCTGGGCGCTCGTCGCGATCGTCGCCGCCTGGGCGCTCCAGCGCTCGGCGCATCGGGCTGAGGCTGCGCGCGTCGCGCGAGCACGAGACCGCGGCGCGCGCGATCGGCATCGCCGTCGGCGCGGAGCGGGCCGTCGCCTTCGTCGTGTCCGCCTTCTTCGTGGGCGTGGCCGGAGCGCTGCTCGGCATGTTCATCGGTTCCTTCAACCCGGACGCGTTCTTCCTCAGCATCACGTTCCTCATGGTCGTGATGCTCGTGATCGGCGGCGTGAGAAGCCTCGCCGGCGCGGTGGTCGGCACGATCGTGATCTCCGCGGGTGCCGAGCTCCTGCGCCGGGTGGAAGGCGGCGTCGACCTCGGGTTCGCCGAGCTGCCGTCACGGCCGGGCCTGCGCGAGGTGGGCCTCGCGCTGCTGATGCTCGTGATCCTGATCTGGAAGCCGAGCGGGCTCACCGGCGGTCGCGAGGTGGGCTGGCCGGGCCGGCGCCGGAGGGAACGTGTGAGCTCGCCCTAGCCAAAGCTCCGGCGAAGCGTCATTGTCGGTGTGCCAGGTTCGCGATCGAACTGGGGGTCACCACGATGGGTCGGCTGCCGCCGTTCGTCCTCGTCGTCGCTTGACGCTCGCCGGCTGCGGTGGGTCGGATTCCGAGAGCGACGAAAGCGCCGCGCAGAGCGGGCCGATCGTGATCGGCACGGCGAACAGCCTGACCGGGCCGCTTGCGCCGTTCGAGACCGCGATCAACGCCGGCATCGACGTCGCCGTCGCGAGATCAATGCCGCCGGCGGGGTGGACGGCCGCCGGCTCGAGGTCATCCACGTCGACGCGAAGTCCGATCTCAACCTCTCGGCGACCGCGACGCTCGAGGCGATCGAGAAGGGCGCGGACATCGTCGTCCCCATCTGCGACGCCGACCTCGGTGGGCCCGGCGCTCGCGCGGCGAACGAGAAGGGCGTGCTCGCGATCACGTGCGCCGGCGCGCCGGGGCTCGGCAAGCAGGCGATCGGACCGCTCACCTTCAACACGTATTCGGGCTCCCCGACGGAGGGCGCGATCCACGCCGAGTACGCGTACAAGGAGAAGGGATGGCGCGACGCGTACCTGCTCTGCGACCAGTCGGTGGAGTACTCGAAGGTCGTCTGCAGCGCCTTCGAGACGCGTTGGGAGGAGCTCGGCGGTGAGGTCGTCGGCAAGGACACGTTCCTGCAGGCGGACACGACGATCGCCGCTCAGGTGACGCGGCTCCGGAATGCGGCCGAGCCCGACTTCGTGTTGCTCGGCTCCTATCCGGCGGGGTCGCCGGCGCTGAAGGAGCTTCGCGCCGGGTACGACGGCCCCGTCATGCTGACCGCGGCATTCTCCGGCACGTTCTGGCTCGCCGCTACGCCGCGCCTGTCGAACGCCTGGGTTCCCGCCGTCGGCTCGAGCTACGGCGACGACCCTCGGGAGGAGGTCAACGCCTTCTTCCAGGCGTTCGAGGACAAGACGGGGAAGGCGGCGCTCGTCGATTCGTACCCGATGCTCGGCTACTCGCTGGTGCAGACGCTCGCGCGTGGCATCGAGCAGGCCGGCACGACCGAGGGCGCGGCGCTCGCGGGCGCGCTCGACACGTTCGAGAACGAGCCGCTGCTCGCCGGGCCCACGACGTACACGCCGGATTGCCACATCCCGGTGGGCCGCTCGATGCTGATCATCGAGTACAAGAACGGGAAGCCAGGATCGACGGGAACGTTCGTCGAGCCCGAGCAGGTTCCCGACTATCCCTGCTGATCGGCGTGCGCGACGGTGCGTCGTTGGTGCTCGACCGCCCGGGCGAGCTCCACGCGTGACGACACGCCGACCTTCCTGAAGATGTTCCGCAGGTGGGTCTCGACCGTCTTCTGGCTCAGGAAGAGCTGGGCCGCGATCTCCGGGTTCGTGCGCCGGTCGACGACGAGGAGCGCGAGCTCGAGCTCGCGCTCCGTGAGCGCGTCAATGCCTGTCCCGTCCGTCCGTCCGCGGCGCGTACGCCGGTACGCGCGATGCCCGAGCTTCCCGAGCTCGCGCTCGGCCTCGAGCCGGAAGCGGACCGCGCCGGCGGCATCGAGTGTCGCGACCGCCTGCTCGAGCTCCGCCACCGCGCGGTCGCGCTCGCCTGTCTGAGCCAGCGCGCGCGCGGCCACCGTCCGGGAGACGGCTGCCTCGACGCTCGTTCCTGCCTCGTCGAACGACGCAACCGATGACAGCGCACGCGTGACCGCGACGTCCGTCTGACCGCCGTCGAGCGCAACCCACGCCGTCGCCCGGTCAGCCCAGCCCGCCGCCGTCCGGAGGCCGGTCGCGGACGCCAGGGCCTCGGCATGGCCCGCGCTCTCCTCGGCATCGCGGCGGCGACCCAGTGCCAGCAGCGATCGCGTCATCAGCTCGAGGTACTTCGCGCGCCAGCCGCCGGGGATGCGCGGCATTCCGACCCCGCCACCCGCGCCGAGGAACAGCTCGACCGCACGCACGTGGTCGCCGGTCTCCATCCGGGTGATTGCCTGGAGCAGGCCTGCGTAGGTCGAGATGAAGCTCTGCTCGAGGTCACGCGTCAGCTCGACGCTCTCGTCCGCCACGGCCACGGCCGTCTCGAGATCGCCGAGCTGGACCGACACGAACGCGCGGTTGAGGAGATCCCAGGCGAGCGTCTGGTCGTTCCCTGCGAGGCGCGCACCTTCGATCGCGCCGTCGAGCACCTCCGCCGCCTCGACGAGACGGCCTTGTACGGCCAGCCCGGTCGAGGACGCCTGGATCAACATCGGCAGGAGCGCTCCCTGCCCGGTCGCGCGCGCCAGCGCCAGGCCGCGCTGCCCGTGCGCCGCCGCCTCTTCGAAGCGGTCGAGGTACACCTCGGCGCCGGTGAGATACGCGATCGCATCGAGGCGCACGGCGAGCTCCTCGTCCGTCATCCCGTCGATGAGCGCGGCCGCCTCGACGCGATACTGCTCCGCCGTCTCGATCTCCTCCACGAACGCGCACCCAAGCGCGACCGCGGCTGCGGCGGCGGCAATCAGCGGAGGGCCGCCAACCGCCCGCGCGACGTCGAGTGCGCGCAGTGCCCAGTCCTGCGAGGCGGCGTTCTCCTGTCGGAAGAACGCGTCGAGCGCGAGCGTGATCATCAGCGAGGCCGCCTGGGGAGACCGCTGGTCGTCGAGCGCGGCGAGGCTTCCCTCGAGCCGCGCGTGCGCTTCCGCGTGACGGCCGAGCAGCTGTTCGATCCCGGCACATGCCGCGGTGAGGGGGACGCGGAGGGCGCCGGAGTCCGGAGGCAGGAGCTCGATACTCTCGAGCAGCGCAGCGCGCGCCTCCTCGAACTGGCCGGTGGCGGCCCGCGCGCCGGCGAGCGCGGTCAGCAGCTCGACCCGCTCCTCCGCCGGCGCGTCGTCGCGGAGCAGCCGAAGCGCTGAGCCGAACCAGTGTGCGGCGCCGGCCGGCGTCCGCTGCGCCACGGCGCTCCCGGCTTCGCGCAGGACGGCGATCGCCTCGACATCGCCCTGGCGGCCGCAGCGCTCGACGTGGTGGGCTCGTGCGGATGCCGACGCGCCGCGTTCGGCGAGCGTGTCGGCACAGCGCTGGTGCGCCCCCAGTCTCCAGCCCGCCGGCGAGGCGTCGTACACCGCTCGACGCACGAGCGGGTGCCGGAATCGGAATCGGCGCGGGACCTCCGTCGGGCGAACGAGGTCGGCTCCGAGCAGCACGTCCAGTGCGTCGACCGTCTGCGGCCTCGGCGACGTCGGCCGCCGCGGCGACGAGCTCGGGCTCGAACGGATCTCCGGCGACGGCGGCAGCCTGGAGGACGAGCCTCGCATCATCCGCGAGCAGGCCCAGCTCCTCGGTCAGCGCGGCCACAACGGCGCGCGGAACCTCGACGGCCACGAGCATGTCGTCCACGGGCGAGGACGGCGTGCCACCGCGACCGAGCGCCCGGGCGAGCTGCTCGAGGTAGAACGGATTCCCGCCCGACTCCTCGTACAGCGCCGTGGCGCTGCCCGCGTCGAGCCCGGCGCCGAGCAGCTCGTGCGTGTCGGCGAGGCTCAAGGTTCGAGCTCGAGCCGGGCGAGTCTGCCGACGCGGTGCGCTCGTTCGAAGGCGGCGGCGAGCCGCTCCGACGCCTGGCGCGGCCGCATGCCCATGGCGACAAGCATCGGCACAGGCGGCGGTCGCCGCAGGAGTGCACCGAGCAGCTCGATCGACCCGGAATCGGCCCAGTGCAGGTCGTCGAGGATGAGGACCAGCGGCTTGTCGGCTCCCACAACGGCGAGGAGCTCACGCACGGCCCGGTGCGTGCGATAGCGCTCGTCGCGGAGCAGCGGCGCCTCCGCACTGCCGCGGTCGGACAGGCTCGCGAACACGTGTGCGAGCTCCCCGAGCGTCTGGAGATCGAGCGTCTCGAGCTGGCGCGGGTCGATCGCTCCGACGTACTCGTCCAGCGCGTCGACGAACAACCAGAACGGCAGGTCGCGCTCGAGCTCCGACGCCGAGCCCGACAGGACGAGGAAGCCGCGTGCATCGGCTCGGGTGGCGAGCTCTTCGAGGAGCCGCGTCTTCCCGATCCCGGGTTCGCCGACGAGCTCGATCGCGGCCGAGCGGCCGTCCGCTAGCTGCGCCAGCACGTCATCGAACACGCCCAGCTCGACGGGCCGCCCGACGAGTTGCGGAGCCACCTGAGACATCCTCGCCTCCTTCCGGGCGAGGATACGCCAGCCCGTGCGCAGCCGCGATATCAGGTCGTCGAGCGGCGCGAGCCGGCTGCTCGCCACAGAGCGACGGCAGCGATCGCGAAGAGCGCTGCCGCCGCGCCCGCGATCGAGTCGACGAAGTAGTGGTTCCCCGTGGCGGTCACGGTCACGGCCATCACGACCGGATGGAGGAGAAAGAGGCAGCGCACGGCTCGGCGTGAGACCGCCCGATAGCCGACCAGGCCGACGAGCAGGCTCCAGCCGACGTGCATGCTCGGCATCGCCGCATAGGGGTTGAAGCGGATACCCGCGAACGAGCCGGTGTCGTGGCCGGCGAGCCCGACCGTGTCGGCGATTCCGAGTGACGGCACGAGACGCGGCGGCGCTGTGGGATACAGCACGTAGAAGACGACCGCAATCGCGAGCGAAATGAAGAGCAGCGTGCGCAGCTCGCGATACCGGTCTCGATGGCACAAGCCGAGCCATACGAGCACCGACACGATCAGCGGGGCGAAGCCGATCATGTAGTAGGTGGAGAGGACGTCGACCGCCGAGCCGACCAGGCGCTGGAGGGTGCTCTCGTGGAACAGGCCGAGCCCGCGCTCGAGCTCGACCAACCGCGCGGCGTTTGCGACCGCGAGCTCGGGCTCGCCGATCGTCGACCCCCGGATCGCGAGGTAGGCCGGGTAGAGGGACGCCCACAGCGCGAGCTCGAGCATCGCGAACCGGCGCGCCGGGCCCACCACCATCCACCTCGCGACGACCGTCTGAACCATGCCGTGAGCCTGCGGGATTGCATCCGGCTCGACATCGGGGCCCGACCCTGATCGTGCACCCTGATTTGTCGGACGCCTCCCTTAGGGCGTGGCGAGCCTGCTGCTAACGGGAGAGTGCGTCTTCGGCCCGGTCGGCCTGCTCGACTGCACGTGCGAGCTCGACCCGCGTCGTGACGCCGACCTTGCGGAAGATGTTGCGCAGGTGGGTCTCGACCGTCTTCTGACTGAGGAACAGCGCCGCAGCGATCTCAGGGTTGGTCTTCCGCTCGACCACGAGCCGCGCCAGCTCGAGCTCACGCTCGGTCAGCGCCGCCACGCCGACCGTGTCCGTCGCCCCCGGGCGCGTCCGACGGTGGATCCGGCGGCCGAGCTTGCGCAGTTCCCGCTCGGCCTCTGCCCGGTACCGCGGCGCGCCGAAGGCATCGAACGCGGCGCCCGCGCGCTCGAGCTCTGCCGCGGCCCGGTCCGCATCTCCCGCCTGTGCGAGTGCACGTCCCGCGAACACCCGCGCCCTCGCGGCGTCGAACGCGTCCCCGGTCTCCTCGAGAACCGTCGCCGCCGCAAGCGCCCCGGCGGCGGCGCTCTGCGGATCGCCCGCGTCGAGATCGAGCGCTGCCTTGGCGAGATCGGCCTTTGCGGCAGCCATGGGGAGCTCGACCGCATCGGCACACGTCCGCGCCTCGGCCGCCGCGCGCTCGGCGTCCGGGCGCCGGCCGGCGGCCAGAGCGGTGCGGGTGAGCAACTCCAGGCACCAGGCTCGCCAGCCTCCTCCGATCATCCGGAGCTCTTCCCCGCCGGCGGAGGTCGCGAGCAGGTCGCGCGCGCGAGCCGAGTCGCCGCTCTCGTGGAGCGCCGCGGCGAGCGCCACGGCCGCCCAGGCAGACACAGGACCGGGCTCGAGGGTACGCGCGAGCTCGACACTCTCGTGCGCGGTGCTGAGCGCGAGCTCGATGTCTCCGGCCCCGAAGGCGGCGAAGGAGCGGTTGAAGAGGTTCCACGCCAGCCCCTGCACGTTGCCGACCAGGCGCGCGGCTTCGACGGCGCCGTCGAGTACCTCGGCGGACTCGGACACCCGCCCCTGAGCCCAGAGGGCCGTTCCGAGCATCGGATAGATGAGCGGAAACTGGTCGCCCTGACCCGTTGCGCGGCCGATCGCGAGCGCCTGCTGCCCGTGGCGGCTCGACGCTTCGAACTGATCGAGGTACCCCTCGGCCGTTGCCAGGTGGACGAGGGCGTCGAGCCGACGTGCGAGCTCGTCGTCCGACAGTGAGTCGATCAACGCCGCGGCCTCCGAACACTGCGCCTTTGCCTCGGCAGCGGTGCCGCTCAGAGCGGCCCCCATCGCCCGCACGCCGAGCGCGGCTGCCGTCAGGGCGCGGTCGCCGAGCGTCGCAGCGGCGTCGAGGGCGCGATCGGCCCAGTCGGTCATGGCATGGAAGTCAGTCCGATAGAGGCCGTCGACGGCGAGCTCGATCATGAGTGCAACCGCCTCCGGCGACTCGGGCTTCTCGAGCTCGGCCAAGGTCGCCTCGAGCCGCCCGCGCGCCTGCGTGTACCGCCCGAGGAGGTGTTCGACGCCGGCGCACGCCGCGATCAGCCGCACCCGTAGCGCCACCGCGTCCTGCGGCACGATGCTGATGCTCTCGAGCAGCGCCGCATGGCTTTCGGCGAAGTGTCCGGCACCCGCCAGCGAGCTGGCTCGCGCCAGGAGCAACTCGACCCGTTGCTCGGGCGGGGCGTCGTCGGAGATGAGCCGAAGTGCGCTCTCGAACCACCGTGCAGCGCTCGCGGGCGCACGGTGGGCGGCGGCCTCACCTGCCTCACGGAGGGTCGCGACCGCAATGGGATCGCCGTGCCGGGCCGACAGCTCCACATGGTGAGCGCGGGCCGCTGCCGAAGCGCCGCGAGCTGCCAGCGCGTCGGCGCACCGCTCGTGCGCACCTAGCCGCCACCCGCCCCTCGTCGCCTCGTAGACAGCCCGCCTGACGAGCGGGTGCCGAAACATGAAGCGCCTGGGGACCTGGGTCGGACGGACGAGGTCGATTCGCAGCAGCTCGTCGAGCGCCGTCATGGCGGCGGGCTCACTCGTGGCGGCGGCGGCGGCCGCCAGCTCCGGATCGAACGGATCACCGGCGACGGCCGCACCTTCGAGCACGAGGCGGGCTTCGTCGGTCAGCAGCCCGACCTCCTCGGCCAGCGCGACGGCCACACTCCCGGGTACCTCGATTCCGGCGAGTGACAGCTCCGGGCCGCTTGCCGCGGGCGAGGTCTGCCGGTGGAGCGACCGGGCCAGTTGCTCGAGGTAGAAGGGGTCGCCGCCGCTCTCGTCGTAGAGCGCGGTCGCCGCCGCTCCGTTGCCGACGACGCCCAGCAGCTCCTGGGCCTCGCCCGGGGTCAGCGTGCCCAGCTCGATTCGGGTCAGCGTCCCGGTGCGGTGCGCCCGCTCGAGCGCCACCGCCAGCCGCTCCGGCACCTGGCGAGGACGGACGGCGAGCGCGACCAGCACGGCCGCTGAAGGCGGTCGGTGGAGCAGCGCCCCGAGGAGCTCGACGGAGCCCGAGTCGGCCCAGTGAATGTCGTCCAGGACGAGCACGAGAGGCTTCGCCGCTGCAAGCCGCTCGAGCAGCGTGCGAACGGCGCGATGCGTGCGGTAGCGCTCGTTCTGGAGCGCCGCCGCCGGGTCACCGACGAGCGCCGGCAGGGCGGGGAGGACCTGCGCGAGCTCGGCACGCACGTCCGCGTCCAGCGCGGTGAGCGCCTGCGGTTCCAGGCTCTGCACGTACTCGTCCAGCGCGTCGACGAACACCCAGAACGGCAGGTCGCGCTCGAGCTCGGAGGCCGAGCCGGCAAGGACGAGGTGATCCCGTGCCTCGGCGCGCTCGACGAGCTCCGCGAGCAGTCGAGTCTTGCCGATCCCGGGCTCGCCCATGAGACAGAGCGCCGTCGACCGGCCCCGGTCGAGCTGGGCCAAGACCCCTTCGATCGAGCCGAGCTCGTCGGCGCGCCCCACGAGATGCTCGGAGACGACCATCGAAGCGTCTTCGAGGGACCATAGTCAAACCCCGACCCAAAGACGAATCAGGGCGAAGATCAGGGTGCTGCCCTGATGTCGAATCGACGTGGCGGCGCCAATCTGGCAGTCATGTCCAGGTACTTGCTCCACCACCGCCACGAGGCCCCGGATGCGGTGTCGTGTTCGCCTCGTTCAAGGGGCATGAGAGCACGCTCCGCCGCCGCCCGACGCTCGCCTCGTGCGTCTCCGGAGGTCACGCGATCTGGTGGACGGTCGACGCGGCGTCCGAGACTGACGCGCTTGCGCTGCTGCCGTTCTACGTCGCCGAGCGCACGACGGCGATCCAGGTCAGCGAGGTGCAGATCCCATGAATGCGCACCGAGTCGCCCGCGCCGAACGGGAGGCACTCCCGACCGGCTGATCGTGCAGCGACATCGCCGCGACCACCGGTGGCTCGAGCCCGCTCGGCTTCGGCTTTCCCCGTCACGTCAACCCCGAACAAGGAGTCGAACATGCAATCCCAGGCGAAGGTGCGCGGACCCACCGTGGTGGCGATCCTCTCGATGCGCCACCCTCGGTCTCTACACCCTACATCACTGGTACGACATCACTCGCGATCTCGCCGGCTACGGGCGCGCTCGCGACACCGACGCGCTCGGCAACAGCCCCGGAGGTCGCTGGCCGCGCTCTTTCCCGGTGTGCTCTTCATCGTCCCGGCGATCTGGACGACGGTCACGACCTTCAAGCGCGTTCAGGCCGCACAGCGTCTCGACGGCCGCGCCCGATCGATGGCTGGCTCGGCCTCGTCCTGTACGTCTGCGTGTGGCCGGCCTACTTCGGCTACCTGCAGAGCGGGTTGAACAGCGTGTGGGCGGCAGGTGGAGCCGCCGCAGATCCGCTTCCCGCGACCGCCGAGTCACTCGACCAAGGACCACGAAGGGCCCGCTTGCGGGCCCTTCGTCGTTGGTCCGCGGACGCCCGAGCGGTGAGGGGAGCCGCCAAGAGATCAGGCTGCGAGATCAGGGTGGCGCCCCGATGTCAGGGGATCCGCGACACGACAGCCTCCTCCGCATGAGCCAAGGAGGTGACATGAGCTCGGACGCCATCGCGGTCAACGCCGTACTCGCCTCCGCCGGCGATTGGAGAGCGCTCGCGGGCCGCGACACCGACGGCCTCGCAGTCTCCCTCCTCTGGAACGCAGCGACCGAATGCAGTGAAGGTCACGGTCGCCGACTCGAGGCTCGACGAGGAGTTCGAGCTTCCCCGATCGCGGGCGCCAATGCGCTCGAGGCCTTTCACCGCCCGTTGCCGACGCCGCGACCGAGGCCTGAGCTTCGGCGACGCCGTCGGCGAGCCCATCGACCTGCAACTGGAGAACTGCAACGAGCACGACCGTGAAACCCTTGAACGAACTCGAAGAGCCTTCGCGGCCCGGATGGGCCGCTGGAGCGCGACCACTGGAAAACCGCCGGCTCCGGCTGGCTCGCGTTCGTCGCGGCATCCCGTCTTCGTTGAGCATGTCGCTCGCGACGGTCTACATCGACGAGAACGACGCCAACGTCGGCGAGTCGCGCACGGCCCACCGCATCCTCGACGAGGCCGGATTCATCGTGAACGAGCACGCGAGACCCGTCGAGGAGCTCGGCCAGGTGGTCCTCGTCCAGTCGAAGACCCTCACGGCCGACGACGCCGCCTTCCGTGCGGTCGCTCGAGGACGTCGAGCGGACCCTGCACACCCCTTCCCGAGGCCAGGAAGATCCAGTCGCCGCTCAGCTCCGGGCCACGCCGACTCGATCTCGAAGGACGGCCATTCGGCGCTCGTCAGCTACTTCCCGCACGGGGACCTACGAGGAGGCGATCCTCTACATCGACGAGCACGTCGCCGCGATCGACGAGGTCGCCGACCGGCATCCCGCCTTCGGCGTCGAGTCGCTCGGCACCTCGACCGACAAGGCGCTCGACGCGGAGATCAAGGGCGGCCTCGCCAAGGCGGGCCTTATCTCGATCCCCCTCACGACCATCGTTCTGCTGTTCATCCTCGGCTCGCTCGTGGCCGCGCTCATCCCCCTGCTGCTCGGCGTCACCTCCGTCGTCGCGACGATGGGCCTGCTCGCGATCGCCAGGGAGGCATCCCCGTCAGCGAGAACATCATGGAGGTCGTCCTCCTGGTCGGGCTCGCGGTCGGCGTCGACTACTGGCTCTTCGACCTGAAGCGCGAGCGGCAGGAGCGGGCCGCAGGACGGCCCGGAGCGTGCCGCCCTCGAGGCCGCCGCCGCGACCTCTGGCCGGGCCGTGCTCGTGCCGGGCATCACCGTCCTGATCGCGATGGCGGGCATGTTCCTGTCGGGCGACAAGACGTTCATGTCGTTCTCCGTCGGCGCGATGCTCGTCGTCTTCGTGGCGATGATCGGGTCGCTCACGGTCCTCCCGGCGATCCTTGGCCGGCTCGGAGACAAGGTCGAGAAGGGCCGCATCCCGTTCCTCGGCCGCCCCCGGCGCGGGAAGCAGACTGAGAGCCGGCTCTGGAACGCAGTGCCTCGACCGGGTGCTGCGCCGTCCGGTCGTCTCGGCGCTCGCCGCCGGTGCGGTGCTGGTCGCGCTCGCCCTGCCGACGCTCCAGCTCCACACCTCCCAGACCGGCATCGAGGGGATCACCAGCCCGGCGGTCGAGCCGTTCGTGCGGCTCATGGACGCCTTCCCGGGCACGCCTGAGCCCGCGACGGTCGCGATCAAGGCCGAGAACGTGAAGACGCCCGCCGTCCGGGAGGCCGTCGCCGAACTCGAGCGCACGGCCCTCGCGACCGGCGAGATGAACGCGCCGGTCGACATCGGCGGCTGTTTCACGCGTTCTTCGATCTCGACAACCTGAATCTTCCGCACCCGACGAGTCAACGTGACGCCGCACTTTTTCGGCGTCTTCGAGGACAACGACCCCGAGAAGCGCATGATGGCGCTCGTCTGCTACAACAGCGACGTCGCCGAGTACTGGGAATGGTCGGCGAGCGGCATGTTCCCCGTGGACACGACGAACGACGCCTACAAGCTCGGGATCAACTACATGATCTACGCGCTCACGCACTAGGGTTCGAAGAGTTCGAGGAGTTCGAGTTCAGTCTGTTTGCCTATCGAGCCCGAACAGGCGACGGGACGTGACCGAGCACCACGGACACCTCGTGCGTTTCGCCGTCGTCGTGAAGGGGAATGGCACGCGGGTCGACCGGAACGCCGTCGAGCTGCGTCGAGCGGACGCCACGGCATCTGTGCTCGGGGTTCGTGATCGCGATGCGATAGATTGTTCGGCCGAACCGCCAGGTCGCCGCGCAATCCGGCCACATGGCCGGCACGCACGGGTTCACGCTGAACGTCGTGCCTTGCCTCCGCAGCCCGATGAGTCCTTCGATCGCCGCCTGATACATCCAGCCGGACGACCCGGTGTACCAGCTCCATCCGCCGCGTCCCACGTGCATGGGATGCGCGTAGACGTCGGCCGCCACCGCGTACGGCTCGGTCCGGTATCGCTCGACGTCTCCCGGCGTGCGGGTGTGATTGATCGGGTTCAGCATGTGGAACAGTTCCATCGCGTCGTCCCCGAATCCGAGACGCGCGAGCGCCAAGACCGTCCAGATCGCGGCGTGGGTGTACTGTCCACCGTTCTCCCGGATGCCCGGCAGGTAGCCCTTGATGTACCCGGGATCGTGCGTCATCCGATCGAATGGAGGCGTCAGGAGGAGCACGATCTGCGCGTCACGTCGCACGAGATGCGCCCGCACGGCGTCCATGGCGCGCTCCGCGCGCCTGGGCTCGGCCGCCTGGGAGAGGACGGCCCATGACTGGGTCAGCGAATCGAGCCGGCATTCGTCGTTCTGGACGGACCCGAGCGGCGTGCCGTCGTCGAAGTACGCCCGACGATACCAGCCTCCATCCCAGGACAGCTCGAGCATTCCGTTGAGCCACCGGGCTTCGTTGCGATAACGGCCGGCCAGATCGGCGACGCCCCGACGCTCACAGATCGAGGCGAACTCGTTCAGGACAACGACGAGAAACCAGCCGAGCCAGACGCTCTCGCCCCGGCCTTCGTGCCCGACGCGATTCATCCCGTCGTTCCAGTCGCCCGAGCCGATCAGCGGCAGACCATGTTCGCCGTATCGCATCGCGTGGTTCACGGCCCGCACCGCGTGCTCGAAGAGCGACGCGCTTTCAGCCGCAACTCGCGGCTGAGTGTAGGCCTCCGACTGATCCGGCTCGAGTGCCGGGGCCTCGAGAAACGGGACGACCTCGTCCAGCACGCCGTGATCGCCGGTTCTCGACACGTACATTGCCAGCGGCGTACGGCAGCCACAACAAGTCGTCCGAGCAGCGCGTGCGCGTGCCGCGGCCGCTCGGCGGGTGCCACCAATGCTGGACGTCGCCCTCGACGAACTGGCGGCCCGCCGCGCGCAGCAGATGCTCGCGGCACAGTTCCGGTCGCGTGTAGAGGAGCGCCAGCACGTCCTGGAGCTGGTCGCGAAAACCGAACGCGCCGCCTGGCTGATAGGGGCCGCTGCGCGCCCAGATCCGGCAGCTCAGTGTCTGGTAGGGCAGCCAGCGGTTGACGATGAGGTCGAAGGAGTCGTCGGGCGTCTTGACCTGCACCGCGCTCAATGTCTCGTCCCAACTCCGCTCCGCGCGTTCGAGCGCGGCCTCGCATGCGCTCGAGGGACGAATATCGTGCGGCAAGGTTGGTCGCCTGCTGGAGATCCGCGCCGTGGCCGAGGACAAATGCCATGCGCCGTGAGGAGTTCGGCTCGACGTTCAAGTCGATCTGGAGAGCACCGCAGGGGTCGAGCCCCGGACCGACTCGCCGCGCCAATTCGTCGCGCAGAAGCGCCGCCGGTTTGCTCAACCCACGGTTCTGTCCCACGAACTCACCGCGATCGGCCGTGAACGAACGAATGGGTTCCGTGGCGCCCCAGAACGCCGTCTGCCCGGCAAACTCGGTGTTGTAGGGGTTGCGCGCGATGATCGCGCCGGTGGCACGGTCGATGTCGGTCACGACGAAACGCCGTTCGTCGTTGCGGGGCGGACCCAGGCACCACTCGACGTAGCCGAATACGCTCAGCCGCCGCGGCCTGGAACTCGACGTGTTCGTCACCGTGAGAAGCGCCACCTTCACGGAGTCCTCAGGATCGACGAAGACTTCGAGTTGCTGCGTCAGTCCTTCAATCGCGTGTTGGTACCGCGTGACGCCGGCCGAATGTCGAACGAGCCAGCGTCCGCCATCGGGCCGGCGGGGCAGCGGTCCGGGCGTGGCGCCCCACACTTCGCCGGAGTCGCTGTCGCGCAGAAAGATCGCCTCGCCGGTCGGATCGGCGACGGGATCGTTCGCAAACGGCGTCAGCCGGTTCTCGCGGCTGTTCTCCGCCCACGTGAACGCGGAGCCGGACGCGCTGACCATGGTCCCGAAGTTCGGATTGGCGATCACATTGGACCAGGGCAGCGGCGTCTCGCGATCCCCGTCGAGCACGATGACGTATTCACGACCGTCCGCCGTGAACCCGCCCGTGCCGTTCTCGAGCAGGAGCGGCGGAATCTCGACGGGACTCGAGGCCGGCGGAGGGAACCGGAGCTCCATGGACGGCAGGGCATCGCCGACCTGGTACAACCACGGCGTGGGCCGATCGAGTTGCGGCGCGAGGCCGCCGAGATCTCCGCGGACGACGACGCGAGCCACCGCCGCGAACAGGTGGCGATCCGCCTGAGGCATCCCTTCGCTCCGGAGCAGAAACATTCCGCCCGGGACGCCGTTCCACGTCGCCCACCGCGGCTCCTGGACGACGGCGGTCAGAACCGCCTGCGTCTCGTCGAGGTACTCGGCGGGGTGTTCGTTGAGGATGACGAGGTCGGCCCGCAGACCCTTGAGCCGCCAGTACTCCTGCGCGTGCAGCAACTGCCGGACGAGCGGAATCGATTCGGTTTCGGTGATCCGTACCGAGCACGATCGGCAGATCGCCGGAGATCCCAAAGCCCCAGAGATTCGTGTTGACCGAACGTGTTGCGTCTCAGGTCATTCGGGCTGAGACACGACGCGTCGGCGCCAAACACGCGTGAAGCGAGCCGATCGAAGAGCATCGCCTGGTCGTCGCTCAGGCCGAGATACTGCAGAGTGATGTGCGCGTGCGTGAACGCCATTGAGAAGGCGCGCGCCGCGACGTTGCCGTCGCGGTACTTTCGCACCAGCCCGATGGCCGCATCCCGCGTGCCGGCGATTCCCGTGGCGAACGTGACACGCACGAACGCGCCCGGCGCCAGACGGACGCGATCCCGCAGCGACGCGATCGGGTCGAGCACGGCGCCCGTCGTTCCCGAGAGCGCCCGGCCTTCGACCGCCAGGGGAGCGCTGAGCGATCGTCCTCGGCCGAGGAAGCGCGCCCGGTCCGTCTCCCATTCCACGGCGCCACCAAGACGCCCTTCGACGCCGAGCACGTGAAATGCCCAGAGTGTTGGTTCGTCGGTCGCGCGCGGGCGGCGGCTGAACAGGATTCCCGCGCTCTGCGCATCGAACTCGGTCTCGATGAACAGCTTGCCGAAGGCAGGGTGCGCCAGGTCATCCTGAGGCCTGCGCGAGCACGATCTCCGCGTAGCTCGTGACTTCGATCTCCCGCGGCCGATCCCCTCGGTTGATGATTGACAGGCGCCGTACCTCGACGTCGTCCTCCGCGGACACGGTCACCTGAAGCTGCGTTTCGAAATCGCCATCGCGGCAGCGGTAGGTGACCTTGTCGAGATCGAACGTCGTCTCGAATTCGTCGGGCTCCTGACAGACTGGCTGAAACGTCGGCGACCAGACGCGGCCCGACCAGGGATCGCGGAGATAGATGTAGTGAGCGCCGGTGTCCAGCGTGCGGTCGTCTCGCCGCCGAGTCACCGCGAGGTCGCGCCAGGTGCTGAACCCGCCGCCGGTGTGGCTGAGCGCCACGGTGTAGCGGCCGTTCGAGAGGAACTGAAGATGCGGGCTCGTCGTGTGCGGCGACTTGAACCGTCTCGAGGCGAACATCGGGATCGACGAGGACGGCCTCGGCCCGTCGGCCGGCCGGGGCTCCGACAGGATGGCCTCGCGCGGGACGCGTTCCTGGAGCAGAAGCTCGGTGGCCTGCACTCGTGGATCCGCGTGAAAGTGCTCCACGAGCACGTCATCGCTGATCACGTTCGCAAGGGCCGTCAGGGTCATGCCCTGGTGATGCGCGAAAAAGGCGCGGACTACCGCCCGTGACGCCGCGCCCGATCGAACGGTGTTCTCGGTTTCGACGTCGAGTGGGCGGCAGTCGAGCGCCTCGTAGTAGCCGAACCGCCCCATCATCCCGTCGCGTGTCAGCCGTTCGAAGTTTGCCGCGGCGGCCGCGGGGTTCACGAGGCCGGCAAGAGCCGTCGCATACGGCGCCACCACCAGCTCGTCGGCCAACCCCCGGCGGAGGCCGAGGCCGGGCACGCCGAATGCGCGGTACTGGTACACACCGGCGCGGTCGGTGAATGCGTACGCGGACTCCGAGATGCCCCATGGCACACGCTGTTCACGGGCGTACTCGATTTGCCGCCGAACGGCTGCCCGGCAGCTCTGGTCCAGCAGCGTGCCCGGGAAGTTCCGCATCAGGAGCAGCGGCATCAGGTACTCGAACATCGTGCCGCTCCATGACATGAGCGTCGCGCGGCCGTGGGCGCTCGTGAGCAGTCGTCCGAGATGAAACCAGTGTTCCTGCGGAACGTCACCCTTGGCGATGGCCACGAAACTTGCGAGACGCGCTTCGGATGCGAGCAGATCGTAGAACGCGTTGTCGAAGCGCCCCGGGCCGTGGGCGTCCGCCAGGCGATAGCCGATGGGGAAGATTTTTCGTCGCCGGTCGTACAGCCGGTCGAAGCGCATGTCATCCACGAGCCGGCTGGCCCGCCGAGCCAGCGTCCGCAGCGCCTCGCTCGAGACGGTCGTTTCCGCGTCGAGCGCGTGGACGCCAGTCACGACGGCGTGGGCCCAGAATTCCACGTCGGTGCCGCCAGGAACCGCGCCATCGAGCTCGGGCGCCGCTGCCGCATCGGCCAACTGCTGCGCCAGGCCGTCCAGCCACCCGGCCCGCGGGTCTCGAGCCTCTCCGTGCGCTTCGGCCGCCATCGCGCGGGCGAGACTGTTGATGGCCGTCAGCGTCTGCCGTCGCTCCGGCGTGTCGGAGCTCGTGACCGATGCCGACGCGACCATCAGCAGTTCCGCGGTGTCAGCCAGGCCCTGCGATCGCTGCTCGCGCGTCTGGGGCCGCCCGGCGATCGCGATCAGTCCTTGCGACACCGCGATCAACGATGCCGCGAGATTGCCGCTGTCAACCGTTGAGACGTAGCGCGGTAAAAGCGGAGCCAGCGTGGTCGTGTCGTACCAGTTGAGAAAGTGTCCCTCGTACCGCTCGAGTCCCTCGAGCGTCGTCAGCGTCGCCGTCAGGCGCGCGGCAAGTGCGTCGGTCGAGACGTAGCCGAGCTCATGAGCGGCAACCGCGGAGAGCAAGCCCATGCCGATGTTCGTCGGCGACGTTCGACGCGCAAGGAGCGGCTGGCTGTCATGCTCCTGATAGTTGTCCGGCGGCAGCCAGGCCTGGGCCTCCGTGGCGAACGCCTCGAAATAGCGCCACGTGCTCCGCGCTGTTCTCCGCAGGAGGCGCCGTTCGGCCTCGCTGAGCGGACGCTCTCGAGCGCCAACCGGGATACTGAGCCAGTAGGCGACCGCTGGAGCCACGATCCATAGCAGGAGGAATGGCGCCGCGGCCGGAAACGCCGATCGATGCAGCGTCAGCACGAGGCTGCCGGCGATCACCGCCACGATCGGACTGGCGGCCATTTCGCGCGCGAATCGTTCCAGCGCCTGACGCCCGCTGACGCCGGCGTCCCTGGCCGCCGCCGTGGCGGCGGTTTCCCACTCGAGCAGGCTCCTGTGGGTCACGACCAGGCGGACCAATGTCACGACGATCGCGTGCAGTGTGTCCACCGCGTGAAACGCCAGGAAGGTCATGCCGAGGCCGACTTGCGCGAGCGCGATGACGGCGTCGCGCCACAGATTCCGGAAGAACACCGGAATGGATTGCGAGCGGGTCGGACCAATCAGAAACCGCGCGGCCAGTGGCAGCAGTTGCGACGCGAGCACCGCGAGCACGATCGCGGTCCAGAACGACGGCGGGCCGGGCAGGATCGTCCAGCCCGCGAGCGCGAGGCCCAGAAGTGTCGGCGTGACGAGGCTCCGCCGGAGATTGTCGAGAATCTTCCAGCGGCCGATGAGGGGAAGCCGGTTGCGTTTCCATCCGCGTCGCGACGGCACAAACGGAAACAGCCAGCTCAAGATCTGCCAATCGCCGCGGGTCCAGCGATGCTGGCGTCGCGCGTGGGTCAGCACGCTCGACGGGTAGTCGTCCACGAGCTCGACGTCGGAGACGAGCGCGACGCGCGCGTGCAGTCCTTCAAACAGATCGTGAGAGAGCAGCGCGTTGTCCGGGACCAGCCCGTCGAGCGCGGCCATGAACGCGTCGACGTCGTACAACCCCTTGCCGGTAAAAATTCCTTCCTGGAACAGGTCCTGGTACGTATCGGAGACGGCGGTGGTGTACGGGTCGACGCCGGTATGACCCGCGTAGAGCCGCGCGAACAGCGAACCGGCCGCGCTCTGGAAGGTGACGCTGATGCGCGGCTGCAGGATGCCGTAACCGTCCACGACACGCCCGCGACGTTCGTCGAACGTCGGGCGGTTCAACGGGTGCGTAATGATGCCGATGAGTTGGCGCGCGGCGTCGCGCGGGAGCCGGGTATCGGTGTCCAGGGTGATGCAATAGCGGACATCGGAAAGGATCGACAGGTCGCCGATCTGGACGGCGAAGCTGGTATCCGTGGCGCCGCGAAGCAGCCGGTTGAACTCCTCGATCTTGCCGCGCTTTCGCTCCCATCCCATCCAGCGTCCTTCGGCGGGGTTCCACTGACGCAGGCGATGGAAGAGGAAGAACCGATTGGATCGGCGGTCACCGTACTTCCGGTTGAGTGTTTCGATGCCGGCACGCGCGGCCTCCAGAATCTCGGCGTCGCGCGGAAGGACTTCGCTCGGGGCATCCCGGAAATCACTGAGGACCGCGAAATGAATGTGCGGGTCGTCATTGCCAAGCGCCTGAACTTCCAGGTGCGCCAGAAAATCCGCCACGTGCTCAGCGCGATCGAGGATCGTCGGCACGATGACCATCGTCCGCGCTGACGCGGGCACGCCATCGAGCTCGAGCCTCGGCAGCCGTTTTGGCGGAATCAAGTAGCTGATGAACCGCTGCATCAGCTGGATGACAAATTCGCTGGCGGGAACGACAGCGAGCAGCGCTACGAAGAGGAGCGCTCCGCCGCTCCATCCCTGCGCGTGCGCCCATGCGACCACAGCGCCCACGAACGCGCTCGTGCCGAGGGCGATCGTTCCGAGGTACCCCGCCGTCGCGTGGTGAAAGAACAGCCGCCGAATCCATTCTCTCGGCCCCGGGCGCCATGCCACGCTGTCTTCGAACGCCCGGCGCCCGTTGCCAATCAGATGATCGCCGACGTGCGTGCCGCGGGCATCGGGCGTGCGCGCGCCGATCATTCGAGCGCGCTCGACGCTCTTTAGCGCGACGCGGAGCTGATCATCGCCCGTTGGGTCCGCCAGTTGCTCGATCGCCTGGCGGTAGCGATCCCGGCTGTGGAAGTCCATGCCGCCGTAGAAGCCGGCCGGATCACGGCGGAGGACCTGCTCGACCAGGCTGACTCTTTCAAAGAACTCGCTCCAGTCGAACGAGGAAATTAGCCGCAAGCTGCCGATGAGGTTCGCCATCGTCGCCTGCTCCGCGGCTTGATGGTGACCTTCGGATCGGATGGCGTCTTCAACGGTCTGTCCACGCTCCGCGAGGGCGGCTTCCAGTTGGCGTCGCATCGCGGCGGCGGTCGCGCCGTACTCGCGGGAACGCTGCAACAGCCGGATGACGAAGGCGGGATGGATCTCTGAAGGGAATTTACCGGTCGGCGCCGCACCGTTGTCCAACGCGCCGGCGAGCGCATCCGCCTGGCGCTGGTGGGCTCGGGTGTTGGCGAGGATGTCGGCCCGGACGCGCAGGTGCTCGACCAGCCCGAGTTTGAGCGCGCTCGGCCACGCCCACAGCTCGCCGATCGTGAGCGGGGTCACCGACTGAAAGGCCGTGACGCACCGGTGCAGCCGCTGGGCGTCGAGGCTGCCGGCGCTGCAGCGGATCAGCTCGAGGGCGAGGGCATAGACGCGCGGAAGACCCGCGAACTCATCGGTGGCCACCACCGGAAGCCGCCGGAAGAACGAGGCTGGCAGATCGTGATGAATGTCTCGGACCGCCGCCGAGATGATGTGAAAGTTGTCGAGCAGCCACTCGGCGGCCGGCGAGACGCTGTCCCGGCGGGCTTCCTCGGCGAGTGCCAGGTAGACGGCCCGAAGTTGACGTGCGTCGTTGTTGAGGCGGCGCAGGTGAGCGCCGCCTTTGCCGCGCTGCCTGCGCGCCAGCGACAAGAGGGCCGCGAGACGCCGAGCCTGGTCCTCGAGCAGTTCGATGCCGAGGAGTTCGAGCCCGCCGCCTGCGAGCGACCGAGGCGTCGCCGATCCTTCACGTGGCACCTTGTGGGGAAACTCCTATCCACGACGTGAGAGGGGCGCGGCACACGGGCGGATACGCCATCGTATCCCGCTTGAGATTTACAAGTTGGCGTGCCAGCCGCTCACGCGCGCGTGAATCAACGTGAACGAAGGGTGGTGGGCCGCGGTGGGATCGAACCACCGACCCTCTGGTTAAAAGCCAGGTGCTCTACCACTGAGCTAGCGGCCCTAAGCGGTGATGATCATAACGTCGAAGTTCGAAGATTGGACGCGTGTCCTCAGATAATCCGTTGTCCGAGGGCAGAGAGCACGAGCTCCGTGCCGAGAATCGCCGTCTGATTCTGCGCGTCGAGCACCGGGTTGATCTCCACCAGATCGAGCGCGAGAAGCCGGCCCGACGCGGCAATCATCTCCATCGCCGTGTGCGCTTCGCGGTAGTCGAGGCCACCTTTGACCGGTGTGCCGACGCCGGGCGCGATCGTCGGATCACACACATCCATGTCGAGCGACACGTGAACGCCGGCGGTACCTCGGCCGGCGAGCGTCAGGGCGCGCTTCATGACGACGGCGATGCCGTGCTTGTCGATGTCCTGCATCGTGAAGACGTGGACCTTCGACCCGCGGATCTGGGTCTTCTCGAGCGGGTCCAGGTCCCGGATGCCGATGAGCACGGTGCGATCGGCGCGGACCTTCGGACGTTGCTGACCAATCGTCGCGAGCTCCTCCGGCTCGTTGCCGAGCAGCGCCGCCAGCGGCATGCCGTGGACATTGCCACTTCTCGTCGTCGCGGGTGTGTTCATGTCTCCGTGCGCATCGACCCAGATGAGTCCGATCGACTCGCCGCGGCTCGTGACGAAGTCCGCCGAGGCGCCGACCGATCCGGCGGCAAGCGAGTGGTCGCCGCCGAGGGTGAGAGGAAAGGCCCCGGCGGCGTGCGACTGGTAGACCTGGCTATAGAGTCGCTGGCAGACGCGCGCGATCTCTCGGATGTAGCGCTTCGTGGGGTCGCGCGCAGCCCGGGTTTCTGGGATGGGCGCCGCCAGGTCGCCCTTGTCGACCACCGTGAAACCGCCCATGGCGGCGATGCGTTCGCCCAAGCCGGCGATGCGGACGGCGGACGGGCCCATGTCGACGCCCCGCCGGCCCCCGCCGAGGTCGAGTGGGACGCCGAGAACGTGAACGAGCCGGCCAGCGGGAGAGGGCACCGACGAAAATTATGGCATCCGCGTGTCGAAACCGAAGTCTCGGCTTGCGGGAACCGGCAGCGAATAGTTAGGATCACTGCGCTGTTATCTCGCTGTCTGGTTTGCGGTTGACGCTAAATCGGGCTGACGACCTAACACCCGGAGGCCTCGTGTCCCCCATCCTTGTCCGGCCCGTCCGGGAACAGCTCGAGCACGACCGCCTCATCCGGCATCTACAGCAGAAGTACAAGCGAAAGTTCGAAGTCGCGGTGAACATCGGCGACGAGCAGGGGACGGCGGTCAAGATCGGTGCGCTGGTTGTTGTATCCGGATCTCGTGTTGATCAGTAGCCGGAAGCTCGCCGGCGTCATCGAGGTCGAGACCGGCGAGTCGGTCAACAATCTGGAAGCGATGGCGCAGTGGGTGCACTTTTCGCGGTCGCGTGTGCCGTTCCATCTGTACGTTCCCGTCACCGCGTACGAATCGGCTCGTCGTCTCTGTGAGGCCAATCACGCGCAGGTGAGCGAAGTCTGGACGTATCGCCCCGCAGCGGACGGTTTCGATCTGGTGCGGATTTCCCTCGACGCATCCGCGACACGCGTTCGGGGCCCGATGGCGACGCTCGCGACGATTCCGCCCAAGCCCGCGCCGCCGCCTCCGCCGCCGGTCGCGCCACCACCAGTGCCGGTGAAGGCTGCGTCACCAACGCCGGCACCGCCGCCGGCGTGAAGGCCAAGGCGCCGCCGGTGGCCGCGCGCCCCGTCGCGAAGAAACCTGCGCCCGCCAAACCCGCTCCGGGCAAACTCGCGCAGGTCAAGCCCGCGCCAGCCAAGCCTGCGCCCGCGAAATCGCGCGCGGCGACAAAGCCGGTCCGCAAGCCGGCGCCTCCTGCGCGAAAGCCTGCGGCCGGGCGCCGAAAGCCCGCGGCGCCCGCCACGCGACGCAGGTAGCGAGCCGCAGCGAAGATCGCCGTGCCGTTCCTGCGATATGCGCGCGACAAGAAGGGCTACGAAACCACGTACGTGATGCACAGCCGCCGTGGGTCGCCGGCGAGCGGCGACGCGCGCGTGCTGTACCTGTTTCGATCGCCGGCGCACCTCGCCGTTGGACGGCGCGCGCTCGACGATGAAGCGCGCGCGGGATTGGAACACACGCATCCCGATCTCTCGTTCGACTGGCAATCGATCGTCAAGGAAGCGGCGCCGATCAAGCGCGGCGCCTTCTGCGCGACCACAAGGGCGCGAACCGAAACCCGCGCGACACGCACCGCCCCGGCCGCCGGTCGTAGCCACAGACGAGTCGATCCTCGGCCGCGTGCTGGGCGCGTCCGAAGCGGGCCGACTCCGGGGGCGCTATGGCGAAGTGCTCCAGCGAATCACGCGCCGGTCCCGAAGTCCGGAGGAGCGGGACCAACTCGTTGAGCGGCTCCGGCGTCTCAATCCTGACGACTGGGGGAACGAAAGCGCCGTTCGGGCGGGCGTTTCGACGGTCGAGGCCGAGTGGGATGCGGTCGCTGAGGCCCTTCCCGCTCGTCGGCGGGGCCGCCGCGGCGGCCGCCGCCGAGACGAGGAGACGGCCGCCCCGGCCATCCCGACGTCTGGCATAATTGCAGGGGATGGAGAGACCGATGCACGCCAAGAAGACGCTCAGATGGGTCGGGCTGATCGGATTGCCGGCGATTCTGGCGACGACGATCGTGTCGGGCGACCAGGGCCAGGGGACGGTATTCCGGGCGACGACTAACTACGTCAGCACCGATGTGATCGTCCGGGACTCGGAAGGCAAGTTCGTTCCGGACCTGACCTCCGCAGAGTTCAAGGTGTACGAGGACGGCGTTCCGCAGTCCGTCCAGCGCTTCGTGCGCAGTATCGGCGGACGTTCGTTCACGGACATCGCCGACGAGAGCTCCAGCAAGCCGAGGATGGTGACCGAAGGGCTGATCCTGCCCAAGTCGCGTCCGAAGGCCGACGCGTCGGGACGCATCTTCATCATCTTCATCGACGACAAGCACCTGCAGGTGAGCGATACGCCGCGCGTCAAGCAGGCGCTCATGCAGATTCGCGACGAGCTCGTCCACGAGAACGACCTCGTCGGATTCGTGTCGACCGGCACGTCCGCCATCGAAATCAACCCGACCTATGACTTCGGTCACCGTCGCTTCAACGAGGCGATCGACAAGGTCATGGGCGGCGGCATGTCCATCAACGAGATCATCGCGAGCGCGCCGTTCGAGTCGCTGAGCGGCCCGCCCGGACTGCGCCACGACGCGCACGTCGCGTTCAAGACCGCGTACGAAATGCTGCTCCAGCTCGGGCAGATCAACGACCGTCGCAAGTCGTTCGTCTATGTGAGCAGCGGATACACGTTCGATCCGTTCCGGGACGGCCGGTACGCGCGCATCCAGCAGCGCTACCAGGAAGTTGCAGGACACGCCGACGGAGTTCTACGACGAGCAGGGCAACGACATCAACCGGCCGATCAATTCGGCCTACGACGTCGACACCCCGCTGGCCGACCAGAACTACATGCAGAAGACGGAGTTCCTGGAGTCGGATCTGATCAGTGAGCTCGCGCAGATCACGCGCGAGGCGCGCCGGAACAACGTCGTCTTCTATGCGCTCGATCCTCGCGGGCTGACGGGAATGATTCCGATCGATGTGCGCGGCCAGCAGACCTATAACGACTGGCGCGACTACATCATGACGCAGAACAATTCGCTGCGGACGCTGTCGGAAGAGACGGGCGGCTTCGCGATCATCCAGACGAACGACTACACGAAGGGTCTGCAGCGGATCGACGCCGAGACCAGCGACTACTACATCATCGGCTACACGTCGTCGAACCCGGATCCGTTCAAGGTCCGCCGCGCCATCAAGATCGAAGTGACGCGTCCGGGCGTGAAGGACGTGATCTACCGCGAGTACTACACGATTCCCAAAACGAAGAAGAAGTAGGCGCGATCGAAAAAACACGTCGGGTGAGTTTTACGTTCCCGTAAAACTCACCCGACGTGTTTTCTAGACGTTGAACGTCGAGCGGACGCGGTCGACCGCCTCGTTCAGGTACTCCGGATCCATTTCGATCCCCACGAAATCCAGACCCAGCCGGCCGGCGGCGATTGCAGAGCTGCCCAGCCCCATGAACGGGTCCAGCACGGTGCCCGCGCGCTCGATGCCGTGCAGCCTCAGGCACTGCTCCGGAATCTTCGGCGGGAACGAGGCCGGGTGCGGGCGGTCGCGGTCCCGGCTCTGAATCGTCTCGTAGGGGATGAACCAGGTGTTGCCGCGACACCGGAGGCCGCTGCCGGCCGCCGCCCAGCGCTTCATGTTCGACGGGTCCTGATAGGGCACGCCGACGGCGCGCCGGTCGAGCGGCGTCCGGCCGCCGGGCGAGAAATGAAAGATGAACTCGTGGCAGTCGTTCACGAACCGGTCGCTGTTGATCGGCTTGTAGTGGCCGACGGCCATGTCGCGGTCGAGACCGGCGGCCACTCCGGCCGCCTCCCGGTCAATCGCGATCGATTTCACCCAGTGAATCGTGTTCTGCAGCTTGAACCGGCGCCGCGCCACCTGCGCGACCTCGAGCGGAATCCAGGGGTCGGTGGGCTTGGCGCCGACGTTCAGGAAGAGCGACCCCTGGCTGCCGACGAGCTTCGCCACCGCTCGAATCCACCGGTCGGTCCAGTTGAGGTACTCGGTCCGCGGCATGTCGTCGCGGTAGCTCCGGTACTTGATGCCGAGGTTGTACGGCGGGGAAGTGACCACGACGCCCACCGAGCCGGCGTCGAGCGCCGGCATGACCGTCAGCGAATCGCCAAGGTAGAAACGCAGTTTCGCCCCGCCAACCGCCAGCTCGACGTGCGGGCGGTGTGGCCGGGACGACCGGAGGGCCAAGGCCATACGCCTCTACTTGTCGGCTTGCCGACACAGAAGTACAGGGCTGTCCCCCGAAATGGACGAGTTGTCGGACTTAGCTGGCGCGCGTGGAAGCCCTCGCCGAAGCCGTGGGCCACGCGGTCAGGACCGATCGGCTGATTGCGCCGGTGGCCGTTCTGGCTGCAGGACACGCCCTTTTCCTCGATGTAGGTGATCTCGCGATCGGTGCTCACTTCGCGGTATCGACCGGACACACACCCGCACGTCAAGGTGGTGAAGCCGAGGAGTCGGACGAGACTCATAAAGTTCCGACCATCGCGTTTGCAAGCGGCGTGCCGAAATTTGCGATCACCGCTCGATGCTTGCCGTAGTCGCAGAACACCGCGGGTATCGCGGACCCGGCGCTGTTCGGTCACTGGATCGTGGGGAGTCGGCGCGGTCAGTCGCGGGGCCGCGCTTGGATGGCGATCACCAAGCGATTGGATCGCGAATCTAAAGCCAGGTCCCGGCACGCCGATTGGATAAGGGACGTCGTTCGCCCGACGAAGGGCGTTGGACGAGCCGCTTCCAGCCGATATCATGAATGTAAGCGAATGTAAGCGGCTGCGGTTCTGGAGCGTAGACACTGTAGGCGCCCGCCTTTCCGCCATCTGGCACGGACATTGATGACGGCGTAGGTTGCTGGGTTGGAAGTACGGATGTTACTATCCCAGCGGCTTTGGAAGGACTCCCCACAGAAAGGGAGCGCGCTTCAGGACACCACGGCTGGAGGTAGACGTTGAAAGTCGTCGTGCGTTCGTTCCGCTATCTGTGCGCCGCTGCTCTTTCAGCGGTCCTTATTACGGCCTTTCCGCTCGCCAGCGAAGGCCAGACTTCGTCGAAATCCAGCACGTCGAAAGCCTCGTCGTCACGGACGAGCCTGGCGCGTTCCGCAGCGGCCGCTCGGGCGCGTCGCGCCGCGGCCGCCCGCCGGACGCGTGAGGCGCAGCTGCGCGAGGCGGCGACGCCCCGTTTCAAGACGGACGAGCTCGGCAATCTCATCCCGGACGTCCGGGCCGCGGCCGCGATCATCTACAACCCGGAGACGGGGGACGTCCTCTACGAGGCGAACTCGCACGACCAGCGGTCAATTGCGAGTCTGACCAAGATCATGACGGCCGTCACGTTCGTGGCTGACGATCCGGATCTGGATCAGCGCGTCGCCATCACCCGCGCGGACACCTACCGGGCCTCGGTTTCCTACATCCGCACCGGGGAAGTCATCACGTACCGCGACCTTTTGCACCTCACGCTCGTCGCCTCGGACAATGCGGCCGCACGCGTCCTGGCCAGAACCTCTGAAGGCGGCACCGCCGCATTCGTCGGACGCATGAACGCGATGGCGGCGAATCTCGGCCTGAAGAACTCGCAGTACGCCGACCCGTCGGGCCTGGATTCCCGCAACGTCTCGTCGGCTTACGATCTGTCGCACCTGATCGCGTTCGCGACGTCGGACGAGCGGCTCGGCCCGATCATGCGGACTCACGAGTTCGATGTGCACACGAATCGCCGGACGTTCGCGATTCGCAACACGAACAAACTGCTCGGCTCGGACGTCGATGTCGTCGCCGGCAAGACCGGGTTCATCAGCAAGGCCGGCTATTGCCTCGCCACGCTCATGCAGGGGCCGCAGGGCGCTCAAGTCGCGGTCGTCGTCCTTGGCGCAACCAACAGCGCGATGCGGTTCGCCGAAGCCCGTCATCTGTTCAACTGGGCGCTCAGCCACACGCAGGGTATGTTCGTGACTGCGGCCTCGCCGTTCGTCCCCAAACAAGACTGACGACTCGCGATAGACTGGCCGGCTGTGGCGTCTGAAGACGCACCGGTCAACCCAACCCCCAAGGACTCGACGCGGATGCCGACCGCCCGGCGCAGGCGGTGCCTCGTCTGGCTGGCCGTGCACCTCGCCTCGGCGTGCTCATGATCGCGTCGGAGGTTGCGCCGTGGGCAAAGACCGGCGGGCTTGCCGACGTGACCGGAGCGCTCCCCGCTGCCCTCGACCGGCTCGGCCATCGGATCACGCTGGTGATGCCGCGATATCGCGGAAGCGATCTGGCGGGCGCGACGGTGTCGACTCGGACCATTCGACTGGGCACGGCCGTCCACGAGGTCGGGTTTCACGTGCTTTCACTCTCCGCGCGCCGGCGGCTCGTCATGGTGGACGTGCCACGGCTCTTCAACCGCGAGGGCTACTACGGCACCGGTGGGCGGGACTTCGACGACAGCGCCGAACGGTTCGGCGTGCTTGCGGTCGCGGCGCTCGAGTTCGCCGAGCACGACGCCAGCGAAACGTCGTGGGACATCGTCCACGCGCACGACTGGCAGGCGGGGCTCGCGCCGACGCTGCTCAAGGTGGACGCCGCCCGCTTCCCTCGGCTCCGCGACGCCGGCAGCGTCTTCACCATTCACAACCTCGCCTACCAGGGACTCTTTCCCCGGGAGGTTGTTCCCGGTCTCGGCCTGCCGTGGAACGTGTTCACGCTCGAAACGGGGGAGTTCTATGGGCGGTTCAGTTTCCTGAAAGCCGGGTTGGTCTACAGCGACTACCTGACCACGGTGAGCCCGACGTACGCCCGGGAAACGCAGGACGCCCGGTTTGGCGCCGGCCTCGAGGGGGTGCTGTTCGCTCGCCGGAACCGCTATACGGGCATCCTGAACGGCATCGACACCGAGGCATGGGATCCGGCGTCTGATCCCTATGTGCCGGCGCACTTTGACGCCGAGCACCTGGAGGGCAAGGCCGCGTGCAAGCGGGCCCTGCTCGAGCATTTCGGGCTCTCGGTGGGCGACGACGCCCTCGCGCGGCCGGTCGTGGGGATGGTCTCCCGGCTCGTCGAGCAGAAGGGGTTGCAGCTCATCGAGGAAGCGGCCGACGCTCTCGTGGCGCTGGACGCGACGTGGGTGTTTCTTGGCACGGGCGATCCGCGCTTCGAGCGATTTCTTCGCGAGCTCGCAGCGCGCTATCCGCTGCGCGTGGCCACGCACATCGGATTCGATGAGCGGCTCGCGCATCTGGTCGAAGCCGGCGCCGACATGTTCCTGATGCCGTCCGATCTTCGAGCCGTGCGGACTGAATCAGATGTACAGCCTGCGCTACGGGACGGTGCCGATCGTGACGGCGGTTGGCGGGCTCGACGACACGATTCAGCCGTACACCGCACGAGCGAGCGGAGCGAACGGGTTCAAGTTCCGCGAGCCGACCGCCGACGCGCTCACGCGGACGGTACGTCAAGCGGTGCGGCTGTATCACGACAAGGGCGCGTGGCTTCCGCTCATGCGGCAAGGCATGTTGGCCGACCACTCGTGGGAGACGTCCGCCAGGGAATATGTCAAAGTGTACAGACGAGCCAAGCAAGCCGCGGCGTTTCGGGTCGCAGGCTAACGCATCGTCGGAAGGGGCAGAGTAGAGTCGCATGGCATCCGAACACCTCCAGACATTCACCGACAACAATTTCGAGGCCGACGTCCTCAAGGCCGCGCAGCCGGTCCTCGTCGATTTCTGGGCCGAGTGGTGCGGCCCCTGCCGCGCGATGGAGCCGTCCATCCATTCCCTCGCCGGCGACTACGCGGGCAAGGTGAGCGTGGGCAAGCTCAACGTGGACGACAACCCGAGCATCACGATGCGCTACATGGTTCGCGGGATCCCGACGGTGATGCTCTTCAAGAACGGTCAGATCGTGGACCAGGTCGTGGGCCTCGTGGACAAAGGGGCTCTCAAGCAGATGGTGGACAAGCACATCTGAGCGGCTGACGCGATCAGGCTTGGGGCTTGGTAGGGCCTGAGGCTTGGGCAGGCTTCAGCCGATCGGTCTGAGCCTGAGCCCCAAGCCCCAAGCCTCGAGCCAGTCAGTCTCAGCCGCGTTCGCCCTCTATGTCCGACTCCCTCCGCAACGTCATCGTCATCGGCTCAGGCCCGGCGGGCCTGACGGCTGCGCTGTACGCGGCTCGGGCGAATCTGCGTCCGCTTGTCATCGAGGGGCTCGATGCGGGCGGTCAGCTGATGATGACGACCGACGTCGAGAATTTCCCGGGTTTTCCGAGCGGCATCATGGGGCCGGAGCTCATGAGCGCGATGCGGACGCAGGCGGAGCGGTTCGGCGCCGAGTTCCTGCGCGGCAACGTGACGTCGGTCGCGCTCGGCGCGGCGCCGTTCAAGGTCACGTCGGAAGACGGCGCGGTCGACGGCCGCACGATCATCATCTCGACCGGCGCGTCGGCCAAGCTGCTGGGGCTTCCGTCGGAGCGCGCGCTGATGGGGCACGGCGTCTCCACGTGCGCCACCTGCGATGGATTCTTCTTCCGCAACCGGCCAATCGCGGTCGTCGGCGGAGGCGATTCCGCGCTCGAGGAAGCGATTTTTCTGACGCGGTTCGCGTCCGACGTCACGCTGATCCATCGGCGCGACACGCTTGCGCGCGTCGAAAATCATGCAGGACAAGGCGAAGGCGAATCCCAAGATCAAATTCGAGTGGGACACTGAGGTCACTGACGTGAAGGATCCGTCGGCCGGCTCGCTCTCGTCGATTCGGCTGCGACACCTCAAGACCGGCGCCGAACGTGACCTCGCCGTCGACGGCCTCTTCGTCGCGATCGGCCACACGCCCAACACCGCGCTGTTCAAAGGGCAGCTCGACATGGACGAGACCGGCTACCTCGTCACCCGCGACGGCGCCAAGACGAACATCCCCGGCGTCTTCGCCTGCGGCGACGTGCAGGACCACATCTACCGCCAGGCGATCACCGCGGCCGGATCCGGCTGCATGGCCGCGATCGACGCGGAAAGGTATCTGGAACATCTCGGACACTGATGATTGCGGATCTGCGATCGGTGATTGCGGATTGACATTGAGGATCGAGACCATTGCGGATTGCGGATCGAGTCAGTGAAGCTCTCGATCGCCAATCCCCAATCCTCCGATCCGTCAATTCAATCCATCAATTGCAAATCGCAGATCCTCAATGCTAATGTCTCTCATTCCGTGAAACTCCACGTCCGCCTGCTGATCGCGCTCGTTCTCGGTATCGTGCTGGGCACGGCGCTGTCGCCGTACGCGCAGGGCACCTGGATCGCGGCCGTCAATGCGTCGGTCCTCCGGCCGATCGGCCAGATCTTCCTCCGGCTGATCTTCATGGTTGTCGTGCCGATGGTTTTCTCGGCGCTGGTGGTCGGTGTCTACGAGCTGGGCCGCCGACGCGGGCTCTCGGGGGTCGTCGGTCGCACGCTGGTGTTCACCGTCGTGCTGAGCACGGCGTCGGTCGTCATCGGCATCGCTGCTCGTGAACATGATTCGCCCGGGCGCGGGCTTGCAGCTCCAGACGGCCGCGGCCCAGGACGCAGGCCTTCGCACGCTCGAATCGAACGCCGCCGCCGCGAAGCCGCTTGCCGACGCGCTCGTCGAGATCGTTCCCCGCAACCCGATCGACTCGGCCGCGCGCGCCCTCGACGGCGAGATGCTGCCGCTGATGGTCTTCGCGCTCATCTTCGGCGTGGCATTGAGCCGGCTTCGCGCGGGCTTGAGGCTCGTGGCTCGGGGCTTGAGGCCGTCCCTTCGGACCCTCGGACCGCCGGACCTGAACCTGGTCGTCTCTGTTCTCGAACAGGTGTTCGAAGCCTGCATGCGGATCGTCGAGTGGGTCATGCGGCTGGCGCCGTTCGCGGTGTTCGCGATCGTCTTCGGCACGGCGTTGACGTTCGGCGTCGCGGTTCTTCGGCCGCTGTTGCTCTACGTCGTCACCGTCGTCGGTGGACTGCTGATTCAGCAATTCGTCGTGTACGCCGTGCTGCTGCGCACGGTGGCGGGGCGGTCGCCGGTCGCGTTCTTCCGGGCGTGCCGCGAGGTGTACCTCTATGCGTTCTCGACGGCCTCGTCGAACGCCACGCTTCCACTGTCGCTGGACACCGCCGAACGAAAGCTGGGCATTTCGCCGGCGATCGGCCGCTTCGTGCTCACGGTCGGGTCCACGGCCAATCAGAACGGGACCGCGCTGTTCGAAGGCGTCACCGTGATGTTCCTGGCGCAGGCCTACGGCCTCGATCTCACGCTCGGCGATCAGGTGCGAGTGATGGTGATGTCGATCGTGGCGGGCATCGGCACTGCCGGCGTGCCGGGCGGCTCGCTGCCGATGGTGCTCATCGTGGCGCAATCGGTCGGCGTGCCGCCGGAAGGCATGGCGCTCGTGCTCGGCGTCGATCGGCTGCTCGACATGTGCCGGACGACCGTCAACGTTAGCGGCGACCTCGTGATCAGCGCGCTGGTGGACAAGACCGCCAGTAGCCCATGCAGTCATTGCGGAATCTGCGATCGGACGATTGAGGATTGACGATTGAAGAATCGGGCATCTGGGATTGGCGCCAATCTGAAATCCACAATTCTCGACTCAATCACTCGATTGCAATCCTCAATCACAGATCGCAAATCCTCAATCGATCCACCCTCCCCCAAGCACTTCCTCTCCGTCATAGAACACGACCGCCTGGCCCGGGGTCACGGCCGGCTGCGGAGTGTCGAACGTCACCATGCGCGTGAGACGCGGCGTCGGTACTCGACCGTCGCCGGCGCGTCCAGCATGGCGGTGGCGGATGCGGGCGGTCACGCGGCGAGGCGCGGACGGCGGAGCGCCCGCGATCCAGTTGACCTCGTGACGCCGTGAGCGCCGTTCGGCCGAGCTCCTCGCGCGGTCCGACGACGACGCGGCTGTCGCCGGCGTCGATCTTGAGCACATAGAGCGGCACGGCGGCCGAGAGGCCCAGGCCGCGTCGCTGGCCGACGGTGTATCGATGGACGCCGCGGTGCCGGCCAACCGATCGTCCCGCCGAATCGACGATGTCTCCCTCGGCGGGCACGGTCTCGAGCTGGCGCTCCACGAAGTTCCCGGTCTCGCCGTCGGGCACGAAGCAGATCTCGTGACTGTCGGGCTTGTTCGCGACGAGCAGGCCGGCCCGCTCCGCCTGCGCGCGGACCTCGGCCTTCGTGAGATGTCCGACGGGAAACATCGCGTGCGCGAGCTGATCCTGCGTCAGCGAGAACAGGAAATACGTCTGGTCCTTGTCCGGATCGGCGCTGCGCAGCAGCCGGTAGCGGCGCGCGTCCTCGTCGAATACGACGCGAGCGTAGTGGCCGGTGGCCACCGCATCCGCCTCCAAGCCCGCCGCGCGCTCGACGAGCGACGCGAACTTCAGGTCGGCGTTGCAGTGCACGCACGGAATTGGCGTGCGGCCGGCCGCGTACTCGTCCACGAAATTGCGGACCACGGTCTCTCGAAATCGCTCTTCGAAATTGACGATGTAGTGCGGGAATGCCGAGCGACGCGGCAACCCGGCGGGCATCGTACAGATCGTTCAGGCTGCAGCAGCTGCCGAACGTCTCCTCGCCCGAGCTCTGGTCGTACAGCTGCATCGACAGGCCCACGACGTCGTGGCCGGCCTCGACGAGCAGGCTCGCGGCGACCGACGAATCCACGCCGCCCGACATCGCGACGACGACACGCATGATCAGCGGGCCGCGACGGCCGACCGGCCGATCTGGCGAAGCCGATGGGCGAGCGTCGGCAGGATGTCCACGACGAAGTCGATCTCCGCCTCGGTCGTGGCGCGCCCCAGGCTGAATCGCAGCGAATTGCGCGCGCGCGGCGACGGCAGATTCATCGCCCGCAGCACGTGCGACGGCTCGAGCGTTCCGGACGAGCACGCCGATCCCGTCGACACGGCCACGCCCTCGAGGTCGAGCGCGATCAGCAGCGACTCCGCCTCGATGCCGTCGAAGCTGATGTTCGTCGTGTTCGGCACGCGGGCAGTCGGGATCGCCGTTCAGCGCCGTGCCGGGCACCCGCGCGAGAATCTCGCGCTCCAGCCGATCCCGAAGCGGGCCAATTCGATCCGCGCTCGCCGAGCGACGCGCGCGGCGTATCGGGCCGCGACGCCCATTCCGGCGATCGCCGGGACGTTCTCCGTCCCGGCCCGGCGGCTGCGCTCGTGCCGGCCGCCGGTCTGCTGCGGCTGGAGCCGGACGCCGCGGCGAATCCAGAGCGCACCGACACCCTTCGGTCCGCCGAACTTGTGGGCCGACAGCGCGACCATGTCCGCGCCGAGCGTCTTGACCGACACCGGGATCTTGCCGACCGACTGCACCGCATCCGCGTGAAAGAGCGCGCCCGCCGCGCGCGCGATCGCCGCGAGCTCGGCAATCGGCTGAATCGTCCCGACCTCGTTGTTCGCGTGCATCACCGAGACGATGCCCGTCTCGGGCGTGATGACGCTCGCGAAGAGCGTCAGCCGACAGCACGCCCGAGGCGCCTGTCGAGAGCACCGTCGCGCGCCAGCCGCGGCGCTCGAGCGCCTTCACGGTGTTCAGGACCGCCTCGTGTTCGATGCCTGTGGTGACGAGATGACGCGCGTCCGGTGGGCTCGAGCGCTTCCGCCGCGCCCCGAAGCGCGAGGTTGTCGGCCTCGGTGCCGCCGCCCGTGAACACCACCTCGGTCGGCTCGGCCCCGATGAGCGCGGCGACGCTCGCTGCGCGCGTCATCGATGACGGCCTTGGCGCGCCTGACCGAACGCGTGGACGCTCGACGCGTTGCCCGGCACGTCGGCGAGCACGCGCGCCATCGCCTGCGACGACCTCGGGCAGCGGAGGCGACGTCGCGTTGTAGTCGAGATAAATTCGCACTATTGCCCATGGTAGCACTGGCGCTAAGTACAAGAAAAGAAAAGCACTAGACACGCCATTACACGACTCGTATACTCGGCGTCTGACTCCCTCGGCGGGCCAGTCCTCCCTGCGGCCTGCTGCCTCCAGGAGTTTTTTCGGCTTGGAGATCACCCATGTGGAAGCGTGACGAAGCAGTACGGCCACCTCAGCCCGCACCACCCGCGCCGAGTCCGGCCACCAGTAACCCACCGCAGGCGGCAGCGCCAAGGATTGACACGAACCGACCGGCAGAGAGGGACACCGTGAACATTGGCAAGAGCGTCATCATCAAGGGCGATCTGAGCGGGAGCGAGGACCTGACGATCGAAGGACAGGTCGAGGGCAAGATCGAGCTCCGCCAGAACGTGCTCACCATCGGACCGAACGGCAAGATCAAGGCCGCCGTTTTTGCGAAGGCTGTCGTGATCCAGGGTGAAGTCCAGGGCGACATCACCGCCTCGGAGCGCATCGACATTCGCGACGCCGGGTCGGTGGACGGCGACTTGTCGGCACCGCGCATTGCCATCGCGGACGGCGCGCACTTCCGCGGCAGCATCGACATGCAGAAGACCCCGGGTAGCAGCAAGCCGACTGAGGTCGGCAAGCCGGCGGCTGAGATCAAGCCGACGGCGGTTCCGGTGGCAGCTGCGCCGGCGGCGCGGTAGGCTGGCCTCGCCGTTTCTCTCGCGGCGGGTTGCCGCGCGGATCTGAATCGTGGCGGGGCTATTCAACTGGGGCGGGCGAAAAGCCGACACCGAGACGGTGGCACCACCACCGCCACAGGCGGCGTCCGCCCAAACCCTGTCCGGCCTCGGAGCGCAGCACCAAAGTCCTGCCGCGGTTCCTGGCGGCGCTCGCGCCGATTGATTCGCCGGTCCTTCTGAACCTCGGTCCGGTCGTCGGACAGAACATCGCGTTCTTCGGAGAGCGGCTGGGCTGCAAGATCTTCGTCGAAGACATCGCCGCGGATCTTGCGGCCTCGCCGCCTCCGGTGAGCGAGGTCAAGGCGTTCCTCGAGAAACGACTCCCGCACACGCACGGCACCATCGACGGCATCCTGTGCTGGGACCTGTTCGATCTGCTGGACCGTGCCACCAGCCAGGCGCTGGCTGGCCATCTCGCCCGGCTTGTGAAGCCGGGCGGTGTGCTGTACGCGTTCTTTGGCGCGACTGCGGCGCCGATTACCCAACTCACCCGCTACATCGTGGCCGGGCCTGACAGCTTCGAGCTGAGGACTGTCGCCCGCGCCGGCCCCACCCAAGCAGCGAAACGTGCTCGTCACCCGGGATATCAATAAGATGTTCGAGGGCTTGGTCGTGACCGAGTCGGTGCTGCTGAAGAGCAACACGCGCGAGACGCTGTTCCGCAAGCCATCCTGACCGAGCCCGCCCCCGGGCATCTATGGCGAAGCCTCTGATTGCGTTCGTCAGCGATTTCGGCACTCGAGACCATTACGCGGGCGTGATGAAGGGCGTGGTGTTGTCGATCAACCCCGAAGTCACGATCGTCGACGTCTCGCACGACCTGCCGGCGCACGACATCCCGTTCGCGGCGCACGAGCTGGCGGCCACCTATCGGTACTACCCGGCCGGCACCATCTTTCTCGTCGTCGTCGATCCTGGCGTTGGCTCCTCACGGCGCGGCCTGGCCGCCGAGGCGGGCGACTGGAAGTTCGTCGCGCCCGACAACGGCGTGCTGACGGCCGTGCTGCAGGAAACGCCAGCCAAGAAAGTCGTCGAGTTGACGGAGCGCCGCTATGCGCGCCCGACGGTCAGCCGCACGTTCGAAGGCCGCGATCGGTTCGCGCCGGCCGCCGCATGGCTCTCGAAGGGCGTCCAGCTCACCGCGCTCGGACGGCCGGTTTCGGACTTCGTGCTTCTCGACCTGCCGAAGCCGCGGCTCGACGACTCCGTGCTGCACGGCGTGGTGATCCGCATCGACCACTTCGGCAACGTCGTCACGAATCTCGACCGGCGATCGTGCGAGCGTCTTTCCGATGGCGGCGGCGTCCTGCGCCTGACGATCGGCGGCCAGGCGATCGGCCGGATCGTGTCGACGTACTCGGAGATTGCGCCGGACGAAATCGGCGCGCTCTTTGGCAGCACCGATCAACTCGAGTGCGCGTCGAACGCGTCACGCGCCGCCGACCGGTTGGGCGTCAGCGTCGGCGCTCCCGTCGAGCTTCGGCGGATGTAGGCAAGGTCGCGACGACAAACAAACCCATGAAGGACATGAAGGCTTTGCCTCGAAAGCCAAGAACTCCTCCATGCTCTTCATACGCTTCATGGCGAAAGCTCTGACATGATCGACTTCGATCTCTCAGACGATCACAAGCTGCTCGAACGCACAGTTGCCGAGTGGGCTGCTCGCGAAGTCGCGCCCCGAATCCGCGAACTGGATCGCGCGCACACGTTCGACCGGGGCCTGCTGCCGCAGTTGGCCGAGCTCGGCTTGCTCGGCGTCTCGATCCCGGAAAAGTACGGCGGTGCCGGCATGGACTACCTCAGCCTTGGCATCGCCTGTGAAGCCCTCGAGTACGTGGACACGTCGCTCCGCGTGATCTTGTCGGTGCACGCCGGCCTGAACTGCCTGACGCTTCTCAGCTGGGGCACCGAGGCACAGAAGGCAGCGCTACCTCGTCGCCGCAGGCGCAGGGCCGTCGCATTGGCTCGTACGCGCTGACGGAGCCGGCCGCCGGGAGCGACGTGCGCGGTATCCAGTCCGTCGCCGTGGCGTCAGCCGGCGGGTTCCGCATCTCGGGCGAGAAGATGTGGATCTCGCTCGCAGACGTGGCGGATCACTTCCTGATCTTCGCGTGGACCGATCTCGAGAAGAAGCGGCAACGAGATCCGTCCGGCCTGAGCGCGTTCATTGTCGAACGGAGCTTTCCGGGATTCTCTAGCGGCACGCTCACTCAGAAGTGGGGCATCCTCGCGGGCAACACTGGTTTCCTGAAACTCGACAACGTCGAGGTGCCTCGCGAGAATCTGCTCGGCGAAGAGGGCGAGGGATTCAAGATCGCGATGTTCGCGCTCGACCAGGGGCGATACACCGTCGCGGCGGGCGCCACGGGCCTGATCCGCGCGTGCCGCGACGCGAGCGCGCGCTACGCCCTCGAGCGAAAAGCGTTCGGCGTCGAGATCGCGCAGCACCAGCTCGTCAAGGAAATGATCGCGCGGATGGAATCGGACTACCAGGCCTCGCGATTGCTGTGGCTGCGGGCCGGATGGCTCAAAAACAAGGGACAACGGAATACGCGCGAGACCGGCTTGGCCAAGTGGTTCGCGACCGTGGCCTCGGAGCGGGCGGCAGGCGACGCGGTCGAGATTCATGGCGCCAACGGCTACTCGGATGAGTACCCGGTCGGCCGGTTCTACCGCAACTGCAAAGGCGCCGTCATCTACGAGGGCACTCGAGAAATTCACGCGTTGATGCAGGCCGACTACGTGCTCGGCTACCGCGTGGACCGCCCGGTTCGCTGCGAACTGCCGCCGCACCCGGTCGATCATGAGTAGCGATCCGGTCCGCGACGCTGCGGACTGGATCCGGCGCGGCGGCGTTGTCATGTTTCCCACTGAGACGTTCTACGGTCTGGCCGCGATCCGACACAGCCTGATGCCGTGGCCGTGGTATTCGACCTCAAAGGACGCCCCGCCGGTATGGCGTTGCCGCTCGTCGCCTCATCCCTCGCGCAGGTCGAGAATCTTGTCGGCACGCTCCGCGGCGCAAATGCGCAGCTAGCCGCGGATTTCTGGCCAGGACCGCTCTCGCTCGTTCTCGACGCCCCGGCGTCAATCGCGCCGGCTGTTCATGGGGGCACGCAGACCGTCGCCGTCCGTGTCCCAGCCCACCCGATGGCGCGGGCCCTCGCCGAGGCGTACGGACATCCGCTGACGGCCACGAGCGCGAATCGTTCCGGCGAACCGCCAGTCGAGGATGTCGCCGGAATCGCCACGATCGCCGGAGACCGGCGCGTGGTGGTGCTCGACGGGGGCCGGACGCCCGGCGGCGCGCCGTCTACGATTGTTGACGCGCGTGTGACGCCCGTTCGCATCATCCGGGACGGAGCGGTGCCGTCGGACCGCGTGCTAAGATCGATCCACGAATGAATGTGCGTCGCAGGATGACGACGGAGCGGCCGCGCGAGCGCGCCGTCCTTGTCGCACTCGCAACGCGCGCCCGCCATTCGCTCGACCCTGACATCGCCCTGGACGAACTGGCCGGCCTGGCGCGAGCGGCGGGCGCTGACGTCGTGCTGCGTGTGGTGCAGGAGCGCGGATCTCCCGATCCGGCCACACTCATCGGCAAAGGCAAGGCCGAGCTCCTCGCCCGTGGGGCGGAGGAGACCGGCGCGACCGTCGTGATCGTCGACAACGAGATCACCCCGGGCCAGGCCCGTAACCTCGAGAAGGTCTGCGGACGTCGCATCGTCGATCGCACGGAGTTGATTCTCGACATCTTCGCGCACCGCGCGCGGACGCACGAAGGCAAGCTGCAGGTCGAGCTGGCGCAGCTTCAATATGCCTTGCCCCGGCTCGCCGGATCGCGCACCGACTTGTCGCGACTGGGCGGCGGCATCGGGACGCGAGGTCCTGGTGAAACGAAGCTGGAAACGGATCGCCGGCGAATCCGGCACCGGATCGCCGCCTTGAAGAAGGACATCGGCGAAGTGCAGCGCCGGCGCGAATACCTCCGCACCCGGCGACGGCGGTCGGACGTGCCGGTCGTCGCGCTGGTCGGGTACACGAACGCCGGCAAGACGACGCTGTTCAACGGGCTGACGGGTTCCGACGCGGTCGCGTCGGACGCGCTGTTTGTCACGCTCGATCCGTTGATGCGGCGCCTGAAGCTCGGCGACCAGCGTCAGGTGCTCGTTGCCGACACCGTCGGATTCATCGATCGGCTGCCGCATCAGTTGGTCGCCGCGTTCCACGCGACGCTCGAGGAGGTGGCCGGCGCAGACCTGCTCCTCCACGTCGCGGACGCCTCGGCCGCCGATCGCGATCGGCGCGCTGACGCCGTGCGGTCGGTGCTCGCGAGCGTCGGCGCGGCCGGTGTCCCGACGCTGGAAGTGTTCAACAAGATCGACCTGGTCGACAGCGTCGCGCTCGCGGGTCTCAAGCGCGGGAACCCGGAGGCGCTGTGGGTCTCGGCGGCCACGCGGGAGGGATTCGGCGAGCTTCTCGCCGCAATCGAGTCGCGGCTTGCGCTTGACCAGGAACGGATACGACTGACGTTCGATGACAGCCGGGAGCGCGATCGCCGCATGTTGGCCGACTTGTATCGGCACGGCCACGTGATCAGCCAGGTGACCGAGCGAGACCGCATCTCGGTCGAAGCCGACGTGCCACGACGCCTGCTCGGACGATTTGTGCGGGGGAGGGTGCCAGCATGATTCGGCGCCGGTCCGTGTGGCTCGGAACCGTCGCTGGCCGCTCTGGTCGTCGCGTGCGTGCCGAAGACCGCTCCACCGGCGGTCGTCACGAGTCCCCGATTTCCGACCTATCCACAACCCGAGATTCCCGCCGCACTCCGCGCGTCCCGCGACCTGGTCGAGCGCAACGATCTGGCCTGGCGCCGGCTTCAGAGTGGCGACCTCCGCGGGGCGAATCGCGACTTCGCCGCGCTGGTGAAACAGCATCCGACCTTCTATCCGGCCGAGACGGGCCTCGGATTCGTCCACCTCGCCGACCGCGATTTCAAGTCGGCGGCCGCCGGGTTTTCCGCGGTCGTTGCCAGGGAAGCGCGCTACGTGCCCGCGCTCATCGGCCTTGCCGAAGCACAGATCGGCCTGAACAACGATGGCCAGGCCATCGCGGCATTGGAACGTGTGCTCGCGATCGATCCGAAGCGCGAAGCCGCTCGAACGACGGTTGGAGCTCGTGCGCTTTCGGATGGTCCAGTCGCTGATCGACGAAGGACGTCGCGCGAGGCAGGCCAACCGGCTGGACGTGGCCGAGCAGGCGTTCGAGAAGGCGCTGGCAGTTTCGCCGACGAGCACGTTGATCCTCCGGGAGCTCGCGCAGGTCGAGCTTCGGGCCGGACGGGCAGATGACGCGGAAGGGCATGTGCGGCAGGCCATCAAACTCGATGCGGGTGACGCGGAGGGCCACGCGGCGCTTGGCGAAGTTCTCGAGGCGCGCGGCCGGTTCCGGGATGCCGCCGCGTCCTATCGTCGGGCGGCCTCACTCGACGACCGGCCGGAGTGGCGCACGGCGGCCGCCGACCTCGCCGAGAAAGCCGACATGGCGGCGCTGCCGCGGGAATTCGGCAACCTGGCGGCCACGGCAACGATCACACGCGCGCACGTCGCCGCGTACGTCGGCATTCGTCTCGGCACGCTCATCGAGGCCGCGCCGCGGCGGGCCGTCGCGGTCGCAACCGACGTCGGACGTCACTGGGCCTCGCCATGGATCCTGCCTGTGACGCGCGCCGGCGTCATGAACGTGTACCCGAATCACACCTTTCAGCCGGGCACCGCGGTGCGGCGAGGGGATCTGGCTCAGATGATGGCGCAACTGATCGCGCTGGCCGTGCCTGCGCGATCCACGGAGCTCGCCGGATGGCGGGCCGCGCGGCCGAGCTTTCCGGACCTGCCGCAGTCCAACGTGTTCTATCAGCCGGCAGCGCTCGCCGTCACCGCGGGCGTGATGTCAGCTGACGCTGACGGCAATTTTCGGTCCACCCAGCCGGCGACCGGCGCCGACCTCACCAAAGCCGTCGCGCGGATCGATCAGCTCTCGTCCAGGTAGGGCGCCATGGCCGTGCTGACCGCCGCCAACCAGCTGACGCTCCTGCGCGTCCTGCTCGTGCCGGTGTTCGTGCTGTGCATGCTGTACGACCTGCCGGGCTGGGCGCTGGTCACGTTTGCCGTCGCGGGCGCCACCGACGCCTTCGACGGCCTGCTCGCGCGTTGGCTCGGTCAGCCGACCACGCTCGGCGCGTGGCTCGATCCGATGGCCGACAAGCTGCTCGTGGCCACGATGTTCGTGATGCTCACGCTGCCCGGCTTCGGCCACGTCAACCGGATTCCACTCTGGCTGACCGTGCTCGTCCTGAGCCGCGACATCGTGATCGTGCTCACGGTCGCCATCGTGAATCTGGCCGTGCGGCGCCGCACGTTCCGGCCATCGATGCTGGGCAAGACGGCAACCGCCGCGTTTGTGATCACCGGCGTGGTGACGCTCTTCGAGAACTACCGCGGCGAGCCGTCCGCGCTCGTCACGACGGGGGTGTTCATCTCGCTGTTGCTGACGGTGGCCTCAGCGGCCGAGTACGTGGTGTTGGTCGGACGAGTGATCGCGAGCGATTCGGGTTCGGCCGAGTAAGACAAGAACCATTTGTTATTTCTTATTGGTTATTGGTTATTGCATTGGCTATTGGATTGGCTATTGCGGTGCCCGGTTCGGATGACCGAACGGCCCCAATAGGAAATCACCAATCACCAATGCAATAACCAATAACAAATAACCAATAACAAATGGCTAGACCGCCATCTTCCTGCGGAAGTAATCGATCGTCGAGGTCAGCCCGTCCTCGAGCGTGACCTTCGGCTCCCACCCCAGTAGCGTGCGGGCGCGTGTGATGTCGGGCTGCCGGACCTTCGGATCGTCGGTCGGCAGCGGCTTGAACACCACCTTGCTCGACGAACCGGTCATCTTGATGATGAGCCGGGCCATGTCCTCGATCGACATCTCGTGCGGGTTCCCGATGTTGACCGGGTCGTTCTCGGACGAGGCCATGAGCCGGAGGATCCCGTCGACGAGGTCCGTGATGTAGCAGAAGCTCCGAGTCTGGCCGCCGCTGCCAAAGATCGTCACGTCCTCGCCGCGGAGCGCCTGAGCGATGAACGTGGGGACGGCGCGGCCGTCGTTGATGCGCATCCGCGGCCCGTACGTGTTGAAAATACGCACGATCTTCGTGTCGACGCCGTGGTACCGGTGGTACGCCATCGTGATGGCTTCCGCGAACCGCTTGGCCTCGTCGTACACGCCGCGCGGGCCGACCGGATTGACGTTGCCCCAGTAGCTCTCCCGCTGCGGATGCTCCAGCGGATCGCCGTACACCTCCGACGTGGACGCGATCACGAAACGCGCGCCCTTCGCCTTGGCCAGGCCGAGCGCGTTGTGCGTGCCGAGCGCGCCCACCTTCAGTGTCGGAATCGGCCACTCGAGATAGTCGATCGGGCTGGCCGGGCTGGCCCAGTGGAACACGACGTCGACCGGCCCATCCACGAGGATGTACTTGGTGACGTCGTGTTTCACGAACACGAAGTCGCGGCCGGTGAGGTGCTCGATGTTCGCGAGGTCGCCGGTCAGCAGGTTGTCGATGCCGACGACGGAGTGCCCGCGCCCGATGAGCGTCTCGGAAAGGTGAGATCCGATGAAGCCAGCGGCGCCGGTGATGACGATGCGCATGTGAGGAAAACTGTCAGGCGACCCGGTGGAAGCCGTGCAGGAGCGTCAGCCACATGATCTTGAAGTCGAGCGAAAGCGACCAGTTCTCAATGTAGTAGAGATCGAACTCGATCCGTTTCTCGAGCGACGTATTGCCGCGCCAGCCGTTGACCTGCGCCCAGCCCGTGATGCCGGCCTTGACCTTGTGCCGGAGCATGTACTGCGGAATCCGGTGCTTGAATTGCTCGACGAAGAACGGCCGCTCGGGCCGCGGACCGACGATCGACATGTCGCCGATGAAAACGTTCCAGAACTGCGGCAGTTCATCCACATCGTGCCGGCGGAGCCAGCGCCCGATCGGCGTCGCGCGCGGGTCGTCGTCGCGCGCCCAGATGGGGCCGCTGGCGTCTTCGGCGTCCACGGGCATGGACCGGAACTTGTAGACCGCGAACTGCTTGCCGTCGAGGCCCATCCGGTCCTGGCGGTAGAAGACCGGTCCGGGCGATCCCCGCTTGATCAGCAAGGCAATGATCAACGCCGGGATGGCCCCGACGAGGAGGACGCCAAACGACAACGCGACGTCCACGGTCCGCTTCAGGACGCTGTTGAAGCCGCGAAGCGGCACGTCGTTGACGCTGATGAGCGGCAGCCCGTCGAGGTCCTCGAGCCGGGCGCGCAGCGCGATGAACTGCAGCAGGTCGGGCACGACGTGGACGTTGATGAACTCGCGCGACGCGAACTCCACGACACCGAGCATCTTCACGTGCTCTTCGATCGGGAGCGCGACGTAGATCTCGTCGATCTTCTCGCGGACGGCGACCTCAGGCAGGTCCTGAACGGTGCCGAGAAGCGGCAGACCGCGATACCCGATGGCGTCGGTCGCATTGGCCCGGTCGTCCACGAATCCGACCAGGACGAAACCGAGCTCCGTGTGCTCGAGGATGCGATCGGCCACCATGCCGCCGAGTTCGCCGACGCCCACGATGAGCACGCGTTTCAGGCCGATGCCCCGGCGCCAGCGGCGCTGCAGCAGGTCGCGGACGACCTCGCGCGATGCGTACGTGAAGACGACCGTCAGGCCGACGAACAGCGCCCACACCGGCCGAGAGACCTGGAGCAGTCCGACGGTCCGATCCGCATCGCTGAGGTGATACGTCTGGACGTAGAGCGTGCCCATGACGCCGAGCAACGTCGCGAGGAGCGTGCCGACGAGCACCCCGAAGAAGTCGTCGACGCGCGTGCGGCCGCGTCGCAGGCGATAGAGGCCCTGCAACTGGAACGCAACGACCGCCGCCGCGCCCATGAACGGCGCGAGCATCATGTAGCGGGTGAGGGGCGGCTGGCCCAGAGGCGCGTTGAGCAGGCCGGTCTCGAATCGGACGAGGTAGGCCAGAACGAACGCCAGCGTCGCCGCGAAGAAGTCCGCGAAGACGTAGATCGCGACGAGGAGGCGGTTGTGACGCCTCAGCATGCGACGGGCTGCAACGGCGTCAGCGACGAGAGCGCGGAATGCGGTCTCGAACCGATCGACGCCGAACGGAAGTGCGTGCCGTCGAATGTCGCCCGGATCGAAGGAGCGGGTCGTCACGCTCTGCATCGCCTCCGCGAACGCGTCAGGTGTCTGGTCCGCGACGAGCCGGCCGGTGACGCCGTCCTGGACGGTCTCGAGCGCGCCGCCCCGGCCCAGCGCGACGACGGGCCGGCCGCACGCCAGCGATTCGACCGGCGCGATCCCGAAGTCCTCTTCGGCCGGCAGCACGAGCGCCCGCGCCTGCCTGTAGAAGTCGCGGAGCGACGTGTCGTCGACGTTCCCGAGGAACTCGACCGACGGCCCACCGAGGGACTGGAGGCGCTGCAGGTCGGGACCCGTGCCGACGACCTTCAGGGGAACACCGAGCCGGCTGGCGGCGTGAATCGCCACGTCGATGCGCTTGTACGGCACGAGGGCGGATACCACAAGGAAGTAGGACGCGGGCGGTCCGTCTCCGGGCGTAAAGAACGCGATATCCACCGGAGGATGGACGACTGACGCCGAACGATTATAGTACCGCGCGATCCGCCCCGCAACGAACCGGGAATTGGCCACGAAGTGATTGACCCGATGGGCCGTCGCGCGATCCCAGCGTGCCAGCCACGCCATGACCGGCCGCGCGAGCGCATGACCGACCGTCACCGAGCCGCTCGCGGCCGAAATACGCGTCGAACTGATCCCAGGCGTACCGCATCGGCGAATGGCAGTAGCAGATGTGCACCGCCCGGCCGGTGGGCACCACGGACTTGGCTGCGCAATGGCTCGTCGAGACCACCAGGTCCACGTCATCGAGATCGAAGCACTCGACCGCCGACGGGTAGAACGGCAGGTAGTGGCGGTACAAGCGCGCCGGCGCCGGGAATCGCTGGACGAACGACGTGCGGATTCGCCGTCCCTCGATCGCCGGAGACACCGCGCCCCTGACGTGCACGAGGGTGAGCAGGTCCGCATCCGGAAAGATCCGGCAGAGCGACTCCAGCACCTTCTCGCCGCCGCGCATGCCGGTGAGCCAGTCGTGCACGAGCACGACGCGGGGGCGCGGACCGCTATCGGGCGGCAACGGCGCCCCCAGCCAGCTCGACGTAGACCTCGCGCACGCGCGCGACGGATCGCTCCCACGAGAACATCCGCACGCGCTCGTGGCCGCGACGCACCAGGTCGGCTCGGAGCGCGGCATTGCCGAGCACCTCGGCCATCGCATCGGCAATCGCGCCGGCGTCCATCGGATCGATGAGCACGGCCGCGTCGCCGACCACTTCGGGCAACGACGACACGTTGGACGTGATGACCGGCGTGCCTGACGCCATCGCCTCGAGTGGCGGAAAACCGAACCCCTCGTACAAGGACGGGAACACGAACACCGAGGCGAGCCGGTAGAGGGCGGCGAGCGTTTCTTCCGGCACGAATCCGAAGAAGCGAACGTGCGGGTGCAGCTGAAACCGGTGCACCAGGCGGCGGAGGTTCGGGTACTTCGAAATCTCGTCGCCGATGATCAGGAGCTTGGCCTCGGTGACTCCCCGCCGGCGCAGAATCGAATAGGCCTCGATCAGCCGGTCCACGTTCTTGTGCGGCTTGATGTTGCCCGCGTAGAGGATGAACGGCGAGTTCAGCTGAAACCGTTCGCGGACCCGCGCCATGTCGTCGGCGGTCGGCGCCGTGGCCAGCCGCGAGTCGAGCGCGTTGTGGATCACTTCCACGTTGTCGGCAGGAATGCGCAGGTAGTGCAGGATGTCCTGCTTCGAGGCCGTCGAGACGGTGAGCACCCGACGGGCTCGGCGTGCCGCGATGCCCATCACCGTGCGGGCGTAGGTCGAGGCCAACCGGTTGGGAAGGTACTGCGGAAACCGAAGATGAATGCAGTCGTGAATCGTCACGACATACGGGACGCGCGTCAGCGGCGAGACGACGTAGTGGGGGGCGTGAAAGAGGTCCACGCCGGCGCGCCGGACGGCCGCCGGAATGCTGATCTGCTCGCGAATCGAGTAGTTGCCGGCCCGCTCGACGAGCGGCTCGAAACGCGGGCCGAGCGACCGGACGTGGTCGACGTCCTCCTGCCGGCAGAGCAGGACGTACCGATCGTCATGTGGCTGCCGCGCCAGCTCGTGGACGAGGTTTCGGACGTAGGTGCCGATTCCGTAGTCGTGGAGCTTGCGGGCATCGATCGCAACGCGCACCGGCAGGATTGTACTGCGGCGAAAACTGCTCGGGTGAGTTTTACGTTCTGACGTAAAACTCACCCGAGCAGTTTTCGCCGCGCCTGCCACCACCGGAGCAGGGGCGCCCAGCCGGGGTGATGCTTCTCGTAGAACCGCAGGTGGCTCTGGTCGTAGAGGTCCGTGAGGCTCGCGCCGGACGTCTGGATCGAACGCCCGCGACGATGAACGACCTCGGACCGGGGCGTGAAGAGGATGCGGCCGCCCCGGGCGCGCAGCGCGGCGCAGAGGTCCACGTCCTCCTCGTACATGAAATACCGCTCATCGAAGAGGCCGGCGTCGAGAACGGCCTGCCGGTGCGCGAGCAGACACGCGCCGGTGACCCAGTCCACGTCTCGCTCGTCGAGAGACGAGACGTGCGACGTACCGCCGCCCGAGCGATCCTCGCCGGCGCGCCGCTCGAACGCGCGCGCGTTGCACGAGCTCATTCCACGGCGACAGCATCGGACCAAACGACACCTCAGGCCGGCCGTGGTCGTCCACGAGGCGCGGCCCGGCGGCCACGGCGCCTGTCTCCCTGAGCCGCTCGGCCAGCGTGTCAATCGCGTCGGGCGGAGCAATCGCGTCGCTGTTCAGTAACAGGACCAGCGCCGCCTGGCTTTCGCGAATCGCGACGTTGTTCGCCGCGCCGAAGCCAATATTCCTATCGAGCGCGATCAGTCGGACGTGCGGCCATCCGCGGCGAACCGACTCCGGGCTCCCATCGGTTGACGCGTTGTCCACGACGAAGATTCGGCCGAGCGTCCGCGGAGGCGCTGCGTGGAGCGCCCCGAGACACGCCTCGAGATCCGTTCGCGTGTTGTGGCTCACGACGATGACGTCGAGACTGAGTGGGCTGGGTGTCGTCATCGCGCGGCGGCTTCGAGCGCCTTGAGAACAGTGGACGCGGTGCGCGTCCACGAGAGCAGGCCCATCCGGCCACGGCCGGCGGCAAGCGTGCCGTCTCGGCGTGATGCGTCGTGGAGCAGCCCATCCAGCGCGGCGGCAATCGCGCGGGTGTCGAGAGGCACGAGCACCGCGCCATCGCCGTAGACCTCACGCGCGACGGGCGTGTCGATGAGCACGGACGGCACGCCGTGGGCCAGCGCCTCCATGGGCGTCATGGCAAAGCCTTCGTAGTCCGACAGGAAGGCAAACACACGCGCGGACGCGTACAACCGATCGAGATCGGCGTCGTTCACATATTCGCGCCAGTCCACGGCATGAGCGACGCCGAGCGTGGCCGCAATCGCGCGCGGATCGATCGGCGGGTTCGTGCGGTTGGCTCCGACGAGAATCAGGCGGGCGTCGGGCTGTTTTCCAACGACGAGCGCGAAGGCCTCGATGAGCTCCGGGATGTGCCGGCGATTGAACAGAGAGCCGACAAACAGCACGACGGGATCGCGTCCGGACGCCGCCGCCGGCGAAACGTCCGGAGGCCCGGGCGGCGCGATACGGATCCGCGCCCGGTCGACCTTGAAATAGCGGACGATCTCCGCCGCGGAGAATTCCGAGATCGTGACGATCGAGTGGGCGCCGCGGGCCGCGCGAGCCGTCAGCCACCGCCGTCGCATGCCCTCACGCCAGGAAAACCACTCCGGGTGAGCCGCGAACGAGACGTCGTAGATCGCCACGACGAACGGACAAGGCGAGCGGAGCGGCGCCGTGTAACCGGCGGCGAAGAAGACCTCGACGCCGGCCTCGCCGATCGCGCGGGGCAGGCGAGTCTGTTCCCAGAGCGTGCCGCTGTTCCGCGACTCGCTCCACGCGCCACTGGATCGCGGGTCCGAGCGCGGTCAGGCGCGCCGGAGGCGGCGCCGGCAGAAACACGGATACGCGGTGGCGAAATGCGGGATCGGCTGGTCCATTCGCGAAGCACGCGCTCGACATAGCGGCCGACGCCCGTCGGCTGGCCGATGAGCTCTCGGCCGTCCACGCCGATGTGAACGCGAGCGGTCAGCCACGACGGCGTGTCCGTTCCTCAACGGCGAGCGACCAGGCTTCCCGCAGTGACCTCGCGGTCCTCGCCCAGGTGAACTGCTCGGCATGACGACGCCCGGCGTCGCGCATCCGATCGCGAAGCGCCTGGTCCGCCAGGACCTCGTCGAGCGCGCGGCTCAGCGCCTCGGCATCGTCAGGATCGATCAGTCGGCCGGCCGATCCGACCGTCTGCTGCAGCGCGCCTCGGTTGGCGGCGATGACCGGCACGCCCGCCATCATGGCTTCGGCCGCAGGCATGCCAAATCCCTCGGTGTGTGAAGGCAGCACGAACACGAGTGCCCGCCGGTACAACTCGAGCCGCCGTTCGGGGGCGATGTATCCAAGGACCTCGATGCGACCCGCGAGCGGGGAACGGCGGGTCCGGCTCACGATGGCCTCAGCCTCAGGAGTCACGCGGCCGGCCAGCACGAGCGGGGGCGCGTCAGGCCGCCTGGCCAGCAGTCGTTCGTAGGCATCCACGAGAACACCGACGTTCTTGCGGGGCTCGAGGGTGCCGAGAAACAGCACACATCCTCCCGCGGCCGGTTCACGCTCCCGCATGGGCCAGGGCGGCACGCCGGGCGGGCAGATGGACATGCGGGCGCGCGGGACGTCGAGCCGCCGTTCGACTTCGCTCGCGGTGTGCTCCGAGACGACGACCACGCGATCGGCCCGGCGGACGTGGCCGGGCGCGAGCGCGGGATAGTCGCGCCGAATTTCGGCGCGGGTTCGTTCGGGGTGGTCGAGGAAGTCCAGGTCATGGACCGTGACGAGCTGGACGCGCGTGCCGGGACGGAATCAGGAGCGGATGGGCAGACTGTGCGACGTCGACGGGACCCGAGAACCGCTCGACCGGCGGCCATTCGAGCCGATGCCACAGCCGGTTCAGCAGGCGGACCGGAATGCGTCGATCGACCACCGACGCGCCCGGAACGACGTCCGGACGCAGGCGATCCTTCCAGGAGGCCGAGAAGAGGACCAGGGATTCGCCGGCCGGCGCCGTCGCCACAAGCGCCGTGGCCGCCTGATGGACGTATTCGCCGACGCCGGTTCGCTCGCGAAGCGCGGGTCTGTAGTCGACGAGAATCCGCACAACGGAAGTCGGCGGATGCTATCACGCGCTCTCGACGGCTGCAGGCGCAAGTCCTTATCTGTCAATCGATTGACAGGCTTTCCGCGTGCATGTTAGGTTGAGGAGTTTTTCGATGCGGAGGCTGAGGCATTCATGAGACTCGCGGTCGTCGGAACGGGGTATGTCGGGCTGGTCGTGGGGGCCTGCTTCGCGGAGACCGGCAATGAGGTCATCTGCGTGGACAAGGACGGGGCGAAGATCCGGGCGCTCAACGCCGGCAAGATCCCGATCTACGAGCCGGGTCTCGAGGAGCTGGTCCGGCGCAACCGCGCCAAGAAGCGGCTGACGTTCTCGACGGCCCTGCCGGACGCCGTGAAGAAGTCCGAGGTCATGTTCATTGCGGTCGGCACCCCGATGGGCGAAGACGGGTCGGCCGACCTGCAGCACGTGCTGGCGGCGGCCCGCGACATCGCGCGGGCGATGAACGGCTACAAGGTCATCGTCGACAAGAGCACGGTGCCGGTGGGCACCTCCGAGCTCGTGCACGAGGCCATCCGGAAGGAAACCCGGTTCGAGTGCAGCGTCGTCAGCAACCCGGAGTTCCTGAAGCAGGGCGCGGCCGTCGAGGACTTCCTGAAGCCCGATCGCGTCGTGATTGGCGCGAGCGACTCGCGCGCGGCGGAGCTGATGCGCGAGCTGTACCGCCCTTTCACGCGCACCGGCGCGCCGATCATGGTGATGGACACCGCGAGCGCCGAGCTCTGCAAGTACGCGGCGAACGCGATGCTCGCGACGCGCATCTCGTTCATGAACGAGATCGCCAACGTCTGCGAGCGCTTCGGCGCCGACGTGGACAAGGTGCGCCAGGCGATGGCCAGCGACAAGCGCATCGGGCCGGCCTTCCTGTTTCCCGGCGTCGGCTACGGCGGCAGCTGCTTTCCGAAGGACGTGCAGGCGATCATCAAGTTCGCGGCCGACCAGAACTACAAGTTCCGCATTCTCCACGCGGTCGAAGAGGTCAACGAGACCCAGAAGCAGAAACTGCTCGTCGAGCTCGACCAGCACTTCGGCCGAACGCTCAAGGGCAAGACGATCGCGGTGTGGGGCCTGTCGTTCAAGCCGCGCACCGACGACATGCGCGAGGCGCCGGCCGTTCCGATCATCGAGGGCTTGCTCAAGCGCGGCGCGAAGGTCCGGGCGTTCGATCCGGAGGCGCGCGGCGTCGCCGAGCGAATCTTCAAGAAGCGGATCACGTATGCGGCCGAACGCGTACGACGCGCTCACGAAGGCCGACGCGCTGCTCATCGTCACGGAGTGGAACGAGTTCCGCGAGCCGGACTTCGCGCGCATGAAGCAGCTCATGCGGCAGCCGGTGATCTTCGACGGCCGCAACATCTTCGATCCGCCGCAGATCCGCGGCCTCGGCTTCACCTACTGGTCGATCGGCCGTCCATGAGCGTGGTCCTCGTCACCGGTGGCGCCGGGTACGTCGGCAGCCACGCGGTCAAGGGCCTCGCGGCCGCCGGCTACGACGTCGTCGTCTACGACGACCTGTCGGCGGGCCACCGCGAAGCGGTCGAGCGGATCGCGGCGCGCCTCGCCCGGCCGGTCGATCACGCTCGTCGAGGGCGACATGCTCGACGGCGCGACGCTGGGACGGGCGCATGGCGACGGCTCGGCCTGACGGCCGTCATGCACTTCGCGGCGCGGCTCGACGTCGGCGAGTCCGTGCGAGAGCCGCTCGTGTACTACCGCGTCAACGTGACCGGCACGCTGAGCGTGCTCGCGGCGATGGCCGCAATCGGCGTGCGCTCGCTTCGTGTTCTCGTCCACGTGCGCCATCTTCGGCGAGACCGACGCGCCGATTCGACGAGACCCACCCGCAGCAGCCCGATCAATGCGTACGGCGAGACGAAGCTCGCGGTCGAGCGCGCGCTTCCGCACGTCGAGCGGGCCTCGGGCATCCGCTGGACGGCGCTCCGGTACTTCAACGCCGCCGGCGCCGATGCGGACGGCCTGATCGGCGAAGACCACGATCCCGAAGATGCACCTGATCCCGCGGGCGATCGCCGCGGCGGCCCGGCGGCGCCGACTTCACCGTGTTCGGCGACGACTACCCGACGCCGGACGGCACGTGCATTCGCGACTACGTCCACGTGACCGACCTGGCGGACGCCCACGTGCGCGGCGCTCCGCCGTCTCGAGGCGGGCGGCGAGTCTCCGGCGCATACAATCTCGGCAGCGGCACGGGCATGTCCGTGCGCCAGGTGATCGACGCCATCGAGCGCGCGGCCGGACGTCCGGTGCCGCACCGTGTGAGCGGACGACGGCCGGGGGATCCGGCGCGCCTCGTCGCGAAGAGCGATCGGGCGCGCAGCGAGCTCGGCTGGCGCGCGACGCGTTCGCTGGACGACATCGTGGACACCGCCTGGCGATGGCACGAGCGCCATCCGCTGGGTATTCGACGTCTGACACGCGAGGAGCTGACAGGACCGGAGTGAACGACCTCCTTCGTCTGCTTCGCTACGCCGCGCCCGTATCGCGGCCGGCTCATGGTCGCGTTCGGCGCGATGGTGGTCTACGCCGTCGGCTCGGCGTACCTGGCGTGGATGATCAACGCCGTCGTCGACGGCCTGTTCGCCGTGCAGCAAGGTCAGACCTCAACGGTGGGCGACGATATCGCGCGCGGCGCGGCCGGGATCATCGGCGGTCAGATTCTGGTCGCGTACTTCCTCAAGGGCGTCGGCGGGTACGGCTCCAGCTTCCTCATGGCGGACGTCGGCCAGCGCGTGGTGCGCGATCTCCGCAACCGCCTCCACCGGCACATCCTCGGCCAGTCCGCCGCATTCTTTGCCGGCCGCACGTCCGGCCAGCTCGTCTCGCGCATCACGAACGACGTCAACCAGGTGCAGACCGCCGTCTCCGAGACGCTGGCCGATCTGTCACGCGAGTCGCTGGCCGTGGTCGGCTACGCCGCGCTGCTGTTCTAGCTCGACTGGCGGCTGGCGCTCGTCGTGATCGTGGCCGCGCCGCTCGTCGTGTACCCGCTCGTGCGTCTGGGACAGCGCGTGCGCCGAACGACCCGCCGCGGCCAGGAAGAGCTCGAGCACGTCACGCATCTCGCCACCGAAGACGTTTGCCGGCCAGCGCATCGTGAAGGCGTTCGGCGCCGAGGGCGGGAAGCGGCGCGCTTCGGCGAGGCCACCGAAGCAGCTGTACCGCACGAACATGAAGATCACGGGCTCGCTCGCGGCGCTGCCGCCGCTCGATGGAGTTCATCGGCGGAATCGCGGCCGTCGGCGCGCTCTGGCTATGGCGCCACACGCATTCAGGCCGGCGCGCTGACCGCGGGCGACTTTGCGGCGTTTCTCGGCGCGGCGTTCATGATGTACGGCCCGATCAAGAAGCTGAGCCGCGTGAACGCGAGCATCCAGCAGACGATCGCCGCGAGCGAACGCATCTTCTCGCATGCTCGACACCCACACCGAGGTGCACGAGCGGCCGGGCGCGAAACCGATGGCGCGGATGCGGCACTCCGTCGAGTTCCGCGACGTCAGCTTCGCGTACGACGACCGTCCCGACCGGTTGGCGCTGCAGCCGCGCGTCCTTCACGGTTCGCGCCGGCCAGCTCGTCGCGCTCGTCGGCCTGAGCGGCGCGGGCAAGACGACGCTCGTCAACCTGATTCCGCGGTTCTACGACGTCACGCGAAGGCGCCATTCTGATCGACGGCATCGACATGCGCGACGTCACGCTGGCGTCGCTGCGGGCGCAGGTGGCGCTTGTGACGCAGGAGACCGTGCTGTTTGACGACACGATCGGCGCCAACATCGCCTACGGCGTGCCGGACGCGCCGCAGGACGCCGATCGAAGCCGCGGCTCGGGCCGCGCACGCGCACGAGTTCATCGCCCAGCTGCCGCAGAGGCTACGCGACGCGCATCGGCGAGCGCGGCCAGCTGCTCTCGGGCGGCCAGCGCCAGCGGCTGGCGATCGCGCGCGCCATCCTCAAGGACAGCCCGCTGCTCATTCTCGACGAAGCGACCTCGTCGCTCGACGCCGAGTCCGAGCTGCTGGTGCAGGACGCGCTGGCCAACCTGATGCGGAATCGCACGACGTTCGTGATCGCGCACCGGCTGTCGACCGTCAGGCGCGCCGACGTCATCCTGGCGGTCGAGGCCGGACGCATCGCCGAGATCGGCACGCACGACGAGCTCGTCGGACGCGCCGGCGGCGTCTATGCGAAGCTGTATGCCCTTCAGGCGTTCGAGGAGCCGGAGAAAGTGTTGTGATTCGTTCGATGACGGGGTTTGCGGCCGTGAGCCGCAGCGAGACGGACCAGACGGTTCATGTCACGCTGAAGTCGGTCAATCATCGGTTTCTCGACCTCGCGATCAAGGCGCCCTCGTCGCTCGCCGCCCTCGAGGCGCGCATCAGAACGACCGTGTCCGAGCGGCTCGCGCGCGGCCGCGTCGAGGTCACCGTGGTGGTCGAGTCCACGCTCCTGCCTGAGCGCCAGGTCGTCGTCGATGAGCGCCTCGTGGAGCGCGTCGAAAGCGCCATCACCTCGCTGCGCAAGCGCGGATCGATCACCGGCAGCCTGACGGTGTCGGACCTTCTTCACATTCCGCACGCCGTCGAGGTTCGTCCGGCAGCCACCTTCGGGACGGGCCCCGCGCCCGCAGTGGCCGAGCTGACCATCGGCGCGCTGGAGCAGGCCGTCGGCGCGCTCGTCGACCATGCGCGAGACGGAAGGGCGTCTGATTGAGGCCGACCTGACGCGAACGGTTGTCGACGATGCAGCGCCTCGTGGGCGTGGTCGAGACGGCCGGCCAAGGAAGGGCAGCGCCAGTTCGAGACGCGACTGCGCGAACGGCTCGACACTCTGCCGGCCGACCTGCGTGGCGACCCGGGCGCGGTGGCTCGGGAACTGGTGCGCTTCGTGCTCGAGGTCGGATATCGACGAGGAGGTCGTCCGCCTGCGGAGTCACATCGAACACTGGCGCGGCCTGGCCGCGGCGCCCGAACCGTGCGGCCGCCAGCTCGACTTCCTGGTGCAGGAGATGAACCGGGAGGTCAACACCATCGGATCGAAGGTCGAGCACGTCCACGCCACCGACACGGTCATCGCGGCCAAGGCGGAGCTCGAGCGGATCCGGGAGCAGGTCCAGAATGTCGAGTGAGCCGTGCCGTCCAGCCGGGGCTGCTGTTCGTCATTTCCGCCCCGTCCGGGACGGGAAAAACGACCGTGGTCGAGCGGCTCGTCGAGCGGTGCCCGCACCTGCGGCAGTCACGGTCATACACGTCGCGAGCCGCCAGACAGGGCGAAATTGACGGCGTCGACTATAATTTTGTGAGCCGCGAGGTCTTCGAAGGCATGGTCCGCCGGGACGAGTTCCTGGAGTGGGCCGATATCTTCGGCAACCTGTACGGAACGTCCCGCCGCGATACCGCCGCGGCGCTTGCCTCCGGCGTGGATCTGGCGCTGGTGATCGACGTGCAGGGCGCCCGGCAAGTCCGGGAACGGACTCGAGATTCGGTGGCGGTGTTCGTGCTGCCGCCATCGTATGACGTGCTGGCTGAGCGGTTGCGCGGCAGGAATCAGGATCCGCCGGCGTCGATCGAACGGCGCCTGGCCACCGCCCGCGCCGAAGTCGACGCCGTGGACGAATACGACTACGTCGTCATCAACGACGAACTCGACCGGTGCGTGAGCGAGATCGCGGCGATTGTCGCGGCCGAGCGAGCGCGTCGCGTCCGCAAGCAAGGCGTGATCGATCGCATCGTCAGCACGTTTCGCGAAGAAGAAAATAGGAGTAAGAGCCATGAGTGACAGCCCTCGGCCGACGAGCCGGCCGAAGAACTCGTTCGAGTACGTGACAGTCGCGGCCGCCCGGGCGCGGCAGCTTCTCCAGGGGTGCGTGCCGAAGGTCGACGGATCGCCGAAGCCGGCCCGTCGCGCATTGCAGGAAGTCCAGTCCGGATCCGTCGAGAAGGTGCCGCCGGCACCGACCGAGGCCTAGAGCATGGCCTTCGTCGGCCTCGGCGTCACTGGGGGCATCGGCGCCTACAAGTCTGTCGAGGTCGCACGGCTGCTCCAGAAGCGCGGGCACCGCGTGCAGGCGGTGATGACGCGCAACGCGCGGCGGTTCGTCGGCCCGCTGACGTTCGAGGCCATCACGCGCGAGCCGGTCATCACGAGTACAGTTCGCGCCTGGCGCCAACGCCAACATCGAACACATCGCGCTCGCGTCGACGATCGATCTGCTGCTCGTCGCCCCGGCCACCGCCAACAGCCTCGCGAAGTTCGCGCACGGCCTGGCGGACGACTTTCTGTCCGCGCTGTACCTTGCCACGCGCGCCCCCGTGCTCCTGGCGCCCGCCATGAACACGAACATGTGGGACCACGCCGCGACGCAGGCAAACGTCGCCACGCTTCGCGCGCGTGGCGTGAACTTCGTCGACCCCGGCGAGGGATACCTCGCGTGCGGCTGGGTCGGCGCGGGCCGTCTCGCGGAGCCGGACACGATCGTGGCCGTCGGCTGAGGCGTTGCTCGCACGTCCCGGCCGTCTGTCCGGCCGCCGGATTCTCGTGACGGCGGGGCCGACGATCGAAGACATCGATCCCGTGCGCTTCATCGGCAACCGATCCAGCGGCCGGATGGGTTTCGCGCTGGCGCGGGCCGCGCACGCGCGCGGAGCCGAGGTCACGCTGATCGCGGGACCGACCGACGTCGATCCCCCGGCGGTTCACGAAGTCGTGCGGACGCGAAGCGCACGGGACATGCACGCCGCCGTCGTCGCGCGCGCGGATGGAGTGGACGTCATCATCATGTCCGCGGCGGTCGCCGACTACACGCCGGCCGACGGCGCACGGCCGGACAAGATCGACAAGGGCGGCGACCTCCACCTCGAGCTGGTCCGCACGGTGGACATCCTCGCGGACCTGGGCCGCTGGCGTGGCGAGCGCACCCGGCCGGTGCTCGTCGGATTTGCGGCACAGACGGGCGACGTCGAGGCTGCAGCGCGCCGGAAGCTCCTCGCCAAAGGTGTCGACCTCGTGGTCGCGAACGACGTGCTCGCGCCCGGCTCCGGGTTCGAAGTGACCACGAACCAGGTCACGCTCGTGTCTCACACCGGTTCCGAGCCGCTTCCCGCTGATGTCGAAGGACGAGGTCGCCGGGATCGTCATGGACCGCGTAGAGCAGGCGCTCTCGCCCGAAACCGCCGCCCCGGCGCGGGCGTGATCGGTCACGCATGATCGACAGGCGTGCGGTCGCCGACCATCTGCGTTTGTTCGAGAGCTTCGGCATCCAGGGCGTGTCGCGCGACGCGTCCTGGCGTCAGCGTGACGCCGATTCTGTCCCCCGCGCGTATCGTGATGCCTCCACCAGCCGATCTGCCAGCCGAGTCCGCCCCTTCAACCGTGACCGACCCGGGAAGCGCGCTCAAAGCGCTGCGCGAGGAGATCGGCGATTGCACCCGCTGCATGCTGCACACGCAAGGCCGGAAGCAGGTGGTGTTCGGCGTGGGGAACCCGGCAGCACAGCTGATGTTCGTCGGCGAAGCGCCGGGCGCGGACGAAGACGTCCAGGGCGAGCCGTTTGTCGGACGAGCCGGACAGCTCCTGACCAAAATCATCGAAGCCATCGGTCTCGCGCGGGCGACGTGTACATCGCCAACGTCATCAAGTGCCGGCCGCCCGGCAACCGGAATCCGGCGCCGGAGGAAGTGTCCACCTGCCAGCCCTTTCTGTTCCGCCAGATCGACATCATTCGACCGCGCGTCATCGTCGCCCTCGGCACGTTCGCGGCGCATACGCTGCTCGGCACCGATGCGCCCATCTCGCGGCTCCGTGGCCGCGTCCACGAGTTTCGCGGCGGATCGAAGCTCGTCCCGACGTTCCACCCGGCGTTTCTCCTCCGCAGCCCGGACCGTAAGCGCGACGTCTGGGAAGACATGAAGAAAGTGCGTGCCCTCCTCGCTGAACACGACTGAACATCTCATTGCCGTCGCCGTGCCGGTCCCCGGTCTCGGCGTGCTCACGTACCGCGTGACGGGGCGAGCCGACGCGCCACCCAAGGGGGCGCGCGTGCAGGTTCCGCTGGGATCGCGCACCGTCACGGGGTGCGTCGTCGGCCCGGCTGACGCGGCGTCGTCCCGCGACCATCAAGGACGTGGTCGCCGTCCTCGACGATGAGCCGTTCCTGCCGCCGGCCATCGTCGACCTGGCGCTCTGGATGGGTGAGTACTACGCGGCCGGTCCGGGCGACACGCTCGTGAACGCGATGCCGCCGGCCGCGCGCCGGGCCGAGGCCTCGCCGTTTCGGATGCGGCGTGTCGTCGAGCTTGCCGCGGGCGCGCCATCCGGCACTGTGCGCGGCGAACGCCAGCAGCAAGCCCTGCGGCTTCTTGCCGCGCGCGCGGGCGGCGTTCCGCTCGCGGAGCTCACGCAGGCCGGCGTCAGCGCCGCGACCGTCCGGCGCCTCGCCGAGACCGGCGCCGTGCGCGTGCGCGACGAGATCGCGGAGCGCGATCCGTTCGCGGGCGAAGCCGGACGCGGCAGTCACTGGAGCCTTCGCACGTCGCCGGCGCTGCCGCTCGAACTCACGGCCGAGCAGGCCGCCGCCCTGGATCGGCTGCGTCAACGCGCCGACGAGCGCCAGTTCCGCGTGGCGCTCCTGCGAGGCGTCACGGGCAGCGGCAAGACGGAGGTGTACCTGCGTCTCGCGGAACACGTGGTGCGGCGGGGCGGCCGCGTGCTCCTCCTCGTGCCGGAAATCGCGCTGACGCCGGCACTCGTCGGGCAGTTCCGCGCGCGGGCGGGCTCGCGCGTCGCCGTGCAGCACAGCGGTCTCTCGGAAGGTGAACGGCACGACCAGTGGCATCGCATCCGGCGAGGCGACGTGGACATCGTCATCGGCACTCGGTCGGCGATCTTCGCACCGGTCGACCGGCTGGAACTCATCGTCGTGGATGAGGAGCACGAGCCGTCGTACAAGCAGGAGGAAACGCCGCGCTACCACGCGCGCGACGTGGCGGTGATGCGCGGACAGATGCAGCGCGCGCTCGTCGTGCTGGGCAGCGCGACGCCGTCGCTGGAGTCGGCCGCCAACGCCGCGAGCGGGCGGTACGAGCGCGTCGACCTCTCGCGACGTGTCTTGGACCGCCCGATGGCCGAGGTGCGCATCGTCGACATGCGTAAGGAGATGGCCTCGGCCGGGCGGTTGGTCACATTCAGCGCGGCCCTCCTCGAGGCGATTGGGGAGCGCCTCAGCCGAGGCGAACAATCCCTTGTCCTGCTGAATCGACGGGGCTTCGCGACGGCGGTCTTCTGCCGCCAGTGCGGCACCTCGATGGAGTGTCCGAACTGCAGCGTTCACCTGACTTTTCACAAGGCGGCCCGGCTTCTCCGGTGTCACTACTGCAACTACGGGGCTCGCCTGCCGAAACACTGTGAGGAGTGCGGCGGGGACTACCTCGAGCAGTCCGGCTTTGGCACGGAGCGGCTGGAGGCCGATCTTCGTCAAACATTCGCCTCGGCGCGAATCGGCCGGCTGGACCGCGATACGACCCGGCGGCGCGGCGCGATTGCGAGGCTCCTTACCGCCGTGGCCGACCGCGAGCTCGACATCGTGGTCGGGACCCAGATGATCGCCAAAGGGCACGACTTCCCGGGAGTCACCCTGGTCGGGGTGGTTTCGGCGGACGTCGGGCTGGGAATGGCGGATTTTCGGGCCTCCGAGAGGACATTTCAGTTGTTGACGCAGGTCGTCGGACGCGCGGGCCGCGGCGAGACGCCGGGGGAGGCCATCGTGCAGACCCTCTATCCCGATCACTACAGCGTGCGCGCCGCGGCTCGTCAGGACTATCAGTCGTTCTTCGACCGCGAGATGGAGTTTCGCCGCGCCATGCACTATCCGCCGGACACGGCCCTGATCAACGTTGTCGTGAAGGGCCGTTCCCTCGAATCCGCGATGGAAGGCGCGGCCGATCTCGCCGCGCGTGTCCGCGCCTCGTCTGTCGGTCAGGTTCTCGGGCCGGCGCCGGCCGCGCTCGCCAAGGTCAGGAACGAATACCGCGCGCAGTTCTTCATCAAGGGCCGCCGCCGCCGCGCGATGCGGGAGGCTGTCGTGGCTGCCCTCGACGCGCGCGCCGAGCTGAAGAAACGCACCATCGTCGACGTCGATCCGGCCTCGGTGACCTAGCAGGATGCCGGCATTCCTCTACCCCCATCGTGGTGGACGTGTGAGCCGGCTGGCCCGGCTCGTCGCGGTCGCCGCGACGCTCGCCGTGCTCGGCACGGGTGCGCTGCGGGCACAGACGATCACCGCGTCGGCGCCGGCGGTGACGGCCGCGTTTCTCATCAAGTTCGTCAACTTCGTGGATTGGCCCGCCGACGTCCTGGCGCCCGAATCTCCGCTGACCATGTGTCTGGCTGACCCGCCGGTCGCTCAGGCGGTGGCGCGCGTCGTGTCTGGCGCGGCCGGCCACCGCGCGACCGATCACCGTCATGCAGGTGCAGCCGGGCGCCGTGCCGGCTGAGTGCGGCGTGCTGTACGTCGACCGATCTCGATGCGCGGCGGATGGCGGCGCTCATCGCGGCCCTGCGAGGACGCAGCGTGCTGGCCATCAGCGACGCCGAAGACTTTGCCAAGCGCGGAGGAACGATTCAGCTCTTTCTCGAAGACGGCTCGATGAAGTTCTCCGTCAATCCACAAGCCGCCGAGCGCGCGCGCCTCCACGTCAGTTCGCTGCTGCTCAAACTCGCGGTGATTGTGAAGGAATGACCATGGGACGCTGGCTTGGTCTCGTCATGTCGCGAATGCCGCTCGTGCGGAAGCTCGCCTTCATCAGCGCGGCGGCCACGACCGTGGCGCTGGTGGTCGCCGGCGTGTTGCTCGTGCGGTACGACGCACGTGACGCGCGCGGCCGGCTCGAGCGTGACATCGGGATGCTGGCGGAGGTCGTCGGATCCAACTCGACCGCGGCCCTGTCGTTCGGCGACCGCAAGAACGCCGGCGAAACGTTGTCCGCGTTCACGGCGAACCCGCACGTGCTTCGTGCCGCCATTGTCGCGGCCGATCAGCTCGATCTTTGCTCAGTACGAGAACGCCGCCTCGGGTTCCGGCGAGGCCGTTCGTCGTGCACGCCGCCGGCTGGCGCGACGAACAGCGCCGCCTGGTCCGAGTTCACCGACAAGGTGCTGCGGCTGGCGCGACCCATCCGGCTCGATGGACAGATCGTCGGGCACGTGTATGTCGAGTCGGATATCGCGGAGCTGCGCGCGCGCTCGACGTCGGTCATCACCGTGGTCGCGGTGGTCCTCGCGACGGCGCTGTTGATCACGATCGCGTTGACGTTCCTGCTCCAGGGCGCCGTGTCGGCCCCGCTCCAGCACCTGACGGAAATCACCCGGATCGTGACCGAGGATCGCCGCTACGACGTGCGCGCCGAAGCCACGAGTGACGACCAGGTCGGGAAGCTGATCAGCGGGTTCAACAAGATGCTGTCCGAGATCCAGACGCGCGACGAGGAACTGCTCGAGCATCGCGCGAGGCTCGAAGCGACGGTCGAGTCGCGCACCGCGGAACTGCGGACGGTCAACCAGGAGCTCGTCCGCGAGCACGACCGCGCCATGGCCGCCAGCCGGGCCAAGGGCGAGTTCCTCGCGAACATGAGTCACGAGATCCGCACGCCGATGAACGGCATCATCGGCATGACCGAGCTGGCGCTCGGCACGGCGCTGACCGGCGAGCAACGTGAGTATCTCGAGACGGTGAAATTCTCGGCCGAGGCGCTCCTCGCCATCCTCAACGATGTCCTCGACTTCTCGAAGATTGAGGCCGGCAAGGTCGAGCTCGAGAAAATCAACTTCTCGGTCCGGGACATCGTCAACCAGGCGGTCAAGCCGTTCACGGTCGCCGCGTACCAGAACGGCGTCGAGCTCATCGGCAACGTTCAGTCGAACGTCCCCGAATATCTCGTCGGCGACTCCGGCAAGCTTCGACAGGTGCTCGCGAATCTCGTCGGCAACGCCGTGAAGTTCACGAGCAATGGGCACGTCCTCGTTGAAGTGAGCGAGGACCGGCGCGAGGGCTCGCGCTCGATTCTCCACCTCTTCGTGCAGGACACAGGCATCGGTATTCCGCCGGAGAAGCACGCCGCGATCTTCGAGGCCTTCAGCCAGGCCGATGGATCGACGACCCGGCGTTTTGGCGGAACCGGGCTGGGGCTCTCGATCTGCAGTGGCTTGGTGGAGCTCATGCACGGGCGCATCTGGGTCGAGAGCGAAGACGGCAAGGGCAGCACGTTCCACGTCGAGGTCGGCTTCGAACTGGGAGAGTCGCCGTCGGAGCGTCCCGCCGCGTTCCGGCTGCCGCCGGTCCGCATCCTCATCGTGGATGACAACGCGATCAACCGCCGGATTCTCACCGAGCAGCTCGTGCGCTGGGGCGCGGAGCCGCACGCGGTCGAAAGCGGCCAGGCGGCGCTCGACGTGTTGAGCGCGGCCGCCAGGGCGCGGCGCCCGTTCGAGATCGTCCTGCTCGACATGCACATGCCGGACATGGACGGGCTCACGGTCGCTGAGGAGATCCAGCACCGATCGGAGCTCGTCGACACGGCCATCGCGATTCTCTCGTCGTCGGCCGTCCCGGGAGAGGCGGCGCGGCTGCGAGAACGCGGCGTCGAAGCCTGCCTCTCGAAACCGTTCCGCAACGAAGAGTTGTTCCGTCTGATCGCCGACCTCCTCGATCCGGACGGCCGCGTCAGTCGCGTCGAGGCCGCCGGACACACGAAGCTACGACAGGTCGAGGAGCCCGCGTCACCGGCCCCCACCCGTCCGCAGAAGGTGCTCGTGGCCGAAGACAACCCGGTCAACCAGCGACTGGCCGTGGCGCTTCTCGCGAAGCGGGGCCACCACGCGACGGTGGTCGAGAGCGGTCAACAAGCGCTCGAAGCGCTCGCGCGCGAGTCGTTCGACCTCATCCTCATGGATATACAGATGCCGGGCATGGGCGGACTCGAAGCGACGGGCATCATTCGCGCCAACGAGCAGCAGCACGGCGACCACATCCGCATCATCGCGATGACGGCGCACGCGATGCCGGGCGACCGTGAGAAATGCCTGGCAGCCGGCATGGACGACTACCTGACGAAGCCGATCGACGCACGAAAGCTTTACGCCCTCATCGACGTCGGCGCGGCGTTGCCGCCCGCGGCGGCTGGAGGCACCCATCGACGTGGAGACGGCCTTCGACCGCGTGGAAGTGCTGCGCCGTCTCGAGGGCGATGATCAACTGCTCCGCGAAGTGATCGATTTGTTCATCCAGGACAGCGCGTCGCTCGTCGACAGACTGCGGACGGCGGTTGAGCGGAACGACGCGGATGAAGTGCGCGCCGCCGCGCATCGGCTGAAAGGTGCGGCGAGCAATCTGGCGGCAGGGCCGGTGACGGACGCGGCGCGTGCACTCGAAGTCATCGGTGAACAGGGAACCTTGGCGGAGGCAATGCCGGCGTGGCAGCACCTGAAGCACGAGGCGGACCGTCTGGCGGTCGCGCTTCGCGCGACACAGAAGGAGCCTGCCGGCCAGACGAGAGGCCACGTGTGACTAGGCTGAGAGATCGACTCATCGTGAAGCGGCTGGCAATCGGCGGGCTCGCGATCGGTGTCCTATTGGGCGCCACCCGAGAGGGATGGGCTCAAACGGCCGAAGACTTGTCCGACCTCAGCCTCGAGGATCTGATGAACGTCCGCGTCGAACGCGTGTTCGGCGTGTCCCGCCGGGTGCAACCCATCACGGAAGCGCCCTCGTCGGTCACCATCGTGACGGCCGAGGACATCAGCCGTCACGGCTATCGAACTCTGGCCGACATTCTGCGTGGCGTGCGCGGACTGTTCGTCACCGACGACCGGAACTACTCGTACGTGGGTGCCCGCGGCTTTGCGCGTCCCGGCGACTACAACAGCCGGATCCTGCTTGTCGTGGACGGGCACCGGATCAACGACGCCGTCTTCGATCAGGCGCCGGCCGGCCGAGAGCTCGGCCTCGATCCGGCGACGTTCCAGCGCGTGGAAGTCATCCGCGGACCGGCGTCGGCCCTGTACGGCACGAGCGCGTTCTTTGCCGTGGTCAACATCACCACGAAGCGCGGGCAAGACGTCAACGGCGTCGCCGTGCGCGCGGGCGTCGGCAACCTCGGACGCACGAAAGTTGGCGGCATCGCAGGACGACGGTTCCGGAACGGGCTCGACCTGTCGTTCGCCGCCGGCGTCGAGACCGTCGACGGGTACGATGAGCTGTACTACCCGGAGTTCGACGACCCGTCCACGAACAACGGCATCGCCAGCCACATCGACAACGATTCGTTGCGAACGGTCAGCGGGCGCGCGAGCTACCGCGACTTCACGATTACCGGAGCGTACGGCCGGCGCGAGAAAACGGTGCCGACCGCAGCCTTCGGTACCGCGTTCAATGACGACCGGTTCGTGACCGATGATTCGCGCGGGTTCATCGACGCCGCGCTCGACCGTTCGTGGCGCGGGACTGAATACGCGGTTCGAGCGTACGCCGATACCTACCGTTACGACGGGACCTATCCCTACGAGTCATCAATCGAAGGCGCGCCGAACGTCCTGTCCACGGACTACGGCTACGGTACGTGGTGGGGCGCCGAGGGCCGCGCGACCCGTCGCCTTCCGGGACGCCAGACGCTCACCGGCGGTCTCGAGTTTCGTGACTACGCGCAACAGGCGCAGGGCGAGGCGTTCGAGGAGGACCCCACCGGTAACTGGGATTCCGACGTGACCACCCGCGTGTTCGCCGCCTACGGCCAGGACGAGGTCCGTCTGCGTGAGAAGTGGCTCGTGAGCGTCGGCGGACGCTACGACTCCTACTCCGGCTTCGACCGGTTCTCGCCGCGGGCGAGCGTCGTGTTCATGGCCTCGCCGACCCGGGCGATCAAGTATCTGTTCGGAAGCGCGTTCCGTGCGCCGAACGCGTACGAATTCGACTATCTCACGCAAGGCGTTCGCAACACCGATCTCGACGCCGAGACGATCACCACGCACGAGTTCGTGTGGGAGGAGTACACGGGCGGCTGGCTCCGCACGACGGTGTCGGCGTATCGCAGCAGCGTCGCGCGCCTGCTCGAACTGACGGTCAACGACTTCGACGAGCTCAGCTTTGGGAACCAGGGACGCGTCCTCGCGCGCGGACTGGAGTTCGAAGCTGAAGTCCGGAGCGACGGTGTGCAGTTTGTCGGCAGCTATGCGCTGCAGCGCGCCCGGGACCGCGACACGGAACAGGAGTTGACCAACTCGCCGCGGCACCTCGGCAAGCTTCGGCTGAGTTTCGAGGGTCTCGTGGAGGGCTCCACGTTTGCCGCGGAACTCCAGACCATCAGCCAGCGGCTCGACGGGGCACGAACGTTCGTCGAGGGACACAGCGTGGCGAACGTGAACTACGTCCACCCGATCAACGAGCGTCTGGCGGTGACCGCGACGATCCGCAACCTGTTCGGTTCGGGATACGCGGACCCGGCGTCGGCAGAACACCGCCAACTCGTCATTCGGCAGGACGGCCGGACGGGTTACATCGGCCTGCGCTGGGCCTGGACGCCTTAGCCGCCAACCAGCGCAATCGGAACCGGCGTAAAACAGAGTGCGAAGATGATCGCCGCGATGATGGCGACGAGCTGCCGGTCGCCGTCGAGCGGCTCGTGCTCGTCGATCACCCGGGGATGCCGGAAGCCGAAGATCGCGGCCATGACCGCCATCATCACCGCCAGCACAATCCAGCTCACCGACAGCACCGCGAGCATCATGACCAGCACGAGCACGAGCGCCGAGACGACCGTGGCGCGCCGCCCAAGGCTCGCGTACATGATGTGACCGCCGTCGAGCTGGCCGAACGGCAGAAGATTGAGGGCGGTCGCGAGCATGCCCCACCACGCGGCAAATCCCATCGGGTGGAGCATGACGTCCATCCCGGACGGCATCAGCCCGAAGAACCACCACTCCAGAAGCTTCCACAACAGAGGCTCACCGAAGTAGAGCGCGCCCGGAGGCACCGGGCCCACCTCCGACATCGTCATGCCCCAGATGAGGAGCGGCACGAGGGCGACAAAGCCGGCGATCGGACCGGCGACGCCGATGTCGAAGAGCGCGCGCTTCGACGGAAACGCTTCCTTGATCCGGATGACGGCGCCGAGAGTACCTGCGAGGAAGAACGGCGCCGGAATGAAATAGGGCAGTGTCGCGTCCACGTTGTAGTACCGGCACGCGAAGTAGTGCCCGAATTCGTGCGCGCTCAGGATCGTGAGCACGGGAATCGAGTACCACAATCCCGCCTTGATCACCGGCCATGTGAACAGCAGCGCCGGATCGACACCCGCGACGAGCGGCAGCCAGATGGACGCCAGCGTGGTGCTGACGAAGGTCAGCCCGAAAAAAATCAAATGGCGGCGATAGTTGTGCTGGAACTTCGGGCGCGGCGGCGGGTACGCCGCTGGGAACGAGCGAGAACGGCTGAAACCCTTCAGTCGGATCTGGCTCGGTGCTCACTCCGACTGACCACCGATGTTCTGCAGTTCCTTGCCGGGCTTGAAGCGGATCGTACGGCCCGGAGGAATCCGGACTTCCTTTCCGGTCCGTGGGTTGCGGCCGATGCCGCGCTTGCGCGGCTTGACCTGGAAGACGCCAAACCCGCGCAGCTCGATGCGTTCGCCGCGCACCATCGAGGTGCGCATCGCATCGAAGACCGCGTCGACGGCCACCTCAGCCTTCACTTTCGTGATGTCGGCCAGGCGGGAGACCTCGTTGACGATGTCAACTTTGATCATGACTTAGCGGGCGCCCACTCCCTGTAAGTGACGATAAAGAAACGCACTTACGCTGTCAAGTCGGCGCCTAACCTGTCACAGGCACGTCCGAAATCCCATACACTCCTCGCTGATGTCCCGTTCGTTCTCGGGGCCCACCGTCGTGCTGGTGGGACGCCCGAACACCGGCAAGTCCACGCTGTTCAACCGCATCACCGGGAAGCGGCGGTCCATCGTCGCGCCAGTCGCGGGGACGACCAGGGACGTGCTGTCAGCGACCGCGTCCTGGAAGGACCGGACATTCACGCTCGTGGACACCGGCGGACTGTTCGGCGCGACGACCGACCCACTGCACGCGCTGGTCGTCGAGCATGGGCTGAAGGCGCTCGAGTCCGCCGATGTCTTCGTGTTCGTCCTCGATGCACGCGAGGGACTCGTTCCTGGCGACGAAGAGATTGCCAAGAGACTTCGCGCGACGGGGAAACCCGTCATTCTCGCCGCCAACAAGACCGACGACCGGCGCGCGCGGGCCCGCGTGCATGGAGTTCCACCACATGGGGTTCGAGTCCGTGCTCGAGGTGTCGGCGGAGCACGGCGACGGAGTCTACGAACTGCTCGACGAGATCCTGGCGAGGCTCCCGGCGGGAGGTCACGCGCCCGAGGTCGAGCCGGACGAGCTCTCGGTGGCCTTTGTCGGCCGTCCCAACGTCGGCAAATCGTCACTCGTGAACAGGTTGCTTCGCGCCGAGCGAGTGATGGTCAACGAGATGCCCGGCACGACCCGCGACACCGTGGACGTGGTGATGAACTGGCAGAAGCGCCAGTTCCGGATTCTCGACACCGCGGGCATGCGGCGGCCCGGCCGGGTCGCGGCAGGCGGCGCCGGTCGAAGCCGTGAGCGTCGTGCTGTCCAAACGCGCGATGACCGCCGCCGATGTCATCGTGCTGGTCGTCGACGCGACGGAAGGCGCCGGCGACCGCGAGGGGGCCATCGCCGGCGAGGCAGAGTCGGCCGGCTGCGGCATTGTGATCGCCGTCAACAAGTGGGACCTCGTGCGGGGCCAGGGCCAGGACTGGGTGCGCGCGTACGACGACAAGCTGCGGTTTCAGCTCAAATTCCTGGAATACGCGCCCATCGTCCACGTCTCGGCGCTGACGGGCGAACACGCCCCGAGGCTCCTGGAAGTGGTGGACCGGATAGGTGCCGCCCGGAAGAAACGCGTCACCACGTCGGAGCTCAATCGCTTTCTCGAAACGGTCACGGCGGCAAATCCACCGACGAGCAAGAACAACCGCGAAGTGCGGATCCTCTACGCGGCCCAGACGGCGGTGGCGCCGCCATCGTTCGTCCTCTTCACGAACGTCGCGACCGAGTTCCACTTTTCCTACGAGCGGTTCCTCGTCAACCGCCTCCGGGAGACGTTCGGCTTCGAAGGCACGCCGATCCGACTGACGGTGCGGCGCAGGGAACGCAAACCGAGGAAGTAGATTTCGCCCTCGCCTTGCTATACTTCGCGACGGTGGCGAGTCCAGTCATCCCCAATCGCCCACTGTTCCGGGCCCAGGAAGTCTGTGAGCTTGCTGACGTGCAGGCGTACGTCCTTCGTTCCTGGGAGGCCGAATTTCCCGATCTTGGCATCGCCAAGACGGCGGCCGGTCCCCGAGTCTACCGGCGCGCCGACGTCGAGCGGGTCCTTCGCATCAAACATCTCGTGTTCGTTGACGGCCTGACGCTGGCGGGCGCCCGACGGCGCCTGAGCGAGGAGATGCCGTCGGCGGTGGTCCCCACGGAGTCGGCCGCCGTGAGCGATTCCGAGTTTGCGGATCTGCTCAACGAGACGACCCGTCAGGAGCTCCTGAATGTGCGTCGAGGCCTTTCGTGGATCCTCGGCGTGCTGTCCGGCAACGGGGTCACGCCGGAGGATTTCGTCCTGAAGGCGCCGAGCGGCCGGAGTGAACGTGCGGCGAGCGCGCCCGAGGCTCGGCGGACCGTGGCAAGCAAAGCCGGCGAAAGGGAAGAGCGCCCGGTCGAAGCCCGCGCGCAGGGCCGTTGGCGGCAAGAAACGCTAGCCGCGCACGAGGCGGTCGATCCGCGCTAAGATCATCAGTCCAAAGTGTCGGGATGTAGCGCAGCCTGGTAGCGCACTTGACTGGGGGTCAAGGGGTCCCGAGTTCGAATCTCGGCATCCCGACCAATTTCTCCTCACCCCCTAACCTTCGAGAACACTGACGGTTGCGCCGATAGCGGCGCAATCGGTTTGCACGGAGTGTCAAGCGGTCACAAACGGGCCGTTGTGCAAACCATGAGCAATTCCTCGCTAGAATTGCCTCAACCCAGCGATGGCCAAGAAGCCCGCGAAAGACGACCAGGACGACGATGGTCTGAGCCGCGAGGAATATTTCGCGGAACGGAGCCTGCTGATCGATGCCCGGCAGCGCGGCTTTCAGCGAGCCGAGCAGATGGGTCGCGGGCGGGGCGACCCGCGCACTGTTGCTGTCCGTGACCTTCGTGGAGAAGCTGGCGCCTGGCAGTCCCGTTCACTGGTCCGGTGCTCTTGTGACCGCGTGGGCAACTCTGCTCGGAAGTCTGTCGGCCAGCCTTCTCGGGCAATACGCGAGCGCGAGAGCCTTCGCCTGTGAGATCGCTCGCCTGGGGCGACGATTCACAAAGAAACTCCGCCGAAGAATAGCTGGCGCACCTGCAACAGCGCGTGCGGATATGTTTCGTCGTCGTTGCTGGTTGCGGGAATCGCTCTTCTCGCATCGTTTGTTCGACGTGTCCGATCTCGTCAACCTGCTGATCGAAGCCGAGTCGAAAAAAGCCGCCTAGACTAGCCAGACAGCGATGTGACCGAGACGATCCGATTCCGCGATGTTTGAGCCGGTTCTGAGTGCCACACGTAGAGTTTCAAAAGCACCAACTGCATTTTGCCCTTGTCTAAGGGACAAACAGTCGTAGACTCCGCCCATGCGAAACCGAACTGCTGGGCCTGCCTTCATAGTCCTGGGTGTCATCTTTATGGCGATGGGTCTCACCCAAGGCCAGAACGCATATCTGAGTGTGGGAGTCGTGTTCTTGGTAATCGGCATCGGCGTGACAGCCAAGGGTCGAAAGAAGCAAAGCTGACCATGTGGGTCATCACCGGGATTCCATCGAATTCTCCAGGAGTAAAAAAGCAGCACTTCAGTCCAGTGTTTTCGAACCGGCCGTTGGGCCGGGACCGATGGAAAAGTGCGTGTGTACACGCTTGGCGTCGATGGGCGAATCGTCGCAAGGCAGACCGGATATCGAAACTGGGGTCGAGAGCCGTTTATCTATTCGCAAGCGTTGGAGCGGCACTTTGGTTTGATCGAGGGAGACGCCGAGACCCCTTATCGGAAGCTCTTGGAGGTCGTGCCGTTCAGCGAGACCGATCGTCGCCATTGGGTCGCCTTCCTGGCGGCGCAGATGTTCCGGACCCCGTGGTTTCTCGTCCAATCGCTCGCAGGTCTTCGCGACATCATCGCCACGAGAGGCATCTCGTATCCGACGGATATCGCGAGTCTACGTCGCGTCCATGAAACGATGTTCACAATCCGGATGTCTTCACGATGGTGTATCGGCTCGTGGTCGATCGCAGGTGGGAGATCTGGAAGGCGCCCTCCGGATCGCAGTTTGTCCGCTCCGATCATCCTGTAGTGACATCAACGAACGGGACGCAGACGACCGTGTTTTACCCGCTCTCTCCTGACCGATGCTTCGTGGCTGGTCCGGCACTCGCGGAAGGCGTGCCCCAAATTGTCCCTGACGGACGAGTCAGTGACCGATGCACAGCGAGCCGACGTGAATCGCCTCATGGCCAGTTTCGCACGCAAGAGCGTCATCGCCTCTCCGCAAGCGAACGATATCGCGCTTCGTGCCGAGCTCGAGCCTGTGCTTGGACAGCGGTGGTTGGCATTGAGTCGCGCGAAACGATTCCTCCCGGAGCACTGGGGAGATCTCATATGACGGTGCGTGCCCGTGCAGTAAAGTCGCGACGATTAACCTTATCGAGTTAGCACACGCGAAGGCGTTCAAGCAAGTCGCAACACTACTTTTAGCAGCGCTCTACGGCGTTCGAGATGGTGAAATCCTCCGCGTGCGCGTTGCCCAGGCGGTGGCATTCGCGCGCACCGCGGTCCTGGCGCGGCGCGTGGCCGACCTCGAAACCGAGATCGAGCGGCGCGGCGAAGTGCGGTATTGCGGCGTCTACCAAAGCGAACGAGAAGTACTCGACAAGGCGGAATAGTCACGCGAAACGGCGGACTGTGGCTGTGTCTGAAACACAGGCCCGCGGCACCTGGAAGCGATCACACGGGCTGGAGATTGATCTGCAAGGAAGGGCGGGCCTCGTGACACTCCAGAATGTCTCGAGCTCGCCGGCAAGCGGCTGGACGAGCTCATCCGGCGTCGTCTTGAAGAAACCGAAGCACGCATGCGAGCGGCCATCACCGCCACCGGACCGGAAGATGAAGAGGCGCTTTTGATCGCCCGCCTGACCCGGATTCGCCCTGGCGCCGGACTACCCTCGAAGAGTCGATCGAGCTCGAACGTCAACGGCTGCTGGAATGGCGATCTGAAACGCTGGAATCGCTGCGACTTGAGCTCGCCCGCGATGGCGGGACGAGTGACACCGGGACGGTGTAATAACCGTGAAGGCGAGACCGTCCTTCGAACTTGAGCCGACAGAGATCGCCGCACAGCGGTACTGTGTGGAATGCGGAGACCTGTTTTCGATTTCCTGACGGCGAAGTCGATTACCTCGCAGCCCGCGATCTAGCGCTGCCCACGCTAAAGATTGCCGCGCCCGCCTTACCTCGGAGCGGGCCACGAGAGAACAGTGACGAACGCTGAACGTCAAGCTGCTGACGCAAACCTCCGGGGATGAATCGGCGGCGGGTTCCTATCGGCTCTTTGACAACTGAATAGAACGCGTCTCTGCAAAAGCAAAGGCCCCCCGCGCGATGGCGGCCCTCTGCGCTTCTCGCGATGTTCGAGGTGCTACGTGCGCTTCCGGACCCGTCGCACCGCGGCGCCCGCGAGGCCGAGGCCGACGCCGAGCAGAGCGAGCCTCGCGGATTCAGAAATCGGGGCAGCGACCAGCCGTTGTGTATCGAGGCCTACGTTATCCATCGAGGCCTCGTCGACGGTACGGCTGTCGTTATAGTGGCCCCGTTGAAGTCGACAGTGAGCGGGCTCGCGTGAGCTGACGTTGCCAGACCGTACCCAACCGCATGATCGAACGCATTGCGTCCTCCCGAAGAAACCGGAGGGTAAAGCGGAGGGAACAGACACCATACGCCCGTTGGTGTGACTGTCCACGCCAAATCTGTTGGCACTCGAAAGATTTTGGGCATGCGTGTCCAAAGATGGCCCTTGAGTTCCCTTATGGCCGCGCTCGCCTGGGTGGCTGTGATTTCGGAAAGACGAAGCCCGACAGTTTCCGCGCTCATTAACGCCTATTTCATCGACTGGCAACCTGTGGCAAACATGAGCCGCTGCGACGCATCTCTAGGGCTGCTGCACCTTACGCCGCCGTCGTGAGATGCAGCACGGCGAACTCGATTCGCCACCAAAAGCAAAGGCCCGCGCGATGGCGGGCGGCGTCGCACAGACCGTATTCATTCAAGGCAGGCTCGTTAGCTAGCGTCCTCTCGTTCGAGCGCGGTCATCCACGCTCAGCCGTCGTCCTCTTCCCGCTTCCGGAACGCCGCGCGAACGACAGGTGTTATTGGGGGACGTTCGACCCGATACGCCAAGGGACGTCGCCCTCGACGAAGGAGCCGGCGTTCGTTACCGGGCGGCTACCTTAAGAGGTTCGATTGACTCTTACCGCTCCCGGTGCTACGCTGGTCAACAAGCGGACACGGCGTCTGAGCGCGATAGCTCGACAGCGTTCCACACCCTCCTGCGCGCGGCGGCTTTTGAGCTGCGCGCCTGCCGGAGTTGTTAGGCGACAGAAAATGGAGGCGCACGTGAATCGGACGATCTCTTTCGTGATCGGGATCGGGCTGCTGTTCTGGCCGGCCGTCGCGGGTGCACAACTGCCGCACGGCATTCCCGATTTGTGTGCGGGCTCGCCTGATCGGATTCCGCACGGACAAACTGTCACACTCTCTGGCGTCGTCACGAAGGGATGTTTGTCGGTTGAAGGCACCCTGGTCCTTGCCGACAACGTCAATCTGACAGTCACGACACTGTTTGAGCATCCCCGGAAGCGAGGTCCTCTGGGGAACTCAGCGGCAGCCCGCCCGTGGGCGCTTGCGGTTCGCGAGCGTGGCGCCAACCGATCCGGAGCAGTACGGCACGGGCTGGGTTGGCGGTGGCAGGTGGCTTGTACGGCGCACCAAAGACCGCCTTCGTGCGACTGGCGGCGGAGGCGTTTTCCGGCCAGACGACGCTGAATCTCGAGTCATCGCCAGAAGGCTGGCAGCCAGGAGACCGGCTTGTTCTGCCAGGCACCAACCAGCACTACGCCGACAGTATTCCGTACGAAAAAAGGTGGGAGACAGCCACGATCGCCAGCGTGTCGGGATCGACAGTCAGCCTCTCGGCGCCGCTGCGGTTCAACCATGACGGCGCCCGCGATTCTTGACGGGCAACTGAGGTTCCTTCCGCACGTGGGCAACTTGACGCGCTCGATCACAATCGACTCGGTGAATCCCAACGGAACGCGGGGGCATGTCCTCTTCACCGATCGCGCCAACGTCGACATTCGGTACGCGCATTTCGAGAACCTCGGCCACGACGATCGCGCCGCTGAGTAATACCGTGTTCAACGGCGACGGATCGGTGGCATCCATCGGTCCGAACCAAATCGGGCGCTACCCGCTGCATCTTCACCATTTGAAGGGACCAGTCAGTCCGCAGCCCAATCGCTATCAGTTCACGTTGGTCGGCAATGCCGTGGAGGGCTCGCCCAAAGTGGGGACCGACGATTCACGGGACCCACTACGGCCTCGTTCAAGACAGCGTGGTCTACAACGTGGCGGGCCAGGGGATCGTGACCGAAGACGGGTCGGAAAGCGGCAACGTTTTCGATCACAACTTCGTGGTCGCGGTGTGGGGCACCGGGAGCGAAACGGGCGCTACGCGAGCCGCATCCAATGACTGGGGATGGGAGGGTGCGTTACTGGTTCCGTGGACCTGACAACGTCGTGACCCGCAATGTCGGCGCCAACGCCAATGTGTACGGCATGTGCTTCATGATGCTGTTCGTGGGCAATGCCCAAGTGCCGGTCGCGCAGGGCAGCGACGACGCCAGAGTTGTCAACATGGCGGCCCATCCATGGCGTGAGTTTCGCGACAACGAGTTTGTACAGCGTCCACAATGGGTTCACGATCTGGGACTACCAGGCGAACTGTTGCACCGACGTCTTCGAAGGGCCAGACGTGCCGATTCAGAATCTCCGGTTGTGGCATACCGGCCGACGAGGCTACTCCGGTACGCGAGCAACCGGCTGACGCTCGACGGGTTCACACACATCAACAAGTTCGACTACCTCTCCAACATTCACGAAACGACTGTCTCGCTATTCTTCGGCGACTACCTGGCGCGTAATACGACGATCCGGAACGCGGACATTCAGGGGTTGCGCGTGGGCATCGCCGTTCCCTACAAGGCCGGCGACGTTCGAGACATCTACGGAGCCCAGCCTGGGACCGTGCTGATCGAAAACAGCGTGCTGCGGAATCAGATCAACGTCCTGGCCCAGACGCAGTTCGGGGTCACGGGTGGCGGCAACAATTTGCCCCCACGACGAACGACCATCAGGAATGTCGCGTTTGGCACCATCCCCGCCAACGTCGGCGGTGGCCAACAACAGGTTCAGATCGCATTCCAGCTCAGTCCGGACCGACCGAATCCCAACGTTCTGGTGCGGGACGAGATCCTCGTAGAGCAGCCTGCCGGGTCGTATCGCGTCTTCATGAAAGAGCAGGCACCTGACTTCGTGCTGCCTGCCCAGGCCGGAGCACTTGCCGGGTTGACCAACCAGCAGGCGTGGCAGCAGGCGCAGCAGGCAGTTGGCGGCGCAGTGGCCCCTTGCTCAACCACCGTCCAGGAGGTCGCCGGCTTCGTGTGTGGCGGCTTTGCCGTGTCGCCCCCGATCCCGTCAGGCCCGCTGACGCCGACGCCGCCGATCCCGTCAGACCCAATTGCGGCGCCGCCAGGTGATCCAACTAATCCAGCTGAACCATCGAACCCTGATGCGCTGGGCCGCTGCACCGTCTCGGAATGGAGTGAATGGTCGGCCTGGTCAGACTGGGTCCCGTGGAGGCTCGCCATGATCAGGAGCCGCACGCGGTTTCGAACGATCATCAACCCCGGCACGGGTGCTTTCAACAGGTGCCCTCGACTGACTGACACCGATTACGAGGTGGCTTGGGCGCAGGCGCCTGACGGCGCGCATCATGACGCGCCGCAACACTGATCGCTACATGCGCTGACGTCGACTCGACAGATCCTGTCCGATCGCCAGAATACCCGGCGCCCAGGCGATCGCCCACAACGCGAACTGGATCGCGTAGTTCCGCCCCGCGGCGGGCGACCGCCCCCAGAGCGACGCGACGACGAGATAGAACGTCACCCCGCTGAGGAGCGCCGCCGTCATCCCCTGAATCAAGCACACCCGGACCGATCGCTTGGCGCGCCGCACCAGGCGTCCATCCAGCAGCGCGAGCACGATCCACAACGATGCCCAGGCGACCAGCATGGCGGACGACCGAAGCACAGGCTCGAGCGCGTAGTAGGTGAGGGCGCCAGCGACTCCGGCTACCGTGCCCATGGGCAGCCCGGCGAACGGCCGGCCAGTTGCCGCGCCCAAGGTCCCACCGACGGCGGTCAGCAGCACAGCGCCGTGAACGATGCCGGCCCACATGCGGTGCTGGACACCGATTTCGTACCAGACGTAGTCCCCGGCCGCTGACACCGCAGCCACGATGACGATGCCGATCAAGAGACGACCCATCGCGCGAGTGGCGGCACGCTATCACACGGAGTCGTCGACCTGAAGCGGCTACCATTGAGGCCGCTGACGCATGGCGCGCACTGCCTTTCGAAACGGCCGGGTCCTCCTCGGTTCCAGCATCGTCGACAAGCAGATCGTCCTCGTTGACGGCCGTCGAATTGCCGGGATTCGCCCCGATGACGACGCGAACGCGGATGCCGACACGGTCGTGGATCTGAACGGCCGCCTGCTCTTGCCTGGATTCATCGACGTGCAGGTCAACGGTGGCGGCGGCTCGCTCTTGAACAGCGACCCGACAATCGAGGGCATCCGCACGATCGCCACTGCGCATCGCCGATTCGGAACAACCGGTTTGTTGCCGACGCTCATCACGGATGAACTCGACGTCGTCCGGCGGGCGATCGCCGCGGTTGACGAGGCCATCGTGGCAGGCGTGCCTGGCGTGCTGGGCATTCACCTCGAAGGGCCGTATCTGAGCCCGGACCGCAAGGGCGCGCACGATGGATCGAAACTCAGGCGGCTCGATCTGAGTGGCGTACCCCTGCTGACATCACTTCGGCGCGGACGCACGCTGGTGACGCTGGCGCCGGAGGTCACGGCGCCTGGCACGATCGAGGCTCTGGTCGAGGCGGGCGTGCTCGTCTCGGCGGGACACACGAACGGGACCGCCGCAGTCATCGAGGACGCGTTTCGCTGTGGCGTCACCGGCGTGACACACCTCTTCAACGCGATGTCACAACTCGGCTCGCGCGCGCCCGGCGCCGTCGGCGCCGTGCTCCACAACCAGGACGCCTACGTCGGCATCATCGTCGATGGCCGACACGTCGATCCCCGGGTGCTCAAGCTCGCGTTGCGCTGCCGGCCGCTCGATCGCTTCATGCTCGTCACCGACGCGATGCCATGTGTGGGATCATCGTCGGATTCTTTCGTCCTGCAAGGGCGGACGATCCGCGTGCGCGATGGCGTGTGCGTCGACGACGCGGGCACGTTGTCTGGCGCTGCCGTGGACATGGCAACCACCGTGCGGAACGCCGTATCGATGCTCGGAATGACGATCGCGGACGCCGTCAGGATGGCCTCCGAGTATCCCGCGCGGTTCCTCGGACTCAGCGGAGAACTCGGACGGATTCACCCCGGTTATCGCGCGAACCTCGTGGTGGCGAACGACGCGATGGAAATCGAGAGCGTGTGGGTTGATGGCGTGGAGGAACACCACGCGCGAACGAGCGAAGCGAGTGAGCCGCGCGAACGGAGTGGGGCATTGGGGCCCCGCGAGTGAGCGCGTAAGGGGGTCCGCGGGGGCGCAGCCCCCCGGAGGTAACGATGGCAAAACGTTGGCGGGTTGCGGTAATGGGGCTGGGGCACTGGTATTCGGCGTACGGCATGGCGCGAAGCATGGGCGAGTATCCGCACGCCGAGCTGGCTGCGGTGGCGTGTCGGGACCGGAAACAACTCGATCACTTCACGAGCACATTCGGAGTACCGGGCTACGACGACTACAAGCCGCTGCTCGATCGCGAGAATGTGGACATCGTCTTCATCGCAGCGCCAGTCTCGGAGATTCCTGAAATCACGGTGTTGGCGGCTGCGGCCGGCAAGCACATGGTCCTTGGAAAGCCGATGGCGATGACGATCGCCGAAGCCAACGAGATGGTGACGGCCGTCGAGAAGGCGGGCGTGTCGTGCTTCCCGTTTCAGGGCATTCACCGTCTCATCGACGCCGACCTTAAGGCCATGGTCGAAAGGGGAGACATCGGCGACCTCGTGGTGATGCACCAGACCAACCGCTGGTCGATCGCGGAGGACTGGCACAATTCGGGGACGCCAGGCTGGTTCGTCGATCCGAAGCACGTGCCCGGCGGCGCCTTCATCGACGAGGGAATCTACGGCATCGATTTTCTGAGCTGGATGGCGAAGAGCGACATCGTGGAGGTCGACGCTCGGATGGCGAACCTTGTCCACAAAGAGTTGAAAGTCGAGGACTGGGGCATGGCGACGCTGACCTTTGCGAACGGCATCATCGCCACGCTCGAAGGCTCATGGACGATCAACTCACCGCAGAAGACCAAGCCGTCGCCGAAGCACAACGCCGTTGTCCGCACGGAGCTCATCGGGACTCGCGGTGAGATCGTGGACCAGATCTTCCGCGAGCCTGGCCGTGCAGTGCTCGCCGCCGGTGCGTCCGATTGGGTGTTCGAACGCAAGGGACAATCCAACTTCGGCCCGCGGTCACCGTTTCCGCTCAACCATCTCGTGGACTGCCTCAACGCCGGCGCTCCGACCGCATGCAGCATCCATGACGCACGAAAGGACTTTATGGTTGCGATGGCGGCATATCGGTCTGCCAAAGAGAAGAAGCCGGTACGTATTTGAAGAGTTCGAAGGGTTCGAGAGGTGCCTCAAGCCTCAAGTCTCAAGCCGGGTCTTGGGCCGTGAGCCTTGAGCCGTGTCGTTGTCCTATGGGACTATGACCGACCGACAGTAGCCGAGGGAGAGTGTATGGCTGGAATTTCGAGACGAGAGTTTGTGAAGACGACGGCGGTTGGCACGGCCGCGGCCGGCCTGCTCGCAAGCGGCGTGAAGCTGCAGGCGAATCCGTTGGGCCTGCCGATTGGCAGCCAGACGTATCCGCACCGCGCGGAGATCCTGAAGGGGAACTTCGCGGGCGTGCTCAAGGAACTGAAGCAGATCGGCGTGGATCAGATCGAGCTCTGCGGTCCGATCGGAACGGGCTATCCCGACTTCGCACCTCTCAAGGACGGCGCGGCGGCCCGCAAGATGATTCTGGACGCCGGCCTGCGTCCGATCAGCGCCCACTTCATGATGGCCGACATGCGCTCGAACCTGGCCGCCGCCATCGCGTGGTCCAAAGCGCTCGGTCTCGAACAGATGATGGTGCCGACGATGGGCGCGCCGGTCCCTCAAGGCTCGCCAGCCCCGACGTACACGATGGACGACGTCAAGCGACTCTGCGACGAGTTCAACAAGATCGCGGCGGAGATCAACCGCAACGGCATGCGCGCCGGCATTCACAATGAAGGGTTCGAGCTCTCGACAATCAACGGCCGCCGCACGTACGACCTCTGCCTCGAAGCGACGGATCCGAAGCTCGTCGGCTTCCAGTTCCAGATGTCCACGATCACCAACGGCCTCGTCGCGGCGGACTACTTCCAGAAGTATCCGGGCCGGTTCTTCTCGATGCACGTGCAGGATGTCGGTAAGCCGGCGCAGCCCGGTGGCCGCGGCACGCAAATGTCGGTCGGCCAAGGCATCATCGACTGGAACAAGACCTGGGCCGCCGCCAAGCAGGGCGGCGTGCGCAACTACTTCGTCGAGCAGAACATGGAACTGACGCGAGGCAGCGTCACGGCGCTCAAGGCCATGAAATAGGGCTTAGGACTTGGGTCTTGGGGCTCATGGCGAGCCTGTCTGACCGCAAGCCTCAAGACCGATCCTAAGCCCTAAGCCTTAAGCTCAAGTCGCACGTCAGATTCTCACCAACACGCGGTTTCGATACATCCAGTAGAGAATTCCCCAGAAGACCGCCAGTGTCGCAGCACCGAGCAGGACCGGCGCGAACACGGCGCCGAAGATCTCGAACGGTGCGCGGCCCAGATGGATCACGAACGCGCGTTCCATGTAGTCCACGGCCACGTGGACGAGCACGTACATTGCGATCGAGTTGGCGCCGACGACGAGGAAGGGAAGCGTCCAGCCGCGCGACTGGCGGACGTCCACGACGTAGTAGTAGCCCGCGAGGAACAGCACCACCCAGCCGGTGCTGAACACGTCCACGACGGCGTCCAGATGCGTTTGACGATCGGGTTGATGCCAAGCACGTGAATCAGCGTGCCCAGGGCGAGGCCCGCCAGGCCGGCTTTCACCAGGTACCGGACGCGTCTCGCTCTCCGAAAGCGGCCCGCGCAACACGCCTCCCACGATCAGCCCGAAGATCATCGTCGCGAGCGACGGCACGAAGTTGAGTGTGAGATAGCCGCCGCCGTTGAACGCGAATGGACGTTCGCGGGGAAACAGATTCAGAAACCACACGTCGAACGCGTGCGCGAGATTCGTGTTCTTGTTCCAGTGCGCTGCGAATCCGCTCAGCTGATACGGCCAGTCGGGCGGCACGCCCACGGTGCTGGTATCGAAGCCCGCCGGTGGCAGCGGGTACAGCGCGAACGCCGCCCAATAGCCCACGAGGATCGCCGCCGCCGCGGCCCATTGCACGCGTGGCTTCGTCCAGGCGAGCAGAAACAGGAAGACGTATCCGAGACCAATCTGCGTGAGCACGTCCTCGAACGTGAAATACGTCTGAGGCCGTCCCTGCGATCGCAGGAAGATACCGAGCGCCACGAGGATTGCGGCGCGCCATACCGTGTGCACGAGCATCCGGCCGAACGACTGGCCGCGCGCGACGCGGCTCGCGATCGAAAACGGCAGCGCGACGCCGACCATGAACATGAAGGCCGGCTGAATCAGGTCCCAGGGCGCGCAGCCGACCCACAGGCGATGGTCGAGCTGGTCGGCCAGCAGCCGCGCGGTCGCGCTGTCCGGAAACCGCCGCGCCACCGACGGGATGTGCAAAATCTCCGACGCCATGAACAGCATCGTCACGCCGCGGAACACGTCGAGTGACGTCAGGCGCGTGGCGCGGAGCCGCCATGGTGGGCGGATGCTAGCAGGAAATGGGGTCAGGTCTTGAATTGACGTACGGCGTCTCTCCGGTCATGACCCTTTGGACGCCGCACGTCAATTCAAGACCTGACCCCATCTCTTCGATATGATGCCCGCTCCGATCAAGGTGCGCGCCATGCGAGAGTCCAAACACGGTGTCGGGCGCCGCGAGTTTCTCGCCGCCGGTGGAGCGGTGGTGGTCGCCGGGGCCACGGCGGCCCGGCCCGACGCGCTGGCTCAGTCACAGAACGCGCCTGGTTTGCTGGCCGCGCCGCCGATCCAGTCCGTGCGAATCGGGTTCGTGGGCATCGGCCTGCAGGGATCCAGCCACGTCAACAATCTGCTCAAGATCGACGGCTGCCGTATCGTCGCGGTGTGCGACGTCCGGCCTGAGCGAACGGAGTGGGCCACCGCGCGCGATTGTCGGGGCCGGACATCCGCCGCCAACCGTCTACACCCGTGGCCCAAGAGACTTCGAGCGCCTCGCGGAGACGGAAGACCTCGATCTCGATCTACACCGCGACGCCCTGGGAGTGGCATGTCCCGGTCATGCTGGCGGCCATGCGGAACGGGAAACACGCCGCGACCGAGGTGCCGGCGGCCATGACGATCGACGACTGCTGGGCGCTCGTCGAAGCGTCAGAAAAGTTCCGGAAGCATGCGGTGATGATGGAGAACTGCAACTACGACCGCATGGAGATGATGGTGTTCAACATGGCGCGACAGGGTCTCTTCGGCGAGCTCCTGCACGCCGAGGGCGGATACCTTCACGATCTTCGGGCGATCAAGTTCGAAGACCACAACGAAGGACTGTGGCGCCGCGCGTGGTCGCAGAAGGTGGACGGCAACCTCTATCCGACCCACGGTCTCGGCCCGCTGGCGAACTGCCTCGACATCAACCGCGGCGACCGCTTCGAGTACCTCGTCTCGATGAGCGGTCCGTCACGCGGACTGCAGGACTGGGCGCGCGAGCACTTTCCGGTAGACGCGCCCCAGCGGCAGGAGAAATACGTCCTCGGTGACGTCAACACGAGCCTCATCAAGACCGAGCGCGGTCGCACCATCATGGTGCAGCACTGCACGAACCTGCCGCGTCCGTACAGCCGGATCCACATGCTCCAGGGCACGAAGGGCCTCTTCCAGGGCTATCCGAATCGCGTCTACATCGAAGGGCGCGGCAAGGTCGATGAATGGGTGGCGGGCGACGATGCGGTGAAGGAGTTCGAGCATCCGCTGTGGAAGGAGATGGGCGAGCGATCGGCCGGTGCGGGCCACGGCGGGATGGACTTCCTCGAGGACTACAGACTCATCGCGTCCCTGCGCGCCGGAGAACCGACGGACATGAATGTCTACGACGCGGCGGCCCTCAGCGCGGTGGTCGAGCTCAGCGCGCAGTCGACGGCGAGGCGAAGCCGGCCGGTCGACGTTCCCGATTTCACCCGCGGTCGCTGGCGGACGACGCCGCCGCTCGGCATCGTCCACGCCTGATCCTTCCGACACTGTGGGCGAGCTAGCGGCGATCGTTCTTGCACGCGGCCTCGGCCGGCGCATGCGCGAGGACACGACCGGCGCCGGGGCCGAGCTCACGCCCGACCAGGATCGCGCGGCCGCTGCCGGCCTCAAGAGCCTGATGCCGATGTCGACGGCTGGCCGGGCCGGCCGGCCGTTTCTCGACTACCTCCTGTCAGGTCTCGCCGACGTCGGGATCGAGGACGTTGGCCTCGTCATTGGCCCCGAGCATGTCGCGCTCCGGGCGCAGTACGACGGCGAGTTCGCGCCGCGACGGCTGCGGCTCTCGTTCGTCATTCAGGAGCAGGCGCTCGGCACGGCCGATGCCGTTCGGGCTGCGGAGCCGTTCGTCGACGGCCGGCCGTTCCTGTCGCTGAACGCGGACAATCTGTATCCGGCGGCCTGCCTGCGCGCACTTGTCGAGCTCGACGGACCCGGGCTGCCTGCGTTCGAGCGGGACGAGCTGGTTCGATCGAGCGGCATCCCGGCCGCCCGCGTCGGCAGCTTCGCCCTTCTCGACGTCGGTCCGGACGGCACGTTGCGTGACATCGTCGAGAAGCCGGGTGAAGCGGCCGTGGCCGCGGCCGGCGGCCGCGCGCAGGGTGAGCATGAACGTGTGGCGCTTCGACCAGCGCATCTTCGCGGCATGCCGTGACGTCGAACGTTCGACGCGCGGCGAGTTCGAGCTGCCGGAAGCCGTGCGGCTGGCGATCCAACGCGGCGTCCGGTTCGCGGTCGTGCCGGCACAGGGGCCGGTTCTCGATTTGTCGCGACGCGAGGACGTTCCGGCCGTCGCCGCACATCTTGGCGGGCGGGAGATCCGCCTGTGATCAACATCGAGGTCTGTCGCACGGGCCCTCACCGAGCAGGGGTTCACGCTGAGCGACGCGCGTTCGCGGGCCGCCCTGCTGAGGCAGGCCGCTGAGGGTCTTCGTCGTCTGACGGGCGCTGAGCGCGCAGTGGAGCTGGCTCGTACCGGGCCGGCTCGAGGTCTTCGGCAAGCACACCGACTACGGCGGCGGCCGCACGCTCGTCGCCGCGGTTCCGCGAGGATTCGCGGTGGCGGCGATCGAGCGGCCGGACCGTGTCGTCCGCGCGTACGACGCGCGGAACGACGAGCTCTGCGAGATTCATCTCGACGGCGCCGACACGCCGAGGGGCTGGCGAAGCTACGTCGCCGTCACCGCGCGACGGCTCGCCGCGAACTTTCCGGGCGCCGACCTTGGCGCGGACATCGCGTTCACGAGCGACCTGCCGCGCGCCGCCGGCATGAGCAGCTCGAGCGCGCTCATCATCGCCCTGGCCAACGTCCTGATTCGACGCGGCCGCCTCGAGGAGCGCGACGAGTGGACGGCGACGATTGGATCGATCGAACAGCGGGTCGAGTACTTCGGCTGCGTGGAGAACGGCGACAGCTATCGGGCGCTGGCGGGCGCGCGCGGCGTGGGCACCGAGGGCGGCAGCGAGGACCACGCGGCGATCCTGATGAGCCGCGCCGGCCAGCTCAGCCAGTTCGGTTTCATGCCCCTCCACCGGGTGTCCGACGTTGCGCTGCCGGCGTCATGGAGCTTCGTCATTGCGTCGAGCGGCGTCCATGCGGACAAAGCGGGCACGGTCCGGAACCAGTACAACCGCGCCGCGCGGGCGGCCAGGGCGATCGTGGAGCGTGTGGAACGGCACCGTGGAGACTCCAGCGCGTTCACTGGCCGTCGCGTTGTCGAGCAGCGCCGACGCCGAGGGCCGTCTGCGGCAGGCACTCCAGCGCGCGCCTAGCGGTGACTTCACGAGCGCGGACCTCCTGCGGCGACTCGATCACTTCATTCGCGAGGACCGGCGGGTCCCCGAGGCGGCCGCGGCATTTGCGGCGGGGGATGCCGAGCGCCTCGGGGAGCTGTCGGCGGGCTCCCAGGCGGACGCCGACGCATTGCTCGGCAACCAGGTCGTCGAGACGAACGACCTCGTGGAAGCCGCGCGCGGGGCCTTGGCGCGATTGCCGCGTCGAGCTTCGGCGCCGGATTTGGCGGCAGCGCCTGGGCACTCGTGCCGGCGGACGCCGCCGCCGAGTTCGGACCGGCCTGGCGGGACGCGTACGTCGCACGCCATCCCAAGCGTGCGGATGGCCGTTGGTTCGCCGCGCGCCCGGCGCCCGGGAATTCTCGAGGTTCCTACCGGCGCTTGACCGTCACGGAGATGCCCTTCGAGGCCCGCCGAGACGATCGACGTCAGCACGTCCGGGTGGGTGCGTATCGTCTGCAGGAAATCCGGCATCTCGTCGCGCTTGTTGATCACGTTGTGCGCGAGCAACACGCCGCCTCTCGTCATCCGCGGAAACACCAGCGAGAAGAATCGCTGATAGTCCTTCTTCCAGGCATCGAGAAAGACGAAATCGAACGTTCCGGCCTGCTTCGGGATCTCGGCAAACGCGTCACCGCTGACGACCTGAACGACGTCCGACAAGCCTGCGCGCTTGACGTTCTCGGCCGCTTCGCGCGCCCGCACGGCGTCGTACTCGACCGTGACCAGCCGGCCCCCGGTATCGCGCATCGCCAGCCCGATCCAGATCGCGCTGTACCCGCTGGCCGATCCGATCTCGAGCGCGTTCTTCGATCCCTTCGCGACCGCAAGCATCCGCAGAAACTGGCCGTCGGCTTCCGACACCGCGAGCTGACCGGTGTCGGCCTTGCGAATCTGTTTCAGGATCGCATCGATGGGCGCCGGAACCGTGCCCTGAGCGAGCGGCAGGCAGCGCGAGAGCAAGAAGAACGACAGAAGAAAGAACACTCGCCTCACATCTCATGCACTCAGTCTAGTCGAGTGTCTCAAGAGCTAACCATGAAGGCACATGGAGGCCATGGAGAATTTCTTCGTGCTCTCCATGAGCTTCATGGTTCGCTCGTTGCAGTCTTTCAGTGCGGGCCCAACGCGAACGCGATCCAGCCACGTGGGCGGTTGGGCGGCGCGTCGTTCGGCGCGCTCGAGGACACGAGCAGATACTGGCGGCCGCGCACTTCGTACAAAACCGGCGAGCCGCGCGACGCGCCGGAGAGGCTGCCGACCCAGAGCACGCGGCCGGTGGCCGCGTCGTACGCGCGGACGCGGCCGTCGCTGCCCGCAAGGAACACGAGCCCCGTGCTCGTCGCGACGATGCCCGTGCGAAGAAGCACGCCGCCCGTGTCGTGCGGGCCACCGCGTGAGATCGTCGCCGGATCGTCGCCCGTCGTGACGCGCCATTTGATCGTGCCGCTGTTCAAGTCGTACGCCGTGAGCGTGGAGTACGGCGGGGCCGTCGCCGTGGCCATCACGCCGGTACTCGCTGACGTAGCGAACGGCCGGCAGGCCATGGACGCCGTCCGGGTACGGATCGTTTCCGCCGTTGCCGCCATTGCCGCCGTACTGCGCCGCGCCGGCGGCCCGCGCGGGCGCGGCCGGTCGCGGTGCGCCGCCCGAGGCGACGACGGGACCGGGCGGCAGCGGCGGCGAGGACGCCCGGCCGGCGACAGAGGGCGCGCCTTCGCGCAGATACGCGATCACCGCCACGAGCTCGGCGATCGGTGATGCCTTCGACCGGACCCATCAGGCCGACACCGTTCGTGACGATCGTGCGGATCGCCTCGGCGGAGCGCCGGCTCGCGATGTTCGTCAGCGCCGGCGCTTCGGGCATCGCGCCGCCGCTCGCCTCGGGTCCGTGGCACACCTGGCAGTACTTCTGGATACACCGACGCGCCAAACACCCCGGAGAGATTGGCCGTGAGATTCTCGCGGACGTCCGTCAGCTTGAGGATCGACACCGCGTCCACGTTCAGCACGTAGACGATGCCGCGCGCCGGATCCGACGCTGTCGTCCCCCAGTTCGCGCCGCCCTGATTGCCGGGCATCGAGATCGTGTCCTCGAGGGCCGGCGGCGTGAAGAGTCCGAGGTTGCGCGCCTTCGAGGCCCGGCGCGAGGAAGGCGGCATAGTCAGCGGGTCGCAGATACGGGTTGACGTCGGCGAGCGACCACGTCTGGCGCGCGAACGGCGGCACGACGGTGGGGAAGGGCTGCGTCGGCCACGCCTGCTCTCCCGGGACGTCGCTCGGCGGCACGGGACGCTCTTCGATCGGCCAGAGCGGCTCGCCCGTGAGCCGATCGAAGACATACATGAAGCCGGTCTTGCCGGCGAACGCCACCGCGTCGATGCGCGCCCCGCCATGCGTGACCGTGATCAGTTGTGGCGTCGCGACGTTGTCGTAGTCCCAGAGATCGTGGTGCACCGTCTGGAAATGCCAGAGCCGCGTACCCGTGCGCGCATCGAGCGCGAGCAGGCAGTTGCCGAACAGATTGGCGCCAATGCGATCGGCGCCGTAGAAGTCGTACGTGGGCGACCCAGTCGGCACGTAGACGATGCCGCGCGCTTCGTCGACGGAGAACTCGCCCCAGCTGTTCACGCCGCCGACGTACTTGTACGCATCCTTCGGCCACGTCTCGTAGCCGAACTCGCCTGGCTGCGGCACGGTGTGAAATTGCCAGACGAGGTGGCCGCTCAGAACGTCGTAGGCGCGGATGTCACCCGGCGGCGACATCCACCCCTCGCCCGGCGCCGAGCCAAGAATAAGAAGGTTCTCGAACACCCTGCCCTGGCTGTTGGACTGGACGCGCGGCGTCTCCGGCCCGCGGGCGAGACCTTCGCGCAGGTCCACGACGCCGTTCCGCCCGAACGTCAGAATTGACTGGCCGGTATTGGCGTCGATCGCCTGAAGATAACTCTCGACCGCGAACAGGATGCGCCGATCGCTTCCGTCCGCGCTCTGCCAGTAGTTCATGCCGCGCGGCGTCATGCCCGTGAGCCCGTCGTGGATCCAGAGTTCCTTGCCGTTCGTCGCGTCGAGCGCGACGATCGCGCCGTTCCGTCCCTGCACGTACGCGACACCGCCGGCGACGATCGGGCGCGATCCCGTCGTGCCCGAGCGGGTAGAACCAGACGGGCTGGAGACCGCGCACGTTGCCGCGGGTGAATGTCGCCGAGCGCGAAAAAGTTGGAGCCGTCCGGCGGATCCGGAACGACCGGACGCCGATGGAACGGTGACTGTCCGCCAACGAGGCCGACAGACGAGGCCGCAAGGACTGACGCGGCGGCGAGAACCGGCCAGCGCATGTCGCCTACTGTGGAGCGCCCGCTCCTGCCGCCAGCTTCGACAGTTCGTCGTTCGTCCAGGGCCGCGGGCGGCCAGCCGTGACCTTACGGACCGCCGCGACGACGTCCGGTGCAACCGGTGTTCCCGTTTGGCCCCATTCACGTCTGACGTAGGTCAGGACGGCGGCAATCTGATCGTCGCTCAGCATCGATCCGAGCGGCGGCATCAGACCGATGTCGCCCTCCTTTCCGCCGAGCAGAATACGGATGGGAACCTCCGGCGCCGCCAGCGCAAACGTCGAGCCGACGAGGCTCGCGGCAATGCGCTCTTGTCCGCGCCCGTCAGGTTGGTGGCAGGACTGGCACGCGTTGCGATACACCTCCTGCCCGGCGTCGAATCGCGTGATCTCGGCAGGCGTCAGTGGCGTGACGGCACTGACCAAGCCGGGCTTGGTGGGCCATTCGATGCGCGCGAGGACGGCTGCAGCCCGCGTGGACAAGCCGCCAGTACCAGCGGCGAGTGTCGTCAGCGTCGCTGGTTCCTGACGGAGACGAAGGATGGGACCGCCTCCGCCTCCCCGACCGGCTGACGGGCCGGTCGTCGCGGCCTGTTGCGCCTCACGCACGCCCGGAAATGCGTAGGCGCCGCCGGGGCCGCCGCGCGAGCCCGGGCACGTCGGACACGGCGCGTTCGCGGCCGCAGGCGGCGGTCCGCCACGGCGTGGCGGGTTGCCAGGCATCGGTCCGTTGAGCAGCGCGATCTCTGCGCCGCGCAACAACGCGGAACGTTCCCACTCGGGCCGGGCCGGATCCGCGACCCGGCTGAGCAACGCCTGTGCGCCAGTCTCCTCGGCGCTCCTCACGAGCATTGCGGCGAGCATCGACATGACCGCCGCGCGTTCCGGCGTCTCACCGCCGGGCCGACCGGCCAGCACGCCGAGCGCGGCGAGCTCGCTGCCGCGCAGACCGCTCAATGCCGCGTCCATCGTGACCGGATCGCTGGCATGGCGTTCGAGCAAGGTCACGATCGCGTCCTCGCGCGCGCCGGCCGGAAGAACGCCGAGCGTTGCCGCCAATTGACGGCGAACGGCCCAGTCTGTCGTCGCTCGACGCGTGCGAGCACCGCCTTCTGTACCGGATGGTTCGCCTCGCTAATCCAGCGCTCGGCAATTCGGAGCGCCGCCACGCGGACGTCGCGCGCCTTGTCTTCGAGTGCCTTGATCACGAGATCCGGACTCGATCCGATCGATGCCGTCCAGCGTCCACAGGGCATGAACACGCGCGCGCCAATCCGGCGCCGTGCTGGCGACGGTCGTCAGCGCACTGACGAGTCGCGTCTGGACCGGCGGCGTGAGCGCACCGGCGCGCTCGACGATGAGCCGCTGCGCGGTCTCGCGGCGCCAGCCGTTCGGGTGCGACAGCATGGGCACGAGATCGATCGGCGCCGTCTTCGTCAGCGACAGGCGCGTCGCGTCCCGTTGGGTGGTCTCGTGGACGACGCGATAGATGCGCCCGAGGCCAACCGGCGCGTCGAGCTTCTTCTGCTGGATGTAGTCGCGCAGATAGATCGTCGTGGACGAACGGTCCTGAATCACACCGCGATACATGTCCACGATGTACAGCGTGCCGTCCGGCGCGTTGGAGAGATAGACCGGCCTGAACCGCTCATCGGTGGAGGCGAGGAACTCGCCGACCTCGTACGCTTTTCGCGCGCGAAGTGTGGTGCCGTCATCTTCGAGCACGATCCGGCCGACGAGGTTCGCCGCCGGTTCGGCGACGAAGACGTTGCCGTAGAGCTCGGCGGGCAGCCGGTTGCCGCGATAGACGAGTGGCGCGCACACGGCGGTGAACCGTTCGAGCGTGCCATCAGGCCGGTCGATGCCCAATTGATAGGCGCGATTGGTTCCGGGATTCGTTCGGACCGGCCACACGAGGTTCACGAGATTCTCGTCGTCGCGAAGTGCGTCGTAGCTGCCTCGCGTGCGGAGCAGGTTGGGATTGCGCGCGAAGTATGGCGTCGGCACGAAGTCCACGTGAAGTGCGGACTCGTTCGTGTTCCGGTAGATGCGGCCGCCGTCGTCCTGGGACGCGCCCCACTCGCCGCGAAGGAGCGTCCGCCGCACCTCGAACTGCCCATCCTTCTCGCGCAGGAACACATCCGCGCCGGCCGTGTGAATCCAGTTGTCCATCCCCCACAGCAGGCTGTTCGCGTTGCCCTCGACGCTGCCGTGGAGCCGGCCGTACAGATTCGTGACGAGCTCCTTCTTGTCGGCCTTCAGGTCGCCGTTCGTGTCGCGCATGAACCAAAGGTTGCCCGGCTCGCCGACGAGCACGCCACGGTCGAGCACTTTGAGCGCGCGAGGCAGAATCAGGCCGTCGGCGAACACGGTGCGGCGATCCATCCGGCCGTCGCCGTTCACATCCTCGAGCACGACGACCCGGCCGATCCGTTCGTGATTGGGCTCGGGCGCGTCCAGGCTCCGGACGAATCCGGTCATCTCCACGACCCACAGGCGGCCCTCGAGGTCCCAGTCCATGACGGTCGGGTCCTGCACCAACGGCTCGCTGGCGACGAGCTCAATCCGGTAGCCCGGCGGCATGTAGAACGTCTTGAGGGCATCAACCGGCGCGAGGACCGGCGACTCGGCCGGTGTCGGCTGGAGACCGGGCGGCCAGGGTCGATTGACGGGCGAGGACTGGCCGTGGCCGACGATTACGGCCGCAGCGAGAAACAAGGCGATTGCGCCGAGTCGAGCACTCATTACGGTGACCTTACCCCAAACCTGCCGCCCGCGGCGCCAACAGCCACGCCGTGCCGGCGACCAGTACGAACACGATGATCCAGCCGATCGTAAAACCGACGAGATCCTCTTTGTAGGCCCGCCAGCCGCGGCCTTCGGCGCCGCGACTTGGCGCGAGCAGATTGACGAGCAGCAGCGGCTGATGCGTTTCGCGGTGCTCGTCGCTCGAGGTGTCGAGCCGCGCGAAGAAGTCGTGAAGTCCGCTCGCGGGCTCCGGGGCTGTTGCGAGGCTGACGACGACGAGAGCGACGATGCCGACCGTGAGCGCCGCGAGAAACACATTCGGGTCCCAGTAGTCGAGTCGCTGACCGGTCAGGAGTAGAGGGCGAAGTTCGTGCCCATGGCGCCAACGACGCTCGCGAGCGCGCCCCATCTGTTCGCCCGGCGCCACACGATGCCTCCAAGCACGCTGATGCCGATGAACGTCGCCAGCGTTTCGGTGAGCAGGAACGAGTACAGCACGCTGTCGATGAAGTAGACGGCGTAGACCACCCCAAGCACGGTGATCGCCAGTCCGCTGATGCGGCCGACCCACAGATAGTGGCTGTCTGGCCTCCCAGGCGCAAAACGCTGGCGGTAGAGCCCTTCCGTGAAGAGCGCGCCGGCATCGACGAGAAACGCCGAGCACGTGGACATGTTCGCCGCGAGGATCGCGGCAATCATGAGGCCGAGCATCCCGGATCCGAGCAGCAGCCGGCACGCGAAGCCGAAGGCGTTCTCGGGATCGCCGAGCTCTGCGCCGTTGGCATGTCCCTGGGCGATGACCGCCGCAACGATGAGCCCGACGATGGCCCAGCCCACCGTGCAGACGCGCTTCACCATGTTGCCGTAGAGCATCCCGACGCGGCAGGTCCGCTCGTCTCGGCCGGTGCCGACGGCCGCCAACTGATGCGGCTGCGCCATGATGCCCACGAGCCCGTTGATGGTGAGCATGGCAATCGCCCATGGCCCGACCCCGGCGGGCGTGGCGAGCGAGAAACGGAACGGCTCGAGTGACGCGTGCATGCCCTCGAACCCGCCCACGAGGTTCCATCCGAGCGGGATCAGCATGAACGAGAGGACGATGATCAGCACGCCCTGGAACAGATCCGTCCAGGCCGCGGCGACGAGACCGCCCACAAAGCTGTAGATCACGAAGATCACCGTCATCGCCATGACGATCTCGTTCGCGCCCACGCCGCCGCCGGTCGCCTGGCTGATGACCTTGCCGGCGCCCTTGAGCATGCTGCCCATGTTGATGACGAGATAACAGACGGCGAAGACCACGTAGATCGCGCTCATCCAGGAGCCGTACCGGTCTTCCGTGAACTCCGCCATCGTCGTACGGCGGATTCGCCGGAAGACCGGCGCCATCAGCCAGTAGAACGGCGTGATGAAGAGGTTCTTCCATTGGAACCAGATGGCCGAGGCGCCCGAGGTGTAGACCGCGCCGGCCAGCGCCACCGGCATCTCCGCGTGAGTGCCGACGCCGAAGCTCTGGCCGATCATGAGCCACGGCCCGAATTTTCGCTGGCCGAGAAAGTACTCGCCGGTTTTGCGGACGCGTGCCCCGACGTAGAGGCCGATCGCGGTAATCACGACAAAGTAGACGGTGATAACGGCCCAGTCGAGAAAAGTCAGTGACATTGGCTATTTGTTATTGGTTATTGGCTATTGCATTGGCTATTGCGTGATTTGCTATTGATCGGGCGTTTCGACCTTCATGACAGCCAGCCGATGCGCAACAGGATCCCAGTCGGCCGTCACGGTGCCTCGCGTCGACAGGCCGAGATAGTCCGCCGGAATCGTCGACGCCATCGGCACAACGTCACCAATCGCGCAGTCCAGTGAAGCGGGCGGTGTTGGCGATCGCGCGATCCATCGTCAAGCTCGAGCCCGCGAGGTACGGCGTCCCAGGCAGCGACACGCGGCCGTCGGCGTCGAGTTCAGCCTCGACCGTGCCGAGCGTGTAACGGCCGGGCAGTGAACCGGCTGCGGCAATCGCGTCGGTGATGAGCATCGTCCGGCCAGCGCCCTTCGCGCGGACCATGCTCTTGACCGTCGACGGATGGCAAGTGGTGGCCATCGACAATGAGACTCGCGAACACGTTATCTGCGGCGAGCAATTCCCAGATGACGTTCGGATGTCTTGGCAGGACTGCGGCGCAGCCGTTGCCGAGATGTGTGGCCAGCGTGGCGCCTGCCGAAATCGCGTCGGCAATCGTCGACGGCTGGGCGGCTGTGTGGCCGATGGCGACCCGCACGCCCGCGCGAACCAGGTGGTCGATGAGCGGAAGCGCACCGGGTACTTCCGGCGCGAGTGTGACCATCCGGATGCGACCCGACGCCGCATCCTGCCGGCGGCGGAAGTCGTCGATGGCCGCCGGGATGATGTGTGCGCGAGGATGCGCACCGCGGGGACCATCCTCCGGCGACAGGTACGGGCCTTCCATGTGAATTCCGGCGATCGCCGGGTGGTTCAACCGTCCAAGGACGCGCGCCCGCGCGGCGAAGTCGTCGAACGACGAGGTGATGAGCGTCGGCAGACAGCGAGTCACACCCGTGGTCCGCATGCGATCGAGAGCGTCCTCGACCCGCTCGGCTTCGAGTAATGGTCCGTTGAAATCGACGCCGCCGAATCCGTTGACCTGGAGATCGACGAAGCCTGGGAAGGTAAGTCTCACGACAAGTTAGAAGTGAGAAGCCAGAAGTTAGAAGTCAGTGACGGTATGTAGCGCCGAGCTTTAGCTCGGCGGCTCTCGCATTGACGCCGGACGAAAGTCCGGCGCTACGTACCGCCACGGTCCCTCGTGCGGCTCAGTCAATCGGAAACATCTTGCGCAGCTCGGCGGCGCTCGGCTGGCGGCCGTACTGGTTGATCTGGAACGCCTCGGCGTATTTCACCTGCTTGCCGCGCTGCTCGCCGTAGAGCGCGACCAATTGCGATCGGTACTGGTTGGCCAGCGCCTCGTCGCGCTGCTTGACGACGTTCAGGAGGAACGCCGCGCGATCCGCCGGCTCCTTGGGAACGTCCGGACGCGTGCGCGCCTGCCACGAATCCGCGTCGCCGAACTGGGACGGCATGGCGGAAATGCACGCCCACTTCTTCTCGGCCACCGCGTCGATTGACACGACGACGTCCGGGCGGAACGTGTAGGGCTGCTGGAACCCGTCCGAGTAGTACATGTAGACCGGATTGCGCGTCGTCGGCGGCGTGTCCGGCACGAAAAACGGTGCGACAACAACGATGGCGGTGTCGTCGAGCAGCGTGCCGACGTAGCGGTGGTCCGGATGGTAGTCGTACGGCCGATGGCCGAGCACGATGTCAGCCTGCCATTCGCGAATCAGGCGCGCCACCGTCCGTCGGTTGTCGAGCGTTGGCATGAGCTCGCCGTCGTGGATGTCGAGCACGTCGACGACCGAGCCGAACTGCTTCGCGCACTCCTGGACTTCGGCCTTGCGGCGCTTGGCCAGCGGTCCGCCGGCCTGCTCGAAGTGTCCGACGTCGCCGTTGGTCATCGCGACGAGCTTCACCTTGGCGCCGCGCTGCGACCACAGCGACGCGGTGCCGGCGACCTTGAGCTCGGCGTCATCGGGGTGTGCGCCAAAGGCAATGACGCGGAGTGGCGCGGCTTGCGTCGCCCGCGCCGCCATCCGGGTACCCGTCGGGATCGCGAACGCGAGAAGCAGCGTGAACGTGACGCACAGCGGTTTCATGGACACCTCGTTCGATGATGTGCTGAATGCGACGGAATTTATCAGAACTCGGGTACGACGGTACGACCGTTGCGACGGGTCCCTGGAACGACCGACCTGCGCCATCGTTTGAAGGCTAGGAAAGATGACAGGCGACAGACCCTACCTTGGACCTGTCGTACCCGTCGCACCTGTCGTACCTGATAACTTACCGCGCCATGATCGTGCTTGGGCATCGATGCCGGCGGCACCAAAACCGTATGTCAGGTCGCCGATGGCCAGGGCACGGTGCTGGCGGAGTCGCGTGGGCCCGGCGCCAATCTCGTGTCGCTCGGTGAACGGCGCGTCGAAGCGGCGCTGCGCGCGGCCATCGACCCTGTGCTCGCAGAGCGCCCGGAACGGATCGACGCGGTGTGCCTCGGCATGGCGGGCGTCGACCAGGCACGGGAGGCGGACACCGTGCGCGGCGTGCTGTCCCGCATCGGGCACTTCGGTCAGACGCTCGTCGTCAGCGACTCGCTGATCGCGCTCGAGGCCGGCGCGCCGGATTCGCCTGGCGTCGTGGTCGCGACCGGAACGGGTTCCATTGCCTACGGTCGAGACGCCGCGGGCCGGGCGGCTCGAGCGGGCGGATGGGGATACGTGCTGGCTGACGAGGGCAGTGGTTTCTGGCTGGGCAAGGAAGCACTGCGCGCGGTACTCCGGGCGGCCGATCGCCGCGGCCCAGCGACGTTGCTGACTGAACCCGTGTTGCAACACCTGGGGGTCGGCCGCCCGCAGGATATTGGTCGCGAGGTGTACAGGGACGGCGTACGTCCGGCCGCCATCGCGGAACTGGCCACCGTGGTTGAAGCCGCGGCCGCCGCGGGCGACCAAATCGCCGTCGATATCCTCGATCTCGGAGCGCGCGAGCTGACGCTCCTGGCCGTTTCGGTCGTGGAGCAGCTCGATCTACCCGACGGTCCAATCGTGCTGGCGGGCGGCACGCTGCGCGCGGCGCCTCGGCTTGCGAGCGCCGTGGTCGCGGCCCTCGAGGACCGCCTCCCGCGTGCCGAAACTCGCCTGCTCGGCGTGGAACCGGCCTACGGCGCCGTCCGGTTGGCGATTGCGCTCGTGCGCGGGGAGTTGCGAGTCCCCGCGTACTGAGACGACCGCTTCTGGCGGCGTAGGACGGCACGCCAGGTCTTCGCCAAGCGCCACGCGCATTGAGTCGCCCGCGTCTCGCAGGCGTTTGCGCGCCGCAGCGTCCGACCCGCCGGTCTTCGCCATGACGATTGCGGTCTTGACGTTCCAGCGTGCCCGCGTGAGAAGAGCGGCGGCGTCGGGACGCGCGAGCCCCGTGACCATCGACACCATGCGCGTTGCCCGATCCTTGAGCTTCGCGGAGCCGGTCCGGACGTCCACCATCAGATTTCCGTAGGTCTTCCCAATCCGGACCATCGGGATGGTCGTCAGCATGTTCAGCACGAGTTTGGTGGCCGTGCCTGCCTTCATCCGCGTCGAACCGGCGATGACCTCCGGTCCAACCTCGGGCGCGATCGTGACGTCAGCGAGCGCGCGATCGGTCCCCGGACGACAGGTCACGAGGACCCGGCGCGCGCGCACGCGACGCGCACGCGTCAGCGCGCCGCGTACGAACTCCGTGACGCCGCTGGCTGACACGCCGATGACGACGTCCCGCCTCGTAGACCTTGACGCGCGTCATCTGATGCACGCCGTCCGCGTAGTTGTCCTCGGCGCCCTCGCGCGCCCGAAATACGGACTCTTCGCCGCCCGCAATCACGGCGCGAACCAGCGTCGGCGGCGTGCCGAACGTCGGCGGAACCTCGGCGGCCTCGAGAACACCAAGACGCCCGCTCGTGCCGGCGCCGACAAAGAACACGCGTCCGCCCTCGGACAAGGAGGCAACGATGAGCTTGACGGCCGTCACGATCTGCGGCCGCACCTTCTCGACGGCCGAGACCGTCCGCCGATCCTCGCGGTTGATCAAGGCCACGATGCGCTCGATCGGCATCGTGTCGATGTCGAGCGTGCGCCGGTTGATCGCTTCCGTCGGGAGCTTCTGCCACTTCGATTCTGATTTCATGTTCACCGGTAGATGACGTACTTGGCGCGCAGAAGCCGCCACCGGGCTTCCGCGGCCGACCATGATGCGGCGATGGCGGCCGGATCCTCGCCCGGCTTTGAGCCGCGCCAGACCGTCGGTGGACCCGAACAACCGTCGCGCCAGATCGATCTGCAACTGGCCCGGGAAGAGCTTGAGGAGGGCAGAGGCGATCTCGACGCCGACGCGCACCGGGCGAACCGCTTCACGGTCCGTGATGAGGATGAACACGCCGTGACATTCTTCCTTCGCGAACTTGCTGGACGCAGGCGTGAAGGTCACCGGGTAGAAGCGGACGCCCGGAATCTCCCGCGCGTTCAGCGCATCGGCCAGGACCAGTCCGTTGATCCAGGGCGCGCCGACGTGCTCGAACGGCGTGTCGGTGCCGCGGCCGACCGACAGGTTCGTGCTCTCGAACGCGCCAATGCCCGGATAGAGCGTCGCCGCGTTCATCGTCCGCATGTTCGGCGACGGGTTGATCCACGGCAGTCCGGTTTCGTCGTACCAGGCGTCCCGCACCCAGTTGCGCATCTCGATCACGGTGAGATTCACGCCGATCTTGCGCTCGTCGTTGAAGAGCTTGCCGAGCTCGCCCAGGGTCAGGGCCGGTCGAATCGGCATCTGCGTCATGTAGCCGGTGAAGCCGAGTGCGGTGTCGTCGAGCGCGGGGCCCTCGATCTGGACGCCGCCGATCGGATTCGGCCGGTCGAGCACGATCACCCGGATCTTCCGCTTCGCCGCCTCCTCCATCACGTAGGCCATGGTGGTCATGTACGTGTAGAAGCGCGCGCCGATGTCCTGCAGATCGATCACCATCGCGTCGATGCCGTTCAGCATCTCGGGCGTGGGCCGCTGCGTCGCGCCGTAGAGCGAATGGATCGGCAGCCCGGTCTTCTCGTCGACCGACGAGGGCACGGACGAGTCGAGGACGCCGCGAATGCCGTGCTCCGGGCTGAATAGCGCGACGAGCTTCATGCCGGGCGCCGCCGCCAGCAGATCGATCGTCGTGGCACCATCGCGGGCGCGGCCCGTGTGATTGGTCACCAGGCCGACGTTCAATCCCTTCAGCTCCGCGAAGCCGTTCGCGCGGAGGACGTCGATGCCCGTCAGCACCGGCTGCATCGGCGGCCGGGTCACCGCGGGAATCGACGACTCGAAGGCGTGCCGGGTCCAGACGGTCTCTCGCGCGATCCGCTGAGGCGAGGCCGGTGAGCGAGGAGCGCCACGATGCTCGCGACGCGCGCGCGAAGCGGCGTCACGTCGCCGCGGCCATCGGGATGCACGCGATTGGACAGAAACACGACGAACACGCGCGATGCGGGATCGATCCAGAGTGACGTGCCTGTGAAGCCCGTGTGGCCGTAGGAACCGAGCGGCAGGAACTCGCCGCGGTTCGACGAGTACGACGAATCCACGTCCCAGCCGAGGCCGCGAATGTTCGCCTCGCCCGCCGGCGAGGCGGGCGAGGTCATGCGCTCGACCGCGAGCGGCGAGAGCACGCGCGCGGAACCGACGGCGCCGCCGTCGAGCAGCATGCGGCAGAAGATGGCGAGGTCGGCAGCCGTGCTGAAGAGACCCGCATGCCCGGCGACGCCGCCCATGCGGCGCGACGTCGGGTCGTGCACGACGCCTCGCAGGGTCGCCGGCTGCGTCGGCGCAATGCGGCCGTAGAGCGCCCGTGGCGGGTTGAACATCGAGTCGCGCATGCCGAGCGGCTGGAACACGCGCTCGCGCACGAACACGTCGAGCTTCATCTTCGTGACGCGCTCGACGATCTCGCCGAGCATGAAGTAGTTGATGTCGCTGTAGATGAAACGGCGGCCAGGCGCGGCGACAGGGATTTCTTCGGTCCCGAGTCGGATGGCGGCGTCGTGCCCCTCCCAGGAATCACCAAGGTCCACGTCGGGCCGCAAGCCCGACATGTGGGTCATCAGGTCGCGGATGGTGATGCGGTCCTTGCCGTACTTGCCGAAATCCGGGACGTATTTCGCCACCGGGTCAATCAGTCGAATCCGTCCCTCTTCGAGCAGAATCATCGCGGCGGTGGTCGTCGCGACGACCTTCGTGAGCGACGCGACATCGAACATCGTGTCGAGGGTCATCGCCTCGGCGACCGGCGCCACGGCGCGCTGGCCGTACGCCTTGCGGAACACCACGGTGTCCCCTCGTCCGACGAGCACGACGGCGCCAGGCGTCTCGTGATTGGCGATCGCTTCAGTGACGACGGCGTCGATCCGGTTCAGGCGGGCGAGGTCGAAGCCGGCCACCGAGGTCGGGGGCTCTTCTCGGTCGCGGGCACCGGCCGGGTTTGATCCGCGGCCACGGTCACCGTCGTGCAGACGACAAGGACGACGCAGAACCGCCAGCGGAGTCGATGAAGCATGGCGGGATTATAGCTACGCCGTTCCCCGTTCCCCGTTCCCCGTTCCCGTTCGGTTCACGCCGTGAACCCTGAACCAGAACGGGGAACGGGGAACGGGGAACGGGGAACGGCGTAGCTATAATTCGCCCAATGAAACCGCCAACCGTCTTTCTCGGCGAGATGACGAACCCCGAGGTCGAAACCTTTCTCAAGAGCCACCACACCGTGATCGTCCCGACGGGCGCCGTCGAGCAGCACGGCCCGCACGGGCCGCTCCTGACCGACGTCCTGATTCCGCAGGAAATCGCGCGACGGGTCGCGCCGACGATTGGCGCCGTCGTCGCGCCGCCGATCAACTACGCGCTGTCATACCCGCACATCGGGTTCAAGGGCCTGGCCTACATCCGGATTCCGACGTTCATGGCGCTCGTCGAGGACCTGTGCGCCTCGTTTGCGGCCGTGGGCTTCAAGCGCATCGTCTATCTCAACGGCCACTACGACAACACGCTGGCGATCGCGTACGCGTGCGCGAACGCGGCGGCGCGAATGCCGAAAGGCGTCCTGGCCTTCCCGCTGAACTACTGGGAGGGCTTCGCGGCCGACGAGGTGACCGAGTTCATGACGCTGAAGACGGGGTTGCACGCCAACGAAGCCGAGACGTCCGCCGTGCTCGCGATCAACCCGAATCTCGTCGACATGGATCGCGCCAACGCGGAGATGCCGAACTTCCCGGCATGGACGGTCAATCCCGGCGCGGTGCACGCGGCGTTCTTCTTTTCCCAGCCCGGGTCGGTCTACCGAGCGACGAAGTCCGGCACCTGGGGCGATGCGCGGCAGTCCACGCCCGAGAAAGGGGAGCGGTTCATCGAGGCCGGCGTCCGCTCGACGATCGCGTGCCTCGAGAACATCGAGGCGACGTTCAAGGCCATCCCGCCGCGGGAGCTAGAATCGAACGCCATGCGATCTGGGAACCATGCACGGCGTGGCGCCTGGCGTCGTGCCCGACCTCGATCCGGACTTCGCGCCGGCGGCGTTGTTCCACCGCGCGTTCGATGCGGCGGTGGCCTCGTCCGGCGGAACGGCCGTCGGCATCGCGCTCGAGCATGCCGACGGCTCGGTCTACCGCTGGACGACCGGCGCGCTGCCGGCCGGACATCCTGACGCCCGCCACAACTTCCTGAACCTCGAGCGGCAGGTGAAGTTCCTGCTCTGGTCCAGAGGCGCCTATCGCATCTACGTGCAGGCGCCCGGCGATCTCACGACGCAACTCCAGCAGCACTTCGCGCAGACGGAGACCGGCGCGTTCGATCAGGACATCATGGGCCGGCGCGTGTTCGAGCGCCCGTTCGAGATTCTGGCGGTCGGAGCCGGGAGAGCTGCCGGCGGAGAAGGTACGGTCGGTGCCGTTGGGCCGGCATCTGAACGGATGCCGGATCGGTTTCGATCTCGGCGCCAGCGACCGCAAGGCCGCGGCGGTCGTGGACGGGGAAGTCGTCTTCAGCGAGGAAGTCGATTGGAACCCGGTGCCGCAGTCGAACCCGCAGTGGCACTTCGACCAGATCATGGACTCGCTGAAGCGCGCGGCCGCGCACCTGCCGCGCGTGGATGCGATTGGCGGCAGCTCCGCCGGGCGTGATCGTCCAGAATCACGTCAAGTTGGCGACCTTGTTTCGCGGCGTGCCGCCGGACGAGTTCGCGCGCCGCGTGAAGGGTCTGTTCCTCGAGATCAAGGCGGCGTGGGGCGGAATCCCGTTCGAGATCGTCAACGACGGGGAAGTCACGGCGCTCGCCGGATCCATGTCGCTCGGCGACAACGCCGTGCTCGGCGTCGCGCTGGGCTCGAGCCAGGCCGCCGGCTACGTCACGCCTGAGGGCAACATCACGCCGTGGCTGAACGAGCTGGCGTTCGCGCCCGTCGACTATCAGCCAGACGCGCCTGCCGACGAATGGTCGAAGGACGTCGGATGCGGCGTGCAGTACTTCTCGCAACAGGCGGTCGGACGGCTGGTGCCGAAGGCAGGCCTCTCGTTCCCGAAAGAGATGCCGCTGCCCGAGCAGCTGAAGGAAGTCCAGGCGCTCATGGCCCGAGGCGACCAGCGCGCGATCGGCATCTACCGCACGCTCGGCGCGTATCTCGGCTACGGCCTCGCACACTACGCCCGGTTCTATCCCATGCGGCACGCGCTCGTGCTCGGCCGCGTGACGACCGGCAGCGGCGGCGATCTGATGCTGGAACGCGCGCGACAGGTGCTCGAAACGGATTTCCCCGAGCTGGCGGATCGACTGTCCTTCCACATGCCCGACGAGAAGAACAAGCGCCACGGCCAGGCGATCGCGGCCGCCAGTTTGCGCGGCATGAAAGGTGCTCAAGCATTCGAGTCAACCTGTCTACCCTATGAATCCCTACGACACGTATATCCAGACGCTTTCGAATCTGCTCGCCGGCGCGCGCGCGCTGCCGCTCGGCGGATTTCCGGACTACCCGCAGCCAACCGCTCGCCAAGGACGCGCCGGTCGCGCTGATCTTCTCGCCACACCCGGACGATGAAGTGATCATCGGCGGGTGGGCGTTGAGGTTGCTGCGCCAGAAGAACTGGCGCGTGATCAACATCGCCGTCACGCTGGGAAGCAATCGCGAACGGCAGGCGGCGCGCTGGGCCGAGCTTCAGAACTGCTGCAGGTGCATCGGATTCGGTCTCGAGGCGACCACCGCGACGGGCCTCGAGGGCGTGAACGCCAAGACGCGGTCATCGGAGCCGGGCCGCTGGCAGGGCATGGTCGACGTCGTCCGCGGCATCCTCGACCGTCATCGTCCGCGGGCGATCTTCTACCCGCACGAGACGGACTGGAACTCGACCCACATCGGCACCCACCACCTCGTGGCGGACGCGCTGCGCCTGATGCCGCCGCGCGTTCACGTGCAGCGCCGTCGAGACCGAGTTCTGGGGGCAGATGCCGTCGCCGAACGCGCTCGTCGAGTCGGCGCCCGGCGACCTGGCGGCGCTCATCACGGCGCTCAGCTTCCATGTTGGCGAAGTCCAGCGGAATCCTTACCATGTGACGCTGCCCGGCTGGATGATGGACAACGTCCGGCGCGGCGGCGAGTGGGTCGGCGGCCAGGGCAAGGCGGCGCCCGACTTCGCCTTCGGCACGATGTACCGCCTGAGAGTATGGCGGGATCAGGCGTTCGGCGAGCCGGCAGCTGTCCCAGGCTTCCTGGCTGCGTCGGCCGATCCCGCCAGCTTGCTGTAAGGAAAGGGCGTCGGGACGCTTTTTACGTCTCGACGTGAAAAGCGTCACCGCGACCCTCTTTTCCTTACTGTGACAAAACTATGGCACAATCTGCGCGTTCCAAAGGGAGATAGCGGATGAAACGGTGTGGCGTTGCGGCAGTTGTGCTCCTTGCGGTCTCGGTCGTCGTGCCGCCACGCAGGAACGGCCCCTCAATCAACCGCCGGCCGGGTTCACGGCGCTCTTCAACGGCAAGGACCTCTCGGGCTGGCGCGGGCGCAAGCCGAACTTCGATCCGGCGGTCGAACGTCAGCTGACGAAGCCCGAGCTCAACGCGCTGCAGACGCTCTGGAACGCCGATCGCGACGCGCACTGGAAGGTCGACGTCGCGAAGGGCGAGATCGTCTCCGACGGCAACAACCCGCATCTTGCGACCGAGCAGACCTACGGCGACTTCGAGCTTTGGGTGGACTGGCTCATGGTCAGCCCGAACGGCGATTCGGGGATCTATCTTCGCGGCTATCCGCAAGTGCAGATTTGGGACCCGTCGAATCGAGCGGGAACTGAAGAACGGCGCCGACAAAGGCTCCGGCGCGCTCTGGAACAACAACCCGGACAACGCCGGCCGGTTCCCGCTCGTGAAGACCGACAAGCCCATCGGCCAGTGGAACACCCTGCGCATCGTCATGACCGGCAACCGCGCGTCGATCTGGATGAACGGCCAGCAGACCGTGGACAACCAGGTCATGGACAACTACTTCAACCGCTCGGTGCCCGTCGTGGCGCGCGGACCGATTGAGCTGCAGACTCACGGCTCCGAGATGCGGTTCCGCAACATCTTCGTCAAGGAAACACCGGCGCCGGGCGCCGGACAGACCCGATAGTCGCCGGTTCGCCGGGAGGAGCATCTGCCAATGGCTGGAGTGACGAGACGAGAGTTCCTGAACACTGCTGGCGGCGCGTCCGCCGCCCTCGCGTTCATGGCGGCGAACGGCATCAAGCTCAACGCCAATCCCCTCGGCCTGCCGATTGGCAGCCAGATGTGGCCGCATCGCGCGCGCATCGGCACCGATGGCTACGCCGGCCTGGCGGCCGTCCTGAAGGACCTGAAGTCGATCGGCGTGGAGATCGTCGAGATGATCTCACCGAGCGGCGAGTTCAAGGCGCTGACCGACGGCAAGCAGGTCCGAAAGATTCTCGACGACCATGGCCTCAAGAGCCCGAGCGCGCACTTCCGGGGCGTCCGAACGGCCGGCAATCTGCCGACGCTCATCGAGTGGGGCAACGCGATCGGCATGACGCACATGAACATGGCCAGCATGGGCGGCCAGATCGTGAACGGCGTCACGACGCTCGAGATGGTCAAGCGGACGTGCGACGAATACAACAAGATCGGCGCGATCACGAAGAAGTCGGGTCTTCAGCTCATGACCCACAACGAGGGCTTCGAGAACTCGCGACTCGACGACGGACGACTGACGTATCCGGTGCTGCTCGAGTACCTCGATCCGGATCTGATGAAGATGCAGTTCCAGATGTCGTCGATGCGGACGATCGGCGATCCGGTCATGTACTTCACGATGTATCCGGGCCGATTTGAGTCGGCCCACCTGCAGGGTGTGGACGCGGCCGCGGGCGTGAACGTGCGCGGGTCCCGGCCGCCTGACGGTCAAGGCTCCGACCGCAGGCCGACGGGCGGCAGGCGCGCCGGGGCGCCGGACGCGGCGCCGCGCGGCTGCGGCGGCGCCGCGCGGCGGCGCGCAGCTGGCGGTGGCGGCGGCCAGGGCCTGGCCGTCGGCGAAGACTCGGTCGACTGGGTCAAGGTCTTCGAGGCGGCCAAGATCGGCGGCCTCAAGCACTATTTCGTCGAGCAGGCTTTCGACGTCTACGACTCGCAGCGTGGCGTTCCTGAAGACATTGAACGTCAAGTAGGAGGCGATGGACATGGCTGGGATTTCACGACGGAGCTTTCTCGAAGCAGGCGGCGCCGTCCGCCGCGCTCGCATTCATGGCCGCCAACGGCGTCAAGCTGAAGGCCAACCCGCTGGGCCTGCCGATCGGCAGCCAGACCTATCCGCATCGCGCGCGGATCGCCGCAGGGACTGAGGCTTCCCGGCGCTGCTCAAGGACATGAAGGCGATCGGGATCGACGTCGTCGAGCTCTGCGATCCGTGGAACTACAAGGAGTTCGCCGCGCTCCAGGACGCGAAGACGACCAGGAAGATGCTCGACGATGCCGGCATCAAGGCGATCAGCTGCCACGTCGGCGATGGGCATCTACCGCAAGCAGCACAAAGACGTCCTCGACTGGGCACACGTCGTCGGCCTGACGCAGTTGTCCACGGCGGACCTCGGCGGAACGACCAAGGACGGCAAGAGCCGTCTGAACGGCGGCGTGACGACGCCGTTCTGGATCAAGGAAGCAGCCGACGAGTACAACGCGATCGCGGCGGTGACCAAGAAAGCGGGTCTCCTGACCGTGCTGCACAACGAAGGCTTCTGCAACTCGCGGACAGCCGATGGCCGGCTGACGTATCCGCTGTTGATCGAAGCGCTCGACCCGGCGCTCGTCGGGATGCAGTTCCAGATGTCGTCGATGACGAGCATGGGCAATCCGATCACCTACTTCACGGTCTATCCCGGCCGGTTCTGGTCGGCCCACATGCAGGGCGTGGACGCGAGCCAGGGCGTGCGGGGCGCGGCGCCGCAGACGCTCCCGGACAAGAACGCTCCGCAGGGACGTCGCGGTGGCGGCGGCGCGCCTGCCGGCACCGCGGCCCCGGCGGCTCCCGCGCCGCCGGCCGGCGGCCGGCGCGCGGCGCCGGCGGGTCCCGCGATGGGTGCCGCGGCCGGTGGCGGCGGCCGCGGCGGTCTGTCGGTCGGCGAGGACACGGTGAACTGGGAAGCCGTCTTCACGGCGGCGAAGGTCGGCGGCATGAAGAACTACTTCATCGAGCAGGCCTGGGACCTGACGGTGAAGAGCGCGGCGTATCTGAAGACGCTCACCGTCGCGTAGCCTCAAAACCGAGGCACGACCGGACGAGACATGACGTAACTCCCGAGGGCGGGCCACCGAGGTCCGCCCTCGTCGTTTGGGAGCATCACGACGATGCGCGTCCATCTCACGACGGACATTTCTGACCGACGACGACCATGGCGCCGCCCTGACCGCGGCGCTCGCGTCGCGACGACCGCGCTCCGGGCGAGCCCGTACGGCTGGCCGATCGGCTGCCAGACGTTCCCGCTCGGCAAGCTCATCGACCAGGACTTTCCCGGGACGATGAAGATGCTGGCCGACGCGGGGTTCCAGTCGATCGAGCTCTGCTCGCCCTGGTACTCGGAGCACAACTTCGGGTTCGGCAGCCTGAACAAGATCAGCGCGGCCGAGTTCAACAAGGTGTTGAGCGACGTCGGCCTGAAGTGCTTCAGCTCGCACGTGGACATGACGGAGCTGCGCGGCGAGAAGCTGCCGTGGATCATTCAGTGGGCCAAGGATCGCGGCCTGACGCAGATCCTGGTGCCCGAGCCTCGACGGCCCGCGCAATCCGACGATGGATCAGGTCAAGAAGCTCGCCGACGAGTACAACGCGATCGGCGCGGTGTCGAGGAAGGCCGGGCTCCACGCAAGGCCTTCACCACGAAGGCTTCGAGAACTCGATGGTCGGCGACCGGCGCGTGTTCGATGTGCTGTTCGAGTTGCTCGATCCGGCGAACGTGAAGTTCCAGTTCCAGGTCTCCACGATCCGCAATGGCATGGTCGCCGCCGAATACTTCACGAAGCATCCCGGACGATTCATCTCGATGCACGTGCAGGATCTGGATCTCAAGGCGCCTCCGACGCCGCCATCGGCGACCGGACGAGCCGGTGGTCCGCCGGCCCGGCCGATCGGGCAGGGCAGCATCGACTGGGTGAGCACGTTCAAGGCCGCCAAGGTCGGCGGCGTCCAGAACTATTTCGTCGAGATGAACATCGACCTGATGAAGGCGAGCGTGCCGTACCTGAAGGCGCTGACGGTCTAGCCATTTGCTATTGGCGTTGGTTATTGGTTATTGCATTGAGTTATTGGTTATTTGCTATTTGGTAAGGCCTTTGGAGATTTGAGATGACACAAGACCCAAGACTCAAGACCCAAGACTCAAGACCAATCACACGGCGGCGATTCATCGAGAAGGCCGGCATGGGCACGGCGATTGCGGGCCTCGTCGCGGCGAAGCAGATCGGCCTGGGCGCCGACCCGCTCGGCATCCCGATCGGGAGCCAGACGTATCCCGAGCGCCAGATGGTCGCCGACGGCAAGTTCGTCGAGCTGCTCAAGAACATGCACGGCGCCGGCATCCGGCAGATCGAGCTCTGCTCGCCGGGCTACGCGCAGTTCAAGAGCCTGGCCGACGGCAAGCAGACGCGGAAGCTGCATCGAGGACGCCGGCCTCAAGTGCCCCAGCGCGCACTTCAGCTTCAACGAGTTCCGTCAGGGCCTTCCGCGCCGCGATTGAATGGGCGCAGGCCATCGGCATGACGCAGATCGGCACCGCCGGTCTCGGCGGCGGCATGGTCAACGGCGTCACGTCGCTCAGCCAGGTGCAGTATTCGGCCGGCGAGTACAACCGCATCGGCAACCTCGTGAAGCGCGCCGGACTGCAGCTCTTCCTGCACAACGAAGGCTTCGAGAACTCGAAGCTCGACGACGGCCGGCTGACGTATCCGGTCCTGCTGTCGGAGCTCGATCCTGAGCTCGTGAAGATGCAGTTCCAGATGTCGTCGATGCGGACGATCGGCGACCCGATCATGTATTTCACGAACTACCCGGGCCGCTTCATCTCGGCGCACGTCCACGGCGTGAACTTCGACGCGCCGATGCCGCCGGCCCGAGGCATGGTGCTGCCCGCCAAGCCGGCGCCCGGCGCGCGCCGCCGCCGGCCCGGGCCGCGCCGGCGGCCGTGGCCCCGGCGTCCCCGGCATCGCGATCGGCGAGGACAGCGTCGACTGGCCGCGCGTCTTCGCCGCCGCCAAGATCGGCGGCCTGAAGAACTTCTTCATCGAGCAGGAACAGCAGAACGGCTGGGACGCGATGGTGAAGGGGGCGGCGTACCTGAAGACGTTAAGTTAGAAGGCGAAGGCAGAAAAGACTCTGACGGACGCCGCGGCGACCTGAAGGCGCCGATCCATACAGGCGTTACTACTTGAGCAGGCTCCAAGTCGATCCGCCGAAAGTAGATCTCCGCGCCTTCCGACTGGATCATGATCTTGCCTTCGGTGAGCGACGAGTTCGTGGCTTCGAAGACGAGCTGGCCGTTGACGTAGTACTGCAGGCTGGCGCCGTTGACGACGGCTTCGAGACGGTTCCAGCCGAGATTCGGGCTCTCGACGTCCTTCGGCCCGCGGAAGCCGAGCTTGTCTTCCCAGTCTTCGCTGCGGCCCCACCAGTTCACACGACCTGAGTTGACCGGCGTGGAAACGCCGTTCGAGTCCCACACCGCTCGCCGTCACGATCCTTGCGCACCGTCGTGGTCAATGACGGCCGAACCTGCTCGCCGCTCTCCGTGAACCCGGACACGGAGATGTAGTCGCCGACGCCGCCTTCGATGATCTGGAACTCGTGCGACATCAGCCACGGGCCGTTGAAGTCCTTTTGCGTGTTACCCATCCGTCCCTGCGCGTGCAGCAGAATCCCGCTGTCGCGCGTCCGATCCTGCGCTGGCCCCACGTGACACCGCCCCAGCGAAATTCGACGAGGAGGCGGTAGTTCTTGTACGTCTGCTTCGTCAGCAGACCGCCCCAGACCTTGCCGCTGATCCGAATCGCCGGCGCGCCGTCGATCTGATCCACGACGCTGTAGACGCGCTCGGGATCCGACGTGTGATGGTCCACGAGCCACGGATCGAAGTTCGCGAGCGTGCCGTCGAACAGCCTGATAGTCGATGTCGGAGTGACCGCCCCCGGAGCCAGTCCCTGGGCCGGAAGACCTGACGCCGTGAAGAGAAGAAGTGCGAGAACGAGCGCGAGGCGGGGCATGGAGCTGCGGATTCGAAGGTCCGAGGGTTGGGGACCCTCGGACCTTCGGACCTTCGAACCTAGAGCGTGCGGATCCTGATATTCCGGAACTTCGCGGTGACGCCCGGCGTGTACGGCATCTGGATCGTTGACCGACTGCGGCTCGCGCCAGGCGGCTTCGCCGGGAGCGTGGACTTGTCGGTGACGTCCACGATCTTCGTGCCGTTCATCCAGGCCTCGTGCTTGTCGCCCTTGACGGCGATGCGCAGCGTGTTCCAGTCCCCCTTCTTGCGCAGGTTCGCGAACGCCTTGTCGCCGTGGCTGAGCCACAGGATGTTGCCGCGGATGGCCTTCGGATCCTCGCGGTGAATGACGAGACCGACGTACTCTCCGCCCTCGCGACGTCCGATGTTCAACTGGTAGCCGCTGCGGTAGCTGACGCCGCTGTTGCCGAGGCACGCGGAGTCGCTCAGATTCTCCTCCTTCGGTCCCAGCTCCTCGGAGCACTTCACGTTCGGGAACCTCTCCGAGCATCCAGTCCATCTCGATCTCGAAGTCGTAATACTTCTCCTTCGTCTGGAGCGCGCCCGACCGCTCACCCGGCTTCTGCTCGCCGCCGATGACGACGCCGTTCTCGATGTGCCAGCCGGCGGGCGCATCGGCTGCCGGCGGCGGCGCGCCGCGGCGGCCTCCGGCCGCGATGTTGAAGTTGTCCAGGGTCTTCCCGTCGAAGAGCACCTTCCAGGGGCCCTGGGCCGAGACCGGAGAGGTCGCGACGAAGACGGCGACGAGCAGTGCAGCGAAACCAATCGACGCGCCTGCGCGCCGAACTGTGGATTTCATAGGAGATCCCTCACAAGAACAGTTATCGGGACCGATTCGCCCGGTCCCCATGGCTCAGATTTCGATAAGCATACACGGGCTTAGGGCTCAAGGCTCACGGCCAGGGCTTGGGCCCGTAGAACCTCGACCCACGAACCCTGGAACCCTGGAACCCTGGAACCTTGGAACCCTACTGGAACGACGACCCAATCCGCCCACTCCTTGGCCTCGTAGACGGCCGCGGCGAGCGTCGGGGTGCCGTTGTAAGCGCCCTCCACAAGGTATGGCCGGAGCTCCTCAGCGAGCGCCTTCACGGGAGGCGAGAAGGTCTCCTTCAGCACGTCCGAATCCGCACCCTTCGGCCAGTACTTGTCGCGGGACCCGCTCGTCAGCGCAAAGTTCGTGACGTAGGCCCCGGGTTCCTCGCCGCGAATCGGGCGGTAGTACAACAGCCGAAGATCGGGCCGCAGGTTGCCCACGACCGGGTGCAGCTTGTCCGCCACGAACTTGTCGAAGGCCTCACGGCGATCCGCCCGTACGCGCGCGTAGTGCAGGCCGAGCACGTCCACCTCGGGCATCGGTGCCTTCACCGTTTGCGGCGCCACGAGGTGATACTCCACGAATTTTCCGGGCCCGCTCACGAACGACGTGAGCATCGGCCGGAAGTCACCAGCTTTCGCGGTGATGGCGGTCGAGAACGGGAAATCCCCGGAGGGCGACGCGTATTCCTTGTGCCGCGCCACGCGTATCGGTCGTCCACACGACCATGTACTGTCCCGGCTTGTTGCCGCGGTCCTTCCGGACGAGCCGGCCAATCATGCCGGGCGTCGCCTTGTTCCAAGCCGGAAGGATGTGGCCGTTCAAGTGACTCTCGAACGCCTTGGTATCCGCGCCCTTCTGCAACTCGGGAATGTAGAACACCATCACCTGTCCCAGCGTCATCGTCTGGGCCTCGGTGACGGATGGCGATGCGAAGAGGAGTACAGCGGCAGCACAGGCGAGAACGACTCGTCTCATCGTGAAGGCTCCTTGAAAGCGATGTAGGATGTTACACCTCTTGAGTAAGGCTCAGATACCGCTTCCGGGCGGAGACCTGTCATGACACGACTCGTGTGCATATTCGTCCTCTTTCTGGCCGTAGCTGTCAGCGGACAGCAGGGCCCCGCTGAGACCCTCTCCGGCCTGAAACCAGCGCCCGGCCTCGCCGTCACGCTCTTCGCGGCCGAACCCGACGTGCAGAACCCGACGGATCTGACCGTGGACGAGCGCGGCCGGGTGTGGGTGCTCGAAGGCGTGAACTACCGGCGCCAGTCGCGCATGCAGCCCGACCTCCGGCCCGAGGGTGACCGCATCGTCATTCTCGAAGACACCGACAACGACGGGAAGTCGGATCGGACCAAGGTGTTCGATCAGGGACCGCACATGCGCGTGCCGCTCGGCATCGCGGTGCTCGGCGACAAGGTCTACGTCTCGCAGTCGCCGGACATCACCGTCTACACGAAGGACCAGAACGACAACATCCTGAAGAAGGAAGTCCTGCTCACCGGCTTCGGCGGCATCGATCACGACCACGGCCTGCACGCCGTCGTCTTCGGACCCGACGGCAAGCTCTACTTCAACCACGGCAACACCGGCTTCGACATCACCGACAAGTCGGGCAAGCGACTTCGTGTCGCAAGGCACGGCGCAGGACGGCAATCGCGAAGGCTACTTCCAGGGCGTCGCGCTTCGCATGAACCTGGATGGCACAGACCTCGAGATCCTGTCGCAGAACTTCCGCAATCCGTACGAGCTGGCCGTCGATTCGTTCGGCAACGTCTACCAGACCGACAACGACGATGACGGCAACGAGATGGTGCGGCTGAAGTATCTGGTCGAGGGCGGCAACTACGGGTTCCGTGGACCGCTGAATCGCACATGGCTCGAAGACCGCGGCACGCACTGGCATCAGGAGCTGCCGGGCGTCTTGCCGAACCTGCTCCGGCTCGGCGCCGGTTCGCCCTGCGGCCTGCTCGTCTACGAAGGCACGCTGCTGCCGGCGAAGTATCGCGGACAGGTCTTCCACGCCGAAGCGGGCAAGCGCATCCTCGCGATGTACACGATCTCGGATCGAGGGCGCCGGCTACCGGGCCGTCAGCGAAGACGTGCTGAACACGGGCGCCGACACGTGGTCGCGTCCGTCGGACGCCGCTGTGGCGCCGGACGGTGCCGTGTTCGTCGCCGACTGGTACGACCCGGGCGTCGGCGGTCACAACATGGGCGACATGGAAGGCAATCGCGGGCGCATCTATCGCCTCGCGCCGACTGGCAACCGTCCGACCGTTCCCGCGCTCGATCTGACGTCCGACGCGGGACTGACCGCCGCGCTGGCGTCCGCCGAACCCAACGCGCCAGTACCTGGCCTATCAGGCGATCAAGGCCAAGGGCGCGGCGGCCGCGCCGCTGCTTCAGGCGATGTGGAGGCAGCGCGATCCGATCGTCACGCGCGCGCGCGCTCTGGATGCTCGGCGGACTCGGCGCCGATGGATCAGCGCGCGATTCAGGAAGCGATGAAGGACCAGGACCCGCGATTCCGCATCCTTGGCCTTGCGCGTGGCGCGGCTGAACGGCGCCGACATGCTGGCGACCGCGCGCCCGCTCGTCCGCGACGCGTCACCGCAGGTGCGGCGCGAGATCGCGCTGATGCTGCAGGATCCGACCACGATGCTGCCGGCCTACCTGTATCCGAGGCAGGTCGAGCCGCCGGCCGAGTGGCTCGAGGCGATGACGCGGCCTGATCTCCGCAGTACGACGGTCGCGACCGCTGGTACCTCGAAGCGCTCGGCATCGCGGCGCGCGGACGCGAAGACGCGATCTACGCGCGAATGAAGAGCCAGGGCGGCGCGCGCATCACGCCGGCGCAGGCCGGCATCCTCTGGGCACTGCGGCCGCGAACGGCGCTGCCTGATCTCGTCGCCCGCGCGAACAGATTCGTCGCTGCCGGAGACGGACCGCGCGATGGCGCTCGACACGCTCGGCCAGATGCAGTGGCCGGAGGCGGCTCGCGCGCTCGAAGCGTTCATCACGGCGCCGAACGCGCCGACACCGCTCGTCGAACGCGCGTTCAACAACTACAGCCACCAGCTGTTCAGCCTGTGGATGGACGCCCGGACGAGCCCCGCGTTGCCCGACGTCATGAAGAAGGGATTCTCGCTGCCGGGCACGCAGAGCGCCGCGGTGACGATTGCCGACGCGCTGGGCGATCGCCAGTACCTGGCCCAGCTGATTGCGTTTGCGAAACAGGAATCAGCAAACACCGACGCGCGCTCGCTCGCCATCGAATCCGTCGCCGCCGCTCGAGACGCGCAGTACCTGTCCGACTTCCAGGCGCTCGCGGCCGCTGGCGTCCCGGCCGTGCGCGTGTCGGCGATTCGAGCCGTCGGCCTGCTCGGCCGGCCGGGCCCCCCGCCCGCGCAGGGTCAGCCGCCGGCGCCAGCGGCCGTCGATCCGTCGTCGGTCATCGTGTCGTGGGCACAGGGGATCGCGCTCAGCAATGCACCGAACGAGGTGCGCGTCGAGGCGCTGCGATTGATGGGCCAGTCGGTGCCCGGCCTGAACGCCATGCTGGACCTGGCCGAGAAGGGGCAGGTGCCGCCCGAGCTCGTGTCGGTCGCGCGAAACCTCGCGAACAACGCGGCACCGCCTCCGGCACCAGGCCGACGCGGCCAGGCACAGTCGCCGGTGACAATGCGTGCGGATCCGACCATGCCGACGGATCCGGCCTATGTCGCGATTCGCAGTCGCGCCGCGAACGATTCTGCCGATGCCCAGCGCGCGGCGCATTCCGACGGCCTTCGCGCTCGACCTGAACTACGCGGGCAAGGCGGAGGACGGCAAGAAGGTGTTCGACATCGACGCCGGCTGCGCCGCCTGCCACAGCCTCGGTGGCGCCCGAAAGATCGGCCCGGACCTTTCGAAGATCGGCGCCAAGTTCGGCAAGCAGGCGATGCTCGACAACATCGTGAACCCGAACGACGCCATCCAGTTCGAGTACATCCAGACGACGTTCACGATGGCGAACGGCGAGCAGCTCCTCGGCCTCGTCGCCGGCGAGTCCGGCGGTCAGATCACGTTGCGGGTGGCGCGACCAGCAACGCACCATCCGCAGCGCCGACGTCAAGTCGCGCCAGGAGAGCCGCGTGTCGACAGATGCCCGAGGGACTGCTCGACGCGCTGTCGTTGCAGCAGATCGCGGATCTTGCTGGAGTATCTCGCGACGCTGAAGTAGCGGCTTAGGGCTCAAGGCTTAGGGCTTAGGGCTCAAGAACGCGTGCACCGGCTTGCAAGCCTCGAGCCCCAAGCCCCAAGCCGCGTCGCTTACTTTCCCGAATAGTCCGTCGTCGTCATGAACACCGCTTCGACCTTGGTCGTGAGCGGGCCGTTCACTTCGGACGCGGCCTTGGCTTTGACCCATTCCGGATCGGCCAGGAAGGCGCTCCAGAACTTCTTCGCGGCCTCACGGCTCGCGTGCGGGATCACGTAGATGATCGTGTTCCCCACCAGCGGGCCTTCGGTCGGCGTCCAATACACGATGTTCTTCACGCCATGCTTCGCGAAGATGCGCAACGTGTGGTCGCGAAAGCGGGTATTCAGCGCATCGAATTTGCCGGGCGCCGCCGTGTAGGTGCGGAGCTCGTACACGGGTCCCGCCGCCTGGGCCTGCACGGTCGGCGGCGATGAACTGGTGCACGGTGAACCACGCCGGCCAGCGAATCGTGACGGCGGCGAGGACAAGAACCTTGCGAGAGGCATCGGGTACTCCTATGCGGACCGAGACATCGGGCTTCGGCAGCTGGGTCGGTTCGAAGTCGACGACGTGACGCCGAGACCTTCGCAACGTCGAGCGCCTCGAAGCGACTCTATAAAATAGGCGCGAGGACAACCAATGAAAAAGCAGGTCGCGACGGTGGTGCCGTTTGCGGTGGCGGTGATGGTGGCGATGATCGCGGGAGAGGCGTGCCGTCAGGCGCCCGCTGAGGCGCCTCCGGCCGTGTCGACAGACGCATGCCGGCGCAGGACTGGTATTCGGGATTCCGCGCCGGACGGTCGGTCGTGCGCTCGACACACGGCATGGTGGCGTCGAGCCAGCCGCTCGCGTCGCAGATTGGGCTCGACGTCCTCAAGCGCGGCGGCAACGCCGCGGACGCGGCGATCGCGATGGCGGCTGCGCTCAACGTCACCGAGCCGAACATGACGGGCATCGGCGGCGACGCCTTCGCGATGGTGTACTGGTCGAAGACGAAGACGCTCGAGGCGCTGAACTCGACCGGCCGCGCGCCGCACGCGCTCACGCTCGACTACTTCTCGTCGAAGAACATGACGCGGATGCCGACGACGGGCATGGCGTCGATCACGGTCCCTGGCGCCGTGGATGCCTGGACCAAGCTGCGGGACAAATACGGCACGATGAAATTCGCCGAGCTGCTGCAGCCGGCGATTGGGCTCGCCGAGAATGGATTTCCGGTCGCCGAGAAGATCGCGGAAGACTGGATTCCCGAAGTCGGCAAACTCAAGGAGACGCCGGCCGCGGCCGTCGACCTACCTCGTCAACGGCGGCGCGCCGCCCCCGGGCACGATTTTCGTGCAGAAGAATCTGGCGAAGTCGCTGCGCACCCTCGCGCAGAGGGCGGCCGCGACGCGTTCTACAAGGGCCCGCTCGCTCAGGCCATCGTCGACTACTGCAAGGCGAACGGCGGTTTCCTCTCGATGCAGGACTTCGCCGAACACACGTCGGAGTGGGTGCAGCCGATCTCGACGACCTACAAGGGCTACACGCTGCACGAGATGCCCCCGAACAACCAGGGGCTGACGGCGCTCATCCTCCTGAACATTCTCGAGGGCATCGACCTCGCGTCGATGAAGAACGACCCGGTCCGCTACTACCACACGCTGATCGAGGCGTCGAAGATCGCGTTCTCTGATCGAAACCGCTACATCGCGGATCCGGCGTTCTCGAAGGCGCCGCTGCCGCAGCTGCTCGTCGAAGGACTACGCGGCGAAACGCCGCGCGCTCATCAATCCGCAGCAGGCGATCGATCCGCCGTCGTACGGCGAGTTCAACCTCGGCGCGGACACGACGTATTTCACCGTCATCGACAAGGACCGGAACGCCGTCTCGTTCATCAACAGCATCTTCAACGCGTTCGGATCGGGCATCGTGGCGGGAGACACCGGCATCATGCTGCACAACCGCGGCACGGGATTCTCGCTCGCGACGGGACATCCGAACATCTACGCGCCCGGCAAGCGGCCGTTCACGACGCTCGTGCCGGCGATGGTGACCAAGGACGGCCAACTGATGCTGTCGTACGGCGTCATGGGCGGCGACATCCAGACGCAGGGACACGTGCAGGTCCTGCTGAACATGATCGAGCGCGGCCTGAACCTGCAGGAATCGATCGACGCGCCGCGCGTGCGCTACATCACGGGCAAGGAAGTGATGATGGAGGACGAGCTGACGCCGGCGGTGATCGACGGGCTCGTCAAGCTCGGCCACGTCCGCGCCTTACCGCCCAGCGGCCTCCGCCACCGCATCTTCATGGGCGGTGGCCAGGCCGTCATGGTGGACCTGGCGACGGGCGCGCTGCTGGGCGCCTCCGACTCGCGCAAGGACGGAATAGCGCTCGGGTACTGACGACAAGTTTGAAGGTAGAAGCCAGAAGTCAGAAGTAACTGGACGCGTGCTCGGACATGGCGGGCGCTCAGTAGCTTCTGACTTCTGACTTCTAACTTCGAACTTGATCCTATCTATAGAAGGGCGCGTCCTTCAACCATCTTGGCCCATAGACTGGCATGCGGCGCGCCGACTTCGAGCGCGCCGAGGTCCGGCGCCTTGCCCGAGAAGCCATCGTTCACGTTCGGCAGCCGCGCGCCGGCGTCGACGGCCTTGCCGCCCGCCTTCAGCCTGAAGTTCAGGTTGATCGCCTCGAACGGCCGGCCGGGCTGCGACGAGTCTGGGCCGCGGCGGGCGCGGCAGCGACTCGAAGATGTCGTAGTCCACTTCGATGCCGTGCGTTTCCGCGCCGGTCGCCTTGGCGAGATCCGCGAGCGTCGCGAAGTCCTGTCCCTGGTTCTGCGGCGCGTCGTAGTCCACCATCACGCCGGGCTTCGGTCCGAACCAGGTGTACTGCGCCTTCGCGCCCGCGTTCGGCCGGAACCCGTCGTAGTCGTACGTCGAGTACGCCGTTGGGCCGCCGAGCACCGAAATCCCAATTGGCGCGTCCGTGCCGAGAAACAGGTTGTTGCGGAAGTGCGCGTTCGACACGCGCTGCGCCGTACGGTTCTCCGCGATGATCGTGTTGTGGTACACGATGACGCCGGCCGGGTTGCTGAACTTGAGCGCGACCGGCGTGTTGTAGACGATGTTGCGGATGTAGTACGCCGGGCCGCCGAAGATCGGCTGCGCGCTGAGCCCGGTGTGCGCCGCGTTGACGCCGCGGTTGCGCATCACGCGGATGTTGTGGACGCCGCCGTCGGCCTCGATGAAGTCGTCGCCGGTCACGTGGATGTCGTTGTTGTAGATGTCGATCGCGACGGCCCGGTCGTTCGGGTTCTGCGTCGGGCACGCCGTGCGTGCACACGGAAATGCCGTCGTGGAAGAACGCGACGGCGTTGTGCGCGATGACGTGGCCGGAGCCGTAGACCTTGATCGGCGTAGTAGCTGTTGATCGGGTGCGCGCCGTAGTTGGCCGGGCCGGCCCAGCCGAGCACGCGGCGCGGGTCGTCGCGGCCGATGAAGACGTTGTCCGCGATGTAGAAGTCCTTCGAGCCGGCGAACTGCGTGGTCACGCCGACGCCGACGCCTTCGATCCGGTTGTTTCGGACGGTCAAGCCCTTCGCGCCCGCGACGTCCTTCACGCCGGCCCAGAACGCGACCTCGGCATTGCGAATCGTGAGCCCTTCGAAGATGTGGTAGTCGGCGGCCATGACGTCGAACAGCCGGAACGCGCCGTCGCCGTCGAAGATGACCTCGCCGTCGCCGGCGGCCTTGATCGTGATCGGCTTCTCGGGCGTGCCCTTGGCAGTCAGCAGGTACGTGCCGTCGAACGTCAACCCGTACTCATCGACGTAGTTGCGCCGGTTGCCCTTGTACAGTCCCGCGTGCACGAGGTAGGTGTCGCCCGGCTCCGCTTTGTGAAGCGCAACGACGTTCCAATCGCCGGTGCCGACGTAGCCGTTGTATGCCGCCATCAAGCCCGTGAAGTTCGGCTTCCTGCTTCGGGCCTTCTCCCATGTCAGCGGATAGACGTGAATGCACGCGGCCGCCGGCCGGCGTCTTCGGCTCGGCGCGCGTGCGAACCGTCGGCGTCTGGACCGCTTGTCCGCGCACGCCGTCCGGATCCTTCATCGTCAGCCGGACTTCATACGAGGTGTCGGGCGTGAGGTCGAGCACGCTGCCTGCGAAGCGGTCGGGCACCGTGTAGGGCGCGCGGAAGATCCGTTCGCCGCCCATGCGAAGGAGCGGCAGCGCCTCCGACCACGCGGTGTCGCCGGCTTTCCGGTAGGCGACGTCGACCGTCGCGTTCCGATTCGCATCGCCCGGTGATCGCCCACTCGAAGCCGAGGTTGATCAGCGTGGCGGGCTCGACGACGAACTGACCGGCGGTCACGCCGTTCTCGGCCTGGGCCGCACTCCCGCCCACCGCAAGTCCGGAAACGAGCAACCCACTAAACGCAGCCGTGGCCCTCAACAGTCTCATCACATCCTCCGCGTTGACCGATTGGCGGGAGTCTACCTCGGGTCCGTCGCTGGTATCGTCGTCTTGTCGCTCGCATGCCTTTTCTGACGGCCCGTTGGGAGCATCTCGTTCTCCTCAACTATCTCTGCCCGCCGGCTTTGCTCGAGCCCCTGGTGCCTGCCGGGACGGAGTTGGACACCTGGCAAGGGCACACGCTTGTCAGCCTGGTTGGCTTCCTTTTTTCCGACACCCGTGTTCTTGGCGTTCCTGTCCCTTTCCATCGCACCTTTGAAGAAGTCAATCTTCGGTTCTACGTTCGCGGCCCTGCGCCGGATCACCGGCGCGCCGTCGTCTTCATTCGTGAGCTCGTCCTCGCCGCGCTATCGCGGCCATCGCCAGGCGGGTCTACAACGAACCCTACGTCGCTCTCGCCATGCGCCATCACTCGTCGCTTACGGCGGACGAGGGAGGCGAGGTTCGCTACGGATGGAGCCACGAAGGTATTGAGTTCGAGCTCGGCGCCGGGTCAGCGGCCCAGCGGCGCCCACTCTCGGTCGGCTCAGAGGCAGAGTTCATCACCGAGCACTACTGGGGCTACACCCGGCAGAGGGACGGGGGCACGCTCGAATACCAGGTCGAACACACTCCATGGCGCGTCTGGACGGCCACCGACAGCTGGTTCCGGGGGTCCGCGGCCGCGCTCTATGGACCCGCCTTCGGCGCACTCCTTGCGGCGACCCCGAAGTCCGCCTTCGTCGCCGTCGGTTCACCGGTCGCCGTGCATCGCGGAGCGCGGCTCGTAAGCCTGAGGAGTATTGCGCCTCTCGAGCGCCCTGCGCTACCCTGAGCGCCTGCATCTCTCTTCTAGGAAAGCTCGTGAATTGACGTGGTAGCGTCTCGGCTGAGAACGTTTGGATACCACGTCAAGTCAATGACTTTCCGTAGAACAGGACGGACCCTATGTCAGGCATGACGAGCCGCACTGCACTGCGTGTTCTTGGCCTCGCCGCTGTTGTGTTCCTCGGCACGCTCGTGACCCTCAGCGCACGCCAGACGAATAGTCCGGCACAGGCTGTCGCGATCGACCCCGACGACATCGGGGGTGTCGTCACCGGCCCCAAGGGGCCAGAAGCCGGTGTCTGGGTCATCGCCGAAACCTCCGACCTGCCGACCAAGTTCGCGCGCATCGTCGTCACCGATGACAGGGCCGCTACGTCGTCCCTGACCTGCCAAAGGCGAAGTATCAGGTGTGGGTCCGGGGCTACGGCCTCGTCGACTCGCCGAAGACCGCGGCGACACCTGGGCAGCGGCTGGCCCTGAAGGCGGTCATCGCGCCGAACCCGCGCGCGGCCGCGCCGAGTACTACCCGGCCGGCTACTGGCTGTCGCTGATGCAGGTGCCGCCGCAGAGCGAGTTCGACGGCGACCGGCGACGCGCGGAAGGGCATCAATCCGAACCTCGGCACCAGGGCGACTGGGTCCGCCAGGTGAAGTCCGGCGGCTGCACGGCGTGCCACCAGCTCGGCACGCGCGGCACGCGCCGAATCTCGCCGGACCTCGGCCAGTTCACCACGTCGATTGCCGCCTGGGAACGCCGCCTGCAGTCGGGCCAGGCCGGCGCGCAGATGACCAACCAGCTGAACCAGTTCGGCCGTGAGCGCGCGCTGCAGATCTTCGCCGACTGGACGGATCGCATTGCGGCCGGTGAAGTGCCCGCACAGCCGCCGCGCCCGCAGGGCCTCGAGCGCAACGTCGTCGTCACGTCGTGGGATTGGGCGGATTCGAAGGTCTATCTGCACGACCTCGTCTCGACCGATCGGCGCAATCCGACCGTCAACGCCAATGGACCGATCTACGGCGCGCTCGAGCTCGCCGCCGACTACGTGCCGGTGCTCGATCCCGTCAAGAACGCCATCAGCGAGATCCGATTGACGCCGCGCGATCCGAAGACGCCGACGCCGTCGCCGCTGATGATTCAGCCGTCGCCGTACTACGGCAACGAAGTGCTCTGGACGAGCCAGACCAACGTGCACAACCCGATGCTCGACGAGCGCGGGCGGCTCTGGCTCACGGCGGCCGTGCGGCCGTCGGCGAACCCGGCCTTCTGCCGTGAGGGTTCGGATCACCCGTCCGCCAAGGCGTTCCCCGTGAACAACGCCGGTCGGCATCTCGCGATGTGGGATCCGAAGACGCGCGAGCTCAAGCACATCAGCACGTGCTTCGGCACGCACCATCTCATGTTCGCGGAGGACGCGAACAACACGCTGTGGACGAGCGGCGGCGGGCAGGTAGTCGGCTGGCTGAACACGAAGATGTACGACGAGACCGGCGACGAGGAGAAATCGCAGGGCTGGACGCCGCTCATCATGGACACGAACGGCAACGGCAAGCGCGACGCGTTCGTCGAGCCGAACCAGCCGGTCGATCCGACGAAGGACAAGCGGCACAACGGCGCGTTCTACGCCGTCTCGCCCGCGCCGGACGGCTCGGTCTGGGGCTCCCAGCTCGGCTTCCCGGGCGCGATCGTCCGGCTGGTGCCCGGGCGCCAACCCGTCGGAAACGGCGCTCGCCGAGGTCTACATGGTGCCGTACGACAACCCGGATCCGAAGAACCGCGGCTACTCGCCGCGCGGGATGGATATCGATCGTAACGGCATCGCCTGGGTTCCGCTCGCGAGCGGCCACATGGCCAGCTTCGATCGCCGGAAGTGCAAGGTTCTGAACGGGCCGACGGCCACCGGCGCGCATTGCCCGGAGGGCTGGACGATGTATCCGGAGCCGCTGCCGAATCTGAAGGGCGTCGAGGGCACGGGCAGCGCGGAAGCCAGCTACTACACGTGGGTGGATCAGTTCGGCGTGCTCGGCCTTGGCAAGAATCTGCCGATCAGCACGGGTAATGCGTCGGAAGCTCTCCTCGCGCTCAAGGACGGCCAGTGGGTCATCATGCGCGTGCCGTACCCGACGGGCTTCTTCACCAAGTGGCTCGACGCCCGCATCGACGATCCCAAGGCCGGCTGGAAAGGCCGTGGGCTCTGGGCGACCGTCAGCACCCGCGCGCCGTTCCACATGGAGACGGGGAAGGACACGACGAGCAAGGTCGTGAAGTTCCAGCTGAGAAATAGTCCGACCGAGAAATAGTCAATTGCGGATCTGCGATCTGCGATTGCGGATTGCATCGGTGATTGAGGATCGGGGATTGCGGATTGAAGCCCTTCAATCCGCAATCCTCAATCACCGCGATTCCTCAATACAATCCTCAATCACAAATCACAGATCCTCAATGGCCGACGTCCACTGATCTACGCCGCAGCCTGACATTTTTCGACGGCGCCGCGCTTCTCGTCGGCTCCGTCATCGGGTCGGGCATCTTCGTCGTCCCGAGCCTCATCGCCCAGCGGGTCCCGGAGCCCGGGCTCGTCATCGGCATCTGGATTTTCTCGGGCATTCTCGTGCTCTGCGGCGCGCTGACGCTGTCCGAGCTCGGCACGATGCTGCCGGAGTCGGGCGGACTCTACGTCTACATGCGCGAGGCCTACGGGACGTTCTGGGCCTTCCTGTACGGCTGGACGATCATGCTCGTCGTCATTCCCGGATCGGTGGCGGCGCTCGTCACCGCGTTTCTGCTGTATCTGCAACTCTTCATCCCGATGAGTTGGTGGGCCGCCAAGGCGCTGGGGATCGCGATCCTGCTCGGCCTCGCGTGGATCAACGTGCGCGGCGTCAAGCAGGGCGCCGGCGTGCAGAACCTGTTCACGATCCTGAAGGTGTCGGGCCTGGCGGCGCTGGTCGTTCTCGCGGTGATTACGCTCAACGGCAATGCCAGCAATTTCCTGCCGATCGCGCCGCCGTCGGTGTCGACGAGCCTGCTGACCGCGATCGGCCTCTCGATGATCTCGACGCTCTTTGCCTACGACGGCTGGCAGTTCGTCAGCCTCGTCGCCGGCGAGATCCGCGATCCGCAGCGCAATATCCCGCGCAGCATCGTCCTCGGCGTGCTCATCGTGATGGTGATCTACGTCAGCGCCAACCTGGCCTACATCTACGTCCTGGGCCAGGATCGCATCGCGACGTTCGCAACGGGTCGCGGCCGACGCGATGTCCGCGATGGTCGGACCGGCTGGCGCGACGTTCATCACGGTCACGATCCTGTGCTCGACGTTCGGCGCCATGTCCGCCAATATTCTGGCGGGCCCGCGGGTGTTCTTCGCCATGGCGCGTGACGGCGTGTTCTTCAGGCAGTTGTCGAACGTCCACGCCGAGCACGGCACGCCGTCCAATGCCATCTGGGCGCTCGCGGCATGGTCGGGTCTGCTGACGCTGACGGGCGGCTACGAACACCTCATCACGATGTCGCAGTTCGCGAACTGGCTCTTCTTCACGATGGTGGTGCTCTCGGTCGTCGTCCTGCGGCGCCGCCACCCGGAATGGAAGCGCCCGTACAAGGTCACGGCGTATCCACTGCCCGTCATCGTGTTCGTGCTCGTGTCGTCGGTGTTCGTCCTGAACACGCTGTTCGAGGCGCCCGGCAGCTCCGTGATGGGCCTGGGCCTGCTCCTGCTGGGCGTGCCGTTCTACCTGAGCAACCGCCAAAAAGTGGTCGGGTGAATTATTCGCAAATAATTCACCCGACCACTTTCATTGCTTCTGGAGCTCCTGAATCCACTGGGGTAACGGCGGTTGCCCGCCGAGCGTCAGTTCCTTGCCGAGGGCACGGGCACTGCGCGAGATCCATGAGCCGCCGGAGCCCGCGAACGTGTCGGGCCTGGTGTAGGCCTCGTCGCGCATCGCCTCCCCGAGCGTGATGAACTGATAGCCCCGCGCGCGCATCCGCGCGATGCTCTCGCGCAGTGACACCGAGTTCAGCTCGTTGCAGTGAATGAGCAGGATCTGCGCGATCTCGCGGCCGAACACCTCAACCGACGCACGTTCGGCCCGGTCGAATCCGACGTCCACCTGGTCGAGATACGCCTGCTTGATCCGATCGGCCACGTCGGCGTTGCCCGCACGCAGCTCCCGCCGGTAGACGCCCGCGAACGCGTAGTCCGCGTAGTCGACCGTCACCGGCGCCACGCGATAGCCGTGGTGGTCCAGGAAGGTGACGATGATGTCGTGCACCTCCGCGGTCATGACCGGAGTGAAGATACGGATAGCGGAACCACGTCAGCGTCTTGCCGTGCTGCTTCAACAGCGGCGCCATGATCACTTCGCCCTTGACCACGTCGTCCAGGAATTCGTCCACCGGCACGTTGTTGGCGCTGCGGTGCGAATAGGTGTGGTTGCCCAGATCGAAGCCGGCCTTGAGCCACTGCTCGACGACCGCCGCGCGAGCATCACGCTGACCGGGGACGTTCAGTTGCTGTTCGTTGATGAAGATCGTGACGGGCACCTTTTCAGCCTGGAACGCCTCGATCAAACCGTTCGTCACCCGCTGAAAGTTCCCGAGGTCGCTCGACTCACCGACGACTGGACCGTCGTCAATCGTGATCGCCACGCGGCGTGGCGGCGCCTGACCGCCTGGCAGAGCGGGCACGAGGACCAGAGCCAAGACCACGGCAACCCATGCTTTCCTCATCGCTCAGCTCCATGTCTCCCGAAGAAAGCGGATGACGTTTCCGTGAGCAACGAGCTCGATGTCGTCAGCGCTGTAGCCGCGTCCTTTCAGCAGTGACGGGACGCGCGCGAGGTCGGCGATGGAATCGAGGTCGGCCGCCGTCTGCTCAGTGCCGAAGCCGCCGTCCAGATCCGACCCAATCGCCACGTGTCGCGCGTTGCCGGCAATCTGGCAGATATGGTCGAGGTGGTCAATCATCGTCTGGAGCGTGACGCCCGTGTTCTCGGGTGTAGACGTTCCGCGCACCCAGCCGGGCACCATCATCCATGCGTCCAGCGGCATGCCAATGATCGCGTCCCGCTCGATGAGGCGCGCGATCTGTTCGTCCGTGAACTGGCGGTTATGCGGGACGAGGGCGCGGCAATTGTTATGACTGGCCCAGACGCGCCCGCGGAAATGGTCGAGCGCCTCGAAGAAGCTCTCGTCGGCCAGGTGCGTCGCGTCGAGAATGATGTTCAGCCGCTCCATCTCGGCGAGAAGCTCACGGCCACCCGGCCGCAGGCCTCCGGTGGCGTCCGTGCCCTGGGCGTACCGGCCGGGGCCGTAGTGCGCCGGGCCGATTGCGCGTAGTCCCTGTTCATACGCCCGCTCGACGTGCGCGGGCGTCAGAATCGAATCCGCGCCTTCGAGGCTCAGGACATATCCGATGGGTGTACCGGCCGCGCCGCCGTCGCCCCAGCGTGCGAGCTGGGCGTCGAGACCCCGAACGTCCACAATCTGCACCAGCTCGCCAGCCTCTTCCATCGCGCGATACCACGCGAGCTGCCCCTGGGTCTGCGCCCAGGCCTGCTGCGGACTGTGCCAGCCCGGCAGGGGATTGTCCGGACTCACGTAGCGCGCAATCTGAGTCGCGACACACAGGCCGATGCCGCCCTTGCGCATCTCCTCGAATGAGATGACACCCCGCCCGCGGTCAGGTTTGTCCGTCTTCGCGCGCTCGCGTTCGCGGATCTCCGGGAGTGGCCGCCGGTAGTCCCGGTTCCACTCGAGGGCGTTCATGGACAAATCGAGGTGTGCGTCAACGATGAGCATGCGAGTCATTCACGGACGCGGGAACCACGAGATCCAACAACAAAACAAACACCAACGCGACAACGGCGATGATCGTTTCCAGCACGGTCCACGTGCGCAACGTCTGCGGCACGGTCATGCCGTAGTACTCCTTCACGAACCAGAATCCTGCGTCGTTCACGTGCGAGGCGATGAGCGATCCGGCGCCCATGGCCAACACGAGCAGTTCGGCGTTGACGGGCTGCGTCGCCGCGATGGGCGCGATGATTCCGGCCGCCGTCGTAATCGCCACGGTGGCCGATCCGGTCGCCAGGCGAATCAGCGCGGCGACGAGCCACCCAAGAATCAGAATCGAGATATGCGCAGAGGTCGCAAGCGACGCGATCGCGGGGCCGACACCGCTCGTCACGAGGACGCGGTTGAACCCGCCGCCGGCGCCGACCACGAGCAGAATCGCCGCCGCCGGCGCCAGGCACTCGTTGCTGAACCGGTGAATGGCGTCACGATCGAATCCGCGCGCAGCCCCGAACGTGTAGAACGAGAAGAGCACAGCCACGACGAGCGCGACGATCGGGTGGCCGACGAAGTCGGCGATCTGCCGGAGTCTATCGGTCGGCGCCAGCAGCACATCGGCGATCGTCGCGAGCAGCATCAGCGCCACCGGAAGAACGATGGTCAGCAGCGTGATCCCGAAACCCGGCAGGCTCCGGCGGCTGCTCAGTGACGCCTCGGGAGCGGCGTCAGGCACCGCCACGTGGATCCGGCGCGAAATGTAGGCGCCGAAGACCGGCCCGGCGACGATGCCGGTCGGGATGCCGACGATGAGCGAATAGATGATCGTCAGGCCGATGTCGGCCTTGAACATCTCCGCGGCGACCATCGGGCCCGGATGGGGCGGCACGAGCCCGTGCATCACGGACAAACCGGCGAGCAACGGAATGCCCAGGCTGAGCAGCGGCGTTCGAGTCTCCCTCGCGACCGCGAAGAGAATCGGCGCCAGAAGCACGAGACCGACCGTGAAGAACACGGGCAGCCCGACGATGAGCGCGATCACGAGCATCGCCCACGGCAGCCGACCCTCGCCGAGCGCGCGGATCAACGTCGACGCGACCACGCGCGCCCCGCCCGAGACCTCCAGCATCTTGCCGAGAACGATGCCCAGGCCAACCACCGCCGCGATCGAGCCTAGAACCGCGCCCATGCCATCCTGGAACGCCGTGGCAATGGCGCGGAACTCCATCCCGGACGTCACGCCCACGAAAAGCGACGCCACGATCAGCGCAATGAATGAATTGACCTTGAAACGCGCAATGAGGACGACGAGCCCGATGACACCGATGAGCGCGTAGAGGAGCAGGCTCGTGTTCGGGTTCATCGGCGCGGGCGGACGGGCGGATCAGTCGTCAGATGGTAATGGCTCGGGCGCGGGCGACGACTTTCCATCGCTCGGCGGCGCGTCCGTCGCGGACGACGACGGCCTCGTTGTGAAGCGCCACGGTCGGACAGACGTGCCATGGCATCGCGTAGAGCGCTGTGCCGACCGCGAGATGACCGGCATGCTCGGTCTCGAGCGGCAGATGCTCTTCGCTGTGTCCAAGCGCCTCAGCGTCCGGCGCGTCCATGAAGAGCGCGCGTGGATGTGGGCTTTCCGACGCCACGGCTTTGTGCCCGAGATCGACGCAGATTCGGTTCGGTCCCGGCTTGCTGATGACACGCGTGAGCAGCATCACGGCCGGCAGAAAATCGAGGTCGGGCAGGTTGGTGGAGTAGTTCAGGTCCCAGAACACCGTCGTCCCGGGACTGCACTCGACGTCAGGACGAGCTCGCGTGAAACGGGAACGTCGGCGTTCCACCGGCGACCACGGTCGGCACACTGACGCCCTGGGCCACCAGATGTTCCCGAAGGCGGCGGACGAGCGCGAAGCCTTCTTCGCACCGTTTCTTTCGAACCCTGAGATCTGTGTCGTGAATGTGACCGTCGTAGGCGTGGAGGCCCGCCGCATGAATGTGCGGCAACTCGGTCAGGAGCCGGTAGAGCGCGCCGCCGGCGGGACCTGGATCGATGCCAGACCGATGCATCCCGATATCCAGATCGAGGAAAAGGTGCACGACCACGTCGGCCTCGACCGCGGCCTGCGACAGCACTCGCGCGTTCATCTCATCGTCAACGAGCGCAGAGAACGCGGTGCCGGGAAACGTGCTGATCAAACGAATCGAGCCGGCCGATGTTAGGTCCGACGGGCTGATAGGCGAGAAGCACGTCCGGCGCACCGGCCGCAGCCGCCATTTCCGCCTCCGCGATCGTGGCGACTTTGTACCGCGTGATCCCCTGGTCCAGGTGCATGCGGACCACTTCCGGGATCTTGCTGGTCTTCATGTGGGGCCGGAGGCGATCGACGCCTCCCGCCAGCGCGATCATCCGCCGGATGTTCTCTTCGACGCGGTCGGGGTAGACGAGGAGGGCCGGCGACGGCACTTCATCGGCGTTCTGGATGGCGTACCACGGTGTCGGCATATGTTTCTCTCCGCCGGCCGTGCCGGGTCCTACGTCAGCTCGAAGATCGCTTCAATCTCGACAGCGATCTGGCCCGGCAATGAGCCCATCCCGACGGCGCTTCGAGCGCCGATGCCGCGCTCGCGTCCAAACACATCCGCGAAGAGCTCACTGCAACCGTTGATGACCTTCGGATGGTCCGGGAAACCCGGTGTGCAGTTCACCATGCCCAGCAGTTTGATCACGCGCGAGACGCGATCGAGGCTGCCGAGCTCGGACCGGAGCGTGGACAGAATGGCGAGGCCCACCTGCCGCGCGGCGGCTCGTCCACCATCGAGATCCATCGTTTCGCCGACCCGCCCCACGATCAGGCTGCCGTCCGTTCGGACGGGGCCGTGACCGGAGACGTACGCGACATTGCCCAGGACCACCAGCGGCTTGTAGACCGCGAGAGGTTTGGGGGCGGGAGGCAGCTCCAGACGGAGCTCGTGAACTCGGGCTTCAGCGCTCATGTGTGATGGGGACTGCAGCAAGTATCGACTATTTGACGTTCAAGAAGATGTACGCGCCCTTGCGTGCGGCAGTCAGCACGTCGGGACGCTTGTCGTTGTTCATGTCGGCCACCTTGATCTGCGTGCCGAGGCCGGCGTAGTTGTTGATGATGTGCGGCACGAACTCGACCGCGCCGCCAGCCTTGCGGTCGATCTTGATCCACGCCATCACCGCCGGGTCGTCGTGATCGTTCTCGGGATATTCCATCCCGTGCGAGAACCAGCGCTTGCCCGTGACGATGTCCTTCACGCCGTCGCCATCCATGTCCACGAGCTCAATGGCGTGAAGCTCGGTGAACGCCGCGTCCTTGTCGGTGAGCTCCCATCCGGCTTTGGCCGCGGCCGGCGCTTCCGGGTCGTCCATGATCATGTGCATCTTCCAGGTGATTGCGCCCTGCGCGTTCTTCTGCTGCTCGTACCAGACGAGGCCCGGACCGTGCGCGAAGAGGCTCGTGACGATGTCCGGCAGCTTGTCGCCGTTGACGTCATACGCGTACATGTCGGCGCCCGCGAGGAACGGATCCTCGCCGCGGCGGAACGGCACCGCGTTGAACTTCCAGCTTCCCGCCGTCCCTGCGGCGGGCTGTTCCCACCAGCCGCTGCCCTGAATCACGTCGACGCGACCGTCGCTGTTGACGTCGCCGTAGCCGTAGCCGTGCCCGCCCCAGTCGCCCTTGTCGGAGATGGGAACGAATTGCCACTGCTTCGTGACGTCCGCGCCGGGCTTCCAGTACCCGATGACGCGCGCCGCAGCCGCTGCCAATCGAGCCCAGCAGTTCAGGCTTTCCGTCGCCGTCGAGATCGCCAAGCTGCGTCGTCTCGGAGGACACGCCGCCCTCGGTGACCTGATTCACCGCCCAGTAACGCGACTCCGTCTGCGGGTTCACGTACAGATAGGCGCCATTGAAATTGATCTTCAGGTAGTCGGGCCAGCCGTCACCCGTGAAGTCGTGCACGTAGTTCAGGAAGTTGTCGGTGTAGAGACCGCCGAACGTGGGGTTGGCGATCGCGTACACCTGCGGCCGGTAGATCTCGACGGCGCGCTTGAAGTCCGGTCCCAGATACGCGTGAGGGCCCGACAGCGCATCCATGTTGCCGTCGCGGTTGATGTCGCCAACCGAAATGCCCTCGGAGTAGAACCGGTCCGTCAGCTGAATCCGGCGGAAGTTCGGCGACGTCACCTCGGCCGCGACGCCCGCAGCCGGGCGGAGCAGATCCGTCAGGAGCACTTCCTTGACCCGGACTTCGCCGTTGTTCACGCGCAGGGCCGCAGGCCCGTAATCGGCGAACTTCTCGGCAGGCGGACCGGCCGGAGCGGCGCCCGCGCCACGGCCGGCCGGTGCCGGCGGCGCGCCGACGTCCCCGCGCACCTGCACGCGAACGTGCTTCCAGCCATCCGCGCCATCCTGCACGCGCAACTGCATGCCTGGCGGGTTCTGACGGCCGGCCCACTTGTAGAGGTTCTGCCGATTGAGCTCCTTGCCCTGCGCGTCGAGCGTGACGCGCCAGAGGCGTCATGGCATCCGGCCCGGACAAGGCGACGTACAGCGCGCTCGTCGTGCCTGGCGCCGACGCAGACGAGGCCGCGTTGCGGAGCAGCACGCCCGCGTCACATCCGGTGCACTGATACGAGAAGCGCAGAATGACGTCCTGGTAGCTCTTCTCGAGCGCGAGCAGACCCGGCGTGCCGGTCGCCGTCCCGACGATCTGGCCGTTCGCCGCGCGCCACTGGGCGGCGCCCACAGGCTTCCAGCCGGTCAGGCTCGTGCCATTGAACAGCGTGGACGTATCCGAATGCGGGCCCTGCGCGGACATCAGCGTGCCGATCGATACGGCCGCCGCACACGTCAGCGCAAGAAACGAAGTGGTCCTCATCGCGAGCTCCTTGTCGTCAGATCCGCCAAATTTAAGCACGGTGTCCCGCGGTGTGTCACCTTCGTGGCAGCGCGAACGCGATGAGCCCGCGCGGCGTGGTCGGCGGCACGTTGCCGACTTCCACGGGCGGAGCGCCGAAGAGCTGTGCCCCTCCGGGCGTCGCTGCGACGACCAGATACTGACGGCCCTTGGCCTCGTACATGACCGGGACGCCGCGTGACGGTCCCGGCAGCGTGCCGGCCCACAGTTCCTTGCCCGTGTCCTCGTCGTAGGCGCGCAGCTTGCCGTCGTTGCCCGCCATGAACACGAGCCCGGCCTTCGTCGGCATGATGCCGTTGCGCAGCGCGGGCGACCCGGTGTTCTTCGGACCACCGGCCGCGATCGTCGCCGGATCGTCGCCCACGGGCACCTGCCACCTGATCTCACCGGTGTTGAGGTCGTACGCGGTCAACGTGGTGTACGGCGGCTTGGTCGCGTTCGCCATGACGCCCCATTCGCTGACGTAGCGCGTCGCGGGCACCTCGACGCCGTCGTGGATACGGCTCGGTGCCGCCGTTGCCACCGTTGCCGGGATAGCGGGGTCCGGACGGCGGCGGTCCGCCGAACATGGCCGGCTGCGGCGGCGTGGCCGCGCCGCCGGACGCGACGACCGGCCCTGGAGGAAATGCCGGCGGTCCACCGCCGCGGCGGCCGCCGAAGCCGCCGCCTCCGCTGTTCGTGGACAAGTAGGCAATGACCGCGGTGATGTCCACGTTCGACAAGCCCGGGATCGGACGCATCATGCCGCGGCCGCCGGTAATGATCCCGGCGATCACGTCTTCGCTCAACCGGTTCGTCACGCCCGCGAGCGACGGCACGCCGGCGATCGGGTTCTGCATTTTCGCGCCGTGGCACGCCGCGCAGTGGTTCTCGAAGACCGCGGCGCCGGCCACGGCCGGATTGCCCGCGGACTGAAATCCGCCAATCTTTGTCTTGACGTCCTCGAGCCGCAGGATCGCGACGGCGTCCATGTTCAGCACGTACACGAGGCCCTTCTCGGGATTGGCCGCCGTCGTGCCCCAGTTCGACCCGCCCTGGTTGCCCGGCATCGAGATCGAGTCCTGATCGACGGCGGGCGGCACGAACAGGCCGCCGAACGGCCCGGTGCCGTTGCGCGCCTTCGCCACGCGCGCGCGCATCGCCTGATATTCGTCGGGCTTCAACAGCCACTGATTGACGTCGTCGACCGTGAAGGACTGACGCGCGAACGGCGCGGGCTTGGTGGGGAAGGGCTGCGTGGGCCACGACTTCTCGCCAGGCGCGTCGCTCTGCATGACCGGCCGTTCTTCGATCGGCCAGAGCGGTTCGCCGGTCACGCGATTGAAGACGTAGAGAAAGCCCGTCTTGCCCGCGTGCGCGACGGCGTCGATCCGCCGGCCGTTGTGCCGCACGGTGATGAGCTGCGGCGCCGAGACGTTGTCGAGATCCCAGAGGTCGTGATGAATCGTCTGGAAGTGCCAGAGACGCTTGCCTGTGCGCGCGTCGAGGGCGAGGAGGCAATTCGCGAACAGGTTCGCGCCGTGACGGTCGCCGCCGTAGAAATCGTACGTGCCCGAACCGGTCGGGAGATAGACGATGCCGCGTTCTTCGTCGACGGACATCTCGCCCCAGTTGTTGGCGCCGCCGACGTACTTGTACGCGTCCTTCGGCCACGTCTCGTAGCCGAATTCGCCGGGCCGAGGCACGGTGTGGAACTGCCAGGCCAGCTTCCCGGTCACCACGTCGAACGCGCGGATATCCCCGGGCGGCGACATCCAGCCTTCGCCCGGCGCGGATCCGAGGATGAGCAGGTTCCCGAAGACCTTGCCGGGACCCGGGCACGCGCACGCCGAGCTCGCCGCGCTGCGAGACCCTCACGAAGATCGACGTAGCCGTTGGTGCCAAACGTCAGGACGACCTTGCCGGTCCGCGCGTCGATCGCCTGAAGGAATGGGCCGGTCACCACGAGCAAGCGGCGGTCGCGGCCGTCGTCGCTCTGCCAGTAGTTGATGCCGCGTCCCGAGAGGTTCGGGATGTTCTCGTGGATCCAGACTTCCTTGCCGGTGGACGCGTCGAGCGCGACGAGCGAGCTGCCGCGTCCCGAGACGAACACGAGATCCTCGGCGGCAATCGGATTGAACCCGAGATTCGCGTGCGGGTAGAACCACGCGACCTCGAGCTGGTTCAGGTTGGACTTCCGGATCTGGTCCAGGTTCGAGAAATGCGAACTGTCCGGTCCACCCAGGTTGTCCCACCACCATTTGTCGCTGCGGGCGGCAACGAGCGCGCCCGAGGCGACGACAGCGGTCAGCATCGTGGCAATGACGAAGAAGGTGATACGTGTGCGACGACGTTCCATATGGATGATTGCCTTCCGAAAGATGGGGTCAGGTCTTGAATTGACGTACTACGTTCAAGCTGTCATGACAGTAACGTCACGGTACGTCAATTCAAGACCTGACCCCGTTTGCGGCCACCATCTCCAACAGGCCCTTGGCCATCGCGTCGGCAAAGACCGGATCGTTGATGGTGGTTTCGAACACGTGCACGGGAATGTCTTTCCTGAGATTCGCTTTCAGCGACGCGAGGAGCGCGGCGTCGGCTTCGGGCCAATGGTACGGGCCGCCCGGAGACGAGACCACCGAGAGCCCGCGGGTCGGAAAATAGACCGCCACAGGCCCGACCGACTGGTTCAGTTTGCCGGCGACGATTCGGCCGAGCTCTTCGTTCTCCTCGATGTTCGTCCGGACCAGCGTGATGTTCGCGTTGTGATGGTAGATGTTGCGGCCGCGGTACTTCTCGGGCACGGTGGGGGGCGCCCAGAAACACACCATGTCGAGACATCCGGGGGCCACGACCGCGGGCGTCCCGCTCAGCGCGGCGGCGTCGAGCCGCGTCGGACCGGCGGACATCACGCCGCCCATCAGCTCGTCCGCCCATTCGGTGAGCGTCACGTCGAGCACGCCGGCGATCTGGCCGGCCTCGACGAGGCCTTCCATCGTCAACCCGCCGGAGCCGGTGGCGTGAAAGACGAGCACTTCGAAGCCGTCGGCCTCGATGCATCGCGCGCGCCGCCTCGACGCACTTCGTCGTGTTGCCGAACATCGACGCCGCGATGAGCGGCTTGTCGACGGCGTCCGGCACCCGCGCGTCGACCATCCCGCAGATGGCGCCGGCCGCCTGGACGAAGATCCGGCGGCTGATCCGGTTCAGACCGCTGACGTCCACGATCGTCGGCATCATCGTGATGTCTTTCACGCCGACGAACCCGCGCACGTCGCTGCTCGCGAGCGTGGACACCATGAGCTTCGGAATGCCGAGTGGGAGCGCGCGCATCGCGGCGGTCCCTACCGCGGTGCCCGCACCGCCGCCCAGGCCGAGCATGCCGGCGATCCGACCTTCCGCGTGCAGCCTGAGGACCACGGCGCGCGTGCCTTCCATCATCGCCGTGACGGCGTGGCCGCGGTCCGACTCGGCGACGAGCGCCGCGATGGTCGTGCCGCCGGCCGCGGCCACTTCGTCGCGCGTGATGTCTGCCGCGAACGCGGCCTGACCGAGCACGCCGGTATCGATGACGAGGACGCGCTTGCCGTGTTGTTCGATTTGGTCTTTGACGAATTCGATTTCGGCGCCCTTGGTATCAAGAGCGCCCATGACAACTATCGCCGGGGTCGATGCGACGCCCGTCCGCGCACGCGTTTCTGCCATGATATGGTCCAGCTTTGCCAGCACGTTACCACAGGCGTCGCATGATGGAGCGGCCGTGAGCGAGTCGGAACTGATGGCCGCGGCGCGGCAGTGGGTGATCGATCGGTATCCATACAATCGAGAGCATCTGCTGCGATCGCTCGAGTGGCTCGATCGCATCGCGCCAGGTCAGAACGAAGCCGTACGGCTTGCCACGTTGACGCACGACATGGAACGCGCCTTTCCCGGACCTGACCAGCCTCACAGCACGAAAATGGTTGACGCGGCCTATGAGCGCCTGCACTCGGAGCGCAGCGCGCGCATCGTCGGCGACTGGCTGCGCGAACAGACAGGCCGACGCGTCGTTCATCGCGGACGTCGAGCGGCTGATCGTCGCGCACGAAGTCGGCGGATGGCCGGAAGCGGACCTCGTGCAGGCGGCCGACAGTCTCAGCATTCTCGATGTGAACATCGATCTGTTCCTGGGCTTCGTGCGATCGGGACGTTTCACGCTGCCGGACGTGCGCGCGAAGTTCGAGCTCTCGCGCGATCGCATTCGTGTCCCGCACCTGCGCGCGCTCGCAGCGCCCATGGCCGATCGCGCGCTCGAACGGCTGCGCGCGCTGGAGATGGAGCTGGCCTGATGGCATTCAGCTACCTGCGGCCGCGCTCGATCGATGAGGTCGTGAGCGTTCTCGCCGAGCACGGACCGAACGCGCGGCTCCTCGCGGGCGGCACGGACCTGCTCGTCCGCCTGCGAAGCGGCCACACCAGACCCGCCGTGGTCGTGGATCTGAAACGCGTCGCCGGCCTGACGTCCGACGTCACCGAAGCCGGACGGCGCTCTTCGCATCGGCGCGCGCGCCGTCATGACCGATCTCATCGCGGACGAGCGGATTCGCCGCGACTATCCGGCGCTCGTCGAAGCGGCGAGTGTCGTCGGCAGCGTGCAGATTCGGAACCGGGCGACGCTCGCCGGCAACATCTGCAACGCGTCGCCTGCGGCCGACACGGCGCCGGCGCTCCTCGCCTACGGCGCGACGGTGAATCTCGTCGGCCCATCAGGCAAGCGGCACGTCGCGCTCGAGGATTTCTTTACCGGGCCGGGCCGCACGGTGCTCGAGCGAGGAGAGCTCGTCGAGTCGATCGATCTCCGGAAACACGACGGGCCGACTGGCGGCGCGTTCGGTCGCGTGACACGGCGCTGGGGCGTCGATCTGGCCACGATCAACCTGGCGATTGTCGTCACCGTCGGCGGGTGAAGCTCGGTGCGCCTTCGGCGCGGTCGCACCACGGCCCGTTCTCGTCGTGGATACAAGCGGTGCCCTCGCCACTCGATCCGGAGACCCGGCCGCACGCCGCGCCGCGTGGACACGGCTGCTGACCAGCACCAGTCCAATCACCGACGTCAGAGGCGGACGCGACTATCGACAGGCCATGCTCGAGGTCGTGAGCGAGCGGACCTGGAACGCCGCGATGGATCGCCTGGACGCCGCGCGCAAGAAGGACGTTCGCGCATGAAGCCGCCCGCTGTTCCCCTCACGCTTGAAGTCAACGGCCGCACGGAGACGCTCGAGGTCCAGCCGCACCACACCCTGCTCGAGGTGCTTCGCGATCAGATGCACCTCACGGGCACGAAGGAATGCTGCTCGTGCGGCGAGTGCGGCGCGTGCACGGTGCTGTTGAACGGCCGCGCGATCTGCTCGTGCCTCATCCTTGCCGCCGAGGCCGACGGCGACACCGTCACGACGATCGAAGGCCTGGCCGCCGACGGCCGGCTCGATCCGCTGCAAGAGGCGTTCGTCGCCAAGGGCGCCGTGCAGTGCGGCTTCTGCATTCCGGGCATGGTGATGTCGGCGAAGTATCTGCTCCTGACGAATCCGCAGCCGACGGAGGCCGACATCAAGGAAGCGCTCGTCGGCAATCTCTGCCGGTGCGGAGGATACCTCCGCATCTTCGAGGCCGTGCACGCGGCCGTCGGGAAGAAGTGATGAGCGAACCCGGCCCGGAAGCCGCCAAGCCCGCTGAACAACGACAAGTGGATCGGACGGTCGCACGAGCGCGTCGGCGGGCGCGACCGCGTCACCGGCGCCCAGCGCTTCATCGCCGACATCCATCTCGACCACGTCCTGCACGTGAAGCTCGTCCACCTGCCGATCGCGCACGCGCGGCATCGTGTCGATCGACGCGACGGCCGCGCTGGCGGTCGACGGCGTGCGCATGCGTCTTCACGGCCGCGGACCTGCCGCAGCCGGTTCCCCGCTACGGGCCCGGCGTTCGCGGACCGGCCGGTGCTGGCCGTCGGCGAGACGAAGTTCTTCGGCGAGCCCGTGGCGGCCGTCGCGGCCGAGACCGAGGATGCCGCCGAGGAAGCCGCGGCGGCTGGTCCGCGTCGAGTACGAGGAACTGCCGGCGGTGATCTCCGTCACGCAGGCGCTCGATCCCGTCGCTGCCACTCGTCCAGGATCCGTCGCTCAGACCGACGCATCCGCTCAAGGACACGAACCGCTTCCAGGAATGGACGTTCGGATGGGGCGACGTCGCGAACGCGAAGGCGGATCTCGTCATCGAGCACGACTACGAGTTCCCGATGGTCACGCACTTCGCGATCGAGCCGCACGTCTTCATGGCGGCGCCCGACGAGAACGGCGTCACGATCTGGAGCCCGATTCAGCACCCCTTTGTGCTGCAGCGCGTCGTGGCCGCCTCACTGAACTGGCCGCTCTCGAAGGTCCGCATCATCGCGCCCGATTCCGGCGGTGGCTTCGGCGGGAAGGGCTGGCCGAAATTCGAGCCGCTCGTCGCGTACCTCGCGCTGCGGCTCGGGCGGCCCGTCCGGCTCGTGCTGACGCTCGAGGAGACGTTCCAGCAGGTGCGCCGAACGTCGGCCACGCGTGCGCGCGCGGACGGGCTTCACGCGCGACGGCCTCATCGTCTTTCAGGACCTCGAGACGAACTTCCTGCTGGGCGCGTACGCGGACATCGGCGTCCGTGTGGTCAGCAAGGCGAGCTACGCGGCGTGCGGGCCCGTACAAGACGCCCAACGCGCGCGTCCTCGCCCGCGCGCTTCTTTCTCACACGACGCCGACGACCGCGTTTCGCGGATTCGGGACGCCGCAGGCGTCCTGGGCGGTCGAGTCGCAGCTGACCGAAGCCGCGCGCCGGCTCGGGCATCGATCCGGTCGAGATTCGACTCCGCAACGTTCCCGCAAAGGGCGAAGCGTTCATCCCGAACGACACGCCGTCCGACGGCGACTGGCGGCAGGCGATCCAGCGCGCGGCCAAGGCGCTCGATTGGGGCAAGCCGCTCGGCCCGAACCGCGGACGCGGCATCTCGCTCGGGCTGAAGAGCTCGTCGACGGCCTCCGCGTCGCTGGCGATCGTCCGGCTTCACTACGACGGCAGCGTCTCGGTGCTCTCGGGGACGTCCGACATGGGGCAGGGCGCGCGTACGGTGCTCTCGCAGATTGCCGGCGCGCGAGCTCGGCATCGAACTCGATCGGGTGGCCATCGTGATGGGGGACACCTCGGTCGTTCCCTACGACTCCTCGACGTCGGCGAGCCGTTCCACGGTCTTCATGGGCAACGCCGTGATCAAGGCCTGCGCCGACGTCAAAGCCAAGCTGCGGGGACTGGCGGCCAAGGCCTTTCGGTGACCGAAGACCAGGTCGAGGTGGTCCCGGGACTGGTGCGTGTCCCGGGAAGGAACTGACCTACCTCGATACGCTGAAGGCCGCCTACGGCCCGCCGCGCGGCGAGGTGATCGGCATCGGCGAGGAACGCGGCGGCGGCTATCGTCCCGAGCACCCGCTCGGGGGCAGTCCGGAGTTCTGGGAGTTCATGTGCACCGCGGCCGAGGTGCAGGTGGACCCCGAAGTGGGGATGGTCGAGATCACCAAGCTCGTGCTCGCGAGCGACATCGGCAAGGCCCTGAATCCGCTCCAGGTCGAGGCACAGGACGAGGGCGCGGCCGTGATGGGGCTGGGGCACTCCCTGATGGAGCATCTCATCCTGGACGAACACGGACGCATCCTGAATCTCGGCGCGTTGGACTATCGGATTCCTACGACGCAGGATGTCCCGCTCGAGCTGCAGTCAATTCTGATTGAGAATCAGGACGGCCCTGGCCCCTACGGCGCGAAGGGCGCGGGTGAGGGCGGCATCCTGGCAATCGCCGCAGCCGTCGGCGCCGCGATCAATCGAAGCGGCGGGAACCGAGATTCGGGAGCTGCCGCTGACGCCGGAGCGGATCTGGCGAGCGATAAGGGAGAACCGCGACAAGTAAGACATGTCAGAAGTTCGAAGTCAGAAAGGCGTCGACCCTGTCGGGCACGCGCCCAATTGCTTCTGACTTCTGACTTCTAACTTCGACTTGTCTCTCCTAGTCCTGCGCTCCGCCGAGCTGCATGTCCATCACGTAGCGGTACCGGACGGGCTGGCCGTCCTTCGTCGCGGGACGGAACGTCCACGCCGCCGCCGCCTTCAACAACGCGGGGTCATAGTCGGGACGAAGCCCCTTGAGCATCTTCGTGGACAACACCTTGCCGTTTTCGTCGATCAGCAGCTCGAGTTGGCCGCGGAACGACTGGAGCCGCTCGACCGCCGAGACCGCGCGCCAGGCCGGCAGCGACCGCGACACGACCACGGGCATCGTGACGTCCGGTATCTGACGGCGAATAGATCACGGGGGCCTTCGGTGGCGGCGGCGCGGTCACCGGCTGCACCGACGGGCGGGCGACGATCGGCGGTGGCGGCGGCGCGGCTTCGCGCGCGGCCGCGATCACGCTCAGGTCACGGAAGCCCAGAGCCAGTGTCCGCAGGTCGGCGAGGTCCTGATCCTCCGAGGCCTTCATCTCGTCGAGGAGCGCGACCACCCGATCGAGGTCCTTCTTGGCTTCGGCCGCTTCCTTGCGTTCGAGCCGGTCTTTCGCTCCCGCGTACAACTGGCGGACGATCCCCGGCAGCAGCGGCTTCCGGACGTTCTCGAAGAAGGTCCGGATTCGTGGCGAGACGTCCGTCTCGGTCGGATGGTAGAGCGGATCGACCCGGACGATCGCCGCGATGGCCTCGGTGGCTTCCTGCTCGCGGCCGAGGGCAACGAGGCAGAAGACCTGATAGGCCGCCGCGTCCGTCACCCCTGATGTCGGGCTGGACGGCGACGCCGATCGCAGCGTCTGCAGCGCTTCCTCGTATGACGCGTTGGCGTAGTAGTCCTTCACGCGCGCGATGACGTCCTGCTGCGCGAAGACCGGCGCCGGCAGGGCCGCCAGCATGAGCGTGCTCGTGACGAGCACGCCGAACACGATGTCGCAGAACCGACACGGCCGAAGGTTCAGGGTTCATGGTGATCGCTCTCCGGGTCATCGCTGGAAGCTCGCGCTGATGCGCGCGACGCCGTCGGCCTTCACCGTCGCCGTCAGGCGCTGTTCACCGAGCTGCGGGTGACGGAACACGATCTCGTGGTTGCCGATCGGCAGCGTCAGGTTCGCGATCGGCGTTTCACCGGCGGCATTGCCGTTGATCCACACGTTGGCCCAAGGTGTTGCATTGATGTTGATCCGGCCCTGCGGCAGCGTCAGTTTGACCGCCGCGAGCTGTCCGGCCTTGACGGCCACGGTCTGCCGGCTGCGGTAGCCCAGCTGCTTCGTTGACGAAGTCCAGCGTGTGCGAGCCTTCGGAAAGCGCGATGGGACCGGCGGTCGTGCCAAGCAGGGAACCGTCCTGGAAGACCTGCATCTCGACGCCTGGCCGTCGTGACGCGCACGCCGCCGATACGGCCGAGAAGCGGCGTCTCGGCGGGCACTGGTTCAGCCGGCTTGGCGGTCGCTGGTGGCAGCGGCCGCCACGGTCGTCGTGGCCGCCGGTGGCGCGACGGGCGGAAGAACCGTGACCGGCGCGCGGCGCGGGCGCCGAGACGACCGGCGCGAGCGGCGCCGCGGCAGCCGCGGGAATCAGGCTGGGAGATTGCCTCATGACCAGCATCACGATGACCGCAGCCTGCGCCGCGCTCAGCACGGCGAACCCTGCCGCGACCCACATCATCTTGCGGCTCGTACGAGCGGTGATTGCCATGTCGTCGGTCTCCGTCTCATCGAAACGATCGTCGTCCTCGTCAATTGTGGTTTCCACAGCCGCGCGAGCGGCGATGGGTGGTTGGGCGTCAAACCTTCGCCGCGTCCTTCTCTCCGGACGAAGCCGCTTGTTTCTCGGTGGATTCCGGGCGCTCCGGAGCCGGCACGGCGCGAAGAGCCGGTGCCGCGTGGTCGGCGCCCTGGGATTTGAACATCAGGATCGATCGCTGGGGCCCTTTGTGACCCAGCTCGTCGTTCTCCGGGAGCTCTTCGAGCGCGTCGAGCGCGTCCTCCGCGGTCTCGAAGGGCCGCTCACCAATCTGAAGCGCGCGTTCGAACCACGGCCGCAGCGCGGCCGCATCACGTGGCGCGGCCTGCGTGAACTCGTCGAGCAGCGCAGGAATGCCGAGTGCGGAAGGCGCTCGGGTCGACCCGCCGGCCGAGCAGCAGCGTCAGCGCGACGAAGCCGAGCTGAATCACGTCCATGCGCTGATCGAGGCGAACCGGGCCCCCGGTCTCGTGGATTGCGAGACCGAACTGCGACCGCAGTTTGGCCGGCGGATACTTCAGCGACTCGATCGCCGATCCGAGGGCGTGCTCGACGATCACCAGTCGGCCTTCGCGCGTGACGATCACGCGGTCCGCGGTGACGAGACCGTGCGAAAGTTCCGGATTCGGACGCTGAATCGTGGCGAGCGCGGGCGTGAGCTGGCGAATCAACTCGACCGCGAACACGGGCCCGCGGGCGGTCTGAAGAATTTCGGAAAGCCGTCGCCCCGGCACGTGATCGGAGATGAGCGCAAGCTCTCCGTCAGGCAGCCGGTCTACGCCGCGAAGCGTCGGCAGCGAAGGGTGCAGCATCTTGCGCAGGTCGTCGACGCGCTTGCGTAGCGCGGCCTCGAACGGCGCGGCGTCGCCGAACTCCTTCTTGAATTTCAGGATCTCGACCGTCGTCCCGATGGTGTTGTCCATCGAGAGCTGACGATCGCCCAGCGCGTCGGAAAATCCGGGCCGCGCCTTGGCTTGAGAATTCGGCGCCTGATCAGGCGCCGCGGGAGCGTTGGGTTGCTGGGGCACGAATAGGCTCATGGCGACAGACTTCCGGGGTCCAACTAGGCAAGTTCCGGTCCAGCAACCGCCCACGTTTTTCGTGCGTGGACGGCTGGAGGCGGATCCGCGAGATCCCTTACAGAAATGTGGAGAGCCTCACGTTTGTGGCTGGGTGATGAGTCTTTATCGACAGGCCGAAGTGGGCGACTTCGAGCAATTCCGCGAAAAGCGTGGCATCATGCGCCACACGATTTTCAGCGTTTCAATTCGCTGGGGGAACACATGATTCGACGAGTCGGTGTGGTGATCGTCACGGCCATCGTCGGTGGCCTGTTCACGGTGCCGCTGGCTGGTGGCCCACGGAGCTTCGTGCCCGACTGGACGTTTTCGGGGAACGCGTTGACGGATGGCAGTCGATCGGCCAGGCCGACTGGCGCGTCGAGAACGGCGAGATCGTCGGAAAGCCCAAATCGCCGGAGGGCGGGTGGCTCGTCCTCGATCAGCAGTACCAGGACGTGCAGCTCGCCACCGGATTCAAGTGCATGACGGGTTGCTCGGCTGGTGTCATGGTGCGCGCCGAGAAGACAGCCGACGGCATCAAGGGCGTGTACGTGAGCGCTATCGGTGGCGAGGCTGGTGCGTACGCCGTGCGGCTCGACAATCAGGGACGCGAAGTCGGACGTGAACGGCTGCCGGGCGGCGGCGGAATGATCCGCATCGCGCCGCCGCCAGCCGCCGCGCCGCCGGCGGGCGCGCCGGGCGCGGCGCGCGGTGGTGGAGCGGCTGCGGCTGGCGGACGTGCCGGCGGCGGTGCGCCGCCGGCGGTGGCGGGCGCGGTCGTGGCGCGGGCTTGCCGGGCGGCGTCGCGTCGCCGTTTCCACCGGCGCCGTCCACGGCGGTTCGTCCGGACGACTGGAACACGGTCGAGACGGTTCTCGACGCGAACATCCTGCGCGTCTCCTTTAATGGTGGCGGCGGCGCGGGCGCGGGCGGCGTCGCGAACGAGGACGCCGGTCGCTTCGGCGGCATCGCGCTCTACGCCGGCGGCACGGGCGAAGTCCGGTATCGCGAGATCGCGGTCAAGGATCTGGCGCGCCGCATCGAGCCGGTGGAAGTCGTGTCGGCGCGATTCCGCGCGCAACGCATCGACGACTTCTACACGGCGTGGTCGGCGGCGGCCGGTGACTTCAATCACGACGGCGTGATGGACGTCACGGCCGGCAACAAGATCTACTTCGGCCCGAACTTCACGGAGTCGCGCGAGATTTATCTCGCACAGATGTTCAATCCGGCGAAGGACTTCACGCCCGCGATGGTCAACTTCGCCTTCGACTACACGGGCGATGGCTGGGATGACGTGCTCGTGGTCGAGAGCCGGCCGACGGTGCTCTACGTCAACCCGAAGGGCGTCTCACGCCGCTGGGATCGCTACACGATTTCTCCGGCCGTCACGTCCGAGAACATCGTGTTCCGCGACATCGACAACGACAAGAAGCCCGAGGTCATCTCGGTCGGCGGCGGCGTCCTCCAGTACATCAAGCCGGATCCGGCGAACCCGACCGGCATGTGGACGCGGTACGTCGTGTCCGAGCAGGGCCCGTGGGGCGTGCACGGCGTTGGCTCCGGCGATATCAACGGCGACGGCCGCGTGGACCTCCTGCTGCCGTACGGGTGGTGGGAACAGCCGGCCACGGTCACGCCGACCACGACGTGGACGTACCATCCGGCGCCGTTCGGACGAGCCGGCGGCGGCGCGGAGATCGTCGCGTTCGACGTGAACGGCGACAAGGTGACCGACGTCGTCACGAGCCACGCCGCGCACGGGTTCGGCCTCGCGTGGTACGAACAGAAGCGCGGCGCGGCCGGCGCCGAGTCCACCTGGGTCGAGCACATGATCATGGGTGACTACTCGACGAAGAACGCCGGCAACGTGACGTTCTCGGAGCTCCATGGCATGTCCGCCGCGGACATGGACGGCGACGGCATCCAGGACATCGTCGTCGGCAAGCGTCACTACGCGCACCTCGACAGCTACACCGACCCCGATCCGCACGGACCCGGCGTGCTCTACATCTACAAGACGGTCCGCCGCGCCGCGGCGCCAGGCGGCGCCGAGTTCGTGCCCGAGCTCGTGCACAACCGCTCCGGCGTGGGTTCCATGATCCAGACGGCCGACCTCAACAAGGACGGCCTGCTCGACATCATGGCGGCGACGACCCGCGGCACTTGGGTGTTCTTTCGGAGAAAGTAGGCCGCGGGTACGACAGGTGCGACGGGTACGACAGGTCCCAGGAACGAACTGACGCGGTCATCCTCTTTAGTTTTGGACTAAAGAAGATGAACTAAAGAAGATGACGAACGTCAGAAGATTCCTTGGACCTGTCGTACCCGTCGCACCTGTCGTACGTCAGGCGTCGACGGCTCGTCTAGTACAGAACGAACGAGAAGATCGTGTCTCCCGTCGCGACGAGGAGGTATTGCCGCCCATCGAGCATGTACGTGATGGGAGGGTTGGTGGGTGTGCCGATCTTCGTGTGCCAGAGCGGCGTGCCGTTCGTGGCGTCGTAGGCCACGAGGTTCTGGCCGGCGTCGCCGGTGAAGACGAGATTGCCGGCGGTCGTCAGGATGCCACCTCCACCACCCGCCAGCCCCGTGGCGCCGGGATACGGACGACGCCAGGCGATGCGGCCGGTGGTCGGGTCGATGGCGGTCAGGAAGTTCCCGCCGGAGCCGACGTCGACTTTCTCGTGCCCTCCGAGGCCCATCGAGCCGCGGGGATCCGGATCCGTCAGATAGAAAATCGAGTAGACGTTCTTTTCCGAGACGTAGAAGAGTTTCGTGTCCGGGTTGTACGCCGGCGGCTCCCAATTGATCGTGCCTGACGCGTTCGGCGAGACGATCGCGCCAGGAATGATCGGGTCCTTGTCGGGGTCGCGCCGGACCGTGCCCTTCGCGTCCACGCTGACGCCCCAGTTGGTCGAGATGCCGTACTTGCTCGTCGCCACCGGCTCGCCGGTCACGCGATCGGCGGTGAAGAAGTAGCCGTTGCGCGCGGCCGTGGACACGAGTTTCCGCGCGCGGCCGTTGACCACCGCGTCGAAGAGGACGGGCGTCTGCGCCGAGTCCCAGTCGTGCGTGTCGTGCGGCGACGTCTGGAGATGCCACGCCATCTTGCCCGTCGTCACGTTGAGCGCGACGAGCGAGCACGTGTACAGGTTGTCGCCGTCGCCACGTCCCGGGGTGTACGCCGGCGTCGGATTCCCCGTGCCGAAGATGTACAGGTTCGTTTCGGGATCGTAGGCGCCGGGCAGCCACGGATGCGCGCCGCCATTTCTCGCGGCGGTGAGGTTCGGCCAGGTCTCGAGCCCCGGATCGCCGTCCTTCATCGGCACGAGATAGGTGCGCCAGAGGACCTTGCCGGTTTCGGCGTCGAACGCCTGCATGTAGCCCGGCGAGTCGAGGTCGTTGCCAGTGCCGACGAGCACGGTGTTGCCGACGACGATCGGCGCGGTCGTCGAGAAGTACTGCTGATTGAAATCGGCGTGCACGACGTTCCAGCGCTCGCGGCCCGTCTTCGCGTCAAGCGAGACCAGGTAGTTGTCCGGCGTGATCATGTAGAGGTAGTTGTTCCACATGCCCAGGCCGCGGTTGGCGATGTGCGTGCCGCCGCGCGTCTTCCAGAAGTACCGCCAGAGCACGCGTCCATCACGCGCGTCGATCGCCCACGCATTGTCGGGCGCGGACATGTAGATCGTACCGTCCACCATGAGCGGCGTCCCTTTGACGCTCGCGGTGTTGCCGCCGGGAAAGTCGCCGGTGCCGTGGCCACCCACCTGCACGCCGGCGCCCGCGCCGCCGCCCCGGCCGCCCCCGCCCATGCCCGCAGGCAGGTTCGCAATCCAGGCGAGCGTCAGATGTTTCACCGTCTCTCGGTTGATGTCCTTGAGCGAGCTGTATCGCCGGCCGCTGTAGTCACCGTTGTGCGTGGTCCAGGATTCGCCGAGCGGTTTCTTGAGGTCGGCGGGCGCGACCCCCTGGCCCTGACCCGCAAGGAGCGCGGGCGCCAGCAGGATGGATCCACAAAGAAAGGTCGCAAATCTCATTTCAAGGTCACCAGATACGCGGTCACGTCGTGCATGTCCTTATTGGTGAGGGTGGGGAGGAGCGCACGATGACCAGCCATCGGATCGTTGATCTCGAGCTTCGGCACATCGCCGGTACGGCGCGAACGACCGCATGCGTGCCGTCCGCCAATGCCAGCGTCACCGTGAAGTCGTCGTAGCGAACGAGGCGCCCCTGGGTGCGTTGGCCCGAGGGCTCCGTCACGACGGCGGTCACGATTCGTCGATCGCTTGGCGCGCTGCCTCGTCCACCGCCCGCGACCCACATGTTCTGCAGCGCTCGCGGTTCGGTCACGCGGGTCGCCAACCCGCGCAGGTCACCGTCGGCCGAGTGGCACGAGCCGCATTTCGCGGCGAAAGTACGCCGCGCCAGCCTTTGCGTCGCCCACCACCACCTGCAGTTCGACCGTCGGCCCCGGCCGGCGGTGATCCCTGTCCGCGCATCGTCGCGACGACACTGTGCAGGAACGCGCCAATCGCCGCGACATCGTCAGCCGGAAGCGGGAAGGCCGGCATGCCGCGCTCGGCGCGCGAGCCCTTCAGGATGGGCTCGAGCTGGGCGACGATGTCGTCGGCGAGCACGACGGGGGAGCGCAGCAGGTTGGGGCCGCCGAGCTGCCCGCCTCGAAGATCGCCGCCGTGACACGCCGAGCAGGTCGCGCTGTAGATGCCGCGGCCGCGCTCGATGACCGCGGGATCAGCGAGCTCTCGCTGCTGGGCGGGGAACGTCGCTCGCCCACCGCGTCCGCCACGGCCCTGTGGCGGCGGGCCACCGCGGCCCGCCGTTGCGGGATTGTCCTGTGCGGCCGGGGCAGGCGCGGGCGCCTGCTGGCGGTCCGCCAGGCCGACGCGTGTAGCTGTTGCAAGTGTCAGCCCGAGGACCGCAACGGGCACGAGTGATTTCATCAGTTAGTTCGGCACGCGGATCGGCGCGAGCACGGTCACGTCTTTCCGCTTGGTGGATACCTCGAGCTTGTCGTTCGGACGGCCCGCCTGAGGAATGGTGTAGGTAATCTCGTAACGGTTCCCAATCTCGCTGGCGATCTGCTTCACGAGATCCTCGATGCTCGGCGCCACGGTCTGCACGTGGCGACCGCCGGAGTCCCTGCTGCCCTCGCCGAGAATCGTCGCGAGGGTCAGTTGACCTTCGCGGATTTCCGACTCGGCGTTGTCACGCGAAACGCTCGCGGCCGTTGGCGCGGTCGTGGCACTCTGGCCGCCGCCCATGCTCTGAGTCCCAGTGCGCGAGATCGCGTACAGCACGGCGCCGCTCTTGCGAATCTCCTCACGAACTGTCTCCGAGCGAGTCGCCGTCGGCGCTTCGCCACCGGCGCGCATCACGACGATGGCCGGACGGAAGCCTTCTTTCTTGACTTCTTTCGCTGCGGCCAGGATCGCATCGACGAGCTGGGCGCCGCCCTGATTGGAGCTGCGTCGCTGCAGCTGTATCACCGCCGGCTTGAGCACGCTCACGTCACCGGAATAGTCGGCAAAGCGTTCCGGCTGTGTGACGACGCTGGTAATCGAGAACTCGCCCTTGCTGAGGAGCGCATTCACGAAATGCAACGTGCCAGCCTGGAATATCCCTGCCCCGCGGTCGGCAATGATCAACGCCACGCGAACGGGCGTCGTTGCGATCTTCACATCGGTGATGGGCGCCGCCTTGCCCGCGAACTTCAGCTCGAATTCGTCCGCTCGCATGTCGGTGACGGTCGCGCCCGCCTTGTCGGTGACCGCGACATGAACCGTGCGTGTGAGCGCTTGACCAGCCACGTTGGCGGCGGGGACGAACGCCACGCCCGCGCCGACCATGAACACCCCGACCGTTAACTTCAGGAAGCGATGCGACATGGGAAACCTCGCCGGAAAGTATAGCCGGGCCGCCGGGACTCTCACCACCCCAGGAGGCTCCTGCCAAGCTCGAAGACCAGGATGAGAACAATGACGAGCTCGAGAATGTTCCCCTGGGACACGCGGGTTTGCTCCACAGCAAACCGGTAAATATCGTCGAGCGTCTTGAGTTTGTCCTCGACGTTCCGTTTCCAGTGATCGAGCCCCAGCCGCGCCGCCACAATCGTGAAGAGCCGGGCCGCATACACGTCCCCGACGAGCTTCAGCGCGTTCTCGGTACGGTCGGTCAGCTCATTCACGTCGATGAACAGCGAGTGGAGCTCCCGAGTCGCCCGAAGGTATCGACGGCCGATCAGATTGTCGATCCACCGGGGATGCTGCAGCGCGCCGTAGATGCGGCCGAGAGCCGCCTCCAGGCGCTCGTCGTGATACCGGAACTCGAGCAGCTGCGAATTCGCGAACTCGAGCACCTCGGCCGCTCCCGACATCGCCGCTTCCGTGTCGTAGACGAACGCGGCGTTCCACGCGGCGACGACGAGGTCGTCCGCAAGGTAGGAGAGCCGGTGGCGCAGCACCTCTTCGCGCTCCTGGGCGCTGAGTAGCTGCCGTTCGCCGCGAAGGATCTGGGCGATGTCGGCGCCATGCTGCTCGAGCATGTCGATGGCCGACAGCGGCGGATCGCACGACGTGACGCCGACGACGAGGTACTCCTCGTCGAGAATCCCGACGGTGCTTGCCCTCGAGCGACGGCTCAACCCTCGCGAGGATTCGTTGGAAGGCCGCTTCCGCCTGCGCCTGCAGGGCCTCGTTCTCGACGAGCTCCTGGGACAAGGGCGACGAGCTCGGGCCAGGCGCACGAGACCGGTCGGGCGAGCGCAAGCGAGACCACGCCGTAGTCGTAGAACTTGACGCGAACTCGAAAGTCCCCGATCGCCGCTTCGCCAAGCGCCTCACCATCGATGATCACCGGCGGCTGGATGTACCGCACGCGGGGCGCGCCAGGCGCCTTGTCGTACACAGTGGCGCGCGCGGCCGCCGGCCCGAGCGACGATTGAAGAGCATCGAGCCGGATGCTCTCGGCCACCTCGAAGAGGTAGTAGGCGGTAATCGTCGCGGAGACGTTAGAGCACCGAAACGCTCACGGCCACGTTCAGGCGGGCCGAACCTCAGCGGGCGTGGGCGGCAGGGCGAGCACGAGCGTGTGGGCGAGGCAGAGCACGCGGTACGTGACCGACCCCATGCGTGCGCCCGACAGCGGCGACGCGTGAAGGCCCATCACGAGCAGCCCGACCTGGCGATCGGCCGCGATCTTGGCGATTTCCTCGGCCGAGTCGCCAAACGCGGTCAGCGCCTCGACTTTGACGCCCGATCCGATCTTCGCGCTCAACTCCGCGAGTGTCTGATCCGCCTGCGCGCGTCGCTCGACATCGACGTTCGGCAACGGCATCTGCACCGGTACCGGGGTCCTGAGAGGCTCCAGCACGTGAAGAAGGAGCAGAGGAGTGCCAAGGGCCGCGGCGATCCCCGACGCGACCCGCACCTGACGCGTCGGCGACGTCACGAGGTCCACTGGGACGAGCACACGCCGGATCTCCGCGGCCATCTCTTCGAGCGTGAACGGCGCCGCGCCCGACGGTGGAGTGACGAGCACCGGAACCGAGGTCTCTCGAAGGACGCGTTCGGTCGTCGCGCCGAAGAACAGCTTTCTGACGCCGCTCAGCCCGCGGCTGCTCATCACGATGAGATCGCAGCGGCACTCGCGGGCGGCACGCAGAATCTCAGGCGCGGCCACGCCCGTCGCGATCACGTACTGGATCTCGACGTTCTCGAGCGTCCGGCCGGCAAAGGTCTTGGCGACCTCCGACTGCAGCTCGGTCTTGCACTGCCTGGTCAGCCAGTCGGATCCGAGTTTGAGATCGGCGCTCTCAGCAAGAATCGGGTCGTTCACCGTGACGAGCGTGACGGTCGCGCCGAAGTGCGACGCGACGGCAACGGCATACCGGAGCGCGACGCGCGACGAGTCGGAGAAGTCGACCGGGCAGAGGATGGACGGGCGCCAAGACATTTCCTATTGATTATTTGTTATTGGTTATTGGATTGGCTATTGGTCTATTGGCTATTGAAGGTTCAGGCGCAGAATCGCCCCCCACCGGTCACGGGTCCACAGCGGACCCCGGGTTGCAAGGAGGATGTCGTCGTAGAGCGCCGCCAGCAGCTTGCTCTCGAGATGATTCTGTCCCGTCCGAAGCGAGCGTGCGTACCCGGCGGGCACGCGCCGTTCGAAGTGCCCGATGCGCCACTTGGCGTTCGCAGGCCGGCGCGCCAGGAGCGGATCCGAGAGCGCGTAGGTATCGAGGATGTGCACCTCAGGCCCTGCAAAGTAGCCGGTGATCCCGATCATCCCCCACTCGACCACGCCAGGGCGGGTATCGCGGATCACCCGCCCGCGAATGGCTTCCGGCCGTCCTTCGAGCGGATAGGTGCCTTGCGTCACCAGTCGCGTCCCATCGGAATACAGACGTCGCTGGTCGGTGATGCCATGACGCATCGAGATGTCGAACGGTATCGACAGGAGCAAGGCGCGAGCCACGAGGAGGGTCGCCACAATTCCGCCGCGAACCGTCCAGCGAGCCGGTAGAGGACCGTGGCACACCACCATCACCGCGACGAAGAACGGAGCGGCAAAGAATCGGCCCGCCATGAAGTCGCCGCCGATCCGCACGATGTAGACGAGATAGAGCACGATGCCGACCGCCAGGGGCCACGTCTCGGGCTTCCGCCTCATGGCGGCCAGGACGAGGGCGGCGGCAATCGTCAAAAGCGTCGGGGCGTCCGTCTGGAGAGAGTTCGTGTAGTAGTGCAGCGCCTGCGCCATCAGGTCGAGCTGGGGCACACCGGTTGAGAGCTTGGCGTACGCCGTGTTCGGAAAGAGAAAGCCGTAGTAGATGAGGGAGAACACTTCCCAGAGAGCCAACGGCAGGAAGCCGGCCAGAGCCGCGATCAGATGTCGCCTGATGGGACGCTGCCACGCCGCGACGGCGAACGCGGGCAGCACGAGCACGCCGGCGTCGATCCTGTTGATCATGATGGCCGCGACCAGAAGGGCTAGCCAGAACGTCCGCCGCGGGCCAGCGGCGAGCGACCACCACGTCGCAACGAAAGAAGCGAGCAGCAGGTGCGTGAGAGGGTTTTCGAGTCCGGAGGTCGAGTAGTCGGTGAACGCCCGCGAGCTGAGAAGCAACGTGACCGCGAGAACGGCGCCAAACGTTCCGGCGGCGATTCGCCGCAGGAATACGACGACTGATGCGACTGACGCGGCGACCGAAACCCACATCGCGCCGAGGTATGCCGATCCGGCAAGCCATGTTGCGGCAAGCGTGACGAACATCCACAGCGGATGGGTGTACGCCTGAACGCGCTCGGCGACATTGAATCGAAGCCCGTAACCGTTCAGCGCGTTGTCCACCGTCCGAAGCGTGATGAACGCGTCGTCGGATGCCCATGCCGTCCAGACGACAACGGCGGCCCACACGACAACGAGAAGCAGCTTCACGTCAGAGTTCGGCGATGAGCCTGGAGCGTCCGCATGCGGCGGCTCAGCCGTTCTCTTCAGGCTTGGCGAAGGCGGAGCAGCTGACCTGGCCGGTGATCCGAGCGCCCGTATCAGCCGTGGCGTCGAACGTGAACACGCCGCCGGCGCCGCGGGCCTGGAACGTCACGCTGCCGGAGCCACGCCGCTCGGCCGCAGGGCCGACCGTCAGCGTATTGACCCGATGGCGTTTGGCCCCGAGCGTGATGTCGAGCGTGATCATGTCGCCGCCTTTCACGAGGCGCCACATCGTGAAGTTGAGGGTGCGGCTCGCGTCGGACTGCTGCGCGCCCTTCATCCCGGCCGGTGCGTTGAAGATGCTGGCGTCATCGGTCGCGTGGCACTCGCCAGGACCACTGACCGTGTAAGCGGCGCCGCCGACGCGAAGATCAATCTGCACCGTCGTGGGTTTGCTTTGGGCCCCGATGGTCGCCGACAGAGCCAACCCAATCGGGCGACACTGAATCGTGTTCGGGTGAATTCCTTTGGCGATAGCACTCGTGCTTACCTCACGGCCTGGCGGGCGACCGGTTCCAGACGATAGATCGGCGTCGGCTGGCCCTCCCGGTTGTCAGTGACGAGATAGATCAACCCGTCCGGCCCCTGGCGCACGTCGCGGATCCGGCCTCGCTGCGGAACCAAGTCCTCTCGACCGGTGACACGCTGGCCATTGAGCGTGAGCCTCACAAGTTGTTGTCCGGCCATGCCGCCGACGAAAAGATTCCCGCGCCACTCCGGAAAGCGATCGCCGGTGTAGAACATCGCGCCGGAAATCCCGATCGACGGCACCCAGACCTGGCGCGGCTGCTCCATGCCCTCGCGCATGCGTGCCTGAGTGGATGGCCGCGCCGGTCGTGTAGTTCACGCCGAAGCCGATGACCGGCCAGCCATAGTTGCGTCCAGGAAGCTCGAGGTTCAGCTCATCGCCACCTTGCGGGCCGTGCTCGTTGGTCCAGACGTCGCCCGTTACCGGATGAATCGCGATGCCCTGCATGTTCCGGTGGCCGTAGCTCCAAATCTCGGGCTTCGCGCCGGCACGGCCCACGAACGGGATTGTCTGCAGGCACCCGGCCATCGTCGTGCAAGCGAATCAATTTGCCGTGGTGATTCGACAGGTCCTGGGCAGGATGCGTCTCCAGGTTCCCCTGGGGTGGAACCTGCCGGTCGCCAAGCGTCAGCCAGAGATAGCCGTTACGGTCGAACGCGATCTTGCCACCGTAGTGGTTGCAGCCCCGATGACACCGACGCGAACAACTCCTTCACGTCGGTCAGCCGGTCGTTCTCAAAACGGCCCTCTGACCAGGGCCGTCGTGGATTCATCACCCACGCCCGGTTTCGAGTAGGTCAAATAGAGGAACCGGTTGGTCGCGAAGTCCGGGTGAAGCGCGACCTCGAGCAGACCCGCCTGTGTTGACGTGAACACCTTCGGTGTTCCCTCGACGGCTTGCGGAAGCAGCTTGCCGTTACGAACGATCCGCAGGCGTCCCGGGCGCTCCGTGATCAGCCAGTCCCCGTTCGGGAGAAACGCGATCGACCACGGCTGCACGAGCGCGTCGACGACGGTCACGACGCGGTAGTCGTGGTTGGCGGACTTGTAGACGTCCTGCTGGGCGGCGAGCGTACTGCCGGCAATCAAGATGGCGGCAGCGGCGACAGCTCTAACGAGCATCAGGGACATGCGTGGGGCTCCTGCCTCGAATGCTATCAGCAGGCGAGCAGCGGGTCAGACGCTCAGCTGGATTTCGGGTTCCTGGTTTCGGGTTCCGGGTTTCGGGTTCCTGGTTTCGGGTTCTGGTTCCGAGTTGCCAGGTTCATGGCTCAATGACAGAACCCTGAACCTGGAACTCTGAACCAGAACCCGAAACCTGGAACCCGAAACCCTGAACCGCAGGTGCCGTCAGCTAAAGCATCTTCGCCCGTACGAGCGCTTCGGCTGCGAGCCAATCCTCGACATCGTGGCCGTCTTCGCCGCCGCGGTCGAGATAGAGCCGATAGGCCTCAGCCTGAACTTCTTCAATCGGGAGCGCTGAAGGCCCCGCTTCCTCCACCTGGCTCACCGGATCCGGAACCGTCGGAAGGGCCGGGATCTCGGTCACGACGCCGGGAGGGATGGGAGGTGAAACGCGCGATGGGTTGATCACGGTTGTGGACATTGTCGGACTCCTCTAAAGGTGACCGTCTCCGAGTGCGAGTTTTTTGCCAACGCTATGCGACCGAATTGCAATGCGTGTGTTTCGCGATGAGTACGTCGACACCTGAGAGTGGAAATCTGCTACTGCGCGCCTCCGCCTCTCCGTCCTCCGCGCGCACCGCCTTCGCTCCCCGGCATGCCGATGACCGGCTCTTCCTCGGGACCCCGGCCGCGTCCGCGAGCCGGCGGCGTCCATCCATCTCGAGCGGGGCCGTTCTGGACGATGCGGGTGTTCGCGCTCAGCCGGTTGCCCGTGAGGTATTGCGCGCCCGCGTTCCCGAAATATTTGCCGGCCTTGAGCGTCGCGTTGTGAACCAGCGTGATGGCGTCCTGATATCGAGGGTCGGTCTGCGCCCAGCCCGAGAAGCTCGACAGGTCGTTGTTGCCGATGATCACCGCGTCCACACCCTGGGTCGCCGCGATCTCGCCAGCATTGGCGACCCCTTCGAGCGTCTCGATCATCACGACGACGAGCATGTTGTCGTTGATGGTGGCGCGGTAGTTCACGCCGGGCTGCGTCCAGAGCTGGGACGCCGCGCCGCCGCCGGCGCTCCGGCGGCCAAACGGCGGGAAGCGCGAGAAGCGCGCCGCATCCCTCGCCTCGAGCGCGTCGTCCACGGTCGGCACGATGATGCCAAGCACTCCGAGATCGGTCGCCTTCTGGATATTGGCTTCGAGCGCGTCGGGCATCCGAATCATCGGCGCGGCTCCAACCCTGGGGCACGTCAGGATCATCCGGCGCACCTCGTCGAATGACATGGTGCTGTGCTGCATCTCGAACCAGATGTAGTCGAAATGCTTGCCGACCTCGCAGTACAGCTCCGGGCTGAACGTGGAGATCGTGTAGCTCGTGATCTGCTTGTCCTGGAAGAGCAGTTCCTTGGCGATGTTGTAGAACGGCCGCGTTGCGCCCGCGCTGACGTACGACTTGGTCTGCCAGCCCCAGCCACGGGCATCGGGCGTCGCGGGCGTCACGCTACCGTATTGCCAGTTGTATTGAGTCCCGCCGCCGCCACCGCGCGCGGCGCCTTCCTGACCTTGACCGGCCGGCGCCGGCGTCTGCGCGGTGGGCCAGCCCGCGGCCATGGAGAGGACGAAGCAGATCCCGGTGATGAATCCCAGTCGCTTCATGATGTGCTCCCTCGGTGGAATGGCGGATTCTGACACATGTCACGACGCATCCATCCAGCCGCAAGAAGTAGAATCGTCGTGCTCGCCACCGCGAAGACGGTAGGATCACCGATGAACATCCTTGAAAGACCGTGATCCTAACGCCAGCAAGGTGGCGCGGCGGCACGCGAGGCCGGCCGCGGCCTGGGACTGTCACCGGAACAAACCGGAGCCGCATTCAGTGCGCTCATCCCGGCGCTCGCCGCCGGCCTTCAGCGCAACGCGTCGCAACCAGGCGGGCTCGAGGCGCTCGTGGGAGCGCTCACGCGGGGGCAGCACTCGCGCTACCTCGACGATCCGTCGAACCTGGCCATGCCCGACGCCGCTCACAGACGGGAACGCCATCCTCGGTCACATCCTGGGCACGAAGGACGCGAGCCGTGCCGTCGCCGCTCAAGCCTCCGGTCAGACCGGCATCGATCCCGCGCTGTTGAAGAAGCTCCTGCCTATCGCCGCCACGATGGTGATGGGTGCGATGGCCAAGAACAACTGGGAGCTGGGATGGCGGCGCCGATGTCCACGGGATCGGCAGGCGGCGGACTCCTCGGCATGTTGTCGCCGCTTCTGGATCAGAATCGCGACGGCTCCATCATGGACGATGTGCTCGGAAATTTCTGGGCGGCCGGTAGGGGGCTGAGAAGGGAAACCGCTCAGAGCGGGCCTGACGGCCCGTTTCGCAATCGTTGAATTCGTCGCGGCCGCGACGTCCGCGGCGACTAGCTCGCGCTCGCTGCGTGCGTATTCACGGATACGCCCACTGAAGCGTACCAATTGTTCAGGGCCGAACCGAGCGTCGTCGTACCGCCCACACACACGAGCGCCACGCAACGCCGACAGCATTGCGTAAGTAATCAAGTCCTGGTCCCGAGTCGTCATTGATCTGTTGTGTCGAGGTACTGGCGTTCGGAAGCAGTCCACCACTCCGTCAGGTGCTCAGCGTGCGACGCTGAGGATAGCGCCGACCAACGGCTTTGTAACGGATCCTTGATGCCGCGCTCACGCTCAGGCGGTCTCTGGCTGACAAACGAGTTATCTGCTTGGCTACCGGTTTCTAGAACCCGAGGTACATCCGGATGGCCGTCAGTATCAGGAACACCACGAGCATCGCCAGAATCAAACGAATCACGAACATCAGAGAATCCTGCAGCTGCGAATATACCGTCACGACCAACGCCCACCGAAGGTGCTATGCTCCGCACCCCCTTTCGCTGAACTCGCTCGTGTTGCAAGCACATCAGCATTGCAGCGATACCGGCGGCCGTGATGGCGGCGTTCAGTTCAGAAAGCGAACAACTTCTTAGAGACGGCATCACGACACGGGTGAGGACTATGATTGCCGTCGTGGCGTCGGCCGCATAGGCCGATCTGTTCGATGACGCAATCCATTGTGCCTTCCGCTGTCGTCGGCCTGAGCGGCGCCCGCCGCAATGCCGCCGCGGCGCTCGCCGTCGACGGCGAGTGCCGGGCGTTCTGCGAGCTCGAGCGCGTGACGCGCGTCCGCGGTGCCGCGCTCACGCCAGGCTCCATCCCTATTGAGGCCGTCGCCGCCGTCCTCCGCGCCGCAGGAGGATTTCCTCCATCTGCGATTCCGGACGTACGCCGTGGCGGAAGAAGCGATCCACCTGCCTGACGGCGTGGCTGTTGAGCGGATCGATCACCACGAGGCCCACGCCGCGGCGGCGTTCCGACTCTCGCCCTTCGAATCAGCCGCCGTGCTCGTGTGTGACAGCCACCGGGGCGACACGCTCAGCGCCTGGGCTGGAAAGCCGGACGGCCTGACGCGGCTCGACTGGCCGCGGTCGCCGTGGAGCTTCGCCAACCTGGACCGGAGTGCGCCGCGCTCTTCGGGTTCCAGGGAGGCGAGCATCACCTCGAAGCGCTCGCGAGGCTCGAGGAGGGCTCCAGTGCCGGGCGGCTGGAGGATGCCATCACATGGCGCGATTGCGGCCTCGAGGCCGACGCTGGGTGGAGGGCGCTCGTTGCCGATTGGCTCGGCTCGACCGGTCCCGCCGATCTCAGGCGCCGGGCGCGCGTGGCCAGCGCCTTCCAGCGGCACCTCGGGCACGCTTGCTGCTCGGAGGCTGGTCGCGCGATATTCGCGCGTCACACCGGGGCGACGCCGACTCTGCCTGGGCGGCGGCCTCTTCTACAACACCTCGCTTCGCCACCGCTCGTCCGCCGAGTCCGGGATCTTCGACGACGTGCACGTGCCTGCCCAATCCGGGCAACGCCGGCACGGCTATCGGCGCTGCCCTCGTCGCGAGCGGAACTCCGCTGCGCGGTGCCCGTCACCAGTCTCGCCGTTCCTCGGCCCGGATACAGCGTTGAAGAGATCAAACAACACACTCGACAACTGCAAGTTGTCGTACGAGTGCCTGAGCGACAGCGGCGTTGTCGAGACGGCCGCGCGTGCGCTCTGTGCGTGGCCAGCTGGTCGGGTGGTTTCAGGGCCGAATGGAATGGGGCCACCGTGCGCTCGGCCATCGCAGCATCCTGGCGAACCCTTTGTCGGCGTACGTGCTCGACAACCTGAATGTATTCCTCAAGCAACGTCCGCATCACCGAGCCTACGGCGTGAGCGTGCCCGAGGCCGATGCTTCGCGATATTTCGACGGCCCGCCGACCTCGCGCTCGATGGAGTACGACTACGACGCCGAGGGACCGCTGAGCAGTTCCAGCCAGGTGATGCCCGACGGCACGCGGTCGCTTCGCGTCCAGACGGTGCCGGACACTCCTGACGCTGGTCCGGCGTCCCGGTTCGCGCGGCTGCACGACGTCTTCGGTGGGATCGACCGGAGTCCCGGTCCTCGTGAACACCTCGTTCAACGGCTTTTCGGAGCCGATGGTGTGCAGCCCGCGCGATGCGATTCGCGTGTTCTTCGGAGCAGGCCTGGACGTACTCGCGCTGGACCGGTTCGTGCTTCACAAGTAGTGGAGCTTCGCACTCGAAAAGGTCGCGCTCACGCCGGTGATCGGGTTGCCTCGGCGCCGGGTCAGCGCGTAAGCTGCGCTGTGTTCGGGAGGAGCAGCGGCTGGCGTCTGAGAAGGGAGCTGACCTTCGCCCGCTGATCTCTTCCTATCCTTGTTGATGCCCGTCACTCACCCCGAGTCCTCGTGTCCGCAGAGCGATGTGGTATTGAACGACGGGATTCCGGCTCTTCGATGCACGGTCGCACTCGCGGCACTCTTGATTGCGTTCGCCCCAGGCATCGCGCACGCCGGCCAATCGACATCGGCAACGCTTCACGTGAGGCTCGTTGGCCCAGCGGGGCTCGCGACTTCGGTGGACGTTTCGGGCGGCGACCCGCTGCGCCGGTGGTCTACGCCGATTGCGAGCGGCCAGGTCTCCACTCTTCACCGCCTTCCCCCGGCGACCTACACGGTCACCATTCCCGCACCCAACGGCGCCGCGTCGGCGAGCCATGGAGGTTGCGCTGGCGGCGGGCACGATCGTGTGGCTCGAGGCCACCTTCGGACAGCCGCCCGCTGTGCCTCGACTCGTGATCGTCGACAGAAGCCAGTTCAGTCACGGCACCAGCTTCAGCGCGGCGCAGTTGCAGGGCCTGCCATCGGGCGAGAGTCTGTGGGCGTTCATCGACACGGCAGCCCCCCTCGTCGCGGCTGACCGAATCGACAACGGCGGCCTGGGCACCGCGACGTCGCCGCGCGTGGACATGCGCGGAGCCTCCTGGACGACGACCTCCTTGTCGATGGGTGGACTCGACGCCGGCTCACCGACCACCTCAGGGGCCTTCGCGCTGTATCCCGACCTTTCGGCCGCCGCCGCCGTGACGAGTCTCGTCGGGCCTGATGCCGCCGGACATGGCGGCGTCCGGAGTTGCGATTGCGCTCGTGCCGAAGCGCCCTGGAACGCGCCTGCGAACGGCCGTGGACGTGTCGTTCACCACCCCAGGCATGGTGAGCACGTCGAGCGCCGATCCGGGCCTGACGCCAATCGCCGCTGTGAACGACTGGGCGAACGTGGGCGTGCAGGTGGGCGGTCCCGTGCGGAACACCACCGGCGTGCTGGTCTCGGTCTCGGCGTCGCGCGCAACGCTAACCGAGCGCGGCGACGAACCTCCTGTCGAGGCCGACGCCACCAGCGTGTTCACGCATGTGGTCTCGCGTCCCGGCGACCGCGACGAGGTCCGCGTCCTCGGCGCGATTCAACGGCTGGCCCACGCCTTCGATGGCCGCGCGCAATTTGCCGATCGCAGCGCGACGGAAACGAACACGTTTGGCCAGGGAGAGCTCACCTGGGACCATGTCAGTCGCGAATGGATCGCAGCGGGAGATTTCGTTCGGTGTGCAGCGGGCGCCTTCACCCCTGAACTGGGATCGACCGTTGGCGGTACGGTCGACCGGATCTACGACGGCGTGATTCCGCCGATGGCCTCCCAGGCGGTTCGGTTCGCGCTTGGACGCGCGTCTCGAGCTCAACCCGCGCGTCTCGCGCCGGTCTGGGCGACTTGCGGTTCGTCGTGGCCGCCGCGCGCACGTCGCAATCCTCCGAGGTGCTCGCGTTGCCGGCCGTCGCCGAGCTGGTGGCCGGTGTGCCGGCACGTGTGTGGCTCCCCGATGCGCCGATCTCGAACTCTGATCGCCGGGTGACCGAAGCGAGCGCCGCCATCCAGAGCTCGATGCCGCTCGCCAACCGCTTCACGCTCGACCTCGGCCTGCGGGCTGAGATCTCGAACGGAGAGGCCTCCGGCGCGGCCGCCGGCATCTCGTGGGGGACGCTGTCACCCCGCGTGTTCTTCCGGTGGGCGCCGAAGGCCGTGACCATCTTCGGCGGGTTCAGCCGATATCAGCCGCGTCTCTCACCGGATCTGCTGGCGTTTGGCGACCCTGGCGAACCAGTGGTGAACGTGCACCGGTGGCTGGATACGGACGACGACGGTCGGCTCGACGCGGGCGAAACCGGTACGCTCGTGGCCCTCACGGGCCGTGGTCCCGCGATCGCCAGCATCGACCCAAACCTGAAGCCGCCGCGAGTGGACGAATACGCGCTGTCGGCCGAGCATCGTTTCAGCCACACGTTCGTGCGCGTCACGGCGGTCGTGCGTCGCAGCCGCAACATCCCACGCTCGGTCGACGTCGGCGTGCCGACGTCCGGCTACGCCGTCGTGCTCGTACCGGATGGCGACACGACGCAGGGATCGAATGGCTTGCTGACCGTGTACGATCGGCTGCCCTCGACGTTCGGGCAGGATCGTTATCTGCTCACGAACGTGCCGAACGACGAAGCGGCGTACGACGGCCTCGAGGTGGATTGGGGGCTCGAAACGCCCCGCTGGTACTCGATGGCCGGCATCGCGGCGTACCGCTCGAACGGATCGGGCGGCAACCGAGGCTTCCACGTCAACGAGAACGACCAGGGCGTGATCGGGGAGACTCTACGAGGATCCGAACGCGACGACGTTCTCGAGCGGCCGCCTGTTCTTCGATCGCGCGTACGTGCTGAACTGGTCCACGAGCTACCGGACGCGGAACGACTTCCTGGCTGGCGTCACGGCTCGCTACCAGGACGGTCAGCCGTTCTCCCGCCTGGTGCTCGTGCCCGACCTCGCGCAAGGTGCGGAGGCGATCTCAGGCGACGAGCTCGGTACCACACGGTTCACGTTCGCCGCGACGCTCGACACGCGATTCGAGAAGGGATTCGCGGTGAAGCGTGGCCGGGCGGCGTTCAGGGTGGACGTGTTCAACCTGCTCAACCGCGGTAATGAGGTGGAAGAGGACCCCATCGCCGGCCCCGGCTTCCGACGAATCACCGCCGTCCAGCCCCCGCGCACGCTCAGGATCGGAGTGCGGTTCGAGGTACTGAACAGGGTGCGACTTTCGTGGGAAGCGGCACGTAGGTGTGGTCGGTCTTGGGCGGCACCTTCAGGAACTGCTCGCGCATCACCTCGGTAAGCATCGCCGTGGCCCAATCCACGGCGCGAGCGCGCTCGAGCGGTGCGAACGCCTCGAGGTTGTAGATCTTGAAGATCTTGATTGGTGCCGAGGGGCAGAATCGAACTGCCGACACCGTGATTTTCAGTCACGTGCTCTACCAACTGAGCTACCTCGGCACGGTAGGGTCGCAGCGGGACGGTAGAACCTCGCGATCATAACCGGGCCTGCCACCAGCCGCAAATCCCGACATCTGAGTGGCCCAGCGACTCGCCATCACGAAAGAACGGACCCAGACGATGCGGTTCGGCTCATCGATGACGAGCGCACCGAGCAGCGTCTGCCGTCGGCGAACGTGATCGTGTCGACCGGACTGCCGGCGTGGAACTCGATCGCTGAAGTGGTCGCCCGCGCACGTTGGCTCCGAGCCGATGTGCCGCAACGAAGCTTGCCGCGGCGCTGTGTCACCGCCACCAGATAGCTCACGGCGGCGGGCTTCTCTGGTACACCGGAAGACGCGAGAGACCTCGGTACGGGCTTCGTCGAGAGGGATATCCGGTGCGAGGTTGTCGGCCTGACAGGCGACAAAAATGCGCCATGAAGAAGGGTTTGTCGATCCAGTCGTCCCGTCGTGGGCAAAAATGTCATCGATCGCTGGCCCGGCGTTCGCATGCGGCCGCGGGCCATGGCTCCCTCTCGGCTGTTCAAACGCTTGGACTCGTCGGCTCATTCCCCGCAGCATCCCTCGGATCCGCTGATGGAGTTCTTGCCGGAGTCGCCGAGCGAGCTCGGCGTTCCAGAAACCACGCCCAACGTCGTTTCAGGAGCTCCTGGCTGACCACCGAGCCAGCACGCTGCCCGTCGAAACCGAGGTCGCGCCCCAGCGAACTCGCGCCTTCACCGTGATCGCGATCGGCGTCGGCCTGCTCGCTGGGATTGCGATCGCGTACCTGCCCGGAGCCGTGTCCCGCGCACTTCCCGGCGCGGCCGCTGCTCCAGTCGTGATCCGCGAGTCGACGGTCACGTTGACCTCGATGCCGAATGGCGCCGACGTGTTACATCGACGGCAAACATGCCGGCCAGACTCCGCTCAGCCTCAGCTTGCCCGTGGGCATGCACGTCGCCGAACTGCGGAGCGGCACGACGTCCCGCCGCATGTCGCTCAGCGTCGAGGCGGGCAAGATCGCGACGCAGCATGTGGACTTCGGCGGCGTGGCCGCCACGGGAGAGCTGCAGGTCAGCTCCGAGCCAGCAGGCGCACAGGTGGCGATCGACGGCACGCTCCGCGGCGTGACGCCGCTGAAAGTCCCGGAGATGGCGCCTCGGCGCACATCGCATCACGGTTTCGAGCGGCCGGACCTCCGTCAATCGCACGGTTGAGGTCACCGCCGGCGCCACGGCGACGGTCGTCGTCTCCGTGCCCGTGGCCGTGCAGAACGGCTGGGTCGACATCGACGCGCCGGTGGATCTGGAGGTGTTCGAGGCCGGCCAAGCATCTCGGCACCGGCCGCGCGGCGCGAATCGCGCTGCCCGCCGGCCGGCACACGCTCGAGCTCGTCAACCGCCCGCTCGCCTTTCGCACGGAAGCCATCGTCAACGTCGTCGCCGGGCGTTCCGTGGCGCTCAGCGTGCCGATGCCGAGCGGCACGCTCTCGATCTCTGCCTTACCGTGGGCCGAAGTCTCCGTCGACGGCCGGTCCATCGGTCAGACGCCGATTGGCAATCTGTCGGTGTCGCTCGGTACGCACGAGGTCGTCTGGCGGCACCCGGAGCATGGCGAGCGTCGCCAGATCGTGCTCGTGAGGCTCCGAGGCTGTCCGGCTCGGCGTCGACTGGACCCGATGACGACCAGCGCCGTCCTCCTCACGGCGCTTCTCGCGCTGGCGCAAGGCGCCGGCCCCGCCGTGGCTGACCCCGAGTTCGAGACCGTCAAGCGACTCTACGCAACGGCCGCGTACGAAGATGCGCTAACGCGCATGTCGCTGCTCGACGGTCGGTCCGATCCGAACGCGCTCGATCAGTACCGCGCGCTCTGCCTGCTGGGTCTCGGACGAGACGCCGACGCCGACCAGGCGCTCGAGCGCATCGTGCTCCGGTCGCCGCAATTCCGCGTGCCGGCGAATGCGGCGTCCCCTGCGTTCCTCGCCACGGTTCGCGTCGATTCGAAAACGCGTGCTGCCGGTCGCGGCCAACAAGGCCTACGCCAAGGCCAAGACCAGTTTCGATCTGAAGGACTACGCGGCGGCCGCCGATCAGCTTCGCGAACTGCTGCTGGTTCTCAGAGGCGAAAGCGCGTCTGGCGATCCGGTTCTGGCAAACCTGCAGCAGCTCGCCGAGGGTTCCCTGCGGCTGACCGAGGCGGAGCTCGCCGCAGCGAGTCGGGAGGTCTACTCGGCGCTCGACTTCGCGGTCGTCCCACCCGTCGAGCTCGAACGGAACATCCCGCCATGGAACCCTCCTGCCCAGCTGGTCTGGCGTTCGTTCCGCGGCGTCGTTCAGGTCGTCGTTGACGAGAGTGGCAACGTCGAGAGCGCCAGGATGGTCGAGTCGCTGGCGGACTTCTACGACGCCGGGCTGCTCGAAGCCGCCCGCAGCTGGCGCTTCAAGCCGGCACAACGCGCCGGTCAACCCGTGAAGTACCGGAAGCTTGTCGAAATTACGATGCGCCCGCAGTAAGGACTACGGCAGTTTCCCTGACCCGACGTCGATCGCCGTCGGCAGGCTGCCCAGGTCGTAGAACTTGTGCGTGATTCCGGCGTCGGTCACAAGAAAAATCCGCAGTCCCGAACGCGCACCGCCAAGCGGCTTACCGACGGGAGCCGTCACGACGGCTTCGAGGCCGTTGACGACCGCCTCGGCGTTCTGATGCAGGTGGCCGGAGACCAGCAACCGAACACCTGACTCACGGAAGAGCCGGAGCAGGGGAGTGCGGCGGACGATCGGGATGTTGAAGTACTGATCCGGCTCGTCCGCACTTTTCAGAAACCACGGATGGTGCTGGAACACGACGATGCGCCGGGCGCCGGCATCTCGAGCGCTTGCGAGCGTCTCGTGAAGCCACTCGATCTGCTCTGACGCTTCACTCGCCGCCTTGTCCGGCGTGTGGATCAACGACGAGTTCAGGACGACGCCCGTGAAACCGGCGTGACTGAACACGTAGTGATCGCGACCGCGCTTGCGATAGGCCACGAGGCTTTCCGGCGTCGGCGCGTTCTCGACGTCGTGATTGCCCGGCATGTCGTAGACCGGATGCCACGCGACACCTTCGCCTTGATCCGTTCGTACTCCGCGATTTGCGCCGCATCACCGGCCCTGTTGACGAGATCGCCGGTGATGACGACGAACGCCGGCCTCAGCCGATTGACCGTGGCGACGGCAAACTCGAAATTGGCGGTTTCCTGAGACAAATTCCTTGTCGGCGCTGTACATGCCGAACTGCGGATCACTCAGTTGAATGAAGAAGAACGCGCCGCTTTGAGTGCGAACCGGCGCCGCAAGAAGAATGAATGCGGCGAGAACGACAAACAGGCGATGCAAGGTCATTGCGGATCTGTGATCGGCGATTGAGGATTGCATTTGGGCATCGGAGAATTGTGGATTGACGATTTTCAATCCGCAATCCGCGATCACTCAATCGCCAATGCCATCCTCAATCACAAATCACAGATCCGCAATGCCTACGCCGTCTCGGTTACCGGCGTAGGCAGCCCCATGGCCTGGCGCAGCTTCTGCTCGATCGCCGACGCCATCTCGGGGTTCTGCTTCAGGAACGCCTTGGCGTTCTCGCGTCCCTGACCGAGCCGCTCGCCGCCATACGAGAACCACGTGCCGCTCTTGTCGATGATCTTGTGCTCGACGCCCTGATCGACGAGATCGCCCTCGCGGGAGATGCCTTCGCCGTACATCACGTCGAACTCCGCCTCGCGGAAGGGCGGGGCGAGCTTGTTCTTCACCACCTTGACCCGCGTCCGGCCTCCGACCGTCGTCTCGCCATCCTTGATGGCGCCAATCCGGCGGATATCCACGCGCACCGACGAGTAGAACTTCAGCGCGCGGCCACCGGTCGTCGTCTCCGGATTGCCGAACATCACGCCAATCTTCTCGCGGAGCTGGTTGATGAAGATCGAGGGAGGTCTTCGACTTCGAGACCACGCCCGTGAGCTTGCGCAGGGCCTGGGACATGAGGCGAGCCTGCAAGCCCATCTGCGCTTCGCCCATCTCGCCCTCGATTTCGGCGCGCGGGACGAGCGCCGCCACCGAGTCGACGACGACGACGTCCACGCCGTTCGAGCGGACCAGAACCTCGACGATCTCGAGAGCCTGTTCGCCGTTGTCCGGCTGCGAGACGAGCAGATTCTCGAGGTCGATGCCGAGTTTCTGCGCGTATTGCGCGTCGAGCGCGTGCTCGGCGTCGACGAACGCTGCCACGCCGCCGAGTTTCTGCGCTTGCGCGATCGTTTGTAACGCCAGTGTGGTCTTGCCCGACGACTCCGGTCCGAAAATCTCGATCACGCGCCCGCGGGGAAGACCACCCACGCCAAGCGCCCAGTCCACACTGATCGAGCCAGTGGAGATGACCGCGATGGGGCCGATGGTGTCCTTGCCCCCCAGCCGCATGATCGAGCCCTTGCCGAACTGCTTCTCGATCTGGCTCACGGCGATCTCGAGCGCTTTCGCGCGCTCCTTGTCGGTCCGGTCTTCGTGTCTCTCGATGCGTTCAGGGTACTGCCATGGGACTCCTCGATATGGCACCGCCGAAAGGTGCGACGCGGGCCGGACTGGTCGGGATTCTAGGGACGTGCCAGCCGGGTGTCAAGCGAAAATAGCTCTCCATGAGCCGACATCCTTAGCTAAATGAACAAGTTACACGAATAGTCACTTTCGCCTCGAGATTCGGAGCGATCAGTATTTCCAATCGCGTGTGCAACGTCACGTTTCGGATTCTGCAATGGGGCTGTGACAGGGCAGGACACAGACGGGGACACAGACACTGAGAAGCGCTCGAACGTGACCAGACGGTTCGAGGGTGCGGAGGTTCGGAGGTGCGAGGGTTGGTACGGGGTTCGAGGGAAGGTTCGAGGTCGAGATTCGAAGGACGGTACGCGGTTCGAACGGTGGATTCGACGGAACGACGCGACGGAAGTCTGCGCACCTCTCACCAACCTCGGACCTTCGAACCGACCTTCGAACCTGCGTACCAACCTCAGAACCTTCGAACCTTCGAACCTTCGAACCTACGCACGTTCGAACCTTCGCACCTCGTTTCTTGTGTCACAATGACGCGAATTTTCGGCGCGCGTGTCGCGTGTCCGATCGGGAGGTCGTCATGGCAAAGAAGACTGCGCGCTCGAAGAAGAAGGCGGGGCGGGCCAAAGGCAAAGCGGCGAAGCGCACCGCGAAGAGGAAGGCCGCGCCGAAGAAAAAGGCGGCCGCGAAAAAGGCCGCACCGAAGAAGGCCGCGGCGAAGAAGGTGGTCGCGAAGAAGGCCGCGCCCGTGAAGAAGGCGGCGCCCGCACGGAAGCCCGCGCCGAAGCCGGTCGCGCCTGCTCCGGTGGCTGAACCGATGCTGCCGCTGCTGCCCGATACCGGTTCGACGCCAGTGATGTAGGCGGAACGTCCGGAACGTTTGCCCTCACCGATTGCACACGCCCTGGGCGCGACCGCGGCCGGATGGTCGCTGTCGCGCCCGGAATCGTCACGGCGCGATCTCATCCGTCAGACCGCCATCCTCGCGGCGCTCGGCATGGCGCCGGATCTCGATCTCCTCATCGGCCGCCACAGTCAGGAAACACACAGCCTCGGCGCCGCCCTGATCGTCGCCACCATCGCCGCGTGGCGACGCTGGCCGATCGCGCACGACCCCGCGCGCATCTGGCTCGTCGCGTTCGTCGCCTGGTTCAGTCACCCGCTCTTCGACGCGAGCTCGTTCGATATGGGACCGCCGATTGGCGTGATGCTGTTCTGGCCGTTCTCACGCGAGCACTGGCATACCGGATTGAATGTCTTTGGCGCGATCGAACGGCATTGGGATCACCAGAACTTCTGGCACCAGAACATCACGTCGTTTGTGAGGGAGATGCTGATTCTCGTGCCGGTGACGGTGGGCATCTGGTGGTGGAAATGGACGAAAGACACATTGAGGATTTGAAATTTGAGATTGATGATCGCATTGATGATCGATGATCGAGGATTGGGGATTGATGATTGAGAGCTCTCAATCCGCAATCGCCAATCATCGATTCCCAATCATCGATGAATCCTCAATCTCAAATCTCAAATCCTCAATGCGCGTATTCGTAGAACCCCTTGCCCGATTTCCTGCCAAGCTCGCCCGCAGCCACCTTTTCACGTAGCAACGCGGCCGGCGCGTATCTTCCGGTCGCCGAGTCCTGCCGCCATCACGTCCATGATCGCCACGCACACGTCGAGGCCGATGAGGTCGGCGAGGGCCAATGGGCCCATGGGATGGCGCATGCCGAGCTTCATCACGGTGTCGATCGATTCGGCCGACGCGACGCCTTCGGCCAGCGCGTGGACGGCCTCGTTGATCATCGGCATCAGCACGCGATTGGCGATGAAGCCGGGTCGGTCGGCGGACTCGACCGGCGTCTTGCCAAGCGCCTGGCACAGCATCACCGTCGTGGCCACCGTCTCGTCCGACGTGGCCGGCGCCGCGCACGATCTCCACGAGCGGCATGAGGGGAACAGGATTCATGAAGTGCATGCCGACCACGCGGTCGGGGCGGCTGGTCGCCGCCGCGAGCGTCGAAATCGGAATCGACGAGGTGTTCGAGGCGAGAATCACGGTCGGGCGAAGCAGCGTGTCGACCGATTTGAGCAGCGCGCGCTTCGCGTTCTCGGACTCGACGATGGCCTCGATGAAGAAATCCGCCGTGACGAGCTGGCCGACCGTCGCCGCCGGCCTCAGGCACGCCAGCGCCGCGTCTCGCTCATCGTCCGAGATCTCGCCCTTCTCGACGAACTTCGCGAGGCTCTTCTCGATGGCACGACGAGCGCGATCGATCGCCGCCGCGGACTCGTCGTAGAGCAGCACGTCGTGTCCCGCTTGCGCGAACGTCTGCGCGATGCCGCCGCCCATGGTCCCGGCGCCGGCCACGGCGATGGTGTGAATCATGCGCGCTCGACGGCCAGTGCCACGCCGTTTCCGCCGCCGAGACACAGGGTCGCGATGCCTCGTGACTTGCCGGCGCGGCCGAGCGCGTAGACCAAGGTGGTCAGGATGCGCGCGCCACTGGCGCCAATCGGGTGCCCCAACGCGACGGCGCCGCCCTGAACGTTGACCCGGCCTGGGTCGAGACCGAGCTCACGTGTCACCGCCACGGCCTGCACCGAGAACGCTTCGTTCAGCTCGACGAGATCCACGTCCCCAAGTGACCAGCCGATTTTCCGGACGAGGGCGCGCACGGCCTCGACAGGCGTCATCATCACGAGCTTCGGCTCGAGCCCCGACGTCGCGTAGCCGGCGATCCGGGCGATCGGCTTCACCTTCAGTCGTTCGGCCACATCGGCGCCCATCACCACGAGCGCGGCTGCCGCGTCGTTCACACCGGGCGCGTTGCCGGCCGTGACCGTGCCGTCTTTCTTGAACGCGGGCTTCAGGCGCGCCAGCGCTTCTGCGCTCGTGTCCTCGCGGATCGACTCGTCGCGATCGAAGATCGTCGCGCCCTGTTTCCGGGAATCGACACCGGCAGGATCTCGTCCTTGAACCAGCCCGCACGCGTCGCGGCCGCGGCTCGCCGATGCGATTCGACGGCGTATCGATCCTGCTCCTCGCGCGTGACCTTGTAGCGCTCCGCCACGTGCTCGCCGGTCAGACCCATGTGGATGTCGTGAAATGAATCCCAGAGACCGTCATGGACCATCGAGTCGACCAGCTTCGCGTCGCCCATGCGCAGCCCATCGCGCGCGCCAGGCAGGAGGTACGGGCAATTGCTCATCGACTCCATGCCGCCGGCGACGACGATGTCCGCGTCGCCGAGCGCGATGGCCTGCGTGGCGAGCATCACGGCCTTGAGGCCGGATCCGCAGACCTTGTTGATCGTCAGCGCTGCCACTCTGGGGTCAAGACCGCCTCGGAGGGCCGCCTGGCGCGCGGGCGCCTGACCGAGGCCGGCGCTGACGACGTTGCCGAGGATGCACTCGTCAACCGAGGCGGGATCGACGCCGGCGCGTTTGACGGCCTCACGCACGGCCATGGCGCCGAGGTCGGTCGCGCTGAAGCCTTTCAGCGAGCCGAGAAATTTCCCGGTCGGTGTGCGTGTGGCACTGACGATGACGGCCTCGCGCATGGGACTCGTCACCTGCGCGAACGGGGGCACGACGTTCGACACCAGACGCTCGTCCCGCACGACGTCGATGGCGATGCGACGCACGACGTCCTCACCGACGAGATCGGCGACGCGCCGCGCGATGAGGGGACGCGCGCGCGCGAGCTCCTGACGCCAGGCCTCCGTGCGCGCCACGACGCGGAGCGTGCCGGTCTCGGACCACGTGACGGTCGCCGCCCGCGCCAGCGTCGGACCGGCCGCAATCGTCCAGGCAAACGACACCTTGGCTTCGGTCGTCGGTTGGGTTTCGAGGATCGACTTGAGAGCGGCAATCGCCGCTTGATCAAGACGCTTCATGGGAATCTCAATGATACGTGCATCGGGGGATTTGAGATTTGAAATTGATGATCCATTGATGATTTGGGGATTGATGATTGATGATTGCGGATCGAGAGCTCGACCCAAATCATCAATTCCCGGATCCTCCGATCCCCAATGGATCATCAATCTCAAATTTCAAATTCCCCGATGCCAGGCGCATCTGCGTCTCGTCCTCGCCTCGGCCTCACCACGACGCGCCGAGCTGCTCGCCGCCGCGGGGTTCGCGTTCGACGTCGATCCGGTGGACGTCGACGAGTCGCGGCTGCACGGCGAGCCGCCGACGACGTATGTCGACCGCGTCGCTCGCCTGAAGGCCGTCGACCGGCGCCGCGCGCCACCCGCAGCGGATCGTCGTCGCGGCCGACACCGTGGTCGTCCTCGGCGACGCGGTGCTCGGCAAGCCGCGAGACGAGGCGGACGCGCGGGACGATGCTGGGCCAGCTGAGCGGCCGCTCGCATGAGGTGATGACGGGCATCGCCGTGGCGGCGGCCGGACGCGTCGGACCGCACGTGGAGCGGACGACCGTCTGGTTCCGGACGCTGTCAGCGGCGGAAATCGAGTGGTACGCCGCGTCCGGCGAGCCCATGGACAAGGCCGGTGGCTACGCGATTCAGGGCCTCGCGGCGCGCTTCATCCCGAGAATCGATGGTTCGTACTCGAACGTCGTCGGTCTGCCGCTGGCCGCGCTGGCCGATCTGGTGGATGGCAGTTGATTCGGCCGCGTCCGGGCCGTATCCTGAACGGTGACGGAGCCACGATTAATGAGTACCAGGACCTCTCGGGCCATTCTCTCTGTGCTGATCGTCGGCACCGCGCTCGGCGCGCTGCTGTTCACCACGATGGCCGAGAGCGCCGCGTACTACAAGGAAGTGCACGAGGTCATGCCGAGCCCCGAGCAGTGGTACGGCAAGAACATGAATCTCCACGGCTTCGTCGTCGACGGCTCCATCGAGAAGCGGCCGAACAGCCTCGACTACCGGTTCAAGGTCAAGAACGGCGACCACACGGTCACCGCGCACCTACACAGGCACCGTGCCGGACACGTTCAAGGACGGCGCTGAGGTGGTGCTGACCGGCACGCTCGAGCCCGAGGATTCCAGGTCAAGCGCAACGGCGTCACGGCCAAGTGTCCGTCGCGGTACGACCCGGACCAGAAGGCCGCCTCCGCGCGACCCGTGAGTTACTAGTGGCCAGCCTCGGCTCGTTCCTTCTGCTCGCGGCGTTCGTCATCGCGAGCGGCGCGTTCGCGGCGTCCTTCGCGGGCGCCCGGCGCCGTCAGAACGCCCTGATCCTCGGCGGCATCGGCCTCTTCCACGTCGTCACGGCGATCATGCTCGTCGCGTCGGCGGTCATGGTGCACGCCTTCGTCACCGGCGACTTCACCATTCGATACGTTCAGCACTACTCGAACACCGCGCAGCCGCTCTTCTACAAGCTCGCGTCGTACTGGGGCGGGCTCGACGGCTCGATCATGTTCTGGGTCACGCTGCTCGCGGCGTTCGGCAGCGTGGCGGTGCACGTGAATCGCGAGCGCCACCGGCTGCTGATTCCCTGGGTCGTCGCCACGATCGCCGTCGTGGAGATGTTCTTCCTCTTCCTGATGGTGATCCACAACAACCCGTTCGCGACGTTCCTCGCGACGACGCACGCGGATGGCGAGGGCCTGAACCCGCTGCTGCAGAACTACTACATGGCGATCCACCCGCCGATGCTCTACATCGGCTTCGTCGGGCATGACCATTCCGTTCGCGTTCGGCATCGCGGCGCTCGCGAGCGGGCAGCTCGACGACTCGTGGCTGCGCGCGGTGCGCCGCTGGACGATGGTGCCGTGGCTGTTCCTCACGGTCGGCCTGACGCTCGGCGCGATGTGGGCGTACGAAGAGCTCGGCTGGGGCGGCTACTGGGGCTGGGATCCGGTCGAGAACGCGGGCCTGCTGCCGTGGTTCACGGCCACGGCGTTTCTGCACTCGGTCATGGTGCAGGAACGGCGCGGCATGCTGAAGATCTGGAACATCTCGCTCGTCATCGTCACGTTCTTCCTGACGATTTTCGGCACCTTCATGACGCGCTCCGGCGTCGTGCAGTCGGTGCACGCCTTTGGCGAGGACCGCGAGCTCGCCCTGATGTTCACCGGGTTCATGATCTTCACGCTGGTCGGTGAGCTTCGGCCTGGTCATCTACCGGATGCCGCTGCTCCGGGCGCGCAACGAGCTCGACTCGTGGGCGTCGCGCGAGGCGGCGTTCCTCGCGAACAACTGGGTGCTGCTGTTCGCGGCGTTCTTCGTCCTCTTCGCGACGATGTTCCCGACGCTGAGCGAAGCGATTCGCGGCGAGCGACTGACCGTCGCCGGCCCGTTCTTCAACAAGTGGATGACGCCGGTCGGCTTCGTCCTGCTGTTTCTGACCGGTGTCGGCCCGCTCCTCGCGTGGCGCAAGTCCTCGATCGCGAACATGCGGACGCAGTTCATGTGGCCGGCGCTCGGCCGCTCTGACCGTTGGCGGCGGCCGTGGTCGCGCTTGGCGTGCCGCTCTGGGCATCGGGCGTGTGTTTCGCGCTCTGCGCCTGGGTCACGACGACGGTCCTCCAGGAGTTCATCCGTGGCGCGTTCGTGCGGCAAGTCGGCGACGGGCACGGACGTTCTCACGGCGCTCGTCGGCTTGTTCAGCCGCTCACGGCGCCGCTACGCGCGGCTACATCGTGCACCTCGGCATCGTGCTCATCTTCCTGGGCTTCGCCGGCGAAGGGCTCAACGGCAAGCTGCAGGAAGAAGTCGGGCTCAAGCCGGGGCAGAACGTGGTGGTCGGGCCCGTACCAGGTGCTCTTCAACGCGTTGAAGGTCACCCAGGACTCGCAGAAGCAGATGATCACGGCCGACGTGACCGTCACGCGCGACGGCCAGCCGTTCGCGCGGATGTATCCGGCGCGATGGTATTTCGTCGGACGCGAAGGCGAGCCGACGACGGAGGTCGCGCTGCGGCGGGGCTTCGCGCACGACCTGCACCTCGTGCTCGCGAACTTCGAGGTCGGCAGCCAGGAAGTGCACCTGCAAATCACGATCAACCCGCTGGTGAACTGGGTGTGGTTCGGCGTCGGCGTGATGGTCTTCGGCACGATCATCGCGCTTCTGCCCGAGCGCGCGTTTGCGTTCGCGACGGTGCCGCGTGCCGTCGAGTTCCGTGCCGACGTCGCTGATCCTGGTCATTGCCCTGGCGCTTGGTGGCGCGCGGCGTTGCGGCTCAGCACGTCGAACAGCCGCAGACGGTGATCCTCGTCCCGAAGACGCAGCTCGAGAAGGACCTGCAGGGTCACCTCGTCTGCATGTGCGGCGGATGCGGACGCAAGAAGATTGGCGAGTGCACGTGCCCCATGGCGGCCGACATGCGCAAGGAGCTCGCGGGGCATGTTGCGAGCGGGCGAAGCCGCGACGAGATCATCCAGCTCTTCATCAAGAAGTGGGGAAGCCAGGAAGTGCTGACCGAGCCGATCGATCGCGGCTTCAATCGCCTCGCCTGGCTGCTTGCCGTACGGCGTGGGACTCGGCGGCATCGTGCTCGTCGGCGGCGTGGCGATGCGTTGGAGCCGTCGTCGCGGCACATGGAACGCGCGTCCCGAGGCGCCAGCCGCCGCCACGGCGCCCTCAGCCCTCCAGGATCGTCTTGATGATGAGCTCCGGGAGCTCGACTGACCGCGGCGCGACGCGCCGCGATTCCAGCTTTCAACCCTGGCACTTCTACATCCTGCTGTCGCTCGCCGGAGCGACATGGGCGGTCATCGTGTCGCGCAACACACATCCGGCGGCGCTGATCATGCTGAGCGCGTCGATTGTCGCGGCCGGGTCTTGTCGGCGCCGCCCTTCACTCCGCGATCGCCGGATTCCTCGGTGGCGGATCCGTCGAGAAGGTCGGCGACCGGCCGGACGCGCGAGTTTCTGGAACAAGAAAAAGCCCTCGTGCTTCGGTCAATCAAGGAGCTCGAGTTCGATCGCGCCATGCGGAAGGTGAGCGATCAGGACTTCGCGGAAATCGGTGGCCGCCTGCGTGCGCGCGCCCTGGAGCTGATGCAGGCGCTCGATGGACCTGTCGAGTCCGAAGGATCCCCGAGCAGCCGCGCAAGAGCCGGGACGACATGCGCATCGTGCGATGCACCCATCGATTCCGACGCCCGGTTCTGCAAGCACTGCGGAGCGAAGTTGTGACCGGACGCGTTCTGGGCGCCATCGCCGGCGTGTTCCTGTTCGCGACGGCGATCGCGGCGCAGGTCAACACGCCCGATCTTCGGCAGATGTCAGGCGTTCCGCTTCCGACGGCCGACCTGCCGGCGGGCAGCATTTCCGTCCGCGTCGTCCGCGGCAGCTTTGCGAACAACGTGGCGGACGCGACGGTGACGTTCGCCGTCGAGCGGGAAGACCACGGACGTTCGCACGGACGCGGCCGGTCGGGCCGAGATCAAGGGCCTCGCCCCGGGAGCACGCGTCAAAGCCTCCGCCGTGGTCGATGGCGAGCGGCTCGAGACGCAGGAAGTCACGATCGGGCAGAGCGGCTATCGATTCATCCTGTCGCACGTCCGCCCCTGCCGGAGCGCCTTCAGGGCCCGCCTCCGCCGGACCGTCTCCGGGCGCGGCTACGGCGGGGCCAGCCGTTTCCGGCGCCGTGGTCCTCGGTCCCGAGTCGCGGGTCATCGCGCAGTTCAGCGACGACAAGCTCTTCATCTTCTACGTGCTGTCGATTCTCAACTCCAGCTCCTCGCCGGTGGACATCGGTGGGCCGCTGACGTTCGAGCTGCCTCAAGGCGCCATCGGCGCCGCGACGGTCGAGGATTCGTCACCTCAGGCGACGGCCAACGGGCCGCGCGTCGTGGTCAGGGGACCGTTTCAGCCCGGGACGACGCGCGTGACCGTGCGGTTCGAGTTGCCGTACAGCGGGCCGGTCGCGCGGCTCGAGCAGAAATGGCCGGCGCCACTCCAGCAGCTCATCGTGTTCGCGCTCAAGACGGGAGATCTCGAATCTGCGGTCGCCACAACTCAGCGGACAACGGGTCGTCACCGAGCAGGGCCAGCTGCTGGTCGTCGGCTCGGGCCCTGGGATGGCAGCGGGGGAGACGCTGACGCTCGACATCACCGGCCTGCCGTATCAGGCGCGATGGCCGCGATACGTCGCGCTCTCGGCCGCCGGCGTGATCGTGTTCGCCGGCCTCTGGGCGGGTCTGTTCGCCACCGGCTCGCGCTCGCGCGGCCGGGCTGCCTGACTCTCAGCTCCCGACCGATGGCGGGCGCCCCTTCCCCAGACTCCGGCGTCGATTTCGACGTCGTCAGCGTGCAAGCGGTCTCGCGCCACTTCGGCCGCCGGCGCGCCCTCTCGCGCGTGTCCATCGACTGCCGTGCGGGCCAGATCGTCGGTTTGCTCGGGCCGAACGGCTCCGGTAAATCCACGCTCCTCGGCGTGCTCTCGACGCTCGTTCGCCCCTCGTCCGGCGATGTGCTCTACGGCGATCGGCCCGCGCGCAGCCTGGGGCGACCAGCTTCGCGGGCGTATCGGCATGCTCGGCCACGACCTGTTTCTCTACGGCGATCTCTCCGCGCGCGAAAACCTCGCGTTCTTCGGACGGCTCTACGGTCTGACGGACCTCGATCGGCGTCTGGACGAGGGACTTCAGGAGGCGCGGCTGACCGACCGTTCACACGATCGCGTGTCGCGAGTTTCTCGCGAGGCTTGCGCCAGCGGCTCGCGCTCGAACGCGCGCTGCTGCACAGTCCGCGGCTCCTGCTGCTCGACGAGCCGTTCACGGGCCTCGACGACGAGTCGTCGGGTCTGCTCGTCGGCCCGTTTGAGAACGCTGCGCGAGCGGGGCGCCATCGTCGTGATGGCCACGCACGACTTCGAAAGCGCCGACGCCATCGTCGACGTGCCGGTGTGTCTCCGGGATGGACGTCTTCTGGCCGTTCCCGGCGGGCGCGAGCCGCTTCGCGAACGGTATCGCCGGGCACTCGCAGAGTCGACCGGCATGACGAACGTCCTTCGAGCCGCGTGGCTCATCGCTCGCAAGGACTTTCGCATTGAGTCGCGAAGCCGCGAGCTCGTCTACACGACGCTGTTTTTCGCCGTGTCCTGCATCCTCATCTTCTCGTTCGCGTTCGTGCGGGAAGGCGAGGCCATCGACAACTCGGCGGCCGGCATCCTCTGGGTGGCCATTGCCTTCTCGGGCACGCTGGCGCTCGGCCGGACGTTCGAGCGCGAGCGGCAGGCCGAGACCCTGCGCGCGTTGCTGCTGGCGCCCGTCGAGCGATCGGCCGTCTATCTCGGCAAGTTTCTGGGCGTGCTGTCGCTCCTGATCGGCATCGAGGTCGTGCTCGTGCCGCTCGTGGCCTTCCTGTTCAATGCGCCGCTCGAGCGCGCGCCCGGACTGCTTCTGGCGCTGCTCGCGTCCGGCACCGTCGGGTTTGTCGCGGTCGGCACGCTCTTCGCGGCGATGCTCGGCCGGGCCGAGTCGCGCGACGTGCTGCTGCCGGTCGTGCTCTACCCGATCACGCTCCCGGCGCTCGTCGGCGGCATGCAGGGCACGGCGGCGATCTTCGCGGCGGAGCCGAATCTGGCGCTCGCCCAGACCTGGCTCTCGATGCTGGTATTCTTTGATGCCGTCTTCATCACGCTGTCGCTCTGGACGTTTGCGCCCGTGATGGGTGAGTAGAGACACGCGCGTGACCCATCGACTCGTTCCGATCCTCCTCGGGCTGGCCTTCGTCATGTTCGGCGTGGCGCCGTTCCTCATCGACTCGGCGCCGTACGAGTCGACGATGGGCCTGGTCTACAAGATCTTCTATTTCCACTTCCCGTCGGCGATGACGATGCTCGTGTCGGCGCTCACGTGCGGCGTCGCGAGCGCGATCTATCTCTTCTCGCGCCGGCCGGGCGCCGATCGCGTGGCCGTCGCGGCGGCCGAGCTCTCCGTCGTCTTCGGGCTGCTCGTGTTCGTCACCGGACCGCTCTGGGCGCGCAAGGCGTGGGGCACCTGGTGGATCTGGGACCCGCGCATCACGAGCACGTTCATCATGTGGATGGTGTTCAACGCCTACCTGCTGCTGCGGCGCTTCGGCGGCGCCGGCAGCGAGGTGCTCGCGGCCGCGGTCGGGTTCTTCGGCATGGCGCTCGTGCCGTTCGTCTACTGGTCGGTCAACCTCTGGCGCACGATCCATCCGCTGACGAGCGTGGTGCCGACGCTGCCGGTGGACATGGGCATCCCGCTGTACTTCTGCTGGGCGGCGTTCACGATTCTGTTCGTCGCGCTGATGTTGATTCGCGTGCGGCTCGAGCACGCCCGCACACGCCTCGAGGAGGCCTATCTTGCTCTTGATGACTAGGACCGTGCGCCGCGTCGCGCTGGCGGCACTGGTCGTGTCGGCGCTCGTCGTCGTGGCGCCAGTCGCCGCGGCCCAGGGCGCACAGCCTCCGGCCGCACCGGCGTCTGAACCGCCAATCACCCAGGCGCCGCTGCCGCCAGCGGCTCAGGACGGGTTCGTGCCCGTCAGACCGGGCGAGCTCGAGCAGGAACAGCTTCCGGCCGCGCCGCTCGTGTTCGTGGCCTATTCGGTCGTCTGGCTCGCGCTCGTCGTCTACGTCTTCGCTGCTCTGGCGCCGGCTCACGAACGTCGAGCGCGAGCTCCGCGACGTCTCCGCGAAACTCCAGGCGAGGCGTCCATGAACTTCGCCGAGATGCCGTCGAGCCACTTCCTGTTCATCCCGGCAGTGCTCATGATCGGCGTCGTGATCGGCTGGATTCTGGGGTCGCGGGCGGCGAAGGATGCGTACGCCGCTGAACTGAAGAGACGCGAGGCGAAGGCGGCGCGGAATAGTCAATAGATCAATGGTTCCTGCATTGATGATTTGAAATTTGAGATTGATGATCCATTGATGATTGTCGATTGATGATTTGGGATTGATGATTGAGAGCCGCGTCGACGCCGTCTAGCCGCTGGTCTTTCCCGCGCTCGGCGGTCCTCCGTGACGCCGCCAGAATCGCCAGGATTTCCCGCGCTTCCTTCAAGAACGTCGTTCAGCCTCGGCCGCTGTTGCGATTTCGGACCGGCGAGCAATCTCCAGCCAACCCACGGTCTCATCGGCTTCTTCGACACAGATCGCCAGCTTCGAGATGAACTCGCGTTTCGAGCGAGCGCGGGTCACCGCGCGGTAGTTGGCGGCAACGGCGGTTGCCGAAGTCGCTCATCTGGTCGGCGATGTTGCGGGCTTCGGGCTTGCGGCCGAAGCGTCCGCGCGAACTTGACGATGTCAGCGGCGAAATTGGTGGTGCGGTCTCGAAGTTCGTCTGGTGTCACATGGCAGCGTAGGAGCATGTGTCGTGCCACGTGCCGCAGTCCGCAGGACACGAACTGAAGGTCTCAATCAGAAATCATCAATCGCAAATTCTTCAATCATCAATGGATCATCAATTTCAAATCTCAAATCATCAATGCCAGCGTCCGCTTACTGTCCCTTCTCGAGCCGCAACGCCAACCATTGCGGCAGTCCCGCCTTCATGATCTTCTTCTGCGCTCCCTGCACGTCATAGACCGTGCGGCGAAGCCGGATGGTGCCCTTGTCCAGATCCATCGACGCCGTACGCGGCGCGCGGATCGCCGTCGCGCGGCTGGCCGACCGAGCCGACGTTGATCGAGCGCCGGGCCGCTGGCGGGCAGCCGCATTTCGTCCTCGGCGAGTCCGTTGCCGGTCGTCGCTGGATCGTCGGCGGCGGTGAACACCGCGGGCAAATGGGTGTGGCCGAACAGGCACACGCGCGCGGACGACGCCTCGATGGAGCGCGCGGCGTCGTCCTGATCGAACACGTAGTGATCTTCGTCGAACGGCGAGCCGTGGCAGATCTCGAAGGTTTCGTTGACGACGCGCCGGGCCCTTCGGCAGGGCCGCGAGATACGCCAGCTCGTCCTCGCTCACCGTCTGCCGCGTCCACTCGATCGAACGGCGGGCCACTTCGTTGAAGAGCACGGCCGGTTCGAGTCCCGCGGCGACCTTGTCGTGGTTGCCGCGCACGATCTTCACCGGCGCGAGCTCGCGGACGCGCTGGATCACGGCGCTCGGGTCCGCGCCGTAGCCGACGAGGTCGCCGAGGCAGACGACGGCGTCGTAGCCGATGGCGGCGGCGTCGCGCAGCACGGACTCGAGCGCGTGGAGATTGCCGTGGATGTCGCTGATGATCAGGTAGCGCACGGACTCACACGCGGGGCGTCGGCTGGTGAACGACCGAGGGCAGGTGGTGAATGGCCTCGAGGATGTGGTCCACGATTTTGGACGTGGACATGTGCGACGCGCCCACGCGGAGCAGCGCGGCCCGGTACGCTTCGACGCGCGAGCGCGTACAGACGCTCGAGCTGCGCGCGGTCCGACGCGAGCGGCCGGCGGCCGTCCATCGGGATTCGCGGGATCAAATCGGCGAGCGGCAGGTCGATCCAGACCGACACGCCATCGAGTTGATCGCGGCGCGGTTCTCGGGATCGGCGAACGTGCCGCCGCCAGTCGCCACGACGAGGTTGCGCATCGGCTGCACCAGCTTGAGGATGTCGCGCTCGGCCGCGCGGAAGTACGGCTCGCCGTGCCGCGCGAAGATCTCGGCCACGCGTGAGCCGCTCGCGCTTCTCGATCAGGTCGTCGACGTCCTCCGATCGCCAGCCCAGGCGCGCCGCGAGCGCGCGCGCGATCGTCGTCTTGCCGCTCGCCATGAAGCCGACGAGGTAGATCTTGTCGGTCTTCACTCAGTCAGCCTCCGCAGGTCGTCGGCGAACGCGGGGTACGACACCGCGACGGCGCCCGCGTCGGTGACCGTCGACGGGCCGGTCGATCCGAGCGCGACGAGCGTGAACGCCATCACGAGCCGATGATCGCTCGCCGCGTCGGCCGTGCCGCCGGTCGGCCGTTTCGATCCGTCGATGACGAAGCCGTCCGGCCGTTCGTCGGCCGTCGACGCCCATCGCGCGAAATCCGGTCACGAGCGCCGTGATGCGGTCGCTTTCCTTGACGCGCAGCTCGGACGCGCCCGACACCTCGAGCCGGCCGCCCAGCGCCGCGCGCGCCGCCAGCACCGGCAGTTCGTCGATGAGGCTCGGCACCTCGTCGGGCAATGATCGTCGCGTCCCGGTGCTGGCCATGGCCGACGCGGATCCGGCCGACCTTCTCGCCGGCGACCTCGTCGTCCACCGTGATCGGTCACCGCGGCGCCCATCCGCTCCAGTGCGCGAATGAAGCCGAGCCGGTGAGGATTGAGACACACGCCGGTCAGCTCCACCGACGACCCGGGCAACGCCGGCCGCGGCTGCGGCCCAGACGGCCGCCGACGACGGGTCGCCCGGCACATCGAGCGTTCGTCCGGGTGCGCTGTGCCTCCTGTCCGCCCTCGACCGACACGGTCACCGGACCGGACGGCGGTGTGAGCGAGCCGTCAGGCGGCGCGGATGTCCGCACGCTCAGGCCGAACGCCGGAAACGCGCGCTCGCTGTGGTCGCGTGTCGCGAGCGGCTCGACGACGGTCGTGACGCCAGGCGGCACGAGGCCCGCCAGCATGATGGCGCTCTTCACCTGCGCGCTGGCCACCTTGCTCTCCCACGTGATGGGCCGAAGCCGCCCGCCGCGGATGATGAGGGGCGCGTGCCCGTCGGTCGCCTCGATCGACCCGCCCATCGACGCTCAGCGGCTCGATGATCCGGCGCATCGGCCGTCTCGACAGCGACGCGTCGCCGATCATCGTCGGTCGAAAACGGACAGGCCGCCAGGATGCCGGCCAGCAGACGCATCGTCGTGCCGGAGTTCGCCGCATCGATGCGGCGTGGGGGAGGCCCGGAGCCCGCCGCGTCCGCGGCCGTGGATGGTCAACGCGCCCGGCCCGGTGTCGTCGATGCGGACGCCGAGCGCGCGCATGCACGCGACGGTGGCGGCGACGTCGGCGCCCGGCGACAGATGTGTGACCGAGGTCACGCCCTGCGCGATCGATCCGAGCATCACGTAGCGATGGGAAATGGACTTGTCGCCGGGGACGGGCACCAGGCCACGGACGGCGCGCACAGGTTTGAGATCGAGACGGTGATGTGTCACGGTGCTGGTCACGACTGCGACGGGTCGGACGGAGAGCCGTCCTTGAACCCGATCAGCTTAATATGTTACTTACTCCGCGGTCATGCTGACTGACGACCATCTGGTCCGCCTCGAGCTGCCCAGTTCGTTTGAGTTGCTCGACCTGGTCCAGGTGCTCAGCGATCGACTGTCGTCGATTGCCGGCCTCGACGAGGATCTGACGCATTGGGTGAGCGTGGCCGTCCGCGAATCGGTCATCAATGCCATCAAGCACGGCAACCGCGAAGACCGCGCCAAGCACGTGGTCGTGGAGTTCATTCTGCGGCCGCGCGACGCGTCCTGAGGAGTTCGTCGTCCGCGTGCTCGACGAGGGCGAGGGCTTCGACCCGGCGGACATCGCCAACCCGCTCGATCCCGAGAACATGCTCAAGTCCAGCGGCCGCGGCATTTTCTTCATGCGCAACTTCATGGACGACGTGTCCATCACCCGCCGGCCGGAGGGCGGCATGGACGTGCGGATGAGCAAGAAGCTGGCCTGATTGGATCTCGACCCCCTCTACCTGGCCACAGCCGTCGAAGGCGCGCTGGCCTGCGGACGCATTCACCGGCAGTACTTCCGTCGCGGCCTCGAGGTCCACAAGAAGGGCCGCATCGATCTCGTCACCGCGGCCGATCTCGCCGCCGAAGAGGCGTTCCGCGCGCTGATTGCCCAGCGCTTTCCGACACACGCGGTGATCGGTGAAGAAGCGGCTCCGGCGCCTGCGCTTCGCGATCGTCCGGTGCAGTGGATCATCGACCCGGTCGACGGTACCACGAACTTCGCGCACGGGCTGGCGCTCTTCTCCGTCTCGATCGCGCTCCGCATCGACGGCGTCATCCAGGTCGGCGTCGTCTACGATCCCATTGGCGAGGAGCTCTTCACCGCCGAGCGCGGTTTCGGCGCCCGCCTCAACGGCCATGCCGCTCCGCGTCACTCGCGCGTCGGAGCTCGTGGACGGGGTGTTGTGCACGGGGTTTCCGTACACGGTGCGCGAAGAACGCCGTCGCCAGGTGGATGTGTTCGCCGCGTTTCTCGACGAAGCGCGCGCGGTTCGCCGGCTGGGATCGGCGGCGCTCGATCTCGCCTACGTGGCCGCGGGCCGCCTCGACGGCTTCTGGGAAGAACGGCTCCATCCATGGGACATGGCGGCCGGCGTGCTGCTCGTCGAGGAAGCCGGCGGGAGGGTCACGGACATGGACGGCGGACCACTCGATCTGTTCGCCGGACACGTCGTCGCGACGAACGGTCCGCTGCACGATCCGATGCTGTCGGTGATTCGTCCGTTCCGGTAATCCGCCTTCGCGCCTAGGCGTTTCGGCGGACGGCCCGCGCCCTGGCTCGACGGTCGGAGGCGCCGCGCCGTGGTATACAATCGCCGCTCGAACGAATGGCCACGGCTGCCACTATCGACCGACCGGCGCCTCCCGCATCACCGCTCGTCGACGATCTTGAACGTGAACTGAAATTCGTGCTCCCGGCCACGCGCGTGGATATCGCGGCGCGTCTCCTGGGCATGTTGTGCAAGCCGGATTCACAGTACCCGGACGCTGACGTCTGGACGATCTACTACGACTCGCAGGGCTTCGACTCGCTCGACGAGAAGCTGAACAGCGACTATCTGAAGACGAAGATTCGCGTGCGGTGGTACTCGCCGCCGGGCGGCACCGGTCAAGGCCCCGTATTTCTCGAAGCGAAGCAGCGCGTCGGTAATCGACGCGACAAAGTGCGCGTGCTTCTGCCGATGGCGGCCGAAACGCTCGTCCCGCTTCGGCTGAGCGATCCGGTGTTTGCCGCGTTGCCCGAACAGCTCGCGGCGAAGGGCTTCCTGCTCGGGCCGGACTGGCATCCGATGCTTGCGCTGCGGTATCGCCGGCGTCGCTTCGTGGACGTGTCCACCGGGACGCGCGTGAGCCTCGACAGCGAGATCACGGCTGTCTCGGTCAATCACCGGTATCTCTTCGCGAGAAACGTCGGACCGCTTCCCGTCGCCGTCGTCGAAGCCAAGGGACTGGCGGAGGTGCTGCCGGGCCACCTTCGGCCGCTCATCACGCTCGGCCTTCGCAAACAGTCGATGTCAAAGTACGCGGCCCTGCTTCTGCAACTCAGCCGCGCGCTTCACTAGGAGCCTGGCGACGTCATGCCGCAACAGTTGAATGAGCTCATGGCTGCGCTTGGCGGAGCAGGGACCACCGGCGCGCAACAGATCGGTCCGGCCGCCTTCGTCGTCCTGATGGCGGCGTCGCTGGCGTCGTCGTTCGTGATCTCGTACCTCTACCTCTACTTCTTCACGAACCGCGCGACCGGCAGCCAGATCCACCGCGCATTTCCGCTGCTCGGGATTTCCATTACCGCGATCTTCGTCTGCATCCAGTTCTCGCTCCCGCTCTCGCTGGGCTTGCTCGGCGCGCTGTCGATCGTCCGGTTCCGCACGCCCATCAAGGAACCGGAAGAGATCGGGTTCATCATGCTCGTCATCGCGCTGTCGATCGCCATCGCGACCTTCAAGCTCACGTTCGCCGGACTGATCTTCGTGGTCGCGTTCGTGGCGCTGATCGTCCAGGCGTCTATTCGCGTCCTCAGCGGCGGCGCCGGTGACGGCGTGATCGTCATCGCGGCGCCTTCCACGCACGGACCGGTTGACGCCGCGGCCGTGACGGCGGTGCTGAAGAAGCACGTGGCGCGGCCACGACTCGAGAGCGTGTCGCAGTCGGGCGGCGAAACCGTGGTGTCCTTCAGCTTCCGTGGCGTCAGCGACAGCGGGCTTCTGGCGCTTCCCGGCGAGATCCGAGAAGCCGTGCGCGACGCGACGTTCAACGTCTTCTTCAATCGGCCCGGACCGCTGTGACGTCCCGGCCACAGCCGTTGCGTTCCTGGCGGCTGCTGGCACTGGTCGCTGGCCTCGCTGGCGGCCTGGCCGTGGTCGAGCGCCTGGCCGGCCTTCCATCGGCCACGTGGCCGTCCGATACGGTGCCGCGGATTTCCGCCGCGGTGTCCGCACTGCCTCCGGGCGAGATTGCCTCCAGGCATCCCGTCCTGTCGCTTGTCATGGACGCGGCAGACCTTCAGGACCCTGAGCGGGGCATCCTGGCGAATGTCCTCGAGCACGGCCGGGACTGGGAGCGACCAGGCACTGTCGCGTATTTCGACGACGGTCAATTGCGGTTCGCAACAGGCGTCGGCGTGCGCGTCCACGGCGGTGGCAGTCGAAAGTCGTCGCCTCGACAAGGGTTCCGGTTGTACTTCCGCCGCGAGTACGGCGCGCGGCAACTCCCGCCCGACGTGCTATTCAGCACGGATGCGCAGCCGGTTCGCCACCTCGTCATCCACAACGATGTGCGCGACGGGCGGCATTTCGCCAACCCGCTGGCCTATGACATCGCGCGTGAAGTCGGTGCCATCACGGCCGAGACGTCGCCGGTACGCTTTTTTCTCAACGGCGAGTTCTACGGCGTGTTCGTCCTGACTGAGCGCTTCGACGAGCAGTATTTCCAGGCGCACTGGGGACACGACCGCATCGACTGGACCGACGAAGAGATGCAGTCCTTCTGGGAGTGGTCGGTGCAGCACCGGCCGATGACGATGGCTGACGTCGCGAAGAAGGCGGATGTTGAAGGCCTGGCGCGATGGTTTCTGGCGACGGCATTCATGGCCACGCGTGACGCCTATCAAGGCCCGGGTCAGTACCTCGATTCGTCCCGGACCCCGCCGCGCTGGTTCTGGGTCAACTGGGACATGGACGGCAGCTTCCGGTCGTTCGATCTCGACAGCTACGCCGATCTCCTGAACCGCGTCGACGAGCTGCAGCGGGGCCGAAGCCACACTGAACCCCGCTCCAATCTTCTGACCACGCTGTTCGCCGAGGATGATGCGTTCCGCACGTTCTACAAGCGGCTCTTCGTCGCCGTGATGAATCACCACCTCACGCCGGAATTTCTCGAGCGACGGCTGGACTATTACCGCCGCGCCGGCCAACAACTCGGGGTGACGGACACGAAATACCTCCGCGAGTACGCGACGTTCCTCGAACGGAGGCCGGCGTTCTTCAGGAAGTTGACCGAGAGCTGGCTGAACACGGGCCCAAGTCAACCACTGGCGCTCGGCCTGCCGGCCGGCGAGTCAATCACCATCGATGGGGAAGCGGCACGGGATGGATTCGAGGGACTGTACTTTCCAGACCTCGAGATCGCGCTTCAAGCCAGCGGCGAGAATTTCGAACACTGGGAAGTGGACGGCGAGTCGAAAGGGACGGACCGCACACTTCGCCTCCGAGTCGAGCGTCCCAGGTTCGTGGAAGCGGTCTATCGCGGGAAGCCGCGCGCGAAGACGCGCCGGCCGTCGAGTCCGGCCGATACGGCCGCGCCAGGCGAGCCAGCCGATCGGCTTTCATGGGTTCCCGTCACCGCGCCGGCCGGCGGTACGACCTTTCAGATGCTCACGCACGAGGTCACGGTCGCGGCCTTCAGCGCGTTCGCGGCGGCACATGACCGAACGAATGCCAACGCAGCCGTCGTGGTACTCCGCGCCCGATCATCCGGTCGTCAACGTCACATGGGACGAGGCGCAGGCGTTCTGCGCGGCTGCGGGCGCGCGGCTGCCGACGGAAGAAGAGTTCGATCGTGCATCAGCGCTGGAACCGACCGGCGACCGAACCGCCGGTCTGGGGCGACCAGCAGACGCGCGAAGCCAATCTGCTCGGCGTGCGCGGATCGGACCGGTTCGAACACTCGGCTCCGGTCGGATCGTTCGGCCGCAACCGTTACGGGCTGTACGACATGGTTGGCAACGTCTGGGAGTGGACGTCGTCGACGCACAACCGATCGACCGCCACGTACGAGCTCCGCGTGGTGGCTGGCGGTTCGTGGGATACGCCCGCGCGAAGCTTTCCACGCCGCGCGGCACTTTCAAGACAGGGCCGCCACAACTTGTACGTCGGTTTCCGTTGCGCGCGCTGACCGACTTAGCGCTGGCCACTGGGTGCTCTGGCCGATCGCCCCCTTGCGGCGACAACGCAGGATCCGCGAGCCAGACATGCGGCCCAAGCACTACGACACTGCTTGGCACCGTTCCTGCTATCCACGACGACACAGGCAGCCCGCACGCCGGCCGCCGTATGGAGCTGATCATGGTGCGCATACCTGTCCGCCTGCTGTTTCCCGCCCTCGCTTTCGTCCTTGTCGCGACTGCGGCATCGGCACAAACGGTTCACTCGGTGCAAATCGGCGTCGGCGGTGTGTTTCCCCGCGGGCTCGACGGCCGCGCCACTGGCGACATCCTCGTTCGGAACTACTTTGGCGAACCGATGCCGGGCGATCCGTCGGTAACGGACGCGCTGGCCTTCCGCATCAGCGACTTCAATACCGGCACAGATCTTCGGCGAGTGGAACGTCGCACTCGGCCGCCACATTGAATTCGGAGCGGGCGTGGGCTTCTACAAGCGCACCGTTCCCACGGTGTATCTCGACGTGGTCGACGAGAACGACTTCGAGATTCGACAGGAGTTGAAACTTCGCGTCGTGCCGCTGACGGCGCTCGTCCGCTTCCTGCCGTTCGGAGGCCCTGGCGACTTCCAGCCGTACGTCGGCGCGGGCATCAGCGCGCTGAGCTTCCGCTACAGCGAAGTCGGAGATTTCGTCGATCCCGGCGACGCTGGATATCTTTCCCGGCAAATTCGTCGAGACCGGCACGGCGTTCGGCGGGTTGCTGCTCGGAGGCGTGCGGATTCCGCTCGGCGGCGACATTTACGGCATGGGTCTCGAGGGCCGCTACCAGTGGGGCGTCGGCGACCTGCCCGACGGCGAGTTCGTCGCCGACAAGATCGACCTCGGCGGCGGTCAGTTCAACGTCACCTTTCTGGTGCGGTTCTAGATCAAGTTGGAACTTCGAAGTTAGAAGTCAGAAAGGAACTCATTCTGACTTCTAACTTCTGACTTCCTATTTGTCGGAGACATCGCCTCGTAGATCTCAATCCGAGGCGCGACGAAATAGGACGCGTACATCGGGTCGAGCGACGAGTAGAAGCTCTTGTTCAGGTACCACCGCTCGAAGACCTTCACCAGCCGATACCGGGACGGGTTCTGGCGCAAGTGATCCCAGGCCGCCACGCTCTCGGGTTCCCTCGTCCGATAGTACCGAAGGTATTCGAGGCCGCTTGCCGAAATGTAGACCTTGGCACCGGTCGGGCTGCCGGCCATGTCCTTCTGATATTCCTCGACGGTCCGGTCGAGCCGGCCGAGCCTGACGAGTCGTGAAGGCACCCGCTCAGGATCGGGCAGCGGGCTGTACGACCGCAGAATGGAATGGGCGAGAAGCAGCACGGATCCCGGCGGTACGTTTCGTTCAACCCACTCGCCCGACTCGTTCCTCGTGTCATACGTGAATCGATGCGTCGTCGTGGCCGTGAAGGCGGTCGTATAGCCCAGGACGATGGCGGCCACGGCGATGCCGAGCCAGCGTCGGCGGATCAGCAGCGTATCCAAGAAGAGACCGGCCGCGACCAGGAAGACCGGAAAGAGCGGCATGAAGTAGCGCACCGGCACGAACAGCCACGAGCCGGTGATGCCGAAGAACACCGCGACGAACGCGAGCGCCACGAGCCTGGCGACGGCTCGGACGCCACGCGAACCAGGCGACGCTCACGTACACGAGAAGAGCCAGCGCGACGCCAAACCCAAACGGAAACGCGGCCACGAACTCGTACAGGTAGGGCCGGTATTGCCAGCCCGGCACGTTCAGGTCAAAACCAAAATGGCCGGTCTCGACGTTGTCGAGCTCGAACAGGAACGTGTTGATGGTCTGGATTCCATCGATGTACTGGTACGGCGACACCATGAAGCTGCCGGCAACGGCTCCGGCGCCAAACACTGCGACCAACCGAACCGCATCCTTCCACGTGGCCAGTCTCCGGTCGTACAGCGCGATGGCGATGGCCGCGGCAAACGGGACGACTCCGAACGCGCCCGGATACTTCGTGCCAGTCGCGAACCCCGTCAGCAGCCCGGCGAGAACCGCGCGCCGCCAGGTCGGCCGCTCCGCGGCGCCGATGCTGACCACGAGCGACGAGGTCATGAAGAGGAGCAACGGCGCGTCGGTCGTTCCGAAATGCGACTCCCAGACGTGCAGAGGAGTGATCGCCAGAAGCGCCGCCGCGAGGAACGCGCCGCGGACCGAGCCTCCGACCTGACGCGCCAGCACGAACACCACAGGCACCGTCAGCGTGCCCCAGAGAACGGTCCACAGCCGGTGCAGGAGGAGCCGACCGATCTCATCGAGCTCCACGCCGAAGGCTTTCAAGAACTCGCTGGACAGAAAGCTGACGTGAAAGATGAAGCCGCAATAGTTGTAGAAGTGCGGATTGGGATCGGCCCACGTCATCTTCATCGCCGTCCGCAGGACCAGCGACTCGTCCGGGTTCAGATCGGGACGGGGAAAACCCCAGGTGATGCCCCAGAGGCGGAATCCGGCGGCAACTGCGATGAGCAGCACCCACAGAGCCACGTTCGCTGGAGACGAGAGATGCTCCCGGACTCCGGATCGAACCTGCTCAATTGCCGCGCGCATGAACGGAGGAATTATCGCCGACGACTACGGCACACGTCGATAGAGGACGAGCCCGCCGCCGTCGGCCGCGCGAACGAAGCCGGTCAGAAAGCTCGCGTCCGACTGGGCGCGTGCCGCCAGCTGGTCCCCGCCCTCGGCGCGTTCCTCGATCATGACCCATGACACGTGGCGCCGCGGCGCCTCGAGCGCCGCCATCCAGAGATCCCCGTTGCCTTCGTGCACGAAGTGATCGAGCCGGAGACCGTGCGATGAGGCTTCCTGCATGTAGTGCGCGAGCGATCCCATGCTCGCCAGAATCGGCTGGCCATCGTAGTCCTGATCGAGGTGGCGGCTGACGGCGGTCCGTGCGAGCCGGAACGGCGTCTCCCACTGGGCCTCGAGCACCATCGGCGCCTGACGATCGAGCGGAGGACGCTGCATCCACACGGTGGCGAGAAACGCCACGGTCGCCCATCCCCGGAGCGGCGCGAGACACATGCGCCAGGGCAAACGCCGACAGAACGCCCGCCGCCACCACGAGCGGCACCATGTACCGGACGCGGTACGGATGGCCATCGTAGAAGGCGACGATGGGCAAGCACGCCGCGGCGAGAAGCGCCAGCGGCGTCAACGACGCCCGTGTCCGCCGGCTGGCGAGCACGCACGCGACAACCCCCGCAATGGCGACGAGCACCAGCGTGCGACTGCCGAGCGTCACGGTCGCTTCCACCACGTCGACGAGGACCGCCATGGGCCGATGGAATGCGGGATTGTCAGGAACGAAAAAGCCCGATGTGACAAACCAGACACCCGTCGCGGCCCAGCTGAGGAAAAGAAATATGCCAATCGCGACTCCCGGGTAGACCGCGAGACGGAACACGTCGATCCACTGATGCCGGCGCGCGACAAGAGCCACACTGAGAAGGGCGGCCGCGATGAACCAGCCCTCGTAGCGGGTCATCACGAGCGCCGTCAGTGTGACGCCAGCCCATGATGCAGGCGCGTTGAGGGACGCTCGCACCCACGCGTCCACGATGACGACGGCGAGAAGCGAGAGGCCGAAGAGCAGTGGCTCGGTCATCGGAGTGCTCTGGAGATAGAGCACGTTCGGGTTCATCAGGACGATCGCGGGAACCGACAGAGCAGCCGCAAGCGAACCGGTTCGCGCATGGACGAACCGCGTGATCGCCGTCGAGACCGACCGAGAGCGCCAGTACCGAGATCACGACACCAGAGAAACCGGTCCGGTAGTTCCAGTCCATCCACGACAAACGGCGCGTTGAGCGCATGTGGAAGGGGAAGCCAGACCGTCCCGAACTGGCGCCATCCGGGCGTCAGGCTGTCTGCGATACGGCGAGCCACGACGAGGTGTGCGCGCGCGTCGTAGTGACTGAGCGTCAGACCCTGGACCGCGTAGTACGCCGCCGCGCCCGCGCCGACCATCGTCGTCGCCACCATGACGACCCAGGTCCATGACGACGCGCCATCTGATTGTGGCGTCCGATATAATCGGCAGGTTGTTGTTCGCGACGCGTTCCACGGGGCCGGGCCTCTAGAGTACATTGGATGGACCGCGTCACCGGCTTCTTCCACAACCTCACCAACGCCATCGGTCCTTTCGCGGCGCAGCTCGGTGCGCCCGGACTCGCGCTCGTGGCGTTCTTCGACTCGTCGTTCCTCTCACTCCCCGAAGTTGCCGACGCGCTGCTCGTCCTGGCGGTCGTGCACGAGCCGGCCCTGTGGCCGTACTACGCCGCGGCGACGACGGCCGGCTCGGTAGCGGGCTGCTACGCGCTGTTTGCGGTCGCACGGAAGGGCGGCGACGCCTTCCTGCGCCGCCGGATGAAAGGGCACCACATCGACCGGGCGCTTCGCCTGTTTCAGCGATTCGGATTGCTGGCGATTGTCGTGCCTTCGATCCTGCCGCCGCCAATGCCCTTCAAAGTGTTCGTGTTGCTCTCGGGAATCGCGAACATTCCGACGGGCAGGTTTCTGGCTGCGGTCACGATCGGACGCGCGTTTCGCTATGGCGGCGAGGCGTGGCTGGCCTATGAATACGGCGAGGAGGCGGGCACCTACATTCGCAACAACCTCCCGACCATTTCGATCTGGACTGCGGTGATTGTCGCCCTCGGGGGCGTGACCTACATCCTGTGGCGGCGGCGTCGCAGAGCGTAGAATGAGGCACCAGTGCCAGCCCGCCCGGACCTGACAGTTGTCATCCCCATCTACAACGAGGCCCCCAACCTCGAGCCGCTCCATCGGGAGCTGACCGAGGCGTTGACCCGTTCGGGACGGCCGTACGAAGTGATCCTGGTGGACGACGGCAGCAGCGACCAGTCGTGGGAGATCATGTCGCGGCTGCAGGCGCGCGATCCGCGGCTGCGCGTGATCCGGTTCCGCCGCAACTTCGGTCAAACGGCGGCGTTCGCGGCTGGATTCGCCGAAGCGCGCGGGCGCGTCATTGTCACCTCCGACGGCGACCTGCAGAACGATCCGCGAGACATCCCGGGGCTCGTCGACAAGCTCGACAACGGCCAGTTCGATATCGTGTGTGGCTGGCGAAAGGACCGCAAGGATCCGTTCCTGAATCGCCGGCTGCCGTCGATGCTCGCCAACCGGCTGATCTCGTGGGCGACCGGCGTGCGCTTGAACGACTACGGCTGCTCGTTGAAAGCGTTTCGCGCGGAGGTCGTCAAGCCGTTGCGCCTGTACGGCGAGCTGCACCGGTTTCTGCCCGCGCTCGCGAGTGAGATGGGCGTGAGCATTGCCGAGGAACCGGTGAATCATCGCGCGCGCGAACACGGCCGGTCGAAATACGGCATCTCGCGCACGATCCGCGTGATTCTCGACCTCATCACCGTGAAGTTCCTGCTCAGCTACTCGACGCGACCCCTGCAGATCTTCGGTCTGGTTGGCATGACGATGGGACTCGTCGGTGGGGGCGTCGCGCTCTGGCTCGCGTATCTCAAGATCGTCGAGCAGCAGGGGATCGGCGATCGACCGTTGTTGCTTCTCGCGATCCTGCTGATCTTCACGGGCTTTCAGTTCATCACGATTGGGCTCCTCGCCGAGCTTCAGGCGCGCACGTACCACGAGTCGCAGAGCAAACCGATCTACATCATTCGCGAGATCCGGCAGGCCGACGAATCGGCCCAGCCAGCGAGGAGCGCCCAGACCATCGCATGATCACGCTCGTCACCGGTGGCACAGGCTTCACCGGGAGCCACCTCGTTCGACGCCTTCTCTCTCGCGGCCATACCGTCAGGGTTCTGGATTCGTCGCCGGGACTGTTTGCGGAGGACCTCAGGCGCGAGGGCGCGGACCTCACCATCGGCAGCGTCACCGACGCGCCGCTCGTGGATCGTCTCACCGCGGGAACCGAACGCGTGTTCCACGTCGCGGCAGTGTTCCGGCAGATCAACCTGCCGAAACGCGTGTACTACGACATCAACGTCACCGGCACGAAGATCGCGGCGGAGGCGGCGCTTCGACACGGCGTGAAACAGTTCGTGTACTGCTCGACGCAGGGCGTGCACGGCGACATCAGCTCGCCGCCCGGAAACGAAGACTCGCCGATCACGCCCGCCGACTACTACCAGGAGACGAAGTATCAGGGTGAGCAGGCGGTCGGCGAGCTGGTCGCGACAGGGACTTCCGGCGACGACCTTGCGGCCGATGGCGATCTACGGGCCGGGCGATCCGGCGCGCTTTCTGTTCCTGTTCCGTCACGCGAAGCGAGGCCGCTTCCTGATGTTTGGAAACGGCAAGACGTTCTATCACCCGCTGTATATCGACAACCTCGTCGATGCATTCGAGCTGGCGGGCGAACGTCCGGGCCGCGGCGAGGTCTATCTCATCGGCGACGAGCACTACTACAGCCTGAATGACCTGGTGAAAGCCGTGGGCGTCAGTCTCGGCGTCGACGTCGACCATCACGCACCTGCCGTTCACGCCGCTCTGGCTCGCGTCGGCCGCCTGTGAGGCCGTCTGCACGCCGCTCGGCCTCGAACCGCCGTTGTTCCGGCGCCGCGCCGATTGGTTCCGCCAGAATCGCGCGTTCTCGATCGACCGCGCGAAGACCGGGCTGGGCTACATCCCTCGGGTCGATCTCGCCACTGGCCTCGCCCGCACCGCCGAGTGGTACAAGAAGAACGGGTACCTATGAGGGGTCAGAGCCCTTTTCCACAGAAACGGCGTTTTAGGGGACAGAGCTCGCCCTCAGCCGGCGCCTGTCCAATTCGCCTTCTTCGCGAGCTCTGTCCCCATATGTGCCGTTTCTGTGGAAAAGGGCTCTGACCCCTCCCTTATGTGTGGCATTGCTGGAATCTTCGACGCGCAAGGCCGCCCTGGTAGCGACCGGGTCGGACGAATGCTCGGCACGATCGTGCACCGCGGGCCGGATGACCAGGGCATTCATGACGGCGGGCACGCCGTGCTGGGTGTCCGGCGCCTGAAGATCATCGATCTGGAAGGCGGCCACCAGCCCCTGTCGAACGAAGACGGGACGATCTGGGTCGTCTACAACGGCGAGATCTACAACCACGCCGCGCTGCACCAGGAGCTCGAGGCGAAGGGCCATCGCTTCACGACCCGGTGCGACACCGAAGTGCTGGTGCACGCCTGGGAAGAGTGGGGACTCTCTTTCGTCGACCGCTTTCAGGGCATGTTCGGATTCGCGATTTGGGACGCGCGCACTGAGACCCTGGTCATCGGCCGCGACCGGCTGGGCATCAAGCCCGTGTACTACGCGTGGGACGGATCGCGACTGGCCTTTGGGTCGGAGATCAAAGCGGTGCTCGCCTCAGGCTATGTGGACAGCGAGCCCGACCTCGACGCGATCTACCACTACGTGGGCTACGAGTTCGTGCCGGCGCCCGCGACGATGTTCCGCGACGTCCGAAAACTGCCGGCCGGACACCTCCTGATCGTGACTGGCGGGGAGAAGCCCGCGCTCTCCATCCGCCAATACTGGGACGTGTCGTTCGAGCCGCAGGAGCGTTCCGAAGAAGAAGAGATCGCCGGCGTGCGCCGTCTGCTCGGAGACGCCGTCCGCAAACGGCTGATGTCGGATGTGCCGCTGGGCGTGTTCGTCTCCGGCGGCCTCGACTCGACGGCGGTGCTCGCATTCGCCCGCGAAGCGTCGACTCTGCCCATTCCGACATTCACCATCGGCTATCGCGATCCGTCGTTCAGCGAGTGGGACTACGCGCGCCGCGTGGCGGAGCACTACGGGACCGAACACCACGAAATCGTCATCGAGCCGATCACGCCGGCCGTGATCGAGCACGCCGTATGGCACCTCGACGAACCGATGACGGACCTCTCGGCGATCCCGTTCGGCATGCTGTCGGCGCAGGCCCGCAAGCAGGTGACGGTGTGCCTGTCAGGCGAGGGTGGCGACGAGGTGTTCGTCGGCTACGACCGGTTCATTGCCTCCAAGCTGAACCATATGCTCTATGGCCGGATGCCCACCGTCGTGCGCCGCGCGGTCGAGGCCGCCGCAAGACGGCTTCCCGACCAGGAGCAGAAGAAGGGCGCCGTCAACATGCTGCGGCGCTTCATCGAAGGCGGCGCGCTGCCGGAGGACGGCGGGCACATGCGCTGGCAGGACTTCTCGTCCGCCGCGCAGGACCAGGCGCTGTTCCGCCCCGAGTTCCTCGCGCGCGTTGGCCGCGATCCCTTCGAGCCGATTCGCCGCCAGCGCGCCCGCGTCGGGTCGGCGGATCGCCTCGCGCAGGAATGCTACGTCGACCTGCGCCTGACGATGCCCGATTCGGTCTTGATGAAGGTGGACAAGATGTCCATGGCGCACTCGCTCGAGGTACGCGTGCCGTTTCTCGATCACGCGCTCGTCGAATTCGTCGCCAGCATTCCGAGCGAACGCAAATTCCCGGGCCTCCGGACCAAGGCGCTCTACCGGAAGGCGATGGAAGGCCTCCTGCCGGATTTCGTGCTGAATCGCGGCAAGCAGGGTTACAGTCTGCCGATCAAGAACTGGCTGCGGACGGATCTGCGCGACTACATGGACACGCTGCTCAGGACGTCCCCGCTCGTGCAGCAGTACTTCAATCAGCCGTGCATCGACCGTCTCATCGACGAGCATCTCCGGCGGACGCACAACCACAACCACGTCCTGTGGGCCCTGATGAACCTGGCGCTCTGGCATCGCCGCTTCATCGAGGACCGGCCGAGCCGCGCGGCCTGACCACGTGAGCCGGCGCGCCCTCTCGCTCGCGCTTCGACTGACGGTTTCTCTCGGACTGCTGGCGTTGCTGGGGCTCGTGGTGGCCGAACCCCGCGAGCTGGTATCGCGCCTGTCCACGATACGCGCGCCGATGCTGGCCGCCGCCTTCGTGCTCACGGCCGGCGATCGGGTCCTGATGGCGTTCAAGTGGTGGGTCCTGCTCCGCGCCCGTGACATCGCCATGCCCCTTGGCGCCGCGGTCCGAGCCTACTTCGCGAGCTCGTTCGCGGGACTTTTCCTGCCCGTCACGCTAGGCGCCGATGCCGTCCGGCTCGTCGCGAGCCGTCAGTACGGCCCCGCCGAGATCACCGCATCGATCGTCGTGGAGCGCACCCTCGGCGCCGTCAGCGTGGTTGTGGTCGCACTCGGCGGGTGTGCGCTCATTGCGGGCACGCTGGCCAACGTCGCGCTCGGTCCGATCGTCCTGGCGATCAGCGTCGTTGGACTGGCCGTCGCGATCGGGTTCGCCGCCTCGCTATGGCTCGCGTCGCGTTGGGCCGACCGGCCGCACGACACGGCCGCGCCGTCGTTGCTCCGCAAGGTGGCCACAGCCTATGCGGCATACGGCCGCCACCCGGCTGCACTCACGAGTTTCTTCGCGTTGTCGATCGTCGAGTCGCTCGTTCCGGCGCTGGTCGCGTTCGTCGTGGCGCGGGGGCTCAACCTCGACGCCCCGCTCTGGCTCTTCGTCTCGGCCATTCCTGTGTCTCTGATGGTCGCGCGGCTCCCCGTGTCGCTCGGGGGCTTTGGCGTGCAGGAAGCCTCGTTCGTGTATCTGTCCGGCCTTCTGGGCATGGGACGGTCCGATGCGGTCGCCACCATGCTCGTCGTCGATGCGGTGCTCGTCCTGACGCTCTTGCCGGCCGCGTTTGACGTCTCTATCCTCAGGCAGCAACGACCGACAACTTAGACGGACCCGACGCCGATGCCCACCAAGCCCGACAAGCTCGACGACGTGCCCCGCGAGATCTTCGACCGGACGCGCAGCGCCCGCGAGAAATATCAGGCCCTGATGGTGGGACGCCCTGGCTGGGGCCCGCTGCTTCGCTACGAGTTCGTGACCAGCCTGGCGGGCCGCCTGCCGGGAGCGCTCGGCCTGTTCCTCCGTTCGCGGCTCTACCCAGGTCTCTTCGCGCGATGCGGACGCAACGTGTTCTTCGGGACCGATGTCGTCCTGCGCCACCCGCACAAGATCGCCATCGGCAGCGACGTCGTCATCGACGACGGTTGCGTGCTCGATGCGAAGGGGACGTCCAACAAGGGCATCACGATTGGCGATGGGGTGTTCATCGGCCGGCACAGCAGCCTCAACACCAAGGATGGGAACATCGTCGTCGAGGACCGAGTGAACATCGGTCCGTTCTGTACCGTGTTTTCCGCGAGCACCGTGCACATTGGGAGAGAAACGCTCCTCGCCGCGTACGCGTACCTGGTCGGTGGAGGACACGCGTTCGATGAAATCGGCACGCCGATTCTCGATCAGCCGCGGCCATCGGCCGGGATCACCGTAGGTCCTGCGTCACTGGATTGGCACGGCCGTGACGGTCCTCGACGGTGTGACCATCGGCCGGGGCGTCGTGGTCGGCGCCAACGCCGTCGTGACGCGCAGCCTGCCGGATTTCAGTGTGGCTGCCGGCACGCCGGCCGTCGTTCAGCGCACGCGCGAGGCTCCGCCAGGCTCGCCGTCGTGAACCGCACCTGGCGTTCTTCCCAGGGACGGGTTCCATGAGCCGGGCGTCCTTGGGACGTTCCTGGGCCGCGTGGGCGGCGTCTCGTGGCTGTCGCAGCGGGCCTCCTGGCGTATTTCCTCCGCGGCGTCGACATCGATCGAATTGTCGGCACGGCCCTGAACGCGTCCCCGGGACCATTCCTCGCGTTCCTCGGACTGTTTGGCCTCGGGATCGCCGCGCGCACGACGAGGTTCTGGATTCTGCTCGGACGGGCGGTGCCATTCCGTACCGTCCTCAGCATCACGCTCGTTCGCAATTTGCTGGTGGATCTGCTGCCCGCCCGACTCGGTGAGCTCTCGTACGTCTACCTCGTGACGACGAAGGGGAAGCGGCCGCTCGAGGACGGCGTGGCCACGCTCGCGATTGCGTTCTTTCTCGACCTCGTCGCGCTGTCGCCATTGGTGCTCGCGGCGTTGCTCGTCGTCGGCGGCGACACGCTCGTTCCGCCGTGGATCGCCTGGACGGCGAGCGCGGTCCTCGCTGCTGGAGGCCTCGTCGCGGTCCTGCTTGCTGGCCCGATCGCGCGTCGTCTCGGCGCGTGGCTGACGCGAGGTGGCGCGGCGGGGTGGAAAGCGGCGGGCGCGGCCCGGCTCCTCGCCCTCGGCGCGAGCTTCGACCAGGCGAAGCGCGAACGGTTGCTGCTGCCGGCACTCGTCCTCTCGGTGGTCGTCAGGCTCTGCAAGTACGGCAGCGCGTACTGTCTGGTGTTGTCGCTGCTCGTGCCTCTCGGCTACTCGATGGCCAGCTCGGCGTTCTCCGCATCTTCCTCGGCAGCGTAGCGGCCGAAGTCGCCGCGTCACTCCCGGTTCACGGGCTCGCGGGTTTCGGAACGTACGAAGCGGCATGGACGCTGACGCTCGAGGAGCTTGGCTACCCGCGCGACCACGCGATCATCTCCGGCCTGCTGGCGCACGCGATCACGCAAGGCATCGAGTACGTGCTCGGCGGCGCCGCGCTCATCTGGATCTTCAACCGCCGACAGGGTGCGGTGTGAGCCCTGTGGTACACTCGCGATTCGTTTCGCGCCGCCCCTCGACAGACTCGGGGCGTCCTGAGCGCGCCGAAGGACGATGTCCGAGTTAGGCGCCGCGCCGTTCCTCGTGCTGCTGGCTGCGGCCGTGACCAGCTCGCTCCTCATCGCGGTGCTGTATCAGCACTTCTTTGCCAGCGCGGCCACGGGCAGTCAAATCTATCGGTCCTTTGGACTGCTCGGGCTGTCCATCACCGCGATCTTCGTCACCGTTCAGTTCTCCCTGCCGCTCTCGATCGGTTTGCTCGCCGCGCTCTCGATCGTCCGGTTTCGCACGCCGGTCAAGGAGCCGGAGGAGATTGGCATCCTCATGGTGGTTGTCGCCGCGGCGATCGCCAGCGCGACGTTCAAGCTGCAGTTCCTCGGCGTGCTGCTGGCGGCGGCGTTTGCGGCGCTGGCGCTGCAGCGCATCGCCGCCCGCAAGCTGGTGGGGCGCGATGGGCGCCAGATGGTGACCGTGGCGGTGCCGGTCGCGCAATATGGCGCGAAGAGGGCAGTCGTCAACGCCGCCGTTGAACGCTACCTGCGCGGTGGCCGGCTCGAAGGCGTGACGACCCGCTCGGGCGACGTGGTCGTGTCGTACAGCTTCCCGGGCAGCGACCGGCCGGACCTCGACGCGCTGCGAGGCGACCTCGAGAACCAGGCGATCGCGCCGATCGTTCAGATCCATCTCGCGCGAGCCCGTCCGTGACGTCGTCGCATCCTCACGTCTGAAAACCGGTCTTGCGGCCGCGCTGGGCGTCGTGCTTCTGATCGGCGCCGGCATCGCCATCGATCGCTTCGATCTGTTCTCGGACCTGACGTTCGCCATCCAGCGCACACCGTCTCGGATGCCGAGCACGCGGTTCGTGCCGGAAAGCGACTTGCGAACCGGCGTCCCGATTCTCTCGCTCGCCACGCAGGACGAAGCGCTCAACAGTCCCGAGACTGGACTTCTGAGGCATCCCCTCGAGAAGGGCGCCGAATGGGAGCGACCGGCGTACGTCTCGTACTTCGACAAGGGCGAGCTCCGGTTCGCGTCGGAAGTCGGCCTTCGCCTGCACGGCGGCAAGAGTCGCGAGAACTCGCCGGTACAGAGCTTCCGGCTGTACTTCGAGCGCCGATATGGCGCCACGACGTTCGGCGCCGGCGTGCTCTTCGGCGGCCGTTCCGATCCGCTGCGTCAGATCGTCGTCCACAACGATCTGCGGCAGGACCTGCGGGGCCGGTGGTGGCATTTCATGAATCCGCTGGCGTTCGACATTGCCGGGCCGTGGGCGCGATCGTGCCGGAGACTCAGCCGGCGCGTGTCTTCCTGAACGGCGAATCGCTCGGCGCCTACGTGCTGACGGAGCACGTCACGAGCCGCGGATTCCAGGACGCGCACTTCGGCCATCGCGGTTTCACGATCGCCGACACTGACGCGCTCGAGGACATGTGGCGGTGGCAACGCGAACATCCGCGGCTGACGGTCGCCGACGTCGAGGAGGTCGTCGATCTCGACAACCTGACCAACTGGTTCATCTCGGTGTTGTTCTGCGCGACGACGGACGCGTTTCAAGGCGTGATGCTGCGCGACGAGACGGCCTCGCCGCCGCGGTGGTTCTGGGTGAACTGGGACATGGACCACAGCTTCATGGACCTGTACCAGCAAGCGCCCGAGCCCTGGGAGCACGACACGTTCACCACGCTCCTCACCAAGCGCGAATTGCGATCTGGACTCGTGACGCGATTGCTGGAGGAGGATCCGCGTTTCGCCGTGCGATTCAAGCAGGCGCTCGGTGACGCGCTCAACCACCGATGGACACAGCGCTTCCTCATGGAGCGGTTCGATCACTACGGCCGGATCGCGCAGGCACTGAAGGTGCCTGACCAGGACTACCTTCCGGTGCTCGCCGAGTTCCTGCGGCGCCGGGCCGACGTCCTCCGGAAGCAGGCGCCCGAATACCTGCCGCAAGGCCAGAGCCGCCGCGTGACACTGACCGCGCCGGAGGGCGCGTCGTTCGACATCGACGACAACGCCTCGACGGCCGGATATGAGGGCTGGTACTTCGACGACACCGCCGTCCGCATTGCCGTCACCGGCTCATGGCGTGATCGGTTCGATCGCTGGATCGTCAACGGACAACCGGTCGCCAACGTCGGACCCGATTTCACCCGCAAGATCTCGGAAGATCTTCGTATCGAGGCGATATTTCGCTGACGCCGAGCAAAGCTCGGCGTCACGTATCGACGAGGTGCAGAGCCGCCCTTCGGCAGCTCAGGCGTCCCGAGCTTGTCGAGGCGCGAGAGCGCTTCGGGTCCGCGGGCGAGCCCCGGAAGCTAAGATGGGATCGTGAGGCGTTGGGGAATTGCCGCGATCGTCGCGGGCGGTCGTGTTGCTCGTTGGCGGAATCGCGACCGCTTTTCTGCTCGATCATCCGCTGGCGGCGCGGCTGTCAACGCGATGGATGCCGCCATCGGCGCCGGCGGCTGGCACGGCTGAAGAGCAGAGCAAGGAAGCCGGCGCGTTCAAGGCCCTGGGCCGCGATCTCCATGGCACGCTCGTCTGGTCGTCGAATCGCGAGGGAAACCACGAGCTCTACCGAGCCGACCTCGCGACCGGTCAGGTCGTCCGCCTGACCAATCATCCGCACGTCGACTACCTGTCCCGGTACTCGCCCGACGGGCGGCAGATTTCGTTCCTCCGCAGCCGGCGGCCGTGGGTGTCATTTCGCGAGGTGGACGGCTGGGACCTGATGCTCATGAACGCGGACGGCAGCAATCAGCGCCGCCTGGTCGAGCGCGCCTACCACGCGGTGTGGACACCGGACGGCCGATCGATCACGTTCACCCGAGACAACAAAGTGATGGCTGTCGACGTCACCTCGGGGCAGGAACGGATGATCGTCGACGGCGCGGACGCGCCGCTCGCGGGCCGGATTGACGAACCCGTGCTCGGCGCGGGAAACCGGCTCGCGCTGGCCCTCAAGGGCGTCTCGCGCAGCCGGCAAGGCGTCGGGATCCTGTCGCTCGACACTCGCACGTTCGAACGCGTGTCGTCGAACCCAAGCGCGTGCGAAATCAGCTGGATTGGTCAGACGGGCCGGGTGGTGTGGATCGAGGGCAGCGGCCTCGGCGGCACGCGGGTCATGCACACGCCGTCGGCCGGCGGCAAGCCAGAGGTCCTCATCGATCTACCCGGCGCCTACAGCCACGAGTACTTTCCCGTGGTGACGAGCGACGGACGCTGGCTGATTTGGGGCGCCGCGGCGGAAGGGCACGAACACGACCGCGCGGACTATGAGATCTTCGCGTGGCGGATCGGCACGCCGGCCGAATCGGCCGCGCGGCTGACCTGGTCAACCAGCAACGATCAGTGGCCGGATCTCCGAATCAACTGACGGCGGCTTGATGCCGACCTCCCGATTGGTCGGGGTGATCCCTGGAGGTGGCGGGGGAGAGGCCGCGGGAATCTCCTCGAACCGCCGGATGATCTCGTCCCGGAACGTTTCCGCAACCCGCTGGTATCCGGCGGGATTGGGATGCAACCCGTCGGTTCCGAGCAGACCGACACCGGTACCGAATGCCTGCTCGAGATCCGCCACGCCGCCAAGACCGAGAGACGATGCCAGGCCACGAATCGCGTCGTTCAAATCGTCGATCGCGGCCTGCGAGCCTGGGCGAGAGTCCTCGCGATCGTTGCTTATCTGAAAGAGCGTCCCCAGGACCACCTCAGCACCGTGGGTCTGGGCCCAGCGGGCCATCGCACGCAAGCCGGACCGCGCCTCACTGATCGGCGTCTCACGGAGCCCGTTGTACCCCTCGAGCAAGCAACACGACCTGCGGCTGATTGACCTCCGATCTCGGTCACGATGCGCTCGGTACCCTCTTCGATGGTCTCGCCGCCAAGGCCTCGCGTTGATGACGACGATGTCGTTCGACCCGTATCGCTGCCGCAGCATCTGCTCGAGCTTGTAGGGGTAGTTCTCGACCGGATCCAGGAACTGCGGCGTGAACGGCGGTCGTGAAGTCCGGCGGCTCGCGGAGGAAACCCTGGTGGTGCTGTCGCCGAAGGCCATGAACTTCGTGAACTTCAGTCGCCGCTCGGGTAACGAGACCGCCACGCTGAAACTGCAGCTCGCCTGACCGACGGTATCAACGGCGGTGCAGACGACAGCGTTCGAACCTACCGGAAACTCTGAGTCGGGCTCCGGCGAGCACTTGACCGTCACCGGCGGGTTCTGGGTCGTGGACGAGGGCAGTGCGAAGTGCACGGGCAACGGCGCGCCCGAGTTGGACGAGACGTCGATATCAGTCGGGCACGCGATGGTCGGGCCCGTCACTGGCGGCGGAGGCGTCGTCCCGGCAGGGGACTCGCAGCCGACGGACAGACCTACGGCAACAAGGAGGGCAGACAGCAGAAGTTTGTGTGGCACCAGTCGCACGGCAGCCATGGGAATCCGTCGAGTGCCGAATCACGCCACCGGTCCCCCGGGACCGGCGCTGATCGGAAACTGACGTTCTGTCTGGCGGATCTGCTGAACCTTGCTGGTCCGCTCCCCAGCCGAGCCGAACTCCTATGATATCCGCACACCGCTGGAGGCAGGAGAGGCCGGGGTGTCCGATGGTCCCAAGGCCGGTCCGCCGGAAGACCACGTCGTCCAGGCTGACGGCCATTTCCCGCTCGACCGCGAAAACCACCTCGGATTCCACCGACTCGCGCTCGGGGGTCAGCCGTTCGAGCCCCTGGGGCGCGCTCGCGTCCGGGGCGATCACCTCGTCGATCTTCCGCGCCATAGCTGGCCACGAGGTTGGCCACGACGTCGGGCCCCAGATGGCCCAATCGTCGCCTCCGCGGCCCTCGTGAGTGCCGGCAGGTCCCTGATGTCTCCGCCGACGAGCGGCGTGGACCGCGTGGCGCAGGGAACCGCCGGGCGGCCGAGCTTCCGGAGTGCCAGGTCGGTTGCCCGCTCGGCCAGGCGGCGGGCCGTCGTGAACTTGGCGCCCAGCACCGACATGCAGCCCTCGACGTGGTCGCGGGCCGCGTGATCGACGATCTGATAGTCGCCCGTTCCCTGATACACGTCGTCGCTCAGCGTTGACTCGGTCAGCGGATACAGACCGGCGAACGCGTGACGCACGTCGGCAGCGCGTGAGGCCGGCACCCGGCAGGCCGTCGTTCACGTCGCGGAGCAGATCGTCGACGTCTTCGGCCGTGGGATGCACGTCGTCCGGAGTGCCGGTGAACGGCCGGTCCGAGGTGCCGATGAGCGAACAGCCCCGCCACGGAATCACGAACACGTGCCGGCCGCCGCGCGTCACGACCGCCTGAGTCCGGCGCGCGGTCGGCAACGCAATCGCGACGTCACGCAGAATCTGCCGCGTGACGATGTGCGCGCCTCGAGAGAAGCCGGTGATCTGGCGATTGAGCGGCCCGACGCCGAGCTTTTGATCCAGCGCGCCAATCCACGGGCCGGCGGCGTTGATCGTGAGCCGCGCGCCGATCCTGATCGCGCGTCCCGTGAGCGCGTCGCGCGCGTCGACGCCCGACACCCGGTCACCGTGTCGGACGAACGCTCCGGCCTCGACGTAGTTGGCGATCGCCGCGCCGTTCGCGCTCGCGGTCTTCAGAAAGGCGAGCGTCATGCGCTCGCTGCTGTGCAGGTGCGATTCGTAGATCACCGACGCGCCCGTCGGTCGCTCGCGCGGCGAGAGCGCGTCAACCTCACGGAGCCACGCCGCGACCTGGTCGCGGCTCGGCACGGGGGACCTTCTTGGCCGCGTCAGGAATGCGCGCGTTCGGGCCAGCGGTCAGCCACTCGTAGATCGCGACGCCCGTCGGCGAGGGTCGCGCGCCCGCGCGCCAGCCCAGGGTAGGTCGGAATCAGAAACGGCACGTAGCGGCGAGAGGTGAGGGGCAATGGCCTGGAATGCGGCCCGCTCCATCGCGGACTCGCGCACCTTGTCGATGCGCGCCTGCTGCAGGTACCGGATGCCGCCGTGGAGCAGCTTCGACGAAGCCGACGAGGTCGCGCCGCCAAAGTCGCGCTTCTCGATGAGCGCGACCGAGAGCCCGCGCAGCGCCGCATCGTGCGCGAGGCACGCGCCGGAAATTCCGCCTCCGACGATCAGGAGGTCGAATTCGTCGCGACTCAGGCGGTCAAGGTCGCGCTGCATCACGGGAGCCGCGAAACCCGGTTGTAGATCCCGACGAGCCGGTCGGCGAGCGCCGGCCACGAGAACTCCGTCTCGGCGCGCTGTCGCAGCTCCGGCCGAGGCGCGCGCGCCGATCGTCATCCAGCAGCAGTCCGCTGATGCGCCTCCGCGAGGGCACGCGCGTCGTTGACCGGCACGTAGACGCCGGCGTCACCGAGAAGCTCGCGGTTCACGGGCGTGTCGCTGGCCACCGTCGCGAGGCCGCACGCCATGTAGTTGAGGAGCTTGCCGTTCGCCTCGGTCGCGGACAGTTTGGGAGACACCGCGACCATGCCCAGCGACAGGTAACGCGCGGCATCCGTGTACGGAATCCGTCCCGGCACGGTCACGAACGACTGAAGGCCGCGCGCCTCCACGATGCGCACGGTACCGGTCCTCGTCCGGGTAGCCCATCAGCAGAAAATGCGCGGAGGGAACGGCGCGCGCGACCTCCGGCGCGGCGTCGAGCAGCAGGTCGACGCCTTGATACGGCGTCAGCAGTCCGAGAAAGACGACGGTCCGCTTCCCGGACAGCTTGAAGGACGCCTCGAGCGCCCGATCGACCGGCAGCGGGCGAAACTCGCTCAGATCCGCGCCGTCGGGAAACCACACGAGGCGTCGCGGGTCCGCGCCCTGCGACTCGAGCAGGCGGAGTGCCGAGCTCGAGCTGGCGAGGATCGCGTCAGGCTGGCGCACGAGCCACCGCTCGACGCGCCCGACGATCGACGCGCTCATCGAGCCGTTGGAGAGAAATCCGTGGTCCACGAGCTCACCGACGAGGCTGCCCTGCAGATCGGCGACGAGCGGAATGCGCAGGCGCCGCCGCAACACCGCGCCAATCGCGATGCCCTCGTGGAGGTGCGCGTGAATGATGTCCGGCTTGAACCGGCGCGCGGCGGAGAGCGCGGTCGCCAGCAGCGTGGCGTCGACAATCGGCCGGGTGTAGCCCGGCCCGACGGCGCGGATGCCCACGCCGGGGAGACGCGGGGCGCGGCGCACGGTCAGCCCGACGGGATCGTTGCCCACCGGATAGGTGACGATCTCGCTCGCGACACCGCGCGCGGCGAGCGCTCGCACTTCCTCGTAGATCCGCACGTGACATCCGCGATCGCCGAAGAACGGCGTCGGGGCAACAACGAGGACGCGCAACACGCCTTACTATATAGCCGTGTTTTCGGCATCGCCACGCGGGGAGCATCTCGCCGCGCCGATCGCACCGCGTGCTGCTCCCTCCCGCGCGCCAGGCAACCTGGCAGCGCTCTTCCTTCTCCTTTTTGCGGGCGTGGCCGCGCTGTCGATTGACATCGTCCGCACGGCCGACGGCGTCAAGGGCGACGAGTCCACGTACGTGGCGATGGCGCTCAGCGCGGCGTTCGATGGCGATCTCGCGTTCGAGCGACGCGACCTGCAGCGCTTCTGGACCATCTACAACGGCGGCCCCGAGGGCATCTTCCTGAAGGCCGGCCGGACGATCCAGATCGACGTGGGCGGCGGATTTCCGTTCGTGCATGCGACCTACGGCCCCGATCCGCGTGTTGACCGCTACTACTACGGCAAGGCGGCGGCGTACTCGGTCGCCGCGGCGCCATTCGTGCGGCTGGCGGGAATCAACGGTCTGCTGTTCTTCAACGTGCTGCTGCTCGTCGGCGCCTTCCTGGCCGCGCTATCACTTTCTCGCCGCGCGCACGTCCGGCGGTGTCGCGCTCGTCGACCGCCCTTGGTCTTCTCGCGGCGTCGGTCGCGCCGTTGTACGTCGTGTGGCTGACCTCCGAGATGTTCAACTTCGCGCTCGTCGCGTACGCGTACTTTCTCTGGCTCTACAAGTACGTGGCGCCGCCGGCGACGGGTTGGTGGGCCCGGCTCTCTGCGGAGTCCAGCGTCCGACGTCGCCGCCATGGTGCTTCTCGGCATCGCGGCGTACTCGAAGCTGCTGCCGCTGGCGCTCGTCGGTCCCGTCGTCGTGTTCCACCTCTGGCGCCGTGAATGGCTGCGCGGGACTCGGCCTTGGCGCGGTCGCCGCGCTCGTCGACTCGCGCTGGCCTTCGGCGCGAACGCGGCGGTCACGGGCGACTGGAACTACCAGGGCGGCGGGAGACGCGCAGGACCTGCTACGGCAAGTTTCCGTTCGATGCGCCGGACGCCAACTTCGACGAATCGCTGTTCGCGCGTACGCGACCGACTCGGTCACCACCGGATTTGGCGACGATGCGGTCGGTGCGACGCGAGTCATGGCCGACAACGCCCGCTACTTCGTGTTCGGCCGCTACACCGGCCTGCTGCCGTACTACCTGCCGACGTTCACGGCGCTGGCGTGCTGTCTCGTGCTCTGGCGCCGCGTGCTGCTCCAGCAATGGCTGACGCTCGGCGCCGATCGCCGTCGCCATCGTCGGCATGTTGATCTGGCTGCCGTTCACCTGGGCCGGTGGGGGAGGCGCGCCGGGCAATCGCTACTTCCTCTGCTTGTATCCCGCGCTGTTCTTCGTGATGCCGCCGATCGCTCCATGGCCGCGCGGCGCTCGCGTCGTGGGCCGGCCTCGTCTTCGTCGCGCCGCTGCTCTTCAACCCGTACTTCACGCTCGTCCCATCCGTGGCAAACCGGCTCGAGCGGCGTGTATCGATGGCTGCCGATCGAGCTCACGATGATGAACGACCTGCCGGTCATGGTCGATCCTGGCCGCGGCCATGTCGTGTTCGGCAACGATCCGCGGATCCTGCTGTATTTCATGGACGACGCGGCGTGGCCGACCGAGGAGGGGTTCTGGGTGGCCGGCGCGGCGGATGCGGAGATCGTCGTGCGCGCCGGCGAGCGCCTGCACGGCCTGATGTTGACGATCCACGCGCCGCAGCCGAACGTCGTCCGGTTCGACGCCGGCGCGGGCAGCCAGACCTTGACGCTCGCGCGCGGCGAGACCACGAAGCTGTTCCTTCCGGCGACGTCGAAGCTGTCGCGCGGCGGGTTCGCGTTCGTCGTGTCGGTCCAGACCGACCGCGGGTTCGTGCCGCACCTCGTGGATCCGGCCTCCGACGACGAGCGCTTCCTCGGCGTTGACGTGAAGGTCGTCGGGGTCCGGGCTCCGTGACCGCATGCTGATCACCGATGGCCGGCGCCTCGCCGGCAACCAGTACCGACTGCGTGATCGTCGGCTCGGGCCCTGCCGGCCTGACGGTCGCGCTCGACCTGGCCGCTGCGAACCGGCGCGTGCTCGTCCTCGAAACCGACGACGGCGGCAAGGACTGCGCACCGTCGATCGGTTACGGGCACTATCCGGGCGGCTACTGGAACGGCCACGCGATTCGCGCGCTCGGGGGCACGTCGGCGGTCTGGAGCGGGTGGTGCACGACGCTGCGCGACGAGGACTTCGACAACCCGGCCGTCGGCGTCTCCTGGCCGATCGGCCGCAACGACCTGCTGCCGCACTATCGCGAGTCGGCCGGCGTTCTCGATCGGCATCCCAGCATCGTCGACTACGAGAAGTCGCTTTCGCCGACGTGGGTGTACCGGCCGTTCTCCGTGAAGACACCCACACGGCTTCGCGAGAAGTACGCGGACGTGCTGCGACAGTCGTCCACCCTCGACGTGGCGCTCGGATGTACGGCCGTAGGAATCGACGCGAACGCGTCGCGCTCGGCCGTGACGCGCCTGCGTTATTTCCGTCACGATTCCGGCGACGAGCGGTCCCTCACGATTCGGCCGGAGCAGGCGCTTGTCATCGCGGGAGGGGGCATCGGCAACGCCCAACTGCTGCTGCAGCCGCGAGCGGATGGCGCCGTGCCCGTCGGCAACGAAAGCGGTCACGTCGGCAAGTTCCTGATGGAGCATCCGCATTTCTCGAGCGTGGCGCATTGCATCATCGATGAGAACGTCCATCGGCATCGGCCGCCCGACACGTTCGGCCGTTTCGTGCCCGCCCTCGTCATGGCCGCCTCGCGCGCTCGCGAGCTCGGCCGCTACGGTTGCAGCCTCGAGTTTTCGGTGAACGACGAGTACCCGGAAATGCGGACGTACCTTGAAAACGACGACGGGCGCCGCACAGTATGTCTACCGCCTGGACCTCCGGGCCGAGATGCGTCCTGTCACCGCACAATCGAGTCGTCCTGAGCGCCGAGCGCGATCGGACCGGTCTCCATCAGCCGGTGGCGCACTGCGTGCTCGACGCCGAGGACTTCCTGAACGCGGAGCTCACGCTGCGCGAGCTGGGCAGCACACTCATCCGCGAGAATCGTGGCCGGCTTCGGATCGATAACGACCTGATTTACCGTCGCGTGCTGGGCGGCGGGCACATCATGGGCACGACGCGCATGGGCACCGATCGGTCCAACTCGGTCGTCGATCGCAACTGCCGGGTCCACGGCTATCAGAACTTCTTCATCGCGGGCTCGTCGGTGTTCCCGACCGGCGGCTACGCCAACCCGACGTTGACGATCGTCGCGCTGGCGTCGCGGCTCGCGCGCGAGATTCGGGGCGTCTGACGTCATGGCCAATGTGCTCGTCGTCACGTCGGCGCCACCGCTCGTAGAGGGCGGGCACCTCGTCATCGCCCGGGCGCTCGAGCAGGCGCTCCGCGAGGCCGGTCATCACGCGGCCATCGTGACGACGCCATCGAACCGGTTCGGACGGCAGGCGTCCGCCTACCTCGCCAACTGGATGACGGAGGTACGGCAGACGGGCTCGGGCGAGAACGTGGATCAGGTGATCTCGTTGCGGTTCCCGAGCTACGCGGTCAGACACCCGCGCCACGTGTCGTGGCTCAACCACACGATGCGCGAGTACTACGACCTCTGGGAGGACTTCTCGAGCCGGTTGTCGCCACAGGGACGACTGAAGGAAACCATGCGGCGCGCGCTCATCCACCGCGCCGATTCCTACCTGCTCGGCCGGTTGACCCGTGTGTTCGCGCAATCGCGGACGATTCAGGAGCGTCTGACGCGGTGGAATCGCGTGAAGTCCGACGTGCTGTATCCGCCGCCGCCTCCGCGACCGTATCGATCGGAGTCGTACGGCGACTACCTGTTCTTCGCGTCCCGGCTTGCGCCGCTGAAGCGCACGGACCTCGTGCTTCGCGCGCTGGCGCAGCGCGAGGCCGCGGCCGTCCGCATGGTCATTGGCGGGGAAGGGGAAGAGCTGCCGCGCTTGCGGATCCTGGCGCGGGAGCTCGGACTCGATGCGCGGGTGACGTTCACGGGCCGGCTGGACGAGTCCGAACTCGTCGATCACCTGGCGCGGTGCCGCGCGGTCGTGTTCGTGCCCGAGGAGCGAAGACTACGGATTCGTGACCGTCGAGGCGTTTGCGAGCGGACGGCCGGTCATCACGGCGACTGACAGCGGCGGGCCGGCCGAGCTCGTGCGCGACGGCGAGAACGGCCTGGTCACGCCGCCCGAGCCGCGCGTCGCTTGCGCGCGCGTTTGCGGCGCTGATGGACAGTCCCTCCGACGCCGAGCGCATGGGAACCGCGGGCCGGGAAGTGGCGGCCCAGCTCACGTGGCCAGCGACGGTCGAACGGCTGCTCACTGCCAAAAAAGCGGTCGGGTGAATTCTTCGAACGAAGAATTCACCCGACTCTTTTTTACCGCTTCTGACCGATACCGAACTGGTCGCCGACGCGGACGGTCTTCTGCCCGTCGCGGACGACCTCGACCAGCTTCTCGCTGCCGACCTCGCGTCCCTGCTCATCCTTCAGCGCGGCGATCCGCTGGCGCGTCTTGACGTCGAACACCTCGCCGGTCGACGGATACGCGTGCCGGCCGTCCATGCTGAACGTGACCCAGCCGGGCTGATCGCGCACCTTGATCGTGGCGATCTGCTTCGGCGGCATGACGGTGTTGTCGAAGATGTGCATCGCGCTGTTGTGGCCGTCGACGACCCAGACCTCGCGCTCGTCCGGCGTCAGGCCGACGCCGTGGCTGGGGCAGCCGTGGCGCGCGACCGGACCGTACTTGTAGCCCTGGACCTCGACACGATGAAGCTTCTGGCCCGTCCGGAGGTCGCCGATCTCGAACCCGAGCAGTTCGTTGACGTTCACGTACGCGAGCGTCCGCGAACCGTTCACGGTGAACGGCCGGATCGAATTGCGCGAACGGACCGACGGTCCTGATGACCGTGTGGGTGCGCGGATCGGCCACCGACAGCATCGGCGACGCCAGGCCGGCGAGGTAGACCTCGGCGCCGTCGAGCGAGAACAACGTGTTGTGCGCGCGCGAGTTCATCGCGAGCTTCGTGATCGTCGCGCCCGTCATCGCGTCGATGACGGTCCAGTGCGGCCCCTCGAACGACGGCACGTAAAGCATCTTGCCGTCGGGCGAGATCGTCTGCCGGTCGCACCCACCGTCCGGCGTCACGTCCCAGACCATTTTCTCGGTCGCGAAGTCGATGCAGCACAACCGTCGGATCGTGCTGACGTAGAGGCGGCCGGTCGCCGCGCTGGCCGCGACGCCCTTGACGTTCTCGGGTTCCTGGCCCGCGGGCGTGGTCCATGTCGGAATGCGCTTGACGAACTTGTACCCGGCGTCGATGTCGTAGACGAGCACGCCCACGCCGCCGTACTGCACGTAGTTCCGGATGCCCGGCACGGCGATGTAGAGCAGGCGCCGCTCCGCGGCGGCCGGCGCCGCCGCCAGCCGCGACACGGGCGTCGCGAGTACCGCCGCCGTGGTTGCAAGAAAGTCTCGCCGTCGCATCGGTCCCTCCCGCCCCAAGCCTGAAATGTCCGTGTATCCTACGGCCAAGAGCATCCTGTGAGCTACCGTTCTTTACTCGAAGCCAAGATCGCCAAGAAGGTCTCCCGCGCCATCATCGAACATGGCCTGATCGAGGACGGCGACCGTGTCATGGTGGGCCTCTCCGGCGGCAAGGACAGCTGGGCGCTCATCCAGATCCTCGACGCGCTGCAGAAGCGCGCCCCCATCGATTTCTCGCTCGTCGCCGTCAACGTGAACTCCGGGTACACGAACTTCCGGCACGATCTGGTCACGGCGGCGTGCGCCGAACGGGGCTGGGAAGTCCGCGTCGAGCACACGAACATCGGCGCGATCATGGACGACATCCTCGACGACGGGGACACGCCGTGTTCGCTCTGCGCGCGCCTGCGCCGTGGCGTGCTGTACCGGCTGGCCAAGGATGTCGGCGCGACGAAGATCGCGCTCGGCCATCACCTCGACGACTTCGTCGAGACGGCGCTCCTGAACCTGTTCTTCCAGGGCTCCCTCAAAGCGATGCCGGCCCGGCTCGTCTCGGACAACAAGCAGCACATCGTGATCCGGCCGCTGGTCTACGTCACCGAGGCCGAAGCGCGCGCGTACACGCAAGAGGTCGGGCTGCCGGTGATCGGCTGCTGCTGTCCGGCGTGCGGCGACCTCAGCCTGAAGCGCCAGCGCATGAAGCGCCTCATCACCGAGCTCGAGATGGAGCACCCCGACATCAAGAACTCGATGATCACCGCGCTCGGGCATGTCGTGCCGAGTCATCTGCTCGACGCCCGGCTCGAATCCCACGGACCGAGATCCTGTCGCAGGCCTGACACCGGGTGCGAGCCGTCCTGCAGCGCGTCTCCCGCGCGTCCGTTTCCGTTGACGGCGAGGTGATCGGGCAGATCGATCGCGGTCTCGTCGTGTTTCTCGGGGTGGCGGCTGGCGACGGCCCAGCCGATATCGAGTACATCACGTCGAAGGTGCGCTGAGGTCCGCGTGTTCGCGGACGATGACGGCCGGATGAACCGGTCGGTGGCGGACGCCGGCGGCGCGCTCCTCGTGATTTCCCAGTTCACGCTGCTCGGCGACGTGCGCAAAGGCCGGCGGCCGGCGTTCGATGCGGCCGAACGGCCCGCCGAGGCGGAGACGGCCTACGAGGAGGTTGTCCGGCGCTCTGCGCCAGACGGGCGTTCGTGTGGAGACCGGCCGCTTCCGCGCGCACATGGTCATCGACGTCGTGAATGACGGTCCGGTGACGATCCTCGTGGACAGCCGGCGAACGTTTTGAAGCGAACGAGCGAAAGCGAGTGAGCTCGCGCGAACGGAGTGGGGCATCGGGGCCCCGCGAGTGAGCCTTCGCGCCGACACGGCGAGCTCCCGAGTTCGTTGAAGGAGCGCATTCGACGATGAGTCGAAGTGTCTCAGGTGTGCTGCGATCCTCTTGGTCTGTTGCCTGCTGGCGCGCCCCGCGCTGGCCCAGTCCCGGCCGCTGGTCACCGAAGACCCCGAGACCGTGCCCGCAGGAAACCTGCTGCTCGAGGCGGGGTTCGACCACGACAGAGATGCGTTCTATCCCGCGTCGGGACTGCGCGGCAATCTGACGCGCCTGGGAACATTCGGGCTGAGCATCGGCGTCAGCTCGATTGCCGAGGTGCAGATCGACGGCGGACTCATGAACCGCCTCACCATCGTCGACGACGACCCGCTCGCGCCGCTCGCGGGCATGCTCGACATCACCGGCGACTCCACGCAGGACATCGAAGACCTCTCGATTGGCGCCAAGGTCCGGTTCGTCTCGGAGACACAGGCCGGCCCGCGGTGGCCATTCGATTCTGGACGCGGCTGCCAAACGCCGGCAACGAGAGCGGCCTCGGCCTCGACACGACGGATTTTCACTTCGGGATCGCCATCGGCAAGACCGTCCAGTCCGTCCGGGTCGTCGGCAACCTCGGGTTCGGCATCCTCGGCCGATCCGGTTCGCGGCGACCGGCAGAACGACGTGCTCGACTACGGCATCTCGGTCGCGCGCGCGGTGCGCAGGGCGTCGAGCTCGTTGGCGAGATCAACGGCCGCCAGAACACCCGCTCGGGCGAGCCGCCGGTCGGCACCGACAGCCGGTCGACGATGCGCGTCGGCGCGCAGATTCACCCAGGGCCCGGTCCGAGTCGACGGGGCGCTGGCGATCGGCGTGACCGAGCGCGATCCGTCCTGGGGCTTCACGCGCGGGCATGACCTGGGTGTTCCGCGGATTCACGGTCCCGTAGTCCGCGCAGCGTAGAGAGTAGGATCGTGCGGATGAGCGTGCACGCACGCGTCGTTCCTCTCGTCAAAGCCCACGCCTTCGGCAACGACTTCCTGCTGGCCACGAGCGCCGGTGTCGCCGGTCACGCTGACCTCGCCGAGCTCACGCGACGGGCCTGCGACCGCCATCGTGGCGTCGGCGCGGACGGGCTGATGGTGGTCGACGACACGCCGGCCGGTGCTCGAACGCGATTGTTCAACGCCGACGGCGGGGAAGCCGAACTGTCAGGCAACGGCGTGCGGTGCGCGGCGGCCTGGATTGCCGACCGCCGGTCCATGCGGGCAGGGGAGTGGATTGAAATCGACACGGCCGCTGGTCCCAGGCGACTGCAGCTCCTCGAGTCCAACCGCGTGCGACACACGCTGAAAGCTGACATGGGACAGCCGTCGAGCCTGCGGCGCGAAACCCTGACGGCCGCCGGCGAAACCGTGGACGCGGTCGTGCTGAACATGGGCAACCCGCAGTGCGTCGTGCTTGGACCGGCCACCGAGTCGCGCCTGCACACGATCGGTGCGGCGCTGGCGGTTCATCCGGCCTTTCCCGCGGGCACGAACGTCGAGCTGGCGACGGTCGAGACACCGGGGCGGGTTCGAATCCTGATCTGGGAACGCGGGGTCGGCCCGACCGAATCGTCGGGGACTGGCTCGTGCGCGGCCGCGGTCGCCGCGGCTTTTGCCGGCGGCGCCTCGCGTTCGGTCGAGGTCGTCGCCCCCGGCGGCGCTCAACACGTCGAGTGGACCGACGACGCCGTCTGGCTGACGGGCTGGGCGGAACTCATCGGCACCGTCCAGTGGATCGCGCCCTGACGAGACGACGGCGGGATGACGATCCCAGACGTCGGTGAGTTCGACCCACGCCGCTCATCGAGCAAGCCGTTCGCTGAATTCTTCGATATTTCGCCGGCGTTCGGTCGCAGAATCTGCACGCGGACGAGCCCGTCGTCAGCGTCCTGTGCGCCCACGGCCTGGCGACGCCGCCGCAAGATCGCCGTCCAGCGCCTCGCGAACCGGCGTGAGCACGGCGACGACACTCCGATAGTCCTCGGCGGCCAGACGTGAGCGCGCTTTTTGCAGCGCAGCGGTCGAGGTCTTGAGCGTCGCCGCAAGGCGAGTGGCGACCGGCCGGGTGGGTCGCGGACCGCTCTTCCCGGTCAGCCGTTGCTCGATCACCGTCACGCCCTTTTGAACCGCGGCGATCAGTTGCTCGGCTTCGGCTCGGGAACGGACCTTCTCGTCGGTCGCCCGGCGCGCGGCGGCGTAGGCACTTTCACGCGCATCGATCGCCAGGCTGAGCGCCAGCCGGTAGTCCCGCTGCCCGACCGCGGCCTCGTAGCCGGCGAGGGCCTTTTCAGCCGTACGCAACTCTGCGGGCGCGTACGCGGCGCGCGCCGGCGGCACGCGCCGCCTCCAGGGCGCCCTGAGCTTGATCGCGTTCCTTCGTGGGGGGTTCCGAGCAGGCCACGACGGCGGCCGCAAGAGCGACCGCACAGACAAGACGACGCATTCGCATGAAAAGTATAGCAGGCCGTTTCAACGCGGACGGGCGCTGATGATGGAGTTGACGCCACGCGATCGGCCCCGCGAGAAGCTGGAACGGAGTGGCGTCGGTGCGCTCGGCGACAACGAGCTGCTCGCCGTGCTCATCGGACACGGCGCCGCCGGCGCGAGCGCGCTGACGCTCGCGAACCAGATCCTCGCGCTGGCCGGCGGCGCGCATGGCCTGACGCGGCTTCACCGCGATCGGCTTCGGAAGGTGACGGGCATCGGCCCGGTGCAGGCGAGCCGCGTGCAGGCCGCCGTCGAGCTCGGCCGGCGCACGCTGCTGTCGGCGGCGCCGGCACGCCCGCAGTTCCTCGGACCGGGCGACATCGCCGCCTACCTGCTGCCGCAGTTCGGGGCCCACCCGGTGGAACGCTTTGGCGTGCTGCTGCTGGATACCCGCCACCGGCTCATCTCCGCCCGGCTGGTATCGGTTGGCTCGCTCGACGCCAGCGTCGCCAACCCGCGCGAGATCTATCGGGAAGCGCTCGTCGCCGGGGCGGCGGCGGTCGTCGTGTTTCACAATCACCCGTCGGGCGACGCCAATCCCAGCATCGAGGACATGCTTCTGACCGTCCGTCTGCGGTCCGCCGGGGAAATGATCGGCGTGGATCTCGTCGACCATCTGGTGCTCGCCGATGTCGAGTACCGTTCCATGAGGGAGTCGAGACTGGGGCCATGGCGCGGGTGATGTACATCGAGTGTTTTTCGGGCGCGGCCGGCGACATGCTGCTCGGCGCCCTGGTGGACGCGGGCGTACCGATTGAGGCGCTGCGGACGGCCCTGGGGTCGCTTGGCGTGGACCACGTGTTGTCGGAGTCGCGCGTCATGCGATCGGGAATCGCCGCCACCCGGATCGAGGTCGTGCCGGTTTCCGGCGCCGCCAAGTCACCACCCGCATGGTCACCACGACGTCGCCATGACCATCCTCACCCCCACGCCCATGCTCATGGCGACGAGGCTCATCGGTCGCTGAGTGAAATCGTCCATCTCATCGGGCATTCGGCGCTGTCACCCGCCGGAAAAGCGCGAGCGGCGGCGCTCTTCCGGCGGCTCGGCGAAGCGGAGGCCGCCATCCACAATGTGCCCATCGACACGATTCACTTCCACGAAGTGGGCGCGGTCGATTCGATCATCGACATCTGCGGCGTCGTGTTCGCGATGGACTGGCTCGGCATCGACGACATCGTCGCCTCGCCGATGAACGTCGGCGGCGGGACCGTCCAGATCGCACACGGCACGTTCCCGGTGCCGGCGCCGGCGACCGTGCTGCTGCTGAAGGGCGTGCCCATCTACAGTGCCGGGCCGCAGGTCGAGTTGACCACGCCGACCGGCGCGCTGCTGGTGTCCGACTACGCGCAGGACTACGGTCCGGCGCCCGCGATGACGATCGACCGCGTCGGCTACGGCGCCGGGTCGCGCGATTTCGCGAGCGTGCCCAACGTGGTCCGCGTCCTGATCGGCGAGCGGGCGGGGGCGAGAGCCGAAAGCGTGTTGAAGATCGAATGCGAGATCGATGACATGAACCCGCAGTGGTTCGCGCCGGCGACCGACCGTCTCTTCGACGCGGGCGCCCTCGACGTCTTCCTGACCGCCGTGCTCATGAAGAAGGGCAGACCCGGCACGCTCGTCACGGTACTCGCGCCTGAGGCACGCCGTCAGGCCGTCATCGACGTCCTGTTTCGCGACACGACGACCATCGGGGTCAGGGTCGAGTCCGTCGACGCGGGAGACGCTCGACAGGCGATGGGTGGAGGTCGCGACGAGTGGCGGCCCGGTGCGGATCAAGATCGCCGAGCGCGCCGGCATCGTGCTGAATGCGGTCCCGGAGTTCGAGGACTGTCTGCGCATCGCCGACGCGACCGGACGACCGTTGAAAGACGTCCAAGCCGAAGCGTTGGCAGCCTGGCACCAACGGCAGAAATCATGACGTGGTTCGAAGGTGCGGAGAGTACGGAGGCGAGAGGAACCAGCTGGCGGTTGCCAACTCCTTGAGAGATGGCCAGCGCTAGCTCATTCCTTTCGCCTCCGCACTTCCGCACCTACGAACGGTCGAACCGCCGCTTAGCGTAGACTTTTCTTTCCTGTGTCCCGTTTCTTCCTCACCACAGCCATCGACTACGTCAACAGCCGGCCGCATCTCGGAACCGCCTACGAGAAGGTCGCGGCCGACGTCATCGCACGCTACAAGCGTCTGGCGGGCTTCGATGTCCGGTTCGTCATGGGGAACGACGAGCACTCGCAGAACGTGTACCGGAAGGCGCGCGAAGCCTGTCTCGATCCGGTCGTCTATTGCGATCGCATGGAGAAAGAATTTCGCGACGTCTGGCGCCGGCTGAACATCTCGTTCGATGACTTCATCCGCACCACGGAACCGCGGCACGCGCGCGCCGTCCAGAAGATGGCTCAGCGCTCGTACGACGCCGGCGACATCTACGAGGGCGAGTACCGAGGGCTGGTACTGCATCTCCTGCGAGGCGTTCAAGCAGGACAAGGACCTCGTCGACGGGCTGTGTCCGATCCACCGGACGAAGCCCGAGTGGATCAAGGAACGCAACTACTTCTTCCGCCTCTCCGCGTATCGCGACCGCCTGCTCGCGCACTACGCGAGCCATCCGGACTTCATTCAGCCGGAGTCGCGCCGCAACGAAATGCTGCGGCTTGTCGAAGCCGGCCTCGAAGATATTTCAGTGAGCCGAGCCGGACAGTCGTGGGGCATCCCGTTGCCGTTCGACCCGTCGAGCGTCGTGTACGTGTGGTACGACGCGCTCATCAATTACGCGGCCGCTGTCGGCTACGGCACCGACGAGGACATGTTCGCCGAGTGGTGGCCGGCGAACCTGCACGTTATCGGCAAGGACATCACGCGGTTTCACTGCGTCATCTGGCCGGCGATGCTGATGAGCGCCGGCATCGCCATTCCGCGCGAAGTGTTCGGTCACGGCTGGGTCACGTTCCGCGGCGAGAAAATGAGCAAGTCGCTCGGCACGATGATCGACCCGCTCGAGGCGGCGGATCGTCTGGGCGCCGATCCGCTCCGGTGGTATCTGACCCGCGAGATCAGTTTCGGGCAGGACGGCGACTTTTCGTGGGACCTGTTCGAGAAGTCGTACAACGCCGACCTTGCGAACAATCTCGGCAACCTCGTGAACCGCGTGACGTCCATGGCGCACCGCTATCGAGGTGGCGTGGTTACCGGTCCGGGGGGTCCGGACAGCGTGCACCTTCGCGCCGCGGTCGACGCGCTTCCAAGGTACGCCGAAGCGATGGAGTCCTACCGGCTGAGCGAGGCTGGCGCCATCGCACTGTCATTTTCCGACGCCGCCAACGCGACGATTGCGGATGCCGAGCCGTGGAAGCTGGCGAAGGCTGGACGGGATGCCGAGCTCGACGCGGTGCTGTGGAGCGCGACAGAAGCCCTGCGTCTCGCGGCCGTCCTGCTGACGCCGTTCATGCCGGATGCGGCGCCGAGATTCTGACGCGCGTCGGTTCGCCGGCCGGCCCGGGCGGACTCCGCCTCGACACCGACGGCGTCTGGCAGTCGAGCGGCCGACGGGTCGTGACGCAAAGCGCACTGTTGTGGCCGCGGCTCGAAGCCCTCACGGCCGCTGAATCGATCAAGGAGACACGAGTGACTGAACTACCCAAGGATGTTCCATCGCCGGCCGCTGCGCCCGTGCCAACTGCCGCGCCAGCAAATCCAACGGCGCCGGCAGCTCCCGCCGCCGATACCCGTCTGTCGATCGACGAGTTCATGAAGATCGACCTGCGCGTGGCGAAAATCCTGACCGCCGAGCGCGTGCCGAACTCGAAGAAACTGATGAAGATCGACATCGAGCTCGGCGCCGAGCGCCGCACCATCGTCGCCGGAATCGCGGAGGCGTACGAGGCCGATGCGCTCGTCGGACGCCACGTGGCGATCGTCGCCAACCTCAAGCCGGCGAAGCTGATGGGCGTCGAGTCCAACGGCATGCTGCTCGCGGCGAGCCCGGACGGTGGCAAGCCGATTCTGCTCGCCTTCGACGGGGAAGTGCCGACCGGAACGAGGATTCGATAGACGCGGTTCCGGGTTCATGGTTCCTGGTTTCGGGTGCTGGTTCCGGGTTCCTCGTTCACGGTCCGGAACCCTGAACCAGGAACCCTGAACCAGAACCCGGAACGATGAACCAGAAACCCTGAACCGAATGATCGACTCCCACTGCCACCTGGCTGACGAGAAGTTCGCCGACGACCTCCACGACGTCGTGTCCCGGGCGAAAGATGCCGGACTGACGTCCGCCCTGTGCATCCTGTCGGCCGACGAGCCGGACGAGCTGGCTCGGACGGACGTGGTCCTGTCGGCCTGGCCGGAGGTCCGGTTCTCGGCCGGAGTCCATCCGCATCGCGCCGGCGGGTTCGCCGAACGGCCGGCCGACGCGGCCACGGCGGCCGCGGACGGCAATCGACCAGGCCGGGGCGGTCGCGTTGGGTGAGATCGGCCTCGATTACCACTACGACTTCGCCCCGCGCGCGGTCCAGCAGGCGGTCTTCGAGGCGCAGGTCGCTCTCGCCGTGTCTCGCGGCCTGCCCGTCGTCGTTCACACGCGGGAAGCGACCGACGACACGATGGCGGTCCTGAAGAACGCGCGGGGAGCGTCGGGCGTGATGCACTGCTTTACAGGAACGCTCGACGAGGCGCGGCGGGCGCTGGATATCGGATTTCACATTTCGCTGTCGGGCATCGTGACGTTCCCTCGCGCCGAGTCGCTGAGGGAGGTCGCGAAGTTCGTCCCCGGCGACCGGCTGCTCGTCGAGACCGACGCGCCGTTTCTCGCGCCCGTGCCGCACCGCGGCCAGCGGAACGAGCCCGCCTGGGTCGTCGAGACGCTGCGGTCGATTGCGACGGTTCGTGGCGTGCCGGCGACGGAACTCGCGGCCACGGTCGCCCAAAACTTCCTCGCGCTCGTTCCGACGCGTTCGCTGCGTTGACACCTGATCAAAACCTATGGTCTGATGCCCGCAGGTTTCAGGAAGTGAGCCCACAAGCGAGACCGCTCCCGGTGAATTCCGCGACGACATCCGCTCCGGATCTCGCACAGATTCTCGAACCGGTCCGTGAAGAATTGAAGCGAGTGGAGCGCGAGTTCGCGCGTCACCTCGAGTCACGGGTCGAGCTCATCCCCGAGATGGGCAAGTACGTCCAGATGAGCGGCGGCAAACGCGTGCGGCCGGCGGTGCTCATCATGGCCGCCCGCCTCTGCGGATACACCGGAGACCGCGCGATTTTGAATGCGGCGGTCGTCGAGTTCATCCACACCGCAACGCTCGTCCACGACGACATCATCGACGGCGCCGACACCCGGCGTGGCCGGCTGACCGCGCACTCGCGGTGGGGCAGCGACATCACGGTGCTGCTCGGCGACTACCTCTACATCCGTTCGATGGCGATGGCGCTCACGCAAGACAGCCTCGAGGTCGTGCGGCTGCTGTGTGACTGCACGCTGCGGATGATCGAGGGCGAGCTGTATCAGCTGACCAAGACCGGCGACGCCAGCGTCACCGAGGAAGAGCACTTCGAGATCATTCGCCGCAAGACGGCGTACCTGTTCTCGGGCTGCGCGGAAATCGGCGGCTTGCTTGGCCACGCGACCCCGGACCAGCTGACGGCTCTGCGCGAGTACGGCTTCAACCTCGGCATCGCCTTCCAGATCGTGGATGACGTCCTCGACTATATGGCCGAGGAGTCCGCGCTCGGGAAGCCGATCGGCGGCGACCTGCGGGAAGGCAAGGTCACGCTGCCGATCATCCTGCTCCTCCAGCGCGCCGGCCCCGAAGCCGCCGAGCTCGTGCACAGCGTCATCGCCGACGGCCAGGTCACCCCGGAACGCTGGCGCGAGATCAAAGACCTGCTCGCTCGTCACGGCGCGGTCGAGTCCGCCTTCGAGCGCGCCGTGGCCGCGGTCGGACGCGCGAAACAGCACCTGCTCACGTCCTTTGGCCCATCGGTCGAGCGCGATCGCCTGATCGCGCTGGCCGAGTACATCGTGAACCGCGATCGCTGACCCGCACGTGTGAACCCGTCAGACCGCGCCGCAACACTTCGCGATCTCATTCGCCATCACGAGGAACGCTACTACGTCGACGACGCGCCCGAGATCTCGGACGCGGAGTTCGACGCGTTGATGCGCGAGCTGCGCGCGATCGAGGCCGCGCACCCGGAGCTCGTCGATCCCGATTCGCCCACACAGCGCGTCGGCGGGCGGCCAGCGGAAGGCTTCGAAACGGCGCGCCATCTCGCGCCGATGCTGAGTCTGGACAACGCGTACTCGGAAGACGAGCTCCGTGAGTTTCACGCCCGCATTTGCCGCGGTCTCGATCGACCGCCCACAGATCTCGAGAACCACTCGCCTATGTCGCCGAGCTCAAGATCGACGGGTTCAGCATCGCCCTGACCTATGAGCGCGGACGGCTGACGCGGGCGGTGACGCGAGGAGACGGCATCGAAGGAGAGGACGTCACCGCCAATGTGCGGGTCATCCGAACCGTTCCGCTGACCCTTCGCGGGACGGCACCGGATGCGCTGGTGGAGATCCGCGGCGAAGTGTTCCTCCCGCTCGCCGCGTTTGCGCGCGTGAACGCGGAACGGGAGGCCGCGGGCGAGCCGCGCTTTGCCAACCCGCGTAACGCGGCGGCCGGCACGATCCGGACGCTCGACAGCGCGGCCGTGGCGAGCCGCGGACTTCGCGCCTTCACGTATCAGATTGTCAGACCCGCGGGTCTCGACGTGCCCGCGGCGTACCATGCCGACGTGCTGCAGCAACTCAAGGAATGGGGATGTCCGGTCGAGCCGCACTGGCAGCGGTGCGCCGGCATCGACGCCGTGATCGCGTACTGCCGGGAGTGGGACACCAAACGCCGATCGCTGCCGTTCGATACCGATGGGGTCGTCGTGAAGCTGGACGACGTGGCGATGAGGGAGTCGCTCGGCGCCACCGCGAAGTTTCCTCGATGGGCCGTCGCGTTCAAGTTCGCGGCCGAGCGGGCGCGGACGAAGCTCCTGAAGATTGCCGTGAACGTCGGGCGCACGGGGGCGGTGACACCCTTCGCAGTTCTCGAGCCCGTGCTCCTGAGCGGCACGACCGTCTCCAAGGCGACGCTGCACAACGAAGACGAAATCGTCCGCCTGAGGCTCAACGAAGGCGACGACGTCATCGTCGAGAAAGCGGGAGACATCATCCCGAAGGTCGTCGGTCTTGCGGACGAGCCGGACGAGGCCCGGCAGTCCGAGTGGAAGATGCCGACGGCCTGCCCGGCGTGCGGCAGCGAGCTCGTGCGGGAGGCCGACGAGGTCGTCCGCCGCTGCGAGAACATCTCGTGTCCCGCGCGCATCCGTCGCGGCCTCGAGCATTTCGCGTCGCGCCGGGCCATGAACATCGAAGGCCTGGGAGAGTCGCTCATCGACCAGGTCGTCACGAAGGGACTCGTCCGTGACTACGCCGACCTCTACGCGCTCGATGTCGAGGCGCTTGCCGCGCTGGAGCGCATGGGCAAGAAGTCGGCGGCGAATGTCGTGGCGGAGATTGACCGGAGCCGGCAGTCGGAGCTCTGGAGACTGCTGCACGGCCTGGGGATTCGACACGTGGGCGAGGGCGGCGCACAAGCGCTCGCGCGAGGTCTCGGATCGATGGCCAGACTGCGAGCCGCGTCGACCGCGGAACTCGAGGCCGTGCCGGACGTCGGTGAGGTCGTGGCCTCGTCGGTTCGGGCCTTTCTCGACGAACCACGCAACCAGGCGCTGATTGATCGTCTCGAAGCCGCCGGTGTGCGGATGGTTGACGACGCGGCCAGGGGCGGGGAGCTTCCAGCCCAAACACTCGCCGGTCAGACATTTGTGATCACCGGAACGCTCGACAGCATGAGCCGCGAAGATGCCGCCGAGCGTATTCAGGCCCGTCGGGGGAAAAGTCGCGGGCTCGGTCAGCCGAAAGACACATTGGGTCGTCGTGGGGCACGACCCGGGCTCGAAGGCCGACAAGGCCAGGGAGCTTGGCGTGCCAACGCTCGATGAGTCCGGTTTTCTGGCCCTTATAATGAAATCGGTATGAATCGGCAGGGGGTCGCATTCATCGGGCTCACCGCGGTCGTGAGCTTCCTGCTCGGGCTCGTGGTCGCAGGCACGCGGCCGCCGAGCCCGACCGATGCGCTGCCCGTTCCGCGCGCCGCCTCCGATCTGAGTCCCATTCAGATTCCGTCGAACACGACGACCACGGGGCCGGCCATCGTCAGCGGCCCGGCGGACTTCGGTGCGGTCGCCGAGAAGCTCAACGCCGCCGTGGTCAACGTGGACACGGCATCGCGCGGTCGCCTGGACGCGCTGCGGCCCAGCCGCCGCGGACGCACCGACCCGAGCCCCGCGCGAGGGCTCCGGCAGCGGGTTCATCATCGATCCCTCGGGTTACGTGCTCACGAATCATCACGTGATCAGCGGCGCGGACCGCGTCACGGTCACCTTGAGTGACGGCAGCATTTTCCGCGCGGATGTCGTCGGCGTGGATCCGGCGATTGACGTCGCGCTGCTGCGCGTGCACTCGAAAGGCCCGCTGCCGGCGGCGCCGCTCGGCAACTCCGACGCGCTTCGCGTCGGCGAGTGGGTGTGCGCGATTGGCAATCCGCTTGGGCGTCTACACGCACTCGGTCACGGTCGGGGTCATCAGCTTCCTCGGCCGCAAGCTGTTCGACTCGGGCCTCGACGCCTACATCCAGACGGACGCCGCCATCAGCTTCGGCAACAGCGGCGGTCCGCTCATCAACGCGCGAGGGCAGGTGGTGGGCATCACGACGGCCATCAGCGCGCAGGCGTCGAACATCGGGTTCGCGGTCCCGATCAGCCAGGTCGTGGCCGTGCTGCCGCAACTGCGTGAGCACGGCACCGTGGCGCGCGGCTACATCGGCGTCGGTCTCCGAAACGTCACGCCCACACTGCGGCGCGCCCTGCGGCTCGAGCCGGAAGAGGGCGCGCTCGTCGAGGACGTCACGCCCGACACGCCGGCCGAACGCGCCGGCCTTCGTCCGTACGACGTGGTCGTTGGCGCCGACGGCCAGTCGGTCCATTCCGACGAAGATCTGACGCGACACGTCTCGAGCCGGCAGCCGGGCACGCTGACGTCGCTGGAAGTGTGGCGGGACGGCGAGCTGAAGCGCGTGTTCGTCAAGCTCCGGGACCGGCCTCTTCCGCGGACGGTCTCGCGGCGAACCCCGACGGATCCCGACCTTCGTCCGATCACGCAGCCGCAATCGCCGCTCGGCCTGCGCGTCCGCGAGCTCGACGAGGAGACCGCGAACCGGCTGAGCATTCCAGACACCATCCGCGGCGTGCTCGTCGCGGACGTGGATCCGACGGGGCCGGCCCGGCTCGCGCTCGTCCGAACGAATCAGGTGATCCTCGAGGTCAACCGGCGGCGCATCGACTTCGGTCCAGGACTACCTGTCGGCCCTGGCCACACTCGAAACGGGTCAGGCCGCGGTGCTGCTCCTGTTCGATCGCACACCGCCCGGGCAGCGCGTGCTCGCCGTCGTGACTCCCGATTCGGAGCCATGAAGGCTCGAATCCTCGTCGTCGACGACGAACCGGCGATCCGCGACACGATGCGGATGATTCTCGAGTACGAGGGCCACGAGGTCCTCGTGGCGGGGTCGGGCCAGGAAGGCCTCACCGATGGCCGAGCGCGAGTCGCCTGACCTCGTGTTCCTCGACATCAAGATGCCGGGCGCCGACGGGCTGGAGGTGCTGAGCCGCCTCCGTGCCGCCAACGAGTCGATTCCCGTCGTCATGGTTTCGGCGCACGGCACGGCCGCGACCGCGCTCGAAGCCGGCCGCCTCGGCGCCTTCCGTTTCATCGAAAAGCCCCTGTCGAAGGACTACATCCTCGATGCCGTGCGCGAAGGCGTCGAGTTGGGAAGCCTGCGGCGCGAGAACCGCACGCTGCGATCCGCGCTCGAAGGCCGGCATCAGCTCGTCGGTGAGAGCGCGGCCATCGCGCGTGTGCTCGATCAGGTCCGTCGAGCCGCGCCGACCAACGCCACCGTGCTCATCCTGGGCGAGAGCGGCGTGGGCAAGGAGCTCGTCGCGCGGTCGATCCATCGGGGCAGCCTGCGCGCGCGCGAGCGGTTCGTGCAGGTCAACTGCGCGGCGATTCCCGAGGAACTGATCGAGTCGGAGCTCTTCGGTCACGAGCGGGGCGCGTTCACCGGCGCCACCGAGAAGCAGATCGGCAAGTTCGAGATGGCCGACAAGGGCACGATCTTCCTCGACGAAGTCGGCGACATGAGCCCGAAGACGCAGGCCAAGGTGCTGCGCGTGCTTCAGGAAGGCGAAGTCGAGCGGCTGGGCTCGTCGCGGACGATCAAGGTCGATGTCCGCGTGATTGCGGCGACGAACAAGGACCTCGAGGAGGAGATCGAAGCCGGCCGGTTTCGGGAAGATCTCTACTTCCGGCTGAGCGTCATCCCGATTGCGGTGCCGCCGCTCGCCGAGCGCCGCGAGGACATCCCCCTGCTCGTGCAGCACTTCGTCGCGCAGTTCAGCCGCGAGAGCAACCGGCGCCTGGCCCGCTTTTCTCCGAGCGCGCTCGAGGCGTTGTCCGAGGCGCGTTGGCGCGGCAACGTGCGTGAGTTGCGCAATGTCGTCGAGCGGCTGCTCATCATGACCGACCGCGATCTCATCGAGGGCGAGGACGTACGGCGCGTGGTTCGACCCGCCGAAGGGCGTCCGACTCCGGCCGCCGCGTCGGGCGCCCCCGTCGTCACGGCGACGCAGGGTGAGCGGCCGGTGACGCTACGCGAGTTCAAGGAGTGGTCCGAGCGCGCGTTCCTCGTCGACAAACTCCGCGAGTTCGGCTGGAACATCTCGAAGACCGCGGACGTCATCGACACGCCGCGCAGCAATCTCTACAAGAAGCTCGAGCAGTACAACATCAAGCAGGACGGGGAACAGTAGCGCTCGTTCCCGGTTCCCGTTCCCGGTTCCCCGGGAACCGGGAATTCGGCCAGCCTGCTAGAATCGTCCCGTTCCGCCGCAGCGGACCAGACAACCGCCGTCTCGCCGAAGCGCGACGCCGCAAGGCGGAGAGCGAAGGCGGAGGGAGGAAAGTCCGAACTCCGGAGGGCAGTGCGCCGGGTAATTCCCGGTCGGGGCAACTCGAAGGACAGTGGCACAGAAAATATACCGCCCTCGCCGAAGTCGGCGCAAGGGCGAAGGGCGAAGGGTAAGGGTGAAAAGGTGCGGTAAGAGCGCACCGCGCTTGCTGTGAGGCAGGTGGCAGGCAAAACCCCGCACGGAGCAAGGCCAAATAGGGAGGCGACAAGCACCGGCGCACGTCGTGTGCGTCGGTGACAGAGGACGGCCCGTCCGAAGCCTCCGGGTAGGCCGCTTGAACCCGCCAGCAATGCCGGGTCTAGAGGAATGGTTGTTGTCTCGCCGAAAGGCGGGAACAGAATTCGGCTTACGGGACGCCTGCGGCGGAACACTTTTTCGGGAGTTTCAGATGCGGATGCGTCGTATTCCCGCTTGTCCTTCTCACGACCGCGCTCATGAGCGTGTACGTCATCGCCGAGCAGGCGCCAGCAGCGCCTCAGCCGCGCGCCGCCGGCCAGGAGCAGGGTGGCCTCGGCGCGGGACGCGGGCGCGGCGGCCGCGGCGGCGGACGAGGGGGCCGCGGCGGCGTCCAGATTCAGCCCGGACAGGAGTGCCCGGCCGGCACGACCGAAACGCGTCCCGGCAACTGCCAGGCGCCTGAGTTCCCGGCGCCCACCATCCTCGACTACCGGCCCCGGACGACGCTCGTCGTGCCCAAGCATCTCGTGCCGAAGGCGAAGTTTCCGGTCATCGACAGCCACAACCACACGAGCATCACGGCGGAGAACATCGAAGAGATGATTCGCCAGATGGACGCGAACAACCTGCGCCTTCTCGTGAATCTCAGTGGCGGGGCCGATCCGAACGTCGTCAAGCAGAAGGTGGACTTCATTCGCAGCTCGAAGTACGCCGATCGCTTCCGTGTGTTCGCGAATGTTGAATGGAACGGCGCAGGCGGTCCCGGATGGGCCGAGAAGGCCGTCGCCGATCTCGAAGCCGCCGTCAAGCACGGTGCCATCGGACTCAAGATCGCGAAGAACCTCGGGCTGACCGCGAAGAAATTCGATGGGAGCCGGCTCAAGGTGGACGACCCGGCGCTGAAGCCCGTGTGGGATCTCTGCGCGCGGCTCAATATTCCCGTGATCATCCACACGGGCGAGCCGCAGGAGTTCTTCTCGCCGCTCGACATGCACAACGAGCGGTGGCTGGAGCTGTCGCTCTTCGCCGATCGCCGCAACTACGAGCCGGGCAGCCCGACGTTCGAGGAACTCATGGGTGAGCGCGATCGGATGTACGCGGCCAATCCGAAGACGCGGTACATCGGCGCGCACTTCAACTGGTATGGGCCGGACCTCGCGCGTGCCTCGAAACAGCTCGACACGCAGCCGAACCTCGTGCTCGAACTGGGCGCCGTGCTTTACGACTTCGGCCGCCAGCCGCGTGCCGCCCGCGAATTCTTCCTGAAATACCAGGATCGGATTCTGTTCGGAAAGGATTCGTTCGCCGCCGATGAGTTCCCGTACTACTGGCGCGTGTTCGAGACCGCCGACGAGTACTTCGACTACTACCGGGACTACCACGCCTTCTGGAAGCTCTACGGCATGGATCTGCCGGACGTCGTATTGAAGAAGGTCTACTACCAGAACGCGCTGAAAGTCACGCCGGGCCTGCCGCAGGCAGGCTGGCCGCGGTAGCCATCTGCTGTTGGTTATTGAATATTTTCTATTTTGCGATTGGTTGTTGGCTATTGGTTATTGAACGGCCAGTGGCCACGCCGAGCAATGTCCAATAACCAATGATCAATCCGCAAATAGCCAATAACAAATGACCAATAACAAATGGCTAGTTACCGGCGGCGCCGGATTCATCGGGTCACATCTCGTCCAGGAGCTCGTCCGCCGGGGTCACCAGGTACGGGTCGCGGACGACTTCTCCTCAGGATTGCGGGAGAACATCCCGGCCGGCGTTGAGCTGGTTGAGGGGGACCTCGCGGACGCCGAAGTGGCGCGGAAGGCCGTCGCCGGATGCGGGATCGTGCTGCATCAGGCCGCCAGGCCGTCCGTGCCGCGGTCGGTGCAGGACCCCGCTGGATCGAATCGGGCCAACGTCACCGCCACCGTCGAACTGCTCGTCGCCGCGCGTGACGCGGGCGTGAAGCGGCTCGTGTTCGCAGGCTCGTCGTCGGTGTACGGCGACGCGGCGGCGTTGCCGAAGCGCGAGGACATGCCGGCCGAGCCTCTCTCGCCGTACGCGCTTCAGAAACTGGTGTCCGAGCAGGTCCTGCCAGATGTTCACGCGTCTCTACGGGTTCGAGACGGTGTCGACGCGCTACTTCAACGTGTTCGGCCCGCGGCAACAGCCGGGGTCGCCGTACTCGGGCGTGATCTCGCTGTTCATCGAGGCACTGGTCCAGGGGCGTCCGCCGCTCGTGCTGGGCGATGGTCTGCAGACGCGCGACTTCACCTACGTCGGCGACGTCGTCGCGGGCGTCCTCGCCTCAGCGGAGGCGCCAGGCGTCGCGGGCGAGGTGATCAACGTCGCGGCTGGGGGACCGCATCAGCCTCCTCGACCTCGTGCGGACGCTGCAAGGCATTCTCGACCGCCAGATCGAGCCGACGTTCGGTCCCACGCGCGAGGGCGACGTGCGCGATTCTCAGGCCGACATCACCAAAGCGAAGCGTCTGCTCGGGTTTGCGTCCTCGGTGTCGTTGGAAGAGGGGCTGCGCCGGACAGTGGCGTGGTACAAGACCTCGCCCCAGTCGCACGCAAAAGTGGTCGGGTGAATTATTCCGTGGCTCGGAAATTCACCCGACCACTTTTTCCTCGGCCTTGACGTACGCCGGCGCCTGTTCGTCCCGGTGGGCGCGGCCATAGCGCTTGGCTGACGGGTAGTACTCGGCGAAGAACTGCACCTGGCTCGCCACATCCTCGCCGGCTTCGCTCGCGATGAACGCCAGCGCGAGGTCAGTGCCCGCAGACACACCAGCGCCCACCCAGACGTTTCCTGTCCTCACGAACCGCTCCTCGACGACGTCGAGGTCCTTGAGCTTACGGAGCTTGGGCAGCTCGCCCCAGTGCGTCGTCGCCCGCTTGTTCTCGAGCACGCCGGCCCGCTCGAGCAGGAATGACCCGGTGCAGACCGACAGCACCGCCCGGCAGCCAGCCGCTTGCTGCCGGATGAAGTCGATGAACGCGGGATTGTCCACTTCGCGGCGCGAACCCCGGCCGCCGGGCACGAGCAGATAGTCGAGCGTGGGGCACGATTCGAAGGTGACGTGCGGGTTCACGGACAACCCGTTGGCGCACTCGATGGGCTTGGCGGCCTCGGCGATGGTCACACGGGTGTCGGGACCACCGTAGAACTTGCCCCAGGTGCCCACGATCTCCCACGGCCCCACGAAGTCCAGCTCCTCCACCTCGGGAAAAATCAGAAATCCGAACGTCATTTGCCAGCACTCCTTCGCACGGGTAGTGTAGTCGAGGCCTCACGCCGCCTATGACCGAAGCCCGCTTCCGCAAGACGTTCCTGCTGCTGCTCGTCGTCGCCATCTCGGTCGGCTTCCTGGCGCTACTGCAGCCGTTTCTCACGACGATCCTGCTGGCCGCGATTTTCTCAGGGCTTGCGCACCCGGTCTACGCGCGCATGCTTCCGGTCGTCAAAGGCAACCGCCCGCTGGCCTCCGGTCTCACGCTGCTCTTGATGTTGGTCCTCGTCGTGGTCCCGATGCTCGCAATCCTGGGCGTCGTCGTGAATCAAGCCCTTCGCGTCACCGACAGCATCGCGCCGTTCATCGAGCGGCTGATCAATGAGCCGACGTTCTTCGACGAACAGGTGCGCCGGGTACCAGGCTTGGCACGTCTCGAGCCGTACCGTGATCAGATCATCACGCGGCTCGGTGACGTCGTGGGTGCCGTGGGCACCTTCCTCGTGGGTTCGTTGTCGAGCACGACGCGCGGCACGGTCACGTTCGTGTTCCAGTTCTTCTTGATGCTCTACTCGATGTTCTTCCTGTTGATCGACGGGCAGCGCATGTTGCAGGCGCTCCTGAGCTACCTGCCGCTCAACGAGGACGACCGGGAACAGATGACGCATCGCTTCATGTCCGTCACGCGAGCCACGGTCAAAGGCACGATCATCATCGGAATCGTCCAGGGCGGGCTGGCCGGTCTCGCGTTCGCGCGTCGTGGGCATCCCGGACGCCCTCTTCTGGTCGCTGGTCATGGTCGTGCTGTCGATCCTGCCAGCGATCGGCGGCGCGCTCGTGTGGGTTCCGGCCTGCATCATCCTCGCGGCGAACGGCGAGGTCATGAAGGCCGTGCTCCTGGCCGCGTTCTGTGCGCTCATCGTTGGGTCGGTGGACAACCTGCTGCGACCGCGACTCGTTGGCCGCGACACGAAGATGCACGACCTCATGATCCTGTTCTCGACGCTCGGCGGGATTCTCGACGTTCGGACCGGTCGGCTTCATCATCGGTCCGATTCTCGCGGGCCTGTTCGTGACCTCCTGGGAAATTTTTGCCGTCGCATATCGCGACGTCCTTCGCGATGCGAACCCTCGGATCATCGCCGTCTCCTCCGACGCCACAGACCGTCCGCCTCTGATCGAGTAGTTCCACCGGAAAGCCTGGTTGCCACTCAGGCGCGCGCGCTGTCGCGCGCGGTAACCCAAGGCGTCATTTCGCTCGGTCCCACGATCAGCCGGCATGAGCGCGTGAATCGGAATCCCTGCGCCCACAGGGAGTTCGACGGACAACGACACACGACACCTGATCTGGCCGGCCGTTTGCGTGGAGGTTCCACGGACCGGCCGTCGCGCGGCGCCCCGCGGTTCGCGAGGGCAGCGACGGCCAGCAAGGTGCCGGCATTCACGCCGCGCACGGGAGGAGAGACGTCATGGTACGCATCGGACTGTGGGCGGGGGCACTGGCGTGCGCGGTAATGCTTGGCATCGGAGGACAAACACGAATCGAAGCGGCGGGACAGGAGGCGAAGGCTCCGGCGGCGGCGCCGGCCCCGCTCAACCTGAACGCGGCAACCGCCGCGGACCTCGAGAAGCTGCCCGGCGTCGGCGCCGCGATGGCTACGCGCATCCTCGAGTACCGCCAGAAGAGCGGTGGCTTCAAGAAAATCGAAGAGCTCATGAACGTCCAGGGAATCGGCGAGCGCAACTTCCTCAGGCTCAAGCCACTCGTCACGGTCGTTCCGCCGAAGAGCGCGGAGCGGTGATGCGCTCGTCGGACGGATCGTCGTTCGTCGAGCTGCTCGTCGGGCTCGCGATTATCTCGATCCTGATGACGCTCGCGGTGCCTGCCACCGCGTACTCGATCGACAGCAGCCGCGCACGGGATGCCGCTGGGTTCGTGGCCGCGCGCCTGCGGCTGGCGCGCCAACTCGCGGTGTTCCAGACGACAGACGTCGGGGCTTGTGTTCGATGCCGTGGGCGGCCAGTGGCAGGTCCGCGCCTGTCAGGACGGCAACGGAAACGGCCTGCGCCGGGCCGACGTCATTGCGGGCGTGGATCGATGTCCGGACGGGCCCTTCGACCTCGGTCAGATGTTCGAGGGTGTGACCATCGCGGTCGATCCTGGACTGAAGGGGCCGGACGGCGAACCCGGATCGGCGGACCCGGTCCGGTTCGGGGCGAGCGACATGGCGAGTTTCTCGCCGGAAGGTTCGGGAACGGCGGGGAGCGTCTACCTCCGGTCCGCCCGCGGACAGCAGTACGTCGTCCGCGTTGGCAACGTGACGGGACGAACCCGAGTGCTCCGCTACGACGCGGGATCCCGGACCTGGCGCTGAGGTCGCGGGTAGCGACGACTCGTCTGGGGCTGGCGGCGGCCCGGCCACGGGAAGTCGCTACCCGCGCGGCAGCGGCCCTGAGAACGACCACGCAGCAACCGGAGCAGCTTCCGTGTGGTACCGAAGTTGATTCCGGTTTGCCGAATGGGGTGGCGATGATGGTGGGCGAGAGCCGGGTCATGCACGAACTGCGGGCACGCGTCCTGCGCGTGGCGCGAACGAGCTTCACGGTGCTCGTTGAGGGCGAAAGCGGCGCCGGCAAGGAGTTGGTGGCTCGCGAGATTCACGCGAGAAGCCCACGGCATCGAGGACCTTTCGTCGCGGTCAACTGCGCCGCTCTTGTCGAGACGCTCGTCGAGGCGGAGCTCTTCGGCATCGAGGAGCGCATCGCGACGGGCGTACGGGGTCGTCACGGCAAGTTCGAGCAGGCCGATCAAGGCACGCTCTTCATGGATGAAGTCGCGGACTTGTCGCCGGCCGCACAAGCCAAGCTCCTTCGCGTCCTGCAGGACATGACGGTCGAACGGATCGGCGGGCACGCGTCGACCAAGATCGACACACGAGTCGTCGTGGCGACCAATCGCAGCCTGCACGACATGGTCGCGGCCGGACGGTTCCGCGCGGATTTGTACTACAGGCTGTCCGGCGTGGAGATCGTCGTACCGCCGCTCCGGACGCGTCGCGAAGACATCCCGCTGCTCGTGCGCCACTTTCTGTCCATTTACTCGCCGACCGTCACGATGACGGTCGCACCCAACGCCTCCGAGGCCCTCGTCGCCTACGACTGGCCAGGCAACGTCCGGCAGTTGGGCCGCGTCCTCGAGCGCGCGGTGGCGCTGGCTTCACGACCGGAGATCGCGCTTGCCGATCTGCCCGACCACCTGCGGGGTGCAGGCCGCAAGGTACTCGGTGCGGAACCCCAGTCCGACGATTCCCTGCGAGCGTGGAGCAGTCGCTACGTTCACCTGGTGCTGGCGCGCTGTGGCGGGAACAAGCGGCGCGCTTGTGAGGTCCTGGACATCAGCTACCACACGCTGCAGGCGCACCTGACCTTCAACCAGGTCCTCTCGCAGCGAGCGCCAGAAAGCCCCGATCGCCACACGCTGTCCGTTCGTTGCGATGCCGTCGTCTGAACGTGTAACCCGGACGAGGCCTCCGGCGTCACAGCTGAGGCCGATGTCTCTCTACGTGGCGGGTCTCTGGCGCTATCCCGTGAAAACACTGGCGGGCGAACGTCTATCGACGGCCAGCCATTGGCCCCGATGGCGTCTCCGGCGACCGATTGGTGCACGTTCGCGGCCCGGAAGGCATCCGCACGTCGCGGCTCCACTATCGGCTGCTGGGTCTCCGCGGAACGACGGGCCCGGACCATCGCCCCCTCATCAACGGCCACCCATGGGACAGCCCGGAGGCCTTGGCGCTCGTGAAAGCCGCCGCGGGCGACGACGCGTGGCTGGAGGAGTCCGCTGGTGCGGAGCGCTTCGACGTCCTCCCGCTGCTCGTGGCGACGGACGGGGCGGTCGCCGCTGTTCGGCCGTGATGTCCGGCGCCTCCGCCCCAACATTCTCATTGGCGGCGTCGAAGACCTTGCCGAGCGAACGTGGCCGGGCGCCGAACTGCACATCGGAGACGTCGTCGTGCAACTCGACTCGTTGCGCGCGCGTTGCCCGATGACAACCGTGGATCCGGACACCCTGCATCGGGATCCCGAAGTGCTGCGTGACATTGGCCGCCGGTTCGGCGGGCGCCTGGCGCTCAACGCGGACGTGGCGCGCGACGAGGAACGATTCGTGTTGGTGATGGCGTTACGGCTCGCTGCTACGCGAGCTAAGGCACTTGCGGCCGGCCCTCTGCATCAACTCGGACCCACGCGGTACCCGCGCGTTTCAAGGCCCCGTCGAACGTCGCGAGGCAACGGTATCGCTGTGTATTAACCGTCTCCGTCCAACCGACCGAGAACGCTCCCTTGCCAACCAGGGAACACTCAGTTCCCGTCGAACTCTGAGCCGCCGTGGCAGGACTTCCGGTCACGGCCACGCACAGCAGCGAAGACGGCAGAGCAGCAATAGTCTCTGGGGCACTTGACACCTCCGCTGCGTAGGATAGTGCCGGCGCGCCGTCCTTGACCCGCCAGACTGGCGGATAGTACGTTGACTGGTCCTGCATGTTGCCGAAATCGCGGCCGCCTGGACCCGCCACCAATGACGTCAAGCGCTCCAACCGAACTGCGTAAGACGCCGCTTCACGCGGTTCACGTCGCCAGTGGCGCTCGCATGGTCGAGTTCGCCGGGTGGAACATGCCCGTCGAGTACTCCGGCATCACCGACGAGCACATGGCCGTTCGAACCCGCGCGGGACTCTTCGACGTCAGCCACATGGGTGAGATCGAGGTGGCCGGCGCCGACGCCCTCTCGTTCGTCCAGTGGATCACGACCAACGATGCCTCGCGGCTCTCCATCGGCCAGGCGCAGTACTCGGCGCTCACGACACCGGAAGGCACATTTGTCGACGATGTGCTGGTTTATCGGCTCGCGGACGAGCACTACCTGCTCGTCGTCAACGCAGGAAACGTGGCGAAGGCCTGGGCCTGGATCAAGAGTCAGGCTGCTGCAGAGGGCGGCGACGTCGCTCTCGTGAACGCCAGCGCACGCTATGCCCTGATTGCAGTCCAGGGCCCCGAAGCAGCGAACATCGCGCAGCAGTTGACGGCCGTGGACCTGGCGAGCATCAAGTACCTATTGGTTCACCACGGGTGAAGTCGCGTCGGTGCGGGCGACAATTTCTCGCACGGGTTACACCGGCGAAGACGGTTTCGAGTTGTTCGTACCGCCGGCCGACGCGAGCCGGGTGTGGCGGGCCCTGATCGACGCCGGCAAGAGCGTGGATATTCGCCCGTGTGGCCTGGGCGCGCGCGACACGTTGCGCCTCGAAGCCTGCATGCGACTTTCTGGCAGCGACATGGACGAGCGCACGACGGTCCTCGAAGCCGGCCTCGGCTGGCTCATCGGCTGGAAGAAGGACCGGTTCGTCGGCGACGCCCCGCTGAGAGCGCAGAAGGCCGGCGGGCTCACTCGGAAGCTCGTCGCGTTCGAGATGACCGAACGCGCGAATCGCCCGTCACGGCTATCCCGTGATGTCGAACGGTGCGCCCTGCGGGGTCGTGACCAGCGGGACGCAGACGCCTTTCCTCAAGAAGGCGATTGGCTTCGCGATGGTCCCGATGGAGCTCACGGGGGTCGGTACACGTCTGGACATCGACGTTCGTGGTCGCTCCTGTAGTGCCGTCGTGGTGGCGGAGCCGTTCTACAAGAGGCCGCGCTGACCGGATGTGAAACGAGCGAGCGGAAGCGAGCGAGTCGGCGGAGTGGAGCGGGGCTTCCTAGGGTCCCCGCGAACGACGCCGTAGGGTGTCCGCAGGGGCGAAGCCCCTCGGTTTCTTTGTCGGAGCTGGAATGTTTCCAACAGACCTGAAGTACACAAAGAATCACGAGTGGCTGCGGCAGGATGGCGGGGAAGTTCTCGTCGGCATCACGGATTTCGCCCAGCGGCAACTCGGAGATGTCGTGTTCGTCGAGCTTCCCGAAATCGGGCGCACCCTCAAGCAGGGCGAGTCGTTCGGCACGATCGAATCGGTCAAGGCCGTGTCCGAGTTGTACTCGCCGGTCTCCGGGGAAATCGTCGCCGTCAACCGGCAACTCGACACGCACCCCGAGGCCGTGAACAAGACGCCCCACGAGACATGGATGATCCGGCTGAAGCCGAGCGCCCCGGACGAATCGGCGTCCCTGCTCGACGCCTCGGCCTACGGCGCATTGGTGCAATAAGACGTTGACGACGAAGACCTCTCAGCCTGAATTGAACGCCTTCGAATCCCGGCACCTCGGACCGGGCGCCGAGGACCTTCCGGAAATGCTCTCGACGGTCGGCGCCGCGAGTCTCGACGTCCTGATGGACGAGATCGTCCCGGCCGACATCCGCCGGACCACGCCGCTGGCCCTGCCGGACGCCGAGACGGAGTTCGAATATCACCGCCGTCTCCGAACGATCGCGGGCATGAACCGCGTGTGCCGCAACTACATCGGCCTCGGCTACCACGACACGATTACGCCGGCCGTCATCCAGCGGAACGTCTTCGAAAATCCCGGCTGGTACACCCCGTACACGCCGTATCAGGCGGAGATCGCACAGGGCCGCCTCGAGTCGCTCCTCAGTTTCCAGACGATGGTCACCGACCTGACGGGGATGGAGGTGGCGAACGCGTCGCTCCTCGATGAAGGCGACCGCCGCCGCGGAGGCGATCGGCCTCATGCGCCGTGTCAGCAAGAAGCCTGACGCCAAGGTGCTTTTGGTCGCGGAACATGTGTTTCCGCAAGTCCGCGCGTTGCTGGCGTCCCGCGCCGAGATGCTCGGTCTCACGCTGCGCGTCGCCGACCCCGCCGCGATGCGATTCGGCGACGACGTGTTCGGCGCGTACCTGCAGTCGCCCGACGACCGCGGCGCGCTGGTGGATCTCGCGCCGGTGGTCGCGCGGGCGCATGAGGCGGGCGCGCTGGTCGCCGTCGGCACGGATCTCCTGACGCTCGCGATTGTTGCGCCGCCCGGTGAGGCGGGCGCCGACGTGGTCGTAGGCAACGCCCAGCGCTTTGGCGTGCCGCTCGGGTACGGCGGGCCGCATGCGGCGTTCTTTGCGACGCGTGAACGATTCGTGCGGCAGATGCCCGGACGCATCATCGGCGTCTCGGTCGATGCGCGGGGCCGTCGTGCGTACCGGATGGCGTTGCAGACCCGCGAGCAGCACATCCGGCGCGAGAAGGCGACGTCGAACATCTGCACGGCGCAGGCGCTCCTCGCCAACATGGCGGCGTTCTATGCCGTGTATCACGGACCCGCTGGCATCACGGCCATCGCGTCTCGCGTGCATGAGCAGACGCGACGGTTGGAGAAGGCTGTGACCGCGGGCGGGTGGCGCCAGACCAACGCCGCGTACTTCGACACGCTTCGGCTCGAAGGTGATCCGGGCCGTGTCGCCAAACTGCGAGCCGCGGCCGAGTCTCGCGGCATCAACTTCCGCTATCCGTCCGACGACGCCGTTCAGATCTCGCTGAACGAAACGGTCAGCCAGGATGACCTGGCCGACATCGTCGCGGCGTTCGGCGACGCGGGAAGTCGTCCGGGCGCGCTCGAGGCCGACCCAGGTGGACGACTCGCGGCGCCGTTCGCGCGCACGTCCATCGTTCCTGACGCACCCGGTTTTCAACACGCACCATTCCGAGACCGAGATGATGCGCTACATCCGGCGGCTCGAGCGCCGGGACCTCGGACTCGACACGGCGATGATTCCGCTCGGCTCCTGCACGATGAAGCTGAACGCGGCGGCCGAGATGATGCCGGTGAGCTGGCCGGAGTTCGCGCGCATGCACCCGTTCGCGCCGGTCGAACAAACGCGGGGATATCGGCAAGTCTTCAGCGAGCTCGAGCAGGCGCTCGCGACCATCACGGGACTGCCAGGCGTGTCGCTCCAGCCCAATTCCGGCGCGCAGGGCGAGCTGGCGGGCCTCCTTGTGATCCAGGCCTTCCACAAGTCGCGCGGCGACGCGAAGCGGGACATCGCGCTCATTCCGCAATCGGCGCACGGCACCAATCCCGCCAGCGCGTCGATGGCCGGCATGGCCGTCGTCATCGTGGCCTGCGACGACCGCGGCAACATCGACGTGGACGATCTACGCGCGAAGGCCACGCAGCATCGCGACCGGTTGTCGTGCCTGATGGTGACCTACCCCAGCACGCACGGTGTGTTCGAGACGCGCATCCGTGAGGTCTGCGCAGTCGTGCACGAGCACGGCGGCCAGGTCTACATGGATGGCGCGAACATGAACGCGCAGGTCGGCCTGACCAGCCCCGCGGCGATTGGCGCCGACGTGTGTCACCTCAACCTGCACAAGACGTTCGCGATTCCGCACGGCGGCGGCGGACCGGGCATGGGACCGATCGCGGTCGCCGCCCACTTGACGCCGTTCCTGCCGGGACATCCGATCGTCACGACCGGCGGCACGAACGCCATCGCCCCGGTCTCGGCCGCGCCGTGGGGCAGCGCCAGCATCCTGCTGATCTCGTACGGCTACCTGCGAATGCTCGGCGGCACGGGCGCAACGTCGGCCACGCGCGTGGCGATGCTCAACGCGAACTACATCAAGGCCCGGCTCGAGCGCAGCTTCCCGGTGCTCTACAGCGGATCGCGCGGCCGCGTCGCTCACGAGCTCATCTTCGACCTGCGTCCCGTTCAAGCCGCAGTCGGGCGTGGACGAACAGGACGTCGCCAAGCGGCTGATGGACTACGGATTTCACGCGCCGACGGTGTCGTTCCCGGTGCCCGGCACGCTGATGGTGGAACCCACCGAGAGCGAGCCGAAGGTCGAGCTCGACAGGTTCTGCGACGCGATGCTCGCGATTCGAGCCGAGATTGACGCGATTGTCGAAGGCCGATCGGATCGCCTCGACAATCCGCTCAAGAACGCGCCGCACACGGCTGAGGACGTCTCGGCTGACGAGTGGCCGCACGTGTATTCGCGCGAACAGGCGGCGTTCCCGGTGCCCGGGTTGCGCCACGCGAAATTCTGGCCGCCGGTCTCGCGGATCGACAATCCCTTCGGCGACCGCAACCTGATGTGCGTGTGTCCGCCGATCGATGCGTACGACGAACAACCGGCGTAGGGTCGGCATCCTCCTGATGGTCGCGCTGGCGGCGCTGCCCGCCGTGCCGGCGCTCAGGACATGGGCGCGCCGACGGTCCGGCCTCGGCGCCCCTGGACGATCACGCCGTACGTCGGGATCTCCCGCCATTCGCCGGTTGGCCATCATTGGGGCCTGACGCCGGACCGCCACCACGTACTGGTCGGTGTTCACGCCGCGTTCCCGATCGTGCAGGGCCGCCGCTGGACGTTTGCGTACGCACCCGAAGCGATTCCGCTGATCGTTGTGTCGAACAACCCGAACTATCGCTCGGTGCGGAACATCAGCCACGGGCGAAATGGAGACGATCGAGGATGGCCGTTCCAGTGTGACCGGCATCGGCATTGCGCCCATCGCCCTCGAGCTACAGTTCGACGCGTCACGCCCCGTCGGTTTCTACGCCGAGGGCACGATGGGCGGGTTGTGGTTCACGCGAAACATTCCGGTTGTGGACGCGCGGTCATTCAACTTCACGTTCGATTTCGGCGGGGGAGTGCGGCTGCGGATGAACGACCGCACGTGGCTCCGAGTGGGCTACAAATTCCATCACTTGTCGAACGCGAAGACCGCACCGAGCAATCCCGGCGTGGACGGGAAAGTCTTCTTACTTGGTTTGGAACGTTCCTTCGGTGGAAGGCCTGTAGGCCTTACAGTACATTTCCTGCGGAATGCTTCCAACAGGCGCCGCGTAATCGTTCCCGGCCTCCCGTCACCTACCGCACGCCCGTCAACGGTCACAACGGGTGTCACTTCCCGCGTCGTGCCCGTCAGGAACGCCTCGTCGGCCGCCTCGAGGTCGTCGAGGCCGAGCTGAATCTCGCGCGCGGGGATCTTCAGGTCGGCCGCCAGTTCCAGCACGTACTCGCGGGTGATGCCCGGCAGCAACCCGGCAGACAGCGGGGGAGTGACGACCTCGCCGCGGCGAACGAGGAAGATGTTCGACTGCGAGCACTCAGCGATCTGGCCGGCCTGATTGAGCATCAGCGCTTCCTGGCCGCCCCGGCGCAGGGCTTCCTGCATGGCGAGCGCGTTGTTCAAGAGATTGTTGGACTTGATCATCGGATTCAGCGCGTCAGGATGGTTGCGCCGGATGCCGACGACGACGACCGGAATCCCGTGCGTGAACGCGCGCTCCGGGTGCGGGACGAAGGGTTTGACGATGATGACGAGGGAGGGCGTGGGAGTGGCGGAGAGGCTGTACGAGAGATCCCCGACGCCACGCGTCAGAAGGATGCGGATGTAGGCCTCGTCCAGCGCCGGATGCGCGGCCATGGTCTCGCTGACCCGGCGGCCCAGCTCCTCGTCCGAGAATGGCACGTCGAGCGCCATGAGCGACGCCGAATGGCGCAGACGGGCGAGATGCCGGTCGAGCAGGAACGGCCTGCGCTGGTATGTTCGCAGGGTTTCGTAGATGCCTTCGCCAAACAAGAACCCGTGGTCGAAGACCGACACGGTCGCGTGCTCTTCGGTCAGGATCTTCCCGTTCACGTGGACGACTGCGGCCATTGCGGTAGTCTATCGTCTGACCAGCCGCGATCACGATGCGCGTACTCAACACCGAACAGATGAGGGAGGCGGATCGACGGACGATTGAGGACGTCGGCATCGCCTCCGTCGTGCTCATGGAGAACGCCGGCCGCCAGGTCGTGGCGGCCATGGAGTCATCGTTCGAAGACCTCGACTCGTTGCGCGTCGCCGTGCTCTGCGGACGCGGCAACAACGGCGGAGACGGTCTCGTGGTGGCCCGCACGCTGCTCGAGCGCGGACTCGAGGTTGGGGTCTACCTCCTGGGCCAGGCCGCGGACGTGAAGGGCGATGCCCGCACGAACCTCGAGGTACTGCGCAACGTCGGCGGCGACGTCGTCGAAATTGCCGACGCCGGGGCGTGGGAGCTCCACGGCTCTGACGTTCTCGGATCGGATCTCGTCGTGGACGCCCTGTTCGGCACCGGCATCAAGCGGCCCGCTTGACGGGCCTCGCGGAGACGATCGTCGCTGACTTGAACGCATCGGACCGCCCGGTGGTCTCCGTCGATCTCCCAAGCGGACTCTCAGCGGACACCGCGGAAGTGCCTGGACCTGCCGTTGAACGCCACGCTCACGGTGGCGCTCGCCGCGCCCAAACTCCCGCTGGTCCTGCCACCGGCCGAAGCGTTGACCGGCAAGCTCGTCATCGCGGACATCGGCATTCCGTCGGCCGTCATTCGCAGCGTGGACGGTCCCTGGGTGGAGTTGCTGACGCGCGACAGCGTGCGCGCGCTCATCGAGCCGCGGAGCGCCGATTCGCACAAGGGCGACTACGGGCACGTGCTCGTCGTCGCCGGTTCGCCTGGACGCACGGGCGCCGCGAGTCTTGCCGCCCGTGGCGCGCTTCGGTCGGGCGCCGGCCTCGTCACCGTCGCCTCGCCGCGGTCGTCGTCACCGATCGTCGCCGCGCTCGGCGCCGAATACATGACGCTGGCGCTCCCCGAGGCCGCGGACGGCACGCTGTCAGCCGACGCGCTCGATCACCTGCTGGCTTTCAACGCGGACGTTCTGGTCGTCGGACCGGGCCTCGGGCGCTCACCGTCAACTGCAGCGCTGGTTCACGCGCTCGTCGAGCGGTCGGGCGTGCCGCTCGTCCTCGACGCAGACGCGCTCAACGCGTTTGCGGCTGAACCCGCGCGGCTCGAGGGCCGGGACAGCACCGCGATTGTCATCACGCCGCACCCCGGCGAGATGGCCAGGCTCACGGGGCTGTCCACTGACGACGTCCAGGCGCACCGGCTGGAGGTGGCTCGGGAATTTGCGGCCACGCACCGTGTCCACGTCGTGCTGAAAGGCCACCGCACGGTCATTGCGGCGCCGGACGGCAAGACGACCATCAATCTGACCGGCAATCCGGGCATGGCCACCGGCGGGACCGGCGACGTCCTTGCCGGCATGATCGGCGCATGGCTGGGACAGTTGCTCGATCCTGACGCCGCGGTCCGCATCGCCGTCTATCTGCACGGTGTCGCCGGCGATCAGGCGGCCGCCGACGAGGGCGAGGCGGCGCTCGTGGCGGGCGACCTCGCCGACCGGCTGGGCGACGCGTTTCTCGAGGTCACGTCACGCCGACGGCAGACGCCCCCGCAGTCGTCGTGACCGCCCACACGACCCACACCGAAGCCGAGACGACCGCGGTCGGCCGAACGCTGGGTGCGAGCCTGGCGCCCGGCGACGCCGTCCTGTTGGTCGGCCCCCTCGGCGCCGGCAAGACGGCCTTCGCACGCGGCCTGGCGGAGGGACTCGGCGGCGATCCCGACGCGGTCTCGAGCCCGACGTTTACGATCGTTCAGGAATACGCGGGCCGCGTGCGAATGCAGCACGTGGACCTGTACCGGTTGTCACCGGCCGAGGTGGACGATCTCGCGCTCGAAGATCTCTGGGAAGACAGTGTGTTGGTCGTCGAATGGCCCGACCGCTGGGCGCGGAGGCCGACCGATGCGATCACGGTCGAAATCGAGCACGCCGGGGGAGACGAGCGACGGATTCGGATCTCAGATCATTCGCATTGATGATTTGCGAATTTGAGATTGATGATCCATTGATGATTGAGTGATTGATGATCGGCGATTGAAGATTGAGAGCTTTCGATCCTCAATCTCAGATCCTCAATCATCGACCATCAATGGATCATCAATTTCAAATTTCAAATCATCAATGCAAGGATCTATCTCGATTCCACCCGATAGTTCGGCGCTTCCTTCGTGATGATGACATCGTGCACGTGGCCTTCACGGACGCCGGCGGACGTGACGCGCATCAGTGTGGCCTCCTGCTGGAGCGTCTGCACGTCGCGGCATCCGCAGTAGCCCATGCCGGCGCGCAGGCCGCCCACGAGCTGGTGGATCATGGCGGACACGCTGCCTTTGTGCGCCACGCGGCCTTCGATGCCTTCCGGCACGAGCTTCTCGGCGCCGGTGCCGCCGCTCTCGAGATCGAACTCGTCCTGGAAGTAGCGATCGCGGCTGCCGGCGCGCATCGCGCCGATCGAGCCCATACCCCGGTACTCTTTGAAGCTCCGCCCCTGATACAGGATGATCTCGCCCGGGCTCTCGTCGGTGCCGGCGAAAAGACTCCCGATCATCGTCGAGCTGGCTCCGACCGCGAGGCTCTTCGACGATGTCGCCTGAATATCGGATGCCGCCATCGGCGATGATCGGCACGCCGGCGTCCGCGGCCGCGCGCGCGCAGTCGGCAATCGCGGTGATCATCGGGACGCCGATGCCGGCGACGACGCGCGTCGTGCAGATGGATCCGGCGCCGATGCCGACCTTGACGGCGTTGACGCCGCGCTCGATGAGCGCGCGCGTCGCCCCGGCGGTCGCGACGTTGCCGGCGACCACGTCCACGTCGGGATAGCGTTCGCGCACCTTCGCCACCATGTCGAGCACGCCCTGCGAATGGCCGTGCGCCGTGTCGATGACGAGTATGTCGACGTGCGCGCTGACGAGCGCCTCCGCGCGGTCCATCGTGTCGCGGCTGACGCCGACCGCCGCGCCCACGCGCAGCCGTCCCAGGCCGTCCTTGCACGCGTTGGGGTACTTCACGAGCTTCTGGATGTCCTTGACGGTGATCAGCCCCTTGAGGCGGTAGTCGGCGTCCACGACCAGCAGCTTCTCGACCTTGTGCCGGTGGAACATCTCGCGGGCCTGATCCAGCGTCGTCCCGATCGGCACGGTGACGAGATTCTCGCGCGTCATGACTTCGCTGATCGGCCGATCGACTTTGGTCTCGAATCGCAGGTCGCGGTTCGTCAGGATGCCGGTGAGCCGGCCTTCCTTGCTGCCGTCCTCAGTGATCGGCACGCCACTGATGCGGTATTTCTTCATCAGGTCGAGCGCCTCGTAGATCCGGTGCTTGGGGGAGAGGGTGATCGGATTGACGATCATGCCGCTTTCCGACCGCTTGACGCGATCCACTTCCGAGGCCTGTTCTTCAATCGACAGGTTCTTGTGAATCACGCCGAGGCCGCCGTGCTGCGCCATCGCGATCGCCAGGCGGCTCTCGGTGACGGTGTCCATGGCGGCGCTGAGGATGGGAACGTTGAGGCGAATGCGGGTCGTGAGCTGGGAACCGACGTCCACTTGACTGGGCAGCACCTGGGAGTGCCGTGGCACGAGCAGCACGTCGTCGAAGGTCAATGCTTCGGGAAGTCCGGCGCCGATTTGAGCGGCGCCGTTAGGGGAACTCGTCATGGGGCTCCATCAGCGTCACGCCAGGGGTCACGCCCCGTGGCATTTCTTGAACTTCTTGCCGCTGCCGCACCAGCACGGGTCGTTGCGGCCGACCTTCGGATCGTCGCGGCGGACGGTCGTCACGGCCGCATCGTCGCCGCCCGTGCGGGCGGGCCGCGGTGCGGCGCTTGCCGAGAAGGGTGCCGGCGCGGTCGAGGACGACCCGCCGCTCAGGGTCATCGGCGACGGCCTTCTCGGCGCAGGGCGCGGCCACGGGCGGTGGCGGCGCGCCGCTGCCGGGCTGGGCCTCGATCACCGGCCGCAAGCGCCACAGATACCGCACCATTTCTTCGTCGATGCGGGCCTTCATCGCCTGAAACAAATCAAAGCTCTCGCGCTTGTACTCGACGAGCGGATCCCGCTGACCGTAGCCGCGGAGACCGATCCCCTCTTTCAGGTGGTCGAGGCTGTAGAGGTGGTCCTTCCACTGCGCATCGACGATCTGCAGCATCACGTCCCGCTCGACGCGGCGCAGGATCATTGGATCTGGCAGGAGTTTTTCCTTCTCCTCGTACCGCGCCTTCGCCAGGTCGTAGATGCCGTCGACCATCTCGTCGGGGTTCTGGTCTCTCAACGAGAGTCCGTCGATCGCTTCCGGTTCGAGCCCGAACAATTCCGACGCGCCGCGGGCAATCGCGTCCATGTCCCATTCGTCCGCGCCCTGCTCCTTGTTCGCGTGGGTGTCGACGAGCTGCTCCGTCGCGGTCTCGGCCAGCGCCATCACGTACTCACGCGTGTCGAGCGTTTCTTCCTCGTACGTGACCTTGCCGTCGAGTATTTCGCGGCGCAGCGTGTAGACGTTCTCACGCTGCTTGTTCATGACGTCGTCGTACTCGAGGAGGTGTTTGCGGGTCGAGAAGTTCTGCGCTTCGACCTGCCGCTGCGCGCGCTCGATCGCCTTGGTGACCATCCCGTGCTCGATCGGCACGCCCTCTTCCATGCCGAGTCGCTGCATCAGGCCGGCGATACGCTCCGACCCGAAGATGCGCATCAGATCGTCTTCGAGCGACAGATAGAAACGCGAGGATCCCGGATCGCCCTGACGGCCGGCGCGCCCGCGCAACTGGTTGTCGATGCGCCGCGCTTCGTGACGTTCCGTGCCGATGATGTGGAGCCCTCCGAGCGCGACGACCTCTTCGTGCTCGGCGCTCGTCTGCTCCTTGAACGCGTTCGAGATGCGCTCGTAGTCGGCGCGCGGCACGCGATAGAAGCTTTCCAGGTGGTAGAAGTAGACGAACTCGTCGTCGTCGACGAACTTCTCCTGGCCTTTTGGCAGCCGCTCCGCCACCTGATCCGCCAGGCACTGCTGTCGGGCCATGTACTCCGGGTTCCCGCCGAGCAGAATGTCGGTGCCCCGGCCGGCCATGTTCGTGGCAATCGTCACGGCGGCCCGCCGGCCGGCCTGCGCGACGATCTCGGCTTCCTGCGCGTGGTACTTCGCGTTCAGGACGATGTGCTTGATGCCGCGCCGCTTGAGCATGCCGCTCAGCTTCTCGGACTTCTCGATCGAGACCGTGCCGACGAGCGTCGGACGCCCTGACTCCTGCTTGCTGACGATGTCGGTGAGGATCGCTTCCAGCTTCTCGCGCTCGGTGCGATAGACGCTGTCCGGCTCCTCCTTGCGCGCGAGCGGCCGGTTCGGCGGGGCGACGATGACGTCGAGCTTGTAGATCTTCGCGAACTCTTCGGCTTCCGTCTCGGCGGTGCCGGTCATGCCGGAGAGCTTGGCGTACTTGCGGAAGTAGTTCTGGAAGGTGATCGTCGCGAGCGTCTGATTCTCGCGCTCGATCTTGACCTTCTCCTTGGCCTCGACCGCCTGGTGCAGGCCGTCGCTCCATCGCCGTCCCGGCATCAACCGTCCCGTGAACTCGTCGACGATGACGACCTGACCGTCCTTCACCATGTACTCGGTGTCGCGCCGGAAGATCGTGTGCGCGCGCAGTCCCTGGTGCACGTGGTGGAGCAGCGGCATGTTCGCCGGGTCGTAGAGGCCGCCCGAACCCGGCGCGATCCGGTGGGCGAGCAGCTTCTCGGCCTTGGCCATGCCACTCTCGGTGAGCTGCACCGTCTTGTGCTTCTCGTCGATGAGGTAGTCGCCCGTGGCCTCGAGGCGCTCTCAATCCTCCGCCTTCGTGTGCCCCTGGGTCACCGCGCCGGGCGACAACTTCGGGATGATGCGATCGACCTCGTAGTAGAGGTCCGTCGAATCCTCCGCGGGACCGGAAATGATGAGCGGCGTCCGCGCCTCGTCGATGAGGATGCTGTCCACCTCGTCGACGATCGCGAAGCGATGTCCGCGCTGGACGTACTGCGCCAGCTCGAACTTCATGTTGTCGCGCAAGTAGTCGAAGCCGAACTCGTTGTTCGTGCCGTACGTCACGTCGGAGGCGTACGCCACCTGCCGTTCAGCGTCGTTCAGCTCGTGCTGGATCACGCCGACTGACATGCCGAGGAAGCGATAAATCTTGCCCATCCACTCCGAGTCGCGGCGAGCCAGGTAGTCGTTCACCGTGACGACGTGAACGCCCTTGCCTTCGAGAGCGTTCAGGTAGGCGGGCAGGGTGGCGACGAGCGTCTTGCCTTCACCCGTCTTCATCTCGGCGATTCGCCCACCGTGCAGCACCATGCCGCCGATGAGCTGCACGTCGAAATGGCGCATGTTGAGGACGCGGCGTCCGGCCTCGCGCACGACCGCGAAGGCCTCCGGAAGCATGTCATCGAGCGAGGCGCCGCCGGTCACTCGGTCGCGGAACTCGATGGTTTTCGCGCGAAGCGCCGCGTCATCGAGGCCGCGCACCGAGCTTTCGAGCTCGTTGATGCGCACCACGATCGGCCGAAGCCGTTTCAGTTCCCGTTCGTTCTGCGTGCCGATGACCTTGGCGAGCAGCGTGTTGATCATTTGCGGGGGGTTGCCCGCCTCGGCGAGGGACGTGAGCTACTGCCACGTCACCGGGGCCAGGTGGATTCGTACGATTTTAGGCCATGGCGACGCAGAGGGCAAAGGTGAGTCGCCGACCGTCAGGTCGGAACGCGGCCGCTACGGCCGGGCGAGCAGGCGCAGCGGATTGATCGGCTGGCCGTTCAGCAGAATTTCGTAGTGAAGATGCGCGCTCGTGGCGCGCCCGGTCGCGCCGACGTAGCCGATGATGTCGCCACGACGCACGGCCTGACCCGCGCGCACGGCCACCTTCGAAAGATGCCCGAAGCGCGTGCCGATGCCAAAGCCGTGATCGACGAGGACCTGGTTGCCGTAATTGCCGCTGTACCCGGCCGAGTCGATCGTGCCGTTCGCAGTGGCGTGAACCGGTGTGCCGCGATCGGCGACGATGTCGAGCCCCTGATGAAAGTCCGCACTGCCGTCGAAGGGATCGGGCCGCCGACCGTAGGTGGACGACAGCCAGCCCGCGAGCGGCCATATGGACGGCACGGATCGCGCGAGCGCCTGCTGACGCTCCACCGTCGTCTTGAGCGACTCGAGGCGACCCTCAACGGCGCCGAGCAAGCTCCTCAACATCCCGAAGGTGCTGTCCGGTGACGAGCTGTCCATTGGCGGGACCGACGCGACCGCGCCGCCGCCCATCGCCCGGGACCGGATCACGGCGGGCAGCCGGGACAGGGCTTCGCGCGCCGCCGGATCGAGCTGCGCCTGGTCGCCGAGCTGCGTCAGCGCGCCCTGAAGCGACGCGATCTGATCCGCCAGCTCACCTGTGGCGGCACGGTAGCTCTCGTTCTCGAGCCGAAGGCTTTCGTTCGACTGGCGAAGGGTCTTCGAACTCGACAGGACTGACGGTGCTCGCGCCAAGACCAATGAGGAGCGGGATGGTGACGACGCCGATGAGGGCCGCAACGCCAGCCCGTTTCGACAGCGTGAACCGGCGCATGGCGCCCTGTGCTGCCGTTGGCGATGAGAACCGTATAACGCGGTGACTTCATCAGACCTCAGGCGACAGACGAGTGCTCCATCGACACTTCCGTCGCAAACTTTAGGACCTTACCACAGCATCTGTAACTGTACCGACAAGAATCGCCAGTCAGACGCCCAAATCCGGGCCTCTCAGCTGCAGCGCTTCGGCGACGTGCCCCTTCCGGATGACCGGTTCGCGGTCGAGATCTGCGAGCGTCCGCGCGACCCGGAGCACTCGTGTCACCGCCCTGGCGCTCAGCCCGAAGCGCTCGACGCCGCGGCCGAGCAACCGATCGGCCTCGGTCCCGTCGAGCTCGCAGACTCGTTGAAGCTTCCGTCCCGTCCAGCCGGGCGTTGGTGCAGCCCTGACGCGCCTGCTGTCTGCCCCTCGCCGCGATCGACGCGCTCGCGGACGACGGCAGAGGACTCGGTTGACCGCGGCGCCCTGCATGTCCGCCCACGGCAGCGCCGGAATCTCGAGCCAGAGGTCGAAGCGGTCCCGCAGCGGGCCCGGACAGACGACGTTGATAGCGCTCGACGGCCAGCGGGGGACAACGGCAGGGCCGATGCGGGCTGCCGAGAAACCCGCACGGACATGGGTTCATGGCGCCGACGAGCATGACGTTCGCGGGAAACGTCACGGAGTGGTTCGCGCGCGCGATGTGAACGAGGCCGTGCTCGAGCGGCTGTCGAAGCGTTTCGAGCACGCGGCGGCTGAACTCGGGCAGCTCGTCCAGAAAGAGCACGCCGCCGTGCGCCAGGCTCAGTTCGCCCGGGCGCGGTGTGCTGCCTCCGCCCACGAGCGCGACGTCCGAACACGTGTGATGAGGACTTCGGAACGGACGATGACGAAGGAGACCGCCGCCGGGCGGCAACTGGCCAGCCACCGAGTGGATCGTGGTCACGGTCAGCGCCTCGTCCGGATCGAGTGGCGGCAGGATGCCGGGTAGCCGACGCGCGAGCATCGTCTTTCCCGCGCCTGGCGGACCGGCGAACAACAGATGATGCGCACCGGCGGCGGCGACTTCGAGCGCTCGACGTCCGACCAGTTGTCCACGAACTTCACCGAGATCTTCGCGCGTGCGAGCGTGTCGGCCGCGGCCGTCGGCTGGCGACCGGAGGCGACGGCACCGGCTGGGGCGACACGAGCACTCGGGCCGCCTCCATCAACGATCCGACGGGGAAGAGCTTCAGCGCGTTGACGACCGACGCCTCGTGCACGTTGGCGCGCGGAAACACGAGTGCGCCCGTTGTCTCGCGCGCCGCGACCGCGATCGGCAGCAGGCCGCGCATCGGTGGAACCGTGCCGTCAAGCGACACGCCGCCGACGATGGTGAAGCGGGATTCTTCGCGGTGGGGAAGCGCACCGGAAGCCGCGAGGATCCCGAGCGCAATCGGCAAATCGAACGCCGCGCCGATCTTGCGCACGTCGGACGGCGCGAGGCTCACCGTCACCCGATCCGACGGAAACGGAAACCCGGCGTTGCGAATCGCCGTCCGAACGCGATCGCGGCTTTCGCGGACCGTGGTGTCCGGCAGGCCGACCATGGTCATGCCGGGCAAACCCGGGGAGACGTCCACCTCAACGGAGACCGGCACGGCGTGGATGCCGAAGACCGCGGCGGCGCGCAGACGCGCGAGCATGCGGCGGACGGGCGCAAGAAGCCTGCCGCTGGAGAGACCCTTCTGGGCGCGAAGTCTCGTCGACGCCGTGGCAATTTCTGCCACGGCCGGATTGCGGAAAATCCTACTGTCGAACGGTCAGCCGATCGCCGACGTTGATGGTGTCGGAGCGAAGGCGATTGAGGCGCTTGATCACGTCCACGGTGGTGTCGAACTGGCGAGCGATTCTGAAGAGCGTATCGCCGCGCCGCACGCGGTAGGTCGTCGGACCTGAGGCCTCGGTCGCGACCGGCGCGGCCGCCGTGCGAGCCGCCATCGTCGCTGACGGCAGGGCGTTTGTCGTGCGCTGCGGAATCATCAGGGACTGGTTGAGCCGGATGCGCGAACGCGGCGTGAGATCGTTGGCCAGCCGCAACTCGGCCTGCGTGATCTTGTGCCGGCGCGAGATCGTCGCGATCGTCTCGCCACGTTTCACCGTGTGGAAGGTGAACTGGACGAACAGCGACGAGTCGATGTTGGCGAGACGCGCGCGCAGTGTCGGCGCCGTGCCGAGCGGCACCTTCAGCTCATGCTCGCTCATCGGCGTCGTCGTGCGTCGAAGCTCGGGATTGAGCTCGCGCAGCTCGTCCACCGAGACGTTGATCCACTCGGCGACGATCTTGAGGTCGAGAGCGTTCGGCACCGTGACGCGCTCGTAGGCCAGCCGATTCGCGGTGCCGACCTCGAAGCCGTAGAGCGTGGGATTCTTCGCCACGATCATCGCGGCCATGATCATCGGGACGTACTCGCGCGTCTCGCGCGGCAGGAACCGCGTGCCCGCGGTCAGCTTCCAGTAGTCGCTCGTTCGCGCACGCCGGATGGCGCCTTGCACGCGTCCGGGACCGGAGTTATAGGCCGCGAGCGCCAGGTTCCAGTCCTCGTCGAAGAACGCGTACAGGGACTTGAGGTACTTGGCCGCCGCCACTGTGGCCTTTTCGGGATCGGCGCGTTCGTCCACGAACCATGTCTGCCGCAGTCCGTACTCGACGCCGGTTCCCGGCATGAACTGCCACATGCCGCGCGCCCGCGCCCGCGACAGCGCGGTGGACTTGAACGCGCTCTCGATGAGCGGCACGTACGCGAGATCGGGCGGCACGCCCTCGGCCGCAAACACCTCGCGGATCATCGGCAGGTAGCGAAGGCTGCGATCGAGACCGGCCGCCATGAAATCGTGCAGCCGGCCCTGGAACAACTCGACGTAGGACAGCACTTTCTCGCTGGCCGGAATGTCCAGATCGAATCGTGTCCGCTCGAGGTCGAGCATGACGGTTTCGGCGGTGGTCGCCGCCGGCTTCGGCGGCTCGAACATGGCTTCGTTCAGCAGCTCATCAATCGCCGCCGGTTCCGAGCGCGTCTCGGTGAAGCCGTCGCCTTCGCGAAGGGCCTGGACGTCGAGGGCGCTCACGCGGTCGAGCAACTGCTCGAATTGGGCGGCGAGTCGTGGATTCGCGCGCGCGCCATCGGGCAGCGCGAGCATCGCGTCGACGGCGGCGTCGAACTGCTGGCGCGCGGCGACCAGACGCCCGGCGGCCAGCTCACGCTCGCCGGCAGCAAAGGCGCTTCTCGACGCGAACGATGATCGCGGCGATCGGATCGGGCGCCAGCGGAACTTCAGAGCCGGCAGTTTCGACGATGGGCCGAACAGGAAGAGAAGGGGGAGGCGCCGCAGTCACAGCCGGCGGTCTTGTGCGACGAGCACCCGACGAGCAGGCCAGCGAACGTAACGACCAGCAGTCGGGGCGATAAGGTCATCGTGTTACGGCCGCGTGCTCCAAGCGCCCACCGTGCAGGTCACAGGCCTCACGGTAGCATCCTCGCGCGGAGGGGTCAACCTGTAAGTGCCTGCGTTTGTTGCACTAGCGGCAGCGTGAGCCATATCCGAACTGAAGGATCTATCGGCTCGATCTAGGTCCGCGGCCAGTTCGCGGACACAAAAATCTTGTCGGGCCTCACCCAGGTCGCGCGCCGAGGGCGTGATGAATCGTGCGCTCGCCAACCAGAATCTTTCGACCCGCCTTCATCGCTTCCTTCACGTCGTCCTCGCAGACAAACGCCGCCACCGCCTGGGTCTCAGACGCTGGCGGCGGCGTGGCGGCCGGGGCCGCGACCGCTGGCCCCGCAAGATACGAGGCGACCTGCTGCTTCATCGCAGACGCGTCCACTTCGTGAGTCGGCGGAAGGACGGCGACCTTTGGCAAAGGCGCGGGCCGGGGCGACTCGAGCGGCCGTCCGGTCGTCGCCGCGTTCACGGGTCGTATTTCGTACGCGAGCCGCTTGATGTTGAGCAGATGCCGTCGGGCCGATGTTGTCCGACGTGATGTTGCCGCCGTAGCCCCCGCACCCAAGCGTCATCGCCGGATCCAGTCCCGTCGTCATCCCGACCGACCCATGCGTCGTCGGCGTGTTGACGACAATCCTGAACGCCGGCTTCTTGAGGCCGAACTCGAGAATCACGTCCTCGTTTCTCGAGTGGATCGACATCGTGTGTCCCATCCCGCCGTAGCGAAGGATCTGGATGCAGCGTTCGCAACCCTCGCGCCAGTCCGCGACGACGTAGTAGGAGAGCACCGGACACAGCTTCTCGATCGACAGCGGATAGTCGCGACCGACGCCCGCAAGCTCCGCGATCAGTACGCGCGTCGAAGGCGGGACGGCGATGCCGACCTTGCTGGCGATCTCGAGCGCCGATTTGCCGACGAGCGTTGGATTCGGCAACCGCTGCGGCGTCACGAGCGCCGCCGCGAGCCGATCCGCGTCGGGCCGCGAGAGAAAATGCGCGCCCTGCCTCGCAAACTCGCGCTTCACCTCGTCGGCGACCGCACCATCGACGACGACCGAGTTCGGCGACGAGCACAGCAGGCCGTTGTCGAAGCTCTTGCCCGACGATCACGTCGGCCACGGCCTTCGGCAGATCGGCCGTCCGCTCGATGAAGCACGGCGCGTTGCCCGGGCCGACACCGTAGGCCGGCTTGCCGGCGCTGTAGGCGGCTCGCACGAGTCCCATGCCGCCCGTGGCGAGAATCACCGCGACCGCGCGATGCTTCATCAGCTCCTGTGTGCCTTCGAGCGTGACCGTCTGCATCCAGCTGATGGATCCGGAAGGCGCGCCTGCCGCGGCGGCGGCTTCGCACATCACTTCAGCGACCCGTGTGATGCACCGGACCGCGGACGGGTGCGGGCTGATGACGATCGGGCACCGCGCCTTCAGCGCGATCAGAATCTTGTAGATCGCGGTGGACGTCGGGTTGGTCGACGGCACAATGGCCGCGACCACCCCGAACGGCTCGGCGATCTCGACGACCTTGCGGGATTCGTCACGGTGAACGACGCCGACGGTCCGCAGCGGACGAATGAAGCGATAGACCCGATCCGACGAGAACAGGTTCTTCTGGACCTTGTCGGCGACGACACCGAAGCCGGTTTCCTCCACGGCCAGGCGCGCGAATTCCTCGGCCCTCGGCCGCGCCGCCTCCGCCATGCGATCGACGATGGTGTCGATCCGCTCCTGCGAGAACTCGGCAAGCACGGGCGCCGCCGCCTTGGCCGCCTCGGCCAGCCGGCGGGCTTCCTGGACGGAGACGAGATCCTTGTCTTTCCCGGGTTCCGTGGAGAGGCGATTCGTCGAAGCCGCGATCTCGGCCATTGGCGTCGGGCGGCGAAATCCGTCTTAGGTGGTCGCGCGCGACGAGTGCGGCAGCACTCGCTCGACCTCGGCGTGCGGCCGCGGAATGACGTGGACCGACACGAGCTCACCGACGCGGCGTGCGGCGGCCGCGCCTGCGTCGGTCGCGGCCTTGATCGCGCCGACGTCGCCGCGCGCGAGCACCGTGACGTACCCGGCGCCGATGTACTCCTTGCCGACGAGCGCGACGTTGGCGGTCTTCACCATCGCATCGGCCGCTTCGATCGCGCCGATGAGGCCGCGCGTTTCAATCATGCCGAGTGCGTCTGCAGACATGTGGATTGGAGATCGAAAAACGCCGCAAGGCTAACATATTGAACAGCATGCGGCAATACAGTACGATGCCGGATTGTGACTGCGTCCTCACGACACGCTGTTCGAATCATCGTCGCGCTCGCGATCGCGCTGACGTCGATCGCCTGCGGCGGAGGCGCACCGGCGCCGCCCGTCGCGTCAGTTTCGCTCTCCATCAGCAAACCACGACTGCCGCTCGGCGCGCCGGTTGACATCACCTATCGCTTCGAACTGCTGCCGTCGGCGTCGATCAACGGCGACTACCGCGTGCTGGTCCACGTGAAGAACGCGGCGGGTGACGTGCTGTGGCAGGACGATCACGATCCGCCGCAGGCGACGTCCACGTGGAAGCCCGGCCAGGCCGTGGAGTACACGCGCACGCGGTTCGTGCCGGTCGTTCCGTACCTCGGCGACGCGACCATCGAAGTCGGTCTCTACCGGGAGGATGAGCGGCTCGCCGCTGCAGGGGCCGAACTCTCCGTCGGAAGGCGAGACACTCTCGAAGTCGTACCGCCTCGGCACGCTGCACCTGCTTCCCACGTCTGAAAGCGTCTTCGTCATCTATAAGACCGGCTGGCATCCGGACGAGTTCTCGCCCGACAACCCGTCGATTTCCTGGAAATGGATGCAGAAGACTGGCGTGCTGTCGGTCCGCAATCCCCGCAAGGACGTCACGCTGTTCCTGGAGTACGACGCGCGGCCCGACCTGTTCGCCGACGGGCCACAACAGGTCACGATTGCCGTCGGCGACCAGCCCGTCACGACATTCGTGGCCGAGCGCGCTCACGCCGGCGCTGGTGCGGGTGCCCATCACCGCCGCGCAACTGGGCGCCGCGGACATGACCGATATCCGGATCGACCTCGACAAGACGTTCGTGCCCGCCAAGCTGCCCGCCGGTGGCAGGGACTCCCGCGAGCTGGGCATGCGGGTCTATCACGTATTCGTGGAGGAACGATAAGTAGGGCAGAGGACATCTCAGTTGATTGGGCGCGGGCGTACACCGCCGCACGTACGGAGGCTCGGCCTGGCCGGTGTGATGGTGGCCACGCTGCTGCTCGGGCACCGGCGTCCGCCGAAATCCTCCTCTTGACCAACGGACGGACCCTGACGGTCAACGCCGCCCGATTCGACGGTGAGTCGGTCGTGCTGTCGATGCCGGGCGGTGGCGAAATCCGCGTCGCGCGCGAGATCGTCCAGGAATTGATTCCCGACGATCGCGCACCTGGCCAGGAGCTTGGCCGTCCGTGCGCTGGCCGAGTCGCCCTCGGCCCCTCGAGCCTCAGCTCGACCGGCCGGCCATCCGCCGGCTGGTCGATCAAATCGCCGAGCGCGTCGGCCTGGACCGCAAGCTCGCCCACGCCATCGTCGACGCCGAATCGAACTACCAGCCGCTCGCGATTTCGCCACGAGGGGCTGTCGGTCTGATGCAGATCATGCCGGCCCTCGTCCGCCAGTACGGGTTGGACGACCCGTTCGACCCGACCCACAACCTCGAGGCCGGCATGAAGCACCTTCGGGGGCTGTTACGAGCGATTTGACATCCGCCGCGCCCTGGCGGCCTACAACGCCGGTGAGGGCGCCGTGACTCGCTACGGCGGCGTGCCGCCGTATCGCGAAACCCAGGACTACGTTCGAGCGCATCCTGGCGGCCATTCGATAGCCCCGGACGATTCGACGACTGTAGCGAGCCGTTTCGGCCGCCGAGAGGTCTAAAGGCCCAGACACGGGCTGGTATTCTGGGTCGGACCGGACTGGCGCTGGGGAGGCGCCTCCATCGCGTGGAATTCCGCTGTCGCGTGGCCACTGCAACGGGCCACATCACTGAATCGACGTTCAGCGCCGAAAGCGAAGCGCAGCTGCGTCACGAACTCGAGCAGAAAGGGCTCTATCTGCTCTCGGTCCGTGGCGGCGTCAGCCTGGGCCGCATGCGGATGGCCGTGCCGCGACGCCACAAGGTTCCGAACTCGGATTTCATCATCTTCAATCAGGAGCTGGCCACGCTGCTCAAGGCCGGGCTGCCGCTCGTGCAGTCGCTGGACATCCTCCGGAGGCGCGTGCCGAATCAGACGCTGCGCGCGGCGCTCGACGACGTGCACGGACGCGTGCGCTCGGGCTCGTCATTGTCCGAAGCGATGGATGCGCAGGGCCTGTTCTCGGGTGTCTACACGGCCTCGCTCATGGCCGGCGAGAAGAGCGGCAGTCTCGAGCAGGTGATCCGCCGCTACATCCAGCACATGAAAGTGCTGGCCTCGGTGCGTTCGCACGTCGTGTCCGCGCTGATCTATCCGGTCGTGCTCGTCGCGCTCTCGATCGTGGTCATCGGCCTCATCGTGTTCAAAGTCGTGCCCGAGTTCGCTGACTTCTACGCGCAGTACGGGGCCGCCGCCGAGCTGCCGCTGTCCACACGCATTGTCGTGGCGATCTCCGCCAACCTCGTGAGCAGCGCGGGCGTCATTCTTGTCGCCGTTGCGGCGGCCGTGACCAGCATCATGCTGGTGGTGCGCCAACCGTCGCAGCGCCGGCGGCTTCACGCCGCGATCCTGCGGCTGCCGTATTTCGGGCCGCTGGCGCGGCGCCTCGCGACCGCGCAGGTGGCGCGCACGATGGCCACGCTGCTCTCGGGCGGCATCCCGCTCGTCAACGCGCTCGACATCGCCGCACGCGCGACGGGAAATCGATCGATCGGCGACCACCTCTCGGTCGTGGCCTCGCAGGTTCGCCAAGGACGCAGCCTGGCGCAGTCGCTGGCCGAGGGCGGAATGTTTCCGCACATTGCGGTCGAGATGGTCGAAGTCGGTGAGTCCACCGGCGCGATGGCCGACATGCTGAACAGCGTGGCAGACTTCTACGACGAGGAAAACGAGACGAGCCTGACGCGCTTTTCCAATCTGATCCAGCCCGTCCTGCTCATCGTGATGGGCGTCGTCATTGCCGGACTGCTGCTGTCGCTGTACATGCCGCTGTTCCAATTGAGCTCGCTCACCACCTGATATGGCTGAAATTCTCCCCGCCGCCACGCCCGTGCCACCGATCCTCTCCGCGACGGCCGACTCGATCGACCGACGAAGTCGAAGCCCGTCGTCTCGCCGAGCGCTACGAGCTCGAGTTCGTCGATCTCGAGCACTTTCACATCGACCACGGGCTGTTCCGCAGCATCCCCGCCGATCTGATGCTCCGCTACGGATTCGTGCCGTACCGGCGCGACGGTCAGACGCTGCTGATCGTGGTGTCAGACCCCCGGGATCTGCAGACGATTGACGAAGTCGGCGTCCAGCTCGGGACGCCCATCCGCGTCTGCGTCGGAACGGCGCCTGCGATCCAGGCGATTCTCAAGAAGAGCGAGAGCTCGCAGCGGGTCCTCGAGGAAGCGACCGAAGGGTTCCAGATGACGATCCTCCGCGAGGAGGACCTTTCTGATGAGAACCTGACCGTCGAGAAGCTCACCGGCGACGCGAGCCCGGTCATCCGTCTCGTGGATTCGATGGTCTTCACGGCTCTGCAGCGGCGCGCCTCCGACATCCACATCGAGACGCAGGACGATGCGGTCAGCGTGAAGTACCGCATCGACGGCGTGCTGCAGGCGGCGATGAAGGCCATCGACAAGCGCCATCACAGCACGATCATCTCGCGCATCAAGGTCATGGCCGAGCTGGACATTGCCGAGAAGCGCGTCCCGCAGGACGGCCGCTTCCGCCTGCGCGTTCGCGGCAAGACGATCGACTTCCGCGTGTCCATCATGCCGAGCGTGCATGGCGAGGACGCCGTCATCCGCATCCTCGACAAGGAATCGATGAGCGAGCAGTTCACCGAACTGCGGCTCGACATCCTGGGGTTTCCGGAGGAGGAGCTGCGGCGCTTCCGGAAGTACATCCGCGAGCCGTACGGCATGGTGCTCGTCACCGGCCCGACCGGCAGCGGCAAGACGACGACGCTCTACGCGGCGTTGTCCGAGATCAAGTCCGTTGAGGACAAGATCATCACGATTGAAGACCCGGTCGAATATCAGCTTCGGGGCATCACGCAGATTCCGATCAACGAAAAGAAGGGCCTGACGTTCGCCCGCGGCCTGCGTTCGATCCTTCGCCACGACCCGGACAAGATCATGGTGGGCGAGATCCGCGACCCTGAGACCGCGCAGATCGCCATTCAGTCGGCGCTCACGGGCCACCTGGTCTTCACGACCGTCCACGCCAACAACGTCATCGACGTGCTCGGCCGGTTCCTCAACATGGGCGTCGAGGCCTACCAGTTCATTTCGGCGCTGAACTGCGTGCTCGCGCAGCGGCTGGTCCGGCAGATTTGCCGGCACTGCAAGCGCGAAGCGTCTGTCGCGCCGGAGCTTCTCGTCGAAGCGGCGATTCCGCCCGACGTCGCGCGGCGTCACACGTTCTACGAAGGCGCCGGCTGCATCGAGTGCGGCGGCACCGGCTTCAAAGGCCGCACGGCGATCTGCGAGCTGATGAATCTGACGGACCGCATCCGTGACATGATTCTCGAACGTCGGCCCACGTCGGAGATCAAGCGCGCGGCCCGGGAGGACGGCATGACGTTCCTGCGCGAGTGCGCGGTCCGGCGTGTGTTCGACGGGGTAACCACACTGCGCGAAATCAACAAAGTGACGTTCGTCGAGTAATATGGCGGCCCGTACATCCAGCTGGCTCGCGCCCGCACCGCCCACCGTCGCCATCGAAATCGCCAGCCGCCGCGTCACGGCGGTCAGCGTCGAGCACTCCGCCGCAGGACCCGTCGTGGCGGGGCAGGCGACAGAGATCCTGCCGGAAGGCGCCGTCGTGCCGGCGCTGGCGAGCGGCAACATTCGCGTCCCCGAAGCCGTGATCGAGGCGCTCGGCCGGGCGCTCGACCGCGCCGGGCTCCGCTCGGCACGGCGGGCAGCGCTCGTCATCCCCGACAGCGTCGCGCGCGTGTCGCTCCTGACCTTCGATGAAGTGCCGCAGCGCCCCGACGATCTCGATCGCTTCATGCGGTGGCAGCTGAAGAAGTCGACGCCGTTCGCCATCGAAGAGGCTCAGGTGAGCTACTTTCCCGTCGGCGGATCGGGCCGGCCGGTCATGATGGCGGGCGTCGTGTCGCGCCGCGACGTCGTGGCGGAATACGAGGCCGTCGCCGCCGCGGCCGGCATCCACGCGGGCATCGTCGACCTGGCCAGCTTCAACGTCATGAACGCCATCGTCGGCGTGGGTGGGGAAGTCGCCGGCGACTGGCTCCTCGTGCACCTGGCGGCGGAGGCGACGTCGCTCGCCATCCTGCGCGGTGACCAGCTCATGTTCTACCGGCACCGCACGGCGGTGGACGAAGAGTCGCTCGGCTCGCTCGTCCACCAGACGGCGATGTATCACGAGGATCGGCTCGGCGGCGGCGGGTTCGCGCGCGTGTGGCTGTCGGGCGGTGGCGCGGCGACGGACGCGGCGCGCGCGGAAGTCAGCGCCCGGCTGAACGTGTCGGTCGGCACGTTCGATATTGCCAGCGCGGCAGGCGTGCGCGACCGTGGCGGCTCGACCGACCTCGCCGACACCCTGGCCGCGCCGGTCGGGATCCTGATTCGCGAGCGGGCGGCCTGATGCTGAAGGGCAACCTCTCGACCCGGCCGTTCTACAGCGAGCGCCTCGCCAGTCTTGCGATCGGCGCGGTCGCCTTCGGTGCGCTCCTGCTCACGGCCTACAACGGCCTCGAGATCATCGCGCGCTCCTCCGAGCGCACCGAACTTCGCGGGCGAATCGCGCGCGACCTGGCGGAAGCCGCGTCGGTTCGCGCGGCGACGGCCGAACTCCAGCGGACGGTCGATCGCGCGACGCTCGGTCGTCTGGCGGCGTCGACGAGCGAGGCCAACGATGTCATCGGCCAGCGGACGTTTTCGTGGACCGAGTTCTTCGGTTTGATTGAGAAGACGCTCCCGGCCGACGTGCGGCTCGTCACGGTTTCTCCGCGTGTCGAGCGAGGCGTCTTCAAGGTCTCGATGTCGGTCGTGGCGCGTGATCTCGCGGACGTGTCCGGGTTCGTGGACGCCTTGCTGCAGACCGGCCGGTTCTACGACGCGGCGACGGTTGACATGCAACGTCGCGAAGACAGCTCGCTCAATGCCAAGGTTGACGCGGCGTACCTGTCGCCCGCAGCCGGCGAAGCCCGCGGCAGCCAGAACGATCCCGGCCGGAGCGACCCGATGACGCTGGCGCAGTTCTCACGCCGGATCTTCGATGAGCGCAAGGGCGTTCTCCTTCCGCTGCTCGTCGTGGTCGTCGCCAACGTCGCGGCGCTCGTGCTGGGAGTATTTCCGCTCCGCACCGCCGTGGCGGCGGCCGAGTCGGAGGCCACCCAGGCGACGCTCCAGCTCGGCGAAGCGCGTCGCCAGCAGCGAGAAGCCGAGCAGGCGCGCACGAGCAAAGAGAGCGCCGACAATGACCTCCGCCGGTTCTACAACGACGTGCTGCCGCGCGATTTGCCGACCGCGCAGAAGACGATGAACCTGTGGGTCACCGAAGCCGCGCGCGACGCCGGCCTCGAGTTCCAGGGTTCACAGTTCGATTGGGGTGAAGTCCGCGACAGCGCCTTGTCGCGCGCCTTCTCCCGGATCACGCTGCAGGGCAGCTACGCGAGCATTCGGCGGTTCCTCCACGCGGTGGAAACAGCCGAGGAATTTGTCGTCGTCGAGAGTGTCGAGCTCGTGCAACACGCCGACCAGGGCACCGCGAGCGGCGCGCTCGAGGTCTCGCTCATCGTGTCGACGTACTTTCTGACGAAGCCCACGTCATGAAGCTGCTGCCACCACCGGGCCCTGAGCGCCGGCAGCAACTGGGCCGGCTGGGTGTCGTGCTGCTCGGACTCGCGATCGTGGCGTGGTATCAATGGCCGCAGGCTGCCCCCGTCGCGCCGACGTCAAACCTTCCGGCGGGCCGGCCTCAGGCGTCGACTCAGGCGTACACGCTGCCCGAGCCGATCAGACTGGGAGACCTCGAGCAGGTTCCGCCGGCGATCCGAGATCGGGCGCAACCCGTTCAGCTTCGGCACGCGGTTCGCGGGACCGCCGCCGGTCTGCGCGGTCCACGCCGACGGTCAACCCGATCGCGGAGACGCCGGCGCTTCCGCAGGGCCCCCCGCCGATCAGCCTCAGGCTGGCCGGGCTCATGGTCGGTCCCGGGACGAACCGGACGATGGCGACGCTGAAAGATCCGGCCAGTGGGGCCCTTTTTCACGCGTTTGAAGGGCGATATCGTGGACGGGCGGTACCGGCTGGTGAAAGTTGGGGCGCAGTCCGTGGTCGTATCCTACGTTGACGGATCCGGTATTCGGACGCTGGGACTGGGGAACTGACGCCGGACGGTCGAGAAGACAGAAGACCGAGGCCCCTCTCAGGGGGGAAGGAACGTTGACCTGCTGATGATGCGATTTCGATGGACCGCGGTGGCTCTGGCCCTCCTGATGGCCGTCGGGTGCGCGACGACGGGAGGGATGATCAAGAATGCCGAGTCGGCAACGCTCCGCGGGGATCACGACACGGCTGTGGCCTTGTACCGCCAGGCTCTAGCCGATGACCCCGAACGGATCGAGCTGCGTATCGCGCTCGAGCGGGCCACGCGCACCGCCGCCACGGACCACATCCGTCGAGCCCGGGAGTTCGAGGCTCAGGATCAGCTCACGGGTGCGCTCGCCGAGTACCGGCTCGCTGCGGACCTCGATCCCGACCAGTACCGCTCGCCACGATGAAAGCGCTCGAGCTCCAGCGACGCCTGCGCGAGCTCGCCGACGCCGCACGGCCGCAGCCCTCCATCGACGGCCTCAGGCAGCAGGCCGTGCAGGGGTCACCAATCCCGCGAATCGATCCGCGCCTTCAGGTGCCCGAACTGCGCTCCACCGCGGCGGTGCGCGACCTGCTGACGACGATTTCGACCCTGACCGGCATCAACATCACGTACGACCAGGTGCTCGCGACGTCCCAGGCGCTCAACCAGGCCTACTCGGTCGACATCCGTCAGATGTCGCTCGAGGACGTCCTGACGCAGGTCATGCAGGCGAACGGCCTGACGTTCAAGGTCGTCAACCCGCAGACGATCTTCGTCTATCAGGACACCGTTCCGAACCGGCAGAAATACGAAGACCAATACACGCAGACGTTCTACGTCTCGCACGTCGATCCGCAGGCGGACCTGCTGCCGATTCTGCAGCAGCTGCTCATCACCGGTGCACCTGTGCCCCCGCGCGTCAGCGTGAACAAGTCTGCGAACTCCCTGTCCGTGCGTGCGACGGCGCCGATGATGCTGCAGATCGAGCGGCTCATCAAGGCGAATGACCGGCCCCGGCCCGAAGTGATGATTGAAGCCGAGGTGCTCGAGGTCAACCGCAACTTCATCCGCAAGCTCGGCCTGGACCTCAGCCAGTTCGCGCTCGGCGTGACGTTCTCGCCGGAACTGGCGCCACCGAACACCGGCGGCGTGCCTGACGCATTTCCGGCCATGCCTCCACCGTTCAATGCCAACACGGTCAGCCGGGGCGTGAGTGGCTCCGACTTCTACATCACCTCGCCGACGGCTCTCATACGACTGCTGGAGTCGAACTCGACGACAAGGGTATTGGCCAAGCCGCAGAGTCGTGGTCGAGACGGCCAGCAAATGACGTTGAGCCTCGGCGACAGCATCCCGATCCCCCAAACGACGTTCAATTCCGTTGCCGCCGGGGGCGTGGCGAACGTTCCGACGACGTCCGTGACTTACCAGGAGGTCGGCATCAACCTGCAGTTCACGCCGCGCGTGACCTATCAGGACGAGATCATCCTGGACAGTCTCGTGCTCGAAAAAAGCGGGCTCGGCAACAACCTCCTCGTGGGAGGACAGTTGTTTCCCACGATTGTCCGCCGCCGTTCACAGGGATCGATTCGACTGCGCGACGGCGAATCAAACGTCCTCGCTGGGTTGCTTCGGGACGACGACCGCAAGACACTGCGGGGCTTGCCCGGCATCAGCAGCATTCCGTTGTTGCGGACGCTTTTCGGAAGCACGGACGACCAGGTCGATCAGACGGACATCATCATGATCATCACGCCGCACATCGTGCGAGGTCATGACCTGACGCCTGAGGATTTACGGCCGCAGTTCGTCGGCGCCGGGCAGACCGTCGGTGGGCCCACGCCGCCGCTGATCTCACCGGAGGTGATCCTCGGAACCGCGCCGGCGAATGGCGGACAGGCAGCCTTGGCGCCGGGCCAGCCGGTTCAACCGGCGACGCCCGGCGCGATCTCGGTCGCGCCCATCCCCTCGGCGCGTGCGGAAGTTCCGCCCGTCGCGTCGCGTGCCCCGGGTGTCGTGCCGATCGAAGCGGTGCCGAGCGGCGCACCGGTCGCACGCGCCACGTGCCGCACGAGTGGCGCTGACCCCGCCGACCTTGTCGCCAGAGGGCACGTTGGCGGCCGGCGGCGGGCCTCACACCGTGCCGATCACGATTTCGGGCGCGCCGCCACTCTCGGCGATTACGGTGACGATTACGTACAACCCGTCCGTGCTTCGCACGCCGACGGTCACGCAGGGATCGTTCATGTCGCAGGGTGGCGCGGTGCCAACGTTTGCGCCCCAAGTGGATCCGAACGGCGGCCGGATCGATCTCGCGTTCGTGCGGCCGTCCGGACAAGCGACGGTCTCGGCCACCGGACTGCTGGGCGCGATTGCGTTCGTCGCGGGCTCACCTGGCATGACCGACCTGACGATCAGCGGAATGGCGACGGCGGCGTCCGGTCAATCAGTGCCACTCGAGTTCACGAACATTCGGCTCGTCGTGAAGTAGGCAAGGATGGCGTGATGCGAGCCTGGCTCGGGCGAAACTCACCCGGCTACACCTTCATCGAGTTGATCATCGCGACGGCCGTCATGATGATCCTCGCCTCCGCCGCGCTTCCGCTCGCGCGCGTGTCCATTCGCCGCCAGAAAGAGACCTACTTGCGGACGGAGCTGCGCTCGATGCGTGCCGCGATCGACCGGTTCAAGGACCTGGCCGACACGGGCGGCATCGCAGCCACTGCGCTGCGACTGGGCTGCGAGAACTACCCGGCGAGCCTCGAGACGCTCGTCGAAGGCGTGCCGCGCTCGAATGACGCCAGCAGCCGGCCGGTAAAGTTCCTGCGTCGGGTTCCGCTCGATCCAATTACCGGGCGGGCAGACTGGGGCCTGCGCGCCTACAGCGATGCGCCGGACGCGACGAGCTGGAGCGGCCAGTGCGTGTTCGACGTGTATTCGAAGGCGCCGGGGCGGGCCCTTGACGGCACAAGGTACCGCGACTGGTAGCCATGGCGCCACACCCGCTGACACGCCGCAAGGACGCCGGATGGACCCTGATCGAGCTGCTGGTCGTGCTCTCGATCATCCTGATTCTCGCGGCCATGGCCCTGACGCAGTACCGCAACTCGGTTCAGTACGCGAAGGAAGCGGCGCTGAGGAGCGACCTCTACCTGATGCGGGACGCGATCGACCAGTACTACGCGGACAAGGGCAAGTATCCCGAAACGCTGGATGCGCTCGTGACCGACAAGTATCTGCGCGCGATTCCGCGCGACCCCATCACCGCGTCCACCGACACGTGGCAGACCGAGCAGGCCGAACGGGACGCGGGAGCCGTGGCTTCTCAGGCCGGCATCATCAATGTCAAAAGCGGATCACCGGACACCGCGATCGACGGCAGCCGGTACGGGGAGTGGTAGGGAACGACTCAGCGCGCGCTTGGGATCGTCGTCCCCGGAACGATCACGACGATCGATCCGGTGAGGGCCGTGGCCGAACCGCCGCTCGTGGCCGTCACGGTCGCCGTCTCGGTCGTCGAAAGCACGGCCGTGGCCTCGCCCTGTTCGTTGGAGAGGTCTGACGTTGGGTTCAAGGAGCCCTTCGTGGTGGAGAAGCTGACGAGGACGGAGGGCACGGCGTTGCCCTGCTGGTCTTCGACCCGAGCCCGGACATTCGAGGTGCCTCCACCAATCGGCAACGTCTGTGGAGCGGCGGTCACGACGATCCGTGTCGCCGTCGCGGCACCGATGTCGACTTCGATGGTCGACGTGGCTCCCCCTGAGGTCGCCCGCACAACCGCCGTGCCAGATATTCCGCTGCCGACGAGCCGCGCCGTGGCCCGGCCGGAGGTCGTCTCTGCCGTCAGCCGGCTCAATCCGGCCGAGCGTCGTCGTAAAGAACACCTCGGTGCCGTTGTGAACGGGGGTGCCGCTCCCTGGGACGACCTGGCCCGGCTCGTCGTCCGACCCGGCGCCCTGGGCGCCTTCGATCACGAAGGCCGTGACGTCGGAGGCGCCATTGGCGGGAATCGCACCCGGCGAGGCCACCAGCGTGATCGCGGAGCCGGACGGGGCCGTGAGTGGATGTCGCACGATCCGGCCGCGACTGCGCCGAGCATCAGGGCGCCAAGAAGCGCGCCCTTCGCGGTGAGGAAGCGGGCAAGACCAAGGTCAATCATTCGAGCCGATAAGGATAGTACGTTCATGTATTTAGCCGGTCAAGGCGCTCGGCAGCCGTCCCCGTCGGTCCAGAAGTTGGACGACGGCGGCTACATCATGGTCGTGCTTCTTATCGGCATTGCGGTCTCCGCAGTTTGGATGGGGGCCATGTTGCCGGCCTGGCGCCATCAGGTCGTCCGCCAGAAGGAGGCCGAGCTCATCTTTCGGGGCGAGGCCTACGCGAGGGCCATCGCCCTCTACTGGCGGAAGAACAACCAGACGCTGCCACCGAGCTTCGACATCCTGGTCTCGCAGCGTTACCTGCGCAAGAAATACCTCGACCCGATGACAAACAAGGAGTTTCTGGCCATCGGCGGAATCGGGCCGGGATCGTCGTCGCCGGCGCCAACGGCGGGCGGGCGAGGGCCTGGCGCAGCCGGCGGCCTCCCAGGGCCGACGCTCGGCCCGGCCGACCGGGCCGCCAGGGCAGACGCCCTTCGGGGCACGCGCCGGCATCTCGGGGGTCCGCAGCACGAGCACGGCGACCTCGATCGTCGTGTATCGGGGCCAGACGTCCCACTCGCAGTTTCCGTTCGACTACATCGTGGCGCTTCAGCGCATGGGCGCCGGCTCACCGCAGCTCGGGGGCGATGCCGGAGGCGGACGAGGCGGCGTCCGCCGCGGCGGCATCGGCGGACCGGCCCGGCCAGGCGACGAAGTCGCGCCAGTCTTTCCCGGAGCGGGCCGAGTCGGTCAGCCCGGACCCGGTCGTGGCATCAGCGAGGGCAGGGGATTGCCGACCGTGCCCAGACCCGGCCGCGTAGGCCTGCCTCAGCGGTCGGCGTCGAACGCCGTCACAATCGCATCGTGAACGCGCGGGACGAAGCGCAAGGTGCGCGTCGTTTGTTCGCGTCGGATGGATCCGGTTCGTGAGCAGCACCACGTACAAGTCGCGCGCGTGATCGATCCACAGCGACGTTCCGGTGAAGCCCGTGTGTCCAATCGCGCCGGGCGGACATCAACGAGCCACATGACGACGTCGGCCGCATCGTGTCCCACCCGAGAGCGCGCGAGCTCGACGGCACACGGCACTCGGTCGCGAACGTCCGCATGAGCGACGGCGTCCCGAGGCCCGTCGGCTCACGAAACGTCCGCAGCACGAGCCTCGCGAAGGCGCCGACGTCGCTGGCCGTGCCGAAGAGGCCCGCGTGACCAGCCACGCCACCGAGCGCGCGCGCGTTCTCGTCGTGCACGTCGCCGTGGACGACGCGGTCGCGGACCGCGTCGTACTCGGTGGGCGCGATGCGCGCGAGAAGCGCGGACGACGGCCTGAAGGTGGTGGTCCCGTCCCACGCCCGCCGGAGCTCGTCGAACTGATGCGTCGAGCGGCCAGCCCGCCGGCGGCCTCGACCACGAATCCGAGCACCATGAAGCCGATATCGGAGTACACCGACGCCACGCCGGGCGGCCGTTCCAGCGGTACGGCACGAAGCGCGGCCTCGTAGCTCGCCTCGCCCGGTGGCGAGTTCCCACAACCGCAGGTGAGCCGGAAACCCGGCGGAGTGTTCGAGCAGGTGGCGAACGCGAATCTCCGACCGGTCGGCGGCGGTCCAGTCCTCCAGCAGCGAGCTGACCTTCGTGTCGAGGCTGAGCCGTTCTTCAGCGACGGCCCGCATCACGAGCGACGTGGTCGCCATGACTTTCGTCAGCGACGCGAGATCGAAGATGGTGTCGAGGCCAGCTGGACTCGCGGTGGCGTCGTACGTCGAGACGTCCAAACGGCTCGCGCCAGATCGGCGCGTCGGCGCGACCGACCTCGATGACGGCGGCCGGCGTGACCGACCGATCGATCGCGTCGGCCATGAGCTGGCGTGCCGTGGAGAAGTCCACGTCAGTGCTGGCCCAGAAGCCTGCGAAGCGTGGGTTCGAGGTCCTCGCCGAGCGCGGTGCGGATCGAGTCGTCGGCGGCGCGCAGGCGACGAAGCGCCTGCGGATAGGTGACGCCGGCTTTCTTCATGACGATGGCGGCCTTCACGTTCCAGCGCGCGGTCCGAAGGAGCTCGGCGGCGTCATCCGGGTCGATGCCCGTCACGATGGCGACGATGCGGCAGGCGCGGTCCCTGAGCTTCTCCGATCCGGTCTGCACGTCCACCATCAGGTTGCCGTACGTCTTGCCGACGCGAATCATCGCGATCGTCGTCAGCATGTTGAGCACCATCTTCGTGGCGGTGCCCGCCTTGAGACGCGTGGACCCGGCGATGACTTCGGGGCCGACGGCCGGCGCGATGATCAGGTCGACGTAGTTCTGGAGCTCGGTCCCGGGCCAGCAGGTGACGAAGATGATGCGCGCGCCCTTCTTGCGGGCGCCGGTCAGCGCGCCGCGGACGAACTGCGTGATGCCGCTCGCAGACACGCCGATCACCGCGTCGCGTTTCGACACGCGCAGCCGCGCGATGGAGCGCGCGCCTTCTTCGAAGTTGTCCTCGACGCCTTCGCGCGTCTTGAACACCGCCTCCTGACCGCCGGCCATGATGGCCTGGACGAGCTTGGGCGGCGTGCCGAACGTCAGCGGCATCTCGGCCGCTTCGAGGATGCCGAGCCGACCGCTCGTTCCGGCGCCGACGAGAAACACCCGGCCGCCCTTCCGCAGCGCGCTCACGATGATGTCCACGCCGTGAGCGATTCGCTCGCGCTCCTTGTGAACGGCCGAGACCACGCGACGGTCTTCCGCGCTGATGAGATCGATGATGTCGAGCACCGGCATCGTGTCGATGCCGAGCGTGTCGGGGTTGATCTTCTCGGTCGGCAGGTCCTGCCACTTGGAGTGAGACATGTGACGTGCTACCTCGTAGCGTACTCAGCGGGGGAGGTGACCGCAACGACGCTATGATCGGGCCGCCGACCCATGATGTCGCCGCGCCAACGCCACGAACCCGCCGGCGATGAGCCGGCCGCCGCCATCGTCCGCTACCTCCGGCACCTCGATGTCGAGCGCCGCGTCGCCGCGAATACCTTGTCCTCGTACCGGCGCGACCTCGCGCGGCTCGATCGGTACGTGGCCGCGCATGGGCTCGACCTCGTGACGCTGACGCGCGGCGATCTCGAGGCGTTCGTGCGCGAGACGATGGCGGAAGGATTGGCGCCAGCCTCGACGGCCCGGCTCGTGGCGACCGTGCGTGGCTTCTTCCGTTTCCAGCGCCTGGCCGGAACCGTCTCGCAGAATCCCGCCGACGATCTCGCCGCGCCGCGTGCCTTCGCCGCCCTGCCGCGGTTCCTCTCGCTCGACGACGTGGACCGACTGATCGCGGCGCCCGACGTCACGACGGCGCGCGGGCTGCGCGACCGGGCGCTGATTGAAGTGCTGTACGCGACGGGGTTCCGCGTGTCCGAGCTCGTCGGTCTTCGACTGACCGATCTGCATCTCGAGCAGGGATACCTTCAGTGCCTCGGCAAGGGGGGCAAGGAGCGCGTCGTGCCGCTCGGCGACACGGCGGCGTCCTGGCTTCGCCGCTACCTGAGCGAGGCCCGGCGCGCGCTTGATGAAGCGCCGCGACGGGGCGTGGGTCTTCGCGAACGCGCGCGGTGGCGCCAGGCTGTCGCGCGATGGGCTTCTGGAAGATTCTGAAGGGCTACGGACGTCAGGCCGGCATCCGCGCCCACCTCAGCCCGCACGTGCTGCGCCACTCGTTTGCGACCCACCTGCTCGAGCGCGGCGCGGACCTCCGGGCGATCCAGGTGATGCTGGGCCACGCCGACCTCTCGACGACCCAGATCTACACCCACGTGCTGGAAGCGCGTCTCCGGCAGGTCTATGACGCGTTCCACCCCCGCGGCTGATTGACCCGATCAAGAGGCGTCTGGTACCGTTAGCTGTTTGGCAGGTGGACGAGGCCCCTGCCGGTAAGGAGCATCACTCGATGGCACGCGGCCGACACCTGTTCACGTCCGAATCGGTCACCGAAGGGCATCCGGACAAGATCGCGGATCAGATTTCAGACGGCATTCTCGACGCGATTCTCGCCCAGGACCCCGTGGCGCGCGTCGCGTGCGAAACGCTGGTGACCACGGGCCTGGCTGTCGTCGCCGGCGAGATCACGACGAATGCCCACTTCGACGTGCAGGCAATCGTTCGCGGTGCGATCCGCGATGTCGGCTACACCCGCGGCAAATACGGCTACGACGCCGATACGTGCGCGGTGCTGTCGGCGATTCACGAGCAGTCGCGCGACATCGGCCAGGGCGTGGACACCGGCGGCGCCGGCGACCAGGGCCTGATGTTCGGCTACGCCTGCCGCGAAACCGAAGAGCTGATGCCGCTGCCGATCATGCTCGCGCACAAGCTCGTCCGCGGGATGTCCGAGCGACGCCGTAAAGGCACGGTCGACTACCTGCGTCCCGACGGCAAGTCGCAGGTGACCGTCGAATACGACGGCGACAAGCCGGTGCGCATCGACGCGGTCGTTCTGTCCACGCAGCACAGCGAGAAGGTCGACCAGAAGCACATCAAGGACGACCTGACCTGTTCCGTCATCAAGGACGTCATCCCGGCCGCGATGATGGACAAGAACACGAAGATCTACGTCAACCCCACCGGACGCTTCGTGGTCGGCGGACCGCACGGCGACGCCGGCGTCACCGGCCGGAAGATCATCGTCGACACCTACGGCGGTTATGCGCCGCACGGCGGTGGCGCGTTCTCGGGCAAGGACCCGACGAAGGTCGACCGGTCCGCGTGTTACATGGCGCGGTACATCGCCAAGAACGTCGTCGCCTCGGGTCTCGCGGATCGCGCGATGGTGCAATTGGCGTACGCGATCGGCGTCGCCGATCCAGTCTCGGTGCTCATTGACACACAGGGCACCGGCAAGGTCTCGGACGAGAAGATGACCGACCTCGTCCGCGCGCACTTCAAGCTGACGCCGAAGGGCATCATCGAGAGTCTCGATCTGCGCAGGCCGATCTACCGCAAGACCGCCGCCTTCGGCCACTTCGGCCGCACCGAACCCGAGTTCACCTGGGAACGGACCGACAAGGCCAGCGCGCTCAAGGCCGCAGCCGGCATCTAGTACGAGACCGAGGCCGTGCGGCGGCTCCTCGGCATACCAGCACTCGCGACGGCGGCCCTCACGGCCGCCGTCACCTTGTACGTCGTATTCACTGTGCCTCCTCGCGCGGTGGCCCTCGACGACTCGCTCCCGGACACGATCGCCGTCGGCGCCTATCACGTCCACACGGATCGCTCGGACGGAACGGGAAGCGTCGATGAGGTGGCGGCCGCGGCCTCACGCGCCGGACTCTCGTTCGTCGTCCTGACCGATCACGGGGACGGGACGCGCGCGCCAGACGCGCCGTCGTACCTGCACGGCGTGCTCGTCATCGACGCGGTGGAGCTCAACACGTCGGCCGGCCACGTCGTGGCACTGGGTCTCACGCGAGCCGCGCCATATCCGCTGGCCGGCCATCCGCGTGATGTCATCGAGGACATCCGGCGACTGGGCGGCGCCGCGGTGATCGCGCACCCGGACTCTCCGAATCCGGCGCTCCGCTGGCGCGGCCAGAACGTCGCCGCCGACGGCATCGAATGGCTCAACGTGGATTCCGAGTGGCGCGACGACCCGCCGACGCGTCTCGTGGCGACGGCGATCCGGTCGCTCATTCGAGGACCCGAGGCGATCGCGTCATTGTTCTCTCGCCCGGCCGCCAGCCTGGCGCGGGTCGATGCCGCGGCGCGGCAGCGTCCGACGTTCACGCTGGCGGCGCTCGACGCGCACGCAAACATCGGCTGGCGCGACACGGAAGAGCCACGACAGCACTCCCTGATTGCGCGGCCGACCTACGAGGCGATGTTCCGCACGGTCGCGCAGGCCGTCGTGCTCGACACGCCGCTCTCGCGGAACGCGACCGACGACGCGGCGTCGGTACTCGGCGCGCTGACGCGCGGCCGATCGTTTTCGATCGTGCGCGCGTTCGCGGGGCCCGCGGCGCTCAACTTTCTCGCCGACCGCGGCACCGAACAAGCGAGCATGGGCGGCCGGTTCTCGATCGCGGCGCTGCCGACGACGTTCCGCGCGAGCGTTCCGCAGGCGCCAGGCGCACGGATCGCGCTGCTGGCAAACGGACGGCCCATCGCGACGGGGCAGGGGAGCCTCGAGCACGACACCGCCGGGGAACCGGGTGTCTATCGCATCGAGGTCGGGTTCCCCGGCGCGTCCGCGCCGTGGATCGTGTCCAATCCCATCGTGGTCGCGCCCTCGCTCCCGGGACCGCCCGCTCCAGTCGATCGAATCGGGGCAGATCCTGCCGATTCCGACGACGTCCGGCACGTGGACGATTGAACACGAGCCGACCTCGTCGGGAACGGTCGACCGCGGACGGCACGTCTCTCAGATTTTCGTTTTCGCTCGCGCCTGGCGTGCCGCGGGGACAGTACGCCGCATTGGCCGTGCCCGTGACGACGGCATCCGGAATCGACCGCGTACAGTTCGAGGGACGAGCGTCACGGCCGATGCGCGTTTCTCTGCAGTTGCGCCTGCCCGGCGGTCCCGACGGACGCCGCTGGCGGCGCTCGGTGTATCTGGATGAGACGCCGCGGACCATCACCGCGAGCCTGCAGGATTTCGATCCCGTCGAGCCCTACACGTCCCAGCGGCCCGTCGTCTCACCCATCCAAACGCTGCTCGTTGTCGTCGACACGGTGAACGCGCTGCCCGGTACCGACGGCGTCATCTGGATCGCGAACGTCGCGCTCGGCGTCCGGCAGCCGTAGCGAGAGATCGCGCCGACCTGACCGGGTTCCTTCACGTGCGCACCGTCAACGTCATGTACGCCGCGAGCGCGAGGAACAACAGGTTGGCGGCCCAGGCCGCGAGCGCCGCCGGCATGAGGGCCGCCTCGCCCACGGCGAGGAAGAACGTGTTCAGCAGCCAGTAGCCGACGCCCATGATCAGAGCGAGGCCGATGCCGTAGAGCGATCCCCGGCGTCCCGTGCTGGCTCCGAATGGGACCCCGAGAATGGTCATGACGATCGCGACCATCGGAAACGCCACGCGTTCCTGGAGCGTCAGCCGCGGCGCGACGACGGCCTGCCCCTGCGTCGCGCGCTCGTTGATGTGATGGCGCAGTTCGCCGAACGTCATCATGCCGGTGTCCTGATTCTGCAGGGCAGGGAAGCGCTCCGGCGGATCGAGATCGAGCCGGCGCGTCTTGAACGATTCCTGCGTGGCGCGGTTGTTGGCCGAAAATTTCTGCACCCAACCACGCTCGGCGCGCCAGGCGCCCTCGGCAAACGTCGCTTTCGCGGCCCACGTATGGCTCGTGAGCTCGAACGAACGTGGCGCCGGATCGAAGATCGACACGCCGTGAAGGATCCCGCGCGGCTCGAACAGCGCGTAGTGGTAGATACGGCCCCGTGTGTCCACGAGCCAATTGCGTGGTCGTCGCGACCTGAACCTGTTGCGCCGGCCCGCCCTTGATCTGCCGATCGAGTTCCTCGGCGCGTCGGTTCGCCCGCGCCAGCACACGGTCGTCGAGCAGGAACAGTCCGCCGCTCCAGACGAGCGCGAGGACGAGCAACGGGAGGGCGGCCCGGTAGAGACTCACGCCGCAGGACCGCATGACGACAAGCTCGCCGTTACGCGTCAAGGCGCCGACGGTGGCGAGGACCGCGAAGAGAATGGCCATCGGGATGACGTACGCAAGAAACTGCGGCGTGGAGTAGTAGAGAAACGACGCCAGCATCCAACCGTCCGCCGTACCTTTGAACAGCCGTTCGGATTTGTCGATGACCGTGCCGATGTAATAGAGCCCGAGCAATCCCGCGAATGAGAGCGCCACGACGCTGAGATACCGGCGGCTGACGTACAGGTCCAGCAAGCGCGGGCGGGGGAGTTGGATGTCCGGGATCCGGATGACGACCACGACTCGTGAGCGACGTCTTCGACGCCGGTTCACTGGACGCCGATCGCCGGAACGCCTTCGCCAGGAACCCGGGCAGCCGAATCGCGACACCGCCACCGACGGCACGCATGCGCCAGCGAATGGCCGCGAGACTGACGACGCCGAGAATGATGTTCGGCATCCACCGGGCCCACTCGGCAGGGAACCGGCCACCCTTCGTCCTGGCCTCGAAGTACACCATGATGCCGTAGTACGCGAAGAGCACGGCCAGACCGAGCGTGAACCCGCCGAACTTGCCTTCCTTTCTCGAATGAATCCCGAGCGCCAGTCCCACCAACGCGAACACGAGGCACGCCACCGGGAACGCGAACATCTGGTGACGCTGGATGATCTCGGGATGGGGCGAAATCTTGGCGGCGCGTTTTCGAGCCTCTTCCTTCTTCAACTCGGCAATCCGCATCTCGCGATTGCCGCGCTGGACGATGCTGCCGTCGCCGAAGACCGACTCGGCCGAGACGGCGAACCGGAGGTCCTTCGAGCGTGACATGTCGTAGACGCCCGGATCCGCGCCAGGCGTGTACCGGACCGAGTCGCCGGGCAACACGATCGCCACCTGGCGCTCGGCCTGGTCGACCTCGAGATAGCCAACACCGGCGCGCGTCACGACTGGCCGGCCGGGCTCGCTGGTGTCGCAAGGAAGACGTTCTTCCACCCACCCTCGGGACGCTGCTCCTGAATGAACAGGACCTTGCCCGGGAACCCCTCATAGAAGGTCCCTGGCCGGATGTCCGACTCGCTCTTGCTCGCCAGCAGCTGCGTCGTCCGCACACGGAACGCCTGGTTCGCATCCGGGATGAGCTGCATCAGCACGTACATGTCCGCCAGGCCCGCGACGGCTGCCAAGAGGAGCACCGGCCGGAGGATCCGGAGCGGGCTCACGCCGCACGCCAGGAGCGCCACCGCCTCGCGGTCGCCTGAGAGCCGCCCGAGCCCCATCAGCAGGCCGGCCAGGAAGGCCATGGGCAGCGACAGCCCGAGGGCCTGCGGAAGCAACGTCAGGAGCAGGAATCCGACAGTCCCGAGGTCCACGCCTTTGGCCAGGAGGCTCTGTGCATAGTGCAGGGCCGGCTGAATCCCGAAGACGAACGTGAACATCCCGAGCGCAAACAGGAACGGGGTCAGGACCTCGCGGATGATGTAGCGGTCGAGGAGCTTCACGTCAGGTCACGATAGCACCGGGAACGGCTTAGGGCCTCAGGCTTGGGGCTCGAGGGTCGCCCTGGGCCTCGGCGTGAGTTGCGGTTCCACAAACCATCCACAGGCACCTTTTCCGAGGCAGATCGATAACGTCTGATAAGAGGTGTTATGTTTACTAACGTGACCCGACATCGCCCTTGGCGGTCCGCCGAGTCGCCTCAGCCTGTCGAACGCCTTCAGGCCTTCCGCTGGCTCGCGCTCGCCACGTCCCGTCGCTCATGCTGCGATGCCCAGAGCCAGACCCTAGGCCGGAGCCCGCGGCATGCATTCCTATTCACGCGCGTGCATAGGACGCGCCGATACTCCCGCGAAGTCGGATGCGCGCTTCGACGCTTTCTAGTGCTGCTGGCGAAGGTCCGAGATGATCGCCTCGAGCGCGGCGATGACCTCGGTACGGTCGACGTCCGACTTCCTGAACTGAAGCTTCAGATTGAACGCCTTGGTCTGGGGACGGTACTGGAATACGTAGGCCTTCGGCCTGCCAAGCTTCGGCTGGCTCTTGGCTGCGGCGGTCCGCGCTTGCTCCCTCGTGACCGCGCCGGCGCCGGTTCGGGTCAATTGTTCGACAAACGCGACCATTTTCTGCGGCGTCTGCTGCCTAACTACCTGTAAAAGCAATGACTTAGAGGAAATGTCGGCCAGCCGACAAAGATTTCGAACCTCAGAAGGCATTTCCGACAGCGCCAGGGACTCCGTGACGCTCGTCCGAGACTTGCCCGAGCCGCCGCGCGAGGTCTTCGTGGGTATAGCCGCACCGCGTCGCGAGGCTACTCATCGCCTCGGCCTCTTCGAACGGGCCAAGGTCCTTCCTTTGGATGTTCTCGACGAGAGCGACCTCGATGATCTCTGTGTCGTCCACTTCACGAATGACGACTGGGAGCTCACGAAGACCGACCCGACTGGCCGCCTGATAGCGACGCTCGCCGGCGACAATCTGATACCGCTCGCCGCGCTGGCGAACGACCAGCGGCTCGATCACGCCCTTCTCGCTGATTGACTGCATCAACTCCGTGAGGTCTCCCATGACCTGACGAGGCTGGTCGGGATTCGGATCGACTCTGCTCGATCGGCACCATGCGCCCGATGGGAGCGCCGGCCGAACTGGCCAGCGCGTCGACATAGTGCTCGTCGTGCCTCATCCGCAGCGTTAACGGCAACCCACGCTTAGACACGATCGATGACCTCCTCACAGAGCCGGTAGTACTCGCTCGCCCCGGACGAGTCCGGCGCGAACTTGAAAATCGACTCCTTATAGGCCGGACTCTCCTCGAGCCGGACACTCTTGGTAATGACCGTTCGGAACACCTTGGTCCCGAAAACCTTGTCGATCTGGCTGCGAATGTCGCGAGCCAGGGCCGTGCGCTTGTCGTGCATCGTGATCACGACGCCCAGAATCCTGCAGGTTCGTGTTCGCGCGGGCGCGCACCTTCTCAATCGTCTCGAGCAGGTCGTCCGTCCCCTCGAGCGCGAAGTAGGACGACTGAATCGGAATGAGCAGGTGAGTGGACGCCACGAGCGCATTGACCGTCAGCAGACCCAAGGCCGGCGGGCAGTCGATCACGACCGCGTCAAAGTCGCTCATGACCGACGACAGGTGATCCTTGAGCTTGAAATGCGAGTCCAACTCCCCCACCAACCTCGCCTCGAGCTTGGCGAGCGCAATGCGAGAAGGCGCAATCCAGAGATTGGGCTGGGTCGACGGAAGAATGACGTCAGCGAACCGCAGCTGAGGATCGGTGAACACGTCGTACACCGAACGGTCGACAGCCGTGATGTCCAGGTACGACATCGTGCTGTTGGCTTGCGGGTCGAGATCGACGAGGAGGGTTCGCTTCTTCCTGAGCGCGAGTGCCGCGGCGAGATTGATCGCCGTGGTCGTCTTACCTACGCCGCCCTTTTGGTTGGCGATCGATATGATCATGCCTTGCCTGTTGAATTACCGGAGCTGGTGACGAACAGGGGCATTGTAGGGAGGGACTTGGGGCGTGTCAAGAAAGCTGCACTACATCTTGTAGCCGAGATCGTCCGGATCCAAGCTTTCGAGCCACTTCTGAAGATGTTCGCGCTCGGTGCGGTCGCTGGTCACCTCGACCGACCGCACCTGGTCCAGGACCTTCGTATCCACGAAGATCGGAACCTTGGCGCGCATCGAGAGCGCGATCGCATCGCTCGGACGGGCGTCGACGAAGAGGACGTCCCCATTTCGAAGAAGCTCGAGATACGCGTAGAAGGTGCCGCCTCGAAGGTCCGCGATGATCACCCGGTTGAGTGTGGCGCCAAGCTCTTCGAGGAGGTTGCGCAGCAGGTCGTGGGTCATCGGTCGCGCCGGCGAGACGTTCTCAATCTGCAGCGCGATCGCATTGGCCTCGACAGGCCCGACCCAGATCGGCAGAGCCCGCTGGTTGTCCGCATCGCGCAGGATGATGATCGGGACGCTCTGCACGGGGTCGATCATCAGACCCTTGACCTGCATCTCAATCAGCATGGTGCCCCCGGAGTTGAAACGGCGTGGCGCTGAGAATGCGAACCGCGCACGAGGCGTCCGAGCCACGCGCGCGGGCCGCTGAAATTCACCACCATGTTGCCACGCGTGCGGCCTCCAAGCTCCTCGTCTCCCGACACGGTATCAACCAGCACTTCCTGGGTTGAGCCGATGCGCGCCTGGTAGAGCTCGAACTGCAGCTCTCGCTGGAGCGCCTGGAGCGCCATGATCCGCCGCGTCTTCTCCGCTTCCGGCACATCGTCCGGCATGCGCTTCGCCGCCAGGGTGTTCGGGCGCACGGAATACTTGAACGAGAACATCGAGTGATAGCGAGCCCGCCGCGTCAGATCCAAGGTCTCGGCAAAGTCCTCGTCCGTTTCTCCCGGGAACCCGACGATGACGTCGGTCGACAAGTCGATGTCGGGCACGGCCTCCCGAAGCGACGCGACCTGCTCGAGGTACTGCTCGCGGGTGTGACGACGGCGCATGGCGGAGAGCACGCGATTCGATCCGGACTGCACAGGCAGGTGCAGATGCTTGCTGACCTTCGGCAGGTCGCGAATCGCCCCGATGAGGCGCGCTGTGACGTGCCGCGGATGCGGGCTCGCAAAGCGAATCCGCTCGATGCCCTGGATCTCGCTGACGCGCTCGAGAAGGCCGGCGAAGTCGCATGAGGGATCGTCTGGCGCCTGGTAGTGATTCACGATCTGGCCGAGCAGCTGCACCTCGACGTGTCCGGTCTCGGCAGCCTCCTGGACCTCCGCGAGGATGTCCGCGAGCGGGCGCATCCGTTCGTGACCGCGCGTGTACGGCACGACGCAGAAGGCGCAGAAGTCGTTGCACCCTTCGATGATGGTCACCAGGGCTCGCACGGCGTCCGTGCGGCGAACGACACCCAGCGGAAACGACACGTCGTCCTGCGCGTTCACGTCCACGCGGGGCCGAGCCCGCTCGCGGACCTCGCGGACGATCTCAGGAAGCGCCTTGAGCCGCTGCGTGCCGACGACGACGTCGACGTGCGGCCCGCGCTCGAGGATGCGGGCGCCTTCCTGCTGCGCCACGCAACCGGTGACGGCGATTGTCGTTGAGGGCGCGGCGCGCTTGAGATCGCCGAGGCGGGCGTACAACTTCTCTTCGGCCTTCTCGCGCACGCTGCAGGTGTTGATGACGACAAGGTCCGCGGAGAACTCGTCGGCGGCAGGCTCGTAGCCGTCCTTCTCGAGAAGGCCGGCGATTCGCTCGGAGTCGTGAACGTTCATCTGACACCCGAACGTCTCGACGAAGTACTTACGCCCCACGCGCACGACCTTTCGCTTTCGCCTGTGACGGCGCGCGACGGTTTCGCTTTTGCCGTTGTTTCGCTGTCGCCCGCTTCGCGATCAACTCCCTGGCAGAGGCCAGGACCTGCGGCGTGACCTCGGCGCCCGCGATCATCCGGGCGATCTCCTGCTCGCGCCCGCCAGCGTCGAGCCGTGTGACTCGGGTCGTCGTCCGGCCCGCGCGCACGTCTTTGGAGACGTGAAAATGCGTCGCCCGTCGGGCGGCGATCTGCGGCAGGTGCGTGATGCAGAGCACCTGCTGACGGGCCCCGAGTCGCTGGAGGCGAAGCCCGACGGCATCCGCCGCGGCGCCGCCGATGCCCGCGTCCACCTCGTCGAACACGAGCGTTCGCTCCCCTTCGTCCCGCTCCACGATCGTCCGAAGCGCCAGCATCACGCGCGAGAGCTCGCCGCCCGAGGCGATGCGCGCGAGCGGACGCGGATCCTCGCCAGGGTTTGACGACAGCAGGAACTCGGCCGCGTCGATCCCGCGGCGCGTCCAGGTCTCGAAACGGTCGCCCGATTCGACCTGGACGATCACACGCGAGCTCGGCATGGCCAGCTCGGCGAGCGCGGCCTCGAGCTGCCGCGCCAGGCCCTCCGCCGCACGGCGACGCTCGGACGACAGCACCGACGCGCGCGCGTAAAACGTGTCGCGCGTCTCGCGCTCCGCGACGGTGAGCGCCGCGGCGCGTTCTTCGCTCGCGCCGAGCGCGGCCAGTTCCGCGGCGAGCTCCTCGCGACGTCGCAGGACGTCGTCCAACGCCGGGCCGTACTTCCGCTTGATGCGTTCGAGCGCGGCGAGACGATCTTCGACCGCCTGCAGCCTGTCGGGCGAGGCCTCCAGATCCGCGATGTACGAGCGCAGGAAGATCGCGAGGTCGTCGAGGCTGGATTTGATCGTGTCGCGCTCGGCGAGATACGGATTGAACTGCGGATCGATGGCGGCGAGCTCCGAGACGCGTTTCCACACGCCGGCCAGCCGTCACGAGCGCGGCGTCGTCGCCGTCATAGAGCGTCGCGAACGCCTCGTTCGACAATCGCGCGAGACGGTCCGCATTCGCGAGGACCGCGCGCTCGGTTTGCAAGCTGGTCGTCCTCGCCGGCGGCCGGCGCGACCTTGGCGATCTCGTCGAGTTGAAACGACGCCATGTCGATCCGGGCGCGCTTCTCGCGGTCATCGAGGCGCGAGTGATCGAGCGCGGCGTAGGCGACACGCCACGCATCGAAGGCCGACTGCCACGCCCGCGACGAGATCACCGCGATTCAGGAACGCGTCGAGATGCACGAGGTGCTCTGCCGGATTGAGGAGCGTCTGATGCTCGTGCTGACCGTGGAGTTCGAGAAGGCCGTGCCCCAGGTCCTTGAGCGCCGCCGCCGTCGCGAGCGCGTCATCGATGAACGCGCGGCTTCGTCCCTGCGAGGAGATCTCGCGGCGCACGATCTGTTCGCGGCCGTCGGCGCGTTCGAACACCGCCTGCACGGTGGCCGTCGTCTTCTCCGGTGCGAACGAGGTCCGCACTGGCGCGGCCGCCAAGGAGCAGGTCGATGGCGCCGACGAGTACGGACTTCCCCGCTCCCGTTTCGCCCGTCAGGATGTTGAGGCCCGGTTCGAATTCGACGTCGAGCTGGTCGATGACCGCCAGGCGGCGGATGCCGAGAAAGCGGAGCATGGCGAAACCGGAACTCCCATCGTATCAGACCTTTGACAGCGATTTGGCCTGCGTGTTACGCTTGCGCGTCCGCGCTGTCCCAGCGGCGCATCACCACGGTTTGTGTGGAGGTCGTGTTGCGCCTGCTTGGACCGCTGATCCTGGCTCTGCAGGATCCCGCCGCTGCTCCCTCCGAAACAGCGCCCAGAACCGACATCATTTCGCTCGTTGCGAACGCGGATCTCGTCGTGCAGATCGTGCTCGCGACGCTGGTGTTCTTCTCCGCGATGTCGTGGGGCATCGTCATCTTCAAGCAGCGACAGCTCAAGCGCGCGACGCGTCAGACGGCGCAGTTCCTCGACGTCTTCCGCAAGAGCAGCCGTTTTTCTGAAGTGCAGGCCGCGTGCGCCGGGCTCACGGGAAGCCCGCTGGTCGGGCTCTTTCAGGCCGGCTATGCGGAGTTGAACTCGCAGCTGCGCGCGGCGCCCGATGCCAAGCCGGCCGAGGGCGCGCCGCGTCCAACCCTCAAGAGTCTCGACGCCGTGGATCGTGCACTGCTGAGAGCGTCGACCGCGGAGATCTCGAAGCTCGAGTTCCGCGTGGCGTTTCTCGCGACCACGGCGACGATCACGCCGTACATCGGATTGTTCGGAACGGTGTGGGGGATCATGGCCGCGTTCCAGGGCATCGCGACCGCCGGATCGACGAGTCTCGCCGTCGTCGCGCCGCCGATCGCCGAAGCGCTCGTCGCGACCGGCGCCGGACTCTTCGCCGCAATCCCGGCGGTCTATTTCTACAATGACATCACGAGCGTGGTGAAGAAGTTCGCCAACGAGATGGACGACTTCTCGATGGAGTTCCTCACGATCGCGGAGCGGAACTTCCGCTGATGCCGAAACTCGAACCGATGGCGAACGCATCGTCGCGCGGCGGCCGCCGCGCACGATCGGTCCGCGTGTCGTCTTCGCTCGCCGAGATCAACGTCGTCCCGCTCGTGGACGTCATGCTCGTGCTGCTCGTGATCTTCATGGTCGCCGCGCCGATGATGCAGCAGGGGTTTCCGGTCAACCTGCCGCAGTCGCGACAGTCGCGCGCGATCGACGCACCGGTCCTCGTCACGATCCCGCTGAGCTTCCGTCGCGATCGCCGCGTGCAGGTCGACAAGGAGTTCGTCGGGTTCAGCGTGCTCGCCGAACGCGTGCGGCAGGCCGTCGGGCAGCGAGAGCGTAAGCAGGTCATGCTCGCCGGCGACAACGGCGTGACGTACGGCGAACTGGTCATGGTGATGGACCAGTTGCGCGAAGGCGGCGTCGAAAACGTCGGCCTGCAGACGCAGCCCGCCATTGGAGCGCAGTGAACCGACGTGAGCCAGAGCGTCAACCCCGCGTTTCAACCCAGCCCCGCGGACATGCGGGCGATGAACCGCGCGATCGCCTGGTCGCTCGGTGATCCATGTCGGCGTCGTCGTGTTGTTTCTGGTCGTCCCGCGCAACTGGTTCGCCGATCCGCCGCGCCGCGTGATGACCATCTCGCTCGGCGGAACCGCGGGACCGCGGTCGACGGGCACGACGAGTATTGGTGGACGCACGGTGGAAGCGGTGACGCCGCCGACCCGCCGGCCCGAGCCGATTCGGCCGACGCCGCCGGTGAAGCCGGATCCTGTAGCGGTCAAACCACCAGCTGCCGCAAAGCCGCATTCCCAAACCTGCGCCGACGACCAAGCCCGTCAAACCCGAGCCGGCCGTCCGACCACCGACGACCGGGCCGCAGGTGACGCAGGGCAACACTCCGGTCGATACAGGGGCGAGAGGACAAGGGCAAGGATTGACGTTCGGCGGCGGCGGAACCGGCGGCGAAACCAACCTCGCCGATTTCTGCTGTCCGGAATACATTGCGTTGCTGACCCAGCAAATCGATCAAAACTGGCACGAAGGCACAGCCGCAGCGCGGCACGACGGTCGTTCGCTTTTCGATCCTGAGGGACGGCTCGATTACCGACCTCCAGGTGATCAAGCCGAGCGGCAGCCCGCTGCTGGATCGCGCGTCGCAGCGTGCGCTGTTAGCCGCAAAGTTGCCGCCGCTCCCCTCTCAGGTACAAGTCCGAGAAGCTCACGGTGAACCTGACATTTCCCTACGAAGGACGTTGACGACATGACGAAGCCATTGCGTGAGTTGTTGTGGCTCCTGACTCTGAGTATTCCGGTGCTCGTGCCGCCGGTGGCCGACTACGCCGTCCGTGCGGAGCGGCTCGACGGGCCGGCGCAGGACTCGCAGACCGAGGTCTCGATCATCATGTCGAACCCGGCGAACCATCCGAAGCTGGGACTGCCGGACCTGGTCGTGCAGGGCACGGATCAGGAAGTGTCCGCGGCGGCCAAGATTCTGACGGACGTGCTGTGGAACGACCTCGACTTCGAGCGCGAGTACTACATGATTCAGCAGAAGGTCACCGCGTCGATTCCGGCGACGTCGGCCGAGACCCTGCCCTACGCGCAGTGGCGCGAAGTCGGCGCAGACTTCGTGCTCGCCGGCGTCGCGCGCCGGCGCGGGAACGATTTCCAGGTCGACTTTCGAATCCTCGCGACGCGCGCTGACAGCGAAGGCCGCCAGACGTTCGGCAAGTGCGTACACGTGCCGGTTCCAGAATCCGCGCGCGTGCGCGCACTACATCGCCGACGACATTCACAAAGACACCCGTGCGCTCGACGGCGTCGCGCAGACCAAGCTGGCGTTTGTCTCCGACCGCCACGGCAGCCGGGTGACGGGCCGCCCGACGCAGACGCAGGCCGCCAGCAAAGAGGTCTACATCGCCGACTACGACGGCGCGAACCAGTTGCGCATGACGGTCAACGGCAGCCTGAACTGCTGCCCGGCCTGGTCGCCGTCGGCGGGCATGTTGTCGTACGTGTCGTGGGGTACGAGCGGGAGCGGCGCGCCTGACATCTTTCTCGCGAACCTCGCGCAGCCGGGCCGTCCGCCGCTGCGGCCGGCACGCGGCGCCGCGACGGTGTCCAACCAGACACCGGCCTGGTCGCCGGACGGCGAGCGCGTCGCGTTCGCGTCCAACCGTTCGGGAACTTCGATATCTGGGTCGTCAATCGCGACGGGAGCGGATTGCAGAACCTGACCAACAGCTCGGCGCAGGAGATCGCGCCGACCTGGTCGCCGTCGGGCACGCAGATCGCCTTCATCTCCGACCGCGCCGGCACCAATCAGATGTACGTCATGGGCGCGACCGGCACCGGCGTGCAGCTCCTCATCGGCCAGAAGGTCGACCGGCCGACGTGGTCGCCGCTGAACTTCATCGCGTTCACGATGGAGTCGAGCTCCGGCCACGACATCGGGATCTACGACTTCTCGAATCCGGGCGCCGTTCGACAACTCACCGATGGCACCGGCTCGAACGAGAGCCCGTCGGTCGCGCCCAACGGCCGGCACATCGTGTTCTTCACGACGCGGTGGGGCCGGCAGCAGCTCGCGATCATCGATCGCACGGGTCAGTACCTCCGCCAGATCACCGATGCCGGCAACAACACGTATCCCAACTGGCAGCCGATCACGAGAGAAAGGTAGAGCAACGTGACACGACGAGAACCGATCCGCGCCACATCTCCGCTCGTTGCGCTGGTCCTCCTGCTGGCGGTCGTCTATCAGCGTCGCCGCGGCCTGCGGCGGCAAGCGCGCGCCGGTGGCGAGCACCGCACCGCCGCCGCCCGCGGTCCGGCGGCGTTCCCGGCGCGACGAACGCACCGCCGCGGCCGCCCGGGCAGCCGCCGGCGCCTCCCGCCGTATCGAGCGACACGCGGAGTGTCCTCGACCTCGCTGCTGCCGTGGGATTCACAGCCGCTCGACGTCATCAACGGCCCGGATTCGCCGTTGAAACCGGTCTTCTTCGCGCTACGACAGCGATTCGCTGGATGACGCGGCGCGCAAGGTGCTGAATGCCAACGCCGAGGTCCTGAAGACCTACCGGACCTGGGTCATCACGGTCGAAGGCCACTGTGACGAGCGCGGCACGGCCGAATACAATCTCGCGCTGGGCGACCGCCGGGCGCTCGCGGCCAAGAACTATCTCGTCTCGCTCGGCATCCCCGCCGATCGCATTCGCACCGTGAGCTACGGCAAAGAGTTTCCGTTCGACCCCGGGCACGTCGAGAGTGCGTGGGTGAAGAACCGGCGCGCGCATTCCATGCTCACCTCGAAGTGAGGCGACCGGAGGGCACCATGCGAACACGACTTCTCACCGCCACCGTGATGCTGTGGCTGGCGCTGGCCGGCACGCCGGCCGCGCAGAACCGCGCCGAGCTGCAGATGAACGCGGACATGCGCATGCTCCAGGAGCAGGTCAGCCGTCTGCAGCTCGCGACGAACCAGCTCGCCGAACAGCTGAAGATCATCAACAAGCGGATCGACGATCAGTCCTCCGCCAACCAGAAGCAGGTGGCCGACGTCCGGCTGCTGATCACCAATCTCGCCAACACCGTGAACACCGATCCGCGAGAAGGTGGACGACAACACGGTGCGCGTCTCGCAGCTCGGCCAGGAGCTGCCGGCGATTCGCTCGGGGCTCGGCATGGTGGCGACGCAGCTCAACACGCTCGTCGGTCTGTTGCAGCCGCCCGTCAACCCGACCGACCCGAACGCGCCGCCCGGATCCTCGCCCGGTCAGATCGGCAACGTCCAGCTCCCGGACTCGCCCACGGCGATTTTCCAGGCGGCGATGAACGACTACACGGCGAACCGTCTTCCACTCGCGATCGAGGGATTCACGCAGTACGTCACCGACTATCCGACGTCCCCGAAGGCCGCCGAGGCGCAGTTCTACATCGGCATGGCGTACTTCAACGACAAGAAGGGCAAGGAAGCGATCGACGCGTTCGACAAGGTCGTCAGAAACTACAAGGGATCGGCCCAGGTGCCCGACGCATTGTTCCAGCAGGCGCTCGTCTACGTGCAGCTCGGCCAGAAAGGCGGCGGCGATGAAGCTCTTTCAGCAGGTCGCCAAGGAATTCCCGGAAACATCGTCGGGTATGATGGCGAAACAGCGGCTGTCCCCATGATAGTAACCGCGCCAGCCGCGAAGGATCGGTGAGATGGGCAGTGTGAACAAGGCCATTCTGGTGGGCAATCTCGGCCGTGACGCCGAGATGCGTTTCACGGCCGGCGGCACGCCGGTCGCGACCGTCAGCCTGGCCACCACGGAAAAGTGGACCGACCGCGAGGGTCAGAAGAAGGAAGACACGCAGTGGCACCGCATGGTCATCTGGGGCAAGACGGCCGAGTCGCTCCACGAGTACCTGACGAAGGGCAAGCAGATCTACGTCGAGGGCCGCATCCAGACGCGCGAGTGGACGGACAAGGAAGGCAAGCAGGCCAAGCACCACCGAGATTCGCGCCGACCGCATCGTGCTGCTCGGCGGTGGCGGAGGCGGCGGCGGCCCGCGGCCGGCCCGGGATCGTCCGGCGGACACTGGCGAATCGAGCGGCGCCGACTACGGCGGTCCGGTCGACGCGCCGCAATGACGACGACATTCCGTTCTAGATCATCGCGGATCTGCGATCTGTGATTGAGATCGCATCGATGATTCAGCATTGATGATCTGCGATTGAAGCTCTCGATCACGTCCAATCGTCGATCTCATCAATGGATCATCAATCTCAGATCGCACATCCTCAATCGTCTACTTATCGTTCGTCCGTACCGATCTTCCAGCCTGACGACGTCGTGCAGCTCCGGCGTCGAGACCTCGAACACGTCCGCGTCCTCGATCGCCGTCATGCGGTGCACGGTCTTCGGCGTGACGTGCACCGCTTCGCCGGGCTGCATCTCGCGCTTCGTCAGCACGCCGTCGATTTCGATCTCGAACAGCAGCTTGCCTGACCAGAGGTAGATCGTCTCGTCCTTGACGTTGTGGTACTGCAGGCTCAGGGCGTGCCCCTTGTTGATGTGGATCACCTTGCCGACGTACCGATCGGTCTTCGCCCAGTGCAGCTCGTATCCCCACGGCTTCTCGACGCGCGTGACTTCGTGCATGATCTCAACTCCTCAAGGTCAAGCTCGGACTCTCGAGCTCGACCTCGCACTCGCTGCGACGTCGCGATGGCGGACGCGGACGTCCACACCTGACAGCGGCTGGAGGCGTTTGGCGAGCTCTTCGGCAATCGCCACCGACCGGTGCCGGCCGCCGGTGCACCCCACCGCGATCGTGAGATAGGTCTTCCCTTCCGCGATGTACTGCGGCACGAGAAACTTCAGATAGTCGGTCGTCAGCCGCACGAATCGCCGGGCCGCTGCGCGTGCGCAGCACGTACTCCGCCACGCGCGCGTGCCGCCCGCTCCACCGCCGCAGGGACCGGACGAAATGCGGATTCGGCAGGAACCGCACGTCGAACACGAGATCGGCGTTCTCCGGCACGCCGTGGCGGAACCCAAAGCTGAGCAGCGTCACGCCAAGGGGCGCGACTCGCTCGGTGCCGCCGACGGTTTCGAGAATGCGCCGCCGCAGCTCGTGCACCGTCAGCGCGCTCGTGTCGAGCACCTGGTCGGCAATCCGTCGAATGGGCTCGAGCAGGCGCCGCTCTTCCAGGAGACCTTCGGCGACGGTCCGGTTGAGCGCCAGCGGATGCGGCCGGCGTGTTTCGCTGAACCGCCGGAGCAGCGTGCTGTGGCCGGCGTCGAGAAACACCAGCCGCACCTGGTGGGATCCCGCGTTCTTCTTGAGCCGCCGGTAGGCGGCGGGAAAGCTCGCCAGGGCGCGCCCTTCGCGCACGTCCACGACGACCGCCGCGCGCCGCACGCCGCCGGGCGCCCGCAGCGTCAGATCGGCGAATGTCGGGATCAGGGCAACCGGCAGGTTGTCGACGCAGAAGTAGCCGAGGTCTTCGAGCGCGCGGATCGCGTGGGACTTGCCGGAGCCCGAGAGCCCCGTGACGACGACGAACGCGGCCGACGCGCGCGGACGCCCGCGTGGTCGCGCCCGGCGCTCAGGGCTGACGCGCGTCTTTCTGGCTCGGTGGAGGCTCGCCGCGGCCACGGAGGGTTCAGTACACCACTTTCCGCTGGTTCGAGGTCGGGAATCCGCAGCTCCTCGCGATACTTCGCGATGGTCCGGCGCGCGAGCACCAGACCTTCCTTCTGAAGGATGTTCATGATCTTCGAGTCGCTGAGCGGCCGCTTCTGGTCCTCGGCGCTCGACGATCTTCCGGATGCGCTCCTTGATCGTGACCGACGAGACGTTCTCGCCGTACGAGCTGCTGATCCCGCTGTGGAAGAAGAACTTGAGCTCGTAGACGCCCTGCGGCGTGTGCATGTACTTGTTGTTGACGACGCGCGAGACGGTGGACTCGTGCATGCCGATGTCGTTCGCGACGTCGCGCAGCACCAGCGGACGCAGATGCTCGATGCCCTGATCGAGGAACGCGCGCTGGAAATTGATCAGGCTCGTCGCGACCTTCACGATCGTCTTCTGGCGCTGATCGACGGACTTGAGGAGCCACAGCGCCGCGCGGAACTTGTCCTTCACATACGCCCGCGTCTCGTCCGACACCTCCCCGCCCTTGTCGAGCAGCCGGCGGTAGACCGGGCTGATGCGGAGCTGCGGCAGGCCGTCCTCGTTCAGCACGGCGCGATACCCGTCGTCCGTCTTGATGACGTAGACATCGGGAATCACGTACTGCGAGTCGGCCGGGCTGTAGCGCGAGCCGGGCTTCGGATCGAGGCGCTTGATCACCTCGATGTGCTGCTTGACCTCTTCAGGCTCGATCCCGAGCGCGCGGGCCAGCTCCGGAAACTTGTGGTTCTGCAGCAGGCGCAGGTGATCGCGGACGAGCACCTCGACCGGCGTGCCGGCAAGACCGAGGTGACGGATCTGGATCAGCAGGCACTCCTGCAGATCGCGCGCGGCCACGCCGACGGGATCGAACGACTGCACGAACTCGAGCGCGCGCTCGACGGCGGTCACGTCCCACCCGCCGAGCGTCGCGATCTCGTTGACCGACGCCACGAGGTAGCCGTCCTCGTCGAGGTTGCCGATGATGGCGGCGCCGATGTCCCGCACGTCCGTTTCGCTCTGCTGCAGGTTCAGCTGCCACATCAGGTGATCCGACAGCGACCCCTTGCTCGAGAGCGTGTTCTCGATCGGCGGGAGTTCCTTCACTTCCTGCGGCTGACGCGGCCGATAGCCATCGTCGAGGTATTCACCGAAGAAATATTCGTAGTCCTGGTCGTCCCAGGTGTCGTCCTTCCGCTCGTCCTTCTTCTGCTCTTCCGCCTGTTCGGCGCGGCGTGGCTTCCTGAACGGGGTCTTCGGTCGGAACCTCCTCGAGCATCGGGTTCTCGACCATCTCCTGATTGAGCAGTTCGGCCAGCTCGATCGTCGTCATGGGCAGCAGTTTGATCGCCTGCTGCAATGACGGCGTCAGGATGAGCTTCTGGACGAGACGCGCGTGAAGTTTCTGTTGAATGGCCATTTAAACGAACAACACCCCAGGGTGCCCGTCCATCTTAATCCAGCCGGAAATCGGCCCCGAGGTAAATCCGCTTGACGTCCTCGTCGGCCGCCAGCCCGCTCGGCGTTCCGCTGCGAAAGATCACGCCATCGTGCACGATGTAGGCGCGATCCGTAATCTTCAGGGTCTCGCGGACGTTGTGATCGGTGACCAGCACGCCGATGCCCCTGTCCTTGAGGTGTACCACAATCTTCTGAATGTCGGCGACCGCGATGGGATCGATGCCGGCGAACGGCTCGTCGAGCAGGATGAATTTCGGGTGGTTGACAAGCGCGCGCGTGATCTCGACGCGCCGCCGCTCGCCGCCGGAGAGCGTGTAGGCGCGCGAGCGCGCCAGCGGCGTGAGGCCCAGCTCGGACAAGCAGCTCGGTCAGCCGCGTCGTGGCGCGTCGGCGCGATCGATCGGCAGCGTCTCGAGAATCGCGAGAATGTTCTGCTCGACCGTCAACCCGCGGAAGATCGACGGCTCCTGCGGCAGGTAGCCGATGCCCTTCCGCGCGCGCACGTACATCGGATCGGCCGTGACGTCCTGGTCGTCGAGCAGCACGCGGCCCGAGTCCGGGCCGGTGAGCCCGACGACCATGCCGAACGTCGTCGTCTTGCCTGCGCCGTTCGGGCCGAGGAGACCGACGACTTCGCCGGACGAGACGTCGAGGTCGACGTCGCGCACCACGGTGCGGCCGGCGTAGGACTTCGTCAGCCTCTCAGTCCGCAGCGTCGGCATCTATTTGGCGGCGGGGGTCGGACAGGGAATGGACCGGCGCGGCGCGCCGCCCGCGGCGTTCTGATCCGCGGGAAAGTCCGGCGCGCCGAGCTCGCCCTTGAATCGCGCCATCGTGCCTTCCTGCGCGTAGCAGGTGCCGTCGTTCTCGCGGTTGATCAGCGTCAGCGGCTTGCCCCAGAGCTGGTACAGATCCTCGCGCGCCTCGTACACCAGACGGTCGCCGCGCGCCTCTCGCGCGTCTTTCATGCACCGCATGCACGCCACCGGTCGCCTCGAGACGGTCGAGTGTCCGCGCGTCCTTCGCGAGCAGGAGATCCATGGCGTCAGCGGTCGTGTCGCTCGCCGGCGGTGCTCTTCAAGCGCGCCGACCCGGTGTACTTCGCGGTCCGGGTCTTCTCCGTGTACACGAGCGTGTCGGCCGTGGCGTGATACTTACCGGCCGCGGTCTTCGGATCCTTGCCCGTCTGCCGAGGTGGGCACGATGTCGAAGGTGGAGTCCACGTGCCCCTTGGCGACAAGATCCTGCCGTTCGCGGAAGTACTCGATGTGGTCGGCGTCGACGATGCTGTTGCCCTGCTGCACGCGTGGCGAGCGACGTCCCTTTGCCGATGTAGGTGGCCACCTTCGCGGCGTCATCGTAGCGGAACTCGGTGGCCGATCCATAGATCGGGTCCTTGGCGTTGAAGATCGAGTTCTGGGACGACTGGCCGCTCGTCTTCGAGGCTGACGAAGCCGTGGTGACGTCGCCGCGGGCATACAAGCTGCCCGTGTCCAGATACGCCGTGATGAGGTCCACGGCCTCGACGGTCATCCCCGCGTCGCCATTGGTCACGCTCGCGCTCTTCCCGGCGGTCTGGCGGTTGGGCTGAAGATCCATCTCGCCGCTGCTGGCGCGGTACACGCCCACGTCGCCGTAAGCCGTGCATCTCGCCGTCGATGATCTCGACGGCCTGCTCGAAACGAGCCTCCTCGATGGCGTCCAGCTGGCCCTTGATGACGAGTCGCAGGATTCGCGACTTCCCGACTCGCTTTGCTGCCGGCCCCGCCGCGCCCTCCGCGCCCTCCACCTATTTCCTCGAACTCCACGCCCCCTTCGAAGACGGCCGCCGTCAGCCCGCGCTTGTCGTCTCCGGTCGATGCCATTGTCGCGCCCGTGATCCTGCGCGCCGGCGCGCCCGGAGCCGCGGGCAACCGGACGACCACGCGGCCTTTGCTGTCGCGCGGCGCGGCATCGAGCTTCGTCAGCGTCGTGCCGTCGGGCGCCGTCGTGAAATCGATGCGGTCCGCCTCGATGGAACGACGGCCTTCCCCGCTCGCCTGATGCATCGTCGCGTCGCCCATGAGGTGGGCCTGCTGGAGTGCCTGGCTGCCGTCGTAGAACGCAAGATCGATGTCGTCGGCACGCATCTCCGGAAGGTCCGAGGTCTTGCCTTTGACGGGCGCGACCGTCGAATGGCCCCGCAGCTCAATCAGGCGAATTCGCTCCTCATCCGGCGAGAGGTAGATGGTGGCGCGGTCGCCGGTCAAGGTGTCGGCGGATCGTTCGAGCCTGGCGTGCTGATCGAACAGCATGGATTGCGCGTCGCGGGTGTACGTCATCGTCGCGGCCGACGCTCGCACCGGTTCTTCCTTCTCGTTCTCCGACGCGATGTTCACCTTGGCGTCGGCGAGGAGCCGGAAGATCCCGGTGTCCCGTTCGTAATTGCCGCCGTCCCCGGTTCCGGACAGCCGTCCGCGCGAGAACGTCACGCGACCCGGCACGTTGGCGAGCCCGGTCACCTCGCTGTAAGTTCCCGACCGCCCTTTGAGCTCGGTTCCGTCCTTTGTCTTCAAGTGCACGCCTTGCGTGAGCGTCATCTCGTCGGGCTTGCCACCACCCATCGAGTCACCACGTGCCTCGACGCGCCCGGCTGAGAGCGTCGTGCCGTCTTTGCAGCCGGTAGACGAACTTCTCCCAGACCACGCGACTGTTCTCGTAGCTCCGCAGCTTGTCGTAGGTCACCGTCCCCAGCAGTTCGTCGCCCCGATAGCGCAGGTCCTTTCCCTCCCCCGACTGCATCTTCGCTGCCGGATCGGCCTCATTGAGAACCGGTGGCGGGCCCTGCGGCGTCCGCTCGTGCATGAGGAAGTAGACCGCCGCGGCGGTGCTCACACCGACTGCCGCCACGACGACTCGGGCAACCTTCTGCCACCTCATACGAGCGCCTCGACGGATGTGACGGGTTCGAGCGGCATTCGGACGTCCGCCACGGTCAGCTCGGTCACGCGCTCACCCCGGTACTCACTGGCATCCAGTGAATACGCCAGCTCGAGCCCGAACCGATTCGTCGTCAGATAATCCTCGCGCTCAGCCGCCGCCCGCCAGGCGATCGCGCGAAACGATCGATTGCCCTGCCGGAAGACCAGCGACAGGTGACGCTCCTTCAGACGTCGAGGCGCCGCGGCCAAATCCACCGGTGACGCCCGGAAGACGGGCTTCGGATTCGCCGCGCCGAACGGACCGAGCCGGCCGAGCGCCTGCACGACGTCGCCGGAAATATCGCCGAGACCAAGCGGCGCGTCGATGCGCAGCCGCGGCACGAGATCATCGGGCCCGAGCCGCTCGTTGGCGTAGGCCGAAAGCCGCCGCCTGAGCTCATCGATTCGGCCGGCCTCGATGGTGACGCCGGCGGCCAGTTTGTGCCCGCCGAAGCGCAGGAACAGGTCGGCGCAGGCCTCGAGCCCAGCGAGCAGATCGAACGCGCGAATGCTCCGGCCGGATCCGGTCGCGACGCCGTCCTGGATGGACAGCACGAGCGCCGGCTTGTGGTACGCGTCCACGAGCTTCGAGGCGACGATGCCGATGACGCCGCGGTGCCAGCCTTCTCCGGCGACCACGAGCATGTTCTGCCCGCCGATCGACAGGTCGCCGTCGACGATCCGTCGCGCCTCGGTCAGAATCGCGGCTTCCTGCTGTTGCCGGTCGGTGTTCTCCTCCGACAGTTGACGCGCCAAATCCTTCGCGCGCGTGCGCGTCTCGGCATCGCGGCCGCGCAGAAGCAGCAGATCCAGGGAGAGATCGGGCGACCGCATGCGCCCGGCGGCGTTCAGGCGGGGGGCGACCATGAAGCCGATATGAAAACTGTCGAGCTGCCGCCCGAGCAGGCCGCAATCCTCGAGGAGCGCCTCGATCCCCGCCGCGTGCGGACCGGCCGACAAGCCGCTGAGGCCACAATGCGCGATCACGCGATTCTCGCCGACCAGGGGCACGACGTCGGCCATCGTGCCGATCGCCGCGACCTTCACGAAGTGTGGCAACGCGGAGAGACCACGTCCGCTCGCGAGGAGCAGCCCCTGCACGAGCTTCAGCGCAACGCCGACGCCCGGCGAGATGCTTGTCCGGATACGCGCAGTCCGATCGCTTCGGATTGATGACCGCGAAGGCGGGCGGGAGCACAGGACCGGGCTCGTGATGGTCGGTGATGATGAGGTCAATGCCCAGGGCCCGCGCCTGCGCCGCCGCTTCGTCGGCGCGGATGCCGCAGTCCACCGACACGATCAGCCCGGCGCCCTCCGCATGCAGCCGTTCGACGGTCTCCGGCTGGAGACCGTAGCCGTCCTTGTGGCGGTCCGGCACGAAGTGCGTGACCTTGCCGCCGACGAGCTCGATCGCGCGGCGCAGGATGACCGTGGCGGTAATGCCGTCCACGTCGTAGTCGCCGTGCACGACAATCGACTCGCCTCGCGCGACCGCCGCCAACAGCCGATCGACCGCCGGGCGCATGTCGGTCAGGAGAAACGGATCATGGAGTTGGCTCAGGTCGGGCGAGAGAAAGCGGCGGGCCTCGGCCGGGTCGTTCAGCCCACGCTGACACAGGAGGCGCGCGACGACCGGCGGTACACCCACCGCCGCGGCGACCTCGCGAACCACCTGCGCGTCAACGGGCACGTCCTCCCAGACGCGGCGCTGCATCAATCCTTCATTCCGGGGGCCTTCGCCCCCGCCGCCTCCCCTGGGCGCTCACTCGCGTGGACCCCAGCGCTCCGCGCCGCTCGCGACGTCACTTCTCCTGATTCAGAAGAGTTGGCCATCGGCAGCTCGTTCCTGGGACCAGTCGTACCCGTCGAACCGGTCGTACCTGAGTTCGTGTCCTCGAACGAATGACCCAGCCGGCCCATGGCGCGGAACTTTCGCATAGCGTGCGTCGAGCCGCTCGGCCGAGGTCATCGCCACGACCTCGGCAAGATGCCGGGCGATGGCTTCATCGACGAGTCGCGCGGCGCCGTCGGAATCGAGATGCGCCCCGCCGACGGGTTCCTTGACGATCTCGTCGATCAGTCCGAGGTCGCGCAGGTCGGGCGCGGTGATCTTCAGGGCCTCGGCCGCTTCGACCTTTCGCTTCGAGTCGCGCCACAGGATGGCGGCGCCGCCTTCGGGCGGGATCACGCTGTAGACGCTGAACTCCTGCATGAGGACCCGGTCGCCGACGGCAATGCCGAGCGCGCCCCCGCTCCCGCCCTCTCCGACAACGATGCACGATGATGGGCGTATCGAGCATGGCCATCTCGCGAAGGTTCAGCGCGATGGCCTCGGCGACTCCTCGCTCCTCGGATTCGACGCCCGGGTAGGCCGCCGGCGTGTCGATGAACACCACGGCCGGACGTTTGAACTTCTCGGCGAGCTTGAGGACGCGAAGCGCTTTCCGATATCCCTCGGGCCGCGCGTAGCCGAAGTTCCGATAGATCTTCTGCTTGGTGTCGCGGCCCTTCTGATGGCCGATCACGGCGACGGGCTCGTCGTGAAAGAACGCGAAGCCGGCGATGATCGCGGTGTCGTCGCCGAACCGCCGGTCGCCGTGGAGCTCCGTGAACTCGGTGAACAGCCGATCGACGTAGTCCAGCGTCGACGGCCGGTTCGGATGCCGCGCGACCTGCACGCACTGCCAGGGCTTGAGAGCGGCGAAAATCTCGGCGCGAAGCGCATGCGCTCGCGCGTCCAGCTGCGCGATCGAGGCCAGACGCTCGGGCGTCTCCGGCAACATCCGCAGCGCCTCGATCTCCTTGAGCAGGACGAGAACCGGCTCCTCGAAGTCCAGCGTCTCGCTCGTGCTGGCACCGCGCTTCATTTGAGGACGACCGTTCCCGTGCCGCAGACGGCTTCGACGTCCTTCACAAATCCATCAGACGGTCGGATTCGCCGCGCAGTTGCCGCACGCACGCGCAACCCTCCTGTTCCACCGTTCAGGTTCACGACCACCGACACGCGGCGGTCTCCTTGATGACGATCGAGCACGTTCGCCAACTCCCGCATGACAGGCCGATCGAGTCCTCGGCCGGCCAGCATGATCTCCACGCCCCGCACCGCCTTCTCGCGCACGATCTCGAGGGGCGTGATCTCGCTCACGACGAGCCGGCTGGACTCCTCGCTGCGTTCGTACTTTCCACGCACGAGCAGCATCGCGTCGTCCACGACGAGGCCGCCGAATCGCGTGAACGCTTCCGGGAACACCACCGTCTCGACTTTGGCCGACTCGTCTTCGAGCATGAACACGGCCATGCGGTCGCCCTTCCGGGTCTTGAGCGACCGGAGCCCGGTCACGATGCCGGCAATGGCGCAGTCGGCGTCCGACTGCGTCAACTCGCCCAACCTGCGTCCGCCCACCGCCGCGATGGCCTCCGCATAGCGCTGCAGCGGATGCCCCGTGATGTACAGCCCCAGCGCTTCCTTTTCGGCCGAGAGGGCCGCGGTCTCGGACCAGGTCGTCACGACCGGCAGCGCGGCCTCCTCGTCGGCGCGATCGCCCGCCTCGGAGTCTCCACCGAATAGACGAGATTGCCCCTGATCCCGATCGCGCTGATGCCGTCCGCCATGATCGAGGACACGGTCGAGTGCGGCGAGAAGCCTCGGCCGCCACGCCAGATACGCGGGACGGCCTCCCGGGGCGAGGGGGTCGAACGCGCCGGCCTTGATCAGGCTTTCAAAGACTTTCTTGTTCACGAGCCGCAGATCGATCTGCTCGGTCAATTCGAAGAGGGACGTGATCCGCCCGCCAAGCGCCTGTCGAGCCGCCAGAATCGACTGAATCGCGCCCTCACCTGCCCCCTTGACGGCCCCCAGTCCAAAACGCACGCCATCCGGCTCGACCGCGAACGCCAGCCGGCTGGCATTGATGTCCGGCGGCAGGACTGGCACCCCAAGCTCGCGACACTCCGCGAGGTACAGCGCCACCTTGTCGGAGTTCTGCGACTCAATCGTCAGGAGCGCCGACATGAAATGGCGCGGATAGTTCGCCTTGAGATACGCGGTCTGATACGCGAGCAACGCGTAGGTCGTCGAGTGCGCCTTCGGGAACCCGTAGCCGGCGAAGTACTCGATGTACTCGAAGACCTTCGCCGCCTTCTTCTCGGGAATGTTTCGCGCGCGGCAGCCGCCGATGAAGGTGTCGCGCTGCGCCTGCATCTTCGCGGCGTCCTTCTTCCCCATCGCGCGCCGCAGCTCGTCGGCTTGCCCCAGGGTAAACCCGGCGAGCTCGCTCGCCAGCCGCATGACCTGTTCCTGGTACGCGATCACGCCGTAGGTCTCTCGAAGCAGGGGCTCCATCTGCGGCAGGTCGTACTTCACCTCGACTCGGCCATGCTTTCGCGCAATGTAATCGTCGACGACCCCGCCGCGCAGCGGGCCCGGACGATAGAGGGCGTTGAGTGCGATGAGATCCTCGAGACATTGCGGCTTGGCCTTGCGCAACGTGTCGCGCATGCCGGAGCTCTCGAACTGGAAGACGCCGTGGGTCTGGCCGTTCTGGAAGATCTGGTAGCTCTTCGCATCGTCGAGCGGAATGTTCATCAGATCGATGATGTCGCCCGTCGTCTCCTGGATGTGCTTCACGGCGTCGTCGAGAAGCGTCAGCGTGCTGAGGCCGAGAAAGTCCATCTTCAGCAGGCCAACCCGATCGATCTCCTTCATCGCCCACTGCGTCGTGATTTCGCCGTTGTCCTTCTGACTCCGGTACAGGGGCACGTACTCGGTCAGCGGTTTGGGAGTGATCACGACGCCGGCGGCGTGAACGGAGGCGTGCCGCGTCATGCCCTCGAGCCGCTTCGCCACTTCGAGCAGCTCGTGGACGCGCGGGTCGTTCTTGTCGAGATCGGCGAGCGCCGGCACGTCCTCGAGCGCCAGGTCGAGCGTCATGTCGAGCTGGCTCGGAATCAGGTTGGCGACCCGGTTCACGTCCGAGATCGGCATCTCCATGACGCGACCGACGTCGCGCACGGCCGCCTTCGCCTTCATGGTTCCGAAGGTAATGATCTGCGCGACGTTCTCCCGGCCGTACTTTTCCGTGACGTAGGTGATGACCTCGCCTCGGCGGCGCTCACAGAAGTCCACGTCGATATCCGGCAGCGAGACACGCTCCGGATTCAGGAACCGCTCGAAGTACAGGTCGAAATGCATCGGATCGACGTCGGTGATCTTCATCGAATACGCGACCAGGCTGCCCGCCGACGAGCCGCGGCCCGGGCCGACCGGAATCCCCTGCTCGCGCGCATGCCGGATGAAGTCCCAGACGATCAGGAAATACCCGGAGTAGTTCATTCGCTTGATCAGCTCGATCTCGTACGTGAGACGGCTTTCGTAGTCGCTGATCGGGCGACGGAGCTCGCCGCGGGTGTCGCTTTCGTGCAGACGTGGGAGCCGCGCGGCGAACCCTTCGCGCGCGACGTGCTCGAAGTACGAGTCGACCGAGTAGCCGGCGGGCACGGCGAAGTTCGGAAGGTGCGCCTCGCCCTTCGGCAACTTCACGTGGCAACGCTCGGCGATGCGCATCGTGTTCGTGAGCGCGTCGGGGTAGTCGCCGAAGACCTGCCAACATCTCGTCGCCGGTCTTGAGGAAGAACTGGTCGCCGTGGTACCGGAGCCGCTTCTCGTCGCTGACACTCTTGCCCGTACCGATGCACAGCAGAACGTCGTGCGGATGCCGGTCGCTTTGCCGCAGATAGTGCACGTCGTTCGTGCACACGAGCGGCAGGTCGAGCTCCTTGGCGAGCGGCACGAGCCCGGTGTTCACGATCCGCTGCTCGTCGATGCCCTGGTACTGCATCTCGAGGAAGAAGTTCCCCGGCCCCAGGATGTCGCGATAGCTGGCGGCCGCCTCGATCGCCTTCCGCGTCTGGTCGGTCCTGATCCTCGTCGCCACCTCGCCTTTCAGGCAGCTGCTCAGACCGATCAGCCCGCGGGAGTGCGCCGCGAGCAGTTCCTTGTCGATGCGGGGCTTGTAATAGAAGCCGTCCGTGTAGCCGGACGACACGAGCTTGATGAGGTTGTGGAATCCCTCGTTCGTTTCCGCAAGAAGGACGAGGTGATTCGCGGTTTCACCCGGCTGTCCGGACCGGTCCGTCCGGCTGCCCGGCGCGACGTAGACCTCGCAACCGAGAATCGGCTTGATGCCCCGTTTCTCGGCCGCGTCGTGGAACGTCACGGCGGAAAACATGTTGCCGTGCTCGGTGACCGCCACGGCCGGCATCTTCAACTCGGCCGCGCGATCGAGCAGTTCCCCGATTCGGCACGCGCCGTCCAGCAGCGAAAACTCCGTGTGGAGGTGCAGGTGGACGAACTCGCGCATCCCCTATTCCCACTCGATCGTGGCCGGCGGCTTCGAGCTGATGTCGTAGACCACGCGATTGATGCCGCGAACCTCGTTGACGATCCGCGAGGAGATGCTGCCGAGCAGGTCGTGCGGCAAGCGCGCCCAGTCCGCGGTCATGCCGTCCTTGCTTTCGACCGCCCGAATGGCCGCGGTGTACTCGTAGGTGCGCTCGTCGCCCATCACGCCGACACTCTGCACCGGCAGCAGCACGGCAAAGGATTGCCACAGCCGCCGGTACCACCCGGCCTTGCGCACCTCGTCGGCGACGATGGCGTCGGCGCGGCGCAACAGATCGAGCCGTTCGCGCGTCAGCGGCCCGACGACTCGCACGGCGAGCCCAGGGCCCGGGAACGGCTGCCGCCAGATCAACTCGTCGTCGAGTCCAAGCGTCGCGCCGACGGCCCGGACCTCGTCCTTGAACAGCGCGCGCAGCGGCTCGACCAGCTTGAACTTCATGCGGTCGGGCAGCCCGCCAACGTTGTGATGGCTCTTGATGGTCGCGGACTGACCGACCACCGACACGCTCTCGATGACGTCGGGATAGAGCGTGCCCTGCGCGAGGAAATCGAAATCACCAAGCTCCTTCGCCCGCTTCTCGAACACGTCGATGAACGCCGCGCCGATGATCTTCCGCTTGCGTTCCGGATCGGTGATGTCCTTCAGCCGCTCCAGGAACAGGTCGGCCGCATCCACGAACTCCAACTGAAGTCCGAGACGGGAGAATCTGGTCCGCACCTGCTCAGCCTCATTGAGACGAAGCAGACCGTTGTCCACGAAGATGCACGTCAGGCGGGGACCGAGCGCCTTGTGCAAGAGGACGGCCGCGACCGTCGAGTCCACGCCGCCTGACAGCCCGCACACGACGCGCCCGTCCTTGACGGTGTCGCGAATGCGGCCGATGCTCTCGTCCACGAAGGACGTCATCGTCCAGTCGCCGGTGCAGCCGCACACGTCGTAGGCGAAATTGCGAAGGATGTCGGTGCCGCTGTCCGTGTGCGCCACCTCGGGATGGAACAGGAGCGCGTAGAAATCCCGGCCCGTGTCCTGCATCGCCGCCACCGGGGCGTTCGCGGAGGTCGCGACGACGTCGAAGCCGGCCGGCGCAGCCGCGACGAAGTCCCCGTGGCTCGCCCAGACCCGCAACGAGCCAGGCAGGCCCTTGAACAGCCGTCCCTCGGCCGCCAGCGTCACCGTCGCCAGACCGAACTCGCGGTGCGGCGCGCTCGCGACCCGGCCACCCAGCTCGTCGGTCATGAGCTGCATGCCGTAGCAGATCCCGAGCGTGGGGGTGCCCAGCGCGAAAATCCCAGGGTCGGTGCGTGGTGCTCCCGGTTCGGACACGCTCCGCGGACCGCCGGAGAAAATGATGCCGACCGGACTCCGTCGCTTGATCTCCTCGGCGGAGGTGCTCGGCGGCAGAATCTCAGAGTAGACCGCCAGCTCGCGCAGACGGCGCGCAATGAGCTGTGTGTACTGCGAGCCGAAATCCAGAACGACGATGGTTTGATGTGTCACGAGACGCCGGACTGCAATGACGAGGCCGAAAGCCTCTGCGAGAACATCGCTATTATAAGCGTGTGACCCTCGGACGGACCACGAGATGTTGGGGTGTCGCGGTCGCCGTTGGGCTCGTGCTACCCCTCGGGCATCCGGTCGCCGCCGATCAGGGCACCAAGGTTCCCGCGCCGTTCCCCAATTCCGCGCCGGCGTCCACGTCCGCCGCCAGCCCCTGCGCCCGCTGCCGACACAAACTCCGGCCGCCGCGTCGTACGCGTCCGCGTGGACCGTCCCGTTTTCCGGCGATGGCCCGCTGAGCCTGACGTTCACCGGGTCGAATCTCATCCTTGCGGGCAGCCAGATCGCCACCGAGGCGCGCGCGCTGGACGATGGCCGGGTGCTGTGGACCTCCAAGCGCAAGGCGGACGCGGCGCCGATCGTCGCCGGCAAGCTGTTGCTCGCGCCCTCGGATGGTCAACTCGTCGCGATCGATGCCTCGACCGGACATGATGTCTGGACCGCGGAATTCACCGGCGCAGTGCAGACGCCCGTCGTCGCCGGCGACGCCGTGTTTCTGGCGACCGGGACGACACTCACTTCCCGCCGAGCGGCCGACGGAACACCACTCTGGGCCGCGAGTCTGGGCGCGAACGCCATCGCGCCGCCGGCCGTCGGCGACACCCTGGTTGTCGTGGCGCTGGACGATCGGACGCTCGCGGCCTTCGACCGGGCGACGGGGAACGCCGGTCTGGCGAGAGACCACCGATCTCGCCGTCCTGGCCATGACCGCGCTCGGCGACCGCGTCTACGCCAGTGTCGCGGAGGGCCTGGCGTGCGCCTACAAGCTGGAACATGGCCGCCAGGACTGGTGTTTTCCGGTCCGGGTCAAGCCGATCGGTGCGCCAGTCGGCGACACGCGCCAGGTCTACTTCGCGTTCCTCGACAACATGGTCCACGTGTTCGATCGGCGAAGCGGCCGGCGGTATTTCACGCCGTCACTCGACTCCTTGCCCGCTGCCGGACCGACGCTGACGAGTGACTACCTGATTGTGCCCGTCGTCACCGGCGAGTTCGTCCTGCTTGCGCTTCGCGATGGGCTCCAGCCCTCGCGCGTCTCGACACCGCGAGCGCTCGAGTTGCCGTCGACGCGGGCCGCCGCGATCGCGAGCCGATGGCAGCGCGCTCGCGATGGTGATTACCTCGGCGGGCGGTCGATATTCGCTCGTGTACTTCAGTCGGAAGCCGGCGAGTGAAGAACCGAAGAAGGCTGAGGAACCGCCGAAGAGTGACGAAGCGAAGAAAAGCGACGGTACTGCGTCTGGTACGCCGCCAGCGCCGACAGCTCCATGAACTGGAACACCAGTCCACGCGCGAGCCACGCCGCCGTTTGAAGCGGAACGACAATCAGGCTGACGAACGGCAGCCACGCAATCACCGCGACACCGGCCGCGGCGAAGCAGCGATGCGGCCGTCGCGACAACGACCAGCCCGCCCATCACGGCGAAGATTCCGATCACCTGGCGCGAATCTTTGACGACGAACGTACGCAGCCGTGCCGCCGCGGTCCCGACCGAGCAGTCATCCGTCACGATAATGACCTGCAGGAGATCGTAGGCAAGATTCACGATGGCAATCGTCACGACTCCCACGGCGGTGGCCACGAGCACCAGCAGCGGCCAGGCAGAAATCCAGGTCACTCTCACGGCCATCGACAGTCCGTAGACGACCGCCGCGAGATAGATGCCACCGACGACGACGTAGAGACCGCCGAGCCAGAGCGCCAACGTGAGCGCGCGACGCCCAAAATGACGCGCGCCCTCGTACACCTTTTCGACGCTGAATGTCGCCGCGGCGCGAATCGACTCGGCGCCAATCGGCAGCGTGTGCGCGTCGCGGAGCGTGCTTCGCTCGTGACGACGACCGTCAGCGTTCCAATGCGGCAGGCAAAGACGATCGCCTGTCCTCCAACCCCGACCAGACCAAGCGCCACGAAAAACGAGGTGAGCGCGGCGGGGGCCGTGGCCAGCGCGCCAATCACCAGGTCGGCCGTGCTTTGCAGCCCCTCCCCGACCAACGACCCGGGCTCGGTGCCGGCCACGGCCGCCACCATGAGCGCCCCGCCCAGGATCGGCACGGCGAGGGCGACGCGATAGAAGGAGTCCAGCGCGAAATGAATCAGGACCAGCGGCCAGTTGGCCATGGCCACGACGGCGCCGTGCTTGAGCGCCGCGCGGAGCGGAAGTGTTTCCATTGACGAAGGGGTTCGAGACCGGCCGGCGAGTATAGCAGTCCGGCCCGAGAGGCGCGCCGCGGAGTCTTTTTGTGTATTCTCGGGTCGATGCGTCGCCACGGTCACTGAACGTGTCGCCTCCGCTACGATTCGTCGGCGCCGCAGGGGCGCTCGCGTTTGTCCTGGCCGCCGGCGGCGCGGCGTGTGAGCTCAGCCGGTTCGGCGCGAGCGACGCGGCCGCCGTCGCGCATCTGCAGCGCGAGGTCCGCGAGCAGATCGATTGACGCGCGGCGCGCGTCCAGACCCTTGCCGAAAGCGTCGTCGCCAACCCGCAACTGATTGCCGATGCGGTCGCCTCGCGCGACGCCCTGCCGGCACTCTTCGCGCGCCTGGCGTCGCTCGTCCCCGCGGACGCGCCGGAACCTGACACCGTCACGATTTATGTGTCCGACCGTCCCGGGACCCACCGCGTTCTCGCGTGGAGCGACGGACCGGCCGGCGGCGTCGACCCAGGCCTGCTGAACGGCGCGGCGTCGATCTTCGTGGCGAGAGGATCCGCAGGCCTGCGGCTCATGTTCATCCAGCCGCTCGAGACCGGTGGGCGACGGCTGGCGGTCGCCGTCGCCGAAACCGTGCTGGCCTCGGCGGCGCAGGGCGGCGCGACGCTGTTCCCCACGTCCTACGGCGACGTGACGATCGTGCCTCCGCCGTACGCCGGAGCCACCTCCCTCACGGCAGACGGACGGGTTCGTCGTGAACTCACCGGCGGGAGGCACGCTGCTCGAGGTTCGCTTCCGGCCGGCCGACCCGGCCGCAGACCGCCGGGAGATGCGCAGGCGGGCGATCGCACTGGCGGCGTTGCCGCTGGCTCTGAGCCTGCTCATCGGCGTCGGCCCGTTGATCGACCGGCGCCGGCGCGCCCAGCGAGCGGCGGCGTGGCTCGGCTGGTCGCTGGCCGCCGTGTCCGCAGTGGCCGCCGCCGGCCTGGCGCTCGTGACGTTGGCGGCGTTTGCGAATCTGCCGGAAACGGCGCGGGCGACGATCCTCGTCGTCGCCACCACCGTCGCCGTCGCGATCGTTCCGGGCGGCTGGTGGTGGCGCGCCAGCGGACGCACGCTGCCCGCGGCGGCGCCGGTTCGCTTCATCCTCGAGCAGTTGACCGCTGGCTTTCTGATCGCGGCGAGCATCGGCGCAACCGCCTGGCTCGTCGCCCGCAGAATTCAACCCGAACGTCTGGCGAGTTGGAGCTCCGCCATCTTCCCGCTCGACCTCGCCGGCCTCGTCGAGATCTGGACGCTGCTCCTCCTCGTGCTCGCGATTTCGTGGAGTACGGCCGCCGCGCTTGGCGGCATCGCGGCCAGATGGCGGCTTGGTGTCCGCCGGCCCGCGACAGTCGTCGCCATCCTGCTGTGGCTCACGCCACTCGCGGCGTACGCCGCGACAACCGGGAACTGGGTGCCCCGGGGCCCGTCGGCCGTGCTCCTGACGAGCTACGTGGCGTTCGCGCTGCTGGCGACCTGGCTCCGGCGCTACTACCGGCATGCGACCCAGTCCATGCGACTGGTGCTGGGATTCACTGCTCTTCTGGCACCCTTCGTCGCGGTCTACCCGATGACGGCGGTGCTCGTCGACCGCACCACTCGCACCGTGATTGAGCGCGACTACGCCCCCCTGACCGCCGGTCAGTCCGACGACATCCGCCGCGTGCTCCTCGACACTCAGGATCAGATCGATCGCATGTCGAACCTCCCGGCCCAGGTACGGTCGAGCGCAGGTCAGCCGGTCGAGAGCCAAACGGCCTTCATGGTCTGGACGAACACCAGCCTGTCGCAGACCCGTGTCGTGTCGGACATCGAGCTCTACGGACCGGACCGCGCGCTGATCAGCCGGTTCACGTTGAACCTGCCGGACTACCTCTATCGCGCGAGTGCGCGCACGTGGGAGGGCGCGGATTGTCTGTGGGAAGTCTCCGGCGACGTGACCCGCTTCGGCGCGACCGACCGGACGATGCTCCACGCGCAACGCGGCCTCTGCGATGCGAACGGTCGAGTGGTCGGCGCCGTCGTGCTGCACGTCGCCCCGACGGACTTTCGCGCGCTGCCTTTCGTCTCCGCGCCCAATCCGTACGGCGCGGTGCTCGGCATGCAGCCGGCCGCGGCCGCGCCGACGCTGCCCGGACTGGAAGTGGTGGTCTACGGCTGGAGCCTGCAGCCGCTCTTCACGTCGAGCGGCATCGCGTGGTCGCTCGACCCGACGCTGTTTGCACGCCTCTACCGGGACGGCAGCCCGTTCTGGGCGACGCGCGACGCCGAGGGCCGGCAATATCACGTGCACTTCGTCCAGAATCGCGCGGGAATCTACGCGCTCGGCTACCCGGGACTCACCGCCTTCGAGCACGCGGAGCGGCTGGCGGAGATTGTCGCCGTCACCGCGGTGCTGTTCGTGCTCATCCAGCTGGGTGCCATGGTGTACGCCCCGCTCGCGACGCGCCCCAACGCGCCGCTCCGCGTATTGCTCCACGAGATTCGCACGAGCTTCTATCGCAAGCTGTTCCTGTTCTTCGTGTTCGTCGCGATTGGACCGCTGTTGCTGTTCACGCTGGCGTTCGGCGCGTACATGGACGCGAAGTTTCGAGCCGACGTCGAAGCCGAAGCCGAGAACATCGTCACCGCGGCGCGCCGGGTCTTCGAGCAGGTGGCGTCGGCCGAGGAGCCTGTCGGTCAGCGTCTCGTTCCGCTGACCGATGACCTGATGGTCTGGATCCGCCAGCTCATCGACCAGGACGTCAACCTGTTCGAAGGGGCCGAGCTCGTCGCCACCAGCCAGCGCGATCTGTACAACTCAGGATTGCTGCCGACCCGCACGCCGGCGGTGCTGTACCGGCGGATCGCGCTCGAGCGATTACCCACCTTCGTCGCGGAAGACCGGCAGTTCCTCGCGGCGGCGAGTCCGCTGCCGGCCCGCGGCCCCGAAGCGATCCTGAGCGTTCCGCTCGCATCTCGTCAGCGCGAAATCGAGCTCGAAAGCGACGAGTTGTACCGCGGGGTCCTGGTGGGATCGGTCGTGGTTGTGCTGTTCGCGGCTGGCCTCGGCGCATGGTTCGCGAGCCGCGTCTCCGACCCGGTCTCGCGTTTGACCAGAGCCACGCGACTCATCGCGGCTGGCCGGCTCGATGTGCGAATCGCCGCCGACACGGCTGATGAGCTCGGGCGACTCGTGGACGACTTCAACACCATGACCGCGACGCTCGTGGCCCAGCGTGCCGAGCTCGCACGCGCCAACCAGCTCAAGGCGTGGAACGAGATGGCGCGTCAGGTCGCACACGAGATCAAGAACCCATTGACGCCGATTCAGCTCGCCGCGGAGCACCTGCAGCGAGTCCACATCGATCAGGGCCACCCGCTCGGTACCGTCTTCGACCAGTGTGTGGACACCATCCTCGGGCAGGTCCGGCTGCTCCGCCGCATTGCGTCGGACTTCGCCAACTTCGCCGCTGAGCCGAAACCGAAGCTGGAGCGCGTCGAGATTGGCCGCGTGATCGAGGACGTGGTTGGTCCCTATCGGCTCAGCCTCTCGGATCGCGTCGAGGTCCGCACGGACGTCCCGGCGGATCTTCCGGCCGCGTCCGTGGATCGCACGATGCTTCAACGAGCGCTGACCAACCTCGTGGAGAACGCGATTCAGGCGATGCCGACGGGCGGCGCGTTACGCGTGGCTGCAGAAGCCGCCGGGGACGAGGTCGTGGTGACGGTGGCTGACACCGGGGTGGGCATGGACGAGGCCGCGCTGGCGCGCGCGTTCGAGCCGTTCTTCTCGACCAAGACCGGTGGGAGCGGACTGGGACTGGCGAACGCACGCCGGAGCATCGAGCTGCAGGGCGGCACGATCGGAATCACGAGCGCGCCCGGCGCAGGGACGACCGTGACGATCAACCTGCGGGCGGCGTCGCGTCCCGATGCGCCCGCAACCGCGTGAGGCCCATCTCGACGAAGGCGGACAGCAAGTACGTGTACGCGAGGATCACGAGAGTGACGCGAGGCTCGGTCGCGATGAGCGCGATGAGCCCGGCGATCACGACGACGTTGATGTAGGACAGGCTCCAGCCGAAGTTGATGGTCTTGAAGCTGCGGAAACGAATGGTGCTGACCATCAGCGCCGCGGGCACGAGGACGACCAGCCATCGCGGCAATGGCCTGCGCCTTGTCCACGAGCGGATAGGGCCACGCGAAGACCGTCGCGGCGACCACGCCAGCCGCGGGCGGCGAGGGCATCCCGACGAAGTAGCGCTTGTCGAGCTGTGCGACCGAGGACTGGATGTTGAATCGCGCAAGCCGCACGGCGGCGGCGGTGAGGTACAGGAAGCCGGCCGCCCACCCGACGCGCCCGAGCTCGGACAGTCCCCACGCGAACGCCAGAACGGCCGGCGCCACGCCGAACGAGATGATGTCGGCGAGCGAATCCAGTTCCAACCCGAACGCGCTCGTCGTCTTGGTCATGCGCGCGATCCGGCCGTCGAGCATGTCGAGGACGACCGCGAAACCGACGAACGGCGCGGCGCTGACCAGGTCGTCGCGCATGGCGAACATGATGCAGGCGTAGCCGCAGAACATGTTGCCGACCGTGAAGATGCTCGGCAGAAGGTAGATGCCGCGCCGGAAGTGTCGGTTGTCCCGCCGGAAGTCGGGGCGATCCACGATGCCGCTCACGATTGAGCCGCTCCGAGCCGCGCGATGACCGTCTCACCGCCGCGGACCTGGTCTCCCTGCTTCACGAGCACCTCCGCGGTTTCCGGCATGAAGACGTCCATCCGGGATCCGAACTTCATCAGGCCGATGCGTTCACCCGGCCCGAGCACGTCGCCCGGGCGGACTCGGCAGACCACCCGCCGGGCCATGGCACCGACCACCTGGCGAGTGACCACTTCTACTCCATCATGATTGATCCAGATCTCCGAGTGCTCGTTCCGATGCGATTCGTGGCGGAACGCGGGCAGAAAGGAGCCCGGAACATGGGTCACTTTCGTGACCCGGCCGGCCACCGGCGTACGGTTGATGTGCACGTCAAGCGGTGACAGAAAGATGGTGACCTGCCGCCAGCGGCCCGGAGGGGCTTCCGCCGGCCTCGCCGGGCCCGCGTGCATGACCTTACCGTCGGCCGGCGACAAGATGCTCGCCGGATCGGCCGGTGGCGTCCGATCGGGATCGCGAAAAAACAACGCGATGAGGATCGGCAACACGCCGAGCGCGGCGGTCAGCATCGGCGGCCCCGCCCAGAAGGACAGGACGGCCGGCACCGCAGCAATGAGAACGAACGGCGTGGCAGCGCGATCGATGGTCATCGGATCGTATCGGCGTACACACATCCGCCGAGATGACGTCCATCATTTCACGCCTTCGCCCCGACTTCGCTTCGTTGGGCTTCGGCGACGCAGGCACGCCTCCGCCAAGCTTCGGCGATGCGAGCACGTCCCGCCGCAGCGCGTCGCGCGACGACGGACTACTGCGCGCGAGCCTGCGGTGGAGATTCGGTGTGATGCGCTCGCAGGATCGACTGAATTCGATCCTTCAACGCAAGTTTCTTTTTCTTGAGTGAGATTTCTTCGAACTGTTGCTGGTCGGTAAGATACGCGAGGCTGGAGAGTTGGTGGATACGTTCGTCTAGTTGGTGATGCTCGGAAACCAGTTGCCTGAATTCTTCGTGGCTTTCGAGCAACACCGCCCGAACAGGGTCATCAGGTGAGAGCTGAGCGCCTGCCATGCCCGCCTCCTTTGGTTAACGGGGCCAAGGTAACACAACGACAGGGCAAAGGGCAGAGGGCAAAGGGCAGAAGAGAGGAAAAAAGTCGGAGGTCAGAGGGTGCGCTCGGTGCCTCCCGAACGGCGCCTCTACCGCTTCCTCTTTCTTCCCTTCCTTTTGCCCTCTGCCCTCTGCCCTCTGCCCTGCCGTCAGGTGTCGTTTCCACAAAATAATCGCGTCCTCCCGCGGGTCCTGGTAGTAGTCGCGCCGGATGCCCTCGACGGTAAACCCAAGCCCCTCGTAGAGCGCGCGAGCCGCGGTGTTCGATCGGCGCACCTCGAGGGTCGCGGCGGTCGCCCCCGCCATCGGCGGCCTCCGCGAGCACGTGGATGAGCAGACGGCGAGCCAGGCCCTCACGCCGGCGCGCGACGTCGACGGCCAGACTGTTGATGTGCAGTTCGTCGAAGACCATCCAGCACGCGCAATATGCGACGAGCACGTCGGACGCGTCGCGCATCACGTACAGACGTGAGACGTCGGTGTTCTCGAGCTCCCACCGGATTGCCTCGGCACCCCAGGGATTCGTGAACGTCTGACGTTGGAGCGCGTCCACGGCGGCGAGATCTTCCGGAGATCCCGCCCTGCCAATGGTGAAGCCGGGCGTCGCCTTCTCGCCCGTGGCGACCCGTTCCCTGACGCGCACAACGTCTGGCCTTCGGACGTACAACGGCTTGATCGCGTGCGGCGATCGGGCACGCTCGGGACGCGAGGCGGCGATGCGCGCGGCGGACTCGGCGAGCGAAATGGGCATGTCCACGATTGCGGCGTCCGGAAGCGCGCGATGCAGCACGTCGGTCCATCGCAGCCGGTCGTCGCACACGACGACGAGATGACGGCCGGCGAAGCGGCGGGCGAGAAGATCAGCAAGCTCCTCGGGCCGGCCGGCCATCGGTTCGAGGAGGGGCGCGCACGCCTCGAGTGGAGCCCCGCCAGGGGCATCGACCGCGGACACGAACACTTCGCCCCGCTGCCCGTCGAGCCAGGCGACCACGACCGTCCCTTCCGACGAGAGGCTGGGCAGCCAGGTCGCGATCATCGCGTCCAGCGTCGGGACGCTCACCACCGGTCGATTGCCGGCGAGCGCGAATCCCTGAATGGCCGCAATGCCGACACGCAGTCCCGTAAACGATCCAGGGCCAGTCACGACCGCAAACAGATCCACGTCAGCTGGCGTGTGGCCGCGCGCAGCCAGCCACTCGAGAACCTCGCCCGGGAGCCGCTCGCCGTGGGTGCGCGTGGTGTCACCAACACGCCCCTCACAGCGGACCGCCTCCGCGCGGTCCGAGTCTGACCGCGCTTCGGCGAGACTCGCCGTCGCATCGCGAAGGCGGCCGTCCACACACGTCGCGAGACTTCCGCGACGCGTGACGGTCTCCAGCGCGAGGGTCAGCATCGTCAGCAGAATGTTATAGCCTGTCTGATCTATACCGTGACGACGTCCAGCACCTCGCCGGCCTCGATGGAGACGGCTACGCCGGCCATGCGGCAGTACCTCGAGGTCAAACGCCAGCATCGCGACGCGATCGTTTGCTTCCGGATGGGCGATTTCTACGAGCTGTTCTACGAGGACGCGCTCGTGGCCTCGCGCGTGCTCGAGCTGACGCTGACATCCCGCGCCAAGGACGCGCAAGGCGCGGCCATTCCGATGTGCGGCGTGCCATTTCACGCGCTGGACGTGTACCTCGCGAGGCTCGTGCGCAAAGGCTACCGCGTGGCGATCTGCGATCAGGTCGAGGACGCGCGCAAGGCCAAGGGCCTCGTCCGGCGTGAAGTGACCCGGGTCGTGTCGCCGGGCACCTTCACCGACGCGAGCTATCTCGAGGCGCGGGAGCCGGCGTTCCTCGCGGCCGTGTCATTACCGGGGGCCAATGGCACCTGGGGTCTCGCGTTTCTGGACATCTCCACCGGCCAGTTTGCCGCGGCGGAATTCGCCGGCGCCGAGGCGTTGTCCTCCCTCGCTGCCGAACTGAGTCTGCTGAGACCGAAAGAGCTCCTGGCGGCCGACGGCGCCGCGATCGACGGCCTGTTGGCGGATGGATCGGCCTGCCGCGTGACGCGAATCGATGGCTGGACGCTCGATCCAGCCAGGGCGCGTGAGGTGCTCTGCGAACAGCTTGGCACCACATCGCTCGCGGGGTACGGACTCGAGCAGGCCACCGCCGCGGTGTCCGCGGCCGGCGGCGTGCTGACGTACCTCAAGGACACGCAACGCACCGACCTCGGGCATGTCCGCGACATCTCGCTCCACGCGGCCGCCGACGCGTTGCTCATCGACCCGGTGACGCTCCGGCACCTGAACGTGATCGAAGGTTCGGAAGGCGGCCGATCCGGTTCGCTGCTCGATGACATCGATAGGACCGTGACAGCGATGGGCGGGCGACTCCTCCGCCAGTGGCTCGTCAGACCGCTCGTCGCGCTCGCCCGCATCCAGGACCGGCTGGATGCGGTCGAGGATTTCGCGTTCCGCGTCACCGAGCGCGGCAAACTGCGCGAGACGTTTCGAGGGCTCCACGATCTGGAGCGGCTGGTGTCACGCGTGTCGCTCGGCACCGCCGGGCCGCGCGACGTGGCCGCGCTAGGCCAGTCGCTCGCGCTCATCCCCCGGATTCGAGCGGGCCTTCTCGATCTTCAGGCGCCGCTCACCCGCAGTCTTGCGTCGGAGTTCGACGACGTCGCGGACATACGCGACGCGATCGCGAGCTCGCTTGTCGACGAACCTCCGGCTGTCGCCCGCGACGGCGGCCTGATCCGTGACGGCGTCGATTCCGAATTGGACGAACTCAGGGTCATCAGCCGCGGCGGAAAGTCCGCGATTGCGTCGATGGAAGAGGGTGAGCGCGCCCGGACAGGCATCTCGTCGCTGAAGATCCGATACAACCGTGTGTTCGGGTACTACCTCGAGGTCTCGAAGTCGAATCTCTCGAGCGTGCCAGCCGATTACATCCGGAAGCAGACAGTCGCCGGCGGCGAGCGTTTCATCACGCCCGCCCTCAAGGAATACGAAGACAAGGTGCTCAGCGCGGACGAGCGCATCAGCGTCCGCGAACTCGAACTCTTCGAGGCGTTGTGCCGGCGTATCGCGGCGGAGGCCGTGCGGATTCTCGAGTCGGCGCGTGCCGTGGCGACACTCGATGTCCTCTCGGCCCTCGGGGATACCGCGACGACGGCCAACTTCACGAAGCCGTTCATCCACGAGGGTGACGAGTTTCAGGCCACCGACGCGCGCCACGTCGTCGTCGAGCGGCACCTGGCCGGCGCGTTCGTGCCGAACGATGTTCACCTCGACGGGACGGGCCGGCAGCTCATCATCCTCACCGGACCCAACATGGGCGGCAAGTCCACGTACCTGCGTCAGGTCGCCCTGCTCGCGCTCCTCGCCCAGGCCGGCTCATTCGTCCCGGCGCGGAGCGCGAAACTCGCGCTCGTGGATCGCATCTTCGCCCGTGTCGGCGCCTCCGACAACATCGCGCGGGGTCAGTCGACGTTCATGGTCGAGATGCAGGAAACGGCCTCCATCCTGCGCACGGCGACCTCGCGAAGCCTGGTGATCCTCGACGAAATCGGGCGCGGGACCGCGACGTTCGACGGCTTGAGTCTGGCGTGGGCCGTCGCCGAGCATCTGGCGTCGAACGATCGCGCACGGCCGAAGACCATTTTCGCGACGCACTATCACGAGCTGACCGACCTGGCCGACGCGCTGCCATCGGTCGTCAACTGCCACGTCGCCGCGCGGGAGTTTCGCGACGACATCGTGTTCCTGCACAAGATCGTCGCGGGTCGATCGGACAGGAGCTACGGGATCCAGGTGGCGCGGTTGGCCGGACTGCCGGCGGCGGTCGTCCGGCGCGCTGCTGAAATCCTCAAGTCGCTCGAGCAGGACGAGCTCCAGCGAGGCGGGCGGCCGAGCCTGAGCGGGGCGACCAGCACGCGCCAGCAGCAACTCGCGCTCTTTCAGGCGCCCGCGGACACGCATCCGGTCGTCACACGGCTGCGGGATCTGGATCTCGATCGCATGACGCCGATCGACGCGCTGAACCTTCTGTCGTCCCTCAAGCGTGAGGCCGACTCGTGAGGCGACCGTTGATGGCCGCGACGACGTTGGCCCTGATGGTCGTGATGGTCGGGAGCTGCCGCAATGTCGCTGCGCCGCGAGGCGATTGGATCGTGCTCGCGCTCGCCAGCTCCCCCACCAATCTCGATCCCGCCATGGGACTCGACGAGTCGTCCCAGCGGCTGCACCAGCTGATGTTCAGCTCGCTGCTGCGCATCGACGACAACCTCCGAAACGTCCCGGATCTCGCGACCCGTTTCGAGATGCAGGACCCGCAAACCTACATCGCCGAGATTCCGCCTGGTGTCCGGTTCCACGACGGCCGCGAAATGACGTCCGAGGATGTGGCGTACACGTTCCGTCGCTTCCTCGATCCCGCGCTGGTGTCCGGACGGAAGGGCGCCTACCAGGATCTCGCGGCGGTGGACACGCTGGATCGGTACACGGTTGCGTTTCGCCTGAAGACGTCCGTCCGGTTCATTTTCAGCGAATCTGATCAACATGGGCATCGTTCCGGCGGGTGCCGGCGCGACGATGGCGCAGTCGCCGGTGGGCAGCGGGCCGTACCAGTTTCAGGAACTCGCCGCCGACGACCATGTGACGCTGCGACGCTTCGACGGGTACTACCGGGGCACACCGAAGAACGCCGGCCTCATCTTCAAGGTCGTGCCCGACGAGACGATGCGCAGCCTGGAGCTGCGCAAGGGCGACGTGGACCTTGTGGTGAACGACGTCGCCCCCGACCTCGTCCACGGCCTGGCGAAACAGCCGGGGCTCGCGGTCGTCACGGGAGAGGGAACGGACTACGCGTACATCGGGCTGAATCTGCGCGACCCGATCCTCCAGGACCGCCGCGTGCGCCACGCCATCGGCTACGCCATCGACCGTGAGGCCATCGTCCGCTACCTGCAGCGGGACCTCGCGCGAGAAACGACGGGCATCATTCCGTCGATGTCGTGGGCGCACGCCGACGATATCTTCGCGTTCAACCGGGACCTGAACCGGGCGCGGGAGCTGCTCGACGAGGCCGGCTACCCCGACCCGGATGGCCCCGGCCCGGCGCCCCGTTTACGGCTGACGCTCAAGACGTCGACCGTCGAGCGCTACCGGGTGCAGGCGGCCGCGCTGCAGCAGCAGCTCGGCGAGGCCGGCATCGAGCTCGAGCTGCGGTCGCACGAGTTTGCGACGCTGTTTGCAGACGTCATTCGCGGCAACGTGCAGTTGTACACGCTCGTGTTTACCGGTGGGTCCGTTGCCGATCCGGACATTCTGCGCCGCGTCTTCCACTCGAAGCAGATCCCGCCGAGCGGCTTCAACCGCGCCCACTATTCGAACGCCGACGTCGATCGTCTGATCGACCAGGCCACCGCGGCCCTGGCCGAGAATGAACGCCGCCGCTACTACGTCGAGGCGCAGCGACTCATCGCGGCCGACGCGCCGATGATCAGTCTGTGGGCGCGCACGAATGTCGCCGTCGGGCAGTCCACGCTGTCCGGCGTCCGCTTGTCACCGATCGGTGATTTGGATTTCCTCTGGCAGGTCTCGCGCACGACGCACTGAACGCTCGGTCCAGCGCGATTACAATACTCAGCATGGGACGCCGCAAGTCACGCTTCCTTCGCAAGCCGGTGGAACCGTTCGTCGCCGAAGCCGGGCTGTCGGCCGACGCGGTCCTCGAGCGGATGGAACGCATCTCGTTTCAGGGGCGCAACCTCGCGGTGGCGCGACGCATCTGGGAAAAGATGCTCACGAGCGACGCGACGATTTTTCTGGGCATGGCCGGCGCGCTGTCGGCCGGCGGCATGCGGCTCCTGATCGCGCACCTGATCGAGCGCCGCTACGTCGACGTGCTCGTCTCGACCGGCGCGAATCTCTACCACGATCTCCACGAAACGCGCGGCCGGCGGCATTTCATCGGCTCCCCCACGCTCGACGACGCCGCGCTCGCCGCCGAGCGCATCGATCGGGTCTACGACACGCTCGCGAGTGAAGACGAGTTCTGCAAGAACGACGAGTGGATTGCGTCGTTCGTGCTGAAGCTCGAACGACGGCCGTACACGACGCGCGAGTTCCTGTACAAGCTTGGCGAGCACCTCTGGAACGAGACCGGCAACAACGGCATCCTCACGGCGGCCTATCGCGCCAAGGTGCCGATCTTCTGCCCGGCGATCGCCGACTCGTCGATTGGGATGGGCCTGTCGCAGGCGCGCCATCGGGACCAGACGGCCGGCATGGCCGACGTCATCGGCGACATCCTCGAGTCCGCCAACATCGTCATTCGCAAGCCGTCCACGGCGACGATCGTGCTCGGCGGCGGGACGCCGAAGAACTTCATCAACCAGGCGAGCGTGCAGGCCGAGTTCTACGACGACCGCGTCGGCGGCCACAAGTACGCGATCCAGATCGTCACCGACGTGCCGTACTACGGCGGCGCGAGTGGATCGAGCCTCGAAGAAGCGCAGAGCTGGGGCAAGCTGTCACTCGAGTCCGAGAAGGTGACGGTGCACGCGGACGTCACGATCGCGCTGCCGATTCTCGTCAGCGCGCTCGAAACGACGTCGCACGACAGCTCGCAGCGCCGCAAGCGCGCCGAGTTCGACCCCTCCGGCCGCATCCTGGCCATGAACGGCCAGCCGCTCGCCGACAACAAGTTTCAGGAATAGGGGTTCAGGTCCTGTTTCAGTTCGGTTCATCGCGGCACGGTTCAGACCTGCGGACCGCCGAACCCGGAACCTGAACCTGACCGGAACCGTACGGCGTCTGTCTAATTCAAAGCCGCCAACTGCTGGCGGGCTTCGAAGGCGTAGGACGAGTCGCTGAACTCGTCGACGACGCGCTGATACGCGGCGCGCGCGTCCTTGGTCTTGCCGGCTTTCGCGTACGCTTGCGCCAGTTGGATGAGCACGCCGTCAATCGGCAGCGCGCCGTCGCGATTGGCCGACAAGTCGGTGAGAAGCTTGACGGCATCGTCGTACTGCCCGGTCGCGACCTTCGACTGCGCCACGCCCATGCGGGCGACCGCCAGGTACAAGTCCGAATTGCTCGCGGCCACTTCCTCAAAAAGCTTTTCCGCTTCGGCGGGCCGCCCAAGGTCCAGCAGCTCGCCCGCCGCCTCGTACTTGGCGCTGATCGCCGCCGGGCTTCCGGGATACGCCGCGATGACTTCCTGGAACGCCTTCAATGCCGCTTCGCTTCGAGCCGTCTCGGACGGATAGGTGCCCGGCGGCTGCGTCGCCCCCGGCAGCGTCGACGCCGGCGAAATGACCGACTGGGCAATGGCCATGGCCGTTCCGAGCTTGGCCCCGGCTTCGTTCGCGCGGCTCTTCCGGAACATCAGGAAGCCGCTGAGGCCGCCGATCACGATGAGGGCCGCCACGGCGCCGAGAACGATCTGCTTCTGGTTTTCCTTCACCGTGTCGACCGCGCGGCGGGTCGTCTCCGCAAACTCGTTCTGCTTCAGCTGGTGGCGTTCCTTGGATTTCATGGGCTGAAATTATCTCACAGCACTATTTGAGTCCCGGGGGCCTTGCCCCCGCCGTCCCCCTACGCGCTCCCGCCTCCGCCAAGCTTCGGCGCAGCTGCGCCGAGCGCCTCAGCGAAGGCGGGCCGTTCGCGCAGGCTCGCTTCGCTCGCTACAATGACGCCGTGAAACGCGCTGTTTTCGCAGGGCCGGTTCTGTCTGCCGTCCTCCTCACCGCGGTCGCGACGCTCCCCCTTCGCGGCCAGACTCCGGAGCCGGGTCCGGGCCAGACCTTGTTCAACGAGCACTGCGTGCTCTGCCACGGCGCGCTCAGCGAAGGCGGATCCGGACCCGATTTGACGAATCCGCGCTGGCACGCAGAGCGGACCGACGCGGAGATCGATCGGGTCATCCGGGATGGCCTCCCGAACACGCCGATGCCGGCGTTCGGCTCGCGGATCGACGAGAAGGGCCGCGCGGCGCTCGTCGAACTTCTCCGCGCCCTCAGCAAGCGCGCCATCCAGCCGACCACGAACGTGACGGCGCCGGCGATCCGCGTCGCGCCGGATCGGCTCGCGCGCGCGTCAGCCGACCCCGACCACTGGCTGATGTACGGCGGCGACTACGGCCAGACGCGATTCAGTGCGCTCAAGGCCATCAATCGATCGACCGTCCAGAACCTGGTTCCGGTGTGGAGCTTTCAGACGGGCGTCGTCGACGGGCTGACCGGGATGCCGCTCGTCGTGGACGGCGTGATCTTCCTGACGACCGCGTGGAACCACGCGTTCGCCATCGACGCGCGTACGGGCGCTGAGCTGTGGCACTACCAGCGACGACTGCCACCGGCCAACGAGCTGAGCTTCTGCTGCGGGCCGAGCAATCGCGGGCTGGCGATCTGGAACGACCTCGTGTACATGGCCACGCTCGACGCACATCTCGTCGCGCTCGACGCCAGGACCGGCCGGGTGCGATGGGACGTCGAGCTCGGCAAGTCCAGCGACAATCTCAACTTCAAGCAGCCCCCGCTCGTCGTCGGCGACCGCCTGATCGTCGGGAGCGCCGGCGGAGACAGTCCCAGCCGCGGCTTCATCGACGCGTATGACGCCGCAACCGGTCGCCGTCTCTGGCGCTTCTACACCGTGCCGGCACCGGGAGAGCCGGGCAGCGAAACGTGGCCGGCCGGCGACGCGTGGAAGACCGGCGGCGGCGCGCCGTGGATGCAAGGGACGTACGACCCCGAGCTCAACCTCGTCTACTGGAGCGTCGGACAGCCCTATCCCGTCTACGACGGCGCCCCGCGGCCGGGCGACAACCTGTACACGAACTCGGTCGTCGCGCTCGATCCGACGAACGGCACGTTGAAGTGGCACTACCAGTTCACGCCGCACGAGCTCTGGGATTACGACGGCGTGACCGAGAACATCCCGATCGACATCGACTACAACGGCCGTCGCCGCCGCGTCATCATCCACGCCGATCGGAACGGGTTCTTCTACGCGATCGATCGGACGAATGGCCAGTTCCTCTTTGCGAAGCCGTTCGTGCGGACGACATGGGCCACCGGGTTTACGCCGGAGGGCCGCCCGATCGTGAATCCCGCTGCGATTCCGAGCTACGCCGGATCGGAAGTCTGTCCGGGCGCGGCCGGCGGCAAACAGTGGACGGGCATGGCGTACAGCCCGCTGACGAAGTGGGTCTACGTCCCTGTGATCGAGAACTGCGCGACGTTCTTCAACTACGGCGTCGAGGCGCGCGCCAAGGGCTTGCCGCCCGGCCCCAATGGTTTCCGGTATCTGCCGGGCAAGGCGTTCGGCAAGGTGATGGCGATCGACCCGTCGAACGGCGACGTCAAGTGGCAGCTCAACACGCGATCCCCGATGTCCGCGTCGATGCTCGCAACGGCCGGCGGTCTCGTCTTCACCGGCGACGCCGAGGGCAACGTCGTCGCCTACGACGATCGAAGCGGCGAGCTCTTGTGGTCCTACCAGACCGGCTCCGGCATTCGCAGCGGTCCGGTCGCGTTCAAACTGGATGGTGTCGAGTACATCGCGGTCGCATCAGGCCTTGGCGGCGCGGTGGGCGGTTACACCGGTCCCGGCGCGCCGTGGCTCCGCAATTTCCGCGGTGGCGGCACGCTGACCGTGTTCCGGTTATTTCAGCCGAACGCGTCAACGCCGTTTCACGGCGGGGCAAGACAGTAGCTTGGGCTTGGGGCTTGGGGCTTGGGGCTTGGCTTAGAGCTTACGGCTCAGGGCCTGACTGAAACCCAGTACGCGACGAGCAGGCCCAGCATTATCAGCACGACCCTCGCGACAACCATCAGGGTCGTCCTGGCGACTGGACGGGTGCCTCGAGGTTTGATCCCGGTGAGGGCCGCGAACGCGACCACAATCAAGACGATGATGACCCAGCCAAAGGACGCCATGTGTCCATCGTAGCGTTGGCGCGGTCGCGGTAAAGTGGATTTCTCCCCGAGAGGATGTCCGATGCGGCTCCGCCCTGTTTGTGTGCTCGCCGTCGTGGCGTTTGTCAGCGCGTCACTGCTTCACGCGCAGGAACGCTTCTCATTCTTCCAGGCGAGCACGCCCGAGAGCGTCGAGCGGCTGCTCACGCTGGCCGAGTTGCGCGACGACGATGTCGTGGTGGATTTGGGGTCTGGTAACGGCCTCATCCCGCTCACCGCCGCGCGCATGAACCCGAAACTGCGCGGATGGGGCGTGGATATCGATTCGAAGCTCGTGGCGCAGTCCAATCAGGCCGCGAAGGAGGCCGGGGTCGCGAATCGCGTCCAGTTCTATCAACGCAACGCCTTCGATGTGGACCTCAGCGACGCCACGGTCATCACCATGTGGCTGTTCCCGGAGCTCATGCAGCTGCTCCGCCCCATCATCCTCGAACGCGCGAGGCCGGGCACGCGGGTGCTGACGAGCACGTGGAGCCTGGGCAACTGGAAGCCAGACGAGACCAACGAGGATGGAGGCCCGTCGGTCTACAAGTGGATCGTGCCCGCGCGTGTGTCCGGCGCCTGGCAATGGGACCTCGACGTCGCGGGAAGACGGTTCCGCTACTCGGCGGTGAACGAACAGCAGTTCCAGATGGTGGAAGGTGTCGTTCGCGCCGGCGACCGCCGTGAAGTTCTGAAGGACGTGAAGCTGCGTGGCGAAGACGTCTCCTTTTCCCTCGAGATCACGCTCGATGGCCTCGGGCTGACGAGTCACGAGTTCAGCGGCAAGGTACCGTGGGGACGACATTCAGGGGACGGTGAAAATGACGCCAGCGAACCAGGCAACGATGACACTTCCCTGGCAGGCGCGGCGAACAGAACGATCCGGCTACTTCGCGCCCACAGGCCTCGAGATGTTCGAGAAACCTGGGGACCGCTAGCAACGCTTCGGCCGCGACCCGGCCGCCTCGTCACGACCACGGCGTCAGCGGAAGCGGTCAAGCGGTGAACAACGTCGCCGTGTACGAACGGCAGTAACGGCTACGGCGTGTTCATGGCGAGCGCCCCGAGGATGACTCGCAGCCGCCGGCCTGACTGCGGAAGGAACTGGAAACCGGAGCGGTAGGTCCACGGCCCGTTCTGGCCCTCGATCATCGTGCAATACCGGCATACCGCAGAGACGACGGTGACGTGATCGGCGGTACTCCACATGCGAAACTGGTACGACGTCCCGTGGGCAAACGACGTGGACCCGGTCATCGAGAAGCCGCTGGCGCTGGCTTCTTCGACGACAAACGTCTCACCACCGCTGGCACGGCGGCCGAGAAGCGGCGACACCGCAAGCTTCACCCTCGGATGTTGTCGCCGCTCCTCCTGCGCCAACGCCTCAGGATCAGGGTCCATCGTCTCGCTACTCACTCCTTGAGCCTCCCACGGGAGGATCCCTCAAAAGACGATGGCATCACGCCGCTTGCGCAACGCCTCGACTGGCGCGTCGGGCATGGCAATCAACGCGTCGAAGTCCGCGAACCGCCCGTGACTCTTCCGGTAGGCGACGATGGCGTCAGCGTCCTTGCGGTCAAGATGAAGCACCTGCGCCAGTTCGTCGGCCGCCGCATTGTTGATCGCGACCCGGCCGTACTCGCTGACCAGATACTCGATGATGATCCCGTAGTCGTCGTCGGTGCCCGTGGCGCCTCGGGACGTCATCTGCTCCAGGACTTCTTCCCATTGGCCCCGCGAGCGGCGGCCTTCGACGATGCGATCGGAGCTGTGGCAGCGTCCGCACACGCGTGTGAAGGCCTCCGGCGCATCCGCGTGTGGTGCCGGCTCTGACTGAACCGTTGGTCCTGCCGCCGAAGATGTCGGCGTGTTCGCGCTGGCCGCAAGGCGGTCACCGCGACCCAGGACAGAATTCCAGCAGCGGCTGACGTGCTCCTATTCATTCAGGACGAACGCGACGAAACGGTTGCCGGCCGCGGCGACCACGTACTGCTTGCCATCGAGCTCATAGGTGATCGGGCCGTTCGTGACGCCACCAATGCGGGAATTCCACAGCGGTGCTCCCGTGGTCGCATTGTACGCCCCGAGGCCGGACGCGGCGGAACCGAAGACGATGTTGCCGGCGGTACTCAGCAGGCCCGAGTTTCCGCCGTACCTCGGAATGCTCCACCGGATCTCTCCAGTCTTGTAGTCGATGGCCTTGAGCTGCGGTTGCTCGGAGTAGCCCCCGCGATCTGTTCCGCCCCATCCCATCGGATTGTCGCTGGGGTCGTAGATGTACCAGACGCTGAAGGCCCGACTCGCATTGACATAGAACAGGCCGGTTTGAGGGCTGAAGGCCGGCGAAAACCAGTTCGTCGCGCCGCCCTGGTTCGGCGTCACGAGCGTCCCCGCAATCTGAGGCCGTTTCGCCGGATTGGGGACGGGCTGCAGCTTTTCGTCGCGGCTGAGCGACCAATTGGTCTTGACGTATTCCGTCGAGACGATGGCTCTGCCGGTGGCGCGGTCGAGCACGAAGAACTTGCCGTTGCGGGACGCCTGCGCGATGAGTTTTCTCGGCTGTCCGTCGATCACGCCATCGAAGATGACGGGTGTCTGGGTGGCGTCCCAGTCATGCGTGTCGTGCGGAGACGCCTGGAAGTACCACGCCATCTTCCCCGTGTCCGCGTTCAACGCCACGATCGACGCGGTGAACAGGTTGGCGCCTTCGCGATTCTTGAAGGCGACGACCGGCTGCGGATTGCCGGTGGTGACATAGACGAGATTCAACTCGGGATCGTACGTGACCGGCTGCCACGTCATGCCACCGCCATGCTTGGCCATGTCCAGATTGGGCCACGTCTCGAGACCCGGATCGTCCTTCGTCTGCGGCGTGACGTACCAGCGCCAGATCAGGTCGCCAGTCTCGGGACTGCGCGCGTCGAGGTACGCCGGCTGATCCAGGTCATCACCGCTGACGCCGACGATGAGACGATCTTTGACGACGACCGGGGCCACCGACCCGAAGTACATCATCTCGAGCGAGCAGAATTCCTTGAACCACCTCTCGCGGCCGGTCTTGATGTCGAGCGACACCAGATTGCAGTCCGGCGTCACGAAGAACACCGACTCGCCCAGAATCGCGACCCCGCGATTGCCGATGTGAATGCCGCCGCGGTTTCTGGTCCACGTGTAGTGCCAGAGCTCACGCCCCGTCCGCGCTTCCACGGCGTAGGCGTGGTCCGGCGTCGAGAAGTAGAGCACGCCATCCACCTGAAGCGGCGTCGCCTTCACGCTCCCGCCGTTTTGTGGCAGATCGTAGATCCACGCCACACTCAGGTGTTTCACGTTTGACGCGTTGATTCTCGCGAGCGCGCTGTGCCGGCGCCCGGAGTAGTCGCCGTTGTACGTCGGCCACGAGGTCGCCGCCGGCTTCTCAATCTGCGCGCTGGTCAGTCCGGACTGCCGTGCGGTGACGACCGTGGAGATGAGGAGCACGCTCCCCAGAACACACCAAGGTCTCATTTCAGGTTCTCCAGGTAGGCCACCAGATCATGAATCTGCGTGTCACTGATGCGATCCAGCAGATCGACGTGTGCCTGCAGCGGGTTGGTCGTGACGACCGTGGCGCCGGTCGTGGGGACCACGCGGATGGTGCCGTCCGCCTGCCGGAACGTCACATAGAAATCGCTCCGCTCGACGAGGACGCCGGACATCGCGGCCCCAGACGAGGGCGTGACGGTGACCGTCACGGCGTTCGGGTTGGGGGCGGCGGTCCCGGCTGGCGCGCCCCGGCCACGCGCGGCACCGCCCGGAAAAAGCATTCGTTGTTGAAGATCCACGGTCGTGGGGATGCGATTACGAATGCCCACGAGGCTGCGCGTGGTGGCGCTATGACACGCGGCGCATCCGCCGGCGCCGTGGAAATACCCTTCGCCCGCTTTCGCGTCGCCGACCAGGATGTCGCCGACCGTGAACAGGGGCGATCCACGCATCGTGTCGTTGACGCGCTGCCGCAGGAAGTGCGCGAGCGCAACGTTCTCCTCGTCCGTAAAGGTCGCACTCGGCTTCCCGCTCTGCGTGGGATGACCGGCCTTGAGGAACGGCGCGAGCACGCTTCCAGGAGTAGGCGACGAGCGATCGAAGTTGACGGTCTTCGTCCGGATGATATTCGGGCCGGTCTCGGAGCCTCTCGCCTGCGACCCGTGACATTCGATGCAGTGGCTGGCCCACAGCGCCCGCCCGCGATCGTGCGCGGCAGGATCGACGACGGGCGACCCCGAGACCGGCGCCGCCGGCGCCTGACCTGCTGTCGCGCCTCGTCCACCGGCGCCTCGGCCGCGCGCGGGAGTCTCCTGCGCGTGCACGCCGGCCAGTGCCAGCGCAACGACGGCCACGACAATCGGCCAGGTGTGTCTCATCGAGATGTCCTCAGCGCGGTTTGCGCAGAACTCTAACATCTCGCTTTGTAAGGCGCTCCGGCCGATTTGAACGGCCGCCGCCCGTCTTAGGAGAGTGGCCGCAAAATCAGGCCAGTAATCGGGCGAGCTTGCCGCTTATTCGGATCGCAATGCCACCATCGGATCGATCCGAGACCCCCGGCGCGCCGGGAAGTACCCGGCCGCAGTCGCCACGAGCATGAGGACGAGCAGCATGCCAATGAACGTTCCTGGATCCCTCGCGGTCACTCCAAACAGCAGGCTGCTCGCCGACTCCGCGAGCAGCCAGGATGCGACGACGCCGATCGCCATGCCGACAGCCGCGAGCCGCAACGTCTGCAGGACGATGCCGCGCTGCACGTCGCTGGCGGAGGCGCCAATGGCGATCCGGATCCCGATCTCCCGAGTCCGCTGATTCACGGAGTACCAGATCAGCCCGTAGATGCCGAGCGCGGCCAGTAACAACGCAAACGCGGCAAACCCTCCGAGCAGCAGCACGACGAAGCGTCGTGGCGAGACCGACTTGTCGACGATCTGCTGAAGGGTGCGAAAGTCATTGCCGGCGAGATTCGGCGCGACTGGCGTCAACGCCGTCCGGAGCGCGCCCGCAAGCTGTGCCGGAGTCATCGCGGATCGCACCACGAGATCTGCGGACGCTTGATCGGGGCACTGGCGAACCGGCAGGTACATCTCGTTGCCGGAGCCCTGCTCGAGGGCGAGATGGCGCACGTCCTCGACGACACCCACCACGCGCCGATCACCGCCGCACACGTCGCGCACGGTCTTTCCGACGGCGTCTTCCCCGGGCCACAGGGTCCGCGCCATGGTCTCGTTCATGACGAGGACCAGCTCGCTCGTCGCCGTGTCGCTTGCCGAGAGGTCACGGCCCGCTCGCACGGGGATGCCCATCGCGCCGATATAGCCGTCGCTGACGATTCTCGGGAAGTACCCCAGGAAAGCGTCGCGCTCGCCCTCGCCTTTCACACGGACGCCCCACGTCCGGTTGCGGCCGAGCGGGAGCGCGTCGGTAATGCCGGCGCTCTCGATGCCGGGGATGGCGCGCACGCGGCGGAGCACCTCGTCGAAGTAGGCGGTCTGCTCGGCGCGCGACATGTCCTGGCGCTCGGGATCGACGCGAATCGTCGCCGAACGCGAGGGCTGGAACCCCATGTCGACGTCGAGCACCTGGATCAGGCTGCGAATCAGGAGTCCGGCGCCGACGAGCAGCACGCACGCGAGGGCGATCTCCGACACCACGAGCACTTGACGCACCCGCTGATGCTGGCCGCTTTCGGTCGAGCCTCTCGACGCGTCCTTCAACGCGCGCCTGCAGTGCCGCGCTGCGGCCGGCCAGGAGGGCCGGCGCAAGCCCGAAGACGACGCCCGTTACGATCGCGACGCCCGCCGTGAAGCCCAGCGTCGCGAGATCCGTCCGAACACCGCCCAGCAGGGGAATACTGACGGCATCCAGGTACGAGAGCGCCCGGGTGCCCGCGACGGCGAGGATCACGCCCACCAGCGCGCCCGCGACCGACAGGACCATCCCTTCGGTCAGCATCTGGGCCGTGAGGCGCCGGCGCCCCGCGCCCAGCGCCGCTCTGATCGCAATCTCCTTCTGTCGCGACGCCATCCGCGCGAGGAGCAGATTGGAGAGATTCGCACACACGATCAACATGACGAGGGCGACCGACCCGGCGAGCACCCACAGCGCCAGGCGGATTCGCCCGTTGACCTGTTCGGCCAGCGGCTTGACGAAGCCCTCGAAGCTGTTCCGGTCGGGATTGGCTTTCGTGAGCTCTGGCGCCAAGCCGCTTCATCTCAGCCTGTGCCTGTCCGACCGGTACACCGGGCTTGAGGCGGCCGACCATCGCCATCGTGTTGCCCCAGCGATTGGTCTCCGGCGCGAGCGGAAAGGGGAAATACAGATCGAACCGGCTGCCGGGCGCGAACACCGACGCGAAGTCGAATGAGGCCGGCAGGATGCCGACGACGGTATGTGGCTCGTTGTTCAGGGTGAGCGCCGTGCCGACAATCCTCGGATCCGAGTTGAACCGTCGCTCCCACAGCCCGTGACCCAGCACCACGGCCTTCGGTCCGTTCCACCGGCTCTCGTCCGCGTTGAAGAACCGGCCGAGGGCGGGCCTGATGCCGAGCACGTCGAAGAAGTTGCCGGACACCGGCACGCCGCTCAGACGCTCGGGCTCGCCGCTTCCACTCAGGAGGTTGTCCCCCACCCCGTAGAAGGCGAAGTAGCCCGCCAGCGCGGATAGCGTCTGCGTCCGCTGCTGCAAGTCGAGCATGTGATTGACCTGCGTCGTCTGGCCCGAGAGCCCGCTCGTGTTGTGGTTGGACACCCAGACCAGCTCCTCCGGCTGCGCGAACGGTAGAGGCCGGAGCAGGAGCGCGTTGATCACGCTGAAGACGGTGGAACTGGCGCCGATACCGAGCCCGGCGATGAGGATGATGAACGCGCTGAAACGGGCCTCACGCCGCAGGCTACGAAGGGTGACGCGGAGGTCCCGAAAGAGGTTGTCGAAGCCCATGCTGGCAATTAGACGACGAAAGGGCGTCCGCCGTTGAAAGGTTGACGAAGGTCAGTTGACGCGGCTTTACCAGAAATGGGTTGCGGCGCAGGATCGTTCATTCGCGACCACTCGAGAGTAACCTTAGGGTTTCGGCTCCGGCCGCGACCGCGTTCTCGGCGGTCTTCAAGGAATCGGAGAGGAGGCCCCTCATCAGTAACGTCCGTATCGCCCTCGCGAACATCCGCGTGCCGACGACACCGGACGACTCCGTGCGCCTTGCGACATCCGCGGTTGCGGACGCGGGACGTCGAGGCGCGACGGTGATCTGCTTTCCGGAGGCCTTCGTCCCTGGCTATCGGTGGCCGGGCCAGCAGGCACCGCCGCCCGATCCCGCGTTCCTCGAGCGCGCGTGGGCCGCGGTGGCCGATGCCGCACGACGTGCCCACGTCGCCGTGATTCTGGGGACGGAGCGGGTCACCGACCGCGGATTGCAGATCACCGCGTGTGTGATCAATCCGGACGGCGCCATCGCGGGGTGGCAGGACAAGGGCCAGATCGACCCGTCGGAGGAAGGCATTTATCCGGCGCTCGGGACCGAGCGTCGTGTGTTCTATGTGGGGCCGCTGACGTTCGGTGTCGTGATCTGCCACGAAGGCTGGCGCTATCCGGAAACCGTGCGGTGGGCGGTGCGTCGAGGTGCCCAGTTGGTGTTTCACCCACACGCGCACGTTGCCGAACCCGGGAGCTATCGCCCGGTGACGTTCGCCGATCCCGCCAACACCTTCCACGAGAAAGCCATGCTCTGCCGCGCGGCGGAAAATACGTGCTACTTCGCGTCGGTGAACTGTGCCAGCGACGGCTCCGGCACGACGTCGGCGGTCGTTCGTCCCGACGGTACGCTGCAGTGCTATCAGCCGTACGGCCAGGAAGGCCTCCTCCTCGCGGATCTGGACCTCAGCACAGCCACAGGATTGCTCGCCTCACGGTGCCGCATCTCACCGATGTAGCGGGTCATATGACGTGCTCCGGTTAAGCTAATCGGGCTTACCACATTCGTCACTTCTCAAGCGTAGAATCCAGTCAATTAACCCATCGACCTGGAGGGCTCGTGAAACGCCGTCTGCCGCCCGGGGAGTACCACATTGCGGCACTGACCGACCTCGACACGACCTGGCAGACTCGCGAATTCCTCGATCAGGTCGTGCCAGCGTCTGTAAAGGTGCGCATCGGAGAAGGTCAAACAGTGCGTCAGGATCTGCGTTTATCGCGGTGAGGCTTGAATCCGCTGATCGCTCGTCGAGACGAATGAGAAGCCTCCTTTGCGCGGGATCGTGCGCGCTCGTCGTTTCGCTTCACGCGAACGCGCCTGCTACTCAGAATCACTTTCCAATTTCCCTCCCTTCCACGGACGCGGCCTTCGCCGCGATGCTCGATCGCTATGCCCGTGGCGAGGTCTCAGTCAAGTTCCAGCCTGGCACGTCGACGGTCGAGCTTCAGGGGCGACTGCGTCGCGTCGGCTCGTCGTGGATTGGGCCGAGGAATGCCGCCGACGGCGCCCGGCGGCGCCTGACCATCGCCACTCTTGCCCTCGAGGTGATCGACCAGAACATCGAGACGGCGTGGAGAAACGGATTTTCCGGCGATCTCCTCGAGTGGTCCTGCGGACTTCTGCGCGACTTGCCCGCGACCGACGCGGAACGAACCTGGCACGTCGGCGCGGTCATTCAACTCGAGCGCGCGTCGGCGTTCAGGCTTATCCGCGGGCCCATTTCACTGGCGACGGGAGACAGTGCCTTTGTGACGCACGTCGTTCATGCCGAGCGCCGTTTTTCCGGCGATGGCCGTTGGGCGCTCGCGCGCGCCATCGACGCCGAGCATGCGATGTGGCCACCGCGCCTCGATGAGGACATTCTCCGGCCGCCGACGGACCTGGAAAACCGCTTCCGCAGCCGGATCGAGAAGGCATTCGAGCAGCCTGCCGTGAGCGCGGAAGCGCACCTGCGCTGGGGGTACTTTCATCTGCGGCGTGGACGTCTCGAGCCGGCGATGGCGGAGTTCGCCGCGATGGGCGCCCCCAATGACCGCGCCCTTCGGTACTGGCAGGAATTGTTCCGCGGCCAGGCGCTCGTGCGCATGAATCATCAAGCGGACGCTGTCGAGTCGTTTCGTCACGCGCTCGAGGCTTTTCCGAACGCTCAGGCCGCGACGCTCTGACTCGCGTCGATCCTTGCCCGTCACGGAACGGTCATCGAGGCCAACGACCTGGTGAGTCGCATGCTCAGCGGTGGCCCGGCCGACGATCCCTGGAACATCTACGGGTTTCCAACCTATCGACAATGGTCCGACCTGCTGCGGCAACTCCGAACGGCGATCGCCCCATGAACCGCTGGCGCCATCCGGTCCTCGCCGGCGTCCTTGCGCTCGAGCGCGATGTCGATGGCGTTCGTCGCCCAGGAATCCGATCGCGACATTCCGCTCCAGCACCGGCATCGTCCTGGTGCCCGTGTGGGTGAAAGTCGATGAGAAATCTCGTTCAGGGCCTCGCTGCGTCGGACTTCGAGCTCACCGACAACGGCGTGCCCCAGGTCATCACGTCGATCGCCACGGCTCCCAACCCGTGGATGTCACGGTCGTGCTCGACACGAGCGGCAGCTTCGATGTTCAGAGCCTTGCACGACTGACGGCGGGGATTCAGGCGATCGGCCAGTCGCTCACGCCGGCCGACCGCATCCGCCTGCTGACCTTCGCGACGAAGGTCACGGAACCGTTTGGCTTCCGAAGCGGCGGGACACGGCTCCCGATCGAACGGATTGAAGCCGGAGGCCGGACGTCGCTGTACGACGCGCTTGCAGCAGCACTGCTCTCGGTGCCGCGCAGCGACCGGCCTCAACTTGTTTTTGGGGTCACTGACGGCCAGGACACGGCCAGTGCGCTCAAGGCGCCCGACGTGATCGCGCTCGCGGGCGCGTCAGGCGCGTCGCTGTACGCGACGATCGTCCGAGGGGCGCCTTCTCAGACGGCGTGTCGCGTGACGTCCTGTACGTGCTCGAGCGGCTGCGAGAAGCGGCTACCCGTACGGGTGGTCTCGTCTTCGAGCATCCTCGAGAGACCGAGCTGCCCGCCCTGTTCGCGCAAGTGCTCGCGGACTTTCGCACGAGCTACCTTCTCAGCTTCACGCCGGGCGGCGTCCGCAGGACGGCTGGCACGAGCTCGTGGTCAAAACAAAAGACCGCCGTCACACCATCCGCGCCCGGGCGGGTTATCAGCGCTGACCTCTTTGCCTCAGTCCTGCTCGGGCACGAGAAACCAGGCGGCTCTCACCGTTCGCCGGTTACACTGGTTGCGCCAGTCGTCAGCCCGTGGAGCGTCCGTGGTGCGTCTTGCCCGTAGTGTCGCCCTGCTCATCGCGCTCGCCGTAACCACAAACGAACGACTCGAAGGACAGCGATCGGGCCAACCAGCCTTCCGCGCCGGCGTCGAGCTCATCGCGGTGGATGTGCAGGTCGTCACGAGCAACGGGCTGCCAATCGCCGGGCTGAGTCCCGACAAGTTCGAGGTGTCGATCAACGGACGGCGACGACGGGTCGTGTCAGCCGAGATGGTCCGGTACGAGGCCGTGACATCGACAACATCCGGGCCGGCGAGTGCAACGGCGAATAACGGCGTCGTTCAAGCACCGACCGAAGGGCGCGTCTACATCATTGCCATCGACGTCTTGAGCTTCCAACCCGAGGCGACACGCCTGATCGCCGCCGCGGCGCGTGAGTTCATCCAGAAGCTGCAACCGGCCGATCTCGTCGGCCTCGCGGCGTTCCCCTCTGGCGCGGAAGTCGATCCAACGACCGACCACGCCTCGGTCATCAACCGGCTCGACAGCGTCATCGGCCGTGGCGAGGCGCCGGTCTCGGTGGCCAATCGTTTCGGGTTGACGCCGTCCAACATCGTGGACCTCACGGCCGCCATCCAGCGTGAGGGCTGGATGGGAGATCCCCGATCCACAGACGGCACTCGGCCGGGTGGTCGAGGCTGTTTGTTCATACGACCGCGACCCCGAACATTGCCGGCGGTGGGTGGGATCCGACGCGCAGATGCTCGCGATCTACGAGGAGGGGCTTGCGATTCAACGGCTCGGCGCCTTGCGTGGACTGCTCGGAGCCCTGGCCCGCAGCCCTGGTCGGAAGACCGTCGTCCTCGTCAGCGCGGGATTGCCAGGCACCGACGTTTCGGGCGGTCGTCCCGAACTCGGAGACTTGGGCCTGCTGGTGGGTCAGGAGGCTGCCCGCGCCAACAGCACGATCTATTCCGTCCACGTCGACACTCGGCGAATGGATTTCGCCTCCGCCTCGAGTGGCGCCCGCGCGCGACCCACCGACAACCAGCAGCGCGACAGCGCGATTCTCAGCCGGCCGCTCGATCAGATCTCGGGCCTTTCTGGAGGCACGCTCTTCACGATCGTCCAGGGCGGAGGCGAACCGGCCTTCGATCGAATCCGGAACGAGACGTCCGCGCTGTATCTCCTCGGCGTGGAACCGGATCAGTCCGACCGGACGGGCGAGCCGCGGCGATTGAATGTCAAGGTCAACAGCAGCCAACGCGGCGCAACGGTACGGGCGCGGTCATGGGTGGTCGTGCCAAAGCCCGGAACCGAGCCCGCGACGGCGCGCGCGACGACGTCCCCGGCAGCGCCGGCACCACCGACGGCAACGCCGGCCTCCGCGACACCGTCAGCCTCGCTCCCTCCGGTGAGTCCACGGCGCCCGACGGCGTTTGACGCGCTCTACGACGAGTACGCAGCGGGACGAAGCACGGTCATCCTCGAACGGCTGCGCACGCCAGAGGATTTCGAGCGCTATCGCCCCGACATGATTGCGACCCTCGCCGAGTGGAGGAAGACGTGGTCGCCCCGGCGCGCGGCGTTCGCGTTGGACATTGCGTTGACGGCATACGCGCGGCAATGGCCGAACCCGGACATGTTCCTGCGGGCGGCGAGAGACATCGTGACCTCGCGTCCGGACCCGCCCGGGATTCGTCCAGACGATGACCAGTTCGAGGCGCTGTTCCACCGAACGGTCGTCGCGTTCCTGGCCATTCTGGATGGACCTCAGAGCGTCGAGGCGTACCTCACATCCATTCAGAGTCGTGTGAATTTGACCGCGGGGCCGTCGAAGGGCGTGATGCTGACCGATCCACGGCTTGTGTTGGCGCACGCCATGGCGCGCGAGGTGCAGACTCTTCCGCTGCTGCTCTCGGCCGGATCGCAGCGCCAGGAAGCCCGGTCGTGGGCCGTCGGAAACGACAACAAGATGCGCGGTGAGCTCGAGGCGGTGGGCGGACTCTTCGCGGCGGCGGCCGCGTACCACGAAACGAGGCCGGAAGCCCTGGTGCGCCACGCCTTCGTGCTGCATCGCCTGGGCACGCAACGACAAGGCGCTGGCGCTGATCGAGGCCAGCACTCCGTCCGACGCCGTGGTCGACTACTGGCACGCCCTGATTCGTGGGCGCGTGCTCGAGGCGCTGGGCCGAACGCGTGAAGCGGTCGCGTCGTTCGAGCGCGCGGCGGAACTGGCGCCTGGCGCGCAGACTCCAGCGGTTGCGCTCTCGACGCTCTTGCTCACGCTGGATGACCGCGAGAACGCCTTCTCATGGGCGGAGCGCGCACGCTCGACGACAGAGGACCAAAGTGATCCGTGGCCGCGGTACTGGACCGGTCACAGCCGATTTCTTTCGCAGTGGCTCGATGAGTTGAGACAAGCGCGGCCGTGAACGCACGCCTCGCGACGCTCATGCTGTCCCTGGCGCTGGCCACGACTGCGGCAGGCCAGCAACCAACGTTTCGGCTGGCCACGCCTTCCGTCGTCCTCGATGTGTCTGTCACGCGCGATGGCAAACCTGTCGCGGGCCTGACCGTTCCCGATTTTCGGCTTGCGGACAACGGCGTGCGACAAACGATCACGGACGTCAGCCGCGAACAGCTGGCCGTGGACGTCACGTTGATTGCCGACCTGAGCGGAACCGCCGAAGGGCCACGGCTGGATGCGTTCCGCCGCGCGCTGAGCCTGACTCTCCGAAGCCTCGGTGCCGGCGATCGTGCGCGTCTGGTACTGTTCGACCCGAGGATTCAAGAAATCGCGGGCCTCGAGAAGGCCGGCGAGGTGATGCTCAACTCCGAGGTGCGGGCAGGGGACGGCGGAGCCAGCGCGCTACTCGATGCGGTGGCGGTATCGCTCATCAGGAAGCCCGATCCGTTCTACCGGCGGATGGCCATTGTCTTCACGGACGGTCAGGACGGCCGAAGTTTTCTCGATGAGCCGAAGCTGCTTGACGTGGTCGCGCGAACCGACATGACCGTGTTCACCGTGGCGTTGACCGACGGGACGACGCGCGTGCCGCGGCGGCCGTCGAACGAGCGGATGCTCCAGGCGCTCGCCGACGCGTCCGGCGGCGCGCTGACCGTCGTTCAGCGAGACGCCGACCTCGCGGCCTCGTTCGTCCGCAAACTCGAGGAGTTCCGCACGAGTTACGTGCTGCGATACTCGCCGACTGGCGTCCCGCCAGGCGGGTGGCACGATGTCGAGGTCCGGCTCAGCGCGCCGGGCGGTTTCGACGTCCGGGCTCGCAGGGGCTACTTCGGAGAGACCGCCGCGCAGGCCGTTGAGGCTCGAGGCGCAAGGCCGCTGGTAGCCAGGTCTTAGACAACGAGCGCGCTTGGAAAGTACGCGGGCCGATCCGTGGTGTGCAGAAGCGCACACACCCGCGCGGCGTGGCCTGAGACACTGGTCATGCTAGGCCTCGAGCGTGCTTTATGCAATTCATCACCCGTGCACTTCGCGTATTCAACGATTTCGTCACCAGTTTCCGATTCCGACTCGCACTGGTTCGACCTAAGAGCTCGTCCCGCCTCGGGTGGATGAGCGAAGGATGGCTGATCGAGTACCGGAGATCTCGAGGCGGTAGGCTGTGACGCTCGACGGCACAAACGTGCCATACTTCGATTGACCGCTTTCCTGAGCCTGCCGCCGCGACTCTGCGTGTTCGGCCAAGCCCCAGACTCATTAAGGCCTTTGTCTGGAGCTGCTCATGGCGAAACGCGCGACGTCGACCCGACCTCCGCCTGCCGATCCGAGACCGAAGAACAAACTGCTGGCGTGCCTCCCTCGTGCGGATTTCGCGCGCATCCGCCCACGTCTACGGACTGTTCCGATGAAGGTCAAACAGATCCTGCACCCACGTAATGAAAGGATTCGGGACGTCTTTTTCCCGAACGGCGGGGTTGCCTCGGTGACGACGGTCATGCGCGATGGTTCCATGGTGGAAATTGCGACCATCGGTGACGAAGGCATGGTCGGGATGAACGCCTTTTTCGGCCACTCTCTGATGAGCGGCGAAACCATGCTGCAAGTGCCAGATACGAGCGCCGAAATGATGTCGGTTGAGGCGTTCAGGACCGAGCTCGATCGGCGCGGTGCCGTTTACGATTGCATCCAGTTGTATTCACAAGGGCTGATCATCCTGATGATGCAGTCCACGGCGTGCATGGCCCTGCATTCTGTCCAGGAGCGATGCTGCCGATGGCTCCTCATGACACATGACCGTGTCCGTCGAGATGATTTCCAGCTCAGCCATGAATTTCTGGCCATGATGCTGGGCTCGACCAGGCCGACGGTGACGCTCGTCGCCGGTGTGCTCCAAAAGGCGGGGTTCATCAAGTACACGCACGGGCGCATGGTCATTCTCGACCGGCCCAGCCTGGAGGCGGCGTCGTGCGAGTGCTACTCCACCGTCAAGCAGCACTTCGACCGGCTGGGTCTGTAATTCTCAGCGACCCAACGCGCGTTCGACGGCCGCAGAGTTCGCAGGGTCGGCAACCGGAGGGGCGGCGACCGGATCGCAGGGCGGCCCCGGAAGGATGTCTCAGACTGTCAGGGAGCTTACAGTTAAAGTGTAAGCAAGATTACAGATCATGCGCAAGCGCTGACGGTCTAATCGTAGTCGGTGGATGCCGTTCCGCCCTTGCCCGAACTGCGCAGCCCACAGCCCGCGTCTCCTGGAATCCGCGAGCAAGGATGCGTTCGTGTGGTACGTCCGCTGTGAGGATTGCGGGCACGTCTGGAGCGTGTCCAAGGATGGGAACGAGACCGTCCGAGACGTCACGGAGCGGCACCCGCCATCGTCTTCCAAGCCCCCTGAAAACAGCGTCGATCAGTAGAGTTGCAGCGCGTCCTTACTTCGCCGACCCCAGCACGAACCCGATCGATCGCTCGATCGGATTGAAGAACTGACCGAACTCCGACGATCCGAGATTGTTCTGCACGTCGCGCTGCGCCGAGGCGCCGACGACGTTGTACACCTTGATGCCACCCCGGAAACGGTACTTCCGCACCTGCCAGGGGCGGGACGATCGAGAAGTCGAACGCGCGGACCTGCGGAAGACGTCCGGCGCGGTTGCGTGCGCCGACGAAGTCCTGGAACTCGTCGACGGCCGACCACGGGAATCCCGAACGAAACTCGATCACGGGCGCGAAGTCCCACTGGCCCGGCAGCCCGATCGTGCCGCGCACCAGCACCCGGTGGGGCACGTCGGTGGGAATGAGATTGCTCTCGTTCGCACGCACGATCGGGTTGCGGATGTTGCCGTAGAACTGATCGTAATTGTTGAGGTCGGCGACGCCATGAGACCGCACGTACGAAATGTGAGGTCGCGGCGCGTCCCGCCGAGATAACGGCCCGTCAACTCGAGCTCCCAGTACCGTGATTTCCCGGTGCTCAGCAGCGCGATCTCGCCGCGGCTCGCGTCCGGCTCGAGTATGTACTCGTGATCTCCCGCCCGTTTCAGGTAGTTCGCTTTGAACAGCACGCGCCGGCCGAACCGCTGGTTCCATTCGATGTTGCCGGTGACCGCCTCGGGCGTTCGCAGGTCCGGGGCTGGAACGTTGACGAACCGTACGGGCGGACCGAGCGGCGCTCCGTCGGCACCGAATCGCGTGACGGTGCGATCCTCGAACTCGGCGAACGCGCCGACGTTCAAGGGCGTCCGTTGCCGGAACTTGCCGACGCCGCCGCGAAGAATGGCCCGCCCTTCAGGCAGCACGCCGATCGAAATGCCGGCGCGTGGCGACCAGTTCACGCGCTCGATGACGTCTTCGCGGTCCATCCGCACACCGAACTCGAGCGTGACCCGTTCCCCAATCCGCCAGCGGTCCTGGGCGTACAGCGCCAACTCGGCGGCGCTGACCTGCTGGGTCGACGGTGTGCCGGGCACGATGACGCTCGGCCAGCGACCCGTCGGCCCGACGGATTTCGACGGGACGGCTCGATACTCGTGCCGTCGTAGCTCGAGTTCTGGAAGTCGAGACCGAACTTCAAGAGGTGCTGGCCGTGCTTGTCGACGGACATCGACAGCGTCTCGATCCATTGCAGACTGGTGACTTCGCGTTCCTGGTCGTTGAAGAAGCTGCCCCCTTGCGTGGCCGGCGCATAAGTCATCGGGTCGCCGGCCGTCGGTGTTCACGTTGACCTCGAACCAGCGACCCGCGAACGTACTTTGGAGGACCATCCTCGACGACAGCGCGAACCGGTCCTGGACCCCGACCGACGTCCCGCTCTGGTTGAATTCGGGCGTGGTTTCGGGCGGACGGAAGGTGTTCATCGTCGCGTGCTCGAGCTTTCGAGGGAACGCGACGATGAGTCCGGCGAGACGGTGGCGCGGCGAGACCACGCCGTCGATCCGCGTAAATGAATCGAAGCTCGTGACCTGGAGGTCGGGCTCACCAGGCAGGCTCTTCACGGGATCGTTGACATAGCGAAATTGGATGTCCTGGGCGAGGAAGATCCGGTCTCGTTTGAGCGGCCCGCGCACGGAGAACCGGGGTTCGAAGCCTCGAACGCTGGAGAATCCCTTGCCGAACCGTGGGACGAGGTTGCCGGGCTTCACCTCCCACTCATTCGTGCCACGCCGCGTGCGAAGCTGCGTCACGCTCGTCGAAAACCGCCCGTACTCCGCTGAGAACGGGTTCGCCAAGAGCTCGACCGACTCGACGCTCTGTCCAGGAAGCTCCAGATCGAAGTCTCCGGTCGATGGATCGACGAGGCTCGTGCTGCTGATTTGCAACCCACCCTGCGTCGGTTGGCCGCCTTTGGCCCGCAGGCGGCCGTCTGGTCCCCGGATGATGCCGGGCAGGAGCGGCAGCAGGCTCTGGAAGTCGTCGCCGGCGAGCGGTGCAATCTCGAGGACAGAGCCGGACAGCATGTCGCTGGTCGACACGGGCTGGACGCTCTGCGTTGGCGACGTCGGCGCGCGGACTTCGACACTATCGCGCAATAAAGGTCAAACGCACGTCAAGGAGGACGCGCGCCGTCTCCGTGGCCCGAACGTCGAACGGCGGCGAATCGGTCGACTCGAATCCCGGGCGTGACGCCCTGATGAGGTAGCGCCCGGCCGGGACGTCCGGAAAGCCGGCCTGGCCGGCGCCGTCAGTGATCGTCTTCGCGATGCGCGACGTTGCCGTCCAGCGCGATCAACTCGACGTCCACGCCGCCGACCTGCACCGTACCCTCGAGGACCGTGATCGTGGCCGCGACGCGCCCCGTCGTAGAAGCCGGCGACTGCACCGGCGGCGGAGTCGGATCCTGGACCGCGTCGGCAACTGCCATGGCCGTTCGCGGCAGCACAGGAAACGGCGAGCGCGAAGACCACAATCGTCTTCATTCAGACTCCGCGAGCTTCCCCACACCGATCACCTTCGCGAGCACGACAGCGAGCGGCGCCGCCACAAGGCTCAACAGGACGCCCATGTACATCTCGGAGCGCAGCTGACCCGGGGGCAGCAGTGCGGAGGTGAAAAAGAGTCCGACGCTGAAGCCCACAGCGATGATGAGGCCGCCGACGCCCAACGCCCGCCACGTCACGCCGGCCGGCATGCGCAGCCCGATGGCCATCGCGGCCGCGGCGCCGACCAGGATGCCGACGGGTTTACCGACGATCACGGCGATCGGCAAGCCCCAGGTGCCGATCTCGAGCGCGCCAAACGGCACCCCAGCGTTGACGAGGCCAAAGAAGAACAACGCCACTTGCGCTGGATACTTCCACCACACCTCGAACCGGCTCAGCGTGTCCCGGGCCTGGGGACTGGCGTCGACGAAGAACCCCGGATCGCGCGCCGCATGCGGCAGAAACGGCATGATCGGCACGAGCGCGAGCGCCGGATGGAGGCCGCTGTAGAAGAACGCGTACCAGGAGAGGCCGCCTGCGGCAATCAGGTAGGGCCAGAAGCTCTTCACCCGGTACCGACGGAGTCCCAGCGCGACGGCGATCGCGGCGGCGAGAATCAGCGCCGCCTCCGATCAGTCGGACGTCAATCGTCGGACTGATGAGGGCAAGCGCCAGGAGGCCGATCGCATCGGACACGATGCCGAGCAGGAGCAGGAACGGGACGATCGGGTGCCGCCGGAAAATGAGTCTCGCGACGAAGTAGGTCACGGCGAGATCGACCGCAAGCGACACCGGCCAGGCGTCCGACGAGCATCGGCTCCTCCAGGGCCTCGACGATCTGGATGTGGAGCAGGGCCGGCACGACCATCGCGCCGATCGACGCGACGACCGGCAGCAAGGCGCGACGCCACGGGTGGAGCACGCCGCCCGCCGCCGTGGCTTCGACGACCTCCTTCGTGATCAACGCGAAGAAGAACACCATCGCGATGTCGTTCACGGCGAACGCGATCGCGTAGCTGAATGTGAAGTAGCTCTCCGGGAGGAGGTTCACCCACACGAGGGCGATTGCCGCGCCGAGCGGCAGCAGCAAGAGGTGCTCGACGGCGAACCGGGACAGACGAGGAACGGCCGTGCGCCAGGCGGTCACCGCGCGACCTCGTGGACCTGGGCCGTCTCAATCGGCGGCTCATCCCTCGTCCTGGCGGCTGCCTTCGCCTGCCGCTGGATCACGCCTGAATCGACGGTCTTGCCGGTGCGGGAGACCGAGCGGAAGTGCATCTCCGATCCCGCGACTTCGACCAGCATGAAGCTCTGGTCCTGATCGAAGTAGGCGGCCGTCTCGTCCGCGGGACTCATGTTGCCCTCTCGGAGCTTTCCGGCCGCGCCCGAGACGAAGTAATAGATGCCCTTCTGCGGCTTGATGCGCTCGTAGACGTGGTCGTGGCCGGCGAAGACCACATTGACGCCATGCTTGACGAACAGCGGTTCGAGCAGCACGCGCATATCGATCGACGCGCCGTGGCGGTCGGCATTCGAGTACAGCGGGTGGTGGAAGTAGCAGATCTTCCAGTCTTCGCGTGCCTCCCCAAGTGAGGTGTCGATCCACGCGAGCTGCTTCGCGTCCATACGCGTGGTGTCGAGCGCGAAAAAGCGCACGTTGCCACGCGCGTAGCTGTAGTACCGCTGCCCGTTCATGTTGTAGAGCTTGTAGTTGACGTTCCGCGGCTGGTCGTGATTCCCGAGCGAGGCCCGGAACTGCACGCCGGCCTTGAGCAGCGCCGCGTAGGGTTGCTCGAACTTCCTGACGAAGTCTGCCGGTGACTGCCCGCCGTACATGTTGTCGCCCAGCATGATGACCAGGTCGAATGGAAAGGCCCCGTGCGCCTTGACCATCTGCTGTGCCACTTCGTTCTGCTGCCGATCGCCCGTGCCGTTGTCGCCAATGGCGGCAAACTTCACCGACTCCGGCCTGTTGGGGAGCGGCGGAGTGACCTGCGCGAGGATCTCTGCCGACAACAGCGCGCTCGCGACCAGCGCGAGCGCCGCGCCATCGGCGGCCTGCCGAGGAGCCTGATGGGACGACCGGGCGCGTTCGTTGTCACGGCGACTCTACTGAGGATATGCCGTGGCGCACGACTTTGCTATCCGCCGGCACTGAATTGGGTAAGCCCGATTCTAGGCAGAGGAAGACGCGCCGGTCTCAGCCAGATCCTCCTCCGTGGCAAGTTTGGACGCTTCCAGTGAGCAGCCGGTGAGCTCCGCCCTGACGCGTTGTTACGTCGCCTGCCCAGGCTCGGACGTCGGCCTAGCTGGCCCTGATGACCGTAACTTTCGCGAGGAGCTCTTCCAGAGCCTTCGTTTGCGCTGCAATTTCCTTGTGCGCGTCTGGTGTGACGTCGTAACGGTGCGGATTCTTACGAATCGCATCCATCCGGTCAGTCACTCTGCCAATGGCTCGAATTGTCTGGACGTCGAACTTCATGTGGAAACACAGGGGCCAAGGGCCGATTTACAGGGCGTCCGCGGAGTCGGCCATGCACCTGGACCAGCCGCCTGAGGGATATCTTACGCAAGGTGACACCCGTCAGCTTCCTTTCCGACACGAAACTCGTAATCCCGAATTTCCGGGTTTCCGGCGTTAGACTCGCGCCCGTGCCGGACCCCTCACCCGGTCAGACTCAGCGTACACCTTTGCGTTAGTTTCCACTTGGTGCGCCTTCGGGGCGATCGTGACATCCGTTGCCTTCGTCAGCGAGACGATCCAGTTCAAGGTGACGGGCTCGCTCGGCCTCGCCTCGCCGACCCTCGCACTCCTGACGTTCTGGCTCATGACAATCGTGGTCCAAGGCGCGATTTGGTGGGTCACGGTCGCGGTCAGAGAACGCGCCGATACGCCAACAGAAACTCACAGTCGCTGAAGTCCCTAAAAATCGCCATCTTTCTTCGGGCATTGGCTACGATAGGCAAGTAGGCCCCTTGAGGGTTGGTGCGCTGCGCCTACACGGCCCGCGTTTTGGGGAGACCGAAAAAGGAGCGATTCGTATGGCCACGATTACTGTTGGCAAAGAAAACTCGACACCAATCGAGCTGTACTACGAAGACCACGGCGCCGGCTCCCCCGTCGTCCTGATTCACGGCTGGCCGCTGAGTGGCGCGTCGTGGGAGAAGCAGACGGCTGCGCTTCTCGCCGCGGGGCATCGGGTGATTACCTACGACCGGCGCGGCTTCGGCCGTTCGAGCAAGCCCGGCGTCGGCTACACCTACGACACGTTTGCCGCGGATCTCGACAAGTTGCTCAGGAAGCTCGACCTCAAGAAGGTCGCACTCGTCGGGTTCTCGATGGGCTCAGGCGAGGTCACCCGATATATCGGAAAATACGGCGCCGACGCGTGTCCGCAAAGCTGTGCTGATCGGAACGCTCGGACCGTATCTGGTGAAAGCGGCCGACAATCCGGAGGGCGTCGATGCCGAAGGTGTTCGCGGACATCAAGGCAGCAATCCGCGCCGACCGTCCGGCTTTCTCATGGAGTTCCTGCGCAATTTCTACAACTACGACGTGACCGGCGGCAAGCTCGTGAGCGAACGGGTGCTCGAGGACAACTGGAACGTGGCCGCGGGCGCGTCCGCCATCGGGACCGTGGCATGCGTGGACTGCTGGATCGAGGACTTCCGGAAGGACATCCCGAAAAACACGCGTGCCCACCCTCATCCTGCACGGAGACGCGGATCGGATCCTGCCGCCCGATGCCACGTCCAGGCGACAGGCCAAGATGATCAAGAACGTGAAGTTCGTGGAATTGCCCGGCGGGCCGCACGGCGTCCTGTGGACGCACGCTGACCGAATCAATGCAGAGCTGGTGAAATTTCTCTCGTAGGCGCGGCAGGCGAGACGACGAGCGCGCTGTTCACCTCGTTGGCGAACCAGCCGGCACGACTCAGTCCCAGGTGGTCCTGCCACACCCACTGCAACCCGCGACGCGCAAGAACGCGTTCGATCGCCGACCGGGAGTAGATGTAGGCGAAGAATTGTGGACGATTGATGCCGAGATCGAGTTTGCGCACGCCGAACGGCAGCGAACGCGGGGTGAGGTAGAACGCGAACACCGCCAGGCGGCGCGACACCGAGATCGCCTGCTGCATGGGCTGCTCGAAGTCGGGCATGTGCTCGAGCACGTGCCGCAGGAGCACGACATCGAAGCTGCGCGCGCCGAACTGAGAAACCAGCGTGGTCGCATTCCCGACACGGAAGTCGCCGGCAGGGTACAGGTCGCGAGCCACCTCGATGGAGGGTTCTGAGGAATCGACACCGACATAGGTGGCGTCCAGCCGGGCCGCGCGATGGGATTCGTATCCTGCGCCTGCCCCGCATCCGACGTCCAGCACGCTCTCCCCTCGGTCGGATCAATGATGTGACGAACGCGCGGGATGGATGTTCCTTCCCGGCGCCTTCCTTGTGCATCAGCGTCGCCAGGAACTCGCGCGACAGGTGTCGCCAGTTTTCGCGCGGCTGCGTGGGCTGGATCTGAAACAGCGCTTCTGCCAGTCCCCACCAGAGCAGCAGGCGGGCATTCCAGGGTGGCTGGCCGGTACACGTTGACGGTCCCCAGGACGAACGGCCACAGCCGGCTCGCCGTCTCCGGAACGAAGGCCGCGCCCTTCGTCGACGATGTCGGCGTCGGACGTGGTGTCACCACCTTTTCGCCCAGTGATGCACCGAGAACGTCGACGGGGTGATCGGACTCGGATCGAATGCTTCCCGGTAGAAGTACAGGATAGAAGGCTTCCTTCGGAAGAATCGTGGCCCCTCCAATCGTGACGGCGGTATCCGAGTATCGCCGCAAACCAGCCCGGATCAGCACCGCCGTGGCCATCTGCGGCCCAAGAATCTCGAACGCCGCTGGCCCTTCGATCGAATCTGGGAATCTCGGCAAGCATCTCCCGGACCAGGGGATGTTTCGGACGGGCTCCCATCACGCCGCTCGCCACGCACATCTCGAATGGCTTGTAGGGCGTCCCGTCCGGGATGTATTGGAACCCGAGGAAACAGGAATGTCGACGAAGCGGCTCGAAGCTGCGAAGCACCTCGACGTCGGTATCCAGATAAATGCCGCCATGCGCATAGAGCGCGTGCATGCGTACAGCGTTGGAGGCCCGCGACCAGTGGCCGCCCGCGAGCGCGCGGTCGATGAACGGATCGGCGGGCACGTTGCTCTCGTCCCATCGCCTGATCTCGAATCCGGGGTGGTGCGTGCGCCACGTCTCGATGCAGCGGACCATCTCCTCGGACGGCTCGCGGCCACCGAGCCAGCAATAGTGGATGATGCGAGGAATCTTGCGCGCCAAGGCGCGTCGGATCAGATGCGGCCTTTCATCGGTCCGTCAGGCGCCGACGATCCATGGCCGCACGGCGTCTCTCAGGCTGGGATCGAAGAGAACCGGCGTCCGCCGTTGGCCCAGGTCGAGATGCCCATCTTCGGTCGAGTTGGCATGCCATTCGTCCTCGAGCTTTCCCTCGGCCTGGAGCCGATACCACCGCTGATTGTGCCAGCCATGATGCGGTGGATACCCGCCTTCGACCAGCCGCCGTCCATGCTCCGCGCGGGCATCCAGGACCGCCCTCGATCGGATAGGCGCATGAAGACAGACGATCTCGGACGAGGACGGCGCGAGCGCTGACGGTCCCGTCTACCCCGTGCGCCCCTGCCAGAATCTGCAAATCAGGGGACGCGCGTGGCAGCCATTTCGGCGGATATTCCAGTTCGACGAACGCCATCCGCCCTGACTCCATTAACTCGCGCCACTGCTGGTATGGGTGTGGTGCCGCGACCCGACTCGTCATCGTGAGCAGCGCGGTATCTCCACGATCGCGGCTGCCGCGGTCTTGGACGAAGTTGACGACCTTGGCCTCGATCGCGCCCGCCGTCGAGGCCTCGAGGGCCTGGGCCAGGCAGCGACTCCCGGCGCTCCAGAACTCGTCCGCATCGATGGGCACGATCCAGTCGGCGCCAGCCCGGCAGGCTTCCCTGGCAAGCCCGGTCACTATCTCCGACTGATGGTAAGGGCCATCGTCTCGGGTCCAGAGGATCCGGAAGCTTCGAGACAACTCGCGAAGCCGTGTGGTCGTGGCATCGGACGAGCCGTTGTCGACGATGCGGAATTCGGTTACGCCTTGTGCCGCATGGTAGCGGACGTTGACCGGCAGCAGGTCCGCTTCGTTGCGAACCACCATGATCGCGACAACTCGTTCATTCATCCACGCGAATACTACAGTCCCGCTAGCGGTGCCGCGAAATCCACTCGCGGATCTTCGCTCATCCTGAACGAGGCGTCACGCGTTCGCACGGTCGCTGCGTTATGCTGGCGGACCTGAGGCGACGATTACGCCTTTGCCCCTTCGACAACGCTCGTACCGAAGTTATCCTGCAGGGAAATCACGCCGGCGACGCGGAACCCCGTCTCGGCGTAGAGTTCCTCCCATTGCCGCAGCGTTCGCTCTTTGCCGCGAATCCCGGTCATCATCAGCAGGTCGAGAAACTTCGCCGACGTCCCCGACACATCGCCCATCGGCGGCAGCACCGCATCGACGCAGAGGAGCGCCCAGCACCCTGCATGCTGTGGTGGCAATTGCGCAACAGTTGGAGGCAATGCTCATCATCCCAGTCGTGGATGATGTGTTTCATGATGTAGGCGTCGGCGGGCGGCACGCGCTCGAAAATATTCTGGCCAACATATTCGAGTCGACGCGCCACCGCATCGGGGGCGGGATTCTTCTCCTTGGCCACCGGGATTAACTCCGGCAGATCGACAAGAATTCCGTTGAGACCCTGATATTTTTCCAAGAGTGCGATGACCAGGTGTCCGAAGCCGCCGCCGAGATCGGCGATCTTTCTTACGCCGTTCAAATCGCATTTTTCCAGCACGCCCCGCATCGACGCCTGGCTATTGGCCTTCATCGCCTCACCGAAATTTGCCAGCTCCTTCGGGTTTGCGTTCAGCCAATCCCACCATCCCATTCCGAACACGCGGTGAGACTGCGGCTCGCCGGTCCGAATGCTCTCCGAGAGTTCGCCGAACATCCGCAGCCACGTGCCGCCGGTCTCTTGCGCCACCATCTTCACTGAGTCCGGCGCGGACGCAGTCAAGACTTCCGACAGCGGCGTCGGCCCGAACCGGCCTCCTGCATCCTCGGCGAAGAGCCCGACGCTTGCTAAGGCCCGCATCACCGCTCCAGTGCGACTGTGTTCACATCGATCCCGGCGGCGGTCAGTTGCGCCGCCGTCATTGGGCCGTTCACCTGAAGCACGTCGGGGATATTCAGCTTGCAGACCTCCGAGATCGCCCTGGCGACCCAGCCGCCCATCGCCATCTGCATCACCACTGCTTGCGGGGGAACCGTCTGCGGCGCAGAACTCGAAGTGGTCATCGTCCCGCTCTCCCAGTAAGGACCTCTGAACGAGGTCAACCTATACGATGATGCGCGCCAAACCCGTCGAATGATATAGGTAGAGGACAGCGCGGACAGGATGAGAAACCGTCACGGCGCAGCGTGGAGCTAGGAGGTGAGGCCGAGCGAAAGACGCCAACGACTTATGCTAGCCGTGACCGTCTACACCAGCCCGATTGCCTACGAATCTCGACGAACGCCTGATCGATGCCGCCTGCGCCGGCAATACCGAAGCCGTAAGGCGGCTCGTAGCCCCAGGCGCGAATCCCAACTACCAAACCGATTCCGTCAACACTGTGCTGATGTGGGCCACCACGCACGGTCACCTCGACGCGGCGCGCGCCCTGCTCGACGCCGGCGCTGAGGTCAACGCGCAGGACAGGCTCGGCGGGACCGCGCTGATCGTTGCGGCAGCCAACGGCGACCTGGCCATGGTAGCGATGCTGCTCCAAGCCGGTGCCGAGCCGCATGTCGCCGATCACGACGGCAACACGGCCGCGGCGTGGGCGAGTCGCCGTAAACACACCGAGAGTGCAGCGCTGATT
>CAVSRY010000030.1:0-102217 GCA_963730485.1 uncultured Acidobacteriota bacterium | reverse complement strand
CGTGGCGCGGCAGATTCATCAGGTCAGTCATCGGCGCGGCGGGCCCTTCGTCGAGGTCAACTGCGCGGCCCTTCCGGAAGAACTCATCGAGTCCGAGCTCTTCGGTCACATGAGAGGCGCCTTCACGGGCGCCGTGTCCGACCGGCGCGGCAAATTCGAGACCGCGTCGAGCGGGACGCTGTTCCTCGACGAAGTCGGGGATATGAGCTTGAAGACGCAGGCCAAGGTGCTGCGGGCGCTTCAGGAACAGGTCGTCGAGCCGGTGGGCGGGCAGGCGAGCATTCGCGTGGACGTCCGGGTCATCGCGGCGACCAACAAGCAGCTTCTGGAGGAGATTCGCCAGGGCCGGTTTCGCGAGGACCTGTATTTCCGCCTCAACGTCATTCCGATCCTGGTGCCGCCACTCAGGGAACGGGGCGACGACATCATCCGGCTGGCCGAGCATTTCGTGAACGAATTCGCGCGGGAATACGGCCGTCGCCGCAAGACGTTGTCGCCCGACGCGCTCGGGTCGCTGACGCGCCATCGGTGGCCTGGCAATGTGCGCGAGCTCCGGAACGTCATCGAGCGGCTGATGATCATGGTGCCGGGGGACGTGATCCGGTCCGACGACCTGCCGTTCACCGCCCCGCCGCCTGAACCGGGCGCGCCCGTCGAGGTCCAGCACGGTCAAGCCGCTCTTCGACGCGCGCGACGCCTGGGAGCGGGAGTACATCGAGGGCGCCCTGTCGGTCTTCGAGGGCAACATCTCGCGCACGGCCGATGCGCTCGGCCTCGAGCGCAGCAATCTGTATAAGAAGATGCGAACGCTCGGCATGGCCCCGGTCCGCGATCGAGACGAGGCCTAGCAGTCCGTGGTGAAGTCGCCGGCGAACGCGGGCCGACTTTCACGACGGACTGCTAGGGCTTCACGGCCGCGAGTCGTCGCTCGAGGAGCATGCGCTGCTCGTCGAAGTCGCGGAGCCTGACGTGGGCCGCGATGGCCGGCGTGAGCGCGGCGGCGGGCGCCAGGCCGATCAGCTCGCTGCCGATGACCGAAACCCCGCGCGCGCGAGCCCCGGCGTCAACGGCATCGAAGGCCTCGGTGATCGATGTCGTCCGAAAGTCCGTGAGGTTCATCGAGACCTGAACGATTCCGCGATCGGCGAGCGCGATACCGATCGCCTTGACGGCAGGCAGCCCGCCGGAGCTCTGCCGTACCGCGCGCGCAATGGCCCGCGCGATTTCGAGGCGGTCGGTGGCGAGCTCAACGTTGTAGGCCACGAGCGGCGGGCGGGCGCCGATCACGGTCACCCCGGCCGTCGGGTGCGGCGACGAGGGGCCGAAATCGGGCCGCCAGCCAGCATCGCTCATGCGCGCGGCCAGCGCCGGCAGTCCACCTCGCCGGATTTCCTCGAGCCGGCGATACGCGCCGGGTCGTGAGGCCCGTTCATAAAGGTAGACGGGGAGTCCGAAGCGGTCGGCGACCGTCTCGCCGACCGAGTGCGCGAGCTCGACACACTCGGCCATGGTTGTGTCGCCGAGGGGCACGAACGGCACCACATCGACCGCGCCCACACGCGGGTGCTCACCCTGGTGCCGTCGCAGGTCGATCGCTGGCCAGGGCGACATCGAAGAGCGCAAGGGCGGCGGTCCGCACGGCCGCCGGCTCGCCCGCGAACGTCAGCACGCTCCGGTGGTGCGCACGATCCGACGTGACGTCCAACAGCGACGCCGCGGCCCCAATCGCGGCGGCGCATCGGTCAACGATCTCGGGGCGCCGGCCCTCGCTGATGTTGGGCACGCACTCGATAAGAGGCACGGGCGCATAGTACGTCGGGTAGCGACAGGTTCGACGGGTCCTAGGAACCAACTGACGCTCACCATCTTTCTTAGTTCCAGAAACTAAGGAGGATGGCCGCCGTCAGCTCGTTCCTGGGACCCGTCGTACCGTCGACCTGTCGTACCGACTTCAATCAATGCTCTTGTACTGCGCCTGCCTGACCGATATAATCCGCAGGACTTCAACGATGCCTGAAACGAAGCGCCTCGAGTCCACGCCGGCTTCCGAGGTCGCCGACCGCGACAGCCGCGCTGAGGCGTTGCTCGTCGAAGGGCTCGATCGGTACTTTGCCGGTCAATACGAAGACGCCATTCATGTGTGGACGCGGGTCCTTTTTCTGGACCGATCCCACGCGCGTGCCCGCGCCTACATCGATCGGGCGCGCACGGCCCTTTCCGAGCGACAGCGACGCGCCGAGGAGATGCTTGCGGCGACGAGCGAGCTGCTCGCGCAGGGGCAGACCGAACGCGCCCGTGCGCTCCTCTCGCAGGCCGAAGCGGCCAGCGGAGACGACCAGCACACCGCGGCCTTGAGAGCCAAACTCGAGCGCGTCGAGCGCGCGGGGATGGACGCCGGATACCGGCCGGCCGCCCCGGCGATTGCTGATGCGATGCCGATCCGCGGGCGCCATCGATGGTCGGCGACTCGCGCCGTGGCTGGAGCCCTCGGCCTCGCGGCCCTGGGCGTGATGGTGGCGGCCGGTACGCTCGTCCTCCAGGCGTGGCTGGTGCGGTCGTCTCGACCGCTGCCCGACCCTTGCGCGGATGTCACCGTTGCCGGTGCTGTCCAGCACCGAAGTTGCGCTCGTCCGGGCACGTACCCTCTACGCGCGCGGCCGGTTGGCCGAGGCGCTCCTGGCGCTGGACCACGTGCAGATGCAGGACGCCCGGCGGTCCGAGGCGGACAAGCTTCGTGTGGAGATCCAGCAAATCCTGCTCGCAACGCGCCGCGCATCGGCGCCCGTCGCTGACGAGGATTGAGGTTCGCGATGAGATGTCCGAAATGCCACTACCTGAGCTTCGATCCCGAGCCCCGTTGCAGGAACTGCGGCTACGGTTTTTCGCCCGAGGATGACGACCTGCTGATTCGCGACGAGGATCTTCCCGCGTCGCCCTTTGCCGACATCAGCCTGAGGCCGGCCCCGGTCGAACCGGCAACGTCACGGCCGCCTCAGCCGGCGGAGTCTCCGCGCGCTTCGCCGGTCCGGGCGACCTCGCCGTTTGCCTCGATTGCCGGCGCACCCGATCTCTCGATCACTGGTGACGTCACGCCGGCCGAGCGTGCGGCGGTCTATCTGCCGCCGTCGCCCTCGCGTTCACGCCCGGCGCCGACCACGGAGTTGCCGTTGTTCGTGAAGGGGATGTCGGGCGCAGCTGCGGCGCCAGCCCGAATCCCAATCGACGAACCACTCATCCAGTGGTCCGAGGAACCTCGACCGCCCCTTTCGGTCCGGCGGAAGATTCAGGACCCGCCGGCACCGAAACCCGTGCGTCCCGCGGCGCTTCCCGAATCGAAAACAAAGGGGCCGCTGGATCGCGACCTTCTCGCGGACCTTCAAGGAACCGACGTACTCAACGAGTTCGAGAATCGGGCTCGACCGAGGGTCGGCGGCCGCTCCGATCGCCGGTCAGGTCGGTGCCGGCCCGCGGCTTGCTGCCGCGGCCATCGACGGCGCGCTGCTCGGATCGTTGAGCGTCGCCGTGATGTGGTTGACACTGCGCTGGTGTGGCCTGCCGCTCGATCGGGCGCTCATGTTGCCCGTGCTCATGCCGACGAGCGCGTTCCTCTCACTGCTGGGTGTTGGGTATCTCGTCATGTTCAACGCGGCGGGTGGCCAGACGATCGGCAAGATGGCCGTCGGTCTTCGCGTGGTTCGTGAGATCACGCCATTTGATGCTGGCGGGCCCGTCTCGTTCGGGCAGGCCATGTTGCGCGCGTTACTGACGCTGCCATCCGTCCTTGTCGCGGGCGCCGGGTTTCTGCCGGCACTCGTGGGCGAGGAACGAGCGGTTCACGACCGACTGGCCCACACGCGCGTCATTCGCGCATGAACCGCCTCGCGGTCTTCCTGGCCACCGCCGGGGGGGCCGGGTACACGCCCGTGGCGCCGGGCACCGCCGGTTCGGCCGTCGGCGTTCTCCTGTATTTCCTGACGTGGAAGTGGACGCTGACAGGGCAGCTCGCTCTGCTTCTCGTCATCTCGGTCCTGGGTGTCTGGGCCTCGCACCAGGCCGCGCGGCACTTTGGACGCGAGGATCCGGGCCCGGTCGTCATCGACGAAGTCGCAGGCCAGTTGCTGACGCTCATCTTTGCTGGCGGAAGTCTGATGACGCTCGTGCTCGGCTTTCTTCTCTTTCGCGCGCTCGACATCGTGAAGCCGTGGCCGGCGAGGCGCTTTGAGGATTTGCCGGGAGGTCTCGGCATCATGGCCGATGACTTGATGGCGGGATTCTACGGCCGTGCGATCCTGATGGCGGCGGCGTCACTCGCGCCCGCGTGGTTCTGATGCGTCGTCTCGATCGCGCCGAGATCATCGCGGCCGGAAGCGAGCTGCTGACGCCTCACCGGCTCGATACCAACTCGCTCTATCTGACCGGACGTCTCAACGAGCTCGGCGTCGTGCTCGGCGGCAAATGTGTCGTCGGCGACGATCGACGTGCGATGGCCGAAGTCTTCGGACAGGCGATCGCGCGGGCGGACCTTGTCATCGTGACCGGCGGCCTTGGGCCAACGGCCGACGACGTCACGCGCGATGCGGTATCGGAGCGTGTTGGGAAGAACGCTTGAAGAGAACCAGGAGATCCTGACGGCGATTCGGCAGCGCTTCGAGCGGCGAGGGCTGAAGATGCCCGAGGTCAACCGGCGTCAGGCGCTGGTCCCGTCAGGCGCCGTCGTCCTGGCCAACGCGTTTGGCACCGCGCCTGGCCTGCTGCTCGAGGTCGATGAGCGGATGGTGGTGCTCCTTCCTGGACCGCCGCGAGAATTGCGACCCATGTTCGAGACTCACGTCGAGCCGCGCATTGCCGCGCGGACCGGCGGCCGGCGGGTGCTCCGACGCGTGATCAAAATCACGGGGCGCTCCGAGTCGCAGGTCGAGGAGCTCGCGTTTCCCGTCTACTCGACGTTCGGCACCGCCGACGCGCCCGTGGAGACCACGATTCTGGCGGCACCCGGTCAGATCGAACTTCACGTATCGGCGGCCGGGTCTGACGCCAGCGCGCTGGCGCGGACGCTCGAGGACGCGGTCGCTCGTCTCGAGGCCGCGGTTGGAAGTGCCGTCTTCAGCACTGACGGCCGATCGCTCGAAGCCGTCGTCGGCGCCGGACTGAAGGCGCGCGGATGGAGGATTGCCGCGGCCGAGTCCTGCACGGGCGGCGGATTGTTGAGCCGGCTCACTGACGTGCCCGGCAGCTCGGCCTGGGTTCAGGGCGGCGTCATCGCGTACGCGAATGACGTCAAGGTTGAGCAGCTGGGCGTGCCCGCGACCCTCATCGCGGCACACGGCGCCGTGAGCGAGCCCGTGGCGCAGGCGATGGCTGAGGGCGTCCGGGAGCGGTTGCGCGCGGACGTCGGCGTGGCCATCACGGGAATCGCCGGGCCCGACGGCGGGTCCGCTGAGAAGCCGGTCGGCACCGTCGATGATCGCGACCAGCGGCACGCGCGCCGCCGTGCGCACGTTCCTGTTCCCGGGCGACCGCGAGGCCATCCGCCGTTTCGCGACGACCGCCGCCCTCGAAATGGTCAGGCAAACTCTCTCTTGACGTATCAGTCCGTGACGGATATATCTGTCACGGTCACATGCCTCCGCTCACACCCGCGGTCATTCACGTCCTCATGGCGCTCGCCGGCGGCGCACGGCACGGCTACGCCATCGCGAAGGACGTGCAGCGGCTCACCGACGATCGAATCAAGCTCGGGCCAGGAACGCTCTACGGAACGCTTCAGCGGCTGATGGAAACCGGATGGGTCGAGGAGGCGTCGGCGCCCGCGCGCAATCCGGATGAACGCCGGCGATACTACCGGCTGACCAGGAACGGCCGGGAGGCGCTCACGGCCGAGGCGCAACGCCTCGAGGCCCTGGTGCAGGCGGCCCGCCAGCAGCGGATTCTTCCACGGACCTCGCGCGGATAGAGCGGAGACGGGATGACCTCTTCACGAACGCCTCTCGACGCCCGAATCTATCGCGCGTCGCTCCGTCTCCTTCCCGCAGCATTCCAGCGTGATTTCTCGGACGACATGCTCCGCGATTTCGACGACGGCCTGGATGAGGCGCGGCAGCGCGGTCGCGCATCCGCACGCTGGCTCTTTCGGGGCCGGCTGCTCGCCGACCTCGCTCGAACATTCGGCCTCCAGTGGCTGCGCACCGGATGGCCAATCGCCGCGTTGCTGGCGATGGCGATCACGCTCGCGTCCACGGCAGCGCTCGCCAGCGTCTGTCGGAACCTGGTGATTCTGCTGCCTTCGGGCTCGGTGGATCAGGATGTCATCGCCCTCGAGATGCTCACCGTCGTCGTGTTTCTCTTCATCGTCGCGACCGTCCTGCTGACGATGTGGTCGGCACGTATCGTGAGGCGCGGGGCACAAGCGCCGCGCGTAGCGAGATGCTCGAGGCGCGCGGGCTCACGAAGCGGTACGGCGGACTCACCGCGCTCGACCGCGTGAGCTTCGATCTGCGCCTGGGCGAAATCGTCGGCTATCTCGGGCCGAACGGCTCCGGGAAGAGCACCACGGTCAACCTGGTCGTCGGCTTGCTCGAGCCCTCCGCGGGCTCCGTGTCGCTCTACGGTCGTCGGCTGTCGGACGATCCCGTCGCCTACAAGCGCCGCATTGGGTACGTGCCTGAAGAGCCGTTCCTCTACACGCACCTGACCGCATCCGAATATCTGACGCTTGTCGGGCGTCTGCGACAGATTCCGTCGGCACGCCTGGATCCGTGCATTGCTCGTCTCCTGCACCTGTTCCAACTGCACGACGCGCGCTACCGGACGATGAGCGCGTACTCGAAGGGGATGAGGCAGCGGGTGCTGCTTGCCGCCGCGCTGCTGCACGATCCCGATTTGCTGGTGCTCGACGAGCCTTTCTCCGGCCTGGACGTGAACGCAGGGCTGCTGTTCCGGGCGCTGCTTCGCATGCTCGCCGCGGAAGGCAAGATGGTGCTGTTCAGCACGCACCGGTTCGACATGGTCGAGCGGCTGTGCTCGCGCGTCGTCATTTTGTCGGCCGGCAAGATCGTCGCCGAGCAGCAGGTGGCCGACGAAGGCGGCGGCGGCAGGTCGCTCGAGGACCTGTTCGTGCGCGCCACACAGCAGCCGGATTTCACGCCCGTGGCGCGCGCGATCCTCGACACCATCCGGGCCGCATGACGCCGATCGCGGATCGGTTGTCGTCTCGCCTGACGCGTCATTTCTTCTCGAGTCTGTTCGATTTCGGATTTCTGTCTGACGCCGGCGTGCAGTCGTTCACGCGATTGATTCTCGGCGTCTACGGCGTGTTCCTGGCGCTTGGCCTGCTGCTCGTTCGCATCTTCATGGCGAAGTACGGCTCGCTGATGGACGGCGAGTCGCCCGAGCGATACGTCGCCGCAGTGATCGCGGATCACACGTTCCTCATTGCTGTGCCGATGTGGATTGTCGCGTTCGTGACGATTCTCATCGGCCACGCGGTATTTCCCGACGAGACGGATTTTCGCGTGCTGATGGTTCTGCCAATCACGCGCCGCCTGGTGTTCGGCGCCAAACTGGCGGCGCTCGCGCTCTTCGCCGGGCTGTTCATTGCGGCGGCGCAGGTCGCGCTCGCGCCGTTGTTCGTGTTGACAGCCGTGGGCCCGTTTGCCGAGCGGACGTTCGTCCTTCGCGCGCTCGCGTACGGGACGGCGACGTTGCTCGCGTCCGCCTTTTCGATCCTCGCGGTAATCGCCGCACAAGGTCGTGATTCTGATTGGTGCGCCGAGGGGCCGGCTCGTCGCGCTTCGCCGCCACCCTTCGAAGCGCGATGCTTTGCGCGCTGGTGATCTCGCTGCCGCTCCTGATCAGGTTGCCGTTCCAGACACGCGCCCTGCGCGAGGGCGCCTTCTGGGTGACCCTGACGCCACCGGCGTGGTTCATGGGACTGGAGCGCGTCCTCCTCGGCGATCGAAGCCGCGCATATGGTTCAGATGGCGGCACTGGCGATCGTCGCGTTCATAGTCGCCATGGTCGTGGCCGCGACGAGCTACGCGTTCCTGTACCAGCCGGTTCGATCGGGTCATGGCGCGGCCGAGCGGCGGCGTGCAGAGTTGGAGGGAACGCGGCATAGCCTGGCGGTGGAATTGGCGGACCGCGCCGGCCTGTGCTGTCAGCCATCCGCGCGTTCACGTGGCTCACCCTTCGCCGGAGTGTGATGCACCAGGGCATCGTCGTGGCACTGGGCGCCGTTGGACTCGGGACTCGCGGTCAACACCTTCATCCAGGCCGACTTTTTCCAATGGCTGGCCACTGGCGACCCTCCGGGCACCCGCCTCGTCATCGCGGCGATCTGGGCGACGTTCGCGCTGATTTTTGTCGCGGTGCTGGCGGTGCGGACGGCGCTCCTGGTTCCGGTGGAGCTCAAGGCGAACTGGATCTTCCGAATCATCGAGCAGGACGATCGCCGTGTGGATCAGTTGAAGGCTGGTCTGCGCTCCGTGATGACGCTGGGCGTCGTCGTGCCGGCGCTTCTGGTCGCACCGGTTCAGTGGACGGTGATTCGGCCAGGACGTGTTCGTGGTCCTGGCCAGCACGATCCTCTGGGGTTGGCTCTTTGTCGAGATCCTGATGCGCGACTGGGGCCGGATTCCGTTTACATGCTCGTACATCCCGGGCAAGGGCTTTCTACCGCAGACGATCCTCAAGGGGCTGGGCTCGTTTGTTGTCTTCACCACGTTCGGTAGTGCCCTCGCGCGGTTTGCCATGTTTGGTTTTCCGGTGGTGCTCTACTTCGAGGCCGTCGTGCTGCTTGCCGCCGTCGCGCTGGCTCGGAGACGGTTGACCATGTGGCAGCACACGATCCTCGCCTTCGAGGACGACCTGCCGACGGACGTGAATCCGCTGCGATTGATGGACTGAAGGGTTCGGAGGAGTTCGAGGGGTTCGAAGAGGTCCGAGGGCAGTTGCGGTTCAGGCCGTGAGCCCTAAGCCTTGAGCCCTAAGCCGGTACAATTACGCTCCGTGCCACCTGACCCGAAACATCGTGCCGCTGTGCTGGGCGCTGGAAGCTGGGGGACCGCGCTCGCCGTGCACTTGAGCGGCTGCGGCCATGACGTGCGTCTCTGGGCCCGCGACCCGGCGCTCGTCACCGAGATGGCCGCGCGGCGCGCGAACCCGACCTACCTGCCGGATATCGTGTTTCCAGCGTCGCTCGTGCCGATGACGTCCGCGGCCGAGGCCCTCGAAGGCGCTCGCTACGTCGTGCTGGCCGTGCCGTCGCACGGGTTGCGAGGCGTGTCTGCGTGGCGCCGCCGCGGCGATCCCGCCGAACGCCGTGCTTGTCAGCGCCACCAAGGGTCTCGAGGGCCACACGCTGCTCCGCATGTCGGAGGTTGTCGCCGAAGAAACTGGCGCCGGCCGTCCGATCGTGGTGCTGTCCGGGCCGTCGTTCGCCGCGGAGGTCGCGCGCCGCAAACCGACGGCGCTCGTGGCCGCGTCGAACGATGACGCGGCGGTGTGTGCGCTGCAGGATGAGTTCAGGAGCTCGTACTTCCGGCTCTACGGATCAGACGACGTGGTCGGTGTGGAGATTGGCGCGGCGCTCAAGAACATCATTGCGATTGCGGCGGGTGTCGTCGAATCGGCCGCGCTTGGACACAACGCCCTGGCGGCGCTCATCACGCGAGGCCTGGCCGAGATCTCTCGTCTGACGTCGGCGATGGGCGGACGCCGCGAGACGCTGGCCGGCCTGAGCGGTCTTGGCGATCTCGTGCTGACGTGCACCGGCAGTCTGAGCCGGAACCGTCGCGTGGGCATCGAGCTTGGCCGCGGCCGGCCGCTTCACGAAATTCTCGCGAGCACCCGGATGGTCGCGGAAGGCGTCATGACGACCGCCGCGGCGCTCGAGCTTGGAGCGCGGCATGGTGTGGAGCTGCCGATTGCGGCCGAAATGGCGGAAGTCCTTGCGGGCCGCGAGACGGCCACTGATGCCGTCGGCCGTCTGATGGTGCGTCGTCAGCGCGGCGAGTTCGATGAGGTCGCCTCATGAGCTCCATGTTTTCCCGGGTACGGGAAGGGCTCGCACGAACCGCTCAACAGATTCGCGAGAAGCTTCGAAGCGCGGAGCCGGCGGCCGTGGCATCCGCGCCGGGCGTCACGAAGTCGCGCGCCAGCGTCAACACCATCGAGGCGCTCGAGGACGCGCTGCTGACGGCTGACGTGGGACTTGGCGCCACCGAGCGAATCCTCGACGCGGTTCGCGACGAGTCCCAGGGCACGCTCGGCGAACGCGTCGAGCGCATGATCGCCCGGATCCTTCTCGACGTTCCCGCGCCGCGCGAGATCACGACCACGCCACACGTGGTCCTGATTGTCGGCGTGAACGGCACAGGCAAGACGACGACCGTCGGCAAACTGGCTCGGCTCTATCAGGCGTCGGGGAAGTCCGTCATGGTGTGTGCCGCCGACACGTTCCGCGCCGCTGCGGTCGAACAGCTCGCCGATATGGGCGGATCGCGCCGGAGTCGATCTCGTCCGCGCGCAGTCGGGCGCGGACCCGGCCGCGGTAACCTTCGACGCCGTATCCGCGGCCAAGGCTCGGGGACGGGACGTCGTGCTCGTCGACACCGCGGGCCGGCTCCACACGCGCGCCAACCTCATGGCCGAGCTCGACAAGATTCGGCGTGTTGTCGGCCGCGAAGTGCCGGGCGCCCCGCACGAAGTGCTGCTCGTGCTCGACGCGACCGTCGGTCAGAACGGCCTCGTCCAGGCGCGCGAGTTCATGGCGGCGAGCGGCGTGACGGGCATCGTGCTGACGAAGCTCGATGGCACGGCGAAAGGCGGGATCGCCGTCGCCATCGCGCACGACCTCAAGCTGCCAATTCGTTACGTCGGCGTCGGAGAGGGACTCGACGATCTGTTGCCGTTCGACGCCGCGGCCTACGTGGACGCGCTGTTCACCGAGAAGTGGTGACACGCCCCGACGATCGCGTGTGGATGGAGCGCGCGCTCTTTCACGCCGAGCGTGGCCGTGGCCGCACCTCACCCAACCCGATCGTGGGCGCGGTCGTCGTGGACGCCGACGGCATCGTGGTCGGCCAGGGTGCGCATCTTGGCGCGGGAGGCCCTCACGCCGAAGTCGTCGCGCTCGATCGCGCCGGCGAGCGCGCGCGGGCCGGCACGCTCTACTGCACGCTCGAGCCCTGCAGCCACGTTGGACGGACCGGTCCATGCGTTGAACGGATTCGATCCGCGGGTGTTCGGCGGGTCGTCGCCGCGACGGGCGATCGCAATCCAAAGGTCGCTGGCCAGGGGTTCGCGTATCTGCGATCGCACGGCATCGAGGTGGTCGAAGGCGTGGGTGGGGAAGCCGCCGAGCACCAGCTTGCCCCGTTCTTCACGTGGGTTGGCCAGACGAGGCCCTTCGTGATCGCCAAGGTCGCGACATCGCGTGATGGTTTCATCGGACGCGCCGACGGCCGTGTGACCCTCACTGGCGCGGCGGCCGACCGCTACTTCCATCGGCAGCGAGCCGAGGTCGATGCGATCGCGGTCGGCTCTGGAACCGTCCTTGTCGACGACCCCGAGCTCACCGCGCGCGGGGCCTACCGTTTCAGGCCGCTCACACGCGTCATCTTCGATTGGCGGGGCCGCGTGCCTCCCGATGCCCGCGTGTTTTCGACCCTCCTTGCCGGGCCGGTCATAATGGTAGTGAGTCAGGCCGTGGTCGAGGCGGACCCGGCGCGGTTCGCCGGGCTGGCCGAGCGTGGCGTCGTCATTCACGCTGTTCACGCTCGGGACCTGAAATCCGTGCTGACCTGGCTCGCACGGCGCGACATCGTCACGCTACTCGTCGAAGGAGGAGCCGCGCTGCACACGGCCTTCGCGAGCGCTGGCGTGATCGATCGCGTGCAGTGGGTCGTAACGCCTCACCATCTTGGGTCTGGCGTTCCGGCCGCGGCCGATTTCGCCCGAAGCGTTCGGCGCGGCAGGCACGCGCAGACCGCTCGGCCGGCTGGGATCGCTTGGAAAAGACGAGCTCATTGAGTTCGATGTTCACAGGACTGGTTGAAGCAACCGGGCGCGTGGAGCGCCTCGAAGGCCGCGGCGACGGCCGGCGTCTGCAGGTGTCTGCGCCGTTTGTCGCCGAGCTGCGCGATGGCGACAGCGTCGCCGTCAACGGCGTGTGCCTCACGGTCGTGGAAACCGACGGCGCGACGTTCACTGCTGATTTGTCGCGCACCACACTCGAAGCGACGTCGCTCGGGACCGTCCAGCGCCGGCCGGCTCGTCAATCTCGAGCGGCCCGTCCGTGCCGACGCGAGGATGGGCGGACACTTCGTGCTCGGTCACGTCGATCAGACGTCGTCGATTCGCCGGTTCGGATCCGGACGGCGACGGCTACTGGCTCGAGGTCGACGTGCCTGACGCGCTCGAAGCCTACGTGATTCCCAAAGGCTCGATCGCGATCGACGGGATCAGTCTGACGATTGCGTCGCTCAAGAACCGCACGGTCGGCGTGCAAATCGTGCCGTTCACGTTCGCGCACACGTCGCTTCGCGAGGCACGCGCCGGCGATGCGGTCAATCTCGAAACCGACGTTCTCGGCAAATACGTCGTACGATTACTGGAGCGCCAACCATCATGAGTCGCCCTCTTCGCCTTGCTGGCCGTTCAGCGCGTTCGTCGCCCTTCGCGAGCGTCGAAAGCGCCGTCGCGGCGATTGCCGCGGGCAAGATGATCATCGTCGTGGACGATGAGGACCGCGAGAACGAAGGCGACCTCACGATGGCCGCCGATCGCGTCACGCCAGACGCCGTCAACTTCATGGCGCGATACGGCCGCGGGCTCATTTGCCTCGCCATGATGCCCGATCGGCTCAATCAACTCGAGATTCCGCTCGAGGTCAGCCACAACGCCGCGCGGCGCGACACGGCCTTCTGCATGTCGATTGACGCGCATGACGGAACGAGCACTGGCATCTCGGCTGCCGATCGCGCGCGGACGATCCAGGTGGCCATCGCGCCCGCGACGTTGCCGCGCGACCTGGCACGCCCCGGCCACGTGTTCCCGCTGCGCGCGCGTACGCGGCGGCGTGCTCGTGCGGTCCGGCCATACGGAAGCCGCGGTCGACCTGGCGCGGATCGCGGGCCTCCAATCGGCCGGCGTCATCTGCGAAATCATGAACGACGACGGCACGATGGCGCGCGTCCCGCAGCTCACGAAGTTCGCGCGCAAGCACGGGCTGCTGATGATCACGATCGCGGACCTGATCCGGTACCGCATGCGAACCGAGAGCCTCGTCCAGCGCGTGGCCACCGCAGAGCTTCCGACCGACGACGGCGCGTTCACACTTCACGCCTACGAAAGCGCGATCGACGGCGAGTCGCACGTGGCCCTCGTGCGAGGCGACATCGGCGACGGCCAGCGCGTCATGGTGCGCGTGCACTCGAAGTGCCTGACTGGTGACGTGTTTCACTCGCTCCGCTGCGACTGCGGCCCGCAGTTGCACGCGGCGATGAAGCAGATCGCCGCCGAAGGCCGCGGCGTGCTGCTGTATCTGCACCAGGAGGGCCGAGGCATCGGCCTGGCCAACAAGATTCGCGCCTACGAGCTTCAGGACCAGGGACTCGACACCGTCGAGGCGAACGAACGCCTCGGCTTCAAGGCCGACCAGCGCGACTACGGCATCGGCGCGCAGATCCTGCGGGACATCGGTGTCCGCACGATGCGTCTGCTCACGAACAATCCCCGCAAGTTCGTCGGCCTCGAAGGCTACGGGCTCTCGGTCACCGAGACACTGCCCCTCGAAATCGCACCGCCGAGCGAGTTCTCGCGGAGATACCTGAAGACGAAGAAGGACAAGCTGGGGCACACGCTCAAGGGCGTGTGAATGACGCCGGCCGGCTTGGGGCTTGAGTCTTGGGGCTTGTGGCCCGTCGTGATCGATCTTCGTCGCTCAGTGTCGAGAAATGCAGCGAGCTGGTTCAGAGCGCCGCTCACGGCGTTGTAGGCGCAGAGCAACACTTGGCACTGGTCGACGTCGACCATGCCGAGTCTCGCCGCCAGCCCGAGCAGGTATTCGCACTCTCGAGACGACGCGTGGGCAATATGGATGAAGCGGCCATACTCGGCGTCGCTTACGCGGGCCGCACCTTCAACAATGTTGGTGGGAATCGATACCGCGGCCCGACGAATCTGGGACTGCAGGCCAAAGCGCTCGGAACTCGGCATGGAAGCTGTCGCACGATAGACGTCAAGAACGGCCGCGTCAGCATCCTGAAACACCCTAAGCTTGCGGTGGTCTCGGCTCATGTCCCAGGCCTGGCGCAAGCAGCATGCCGAGCGCCAGATCACCGTCAAAAGTGAGGTCGGCTGGCGTTGTCGCTAGCGGGTTGCAGATCCTCCAAGCTGCACCGCAGGCAAGTACGCAGGATCTGCCTGGTTTCGGCGCCATGCCCCAAGCCCCAAGACTCAAGTCCCAGGCCGGGAGCCTCCAACGTTGCCGTCTGGAGAAACTTGAGCCGGCGGCCTAAAGTCCACTAAGATAAGCGTTTGCGCTGAAGCAGCCAGGCCCGCTTAGGGGGCACTGTTCCAGCGAATGAGCACGACGGAATGTTCGAGTCCCTCAGCACCCGGCTTCAGGATGTTTTCAAGTCCCTGCGAGGGGAAGCCCGGCTCACGGAGGAGACGGTCGATGCGGCGCTGCGCGAGATTCGCCTCGCGCTGCTCGAAGCGGACGTCAACTTCCGCGTCGTCAAGGCGTTCATCGAGCGGGTACGTGTCAAGGCGGTCGGCGACGAGGTCCTGAAGAGCCTGACACCTGCCCAGCACGTCGTCCGGATCGTGCGCGACGAGATGCTCGCGCTGTTCGGCGATACGCAGGGAGGGTTGCCGCCCGTTGACCGGTCGCCGCGGGTGATCTTGATGCTCGGCCTTCAGGGGTCGGGCAAGACGACGACCTCGGCGAAGCTGGCGCGGTTGATCGCGAAGCAAGGGCGCCACCCGATGCTCGTCTCGACCGACGTGCGACGGCCGGCGGCCATCGCGCAGTTGTCGGTGCTGGCGGAGCAGATCGGCGCCCGCGTGCACGACCCGGAAGGCGAGATGGATCCGGTGGTGCGCGCGACGGGCGCCCTGGCGGCCACTCGCAACCTGGGCTTCGACACGCTCATCGTCGACACGGCCGGTCGGCTGCACATCGACGACGAGTTGATGCGCGAGCTCGAGGCGGTGAAGGCGGCGGTGGCGCCGACCGACCTGCTCTACGTCGCGGACGCGATGACGGGGCAGGACGCCGTGAAGAGCGCCGGCGAGTTCAACCATCGCGTCGGCACGACCGGGGTCGTGCTGACGAAGATGGACGGCGACGCGCGTGGCGGCGCGGCCCTGTCGGTCGTCGGCGTCGTGGGCGTGCCGATTGCGTTCGTCGGCATCGGCGAACGGCTGCAGGACCTCGAGGCGTTCCAGGCGGACCGCCTCGTGTCGCGGATGCTGGGGATGGGCGACGTACTGTCGCTCATCGAGCGCGCCGAAGAGGCCGTTGACGAGGAGAGCCGCGAGCGGCTGGCGAAGAAGACCAGGCTCGACGACTTCACGTTCGAGGACTTTCGGGACCAGCTCCGGACGATCAAGAAGATGGGGCCGCTTGAACAAGTGCTCGGCATGATTCCGGGCATGGGCGCCATGAAGGATCTGAACGCGCAGCGCGAGCAGATGGACGAGAAGCAGTTGGGGCGCGTGGAAGCCATCATCTGCTCGATGACGGCGGGTGAGACGGCGCGATCACACGTCATCAACGGCAGCCGCCGAAAGCGGATCGCGCGCGGAAGCGGCACGACGGTCGAAGAAGTCAACCGCGTGCTGAAGCAGTTCGTGGAAATGCGCAAGATGCTCAAGGTCATGAGCGGCGCGGCCGGTGGTCGCAAGGGCCGCCAGCGTCTCATGGGTATGCTGCGAGGGATGAGATAAGAGCTCGGGTTCGACGGGTACGACAGGTGCGACGGGTCCGAGGAACAATCTGGCGCTGGCCATCTGATCTTTGGTGGCTGGCGCGAATGAGCGAAGGAGAGAAGTGCATGCTGGCAATTCGTATGCGGCGGGCGGGGTCGAAGAATCGTCCGTTCTACCGCATTGTGGTGACTGAAGCGAAATCGGCCCGTGAAGGTCGGTTCGTCGAGGTGCTCGGGCACTACGACCCGCGCACGAAGCCGGAGACGGTGCGGATCGATCGGGAACGGATCGCGCACTGGATCAAGGCGGGTGCGAACCCGTCCGACACGGTCCGGACGTTGCTGGATCGCCTGCCGGCCGAAGCGCCGGCTGCTGAGGCGCCGGCGGCTCTGTGAGTCGCGCACGCGACGTGGTCGAGGTCATCGCGAAGGCGCTGGCCGCACGACCGGATGACGTCGAGGTCACCGAGTACGAGCGCCGCGACCAGACCGTCGTCGAGTTGACGATGGCGCCCGGCGAGCTTGGACGCGTGATCGGCCGGCAAGGTCGCACGGCCGCGGCGGTACGAACGCTCGCGGCAACCGCCGGAGAACTGGACGGTCTGAAAGTCGCCGTCGATTTCCAGGACGAATAGTCCGGAAGCAGCCGAATGCCTGAACGAAGACGAGCAGTCCGGAACATCACGGCGCGGAGAGACAACTCGTGGATTGGGCCTCGATGGTCACCGTCGGCCGCATCATCCGGCCGCACGGCAACCGAGGGCACGTCGTCGTGGCCCCGGAGTCCGACTTTGCCGAGGAGCGTTTCCGCCCCGGAGAAGTGCTTCGCGCACAGCGTCCCGAGGCGACAGGCGAGCCAGCCACGCTGACGGTCATCGCGAGCCGGTACCACGACGGCCGGTGGGTTGTTGGATTTCAAGGCGTCGCGTCGATCAACGACGCCGAAACGCTGCGCGGACTCGAGTTGCGCATTCCGGAAGAGGATCTGCGCGCGCTCGGTCCCAACGCGTTTTACGTCCATCACCTCGTTGGGTGTGAGGTGCGGACGGTAACTGGCGAGCGAGTGGGCGTCGTGGATCGGGTCGACCTCGCGACCGACGTGCCGGTGCTGGTGGTGGCGGGCCGGGGCGAAGTGCTCGTCCCCTTCGTGGACGCGATTTGCCGGCGCGTGGATCTCGAAGCGCGAGTCATCGAGATCGACCCGCCGGATGGGCTGATTGCGCTGAACGGCGCCCGGGTGTAACGGCGATGGTGGTGGATATCGTCACCATTTTCCCGGCGATGGTGGAGGCGGCGCTCGCGGAAGGGGTGGTCGCACGGGCGAGGGCGAGCGGCGTGCTCGAGATTCGCGCCCGGGACTTGCGCGAGTTCACCGACGACCGGCACCGCACCGTGGATGACCAGTCGTACGGCGGCGGGCCGGGCATGGTGATGAAGGCCGAACCGCTGGTCCGCGCGGTCGAAGCGATTGCCGCGGAGCGCGGGACGCCCTCGGCGGTCGTGCTGATGTCGCCGCAGGGTCGGTTGCTCACGCACCGCGTGGCGGAAGAGTTGAGCCGCGCCGAACGGGTCATCGTCCTGTGCGGACGATACGAGGGCGTGGACGAACGGGTCGCGGAAACGGTCGTGACCCACGAGATTTCGATCGGCGACTACGTGCTGACCGGTGGCGAACTGCCGGCCCTCGTGCTCGTCGATGCGATGACCCGGCTGGTGCCCGGGGTGGTCGGAGAAGCGGAGTCGCTCGTCGGCGAATCGTTCGTTGGTCGCTGGCTCGACCACCCGCACTACACCCGGCCGGCGTCGTTTCGTGGCCGTGAGGTCCCGGCGGTACTGATGTCGGGCAATCACGCCGAGATCGACGAGTGGCGTCGCCGCGAGCGCATTCGAAGGACGAAAGCGCGTCGGCCCGATTTGATTGACGAGCGCGGCGTTGACCGAAGAGGAGCGTAGGGAGTTGAAGGCGATGGAGGAATCGGAGACGCGGAGCTAAAGCTCCGCGCTACGTGCCGTAAGCCTTGAGCCCTAAGCCTTGAGCCCGAGAGAGTTCTTAACCCGAGGAGTACCTGTCATGAAAGCGATTGAAACCGTCGAACAGCCGCACCTGACCACGCGGCCCGACATGCGCTCTGGCGACACCGTGCGCGTGCACGTGAAGGTCCGCGAAGGCGACAAGGAGCGCATCCAGGTCTTCGAGGGAACCGTCATCGCGATGCACCGCGGCGGTGTCCGGGCCACGTTCACGGTCCGCAAGGTGTCGTTCGGCCAGGGCGTCGAACGCATCTTCCCGCTGCATTCGCCGACGATCGACAAGATCGAAGTCGTCCGCAGCGCGAAGGTCCGTCGCGCCAAGCTGTACTTCCTGCGCGACCTGAGGGGCAAGGCGGCGCGCATGAAGGAAACGAAGCGCGCCTAGGCCGCGAACGGTCCCGTCCATGCGCGGCGCCTCACGCAGCATCGAAAACGAGTTGCGGCGGCTGGGATACGTGCACGTGGCGGGTGTCGATGAAGTGGGCCGCGGGTGCCTGGCTGGGCCGGTCGTGGCCGCAGCGGTCGTGCTGCGGGCCGAGCGGTACGTCGCGGGCGTGGCCGACTCCAAGCTCCTGACCGCCGCGCACCGCGAGCGCCTCTTCGACGAGATCGTCGAGGCCGCAGTGTGCTGGCGCGTCGCGATCGTGGACGCCGGCGAGATCGACCGCATCAACATCCACCGCGCGTCGCTCCACGCGATGGAGTTGGCGGTCATGGGACTCGAGCCGCTGCCGGGGTTCGTCGTCGTCGACGGCTTCCGCATTCCCAATCTCCTCATGGCCCAGCGGCCAATTCCCGGCGGGGATCGGCGGTCCACCGCCATCGCGGCCGCGTCGATTCTGGCCAAGGTCACGCGCGACAAACTGATGCAGGACCTGCACGCGCAGGATCCCCGCTACGGATTCGATCGCCACAAGGGCTACGCGACCAAGGACCATCTCGACGCGGTCAGCCGTTTCGGCTACTCGCCGGTCCACCGCCGCACGTTCAGGCCGCCATCGCTCTTTGATACGATGCCGGACTGATCGGCCCTCTCCAGACGAGGAAGACACCCATCGCTTTCCTGACCCGTCTGCTGTTTGCGATCTATTTCATCGAAACAGGCCTGCTGTTGATCGTCGGCCCGTGGACGGAATGGTGGTCGCGGAACCTCTTCGCGCAGCTGCTCCCGTGGCTCCAGCTGATCATGACGTGGTCGCTCACGCGCCTCGCCGTCAACGTCCTTGGTCTCGTGACGGCCTTCGCCGGTCTGAGCGAAGTCTGGCGGCTGCTCGTCCGCCGGCCGTATCCCCGGCCATCCTCGACTCCGTGAACGGCCTGTCACGTCCAGTCCTCTGTCTCGTCACGGACCGGCGCCGCCTGACGCCCGACGCGGACGCCGAAGCGGCGGTTCTGGTACTGGAGCGCTTTCTCGATCAGGCCGTTGAGGCGGGCGTTGATCTCATCCAGGTGCGCGAGCGGGACCTCGAGGCCGGCGTCCTGTGCCGGCTGGTCCGGCGCGTCGTCGACCGGACGCGGGGCAGCGGCGTGCGTGTCGTCGTGAACGACCGAGCCGATGTCGCGCTGGCGGGCGGGGCAGACGGCGTTCACCTTCGGGGTGACAGCCCGCGCGGCCGCACGCCTGAGGCCCCTGTCGCCGGCCTGGGTCATCGGACGGTCAGTGCATCGCCAGCGATGTGGCCGACCCTGACCCGGATGCCGACTACCTGCTGTTCGGCACCGTGTTTTCGACCGCGTCGAAGCCAGACCTGACGCCGTCAGGCCTCGAGCCGCTCACAGCGCTCGCGGCATCTTCGCCAGCGCCGGTGCTGGCGATTGGCGGGATCACTCCCGAGAACGCTCGGGAATGCCGCATCGCGGGCGCGGCCGGCATTGCCGCAATCGGCGCGTTCCTTCCAGAAGGCACGGCTCCGGGCGCTCTTGGCGTCCACGCGGCCGTCCGCGCGTTCCGCGCGGCGCTCGGGGAGGCTTCGCCAACTGGCTCACGGCTTAAGGCTTAGGGCTTGGGGCCGGTCGAACCCTTCGAACCTCGTACCGTCCACCGAACCATCGAACCTTCGAACCAACCTTCGAACCTGCGCACCAACCTTCGAACCCTCGAACCTTCGAACCCTCGAACCTCCGCCCCCTCGGCCCCCGGAGTGTCTCTGTTACAGTTACCCCGCCCCCTGATGGATGACCTTGGCGCCCAGTTGAAACGCGCTCGTGACGAGCGAGGGATGTCGCTCAGCGAAATCGCGAACCGTACGAAGATCTCCGTGACGGCGCTCGAGGCGCTGGAGCGCAACGATCTATCGAAGCTTCCTGGCGGTATCTTCGGACGCGCGTTCGTTCGCGCGTACGCCGGAGAGCTCGGTCTCGACCCGGACAAGACCGTCGCGGATTTTCACGTGGCACTCGAGGAAGCCGAGCGTCGCGCGGCCGAGCGCGGCGCCCGGCGGATCGAGATCACCGCCGACGATCGGGAGTTTCTGGAACGGCAGCGTCGGGCGGTGCGGATTTTCCGCATGGCGTTGGCCGTGGCGGTGATCGGGGCGGTCGTCCTCGTCGGCTGGCTGGTGCGCGGGATGTGGTCGCCGGCGCCCTCAGCGCCCGCCGCCGGTGCGTCCGCCCCGGCCACGACCGCTCCCTGACTGTCCGCCGCCCCACTCGGAACGCATCTGGGACAGACCGTCCATGTAGACGGCCGCACGCTGGCGTTCGTCATCGTCCTTCATCGACTTGAGCAGGTCGACCGCGCGCGCGAGATCGCGCTGAATCGTCGTGCGCGTCGTGTTGTAGTACAAGCGCTTGATCTCGGCGAGTGCGTCCACAGTGAGTCCCTGAAATTGTCGTGAGACCCGCGCATTATAATGGCGCCGGATGTCACTCCGGGATTTCCGGCGACATGTGGGCCGCCTGGCGATCGTCGGTTTCACCGGTCACACCGTTCCCGCCGGGCTTCGTGAGCTCGTCGCCGAGTTCGATCTCGGTGGCGTCGTGTACTTCGCCCGCAACATCGTGGACCCGGCGCAGGTTGCGGAGCTTTCACGCGAGGTCGCGGCGCTCGCGCGGGATTGGCCGCTCTGGATTGCCGTCGATCAGGAAGGCGGCCGCGTCGCCAGGCTGAAGGCGCCCTTTACCGAGTGGCCGCCGGCCCTGACGCTCGGTCGCAGCGGCGACGAGGCACTCGCGGCTCGATTCGCCCGCGCGCTCGCCGGCGAGCTCGCCGCCGTCGGCATCAACCTCAATCACGCGCCCGTGCTGGACGTGCTGACCCGCGCGTCGAACCCGGCGATTGGCGATCGGGCGCTGGCCGAGAGGGCCGACGATGTGGCGCGGCTCGGCGCCGTGATCATCCGCGAGCTGCAGGCCGCCGGCATCGCCGCCTGCGGCAAACACTTTCCCGGCCACGGTGATGCCGGACGTCGATTCCCATCACGAGCTCCCGATCCTCGACCACGACCGCCGCCGGTTCGACGCGGTCGAGTTCGTGCCATTCCGTCGAGCGATGGCGGAGGGCGTCGCCGCCATCATGACCGCGCACCTGCTCATTCCTGCGATTGACGAGGAGCGGCCGGCGTCGATGTCTCCGACGATCGTGCAGGGCCTGCTCAAGGACTCGCTGGGCTTTCAGGGCGTCGTGTTCAGCGACGACCTCGGGATGAAGGGCGTGAGCGCGACGCGGCCGCTCCCCGTGGCCTCGGTGGACGCCATCGTCGCCGGCACGGACGCCGTGCTGCTCTGCAATTCGACAGTCGAAGAGCAGGTGATGGCGATCGAAGCCATCATTCGCGCCGCGGAGACGAATCAAATCACGCAGAAACGAATTGACGACGCGATGGCGCGCCAGCTTCAGATGAAGACGCGTTTCCTCGCTTCCGGCCGCCCGCGTGTGACCGTCCCGATCGGGATCGTCGGATCGGCCGCGCACCAGGCGGTCGCCAGGGACATGGCGGCGTGGCTGTAATCCCGCGGACCCGGGCTGGGCTCGTCAAGTTCCGGCCCGTTGAGTCCGGGGCGCGCGTGGCGGTCGTGGCGCCGGCGAGCCCGTTCGATCCGGACGCATTCGAAGCCGGGCTGGCGGAGCTGAAACGCATCGGGCTCGAACCCGTCGTGGACGCGCGCGTGTTTGCGACCCATCCCATTGTCGCGGGGCCGGCCGATGTGAGGGCCGCGGTCATCGCCGAGGCGCTCGCGCGTCCCGACATCCAGGCCGTGATTGCCATTCGCGGCGGTTATGGCAGCGCCGAGATCCTTCCGTACCTCGATGCCGCGGTGTTCCGGCGTTCGCGTAAAGCGGTCGTCGGCTACAGCGACATCACGGCGCTGCACGCGTTCCTGAATTGCCACGTCCGGCTGACGTCGGTCCACGGGGCGATGGTGGACGGCCGCTTGTCGAAGGGTGCGGACGCCTACGACGTCGGCAGTTTTCTGAACAGCCTGAGCCGCGACCCCGATCGGCGAACAGTCGCCCGAGGGGCTCGAAATCATCCGGGGCGGTGAGGCGATCGGACCAGTCTTCGGCGGCACGCTCACGCAGCTCGCGGCGTCGTTGGGTACGCCGCACGAGTTCCACGCGCCGCCGCGGCACGTCCTGTTCCTCGAAGACGTGGCCGAGCGGCCCTATCGCATTCGTCGGTTGCTGACGCAGCTGAAGCAGAGCGGCCGGCTGGCGGACGCGTCGGCCGTCGTGTTCGGCCAGATGGTCAGGTGCGACGAGCCCGGCGGCAGCATCGACGACGCGCGACGTCATCGCGGAATTCTTCGCGGACTTTCCGGGGCCTGTGCTGTTCGGTTTTCCGTCCGGTCACACCACGACCCCCTCGCTGTCGTTTCCACTCGGCGTCGAGACGCGCGTCGTGGCGGCCGGCAGTCCCCGGGTCGTGTTCACCGAGGCCGCGCGCGGAGTAACGCGTGCCACGATTTCATTTCATCGGGATCTGCGGGACGGCGATGGCGACGCTGGCGGCCATGCTCAAGGCGCGCGGCCACGACGTGCAGGGCTCCGACCACGCGATGTATCCGCCGATGAGCGACTACCTCGTGCGCGAGGCCATCAGGACGTTCGACAGCTATCGGCCCGAACACATCACGCCGGAGATCGACGTCGTTGTCGTCGGAAACGCGATCTCGCGCGGCAACCCCGAGCTCGAAGAAGTGCTCGATCGGAAGATTCGCTTTGTCTCGCTGCCGGAGCTCATCCGCGATCAGTTCTTGTGGAGCGCGCGGTCGGTCGTCATTGCCGGGAACGCACGGAAAGACCACGACGACGGCGCTGACCGGGTGGCTGCTCGCAGCCGGCGGCCTCGACCCGAGTGTGCTCGTTGGCGGGATTGCCGTGAACTTCGATGGGAGCTACCGGCTGGGGTCGGGTCGTGAGTTCGTGATCGAGGGCGATGAGTACGACAGCGCGTTCTTCGACAAGACCGCGAAGTTCCTCAAGTACCTGCCGGACATCGCGGTGATCGGCAACCTCGAGTACGACCATGCCGACATCTACCCGGACATGGAATCGCTGCGGACGGCGTTCAGGCGTCTGCTGGCACTGGTGCCGCGCCGGGGGCTGGTCATCATTGGCGCCGACAGCCCGGAGGCGCTCGGGCTTGCCTCGCTGGCCCGGTGCGAAGTCGTCACGTTTGGCACCGACGCGGAGGCCGATTGGCGCGTCGCGTCGGTGGAGGCGAACGGCGGTGTCGTGAGCTTCGACGTCACACGCAAGGGGCAGCCGTACGGCCGGTTCGATTCGCACCTCCACGGCACGCACAACGTCAGGAACGCGCTGGCCGCGCTCATCGTCGGCGACGCCGTCGGCCTGTCCGCCGGCGAAATGGCGAAGGGACTCGCGAGCTTCCGCGGCGTCAGGCGGCGGATGGAGCTTCGGGGTGTCGCGAAGGACGTGTCTGTCTTCGACGACTTCGCCCATCATCCGACGGCGATTCTGGAAACGCTCCGGGGCGCCCGATGGTCCAACCCGGGCCGTCGTCTGTGGGCGATCTTCGAGCCCCGCTCCGCTACGTCCTGCCGCCGCGTGTTCCAGGATGACTTCGCGCGCGCGTTCATCGAGTCGGGTGCGGATGAAATCATTCTGCCCGACGTGTTTCGTGCGTCTCTCCCGCCTGAGGAGCGCCTCTCAGTCGATGAGCTCGTCAAGGCGGTGGACGGCGACGGACGGCGTGCGCGCCACATTCCCACCGTCGATGCGATCGTGGAAACGGTTGCCAACGAGGCAGGACCTGGCGACGTCGTCGTGATCATGTCGAACGGCGGCTTCGACGGTATTCACGACAAGTTGCTGGCTGCTCTGAACGGCTAAGGCACGATCGTTCCCCGTTCCCCGTTCCCCGTTCCCGGTTCTCCGTTCTCGGACCAGCGAACGAAGAACGTGGAACCAGAACCTGGAACGGGGAACGGGGAACGTGGAACGACGAATGGATGTTCCAGTCGTTCGAGAACGCGGCAAACGATGCGCTGGGGCCGGGGCGGCTGGCCGTCGACGTGCCGCTGGCGCCCTTCACCACGTTTCGTGTGGGTGGCGCGGCGGATTGGCTCGCCGAGGTCCGTTCGGTGGACGAGCTGCGCTCGCTTCTCGTTATTGCGCGGGCGTCAAGCGTGCCGGTCACCGTGCTCGGCGGCGGATCGAATGTCATCGTTTCGGACGATGGCGTTCGTGGTCTGGTCGTGCGGCTGCTGCTTACCGGCATCAGTCAGCCCGACGAGGCCACCGTGCGCGCCGAAGCCGGTGTGACCATCAACGGTCTCGTGCGGTGGACGATCGGACGCGGGTCTGGCGGCCCTCGAGGCCTGGGCCGGAACGCCGGGCACGGTCGGTGGCGCGATCTTCGGCAACGCGCACTGGCAAGGCCGCAACATGGGCGACCTCGTGACCCAGGTTCTTCTGGCGACTCCTGCGGGTGAGCTCAGCGTCATTCCAGGCTCACAGATGGAGTTTGCGTACGACACGAGCCGCCTGCAGAAGTCTGGTGAGATTCTGGTGTGGGCGGACTGCCGCGTGTCACCGGGTGAGCCGACGGCGCTTCGCGCGGAGGCGCGCCGATCGCTGGCGTATCGAAAACGCACGCAGCCGCTCGCCAGCCCCAGCGCCGGTTGCATCTTCCAGAATCCGGAGCCGGGGCGTGACACCATTCCTGCCGGCATTCCCGCCTCGGCGGGCGCGCTGGTGGATCGGGCCGGCCTGAAGGGCCGGGCCGTGGGCGGTGCCCGAATCTCGGAGACACACGGCAATTTCATCGTCAACGAAGGCACGGCGACCGCCGAAGACATTCGTACGCTCGTCGAGCATGGCGCGTACAGGCCGTCCGCGATCGTTTTGGAGTCGTGCTGCGCGACGAAGTGGTGTGGTTGGGAGCGTTCTGACGCATGGCCGAGCTGATCATTCACGGTGGACGCTGCCTGTCCGGGACCATCTCGGTTGGCGGCAACAAGAACGCGGCACTTCCGATTCTCGCGGCGTGCTTGCTGACCGACAAGACCTGCGAGATTCGGAACGTCCCGCAGATTCGCGACGTGGCCGTGATGCTCGCGCTCCTGCGATCGCTCGGAGCCGAGATTCAGGGCGACGGGACGCCGACCGTCCGCGTCACGTGCCGCGACATCAGGTCGGCCGAGCCCGACCCGTCACTCGTCGGCCGCCTTCGCGGTTCCGTCCTCCTTCTCGGCGCGCTCGTCGGCCGTGTGAAGCGTGCCGTGCTCGCGCCCCCCGGCGGCGACTTTCCGGCTCGCCGAAGCATCGCGACACACCTTCGGGCGCTGCTCGCGATGGGCGCTCGGCTGGTCGACACACCCGCCGGCCATTCAATCGAGGCGCCCGATGGACTCACGGGGGTCTCGATGTATCTGCTCGAGGCGTCGGTGACCGGGACGGAAACGGCGTTGCTTGCCGCGGTTCAAGCCAACGGCGCGACCGAGATCCGTAACGCGGCCTGCGAGCCGCATGTGGTCGAACTCTGCCAGTTCCTCGCCGGCCATGGGTGCCGGCGTCACAGGCATCGGAACCTCGACGATTCGAATCGAGCCGCCCGGCACGCTCAACGGCGCAACGCACACACTCGGCGGCGACTACATCGAAGCCGCCTCGTGGGCGGTCGTTGCCGCCGTGACGCGTGGAGAGGTCGAGGTGAAAGGCGTCGCGGCCGTCGATCTCGAACCGATCGCGGCGGTGCTCGCGGAGATGCAGCTTCGATTCGAGCTGGAGGACGGCCGCTTCGCGATCCACCCGTCGGCCCTCGTCGGCATCCGGCGGCTGACGACGGGCCTCTGGCCAGGATTCCCGAGCGACATCGTGAGTCTGGTCACGGTCCTGGCGACGCAGGCGACTGGCGGCACGCTGGTGCACGATTGGCTCTATGAGCTCAGGCTCTTCGCGCTCGAGCAGTTGAGCGCGATGCGCGCCGACCTCTTTCTCTGCGATCCGCATCGCATCATCGTCACGGGTCCGACCAAGTTGCGTGGCCGAACACTCGACAGCCGCGATATCCGGTCCGGCATGGCGGTCGTCGCCGCGGCCCTCGCGGCGGAAGGGCAGAGCACCGTGCTGGAAATCGAAACCGTTGAACGGGGCTACGAGGATCTGGTCGGCCGGCTCACATCGCTCGGGGCGGATGTGTCGCGGCAGGGCTGACGTCAGCGCTGAATGTCGACGCCGGGTGGGATCCGGAACGTGAACACGCTGTCCGCGATGCCCTGGTTCTCGCGAAGGTTCGAGAACCGGAACGCACGGACGGTCCCCTGATCGTCGAGGATGTCGAGGCCCATCAATCGAAGGGTCGTTCGATCGACCGCGAGCGTGATCTCCTTGTAGTCCGGCTGGGGCGTCCGCGGCGTGAGTGTGAGCCGCCACTCGCCGGGCGGCTGATTGGGCGCCATCTTCGCCGTGAAGTCGCGCGTGATGTCGCCTCGTCCCGTCAGCAGGAGCAACGCGGTCGACGTCTGGTCGTTCAACGCGACCTCGTTGACGACCTTGTCTTTCGGAAAATAGTTGAACAACCGCGTACCGTCCGACACCACCTCGTGGCGGCTGCCGGTTTCGAGCGTCCAGCGCATCCGCACCGGCTTCTTGACGATGACCTTCCCGCGATCGGAACCGCCGCCGAGCGACAAACCGCTCGTGGTCGTCAGCGTGAAGTCCGCCGTGAAGTCGCGAATGGTGGAGTACCGGGCCTGCACGCGGGTGGCGAGCGCGTCGGCTGACGGCGCTGCCTGCTGCGCATGGACCGCGACGGCAGTCACCGCAAGGAACACGCTCGAGGCGAGCTTGAAAGAGCGCACACCCGTAGTCTAGCAGGGCGAAGAACTCAGGTACGACGGGTGCGACAGGTGCGACGGTCCAAGGAGCGAGCTGGCGCTCGCCATCTTTTCCGCGGCTGGGCGGATGGCGCTCGTTAGTGGAGGACCAGCGCCGATGCGGCGGCTCTGAGCAGGATTTCGACGGCGGCTTCCGTTTCCCCGTTCGCGTCCATGATGAACGCGAAGCCCGCGAGGAACCTCGGCGATCCATCCGCGGATTCGACCGACCGGCAATGCCGTGCGTTCGCGCGGATCAGTACCTCGATGCCGTTCTGCGTGATGAAGCGGAAACGATGAACGGCGCCAACCGGAAAGTCGACCGAGCTTTCGACGGCGAACCCTCCGTTGCTGAGGTCGCGGACGTCGAGCGGCACGTTCATGGGGACGAGCTGGCCGTGCAGCTGGCCCATCACTTCGATGCGTGGAGCGCGGCCCGACGCCGAGCTGGCGGATGCTGCGGTTGGTCGCGTTCGGTGTCGCATCTTTAAGGTCCCAGCGACACTTTCGCCACGCAACCGGCGTGCCATTTGGCGCCGATCTGTACCGTGTCCATGTGGCGAACTCGACCGGACAACAACGTCACGTCCTGAGGCGATTTGCGGCGATTTCTGCGGGCGTCCCCGCATTGCGGATGCCGAAACCGGTATCGAACTAACAATTTTGAAACTCCGGCGGGTGACGGCGGTCCGTCACGATTTGTGCGGTTGGCGTGTCGCGGGACCGTCTTTCAGCTGCTTCAGGCGCTGCTCGAGCCGGCTCGTTTCTGCCGCGGCCTCCCTCGCGCGTCGCTGTTCAGCGGTGTGGGCATCACGAAGAGTCTGGAGCTCAGCGTTCGCCTCCTCGAGCGCTTTGCTCAGCCGGTCGCGAGTGGCCTCGGCCCGCTCGACAGCCTGGCGCGCGCGGGTGAGCGCCTGGTCCGCCTTGCGTGCGCTGGCGTGGGCTGTCTGCAGCGATCGCTCGACCGTCGCGGCCTCACGACGGCGTTCCGCGTCTTCGCGCGCTGAACGTTCCGCAGCGGTCTCGGACTGCGCGCGCTCGCGCCGCGAACGATCGATCGCGACGACCTCGGCGACGTGTCGCGCGGCGGCGCCGCCTTTGGGAAGCAAGCCGGCGAGGGCGGCGAATCCCTGCGGACGAAGCGGCCGCGTCAGGCGGCCGGGCGCGTCGGGCCAGGGCATTGCGTGCAGTGTTTCAGTGATGGCCGTCGTCGTCGCGCTGGTGACCGGATCGCCTGCAGCGGACAGGAGCTCCTGCGTCGCGCCGACCGCGGCCTGGAGGGCGGCGGCGTGCACCATCTCGGCGCGTTCGAGGTCGGCCGGCTTGCCTGCAAGCCGCCGCGCGTGGGCGGTGCGAACACCCTCGGCGGCCGCGGTGAGCCGATCGAATACCTTTCGCCGTTTCCAGTAGAGCTGATTCACCGCCCATGCCGGAGCCGTGGGTTTCTGGAGCTTGCGGATCGCCGGACCATCAGCGCCGGAACGCTTCGCGAGCGCGTCGCGAGCGGACGTGAACTCGGCGAGCGGCAGTTGGTAGAGCCGATCGATCTCGGTATCTTCCGTACGCGTGCTCACTCTCGGAGTCTAGCTCACGGGAACGCCCGCCTACTGGTTCGTCGGCTGCGCGGGCACCGTTCGCAGGTAGGCCCAGATCGCCTGCATCTCGACGTCCGTCATGCGGTTCGCGTACGGCATCACGAAAGACATCGGCGGTTGTAGTGCCGTGCCGTCCGGCCGCTTGCCCTCGCGCATGGTCTTGGCAAACTGCTCGTACGTCCAGCTGCCCAGACCCTCAGTGTGCGGTGTGAGATTTCTGGCGGGCACCCACGCCGGATCTCCGCCGACGATCGGTCCACCGGCGAGGTTTTCGCGGTGGCATCCCGTGCAGATCGCCGTCAGGTGGCGTCCAAACTCCGCCGTGGCTCCGGCCTCTGGCGGCGCGATCGCGTGCGGGGCGTTGTGTTCGCGAATCCGCTCCACCGCGAGAGGCATCTGGCCTGTGGCCACGAGCACCTTACCCAGTGGCCCGAGCGCCACTCCAGGGACCTCGTTGTCCACCGGAGGAACGGATCGGATGTAGGTCACGATGTCCGAGAGCTCCTGATCCGACATCAACTGGAAGTCCTCCGACGGCATCGCCGCCGGCCGCCCATCCGGGAGAATCCCGTGACGAACGATGTGATCCCAGTCCACGGCGCGATAGTTCGTGGTGCGGCTGCCGTTTCCTGTCGTGATGTTCGGGCCGAGGATCGTGCCCATGGGAAATGCGTCGATCATGGTGCCGCCACCGAAGTTCTTGCCGTGGCACTCGATACACACATATCGCGATTCCACGAGATGGCGTCCGCGCTCGGCCGCGCGGACGAGCGCGACCTGGGCGCGTTCTGCCTCAGGCACGGCGGCGGCCTCCGCTTCAGTCAGCGGAAACGGCACCGGGAAATCAACGGTGTGCGCCTGGAACGTCTGCGACAGCTTTCGATTTGACGCGACGGTTGCCCAGATGTAGGCGCCGGCGACGAGAAGAATGAGGATGACGACGAGCGCGGCGACGATCTTCAGAAAGGTTTTCATCGTTGGCGAGGCTCCCGGGCCAAAGTGCCGGGGAGTACCGCCGCAGATGTTACCAAAACCTCGGGAGCCGCTTCAGCCCTTGCGGGTGATCTTGAACGTGCCCTCGCCGCTGCTGTCGATCGCGCGGCCCTGCGCCGTGCCCTTGACGACGGTTGCCGTCGAGGGTGAAGAGCACTTTGGGATCGCCGACCTGACCAAGACCGAGCCTGAGGGCGGCGGTCTTGGGATCGAACGTGCCCGGTCTTCACGTCGGCGGGACCTGGCAAGCCGGCGACGGTTCCAGACACCGCGCTCTTGCCGTCGAACTTGAGTTGAATCGTCACGTCAAAGCGCTTGCCGGAGTCGGGCACGATCTCTCCGGTCCAGATGCCGGTGATCGGGTCGGCCTGGGCCGCTGACGCCAGTCCAACGGGCAGGTGGGACAACACGAGAGCACAGCACACCAGAGCGAACCATTTACGCGTCATTGCTAGTCCTCCCGGAGGGCAACGACCGGATCGACGCGCGTCGCACGAAGCGCGGGCAGCGCAGCGGCCGCGAGCGCGGCAACGAGCAGCGCGGTCAGCTGGGTACGTCAGGTTCCAGGCATCGAGTGGACGGACGTCGAACAGGAACGTTTCGACGAAGCGGGACAGATAGAGTCCGCCTGCAAGCCCGAAGGCCGCTCCAACGAGCGTTGTGACGCCGATGTCCGTCAGGACGGTGCGGACCACGCCCAGCCGCGAGCCACCGAGCGCCACGCGAACGCCAATCTCGCGTGTGCGTTGCACGACCGAGTAGCTGAGGACGCCGTAGAGTCCGACCGCCGCGAGCACGAGACCGACCGCGGCGAAGAAACCCGACAGGAGCGCCAGCAGACGCTCGCGCAGCAGCGTACGGTCGACCACGGCCGATTGCGTCGTCGTCGCGGTCACACGAAACAGCGGATCGCCGGCGCGGACCGCATCGCGAATTCGGGCGGCGACTGCCTCCGGGCTCCCGCTCGCTCGGACGTGGATCGTGCCATTGCTGCGCAGCCACATCGGGAAATAGAGCGTTGGCGCTGGCGTGTCGCGCAGACTGTGCCGCGTGTCGGCCACGACGCCGACGACCTCATGCCGTTCGACACCGCTGTCGTCGAAATTACTCTCCACCATCCGGCCGACCGCCGGCTCATCACCGAAGTAGCGCTTCGCGAACGACTCGCTCACGATGACGGGCGCACTCGTCGGGACGACTGTCTCCTGATCCGTGAACACCCGTCCGGCGATGAGCGGGATCCTCATGGTGTCGAAGAACCCCGAAGTCACCGGCGCCATCGTTGTCTCCACGCGGTCGAACTCGGTGTTCGGTATTCGAAACCCGTGGGTCCAGGCGCGGCCAATCAGATTGAAGTCGGCCGAGGCGGCCGATTCCACGCCTGGAACAGTGCGGAGCCGATCGAGCACGCGGACGAGCGCCTCGCGCCGCAGTGGCGGCTCGACGCGTCGAACGGGCTCAACAGAAAGCAGCAGGACGTTCGAGCTCGCGAAGCCCGGGTTGAGACTCGCGAGCCGGGTGAAGGACGCGACGAGTAACCCACCAACGAAGAGAATCGCAAGGCTGAAGGCGACCTGGACCGCGACGAACGGACGCATCACGCCGGCACGCGCCACGGACCGGGATCCGCCGGCCCTCAGCGCCGTCATGGGCGCGACATGCGATGCGCCAACGGCCGGCGCGATTCCGAAGAGCGCTGTCAGCACGACCATCAGGCCCGCGACCACGGCAGCGAGACGCCAGTTCACGACAAGTTCCAGCGAGACCGGATCATCCGGTGAGGCCAGCATGCTGACGATGGCGGGCGCTGCGGCTCCGGCAAAGAGAAGCCCAAGGAGACTCGCGGCAGCCGCGACCAGGGCCGTTTCGATCAGCACCTGCTGAATCAGGCGCCCGCGTCCGGCGCCGATCGATAGCCGCAGTGACATCTCGTGTTGGCGGGCCCGCGTGCGGGCGAGAAACAGGTTCGCGACGTTCGAGCCGGCAATTAGCAGAACGAGCAGGGCGATGGCGGCGAGAATCCACAACGGACGCTCGAACTGAGTGCGCAGGGGAGACGGGCCGTTCTCGGCCGAGCGCAGGGAAAGGGGCGCGTGAATGTACCGCTCAAGCACCTCCGGCGAATCTCCAGGCCCCCACCCGTTGAACCTCCGCCGGAAGTCGGTGAACGCCGGTTGCAGGGCGCTTTGTGCCTGCTCGACTGGCACGCCGTCTCGCAAGCGGCCGAAGATCCGGAAAAAGTTGAATTGGAAATTCCCGAACGCCTTCGGATTGTTGTACATGGCGTAGGGCGAGCCAGACGTCCGTCGGCCGGCCTGGTTCCACGCCATCGAAATCACGGTTCAGCGACGCCGACGATCTGGAATTGACGGGTTTGAAATGGCGCCTCCTGGTGACTCAGCCAGCGTCCGACGACGGATGGGTCGCCGCCGAACCGTCGCTGCCAGAACGCGTGACTCAGAATCGCGACCGGGTGCGCGCCTGGTGTCAGGTCGTCCTCGGTGCGTCAGGAGCCGTCCCGCCGCGGGGCTGACGCCGAGCGTCGTGAACGCGTCGCCAGACACAAATTGCGTGCGAACCTGCTCCTTCTCTGCGTCGGCGCCATCGAATGACATCGAGCGCAGGACCTGCGTGCTCATGGCGAAGAGCGCCACACGGCCGCGGCCGGCCTCGCGCAGCTGAACGAACATCGGATCGGCGAAGGTCGAGGACTCGGATGTCGACAGACTGCCCCCGAGCGGCTCACGTTGTAGAACGTCAGGTACACGAGCCGCCCGGGCTCGCGAACCGGCAGCGGCCGGAGAATCAGCGCATCGATGAGCGAGAACGCCGCGACGGATGCGCCAAGCGCAAGGGCGAGCGACAGAACCGCGGCAATCGTGACGGGCGCGTTGCGAAGGTGCACGCGCAGACCGAGACGGATGTCCCGCACGAGGGACTCGAGCCAGGGCATCAGCTTGACGTCGAGGCTCTGCTTCGCGCGTGCGCAGGCGGTTGCCGAAGCGTCGGGCGGTCTGTTCGGCCGCGGCCTCGCGCGAGAGTCCTGTGGCCATCAACTCGCGAATTCGTTCCTCGACGTGGAACTGGACCTCGTCGTCGAGCTCGCGCCGAGACGGTCGGGCCGGAATGCGTTGGTCAGTCGAGACCAGAGCGACATGGGAATTACCTCGCCTTACGCGTGCTTCAGGATGTGGCCGACTGCGGCCGTGATGGCTCGCCATCGCGCTTCCTCAGAGGTGAGCTGCTTCCGCCCGTCCGGTGTGATGTCGTAGACGCGAGCCTTGCGCCCGCTGTCGGTCGTCTTCCAGCGGGCCTTGATCCAGCCGGCCTCTTCGAGCCGATGGAGCGCGGGGTAGAGCGAACCCTCCTGGCAGCGCAAGCGTCTCGTCGGACATGCCCTCGATAGCGGTCGCGATCCCATAGCCATGGAGCGCACCGCGTCTGCGCGAGCAGGGTGAGGACCAGCAGCGGAAGTGAACCTTGAAGCGCGTCCTGTCGTGCCATGCCAAGTAATATTACTAAGATATCTGACTATTACAAGCGTGAAGTCCGCAGTCGTGCGAGACGTCGTCTCGCGTCATCGCTCCGCTTTCCATCCAATACGCAAGAGATCCCCGGAGGTGACGCGCCTGGCGTTACAATCCGGCCCATGGCGACCGGACCCTCCCGCTTCCTCAGGGACAACGCCTTCATCGTCGCCGCCGTGGCACTGCCCGTCCTGGTCGGTGCCTTCTTTGTCGTGGCGTCGGCCATCCCGCGCTGGACGGTGCCAGGCCCCGCCTTCGATCTGGTCATGCGCGTTCCGCGCCCGTACGACGCGACGCCGAACAAGGTGATCGTGGAGTTCAATGTGCGGGACGGCCGGGTCGAGGGCACGGCCCGCCCGGCGCCGCCCGACCAGGGGTATTCGCAGCGCTGGGCGCTCCTGTACCTCGATCACACCACGATGACCGTGAGGGAAATCCCGTTCGAGCAGCCGGCGAGTCTTGCGCCCGGCGAGGAGAGCCGGACCCTCGTGGTCGAGCCGCTGTCGAACGATCCGAGTCTCGGCGCAGACAACGGCGCCCGATGGTTACAAGCTGGAGAACAGCACGAGCGGCAGCCCGGGGATTGTCGGCGACCTGTTTGGAATCGGCCGCTACCGGCAAAGCGCGGCGCTCGTGAACCGCGGCCGAATCATCCGGATCGAGCTCCCTTCGCCGTTTGAGGAACCGTACTACTCGATGTCCTACGCCATCGGCTGGGTGCTCGAGCCAGGACCTCGCTGACGTGGACGACAAAGCGCGAGCACTCGCAGACATCGTGACGCTCGCCCGTCAGCACGGGCTCTCGGCGCGCGAGATTGGCGACGCGCTGGGCGACGCGCCCGCCGCGGCCGCGAGCCCGCGCGGCCGCGGCGTGCTCGTCCGCGTCCTCGGCTTCATCGGCGGGACGTTCGTGTTCGCCGGCGTCGGCGTGTTCGTCTCGCTGCAGTGGGAGTCGATGAACTCCGCGGCGCGGGTGGTCATCACGCTGGGTTCCGGTATTGCCGCGTTCGTGATGGCGGTTCTCGCCACCCGGGACGCGCGCTACGAAAAGGCGGCGACGCCGCTCTTCCTCATGGCGGCGGCGCTCCAGCCGACCGGGCTCCTGGTGCTGTTCAACGAGTTCGGGTCAGGCGGTGACTGGCGGTGGGCGAGTCTGATTACCTGCGCGGTCGTGGCGATGCAGTTTACGGCGACCTTCTCGGCGATCCGCCGGTCCACGCTGCTGTTCATGGCGGTGTTTTTCGGCGTGCTCTTCTTCTGGACGGCGTTCGACATGCTGGATGTCGACGAAGACTTCGTCGCGCTGGTGCTCGGCGCGAGCCTGGTGCTGACGGCCGTCGGTGTCGACCGGACGCCACATCGGGTCATCACCCCGGTCTGGTATCTGTTCGGGGCCACCGGCGTTCTCTACGGCATCTTCGACCTCGTCGAAAACACGCCATTCGAGCTCGTGTTTCTGCTGGCGGCGGCCGGCTTCGTCTATCTGAGCGTCGCGTTGCACAGCCGGACGCTGCTCTTCGTCGCCACGGCTGGCATCCTGTCCTACACGGCCTGGTTCACCGGCGAGTACTTCGCCGATTCGGTCGGGTGGCCGATCGCGCTCATCATCTTCGGCCTCTTCCTCATCGGCCTCTCCGCGCTCGCGCTCCGGATCGACCGGGACTACGTGCGCGCCGCGCGAGGGAGAGGGCAAAGGGCAGAGGGCAAAGGAGAGGGCAGAGGTTAGAAGGGAAAGGAAGAGAGAAGGAAGTCAGAAGCGTGATCCGCCGGACCTCTTCCTTTTCCTTCGGCCTCTCCTTTGCCCTCTGCCCCTGCCCTTTGCCCTCCGGAGGTGCGCAGCGCCTCCGGCTTCCTTGACAGACTAGGAGAGGATGGTCTATTCCTAGTTGAACTAGGAGACCAGATGGCACCGACCGCGGATTTGCTGCCCGGCACGCTCGACATGCTCATCCTCAAGGCCGTGTCGCTGAAGCCGCTTCACGGCTACGGCGTGCTGCTTCGCATTCAGCAGATTTCCGGAAACGCGCTGCAGGTGCCCCAAGGGTCGCTGTATCCAGCGCTCTACCGGCTCGAGCACCAGGAGCTGATTTCCGCCGAGTGGGGCGAGAGCGACAACAATCGCAAAGCCAAGTTCTACACGCTCACGGCCGCCGGTCGTCGTCGGCTGCGCGAGGAAGCGGCGGCCTGGAAGCGGCTCTCGACGGCCATCGCGGCGGCCATGAACACGACCGCTGACGAGGTGTGACGTGTTCGGCCGACTTCGTTCCGCTCTGCGCGTCCTCTTCCGTCGCGATCCCGGTTCGAGCGGGGATGTCGGACGAACTGCGATTCCACGTCGATGCCTACGCGGCGGATCTTCGCAGACAGGGCCTGAGCCCCGCGGAGGCGTCGCGGCAGGCCCGGGCGGCGTTTGGCAGCGTCGAGGCCGTCAGGGAAGACTGCCGGCGGTCGCGAGGTCTGCGCTGGTGGGACGAGCTCCGGCAGGACGTCCGCTACGCGTTGCGGCTGATGCGTCGAGCGCCGGCTTTTACGGCCGCCGTCGTCTTGTCGCTGGGGCTCGGGATTGGCGCGAACACCGCGATCTTCAGTCTCATCGACGCCGTGCTGCTGCGGTCGCTTGGCGGTGACCAATCCTGACGAGCTGTACTTTCTTGCGCACGGCGAGGGCGATCGGCCGAGCCAGAGCGCCAACTATCCGTTGTTCGATCGGTATCGATCCGTGCCGGCGTTCAGTGGAGTCGCGACGTTCCGTTCGGCGGCGTTTGTCGTCAACACCAATGGCGCCGCCGAACTCGTGGTCGGTCAGTACGTCAGCGGAAACTACCACGGCGTCATCGGCGCTCCGTTCGTGCTCGGGCGTGGATTCGTGTCGGAGCCGGACGAGCCGGCCGGCAACGACATCGATCGCGGTGATCAGTGAGCGCTTCTGGCAGCGCCGGTTTGGCCGCGCTTCGGATGTGCTCGGCCAGACGATGGTGGTTGACGCCAGGGTGGTCACGATCGTCGGCGTGACTCGGGACACGGGTTTCATGTCCAGCTGGACGCTCGACGTCACTCTCCCACTGTCGATGTACGTTCAACGCAATCCGACGCACCTCTCGGCGATGGATGGGTTCACGTCGATGCCCATCATCGCCCGTTTGGCCCCAGGCGTGTCGGCGCCTCAGGCGCTCGCCGCGGCCGACGTCGTGTTCCAACAGTTCATGCAGGAGCCTGCCGTCCGCTGGGCGCGCCAGCAATCAGCGGCGACTTACAGCGTCGCCCGCCTGGTGCCAGCGGGACAGGGCAATGACGAGTTGCGCCACCTGTACCGCATCCCCCTTCTGATCCTGATCGGTATGGCGGGCCTGGTGCTGATGGTCGCGGTGGCCAACATCGCGAACCTCCTGCTGGCGCGCGCGGCCGCGAAGGAGCGGGAGACCGCCATTCGCCTCTGCATCGGCAGCGGCCGATGGCGCCTCGTCCGGCAATTGCTGACGGAAAGTTCGGTCTTGTCGCTGGCCGGTGGTCTCCTCGGCGTGCTGCTTGCCTTCTGGGGCACGGGCCTGATCATGGCGGTCTTCAGCACGTGGCAGCGACCGCTGTCGCTCGACGTCTCACCCAACCCTCGCGTCCTGCTGTTTGCGACGGCCGTGGCGTTGTGCACCGGTCTTGCCTTCGGCGTCTTGCCGGCCCTGAGATCGACGAAGGTCGACTTGAGTCCGAGCTTGAGGCCGAGCGGCACGGCGTGGGCGGGTTCCGGACGAGGCGTATTGGGCCGAGCTCTCGTCATCAGTCAGATCGCGCTGTCGGTCGTGGCGCTCGTCACGTCGGCGCTGCTCGCACAAAGCGTGCGTGGGTTGAAACAGCGGACGCCGGGTTTCGACGCGTCGAATGTCCTGTTGTTCGACGTGGCGTCGTACGGCGTTCCGCTGCCTGACGCCGATCGGCGTGCCTTGTATTCAGGGATCATCGATCGGCTCAGCGTGCTCCCAGGTGTGACGTCAGTGTCGCTCTCGACGATGACTCCAATGAACACCGTGGGAACCTATCGCGGGGTCGTCATCCCGGGCGAGCCCGAAACGCCGGACGCGCGTGGCGTCTACTGGAACCAGGTTTCCGAGGCGTACTTCCGCACGATCGGCGTTCGACTCGTCCAGGGACGAACGTTCGACGCCGGGGAGATGCGCACAGGCGCGAACGTGGTCGTGCTGAACGCGCGAGCCGCGCGCCACATCTTCAAGGGCGCAAATCCGATCGGCCAGACCACCGCCTGGATGTCGTCGCCAGGCACGCCGCTGACCGTGATCGGAGTCGTCGAGGACTCGATCCGCGAAAGTCTTCGAGAGGATCCGCCGCGGATGGTGTATTCGCCTCTGACCGTCGCCAATTCTGGCGCCGTGCAGGTGGCGATCAAGACGACGGCGGCTCGTGGACCGCTGGTCACGGAAGTGCGCGAGCTCATTCGTCGCGGAGGACGTGACGTGGTCGTGGACCGCATCCGAACGATGGACGACCAGATGAACGCGTCGGTCGTGCGCGAGCGAGGCCTGGCATGGCTGGCGACCGCGTTCGCGATGCTGGCCGCGATGCTGTCCCTGGTCGGGTTGTACGGCGTCATGTCCTATCGGGTGGCGCGACGCACCCGCGAGTTCGGCATCCGGCTCGCGATTGGCGCCCGGCCCGGCGCGGTGCTCGGAGGTGTGCTCGGCGAAAGCCTCTGGCTTACCGCGGCGGGTATTGGAATCGGCCTGATCGGAGCGTGGTTTGCCACGGACGTCGTGTCGAGCTTCCTCTACGGGTTGTCTCCGCGAGATCCGATGACGCTCGTCGCAGTCGGTGTGGGCCTGACGCTGACGGCGCTCGCCGCCAGTTACCTGCCGGCGCGACGCGCCGCCCGAATCGATCCCCTTCGCGCCCTTCGGACGGAGTAGAGCGGCGAAAAAGGGGTCGGGACGCTTTTTACGTTGAACGTAAAAAGCGTCCCGACCCCTTTTACCGCGCGGCTGGCCCAGCCTCGTACACCCGCATCAGCATGACCGCCCACGGCGGCGCGTTGTCCACGGTCGCCGTTTGCGTAATCCGCACGAACTTCGCCTGCACGGGCGCGAACGAGATCAGCGTGCTTCGTCCGGTGCCCTTGCCTTCGGCAACCGGCGCGCTCCACGTCGTGCCGTCCATCGACACCTGAACCTGATAACCACGCGGATAACCGCCCGCTGCCTGGAAGCCGCCGGACTGCGGCGACGAAGACGGCATCAACGTGACGGGATTCGGACCCGGCCCGGCCGCCGCCGGACCGCCGCCTGGCGCGGCGCACCGCCGCGTCCACGCCCACCGCCGCCACCACGCCCTGAGCTCGACTCCGAGTCGAACTGGATCTCGGTGACCATCGCCGCCTGTGGCAGCTCAATCTGCAGCCACATCCCTGGCTGCTGCGGCGCGCCGGTGGTCCACGGCGCGAGGCTCAACGCGTTGCGCGCGGCGGCCGTGTTGTGGCTCGCGGTGAACTTCCACTGATCGTTCACGACCAGAGCCTTCGGCAGGCGCGCTTCGATTTCTTCGACCGTCCAACTGGTGTTGCGGCCCGCAGAGGCCGCGCGGACGCGAGCGACGTCGGCCGGCGACACGAAGGGCGCCCGGTTGCCCCAGGAGTTCCTGACGTACGACCCGACGGCGGCAATCCACTCGTCGGTATTGGCCCCCATCGGGATCATCGTTTCGTCGTACCGCTGTCCGCCGACCGGACCTGCGATGCCCGCGATGAGTCCATGCGTGACGTAGTCGCGATGGCCGAGGACTCGAGGCGAGCCAACGAGCGAAGGGGCCCGCGTGACGCCGGCAGCGACGCCTGGCAACGCCGCGCCACGCCCGTCGTCTCCATGGCAGGCGAAACACGTCTCCGAGTAGATCGTCTGGCCGCGCGCCATGATCGCCTGTTCGTCGGCTGTCAGCGGCGCAGGTCCGCCCCCGACGTTGGCCGCGGCGCCGCGACCGACGTACTGATTCGCCGTCGGATCGAGAATGGCGGTGCCGACGATCTGCACGCCCTTTGTCTTGTTCGCGGCCATCGTCTTCGTGGCGAGCGACGACGTGTCGGCGACCTTCAGGTGGTTCAGCGTGAGCAGGGCCTGGATGACGACATCGTTCTCGCGGTCTTCGGCGAGCGCGCGGTAGTCACCGGCGAACGAACGGTCGCCACCTTTGTAGAGTGTTTCGCTCGCTCGGATGGCCTGAATGCGGATCTGCGGATCGGCATCCTTCATGAGGCTGCGAACCAGCGCGGCGTCCATCACGCCGAGACCTTCGAGCGTCCAGAGCGCGTGGATGCGCGCGAGCTGATTCGACGGCGACTGCGCCATCTTGCGGAGCGCGGGCGCGACGGACTTGTCCTGCTTGAGGACGAGCAGCTGCTGCGCCGTATCGCGCCACCAGCCGTTCGGATGGCGCGAGGTGAGCGACGAGCTGCGCCGGCGTCTCGTTCAACATCCGCGGTTGCCGCGTGTCGCGCGGCATGCCGTCATAGCTCACACGCCAGATCCGGCCGTGGCGAATGACCTTGTCGAGTTGCAGCTCCTGAATCCGGCCGCGGATGTACGAGCCCGGCTGGTTCCACTGCAGCTCTTCGATGACGCCGCGATACATGTCGGTGATGTACACCGTGCCGTCCGGCGCCGTCGTGACATCGACCGGCCGGAAGAGCGGGTCGGTCGATTTCACGAACTCCGACAACGGGTAGACGTTCCGCAGCTGCGTCATGCCCTCGACGTTGACGGGACGAAGGCGTCGAACGACCCGTCCGGCGGTTTCGCCGTAGAGGTAGTCACCGACGACGTCCTTGGGGAGTCGATCGCCGCGGAAGATGTCGTTGCCGGCGGCGGCGGTGGCGCCGATGAGCGACCCATCCGGATACCGTGCATTGTTCGCGCTGGCAAAGTCGCCGGTGAGAATCGGCGCGCCCCAGATGGTCGTCAGTCCCGGCTCGAACTCCTCGGGAAAGGCGAAGGCCCCGTAGACGACGGGCAGCTGAAAGTACGCCGGCATGCCGCTACCGCCGGCCTGGAACCACATCTTTCCGTAGTTGTCCTGCGTCAACCCCCACTGACCGCCGTTCTTGCCCGTCGGCTCGCGCAGAATGCCCGTCGGCGTCCACCTGATCCGGAACTGGTTGACCGTGCTGTACATCCAGTTGTCGAGACCCCAGGTCAGACCGCTCTGTTGCAGCTCGACGTTCGTCAGCCGGCCGAAACCGGTCGCGAACAGCTCCTTCTTGTCCGCCTTGCCGTCGTTGTTCGTGTCGGTGAACTTGAAGACTTCGTCGGCGTTCGACTCGTTCGTGAGCACGGCGTTCGCGCCAAACGGCATGACCCAGCGCGGCAGCACGAGCTCGTCCACGAACACGCCATGCGTCTCGTAGATGCCGTCGTTGTTCTTGTCCTCGTGGATGCTGATGCGTCCCGTCGGATCGAGCTGGCCGGTGGCATCGAGATCCTGCATGTAGCCACGCAGCTCGACGACGAACATGCGGCCGTTGCCGTCAAACGCGATCTGACCGGGCTCCTGAACGTCGGGCTCCGTGACGACGGCCTCCATGCGGTAGCCGGCCGGCAGCCAGAAGCGCTTGGCTTGTTCGGCGGCTGAGAGGGGGAGCACCGGGCCGCGGAACGTCAGGTCCGCGCCACCTCGTGGACCGCCGGCGCCGCGCCCACCTGCGCGTCCGCCTTGTGGACCGATCGGGACCGGAGCGGTTTGAGGCGCGTTCGGAGCCGTTTCCTGGGCGAGTGGCGACAGTCCGGCTGCCAGCATCAGCGCGGCAAGGCCAAGAGTGAGGCGAGACGAATGCGCAAGGTTCACGGGATACCTCCGGAACGCGACCGTGTCAGGATGAGGCACAGAATAGCGCATGGACCGCCGGACCCTGCTCCAAATCGGGCTCTCGTCGCTCGCACCCGGGTGGCTTCGAGCACAGGCGGAAGACCACAGGCGGCAGACGTACATGACGTCGTGATTTACGGCGGCACGGCCGCGGCTGTTGCAGCCGCGGTGCAAGCGACACGGATGGGCAAGTCCGTCATCGTCGTATCGCCGGACCAGCATCTCGGCGGCCTCTCGAGCGGAGGATTGGGCTTTACCGATACTGGCGACAAGTCGGTAATCGGCGGCCTCGCTCGCGAGTTCTACCACCGTGTGTGGCAGCACTATCAGTCCGCCGATGCGTGGCGATGGGAGCGCGCGCGAGGAGTTTGGCAACAAAGGCCAGGGCACGCCCGCGATTGACGGCGAGAACCGGACGATGTGGATCTTCGAGCCGCACGTGGCGGAGCGAGTCTTCGAAGAGCTGATCAGAGAACACCGAATCACCGTCGTCCGCGACGAGTGGCTCGACCGGGCATCCGGTGTGACGAAGGCCGGTCCGCGTATCCAATCGATCCGCACGCTTGCTGGTCGGACCTATACGGGCCGTATGTTCATCGACGCGACCTACGAAGGCGACCTCATGGCCGCGGCGGGCGTCAGCTATCACGTCGGGCGGGAGTCAACCACCACCTACGGCGAGCGCTGGAACGGTGTGCAGACCGGCGTGCTGCATCACCGCCACCATTTCGGCGCCGTCCGCGAGCCGATCAGTCCCTACGTCATTCCGGGCGACCGGTCGAGCGGCGTGCTGCCGCGGATCTCCACGGCGTCTCCCGGCGGACTACGGGGCCGCCGACAACAAGGTCAGGCGTACTGCTTCCGGATGTGCCTGACCGATCGGCCGGAAAACCGCGTGCCGTTCGCGCGGCCGGAGCGGTATGACGCGACACAGTACGAACTGCTGCTGCGGATCTTCAACGCTGGATGGCGTGAGACGTTTCAGAAGTTCGATCGCATTCCGAACCGCAAGACCGATACGAACAACCACGGTCCGTTCAGCACCGACAACATCGGGATGAACTACGACTACCCGGATGCGTCGTACACGCGCCGCCGCGAGATCGTCCGAGAGCACGAGGACTACCAGAAGGGGCTGCTGTACTTCATCGCCTCCGATCCACGCGTGCCGGACGACGTTCAGGCGGAGTTTCGTTCGTGGGGACTGGCGCGCGACGAGTTCGCGGACAACGGCCACTGGCCACACCAGCTCTACATCAGGGAAGCGCGACGGATGGTCGGGGCCTACGTCATGACCGAGCACGAGCTCTTGAAACGTCGTCCGACACCCGATCCTGTCGGAATGGGCTCCTACGGCATCGACTCGCACAACATCCAGCGCTACATCACGCCGGAAGGCTTCGTCCAGAACGAAGGAGACATCGGCGTCTCGACGAACGGGCCGTATCAGATCGCGTACGGATCGCTCGTGCCGAAGGCAGGGCAGGCGGACAACTTGCTCGTGCCGGTCTGCGTCTCGAGCTCCCACATCGCGTTCGGGAGCATCCGCATGGAGCCGGTGTTCATGATCCTGGGGCAGTCCGCAGCGACAGCCGCGGCGGTGGCCATCGACGGGAACCTCAGCGTTCAGGACGTGCCGTACGCGCGGTTGCGAGAGCGGCTCTTGGCTGATGGACAGGTGCTGACGGCGTAGGCGCCCATGACTGGACGATGCTCTTCGTGTGCTCACACTGATGCTCGCCGGCGGACTGACGCTCTCCGCCCAGCAGAACGCACCCCCTTTCCAATGGCCGGACGGCAAGCGCGTCGCGCTGAGTCTGAGCTTCGACGACGGCCGGGCGAGCCAGGTTGAAGGAGGCGCCGCGCTGCTCGATCGACATGGTGTCAAAGCGACCTTCTATGTGACACCGGCCGCGGTGGAGACTCGGCTCGACGCATGGAAGCGAGTCGTCGCGGCCGGGCATGAGATCGCGAACCACTCCCTGAACCATCCCTGTTCCGGCAACTTCCTCTGGTCGCGCAGCAAAGCGCTCGAGGACTACACGCTCGAGGGGATGGAGCGTGAGATGACGGAAGCGAACCGTCGTATCAACGCGCTGCTCGGCGTGACGCCGGAGTCATTCGCATATCCGTGCGGACAGACGTTCGTCGGTCGCGGCGCCAATACCCAGAGTTACGTGCCGGTTGCGGCGAAGCTCTTTGTAACGTCGCGCGGATGGCTCGATGAAGCACCGAACGATCCCAGCGTATGTGGACTTCGCGCAGTTGACCGGCATCGAGTCCGACGGCAAGGACTTCGGCGAGATTCTGCCCATCATCGAGAGCGCAGCAAAGACGGGGATGTGGGTCGTGCTGGCTGGCCATGACATGCGTGCCAGCGGCACGCAGACAACGCGCCTGGCGATGTTGGACGCAACTCTGTGCCTACGTGACGAACCCGGCGAACGGTGTCTGGGTCGCCCCAGTCGGCACCGTCGCCCGGTACGTGAGGGACCACCGCGCCCGGCCAAACTAGCTCCGCACGTACACCAACCTCCAGCTGTTTCGACAGCCCCGATTCGTCAGGGAATCCGCGAGTCCTGGCGATGATCTTGCAGTAGCTGGACGTATGGCTGCGACGTCTCGCGTTGCCGCGCAAGTGTGTCTGCTGTTGGCCAGCGCGTTGGCGCTCGACGCGTGCGCGAGAAGCCTGGCGCGGCCGGCCACGGTTCCGTCCGCCGCGCAGGTGCGTTCGCTTTGGCATGAGCCGACAGACGTCGAACGCCGCAATCTCTTCGATGGCCCAGGTGGCCGCCAGCAGGCGCCCGGCTCCGGCCCCTTCACATTTCTCGAACGCAAGCAGAGCGGGATGAACCCCGGGTTCGACGTGCGCGATCGTGAGGGCACGCAATGGAGCGTCAAGCTTGGTCGCGAAGCGCAGAGCGAGATCGCGCTGTCGCGCGTTCTGTGGGCCATCGGATACCACCAGCCGCAGACGTACTACGTCGAGCAATGGGAGATGACCGGCGCCGTACGCGGCAAGCAAGAAGCCGGACGTTTTCGTCGCGAGCTCCCCGGTGAAGAAGTCGTGGGCGAGTGGTCATGGTACGAGAATCCGTTCATCGGCTCCCAGCCTTTCGCCGGACTGATCGCCGTCAACCTCCTCTTCAACAACTGGGATCTGAAGACGACGAACAACAAGGTATACGCCTCGAAAACAGAAGGCGGTCTCGAGCGTCGATATGTCGTGCGTGACCTGGGTGGCTCGCTGGGCAGCTCCAGACAGCCCGCAGTGCTTCGCTGGTTGCCGTTCATGCGCTACAAGCAAGGCTCACGCAACGACCTCCCGGACTTCGAGAAACAGCCATTCATCGAGTCGGTTGAAGGCAACGAGGTCAAGTTCGCCTATCGCGGTATTGACGGTGCCTTGGCCGACAGCGTCACGATGGAAGACCTTCGGTGGACCGCATCGCTCCTGTCAAGGTTGTCCGAGCGTCAATGGCAGGACGCCTTCCGGGCCGGCGGGCTATCTGCCGACGAGAGCCGTCGGTACGTCCGAAAGATCCACGAGAAGCTTGGAGAAATCGGCAAAGTTCCTTCACGCCGTTCCCGATAGGCCGTCGGACCATTGCCATGCCGTTCAAGAGCAAAGCTCAGCGGCGCAAGTTCGCTGAGCTCCTGGTCGCCGGCAAGATCAGCGACGAGGCCTACGAACGCTGGAACCGCGAGACCGGAAGCAAGAAGCTCGTTGAACGGGTCCATCCAGAGAAGAAGAGCCGCGGGAAGACCAAGAAGAAAAACCCAACCAAGAAAACGACCGCGCGACGGCGCGCCAGCCGGCCTCGCCGCCGGCCGGCTTGACGCCAGACTTTATTAGTTCATAATACATGAACAAATAAGGAGGCTGCCATGCCGCACGTTCTTCGCGGATTGATCGTCGTTGTTACCTTGGCAGGCGCGAGCTGGGCGCAGTCAGGAGCGGACCTGTCAGGTTCATGGGTGCTCGACGACGGCGCGAGCGCTGCACCGGCCACGCCCATGCCGCCCGCGCCTCAGGACGGCCCGCCACCGCCACCTCCACCGCCGCGGCAGGTGGCCCTGACAATCGCAAACTCAAGGTGCCTTTCGCATCGAGCGAACGCTGGACTCGGGCAACGCCGCTACTCAAGACGCAACCTACCGGTTGGATGGCTCTCAGACCACGAGCCGCATGGGCCCGATCGTGAGCACCACCACGGCGTCCTGGGACGGCAGGGAACTGGTGCTGTCCACGGTTCAGACCGCTGCGGGCGATACGGGCCCGATGGCCGGTCAGGTCCTCGCCGACCTGCAGGAACGCTTCACGCTGGAGGATGGTCGTCTCGTGATCGACAGCCTGCGTCGAGCGTCCGGAAGACAGTCGAACGCGAAGATGGTCTATAGGCGGGTGCGGTAACGAACGCGACGCGTTGCTGACCGCTCAGCAGCCTTCACAGGTCCCGCCGGTGACGAGCGAAGTCCATCGTCAACGAGGTTGACCGGCGTCGAGCAACGCCGCGGTGAGAACGCCGCGCTCAGGAAGCGGAACGACCTCGAACTGGAGCCGGGTGTGTTGCAGTTCTTCGGGGATTACGACGAAGCGCCCGGAGTTCGAGGAGTAGGTCACAGCGGTATCGACGGAGTCGCCCCGCTGAAGTCGCAATCTGACAACGTTGCCCTCGTGGCCGAGGTATCGATAGGTCGATGTCGTTCTCGTGCTTGTGGTGACCGTCAGGAATACGCTGCCGGGCACCGTCTCCCGCTTGAACACGAGCTCGACCTTCTGGCCCTCAATCTCGAGGACGGCCTGAACCGCGCGCTCATGTCGATCTCGCGTCAGAGATCGATCGTCGATCCGGCGGATGTCCTGTGCACCTACGGCGGTTGAGACCAGGAGCATCGCGAGCGTTGCCAAGGTGGTCTCAAAACAGGTTCGTGTCATTGCGGGCCTCCTGATCCAGTCTCAATGCCGGGAGCGCGCGCCGGCAGCGCACCCGCGCGATGGCCTTTGCTCGATCGACCGGCAGTCCCGCGAGAAAACGAACGGACGTTCCGCGGTTTCAACGGCCGGGACCGGCATGACGCATTCTTGCCCAGAAGCCACGGCGAACGGACGTCGTCGTTCGCCGCGGGCCTAGAAAAAGAACTGGCGGGAGATCCACGACTTGCAGTGATACCAGCGGAAGGAGGGTCGCTCGCGCGTCGGCCTAGTCGCTGACGACACGGTCGAGCCACCGCTCGTCAGTAGTGCTGGACCGTCAGCGAATAGCGCAGGGGCTCGGTCACCGTTGGATTGTCGGGGTTGTCGAAGATCTGCACGCAAAAGAGTCCAGCCGGGAACGGCTGATCAACGGTCGGGAGTTGCTGGCCCACCGACACGGCGACTCGCGTGTAGCTCGGCGCCCGCGCGCAGACACCCCCATTGAGATTGCCAAACGCGAGGCCAACCGTGATCGCCGGCACGCTGCCGTCCGCGACGGTCGTCAGGCTCGTGAGCGTCATGCTCGCATCGGTGGTGTTCGGCACGTAGTTGACCGTGAAGCCATGGTGGGACGCGCCGAGCGGATTGAGTGTCCCCGTGAAGACTTCGGTAGAGACAGTGGGAATCTCGGACGGTCCGAGCTTCTTGCCACAGGCGCCGGCCGACACGACGAGCGTGAGAATGACGGACAGTCGGGCGGCGGAACGCATGGGTTGTCTCCTTGGACCTTCGAGAGGGAAGTTTGGCTTGCCAGCCGAAGCTCTCAAGGCAAACGGCACCCTCCGCCTGTCATCGAGAGCGGAGGTTGGTGGACGGCGCGAGGATCGAACTCGCGACCTCCGCGTTGCGAACGCGGCGCTCTCCCAGCTGAGCTAGCCGCCCACTCCTGGCGTGCTGCGAACCGTGACCGTCAGGCGAGCAGCCGGACGACCACGCAACCAAACTACTTTATCAGGTCCGCCGACCTGAAGGCCTCCACCGTCAACGGCCGGCTCCAGCACGTCGAGGTATCGCGTCGCGCCGGCCGGGTTGATCACGACGACGGTTTCGTTCGGCTTGACGCGGCCCTCGTTGGCGAGCACACGGAGCGCGTGGAGCGCCGCGCCGCTTTCGGGCGAGGCGCTGATGCCTTCGAACGTCGCGAAGTCCCTCATCGACGAAATCATCTCCGCGTCGCCCACGCTGAGCGCGGCGCCCGCGCTCTCGCGCAAGGCGCGCAGCACCAGCACGTCGCCCAGGGTGTCGGGAACGCGCAGTCCATCGGCGATCGTGTGCGGATCTTCCCAGGCCGTGGCCTTGTCCCCACCCGACGCGAACGCCCGGGCGATCGGCGCGCATCCGGCTGCCTGCACCCCGCCAAGATGCGGGCGACGCACGGGGTCGATCCAGCCGAGCGCCGCCATCTCCGCGAACGCTTTCCACATCCCGATGACCGTCGTGCCGTGTCCGACCGGGCAGATGATCCAGTCCGGAACCTGCCAGGCCAGTTGCTCGGCGAGCTCGTAGCCCACGGTCTTCTCCCCCTCGATCAGGTACGGGTTTCGAAGCGGCGAGGCGTCACACCATGCCCCGGCCTTGGCACCGTCTGCCGCGGCGCGAGCGGCGTCGGCCAGCGACCCGTCCACGCGCGTGATCTCGGCGCCCGAGAGCTCGGCTTCCCGGAGGAACGAGGCGCGCGTCTCTTTCGGCGCAAAAATCTTCGCCTCGATCGCCGCCCTCGCGGCATACGACGCGGCGGCCGGCGCGGTGGCGCTCGACGACGCCAGCGACATCACCCGCGACCCGAGGTGCACGGCGCGTGTCGCCGCCGCGGCAAAACCACGAGCGGCAATGGAGTTGGTGGGATTCGTGGACTCGTCCTTCACGAACAGACGGTCGAGACCGAGCGCCCGGCCCAGGCGTCGGGCGCGGACGAGCGGCGTCCAGCCCTCGCCGAGACTGACCGGCTGGTCGAGACCCTTGTCGCCCTCGAGGAGCGGAAGAATCTCGCGGTACCGCCAGAGAGAGGACTCGCGTCCGGCGAGCGAAGACTTCGGCCACTTTTTCGCGCCGGTCAGGTCGTACCGCGCGAGCAGGGGAGCGCCGCAACTGCACAAATGATGAGGATGCCGTGGGTCGTAGGGCCCGGCCCCGCACGGTACCGAGCACTCGAGATGGGAAAAAAATGTGGCCACGTCTACTTTCCAAGAAGGTCCGTGTCCTTCTTCTTCTGCAAGTCGTCAATCATCGTCACGTGCTGGTCCGTGATGCTCTGCACGTCGTCGAGCGCACGGCGTTCGTCGTCTTCAGAAATCTTGTGATCTTTGAGGAGCTTCTTCAGCCGGTCATTGGCGTCGCGGCGGACCTGGCGCACGGCGTTGCGCCCTTCCTCCGTGTACTTGTGCACGAGCCGCGACAGTTCCTTGCGACGCTCCTCGGTCAGTGTGGGAATCGGAATCCGAATGACTTTGCCATCCGATGCCGGATTGAGACCGAGGTTGCTCTTCTGAATCGCCCGCTCGATGGCGGCCGTCAGTGACGGGTCGAACGGCTGCGCCACGATCACGGTGGGTTCCGGGATCGAGAGCGAGGCCACCTGGTTCAAGGGCATCGTCGTCCCGTACGCCTCGACCTGGACGGGGTCGAGCAGGTTGGTCGATGCGCGGCCGGTGCGCACGCCGCTCAGCTCGCGCCGGACGTGCTCGATGGCGGCATCCATGCGCTTCTTGACCTCGGCGTTCAGTCCTTTGATGTCGTTGACGTCCATATTTACTCCGGGGGCTTCGCCCCCGCGGACCCCCTGCGCGCTCTCTCGCGGGGGCCCCTTACGCCCCGCTCCGTTCGCGCGGCTCACTCGCTGCGCTCGTTCGCGATCCGACGTGGGTCAGTTGTTTCCCAAAGACCAGGCAAGATGGCGCGCGATAGCTCGCTCCTTGGACCTGTCTGTACCCGTCGTACCTGTCGCACCCGTGATCTACATTTCCACCCTCGTGCCCACGGGCTCGCCCATGATGACACGCCGAAGGTTGCCCGGGGTTTGCAGGTTGAACACGACGATGGGGAGCTTGTTGTCCATGCAGAGCGTGATCGCGGTCGAGTCCATCACCTTGAGCCTGCGGTCGATCACTTCCAGATATGAAATCGTGTCGTACTTCACCGCGGTCTTGTCCAGCATCGGGTCGGCCGTGTAGATGCCGTCCACTTTGGTGCCCTTGAGAATGACTTCGGCGCGCATCTCCATCGCGCGGAGCGCGGCCGCGGTGTCCGTCGTGAAGTAGGGATTGCCGGTGCCCGCCGCAAAGAGGAGGACGCGACCTTTTTCGAGGTGACGGAGCGCCCGGCGCCGGATGAACGGTTCGGCCACCGCGCGCATCTCGATGGCGGTGGCGACGCGGGTCGTGATGTTCAGCTGTTCGAGTGCGTCCTGCAGGGCCAGGGCGTTGATGATCGTCGCCAGCATGCCCATGTAGTCGGCCGTGGCGCGGTCCATGCCGCGCGCGCTCGCCGCCAGGCCACGAAACAGGTTGCCGCCACCGATGACGATGGCGACCTGCACGCCCAGCTGCTGGACCTCGCCGATCTCTTTCGCGATCTGCTGTGGCGGCGGGTGGGTTGATGCCGAACGGCTGATCGCCCATGAGGGCTTCGCCGGACAGCTTCAGGAGGACGCGAGAGAAGGCAGGCGCCGACACGAGAAGCGATTATATGCGCTGAGCTACACCGGCTTGGGCTTGAGGCTGGGCTTGAGGCCAATCCTCAATCGCCGATCGCGAATCCGCAATCAGTTGCTGTCCCCAACCTTGAAACGGACGAAGCGCGCGACGCCGATGTTCTCGCCGAGCTTGGCGATCGCCGCCTGAATCAGCTGTCCGACCGTGGTCTTCGGGTCGCGAATCGAGGGCTGATCGACGAGCACGGTCTGTTCGTAGAAGGCGCCGAGCTTGCCCTCGACGATCTTGTCGATGACCTGCGCCGGCTTGCCCGAGTCCTTCATCTGCGCGCGATAGATGTCGCGCTCGCGGTCGAGCACGTCCGCCGGCACGTCCTCGCGACGCGCGTATTGTGGGCTCGCCGCGGCGACCTGGAGGCCGATTTCCTTCAGGAGCGCCTGGAAGTCGTCGGTGCGCGCGACGAAATCCGACTCGCAGTTGAGCTCGATGAGCACGCCGATCTTGCCGCCCGCATGAATGTACGAGCCAATCTGCCCCTCGCTCGTGGAACGGCCCACCTTCTTGGCGGCCGAGGCCAGGCCTCGCTTGCGCAGAATCGTGCGCGCCTCCTCGAGGTCGCCGTTGGCCTCCTGGAGCGCGGCCTTGCATTCCATCATGCCGGCACCGGTGGAGTCGCGGAGTTGTTTGACGAGAGCGGCGGTGATGTCAGCCATGGAAAGCCTCGAACGATGACAAGTTAGAAGTGAGAAGCCAGAAGTTAGAAGTTACTGACGAAGTTGAAAGCGCGAAGTTCACGCAGAGCCTGGCGCCTCACTGGCAAGCGCCCGTCACTTCTAACTTCTGGCTTCTAACTTCTAACTTGCAAGCGGCCTACGCCGTAGTCGCCGCCGCCTGCTGGTGGGAGCGCTTGTTCTCGGCGGCGTCCGGCGCGTTGGCGGATTCCGCCATCCCGCGACCGGCGAGCACCGCGTCCGCAATGCCGGCCGCGAACAGCCGAATCGATCGCAGGGCGTCGTCGTTGCCCGGAATCACGTATTCGACCTGGTCCGGATCGCAGTTGGTGTCCACGACGCCAATCACGGGAATCTTCAGCTTGCGCGCTTCGTCGACCGCGATCTGCTCGTGACGGGTGTCCACCACGAAGACCGTGTCGGGCAGCCGCGACATGCCGCGAATGCCGTCGAGGTTCTTGGAGAGCTTGCGGCGTTCCTTGTCGAGCCGGGCGATTTCCTTCTTCGAGAGCGAGTCGTAACGACCGTCGGTCGTCATCGCCTCGAGCTCACGCAGGCGCGCCAGGCTGCGCTGAATCGTGCTGAAGTTGGTGAGGAGTCCGCCGAGCCAGCGCTGGTTCACGTGGAACATGCCGCAGCGCTGCGATTCTTCGGAGATCGCATCCTGCGCCTGGCGCTTGGTGCCCACGAACAGCACCGTGCCGCCCTGAGCCGCGAGGTTGGTGACGAACTCCGCAGCCTCCCGATAGAGCTTGGCAGTGCGGCCGAGATCGAGAATGTAGATCCCGTTGCGTTCACCGAAGATGTAAGGCTTCATCTTCGGGTTCCAGCGTTTGGTCTGGTGTCCGAAGTGGACGCCAGCCTCCAAGAGATCTTTCATCGCGATCGCGCTCAAGCTCTTTCGTCTCCTTCGTGTCTAACGTTTGCTGAACTGGAAGCGCTTGCGCGCGCCCGCCATGCCGTACTTCTTCCGTTCCTTGGCGCGCGGGTCGCGCGTGAGCAGACCCGCTTTGCGAAGGGTAATTCGCAGTTCCTCGTTGAACCCGAGCAACGCTCTGGCAATACCCAGACGGAGCGCGCCGGCCTGGCCGGTGACACCGCCGCCGACCGTCGTCGCCAGCACGTCGAACCGCTCCGCGGTTTCAGTCACGACGAGCGGCATCCGGATGACCAGACGCTGCGTCTCGTTGGGGAAGCTCGCTTCGAGTGGTTTCTTGTTGACGGTGATCGTGCCCGAACCGGGCCGAAGGAAGACGCGGGCCGTTGACGTCTTGCGGCGGCCCGTACCGTAATACTGCGCTGTAGCCAAGTTACGCGACCTCGAATGCCTGGGGCTTTTGGGCGACGTGGGGATGATCGCCCGCGGTGTACACCTTCAGCTTCCGGTACATCGCATTCCCCAGCTTGGTCTTCGGCAGCATGCCGCGCACCGCCTCTTCGACGATGCGGTTGGGCTGCTTCTGGCGGACGACCTTGATGCGCTCTTCACGCAGTCCGCCTTCATACCCGCTGTGGTACCGGTAGAGCTTCTGGTCTTCCTTACGGCCGGTGAGCCGAATCTTCGCCGCGTTGACGACAACGACGAAATCACCCTGGTCGGAATAGGGGAGCCACGTCGGCTTGTGCTTGCCCTGGAGCAAACGCGCGGCATGGCTGGCGACACGGCCAAGGACCTTGCCGTTCGCGTCGATGACGTGCCACTGCCGGTCGTTCTTGGTCGCGGGCTTGGTCACGGACTTCGTGACGCCCTTCGCGGCAGTGCTCTTACCCCTAACCATGCTCACCCTTTCGGCCGGATTCAAATAACGGCAATCTGAGATGATAGGTCCCGATCGCGGAATTGTCAAACATTCCGGCCCTCTCCACGTAGTTTCTGCCGTCTTTCTTGGACGTCGTGTTCGCGTTCGTGGCAAGGCCCTTGCCTTAATACGCGCCTTGGCATGGCTTTTCTTACACGGCACCGACCGAACGTCGGCCTTGACGTCGGGTCGGCCTTTGTCCGCGTCGTCGCGCTTCGACGCACGCGCGAGGGCTGGTCCCTCGTCGCCGCCGGCGAGGCGCCCCGCAATGCCCCCGACGACTCCGCCGACACCGACGACGCGAACGTCCGCGCGACCGTCCATCGTCTCCTCGACGACCTGAAGCTTCGCCGGGTCAGCGTTGCGGTTGCCGTGCCGGCTGGCGCCGCCATCGTCAGGAGGCTGTCGCTGCCAACCGACAGCCTGTCCGACCTCACGCGACACGTCGACTTCGAAGCCGAGCAGCACCTGCCGTTCGCGCCCGAAGAAGCGTGCGTCAGCTATCAGGTGCTCGATCGCCGCCGCAGATCGGCCGGTCGGTCGACCGACCCAACCACTCTCGACGTTCTTCTTGGCGCCGCCCGGCGCAGCGAGGTGGCCGAGCGCGCGAGCCTCGTCGTCGGGCGGGGGCGTCGGGTCGGTGTCGCGGATGTGGAGGGCCTCGCCCTGGCGAATGCGTTCACCCTGAACTACCCGGACCAGTGTGATTCCGCATGGCTGGTTCACGTCGGCCACCGCTCCACCGTGGTCTCGGTCATCGAGCGTGGAGAACTGACCGCAACGCGTGGAGTCGGCCTCGGGGCTGCCGCTGACGGCACCAATGCGAAGGACTTGGTCGCGGCCATTCGCCAGATCGCCGCACCGGAAACTCCCGAGCGCCTGTTTCTCTCCGGAGGCGCATGGCAGGCGGACGGACTGTCCTCACGACTCCGCGCCGAGTTTGGTGCGCCCGCCGAGCCGTTCGACCCGCGGCGCCGCATTCGGACGTCCGCGGCGAGTCGGGGAGCCGACCTCGTGGGCCCTCCATTCGCGTTGGCCGTCGGGCTGGCCCTCAGAGGCAGGAGGGACGCGTGATCGCGATCAACTTGCTCGAGAACGGACGAGCCGAATCGAGAACGGTTCGTCCCTTCCCATGACTGCCACCGTGGCTCGTCGTCACCTGCGTCGCGCTCGCGGGTTACGGATGGTATCTGCGCGAGTCGAAGACGACGCTGCTCGCGCGTTCGCTGGCCATCGAGGCGGAGTTGGCGGAGGTCACGAGTTCCGCGAAGAGCCTCGACCTGGCGCGCAAACGACAAGCCGAGCTCGTCACCAAGCTCGCCACACTCGGCCGCATCCTCGAGGACCGCCGAACGTCCATCGAGCTGTTCGAGGCGATCAGTCGCAGCTTGCCTGACGGTTTGTGGCTCACCGAGGTGAAGCGATCGGCCGCGACCGTCCAGCTCGATGGACGGGCGTCGTCTCTGTCAGCGATCGCGGCGTTGGTTCGCAGGCTCGGCGAGAACTTGTCCTTCGTCCATTCGCCGGAGATTCGGTCGGTGTCGACGGAGGAGGCTCGAGGGCTCGCCGATTCTCCACTTTCAAGTCGCGGGAGAGTTGGCGCTCGCCGGCGACCAGGGGCGGCAATGAAGACTGCCGCTCGTGTGCATGGTCGCCATGGCCGCTGCCTGGTACTTGGGCTTCGTGCCCATGCGCGCGGAAATTGAGACGCTGCGAGCCCGTGTCGCAAACGCGGACGCCGAGATCCAGCGCGCCCGCGCGGCCGCCGTCGCGCTTCCAGCCCTGGAACGAGAGGTCCGCAAACTCGAAAGCGCGCTCGAGGCGCTTCAGCCCGACGACAGAACGCCACTGAATGCGAACTCCGTGATTGCTGATCTTCAGTCGGCCGCCGCTGAGTCCCACCTTCGAATTACCGCCCTCAAGCCTCGCAACGAATCCGCCCAGCGCGAGGGCGGAGGCCAGCCGGTCGAGCTCGGTATCGATGGCACCTTTCACGACGTCGGCCGTTTTCTCGGGCGGCTCGCGTCCTCGCCGCGAGTGATGACGTCATCGGGACATTGTCGTCAGAGCCCGTCATGAGTGGCCGAGGCGGAGGAGCCAACGTCGCCGGCTCGATCGTGGTCGTGGCGTTCGACTTTTTGCCCGAGCTGTCCGCGACCGACGAGCCGCTCGAGTACGACGACGGTGGAAGACGAGACCCGTTCGCGAGCGTGCTCGAGCCGACGCGCGTGCTGCCGGCGCTCGCGGCCGGCAGGCGCGGAGGCGGGCTCGCGGCGACGCCGCTGTCGGAGGTGGTCGTCCGCGGCGTCACGCGCGACGGAGACCGGATGTTCGCGATCCTCGAAACCTCCGACCGCCAGTCGTTCGTCGTCCGCGCGCGCGACCGTCTGGCGGACTCCATCAGTCCACGACATCAATCCATCGGGCGTCCTCTTCGTTCAGCGCGATGGACGAGGTGCGCCGGTCCAGGTTCACAAGCCGCTCCGGCGGTCGAACGTGGAGCATCCATGAGCGCGGCTCGCTTGGTCTCTTTGTTGGTCGGTGATCGCATTCGCGGCTGTCGTCGGGCGCGCACAGATCCCGCCTGGGGACCGTTCAGTGGAAGTCCGATCGACGTGGACTACCAGGCCGCGAATCTCCGCGCAGTGCTGCGCCAACTGTCGGAGATCGGCGGCGTCAACCTCGTGATCGACCCGAGTGTGCCGTCAACAGCCGTCGTCGATATCAAGCTCACCCAGGTGCCATGGGACCAGGTGCTCGACATCGTTCTCCGGTCCAGTGGTCTGACCGTTCAGCTGGACGGCACCGTCGCTCGCGTGCTCAGCCGCGAAGCGCAGACGAGGGAGCTGGACGATGAGGCGAAACAGCGGAAGGTGGCGGAGGCGGCGCCCGAGCTGGAGACTGCTCGGATTCGGCTGAACTACGCCACCGCCGAGGCGATGGCGAAGCTCGTGAAGGACGCGCGGCTCGTCTCGGACCGGGGCACCATCGAGTTCGAACCTCGCGCCAACCTGCTCATCGTGAAGGACGCGCCGCGAAATCTCGAGGAGGTTCGGGCACTTCTGGCGGACCTCGACAAGGCCGAGCCGCAGGTCGAGATCGAGGCCAAGATCCTGCGCACCAACCGCGACACGGCGAGGGCGCTCGGCGTGCAGTGGGGCGCGAGTGGACGCGTGGCGCCGGAACTGGGGAACACAACCGGCCTGGCGTTCCCGAACCGCGGCTCGGCCGGCGGGCGCGTGCACGACGCCGAGCCCATTACTCAAGGGCCCGGGCGATCCTCGCGCGACACCGCTCGACCAGACGGCGACGGCCGTGAATCTTCCGGCACCCGGCGCGACGACGGCGCTCGGGGTCTCGCTTGGGGCCGTCAACGGCGCGCTCAATCTCGACGTGGCGCTCTCGGCGCTCGAGCACGAGGGCAAGGCGCGGATTCTCTCGACACCGCGCGTGACCACTCAGAACAACAAGCTGGCGGAAATCACTCAGGGGTTCGAGGTCCCGATTCAGGTCGTCGCGAACAACACCGTGACCGTGCAGTTCAAGCCGGCGTCGTTGAAGCTCGCGGTGACGCCTCAGGTGACCGCCGCCAACACCGTCATCATGCGGATCTTCCTCGAGAACGCGACGCCGGACTTCAGCCGCGCGGTCAACGGCAACCCGTCCATCAACACGCAACGCGCGGAGACCGAAGTGCAGGTGGGCGACGGCGTCACCACCGTCATTGGCGGAATCCTCCAGGAAAACGAGACGACCAGCGTGGACCGGACACCGGGCCTGGGCCGCGTTCCGCTCCTCGGGTGGCTGTTCAGACGGACCGACACGCGGCGCGAGAATCAGGAACTGCTGATCTTCATCACGCCTCGCGTGATCAGGAGCTCGTGATGCGAACGAGTCTGGCGCTGGCTGATCGCGATGCTCTCGGTGGCGTGGATGACCCGCTGCACCACGGCGCAGCGGACAGGCACGTCGCCGGTTCAGCTCGTCATCGTCTCGCTCGAGGGCGGCCCGGGAGATGACGAGGCGGCGTATCGGCACACGTTCGAGTCGGATGTGATGACCAGCGGAAGAGTGGTCGAGGACGGAGGCCGGGTTCTGCTGGCGCTCGACGCTCAAGGACCCTGGCACTGCCGACCTCCCGACGCGACCGTCGCCGGCGAACTTCGTCACCGTCAACCGATACCGCGTCCGCTATCTCCGTGCCGACGGTCGAGCGTCTCCAGGTGTGGACGTGCCGTACGGCTTCGATGGCGGCATGACGTTCACGGTCGGTCCAGACGGGGGCGTGGGCAGATTCGTGCTCGTGAGAGCCCAATCGAAGATGGAGCCCCCTCTCGTGGCGCTCCGAAGTTCAGGCGGGGCAGTGGCGTTGTCGACGCTTGCTGAGGTCACGTTCTTGGGTCGCGATCAGGCTGGTCACGATCTCAGCGTCACCGGACTCGTCGGCGTGAATTTCGCCGACTGGCCCGACGGGACCGCCCGCAATTGAGGAGGAACGACATGACACGGCCCCGAATCACCCTCACGTTCGTCGTCGCCGGACTTGCGTCGGGTTGTGCGCTGACGGGGACGAGCGTGCCGCCATTGACGGGCCCGTCTGAACTCGGCCTGTCGTTGTCGATCGCGGCGGCCCCGGACGTGCTCGTTCGAGAACGGCCTCTCGCGCTCGCGCGTGACAGTGACCGCCCGGGACGCGAGCAGCGCGGCCCGTACGCGCGCTGACGATCACCGTCGACGTCGAAGGAGACGATCTCGCCGTCGACTCAGGTCGCTTGAGCCATCGAATGATCACGACCGATGACGACGGTCAGGCCAGTTTGAGCTATACGGCACCGCGAGCGGCGGTGGGAGCGGCTGGAGCCGCTCATACGGTCGCCCTGGTCTTCACTCCTGTTGGCACCAACTTCGCGAACGCGACGCCGCGGTCGGTCCTCATCCGGCTCGTGCCGCCCAGCGCAATTCCGTGAACCCTGTGGCTCCTCGCCGGGCCGGCCGACATAGACTTTCAGACCCAACCGGTGGCTGACTCGGCGCATCTAATCCCATACGCGCACGGCTCCGTGCCCTGCAGGCCTATCTCGACGCTCGGCGGCTCGAGGCGCTGGTGGTGTCGACGCCGCTGAACATCGCGTACCTCAGCGGGTTTGCGGGCTCGGCGGGGCTTCTGCTGGTCACGAGGGAGGGCCTGTTTCTTCTCGTGGACGGCCGGTACGAGGTGGCGGCGCGCGAGTCCCTCGCTGCGGGCAAGCTGGGGCCCGTGACGGTCGAGCGGGTAGACGGCCGGTACGACCAGGCCCTGGCCTCGGTCATTGCCCGTGAGGGCCTTCGGCATGTTGGGCTGGAGGCCGGCAACGTCACGGTGGCCACGTTGAGCGCCTGGCGACGGGCGGTGATTGGTGTCGAGTGGGAGCCGACCGAGCGTGTTGTGGAAGGGCAGCGCCTGATAAAGGACGCCGGCGAGATCGAAACCTTCCGCCGCGCCGCGAAAACGCTGAATGAGATGGCGTCACGTCTCGGCACGATTGTCGCTCGTGGAAAGACGGAGCAGGCTGTCGCGTCGGGGATCGACGCGGCGCTTGTCGATGCGGGATTTCAACGACCCGCGTTCACGACGATTGTGGCGTCCGGCCCAAACAGTGCACTTCCACACGCGCGTCCGACGAGCCGCAGGCTCGAGGCCGGGCGACCTGGTGGTGCTGGACTTTGGCGGGGTATTAGACGGATACTGCGTCGATTTGACGCGGATGGCGGCCGTTGGATTGCCGACTGCGTCGGCCATGGCGCTCTACGAGGGTGTTCGCGAAGCGAACGCCTCGGCCGTCCGTGCGGTGCGTCCGGGAGTTCCGGCGTCCGACATCGACCGCGCCGCGCGCGCCGTGCTCGAAGCGAAGAATCTCGGTGAGGCCTTCCGTCACGCGACGGGCCATGGTCTCGGTCTCGAGGTTCACGAGGCGCCGCGTCTGGCCAGACCAGATTCCGAACCTCAGGAGCGCCTCGAGGAAGGCATGGTCTTCACGATTGAGCCTGGTGCGTACGTCGAAGGCATCGGTGGGGTGCGGCTCGAAGACGATGTGCTCGTGACCCCTGGGGGCTGTGAGGTGCTGACAAGGTGCCCCACGACCTGTTGCGTGTCTGACGCTATGGATCTCGACGACATCAAGCAGATTCTGAACCTTGTTCGCGAGCACGACCTGGCCGAATTCGAACTCGAGCGCGACGGCTTGAAGGTGCGCATCCGCAAAGCGGGGCGCGAAGTGGCGTTCGTTCCTCAGGTCGCTGCACCTCCCATGCTGGCGGCGCCGCCGCCGGCCGCGCCGGCAGTCCCGGCCGCAGCGCCGGCGGCCAACGTCACTCCCGGTCCTGGTGCCGAGGCGGACTCGGTGGACCTTGGGGTCATCAAGTCTCCGATTGTCGGCACGTTCTATCGCTCGGCCGAGCCCGGCGCCCCGTCGTTCGTGGAAATTGGCGACGTCGTGAAGAAGGGCCAGGTCCTCTGCATCATCGAAGCGATGAAGCTGATGAACGAGATCGAAAGCGATTGTGACGGCGAGATCATCAAGATCTACGTCGAAAACGGCAAGCCGGTGCAGTACGGCGACCGGCTCTTTGCCGTGAAGGTCGCCTGACGATGTTCAAAAAGATCCTCGTCGCCAATCGCGGTGAGATCGCCCTTCGAATCATCTGGGCCTGCCGCGAGCTGGGTATCAAGACCGTCGCGGTCTACTCCGAGGCGGATGAGCACGCGTTGCACGTGCGGTTCGCCGACGAGGACGTGTGTATCGGACCGCCGCGGAGCCTCGACAGCTACCTGAACGTTCCGGCCATCATCAGCGCGGCGGAAATCACCGGCGCGGACGCGATTCACCCCGGCTACGGATTCCTGTCGGAAAGCGCCTACCTCGCGGAAGTGTGCGAGGCGTGCCACATCAAGTTCATCGGACCGTATCCGAACGTCATTCGCCTCATGGGCGACAAGGCCCGCGCCCGCCGCGCGATGAAGAAGGCCGGCGTGCCGATCCTTCCCGGCAGCGACGGACCGGTGCAGGACGATGAGACGGCCGCGAAGATCGCGAAGGAACTGGGGTACCCGGTCATCATCAAGGCCGTGGCCGGTGGCGGTGGCCGCGGCATGCGCGTCGTCACCTCGCCGGACGACCTGAGCAAGTCGCTCAAGACGGCCACTCGCGAGGCCGGGGCCGCGTTCGGCGTGGGCGACGTCTACATCGAGAAGTACGTCGAATCGCCGCGCCACATCGAAGTGCAGGTCCTCGGCGACCATCACGGCAACGTCGTCCATCTCGGCGAGCGTGAGTGCTCGAATCCAGCGCCGGCACCAGAAGCTCATCGAAGAGGCGCCGTCGGCGGCGCTCACCGAGAAACAGCGCCGCAAGCTCGGCGCGACGGTCGTCGATGCCGCCCGCGCCGTGCAGTACACCAACGCCGGCACCTTCGAGTTCATCATGGACCCGAAGGGCAGTTTCTATTTCCTCGAGGTCAACACGCGCCTTCAGGTCGAGCATCCGGTCACGGAGTTCGTGACGGGCGTGGATATCGTGAAGGAGCAGATCCGGATCGCGGCCGGCCGGCGGCTGTCGTTCAAGCAGGGCGACATCACGATCGCCGGCCACGCGCTCGAGTGCCGGATCAACGCCGAGGACCCCGAGACGTTCGCGCCGAGCCCCGGTCTCATTCACGCCTTCAGCGTGCCGGGCGGCCCGGGCGTGCGCGTGGACTCGTACGCGCACTCCGAGTGCACCGTTTCGCCGTACTACGATTCGCTGATCGCCAAGATCATCACGTACGGGCGCGACCGGTCCGAGGCCATCGCCCGGATGAAGCGCACGCTCGAAATGACCGTCATCGAGGGAATCAAGACCTCGATTCCCCTCCACCTGAAGATTCTGAACGACCCCGACTTCGTCGCCGCGCGGATCAACACGAGCTTCATGGAACGCTACATGCCGGAGAAGAAGACCGGCGAAGGGAAGTCGCTGGCCGAGAGCGCGTAGCGCTTGACCCGTCTCTACGCGATTCTTGACGTTGACGTCTGCGCGGCGCGCGGACTGAAGGCACGCGACGTCTTTCAGGCCTGGCTCGGCGCGGGCGTCCGCCTCATCCAACTCAGAGCCAAGCAGTTGCCGAGCGGATCCTTCCTGGATCTGGCGGAGGCATTCGCGCGCGAGGCAGCTTCGGTCGGTGCGACGTTCATCGTGAACGACCGGGCCGATATCGCGAGGCTGGCCGGCGCGTCCGGCGTCCATGTGGGGCAGACCGACCTCACGCCGGCCGATGCCCGACTCGTCGTGGGCGAATCCGCCACGGTCGGCGTGTCCACGCACAACGACGAGCAGGTCCGCCTGACGCTGGCTGAGCCTGTGGACTACGTGGCGATTGGCCCGGTATTTTCGACGTCCAGCAAGGACCGGCCCGATCCGGTCGTCGGCCTCGATGGCGTACGGAGGGCGCGCGAGATCGTGGCGTCGTCTGGGCGGCCGCTGGTGGCGATTGGCGGGATCACGCTCGAGCGCGCCAGGAGCGTGATTGACGCCGGCGCGGATTCGGTGGCCGTGATCTCAGACCTGTTGGCGGGCGACCCGCGCGCGCGTGCGCGCGCGTTTCTTCAGTCGCCGGGGTACAGGTCTTTCGAACCGTCGGACCCTCGAACCTTCGACCCTTCGAACCGGCCCGTTCCTGATAGCTTACTGTCCGTGTCCGCCAGACGACTTGATGGCGCTGCGGCTGCCGCGGCGATTCGCTCAGAGCTCGCGTCATCCGTCAGCGCATTCACGGCATCCGCCGGCCGGCCGCCGGCGCTGCCGATCGTCCTCGTCGGCGACGACCCGGCGTCTCATGTCTACGTCCGCGGCAAGGAGCGGGCGGGTCAGGAGACGGGCCTGAAGCGTGGCCGTTCATCGCCTGTCGGCGACGACCGAGCTCAACGAGTTGCTGTCGCTGGTCCACGAGTTGAACGTGGACGACCGTGTTGACGGCATCCTCGTGCAGTCGCCACTTCCGGCGGCGATGGGGAAGGACGCGGAGCAGCACGTCTTCGACACGATTGACCCGGCCAAGGACGTGGACGGCTTCCACGCGCTCAATGCGGGCCACTTGCTGCAAGGCCGCCCGGCGCTGCCGCCGTGCACGCCGTCCGGCGTCATGGCGCTGCTTGACCGAGAGAACGTCGTGATCGCCGGCCGGCAGGCCGTCGTCATCGGCCGGAGTGACATTGTCGGGAAGCCGATGGCGCTCTTGCTGCTGCAACGAGATGCGACGGTGACCATTTGCCACTCGCGGACGGCCGATCTCGCGGCCGTGACGCGGACCGCCGACATCCTGGTCGCCGCGGTCGGGCGGCCGGGCTTCGTGACGCCGGACATGGTGCGGCCGGGTGCCGTCGTGGTGGATGTCGGCACGACGCCGGTCAAGGATCGGGCGCGGGTCGCTGCGCTCTTCGGCGACGGCAGCACCCGGCTCGCCGCGTTCGACAAGAAGGGCTCGACCGTCGTCGGCGACGTCCACCCGGCCGTCGCCGACGTCGCCAGTGCGCTGTCACCGGTGCCCGGCGGCATCGGCCCGCTGACGATTGCGATGCTGCTGAAAAACACGCTGACAGCGGCGACGACAGAAAACTGCTCGGGTGAATTTTACTTTTACGTAAAACTCACCCGACCAGTTTTCGCCGTGGCCGACCGCCTGGCCGCGGGCCGATCGGCCAACGGATAGCCTTGATGTCAGCATCTACTTCCTGCTGGTTCACAAAAGCGAGCCAGTCAGAGGGTTGCGGAATTGGCCACGGTTGCAGGGGGACTGGGTGGCAATCTTTGCAACGCTGATGGAGACTCGACCAGGGCCAGTCCTCGGCTCGTTTCACGAGATTCGCCCGGAGCGCATTTCGCTCGACGTACCGACAGACCGTTAGGAAGTGGCTATCTCGCTGGACGACGACGGCTCGATAGCGTCCCTGATAGACGCATCCGGTTCCTTCGCTGCCGCGCGATCGATGCCAGCGTCTGCTGTGCGTCCCCGTGACGATCTTCATAAGCCGAGCTAATTTGGCCGGTTTCTTGCGGCCAGACGATCAGATGGAAGTGGTTGGGCATGACGCAATAGGCGAGAAGCCGGACGGGAATCTTCTCCAGGCCGAGAGATCAAGCACGCCAGGAATGACTGATAGTCCGCGTCGGATTCAAACAGGCGGCATCGCCTGGCACCACGGTTCATCACGTGGAGCACTTGATCGACTGCCGACGGGCCTCCGCGGCACGGCAGGAGGTCAATCAAACCCCTGCCAATCTCACAAAAAGAACTGCTCGGGTGAGTTTTACGAAAAACGTAAAACTCCCCCGACCACTTCTTCCCAAATCGCCCGCACCTGCCGATCCGTGTCCGCCAGCGACCCGCCCGTGTCCACAACCGCGTCGGCCCGCTGGCGCTTCACGTCGATCGGAAGCTGAGCGTCGAGCCGACGCTCAGCTTCCGCCTCGCTCAGCCCGTCGCGCGCCATCGCCCGGCGCTTCTGCTCGTCGCGGCTGCAGGCGGCGACGACCACGCGGTCGAAATCGCCCGCGTGGTCGGTCTCGTACAGCAGCGGTATCTCCGCCACGCCGGCGGGCGCGCCGGCCAACCGCTCGAACCAGCGCCGGATGCCGGCGTAGACCTCGGGATGAACGATCGCCTCGAGGTCGCGCCGGGCGTCGGCGTCCTTGAAGATGAGCCCGGCCAGCACGTCGCGATTCAGCCGGCCGTCAGCCGCCAGCACGCCACTGCCGAACCGGCGCACGACCAGCGCGAGCCCGGGCGTGCCGGGCCCGACGGAGTCGCGAGCGAGCGTGTCCGCGTCGATGACCGGCGCGCCGAGGCGGGCGAAGGCCGCGAGACAGTAGGACTTGCCGGTGGCGATGCCGCCCGTGAGCGCGATGCGGATCGGACGGCCGGTCACGTCAGGCCGTCAGTCGGCGATGCCGGCCGGAATCTCGGCTTCGGTATCGGACGCCGGCGTGAGTCGATCCTCCACGAACGTGTCCCATTCGTGGCAGTGCGGGCATTGCCAGATGAGCTCGGCGCTTCGGTACCGGCAGCGCACGCACACGTGCGGGTCGAGATAGAAGACGGCCTGACGCGTGATCTCGATGTAGCGCGCGACCAGATGCTTTGGCAGGTCGAGCGCCGAGAGCGTCGCCCACAGCGACTGGTGAATGGCGAGCGCGTGCGGGTTGTGTTCGAGCGCTTCGAACAGCAACTCGAGCGCGCGCGCCGGCTGACCGCTCGACACCAGATGCTTCGCGAGCGCGGTTCGCGCCCGCCAGTCGCGCGGCGACCCTTCCGTCAGCCGCCGGCACAAATCCACGAAGCGATGGGTCGCGCCGAGGGTCTGGTAGGCGCGCTCCAGCCGGTTCAGGGCGAGATGCGCGCGGTCCTGCGAGACCTCGATGCACCGCTCCCAGGTGGAGATCGCCGCGTTCAGGTCGCCCTGCTGCGCCTCCGCGTCACCCAGGTGCAGATACGCGGGGATCGTCGCCGCATCCAGGTCGATCGCCGCCTCGAACCGCCGCTTCGCATCGTCGATGCGACCGTCCTTGAGCGCCTGCAGTCCGAGCTCGTTCTCGAGGAACGCCAGGATGAGCTGCGACTTCGGCTGCTCCGGCGGTCCGGCAATGCGGGCCAGGCGCCGGCGGGTGACGTAGGCCTCCTGCCACTGGTGCTGGTCTTCCTGCAGCTTCTCGAGGTTCAGCAGCGCCGCTTCGTTGTCGGCGTCGAGCTTCAGGACTTCAGAGAACACCGACACCGCGCGATCCACGAAACCGCCGCGGCGATAATCGAGCCCGAGGCACAGGAGCACGTTGACGTGCTCGATCCGGTTGAGACGGGGACGCTGGAGCAGCGCCTGGTGCTCCTGAATCGCGCGGCCGGTCTGTCCCTTTTCGCGATACAGGTTGCCAAGCACGAGCCGCAGTTCGAGCGCGCCTGGGTCGATGCGCGCCGCCTTCTCCAGCTCAGCGATCGCCAGATCCACCTGGCTGGCGACGAGGTAGTTCAGCCCAAGGATGAAGTGCGGCGACTCGCGCACACGGCGACGGTCGATCCAGCGCCCTTCGATGAGCTTGTAGCGCTCCCACGCTTTGCCGGCCGCGAGGCCGACGAGAAGCGCGATGATCACGCCGAAGACGACTCCGTACCCTTGCATCAGTTTTTGAGAAACGCCTGAACGATCCGATCCCACTTGCCCTGCGCGCGCAGCACGAGCTCGAGCAATTCCCGCACGGCGCCTCGTCCGCCGGGATGCGCGCTCACCCAGTGAACCCGGGCTCCCGACCTCCGGCACGGCGTCGGCCGGTGCCGCCGACAAGCCCACGCGGCCGAGCACGGCGAGGTCCAGCAGGTCGTCCGCCATGTAGGCCACCTGATCTTCCTGGTAGTTCCGCGCCGTGAGAATGTCCCGGTAGCCCCGCAGCTTGTCGGGCCCCGACTGAAACACGAGCTTGATCCCGAGCTCGGCCGCCCGGCGCGATGTCGCCTCCGACGGACGGCCGCTCAACAGACCGACCTCCAAGTCCTCGCGGGCAGCCCAGATGATGGCCGCGCCGTCGCGGATGTGAAACGCCTTCGACTCGCCGCCGGCCGAATGAATCGACACCGTGCCGTCGGTGAGCACACCGTCTACGTCCAGCAATATTAGCCGCAGGCGGCGGGCGCGGGCGTGAAGTTCCTCGGAGGAGGGGGCCATGGAGGCGGGGCTGGCCGCGTTAGACCATCCCGGTGCGCCAGAGGTCGTGCAGGTGCACGACACCCTCGAGCGCGCCGGCCGGACTGACCACCACGACGGCGGTGATGCGCCGCTGTTCCATGATGCGGAGCGCTTCGACGGCAAGCACATGCCGCTCGACCGTGATCGGCTCGGTGGTCATGACGTCACGCGCCCGGCGCTCGAGCAGGTTCGAGCCCGGCGTCATGTGGCGCCGGAGGTCGCCGTCGGTCACGATGCCGTGCAGCCTGCCGTCGGCGTCGAGCACGCACGTCATGCCCAGTCGCTTGCGCGACATCTCGTGGATCACGTCCGGCATCAGCGTGTCGAGCCGAACCGACGGCAGGGCGTCGCCGGACTGCATCAGCGCCTCGACGCGCATGAGCCGCTTGCCGATCCGGCCGGCCGGGTGCAGGCTGGCGAACTCGTCCGCGCTGAAGCCCTTGCGCCTCGAGAGGGCAATCGCCAGCGCGTCGCCCATCGCGAGCGTCGCGGTCGTGCTGGCCGTCGGCGCCAGATTCATCAGGCACGCCTCTTCGGCAACCTCGCAGTTCAGGGCGGCGTCGGCCGCCTGCCCGATCGTCGACTGCGGTCTTGCCCGTGAGCGCGATGAGTCGGGCGCCAATCCGGCGGATCGCCTCGAGCAGACGAATGAGCTCCTCGGTCTCGCCGCTGTAGGACAGCGCAATCACCACGTCATCGGTCTGCACGACCCCGAGGTCGCCGTGGACCGCCTCGGCTGCGTGCAGAAAAATCGCGGAGGTGCCGGTGCTCGACAGCGTCGCGGCGAGCTTGCGCGCGATGATGCCGGACTTGCCCATGCCCGTCACGATGACCCGGCCCTTGCACTGCTGCAGCAGGTCGAGCGCTTTATTGAAATTTTCGTCGAGCTTGGGGATCAGCCCGAGAATCGCCTTCGCCTCGGTTTCAAAAACCTTGCGGGCGATGTCCGGAGGCCGGTTGGAGGACTCGTTCATAGCGAGTGGATCTTGACCAGCCGGTCGAGCAGCGGTTCCAGCCGATCGAAGGGGAGCGCGTTTGGCCCATCGCTCAGCGCGTGACTCGGATCCTCGTGCACTTCGAGGAACACGCCGTCGACGCCGGCCGCGACGCCGGCGGAGGCGAGCGGCTCGATGTATTGCGACAGTCCGGCGCTCACGCCGTTGCCGCCGCCCGGCAACTGCAGGCTGTGCGTGACGTCGAACACCACGGGGCAGCCCAGGCTCCGCATCATCGGGAACGATCGCATGTCCACGACGAGATTGTTGTAGCCGAACGACGTGCCGCGCTCGGTCAGGAACACGCGATTGGCGCCGGTCACCTTGCCCAACGCGTGTTTCATGTCGAGCGGCGCCAGAAACTGGCCCTTCTTGATGTTGACCGCACGACCGGTCCGCGCCGCCGCCGCGATCAGGTCCGTCTGCCGCGACAGGAACGCCGGAATCTGCAGCACGTCCACGACCTTCGCCGCCGGCTCGGCCTGCGACGTCTCGTGAATGTCCGTCAGGACCGGCACGCCAAGTTCCTTCCGGATTCGTCCGAGGATCGCGAGCCCTTCTTCCATTCCGGGCCCGCGGAACGACGACGCCGACGTGCGGTTGGCCTTATCGAACGATGCCTTGAAGATGTAGGGAACCCGGGCGTTGCGGGCGACGGCTGCAATCCGTCGGCCCAGCTCGAGCGCGTGCGTCTCGCTCTCGATGACGCACGGGCCGGCGATGAGCACCAAGCGTCGCCGGTCCAAGGACGACGTCGTCCGTGATTCGGACTTGGCGGGTGACGAGGCGATCGCGGAGGAAAGTCCGGCTGCGTACGAGGCGCGAGCCGTCAAGCCCCAAGTCTCAAGCCTCGAGCCGATCCATCTATCCTCTCGCCCTGCGTTCGCCGATCGCCGTCACGTTCGTGGCCACGCCCGCGCACCGCCTGCTGGCGCTTGTAGGCGGCCTCGACGAAACCGGCAAAGAGCGGATGCGGACGAAGCGGCTTGGAGTGGAACTCGGGATGGAACTGGACGGCCAGGTACCACGGATGGCCGGGCAGCTCGACGACCTCCACGAACTTGCCGTCGAGCGAGCGGCCGACAATCCGCAGGCCGCCTTCGTTGATGGTCTTCTCGTACAGGCAGTTGAACTCGTAGCGATGACGATGGCGCTCGTGGATGATTTCCTCGCCGTAGAGCTTGAACGCCAGTGAGTCCGGCGCCAGCCGGCATGCGTAGCTGCCCGAGGCGCATCGTCCCGCCGAGGTCATCCACGCCCAGCAGGTCGCGCAGCTTGTAGATGATCTTGTGCGGCGTTTCCTCGGTGACTTCCGTGGAGTCCGCCTCGGTCAGGCCGCAGACGTTGCGCGCGAACTCGACGACCGCCCATTGGAACCCGTAGCAGATGCCGAAATACGGGATCTTGCCGGTGCGGGCGAACTCGGCCGCGGCCATCATGCCCCGGCTGCCGCGATCGCCGAAACCTGGCGCCACGAGGATGCCGACGGCATCCTCCAGCAGCCGCATGCCGTCGGTCTCCTCGAGCGCCTCGGCCTCGACGTACTTGAGCCGGACCTTCAGCCGGTGGCGGAATCCGCCGTGGTAGAGCGCCTCGTTGATGCTCTTGTACGAGTCCTCGTATTCGGTGTATTTCCCGACGAAGTGGAGCGTGATCTCGTCCTTCGGGTTCTGGATGCGCCCGACCATCTCCTGCCAGGCCTCCATCTTGGCCTCGGTCTGGGGCAGCTTGAGGCGGTCGAGCAGGATGCGGTCGAGTCCTTCGCCGGCCAGATTGAGCGGCACTTCGTAGATGGACGAGACGTCGCGGGCCGTGATGACGGCTTCCTCGTCCACGTCGCAGAAGAGCGCGATCTTCTTCTTCATCTCGCGGTCGAGCTGCCGGTCCGTGCGGCAGAGCAGCACGTCCGGCTGGATGCCGATGGACCGAAGGTCGCGGACGCTGTGCTGGGTCGGCTTCGTCTTCAGTTCGCCGGCCGACGCGATGTACGGCACGAGCGTCAGGTGGATGTAGAGCGTGTTCTCGCGTCCGACGTCCTGCCGGAACTGACGAATGGCTTCCATGAACGGCAGGCTCTCGATGTCGCCGACCGTGCCGCCGATCTCGACGAGCAGCACGTCCACGCCCTCGGCCGCCGACCGGATGCTGTCCTTGATCTCGTTGGTGATGTGCGGGATGACCTGCACGGTGCGGCCGAGGTACTCGCCGCGGCGCTCCTTCTGGATGACCGACAGGTAGATTTTGCCGGTGGTCCAGTTGTTGTTGCGGGTCGCCACCATGCTGGTGAACCGCTCGTAGTGGCCCGAGGTCGAGGTCCGCTTCCGCGCCGTCGTCGGTCACGTAGACCTCGCCGTGCTGGTAGGGGCTCATCGTGCCCGGATCCACATTGATATACGGGTCGAACTTCTGGAGGGCGATCTTGTAGCCATGCCCTTCGAGGAGGCATCCGATGGACGCGGCCGCCAGTCCCTTGCCGAGCGACGACACGACGCCGCCTGTCACGAAGATGTATTTCACTGGCCTCGCTCGTTCGGTCTGTGGCATGTGTGCGCTCAGGAGCGGACGGCTTCGACGAGTCTTCGTCCGCGCTCCAGATCCTCCGGGGTATCGATCTCGATGGTGTCCGTGGTGGTTTCGACCGTGCCGATTCGTGAATCCGTGTTCCAGGGCGCGGAGTTGCTCGAGGCTCTCGGCCCGCTCGAGCGGCGTCGGCGGGCAGCGCCGCGAAGCGGAGCAGGAACTCGCGCCGGTAGACGTACAACCCGATGTGCTTCCAGAACGTTGGCTGGCGGCTGGCCCGCACGGACGTGCGGCAACGGCCGTCCGGCTGAAGTACAGGGCATCGCCCCGAGTGTCCACGACGACCTTGACCACCGACGGCCGCGACACGTCGGCCGGGTCGGTGATGCGGCGCCGCAGTGTGCCCATTCCGAGGTCGGCACGGCCGGCGACCAGCGCGACCGTCGTCGTCGATGGGTTCGGCGGGAAGGAACGGCAGATCGCCCTGCACGTTCACGAGAATCTCGCTCTCGAGCGACGCGGCGACTTCAGCGAGCCGGTCGGTGCCGGAGAGGTGATCGGCGCGCGTCATCACCGCGACGCCGCCGAATGCGTCCACCGCGCCCGCAATGCGCTCGTCGTCGGTGGCCACGATCACGGCGTCGACCGAGCGCGCGTCGGACGCGCGTCGATAGACGTGTTCGATCATCGGACGTCCGTCGATTTCGGCGAGTGGCTTACCGGGAAGACGCGTCGACTGGTAGCGGGCGGGGATGACGGCGACGACTCGAGCAGAACGGATTGAAAGTGCCAGCTCTCGGGGAAAAACTACAGGCACGGCAAATCTTAACACACGCCTTCGCCTGCGCTTCGGCGAGCGCCTTCGCGCTTCGCGACGGCGGTGCAAGCACGCGTACTTCGGCGTGCGACGTTGTCTTCGCAGCCGGCGGTGCAGACGGCGCGCGGACTTGTCCCGCCGAAGCCGATAGCGGCGCGCGGACTCGTCCCGCCGAAGCCGCGTAGCGGCGTAGGCGGATATAATGCGCTGTTCGATCGGTTGGCAGCGAGTGTCGCAGGAGCACCATGTTGGTGCAAACCGCTGCTCGTTGAGAAAAGTCTCGGAAATATCTCTGCCCGGCGGCACTTTTCCACACAGATTTCCACAGTTTCTGTGAAGAACTTGTGACGCCGTGGAAGGGACGTGACCTAAAAGCAATTCTCGACTGCGAGCGAACGAGCGACGGAGAGACGATGGCGATGGGCGGCGAAGCGATCACACGGAAGCAGGACGGACTGAACGTTCCGGACCATCCCATCATCCCGTTCATCGAGGGCGACGGGACCGGGCCGGACATCTGGCGCGCGAGCGTGCGCGTTTTTGATGCCGCCGTCGAAAAAGCGTACGCGGGCCGCCGGCGGATCGCGTGGCGCGAGGTGCTCGCGGGCGAGAAGTCGTTCAAGCAGTCGGGGAACTGGCTGCCCGAGGAGACGCTCGAGACGTTCCGCAAGTACCTCGTCGGCATCAAGGGACCGCTGACGACGCCGGTCGGCGGAGGCATTCGATCGCTCAACGTCGCGCTGCGGCAGGAGCTCGACCTGTACGTCTGCCTGCGGCCCGTTCGGTACTTCCGCGGCATGGAGACGCCGGTCAAGCGCCCCGACCTCGTGGACATGGTGATCTTCCGCGAGAACACCGAGGACATCTACGCCGGCATCGAGTTCCAGGAGGGCACGCCGGAGGTCGAGGAGTTCAAGAAGCTCTTCGCGGCGTCGTTCCCGAAGCTCTTCAAGAAGATTCGTTTTCCCGGGAGTTCGGGCATTGGCCTGAAGCCGATCTCGCGCGAAGGCACGGAACGGCTCGTTCGCGCGGCCATCGAATACGCGATCGCCCAGAACGCGCAAGAGCGTCACGCTCGTGCACAAGGGCAACATCATGAAGTTCACCGAGGGCGCGTTCCGCGACTGGGGCTACGCGCTCGCGAAGCGCGAGTTCGGTGCCGAGGAGCTCGACGGCGGACCGTGGTGCACGCTGCCGGGCGGGATCGTCATCAAGGACGTCATCGCGGACGCCTTCCTGCAGCAGATCCTCACGCGGCCGGCCGAGTACGACGTCGTGGCGACGCCCAACCTCAACGGCGACTACATCTCGGACGCGCTCGCCGCGCAGGTCGGCGGCATCGGCATCGCGCCGGGTGGCAACATCAACTACGTGACCGGCCACGCCATCTTCGAGGCGACGCACGGCACCGCGCCGAAGTACGCGGACCTCGACAAGGTCAACCCGGGCTCGGTCATCCTCTCCGGCGAGATGATGCTCCGCTACATGGGATGGACCGAGGCGGCCGACGTCGTCATCAACTCGCTCGAGAAGACCATCGCCGACAAGACCGTGACGTACGACCTCGCCCGCCTGATCGCCGGCTCGAAAGAGGTCAAGACGTCGGAATTTGCCACGGCGATGATTGGGAACATGTAGTCTGTTGCCGTTCCCGCGTTCCACGTTCCCCGTTCCGGATCGGCGCGAAGAACGGGGAACGCGGAACCGGGAACGGGGAACGACGCCGCAGGAGTGTCCATGAATCGCAAAGTCACAGTAGTGGGAGGCGCCGGCAACGTCGGCGCGACCGTGGCGCGCGCCATCGCCGTCAAGGAACTGGCCGATGTCGTCATCATCGATATCGCCGCCGACAAGGCGAAGGGCATTGCGCTCGACATTTTTCAGGCGTGCCCGATCGACGGATCCGACACCCGTCTGGTCGGCACGTCCGACTACGAGGCGAGCGCCGGCTCCGACGTCGTCGTGATCACGTCCGGCGTGCCGCGCAAGCCCGGCATGAGCCGCGACGACCTGCTGCAGGTCAACTACAAGATCATGCAGGCGGTCACCGAGCAGGTCATCAAGCACTCGCCGAACGCCGTCATCGTGCCGGTCGCCAACCCGCTCGACGCGATGTGCCAGGCCGTCTACCGGCTGAGCGGGTTCCCGCGTCAGCGCGTCGTCGGCATGGCCGGCGTGCTCGACTCGGCGCGGATGCGGACGTTCATCGCCATGGAGCTCGGCGTCTCGGTCGAGAACATCCACGCCTTCGTGCTCGGTGGGCACGGCGACACGATGGTGCCGCTGCCGCGTTTCTCGACCGTCGCCGGAATTCCGCTCACCGAGCTCGTGCAGATGGGATACATGACCCAGGCGAAGCTCGACGAGATCTGCACGCGGACCGCGAACGGCGGCGCGGAGATCACGAAGCTCGTCGGCACGAGCGCCTGGTACGCCCCGGGCGCGGCGGCCGCCGAGATGGTCGAGGCCATCCTCAAGGACAAGAAGGCCATCCTGCCTTGCTCGGTTTTTCTCGAAGGGGAGTATGGCGTCCGCGACCAGTTCCTCGGCGTCCCGGTCGTGCTCGGCAAGGGCGGCGCGGAGAAGATCATCGAGATCAAGCTGACCGCCGGACGAGCAGGCCGCCCTGAACAAGTCGGCCGCGGCCGTGCGGGAACTGACCCAGGTGATCGGGGTCTAGAAGAGAAGACGTCGGGTTTCGTTAGACTAAGAAACCCGAGTTTCTTGACTTACAGATCTGCAAGCCAGCACACCACCCCGTATGCGATGCGGGCCGATTGCAAGTACCGGCATCGTGAGATTGATTTCGGGTGTGTGTGTTCTGGTGGGAGAAATCACAAGAGCGGCAGGCACACGCCTTGCACAAGGGTCGGGCACGTCGTGGGGCTTATATGGTGCCGCTGTTCAGTCTCGTGGGTTGTCTTCTGATCGTCGTCGGAGTCTGGGGGTCTGCTATAAACCTCCGGCGCGATCGCCCGCGTTTCTGACCCTCTGTGAGCTGCTAGTAAAGGCGCCGATCTTGAGTCGACGCCTGTCTTTGTTTCCTGTCCCGATCTCCTAACGCGACTGACCGGCATTGCCCCACGACGGGTTCTGCCGGTACACTCCCGCTCCGAAATGAAAATCCACGAACATCAGGGCAAGGACATCCTCAAGCCGTTTGGCGTGCCCGTTCCCAGGGCTCGCGTCGCCTATTCAATAGAAGAGGCGCGGGACGTTGCCGTCGAGCTCGGCGGCGGCACGGTCGTCGTCAAGGCACAGATTCACGCCGGCGGCCGCGGCAAGGGCGGTGGCGTCAAGGTCGTCAAGGGGCCTGACGCCGCGAACGCCGCCGCGAAGGCGATGCTCGGCATGACGCTCGTCACGCACCAGACCGGGCCCGAGGGCCGGGTCGTCGGTCGCGTGCTCGTCGAGGAAGGCCTCGAGATCGCGCGCGAGCTCTACCTCGGCCTCGTGATCGACCGCGCCTCCGAGCGGCCGATCCTCGATGGTGAGCCCGGACGGCGGCGTCGAGATCGAGAAGGTCGCCGAAGAGACGCCGGATCGCATCTTCAAGGCGCTCATCGACCCGGCGCTGGGACTGCAGGCGCTACCAGGCCCGCTCGCTCGCGTTCGCGCTCGGGCCTGACGGGCGACCAGGTCGGCAAGGCCGTGAAGCTGATGCAGGCGGTCTATCGCGCCTTCGTCGCGACGGACGCGTCGCTCGTCGAGATCAACCCGCTCATCGTGACGAAGTCGGGCGACATCATCGCGCTCGACGCGAAGATGACGTTCGACGACAACGCGCTCTATCGCCACCCGGAGCTCAAGGAGCTGCGCGATCTCGCGCGAGGAAGACCCGCTCGAGATCGAGGCGTCGAAGTTCTCGCTGAACTACATCAAGCTCGACGGCACGATCGGCTGCATGGTCAACGGCGCCGGCCTCGCGATGGCGACGATGGACATCATCAAGCTCGCCGGCGGGGAGCCGGCGAACTTCCTCGACGTCGGCGGCGGCGCGAACGCGGAGCAGATCAAGAACGCGTTCCGCATCCTGATGTCCGACGCCAACGTCAAAGCCGTGCTGATCAACATCTTCGGCGGCATCCTGCGCTGCGACATCCTGGCGCAGGGCCTGATTGCCGCCGTCACCGACCTCGGCGTCCGCGTGCCCATCGTGATCCGCATGGAAGGCACGAACGTCGAGCTCGGCAAGAAGATGCTCAAGGAAAGCGGCCTGAACTTCACGACCGCCGACACGATGTCCGACGCCGCCAGCACGGTTGTGCGCCTGGGCGCGGCGTAGAGAATCAACAAACCGGGGTTCTTCTCCACCCGGCAAGAAACCCGGTTTGCGACAAAGGAATCAGGAGATGTCTGTTCTGATCGACCGCAGCACCCGCCTGATCGTCCAGGGCATCACCGGACGCGAGGGCACCTTTCACGCCAAGCAGGCGCAGGCGTACGGCACGAACGTCGTCGGCGGCGTCACGCCCGGCAAGGGCGGCACGACGCACGAAGGCTGGCCCGTGTTCAACACCGTGGCCGAGGCCGTGCGCGAAACGGGCGCCAACGCGTCCGTGATCTTCGTCCCGCCGCCCGGCGCGGCCGACGCGGTCATGGAAGCGGCGGACGCCGGCCTGGCGCTGGCCGTCTGCATCACCGAAGGCATCCCGACGATCGACATGATGCGCGCGCTCACGTTCGTCCGGCGGACGCCGATGCGTCTCATCGGACCCAACTGCCCGGGGCTCATCTCGGCCGGGCGCGCGAAGGCCGGCATCATCCCCGGTCACATCTGCAAGGAAGGTCGCGTCGGCATCGTGTCGAAGAGCGGCACGCTGACCTACGAAGCGATTCACCAGCTCACCGGTCTCGGGCTCGGTCAGACGACGTGCATCGGCATCGGCGGCGATCCGCTGATCGGCACGTCGTTCGTGGACGCGCTCGAGCTGTTCGCCGGCGATCCGGAGACGGAAGCCGTGGTGCTCATCGGCGAGATTGGCGGCAACGCCGAGGAGACCGCCGCGGCCTACATCAAGGCGTCGTTCAAGAAGCCGGTCGTCGGCTTCATCGCCGGGCAGACGGCGCCGCCCGGACGCCGCATGGGCCACGCCGGCGCGATCATCGCCGGCGGCAAAGGCACGGCGGCCGAGAAGATGGCCGCCCTGACCGACGCCGGCGTGCGCGTGGTCAAGAGCCCCGCCGACATCGGCCGCGCCGTCGTCGACGCCCTGGCCTAGAAAAGGGGTCGGGACGCTTTTTACGTTCAACGTAAAAAGCGTCCCGACCCCTTTTTCTGCACGGTTTTTCGCGGACTCTCGGGCCTCTGACCAAGGGCCATGCAGGGGGTGCGGTATACTCGAACGAATCTGTCTTCGTCCCGGAAATCATCCTTCTTGAAGCATGAGTGCTCCGTTATCCGCCACCCAGACTGAGCCTGACCAGTCCCGCTCCAACGTAGCCAACGACTTCAGCATTCAGATTGCGACGGTCAATGGCTCCGGCAGCCAGACCGCGAACCTGGTGCTGCTCCGGTCGCTGTTCCAGATGGGCATCCCCGTGTCCGGGCAAGAACCTGTTCCCGTCGAACATCGCGGGCCTGCCGACCTGGTACACGATTCGAGCCAATCACCGCGGGTACGTCGCCCGGAAGAAGGAAATCGACTTCCTCGTCGCGATGAACGCGGAAACCGCCAAAGACGACGTGCTCTCGCTCGAGCCGGGCCGCGCGGTCGTGTACGACGAGCCGCTGAAGCTCGACACGCTCCGGACCGACCTGACGTTCTATCCGGTCCCGTTCGACAAGATCGTCGCGGCCGTCTGCCCCGAGGCCAAGCTCCGCCGCCTGATCAAGAACATGATCTACGACGGCATCCTGTCGGAGCTGTTGTCGATCGACCTCGGCGAGATGAAGCAGGCGCTTCACCGGCAACTCGGCAAGAAGCCGAAGGCCGAGGCGCTGAACGTGGCCGCGCTCGACGCGGGCAAGCAGTACGCGGCCGAGCACCTGACGAAGCGCGATCCCTACAGCGTCACCCGCATGAACAAGACAGCGGGGCAGGTGCTGGTCGAGGGCAACGCCGCCGCCGCGATGGGCTGCATGTTCGCCGGCGTCACCGTCGTCGCCTGGTATCCGATCACGCCGTCTTCGTCGCTGCCCGAGTCGCTCATCGGCTACATGCGCAAGTACCGCATGGACAAAGAGACGGGCAAGGCGACGTTCGCGATCGTCCAGGCCGAGGACGAGATCGCCGCGCTCGGCATGGTGGTCGGCGCGAGCTGGGCGGGCGCGCGGGCGATGACATCGACGTCGGGCCCCGGCATCTCGCTCATGTCCGAGTTCGCCGGCCTGTCGTACTACGCGGAAGTGCCGGCGGTGGTGTTCGACATCCAGCGCGTCGGGCCGTCCACGGGGCTGCCCACCCGCACGGCGCAGGGGGACCTGCTGTTCGCGGCGTTCAACTCGCACGGTGACACGCGGCACGTGCTGCTGCTGCCGGCGTCGGTCGAAGAGTGCTACGAGATGGCGATGGACGCCTTCGACCTGTCCGAACGGCTCCAGACGCTCGTCTACGTCATGAGCGATCTGGACCTCGGCATGAACACGTGGATGTCGCCGACGTTCACGTATCCGGCCAAGCCCATCGATCGCGGCAAGGTGCTCGACGAAGCCAAGGTGCGCGAGTTGGCTGCGTCCTGGGGCCGCTACAAGGATGTGGACGGCGACGGCGTCCCCTGGCGGTCCATCCCCGGTGGCGTCGGTCCTGCGTTCTTCACGCGCGGGTCCGGCCACAACGAGATGGCGCAATACACCGAGCGCCCCGACGACTACGTCAAGAACATGGACCGCCTCGCGCGCAAGTTCGACACGGCGCGCACGCTCGTGCCGCAGCCGGTCGTGGAGCGTGACGCTCAGGCGTCGGTCGGGATCATCGCGTTCGGGTCGAGCCACTGGGCGGTCGATGAGGCGCGCGACCAGCTTCGCGAGGAATCCGGCCTCAAGACGCTCGTACCTCCGCATCCGGGCGTATCCGTTCACCCCGGCCGTGGACGACTTCATTCGCCAGCACGATCGCGTCTACGTCGTCGAGCAGAACCGCGACCACCAGATGCTGAGCCTGCTGCTCATGGACGGCGAAGCGCAGTACGCGCCGCGCCTTCGCAGCGTGCTGCACTACAACGGACTGCCGATCGACGCGCGCAGCATTACCGACAGTGTTCTTGCACAAGAGAAAAACGGACATTAGGCGGTCTGTCCGCCGCTGCGCGAAGCGGCGACTGAAGCCGGCGCGACGCAACCTTGCACCTATGGCCACTGATACCCCTCGCCGCACCAATCGCATCAACCTCGACGTCTCCAGCTATCGCGGGAGCAAGACGACGTTGTGCGCGGGATGCGGGCACAACGCGATCTCGGAGCGCATCATCGACGCGTTCTTCGAGATGGGCGTCGACCCGAAGACCGTCGTGAAGTTGTCGGGAATCGGCTGCTCGAGCAAGAGCCCGGCGTACTTCCTGAACCCGTCGCACGGGTTCAACTCCGTCCACGGGCGCATGCCGTCGGTCGCGACCGGCGCGATGCTGGCGAACAAGAACCTGCTCGCGATTGGCGTGAGCGGCGACGGCGACACCGGTGCGATCGGCGTCGGCCAGTTCGTCCACTTGATGCGCCGCAACCTGCCGGTCATCTACATCATCGAGGACAACGGCTGCTACGGCTTGACGAAAGGGCAGTTCTCGCCGACCGCCGACCTCGGCTCGAAGGCCAAGAACGGCGTCGTCAACGATCTGCCGCCGATCGACACGTGCGCGCTGGCGATCGAGCTCGGCGCGTCGTTCGTGGCGCGGTCGTTCTCAGGCGACAAGCAGCAGCTGCTGTCGGTGTTGAAGGCGGCGATCTCGCATCGCGGCACGTCGATGATCGACGTGATCTCGCCATGCGTGACGTTCAACGACCACGACGGGTCGACGAAGAGCTACTCGTACGTGAAAGACCACGAGGAGCCGCTCGGCGAGATCAGCTTCGTGCCGTTCTTCCAGGACATCTCGGTCGATTACGAGCCGGGCACCACGACGGCCGTGAAGATGCACGACGGCTCGCAGCTCTACCTGCGGAAGGTCGCGGAGGACTACAACCCGTCGGACAAGATCACCGCGATCCGCCTGCTGCACGAGACCGCGCGCCGCGGCGAGCTCGCCACGGGCGTCATCTACATCGAGCCCGACAAGGACGACTTCATCGACACGCTGAACCTCGTGGAGGAGCCACTGGCGACGCTGCCGCTCGCGCGTACACGTCCGCCGCAGTCGGCGCTCGACGAGATCATGGAGTCGCTCCGGTAGCCAGCCGCTTCAGCTCCTTTGCCAGTTGAGGACCCCTTGGCGCCGCCGGACGACCGTCACCGGTACGTTGTGATCGCAGTCGCGACACGTCGCGAGAGTCAGTGATCCGCCGCGAGGGTATGCGGCCGAAGTCCCGATCTACTCAATGGAATCCAGCAGACCAGCCAATCTCGCCGGGTGGCCCGCTTGTTGCTCTGTCCGACCGTGAACGTGATCGATCGAGCGTAATCGAGCGTAAATGACCCTTCAATGGAGTGAAACGATGCGTATCGCGAAAGCTGTGATTCTCGCTGCTGCCGTCCTGGCCCTGACGCCCGGGCTGGGCAACGCCCAAGAAAAGCGGGTTCACGTGAACATCGGCGGCGGTCCGACCTTCATCGGCGGCGATCTCGGGGATCGCTTCGAGACCGGCTGGGGACCGGCCTTCGGTGTGACGTTCGATGCCAACTCCCGAGTCGGCGCTGCAGATGGAGTACGCGTTCCGATGGTTCCAAGTGGAGGACTATCTCGACGCGCTGGGGGGACGCCTCTCGGCAAACCACCAAATCCACCAGCTTGACTTCAACCTGGTGGCGAACCTGACGCCAGCCGATAGCCCGGCTCGCGTCTACTTCATGGCAGGCCCGGGCGCCTACTATCGCAAGGTGGAAATCACGCAGTACGTCGGGACCGGCATCATCTGCGACCCGTGGTACTACGTCTGCGGCACCTACCCAATCGAGGCCGTGCTTGGCGACCGGGGCGGATGGGACTTCGGGTTCAATGTCGGCGGCGGCGTCGGTTTCGGTCTTGGCGAAGGTGACGCCGAGTTCTACATCGAGACGCGCTACCACTGGGTGAAGGGACCAAAGATCGAGCCGGTCGCGACACCAATCGGCAGCACGAGCGGCGGCAACGCGGACGGACAGTACATGCCGCTCACTTTCGGCTTCCGCTTCTAACCCACTCTGGGAGCGCCCGTCTCGCGACGAGGCGCTCCCAGACACTCTCTCATGCGCCGGACTGGCGTCGCACGCAGGACCGCGCTAACTTCTCATTCTCACTGCCGGCGTCCTCTCAGCTCGAGTGGCCCGCGCTCAGAATCTAATCCCTGGCGCCTACGTCCCGGCGCCCGTCGCCCTCAACGTCGTGACCCTCGTCGGCACGGCCAACAAGGGTGACATCCTGTTCGACCCGTCACTGCCGATCGAGGATGGGCACGCGACCATCGGGGTCGCGGCTATCGGGTTCACGCGCACGCTCAGCATCGCCGGGAGATCCGCCAGTGTCGGGGTGATTGTCCCCTACATGCATGGCCATATCAGCGGGTTGCTCCTCGGACAGTTCGAGGAGCGCACCCGGTCGGGACTAGGCGACGTGGCGGCGCGGGTCTCGGTCAACCTCTACGGCGCGCCGGCGATGACGCTGCCGCAGTTCGCCAAGTACAGTCCAAAGACGATTGTGGGTCTCAGCCTCAATGTGGCGGCTCCGGTCGGTCAGTACGACTCCACACGGGCCATCAATATCGGTTCCAACCGCTGGGCCTTCGCGCCCGAGGTCGGTGTCTCGCGCACCCAAGGGCCGTGGATGTTCGAAGGGGACTTCGGCGGCGTGATATTCGCCGACAACACGAACTTCTTCAACGGGGGGATTCGTAAGCAGGCGCCAATCGTGGCCACCCAGGGTCATGTCATGTACACCATTCGCCGCGGTCTCTGGGTGGCGGCCGACGCCAACTTCTGGCATGGCGGGCGCACCACGACCAATGGCGCCGCCGCGACGCTGCCGCAGCACAATTCCCGCGTCGGGACGACGGTGGCCCTCCCGTTCGGCATGCACCAGATGCGGCTTTCGTACAGCTTCGGTGCGTACACGAGAACCGGCGGCGACTTCCATTCGCTTGGCGTGTCCTACTCGTACGTGTGGACGAAACGCGCCACGTCTCCAGCCCGCCGGGACGCCCCTCACAATATTTGGTGATTTGTCGCGCGTCCGACCGCGCGAAACGACAGCAACTGACGGCAGCGGTCATCTGGTACGATGCCCACGACTTGGCGCGGACCTTGCCGTTCGCATGTCGAGCCATGATCAAGATAGCGCTATGGGACTGCGTGGCCTTCGCGGCCGGCTGTTCCGGGGGTGAATGGACGATGTCGAAACTTCTCCGTCTGACAGGCTCCTCTGTCGCGCTGCTGACCGTGGCGGCCGCTCTTGGCGTGCTCGAGCCCGAATTCGAGCGAGAGCACCGCGCCACCGGCCGCGGCCATCACACCTCCCGCCGATAACGACGCGCCGCTGCCGGCCACCGCGTCGCCGTACGACGCACTTCCGGAGGCCGTGCGCGACGTCGATGGACAAGCCGTTCACCGGCGACTTCGACGCCCAGGTCAAGCGTCGCAGCATTCGCGCGGCCGTGACGTTCAACCGCACGCACTACTTCATCGACCAGGGGCAGCAGCGCGGTATCACCTTCGAGGCGCTGAACAAGTTCGAGACCGACCTGAACAACGACATGAAGACGGGCAACCTGAAGATCCACGTCGTGCCGATACCGATGCCGCGCGATCAGTTGTACCGCGCACTCATCGACGGTAAGGTCGACATGGTCGCGGCGATGGTGACCGTCACGCCAGAGCGGGAGAAGCTCGTCGCGTTCTCCACACCGACCCGCACCAACGTGAACGAGGTCGTGGTCACCGGCCCAGGCGCGCCAGCGATCAAAACCGTTGACGATCTCTCAGGTCAGGAGGTGTTCATTCGCAAGGGGAGCATCTACGACGAGAGCCTTACCGCGGTGAACGCGCAACTGAAGTCTCGCGGCAAGGCGCCCGCTGTGCTCAAGGAAGCGCCGCAGGTCCTCGAAGACGACGACATCCTCGAGATGGTCAACGCCGGTCTCGTCAAGATCACGATCGTGGACGACTATCTGGCTGACTTCTGGAAGCAGGTGTTCACGAGCCTGAACGTCCACAAGGACGTGACCGTGCGGACCGGCGGCAACCTGGCCGTCGCGGTGCGCAAGGACAATCCGAAGCTCCTCGCGGCCGTCAACACGTGGATCCAGAAGCACGGCAGCGGCAGCGGGTTCCGCAACACGGTCGAACGCCGTTATCTCGCAGAACACCAAGTATGTGAAGAACGCCGCGGCCGACGCCGAGCGCAAGAAACTCGCGGCGGTGGTCGCGCTGTTCAAGAAGTACGGCGGCGCAGTACAACATTGACTACCTCCTGATGGCGGCTCAGGGATATCAGGAGTCCACGCTGGACCAGAACGCCAAGAGTCCAGTGGGCGCGATCGGCATCATGCAGATCATGCCGCCCACCGGCAAGGAACTGAACGTCGGCGACATCAACGAAATCGAGGCGAACATCCACGGTGGCGTGAAGTACATGCGGTTCATGATCGACCGCTACTACGCGAACGAGCCGATGGACCCGCTCAACAAGGGCCTGATGACGTTCGCGTCCTACAACGCCGGGCCGGGCCGCGTCCGGCAACTGCGGCGCGAGGCGGAAAAGCGGGGGCTGGACCCGAACGTCTGGTTCGGCAACGTCGAGCGCGTGGCCTCAGAAAAGATTGGCCGCGAGACCGTCACCTACGTCAGCAATATCTACAAGTACTACGTCACCTACAAGCTGGTGATGGAGCAGATAGAGCAGCGGGAAGCCGCGAAGGCCACCGTCAAGTAGGCCCAGCAGAAGCGACGCGGTCTGCCGGGGGCTCACGGCCCCACGGCAGGCCGCTCACGACAGGCTGTGAGCCTGTCGTCACTCGCGCCGCTCGTCGCGACGATCGGCTCATTTGCGCCGATTTCCCTGCAATTGCTGGCCGCCGCGCCCGGACTGGGCTGGCCCGTTACTTGCGATTGCACGGCCTGGAGGGCGTCGATATGACGGTCAAGGGAGCGACTGGATCGCGGGATTCCTGTTTGTGGCTCCGCGCTCGCGGTCGCCGCTGCTGGCGCCACCGCGTGTCGGGGCAGACCCAGAAGGAAAGCTTCACCGGGTTTGCGATCAACATGAACAGCGGGCCAACCACCGCGATCGTGGACTTCACGATCGAGCGCTGGTCCACGGACGCCGATCGGGAGCGTCTGCTGAGCATCCTCAAGGAAGAAAAGAACGTCAACCGCGCGAACCAGCAGCTGCTGAAGGCCCTGCTCTCGATGCCCAAGGTCGGCTCCATTCGCTCGCAAAAAACCCTCGCCTGGGATCTGCGCTATGCGCATCAGAGCCCGCTCGAAAACGGCGGCCGCCGCATCGTGCTGGCCACCGATCGGCCGGTCGGCTTCCGCGAGGAGCGCAGCCAGGCCCAGACGATGGACTATCCCTTCACGATTCTGGAGATTCAGCTCGACAAGGACAGCAAAGGCGTCGGGAAGATCCTGGCGGGAACGAAGATCCGGATCGACAAGAACAACGAGATCGTCCTCGAGAACTACGCCCAACAGCCGGTTCGGCTCAACGAGATCAAACCGCTGAAGTGAACGGACTGCGCGCCACTAGCCAGAGGGCCGAGCACGTCAGGAACGACAACCCATGACCACCACCCACTCCCGCTTCAGAACCCGCGTCTCGATGCTGATGATCGTCAGCCTCCTTGATGCTCCGTTGGCGCCGATGGCACCACTGGCCGCGGCGCAGACGACGCCGACGGCGAAGCCAACGACGGCCACAACGCCAACGACGGCCGCGCCGCGTGCGGCCACGACGCCGCCCGCGCAGGCCGCGGCCGCTGAGCCGCCAGCGCCCGATGGCGGCTGGCCTCGCGACTACACGACACCGAGCGGCGCCGCCCTGGTCGTGTACCAGCCGCAGGTCGCGAGCTGGGTCGACCAGAAAAACGCCGTGCTCTATGCGGCGGTCTCGTACACGGCCAAAGGCGCGAAGGAACCGACCCTTGGGACCCTCAAGGTGGAATCCGCCACGAGCGTGGCGCTTGACGAGCGGCTTGTCAGTTTCTCGGAATACAAGATCACGCGAGTCCAACTTTCCCGACGCTCCGGCGCGACCAGCTTCAAGACCGTGGTCGCGGAGATCACGGCTTCGCTACCGCTCGATGAACGCGTCATCGCGCTGGACCGGGTCCTGGCCAACGTCGACTCCAGCCAGATCATTCCGAAGAACATCGAAGGCGTGAAGGCGGATCCCCCGCACGATCTTCTTCAGCAAGACGCCGGCGGTCCTCGTCAATATCGACGGCGACCCGATCTGGTCACCGATTCCGCAGAACGACCTGCAGTCGGCCGTCAACACCAACTGGGATCTCTTTCAGCACGGCCCGACCAAGACCTTCTACCTGCGCAGCGACAACATCTGGCTGAAGGCGACCGACGTGAAGGGGCCATGGGGCCCGGCCGGCACGCTGCCCGAGAGCTTCAAGAAGCTGCCGGCCGACGAGAACTGGAAGGAAGTGAAGGACAACGTGCCCGGCCGATCGGTGAGCGCCGCCCAGGCGCCGAAAGTGTTCACGAGCCTCGAGCCCGCGGAGTTGATCCTGCTGAAAGGTGAGCCGACCTACGCCACGATCGCCGGCGCGAAGCAACTGCTGTGGGTCAGCAACACCGAACACGACATCTTCCGCATGGGGCGCACCGGCCCGGTGTACTTCCTGGTGTCGGGCCGGTGGTTCTCGGCGCCGGATTTCACAGGGCCATGGACGTTCGCGACGCCGACGCTGCCGGCCGACTTCAAGGCGATTCCGCTCGAGCACGATCGATCGCGCGTCCTCGCGTCGGTGCCGGGCACCACGCAGGCGGCCGAAGCCGTGCTGCTCGCGCAGATCCCGCAGACCGCGCGCGTGAGCAAGACCGTCCAGGCGCCCGAGGTCGCGTACCAGGGCGGCAAGCCGGAGTTCCAGCCGATCGAGAAGACGACCGTGCAGCGCGCGGTCAACACCGACAAGGACATCCTCAAGGTCGGCGACCTGTACTACATGTGCTTCCAGGGTGTCTGGTTCGTGTCGAGGACGGCGACCGGACCGTGGACGGTCACCGGCGAAGTCCCGAAGGCAGATCTACGAGATCCCGACGAGCTCACCATCGCACTCCGTCACCTACGTCACCGTCCAGGAGTCGCATGACGACGCCGTGGTCTTTGCGACGGCGATGGCCTACACGGGCGTGATGGTCGCGTGGGGCTGCGCGGTCTGGGGCACCGGCTACTACTACCCGCCGTACGTGTGGCACGGCGGAATGTATCCGATCTACTACCCGCACTATCCGATCGTACGGGTTCGGCGCGTCGTACAACCCCTGGACCGGCGCCTATACACGCGGCGCCGTGGCCTACGGACCGTACGGCGGCGCGGGCGTCGCCGCAGCGCTACAACCCGCGCACGGGAACGTACTCGCGCGGCGCCGTCGCCTACGGTCCGTACGGCGCGCGCGGCGCGGCGTCCGCCTACAACCCGCGCACCGGCGCATACGGCACGACCCGGCAGGGCTCGAACGTCTACGGCAGCTGGGGCCAGACCGGCGTCGCGCGCGGCGACCAGTGGGCGACCACGTCGCGATACACGAACAACGTCACGGGAAATACCACGCGCGACCGCGCAGGGAAGCGGCGGCGGCGAGGCGATCAGGCGCACGGGCGGACCGGGCGGCAGCACGACCGTCGGCAGAACCGGCAGCGGCGACGTCTACGCCGGCCACGACGGCAACGTCTATCGCAAGCAGGGCGACAGCTGGCAGCAGTACGGCGAAGGCGGCTGGAACAGCGTGGACCGCCCCGAGCCCCAGGCCGGCGAGACCGGAAGATCGGGTGCCACGGCGACCGCAGAACGGTGCGGCAGGCCGCGGCACGACGACGTCCACACGAAATTGGGATCCCGCGACGGCCAGTCAGGTCGATCGCGACGCGAAGGCTCGCAGCATGGGTTCAGCAGCGCACGAGCGATGCCGGAAGCGTGCGGAGCAGGTTCGACGTCGTCGCGTGCCGGCAGTTATCGTCCACGCGTCCGGAGGTGGAGGCGGCGGCCGCCGCACGCTAAGCATTCTCCGATGAACGTTCGAGTATCCGTGACGCGCGTCCCTGTCAGCACGGACAGGGCGACGCGCTTATACCGACGCGCCGGTCGCACCGAGCGTCACTATTGAGAGGTTCCTGTGACTTCAACTCTTCGACCCACTCCAACCCTTCGCCGCGATTCGCGCGCGCCGGTGTTTCTGCTCATCGCGAGCGCTCTGACGATGGATCCCTGTCCGTGTCGGCCGCAGGAACGGCCGCTCGACAAAGACGTGAAAATATTGATCGAGCAGGTCGACGAGGCGCGCGACAAGTTCGAGGGAAACCTCGACGGCGACCTCAAGAGCTCGACGCTTCGCAGTCCAGCTGGCGAGGTGAAGGTGTCAGCCGCGCTCCAGGACTACCAGGACAACGTCAAGAAGCTCAAGGATCGGTTCACCGCGAACTACTCGGCCAGCGCTGAGCTGACCGCGGTGCTCAAGCAAGCCACGAACATCGACACGTTCATGAAGGCCACGCCCAGCATCACGAAAGGCCGGAGCGAATGGGATCGCGAGGCGTTGACCCTGAAGCAGCTCGCCGAGGTGTACGGCACGACGTTCCCCCTTCCGGATAACGCCGTGGTGCGCCGGATGAACGACGGGGAGACGGCGACGACGGCCGCCGCGGTCGAGTCCGCCGCGAACCGCTTCAAGAGCGACCTCGACAAGACCAGCGCGATCCCCAAGGCTGACCGCGACATGGGGAAGAAGGCCGTCGAGCTCCTCGCCAAGAACGCCGACACCGTGAAGTCCCGTACGAACGACGGCAAGCCGGCAACGGCCGAATTCCGGCAACTCCAGGCGCAAGTGGCCACGGTCCAGACCTTCATCGGGGCGCACCCGGTTCCGACGGGCGCGGCGAACTGGCAAACGGTGCAGGACTCGATGGCGAAGCTCGAGCAGGCCTTTGTCCTGACGAAGTAGGCCGCGCAGATTTCAGAACGGAGACCAAGAGATGACACGATTCTGTACAGCGTTTGTTCTGGCGGCCATGATGCTGCCGCTCTCGACGCCCGCGATGGCGCAGGCGCCGGCGCCGAAAACTGGCACGACCAACATGGAGATCCTGGCCCAGAAGATCCGGGCGGACAAGAAGCTGGTCGTCGCCTCGAACCTGAGTCTGACGACCGCCGAAGGGACGGCGTTCTGGCCGGTCTACGACGCGTACCAGACGGACTTGCAGCAGATCAATCAGCGGATCGCCGCGGTCGTCATGGCGTACGCCAACGTGTACAACAAGGGACCGATTGGCGACGACGTCGCGAAAAAGCTCCTCAGCGAGAGCTGTGGCGATCGACGAGGCCGAGACGAAGCTGAGGAGCAGTCTGGTGCCAAAGGTGATGGCGGTACTGCCGGGCTCGAAGGCGGCGCGCTACATCCAGATCGAGAACAAGATCCGCGCGCTCGTGCGCTACGAGCTCGCCGCGGGGATTCCGCTCGTCGATTAGTGTTGTTGAACCATGAAGGTCATGAAGCTCATGGAGTTATCCTTCATGGGCTCCATGGCCTCCATGGTGAACGGCTGTCCGCGCTTCTTGCGCGGCAATTCTGACCGCACGCGGACATTACAGAGCCTCACCATGAAGCCCATGAAGCTCATGGAGCTACTCTTCATGGGCTCCATGGTCTCCATGGTGAACGCTCTGTCCGGCGCTCCTTGTGCAGCAATCTGACGCAGCAATTTCTTGACTGCACGCTGAAGTGCCAAGAGCCTTCACCATGAAGGTCATGAAGCTCATGGAGTTACCCTTCATGGGCTCCATGGCCTCCATGAAACGGCTGTCCGCGATTCTTGCGCGGCAATTCTAATGAGCGACGTCCAAGAGCCTCACCATGAAGCCCATGAAGCTCATGGAGCTACTCTTCATGTGCTCCATGGTCTCCATGGTGAACGCTCTGTCCGGCGCTCGTTGCGCAACGATTTGACGCAGCGATTCCGACCGCACGCAGGCGTGCCAAGAGCCCTCACCATGAAGCTCATGGAGTGTGGCAACGCTGAGATCACGCGAGGAAGCTCTTCAATCCGTCAACGAGGCGTCGGGAGTTGAAATTGATGAGCAGTCCTTGCTTGAGCTTGAGCAACTTCAGATAGGTCAGGACCTGTGCGTGATGAATGGGCAGAACGCGTTCGACGGTCTTGAGTTCCAGGAGCAGCTCGTTCTCCACAATACAATCGATGCGATAGCCGCACTCGAGATGAACGCCTTTGTAGGCAATTGGCAACGGCGTCTGCCAGATAGATTTCAGGTCGTGGAGAACGAACTCCCGAGCAAGGCAATGCTGCATAAGCCGATTCCAAGAGACCAGGGCCGAGCGACCTGTGCACCTCGATCGCGCAACCGATCACTTTCTCCGTTAGGGGATGTCTCTGGGGTTCCATGGGCCGTCATGGGGCAAACCACCGGCCAGCGCGATCCTGCGCCTTCCGAGTCAAACCGGTCCTGGTATTGAAGAAACTGCAACGCGAGAGAGCTCAACGCGTTGAACAAATCAGCTGACAGAGTACCAAGAGCCTTCACCATGAAGGTCATGGAGCTCATGGAGTTACCATCTTCAAGGCTCCAGGGTGAACGCTCTGGCCTCGCGCCGTGTGCCGCGATGTGAAGCAGCGATTCCGACCGCGCGCAGGCGTACCAAGAGCGTTCACCATGAAGGTCATGGAGCTCATGGAGTTACTCTTCATGCGCTCCATGGTCTCCATGGTGAACGCTCTGGCCTCGCGCCTTGTGCCGCGATGCCTGACAGCAGCGATTCCGACCACACGTAGCGTGCCAAGAGCTTTCACCATGAAGCTCATGAAGCTCATGGAGTTGACTCTTCATGCGCTCCATGGTCTCCATGGTGAACGCTCTGTCCGCGCTCCTTGCGCAGCAACCTGACGCAGCGATTCCGACCACACGCAGGCGTACCAAGAGCTTTCACCATGAAGGTCATGAAGCTCATGGAGTTACCCTTCATGGGCTCCATGGTCTCCATGGTGAACGCTCTGTCCGCGCTCCTTGCGCAACGACCTGACGCAGCGATTCCGGACCACACGCAAGCGTACCAAGAGCCTTCACCATGAAGGTCATGAAGCTCATGGAGTTACTTCTTCATGAGCTCCATGGTCTCCATGGTGAACGCTCTGTCCGCGCTCCTTGCGCTGCGACCTGACGCAGCGATTCGGACCACACGCAGCCGTACCAAGAGCCTTCAGCATGAAGCTCATGAAGCTACTCTTCGTGGGCTCCATGGCCTCCATGGTGAACGCTCTGTCGAGGTTCATCGCGGCTCAGCCTAGAAGAGCGCGATCAGGCAGGGATTCCCGCCACTCCGTGTCACGCAAGCCGCTCGCCGACCGCGGCCTGCGCGCGTGCGACGAGGCTGCGTGCCTTCAGCGTCAGGACGATCAGCGTGACGCTGCAGGTGACCACGTAGGCCGTCGCGACCCAGAGGGCGGCCGTCTCCTTCCGCGGTCGTCCGGTCGTCAGGACCATCCCGATCAGGACATTCACCAGACCTGCGACCAATTTCCAGAACTCTCGTTCGATCTCCTGTTGCGGCATGGTGTCAGCTGAGAATGACGAACATGGACGCAAAACGCTCCGGCTCGCACTCCGCTAGCCCGACAATTGGTAGTGCGGCCACCGTCCGGCCTGGAGGATTTCCGGGGACTGTACACGGAAAGTCCGTGGACCGCACTATGAGGTAGTTGCGGGCATTCCGTTGGTCGACTGACCGGTTGAACCATGAAGGAGCGAAGGCAATCCACCTTCGGGTCTTCGTGGTGAGGTGTGGGGCCCATCATGGCGTCCTCCGACGCCAACGCAATCGCCGATCGCAGATCCGCAATAGCGTGTTAGCGCTTTACCGGCACTCGAGTCGGATAGGTCTCGAACAGGCGGGCGGTCGCCGTCTTGATGGTGTCGCCCATCTTCGCCGGATCGGGATCGATGAACTCCCGCGTGCTGGCCGACCAGATCTGCTTCGCTGGATCGCCCGTGCGCATGATGAGGACGAGTCTGCCGACGGCGTTGGTCGGCGCCGCCTCGCCGCGGCCCGTCTGCTGGAGCTTGTCGAGGGCCTTCACGTCCACATAGGTGCTCCTGACGGTGTAGTAGGCGAGGGTCACGTCGGCGCCGGTCGGCACCTTGGTGAAGCCCGACTTGGCCATCTCGGCGTCGCAGGCCTCGACGATCATCTTGTGCGCGGAGGCACGCTCCGCGTTGTAGCCGGTCATCCAGCTGTAGGTCCTGAAGCGTCGCGAAGTTCGCGGTCTTGTCGAAGCTGGTCTCGACCTTGCCGACCGCTTCGCTCGTCTGTCCAAAGGTCGAGCGCGAACAGGAGAATCCCGAGAGTAGTCATGAACACGTGCCTACTGCAAAGGCATGACCAAGTGCTGGTCAACGGTGAGGTGCGGCAGCCCGGTATTGGCTCGGCCCGCGGGCGTGCGCGCCTCACGACGGGCCGACAGCGAGCTCACAATCCGTGGGGGGCTTGGGGCCTGGGACCTGAGCCTGGGTCCTGAGTCTTGGGGCGTGGCGGCGCGCTGGCGCCTCGAAGCGTCATCTACGAGCTCGGCACCTGATACTGCGCGAGCACCACCGTGACGTTGTCGTCGCCGCCCGCTCGGCTGGCCAGGTCCGTCAGGATGGCGCACTGTTCCGACGACTTTCGGCGGAGGGCGAGGACGTCGGCAATTTTATCGTCGTCGACCACGTCCGTGAGCCCGTTCGTGCAGAGCAGCACGACAGTCGCCGTTCATCAGCCGGAATTGTTCGACCTCGACCGCTGGGGACGCTCCGTTGGCGCCCAGCGCGTCCGCCAGGATTGGGCCCAGGTCCTCGGTGTGTGTCTGCTCGACCGGCACGGGTCGGCGGGTTTCTCTGGGACGCTGCGGCGATCGTTCGATCGCGGGTCAGAAGGATCAGCGCGCCGTCTCGAAGCAGGTACGCCCGAGACTGCCCGACATTGGCGACAAAGAGATCGTCGCCGACGCTACAGGCCACGGTGAGAGCCGTCCGCATGCCAGCCATCCCCGGGCTCGAACGCCGCTTTTGCTGACACCGCGGCGTCCGCTCGTTTGTAGAACCACTCGGCGCGCTCGATGATTTCCCACGCCGTTCTCGGATCGATTCTCAGGTTCCACTTGCAGTGGCGCAGCGCAAGATGCGCGATGGTGCTGAGCGCGACCCGACTCGCCAACGACCCGGCCCCTTCTTCGCCGAGACCGTCGGCGACGAGCATCGCGTAGCCGTATTCCTCGAACCGAGGTGGCACCTCAGCCTCGCTCAGGCTGGTCGCCAGCGTCTCCTGATTGCGACCAAGGCGAATCACGAGGTAGTGGTCGTCATTGACGTGACGCTCGGTTCCGCGTTGCGGACAAGGCAGCGATCTCCACGCGCACCGACGACGACAGAGGACGAAAGTCGTCGTCCGTGAGCGGCGGCGACATGGCTGCGCGCCGTGCGGTGTCGTCGTCGTCGGCAGTCATCGACCTGCCTCCTGGTAACAACGACCCGCGCGATTAGCGCTCCGCCAGCCGCTCGAGGCCGACCAGCTTCCAGCCGGTCGCGGTTCGGCGGAAGAACGTGCGGACCGGCTGTGCCCACGAGGGATGTGCCGGCGTGGGCGGCCGAGATGTCGATCTGCGATGAAGGTGCCGGTGGCGGCCGGCAGGTCGTTCGGCGGCGCCAGCGTGGTGGTGGCGCTGCGCGTCTCGGCAATCTGTTGCGTGGCGCCCGTGGCATTGTCGAAACGCGACCAGACCGCGCGGTACTCGGTCGGCGCTTCGGCGACCCCGGTCGCGACCGCGGCATTCTCGACGGTGAGCGTGCCCGAGGCGTCGAGCCGCGGATTGACGATCGGGTTGATCGCGGTCAGGTACGTCCTGCCGATGGCGTCGCGTCGCTTCATGAGAACGGTCGCGAGATGGCGCTCTGCGGCCGGATCGCTGTACTGGCCGGTGTGGACCGCCGCGCGGATGAGATCGTCGGTGAACGCCATCACGCGGCGGGCCGCCCAGAACGCGTCGTCGGCCCTGCAGCTCCATGTAGGCCGTCGTCGGCGTCTGCGGCTTCCACTTCGTCGGATCGAACACGTCGCCTTCGAACCGGCCGAGCGATCGGTACTCGGTATACGGGACGGTCTGCCACGGGCTCAGCGCGAAGCCGAACGAGAACAACCGGCGGCGGGAGGCGCCCTTGTCGTAGAAGTACTCCGAGCCGATGTCCCACTCGTGCGGGCCGTTGGCCATGCCGAAGGTCGAGCCGACGTCCTGCAGGTAGTGCTTCACGAACGTGCGCCCGTTCTCGGTGACGAGCGTGTCGAGCGTGTTGCCGGCCTTCAGGTCGGTCAGGTTGGTCCACGCGCCGAAGACGCGAAGCGCCCGCAGCTCGCGGCGATGCTCGTGCGGCACGATGTCGTTCGGATCGTCAGGACGCGTGCCGGCGTAGCGGAAGCCGCCGAGAATCTTTCCCGGCAGCACGCGGCCGGCCGCCACGCGGTAGGTGCCGTCGGCGTTCTGCGCCACTTTGTCGAGCACAGCGCGCATGTCGTCGACGGTGAACGGCGTGCGCTCGCCCGATGGTCGCCGCACGGTCGCCTTCGGGTCGATTTCCGCGCGTTTCGGATCGAAGGTCGTGAGGAACATCTCGACCTGGTTGTAGCCCAGCGCCCAGAAGAGCTTGTTGGCGACGACGACCGCAGCGGTGGCGCCTTCGGGACGGCTGGGCGGATCGAATCCGAGGAACCAGGTCTCGCCGGCGGCATCGCGCGCGGTGAAACCCGGATTGGCGCCCGCCGTCTTCTCGCGGAGGATCACCCATCGTCCGGGGACGGGAGGCGTCCCGATCTCCGGTCCGCGCGCCACTCGGTCGGGCGCCAGCGCGGTCGAGCCGATGCGGTTCGTGAACCAGCTCGAGTCGGGCACCTCATCGATCGTATTGATGTTGCCGGCGCGCGTGTTGGTCGGCTTGTAGTTCGACGTGACGAACAGGTTGTACGACAGCTCGTACGTCAGGCCGATGTCCCACGGCTGCGACGCCGGAGGCGTCGCGGCTGCTCGGCTCGACGGCAATCGGATCGTCGCTGTAGAAACGCGGCGTCTGCGTGGTCACCGTCGCCGACAAGAAAGAGAGGAGCAACAGCGGGACCAGCTGCGCACGCGACGCGAGAAAATGATGAGCCCATAGTGTGTCTAGAAAACGGCCGACGAGCCGAAGACGATGACGAGCCCCTCGTCGCTCTTGGCGAACTCGATGCGGAGCGGGGTCGCCAGCGCGCCGTGCAGCCGGAAGCCGAGACCGAAGTCGCTCTGCAGGCCGTCGAGATCGAGATCGCCCTGGCGCGCCGCGACCTTGCCGGTGTCGTAGAACAGCGCCATGTCGAAGAAGCGGTTGACGATCACGCGCCATTCGGCCTGCAGCAGCAGGCTGTGGCGGTCTCGAAACCGCCAGCTCGAGAACCCGCGCAGACTCGAGCCGCCGCCGAGCGCCGGCATCATGAAGAAGGGAATCTGCTGATCGTCCTTGAGCGACGTCGTCTCGACGCGGCCATGAAATGACAGCACCCAGGTCTCGCGCAGGACGGGAAGGTGTTGGACGACGTCGTAATCCGTCTGTGTGAACCCGTGCGCGGCTGTCCGGATCCGAGAAGTCGTGAACGGTGACGCCGTAGAATCCGCCACGCCTCGCGTAGCCGGGCGACGTACGCCAGTCAAGGCCGACCGTGCCTTGCGAATGCAGGTAGGTGGTCTTCGCGCCAACGCCGGGAAGGGTCTCCGGCGTGTAGACGGTTTCCACGGACGGATGGTTTCCGCCTCCGGGCCTCTGCTCCCACTGGGAAATCTCGAGGCCACCGCCAAGCACCACAATGTTTCGGCCCGGACGGGCATCGAGCGTCACCGATCCGTACGGCTGGCGGAACGCGTAGCTGGTGCGGCTCTCGACCGTCGAATCATTGCCAAGCCCGAAGAAGCCCGACCTGAGTCGCTTCGCGCCACCCGCCGAGCAGCGAGAGCGTCGCTTGTCGTCCGAACAACGCCGGCGCGAGGAACTGCGCCTCCGTCCGTTTGTAGCCGGACGGCGTGATGCTGCCGCGCAGGTCCAGGGTGTTGTAGGCACCGACGTGCTTCAGGTACCCAGCGCCGAGCGTGAAGCCGCCGCCGGAATAGGCGCTCTGGAAGAACGGATGCCACGTCAACCGGCCGCTCAGCAGATAGTTCTCGGCGTAGTTCGAGCCATTTTTCCGCGGCCCCCGGCGTGTACGGCTGCAGCTTGGCTGCCTTCTCGGCTTGAGCCTGCTCGATGAGCGCCGTGCGGGTCAGCGTCCCCGATTCCTGAGCCGCCGCGGTCCCGCCCAGGACCGTCGTCAACAACGCAGCGAGAAGAAGTGCTGAGTAGGTGTTCCGGTCGGCGTAGGCGTAATGCGGTCGGCACGTGAACAGCCCGGGATGCAAGATAGGGACCCGGCTCGACGCGGTCGGTTCCGTCTGAATCCCACCGCATCACCGTCCGCCGCCAACACCTCGTCCGCCGAGCGCCCTCACGGCCTGCCGTGATCGGATGCCGGCGTCGGTGTTTTCGTCCGGGATCGAAGGCTCGCGATCGTGGCCTCGCTCTTGCCAGTGCGATGACGCGACTTGTTGTGGCCGCTTTCCGAAGGGAGCGCGCGTGGCACTGAAGTTCAAGGAAGTCCGCCGGCTGTTTCAGGTACCGACTCACGGGCGTGTGCGGTTGCGCGACTACGACCCGGGCTGGGCAGCGGAGAAGCATTTCAAGGACCTCACAAAGGACGAGCTCAAAGCGCGCGCGGGAAAGTTTCTGCAGGAGAACATCGCAGACCTCCGCGACGCGCAGGAACGCCTTTACGCGTCGGACACGCATTCGGTGCTCATCATCCTGCAGGCTTCTGACGCTGCGGGAAAAGACGGCACCATCAAGCATGTGATGTCGGGCATCAACCCGCAGGGCTGCCAGATCTTCTCGTTCAAGCAGCCGTCGAGCGAAGAGCTGGATCACAATTTCCTCTGGCGGTACACGAAGGCGCTGCCGGAACGAGGGCGAATCGGGATCTTCAACCGGTCCTATTACGAAGACGTGCTGGTCGTGCGGGTGCATCCCGAGCTCGTGGCCAATCTGCCGCGGGGCGGACCGGGGTGAGAAATTCTGGCGCAGCCGGTACGACGACATCAATGCGCTCGAACGGCACCTCACCCGCAACGGCACCCTGGTGGTGAAGTTCTTCCTGAACGTGTCGAAGAAGGCACAGAAGGCACGGTTCCTGGAACGGCTCGAGCGGCCGGAAAAGAACTGGAAGTTCTCGTTCGCCGATCTCGAGGAGCGGAAACACTGGTCGGAATACCAGGACGCGTTCGAGAACATGCTGCAACACACGAGCACGCCGTGGGCGCCATGGTGGGTGATTCCTGCCGATCACAAGTGGGTGACGCGTACCCTCGTGGCCGGAATCATCACGCGGTCGATCGAGGAGCTTGGCCTCGAGTTCCCGAAAGTCTCCGCGGAACGGCGCCGGCGCCTCGTGGCGGCTCGACGGCAGCTCGTGGCCGGCGGCTATACCGGGCGGAGCCGGCTTATCGCGGCCGCCGGCGGCGCCGTGCTCGACGCGGCCGTCGTCTTCATCTTGTAGTATCGGCCGACACGCCACGCCAGGAACAACGCCACGAGGGCGAGCCCGGCGTTCACCGCCGCAAAGCCACGCGCCGGCAGCGCAATCATCGTCGTCCCGACGAACACGAGCGCGGCAGACAGCACGTCCCCCATCCGGACGAAGAACGAGTCGATCGCCTGTTTGGCGGCGAACTTCTCCTCATACGTGCACGGCAGGAACAGCATGTTCCGCACGGTGTTGTTGAGCGAGTAGTCGGTCGAGTTCTCGGCCACCTTGGCCGCGAGCGCCGCGGCCAGCCACGGCACGAAGATCAGGACGTTGTAGACGCCAAACGAGATCGCCGGCAGGACCATGACGGCCCAGGCCACGCCTCGATGCTTGATGATGCGTGAGACGACGAACAATTGGAGGAGCAAGCCGGCCACGTTGGCGAGTGAGAAGTACTTGGCGTAGAAGTCTCCGATGATCTGTCCTTCGCTCAGTCCGGCGGCCGTGCCATCGGCGACCATGGCGGCGGCATGGTCCTTGACGATGCTGCCCAGGATGTATTCGCCGGTCGCGTTGATCCAGTTTATGAACAGGATCATCAGCGCCATCAGCAGCAGGTACCGCGTCTTGAACACCATGGCGAACGCGTTCTGGGCTGGCGGCCTCGGCTTGGCCGCCGGAGCGCTGGTCGCCTTTGCCGCCTGGGCGGCCAACCGGCGGCTTCGCTCGGTCCGATCGATGTAGTTGGTCAGCAGCAGCTCCGCGCCCAGCACGCCTGCCCCCAGCAGCATCAACTGGTTCACGCCGAAGGGTTCGATGAGCCAGTCGGCGACGCGCGCCCCGGCGACGGCCCCCAGCGAGGCGCCGAGCCCGACGATGACGAGCAGGCGTTCGCCTTCCTCCTTCGTGTACACGTCGTTCGCAAACGACCAGAACTGCGAGACGATCATCAGGCTGAAGATGCCGATCCAGACGAAATAGATCATCCCGAGCGGGACGCCAAATTGCGCCAGCACGTAGAACGCGAGCGGGCACAGGATGAAGAAGACGGTGACGACGTTGATCAGCTTCATGCGCGGGATAGGCGGCGACGAGCCGGCCGTAGAAAGGCACGGCGAACGCCAGCACCATCACCTGGCCCGCGGAGAGGTAGCTCTTGAGCTCGGCGGTGCCCTCGCCGAGAATCAGCGCCTCGCGCACGGTCTTCAGGATGTAGTACGCCATCAGAATCAGGAAGACGTTCAGGGCGAGAAGGAGCGCCGTCCTCGCCTCTCCGGCGCGCACCTGCGTGAACAGGTTCAGGAATCGTTCGAGTCGGGACTCGCGCGCGAGTTCAGTCATCGTGTTACTCCACCCAATGCAGCACGTTGCGAATGATCGACCAGCGCGGCACCCGCGGTGCGGCATCCTGTCCGAGAATCCAGTGCCGGTACGCCGCGTCGAGCGTGCCATCCTTGCGCTTCAATCCGATCCACGTGTTCACGAGGCGGGCGAGATCCTCATCGCGCCGGCCGATCGGGTACGCGAGCGGCACGCGGATCGGGTCGGGGCCAGGCACGACCACCGAGTACGCCGGATACATCAAGGTCCACGCCGAACCGCGCTCGGCCGGCAGGGCCACGGCGTCGATGTTCGCGGTGCCGCGCGTAAACAGGGGCTCGAGATCCTGGTGGACCTCGAGGACCGCCTGCGGCAGAAGTTCGCGCAGCAGGCGCACGTAGTACGGCACGTCACCAACGGCGATCCTCAGCCGGCCACGATCACGGATGTCGCTCCAGGTCGTGAACCGGTCGCGTTGATCGTCCGGCACGACGAGCGCGACCGTTTCGTCGAGGTATGAATCCGAGAAGCGCATTTCCCGCGCGCGATCAGTCGTCACCAACACGCCCGACATCACGAGGTCGCAGTACCCCTCGGCGAGTTGGCCCGCCATCCGCTCACGGTCGACAGGCACGAAGGCCAGGCTGACGCCCATCTCGCGGGCCAGGGTATTCGCGAGCTCGACGTCGAAGCCGACCAGGGCGCCGTCGCGATTGAAATAGGCGAAGGGCAGCGCGTCGGGCAGGTATCCCACGCGCAGGACCTTGCGCGCGTCGATGGTGTCGAGCGCCGGCAGGCTCGTGGCTGGGGCGGGAGACGAGCTCGCGAGCCACCGTGGTCTCGACGCGCTCGTGGAGCAGCTGCATGGACATGAGCACGCTGTCCTTCGAGTACGCCTGCGACCCGGTACTGGCAAACAGCACCCGCGCGCCCCCAATCACCAGAACAACCAGCGCGGCCGTCATCCCGACGTACGACAGAATCGGCCCGCGCCGCCAGCGAAGGCGGCCGGTGACCGCGCAGGCGGCGAGAATCGCCACGGTCATGGTGTGCACGGCGGCCACGAGCGATCCCACGCGCGAGTTGATGACACCGGTGGCCAGAAACAGCTGAAACGTGTCGGCCGGAATCCGGAACTGATCGAGCAGAAATGGCACGGCCGCGGTGAGGCTGCCGAAGAAACTCAGGAGCCCGGTCAGCGCGAGCCGGGGATACTGCGACACCGGCACCAGCGCGTCGGCGAACCATCCGGCGAAGAGCACGAAGCTCAGCGACAGCAGCTTGCCGGTGTGCGGGAAGTTGAAGGAGGCCGGCACGACGACCTCCGTCAGCCGGCCCGGCTCAGGGTCGCCGGGACTGAGCCGATCGAGCAGCGTCTGACTGGCCTGCATGAGACCCGGCAGGACGATGAACAGGTCGCCGGCGACGAACGCGACCAGGAGCGCCGAATGCGACTCGCGCGAAGAACTCGCGAGCTCGAATCGGCGTCAACGCGGCGACCAGGCCAGGGAGCACCCATAGGCTCACCAGCAGGGCCACCGCGACGTACGCCACGAGGTAGATCTGCAGACGGCCGAGTTGCTCGACGTTGAGTGTGCCCGCCGCGTTGGCGGCAATCGCAAACAGACCGTACGGCGTGAGGCGCGTCACGAGACGCGTGGCCCTCGAGATCGCGTCCCTCGCAACCTTCAAGACGTCGAGAAGACGTTCCTTGTGCTCGACGCCGATTAACGCGATGCCCAGAATGACGGAGAACAGCACCACGGCAGGCACGACGCTGTTCGCCAGCGAGTGAAACGGATTGGCAGGGATGAAGAGGTCGATGAAATCGAAGGGAGGCCGCCGCTCAACGAGACTCGAGCTGAAGAACGACGCGTTTTCGACTGACGGAAATGTGAGCGGGATCAGGAAGGCGCCCGCAAGCGCCACGAGCCACAAACCGCCGATGACCGCCGCGGTCCGCAGGCCGAGCGTCGCGACCTCCGAGTACCGGAGGGCACCGAGAGGTCGACCTCGGCGTCCCGCGCCACGCCCTCGCCGTGCTCGAAGTCCCGACCTATGCGCCCGACGACTGCCCGCTTTGCCGTACCGGCTCGGCGGCTGTCAAGCCGGGCAGCCGACAATGATCTTAGACGCTCGACGTGAGATAAATTACCGGGTCACCCTGGCTTATGACGGGACGGGCTATCTGGGGTGGCAGATGCAGGCCGGGGGGCGGACGATTCAGGGCGAGTTGGAAGCGGCGCTGGCGCGGTTAAACGGGGGCCCGGTCGTCGCGCATGGGGCGGGGCGGACCGACGCCGGGGTGCACGCCCTGGGGCAGGTCGTCTCGTTCCGGCTCGCGCGCCGCTGGGAAGGAACGGCGCTGCGGCGGGCGCTCAACGGCAACCTGCCGCCGGAGATTCGTGTCCTCGAGGCCATGCCGGCCGAGGACGACTTCCATGCGCGCTTCTCGGCGCGAGGCAAGGTCTACCGCTACGAGATCGACACGAATCAGGTCGCCGACCCGCTCCGGGCGCGCTACGCCTGGCACTATCCATACGAACTCGACCTGGCGCGCCTGGCGGCGGAGGGCAGGGCGCTGCTCGGGACGCACGATTTCAGCGCCTTCACCGTCGCCGGCTGCGAGACGAGGACGCGGGTGCGGACGCTGACCGAGGCGCGGGCCGAGCGGGAGGGGGGGCTCGTGCGCCTCTGGTTTGCGGGCGACGGGTTCCTTAAATTATGGTGCGGACGATGGTCGCGGCGATCGTCGAGTCGAGCCGGGGGCGGCTCAAGGTGGGCTCGGTCGAGGCGCTGCTGTCGGGGCGGGATCGCGCGGCGGGCGGCACGCCGGCCCCGGCGAAAGGGTTGACGATGATGAAAGTCGAGTATTAGTATGTTTCGCCCGCCGACATTCGACTGCCAGCAATTTCCGCCCACCTGATGAGGGAGCACGATGTTGAGATTTTGCTGGACTGATCGAACCTGGCTCGCGCGACGCAGCAGATTACTTAAACAGATCGATCCGACGCGCCTGCCGCGCCATATTGCGGTGATTATGGATGGCAACGGTCGGTGGGCGAAGCGGCGCCATCTGCCGCGGGTCGCCGGCCATCGCGCCGGTGTCGAAGCCGTCCGCGCGACGGTCGAGACGAGCGCCCGGCTCGGGATCGAAGCCCTCACCCTCTACGCCTTTTCGGTCGAGAACTGGAAGCGCCCGCCGTTCGAGATCGAAGCGCTGATGACTTTTCTCAAGGAGTATCTGCGCAAAGAACTCGAGCATATCCATCGGCAATAACATCCGCTTCCAGACGATCGGCCGGATCAACGAGCTCGATGAGTCGGTGCAGTTCGAGCTGCGTTCGGCGATGCGCAGGACGGCGACAACACGGGCATGATCCTCAATGTCGCGCTCAACTACGGCGGGCGCGTCGAGATCGTCGATGCCTGCCGGCGGCTCCTCGAAAGTGCCTCGCGCGAAGGGCGCGCGCCGGAGACGATGACCGAGGCCGAGATCGCGCGCCACCTCGACACGGCGAGCCTGCCCGATCCTGACCTGCTCATCCGGACGAGCGGCGAGATGCGCGTCAGCAACTTTCTGCTCTGGCAGATCGCCTACGCCGAAATCTATGTGACCGACACTCTCTGGCCCGATTTCCGCCGCCCGCGACCTCTTCGCCGCGATCATCGACTATCCAGAAGCGCGAACGGCGCTACGGCGGGCTCATCGAGCCGGCGCGCGCGGCAGTCGGCCTAAGCATGTTGGCGATGAGCGATGAGCGATCTGAGCATTTCGGACTCTTGAACTTTGAGATGCTGCTATGGCACGCTTCGCTCACCACTATCGTTTATGGCTCGCTTCCTCCGAATCATCTTCCGCCGACGTCGCTCTGGCTCGGCTCCGCCGATCTATTTCTCGGCGCTCGCCGCGGTCGCCATCCTGCTCGGACTGAACGAGTATTTTGGCCTCACGCCGCGGGTCGGGGCGCGAGCGGCGCCTCCGGGCATGCTCGCCGCGGCGGCGATGACTGGTCGCCTTTTACACCGGCCGAGCCGGAGTGGATCGGCGGCGTCATCGCGGCGCTCGTCATCCGCGAGTTGGTCTTCAGCTCGGCGGCCAATCGCGATCTGCCGAGACGCTCGCCGGCGCGGCGACGACCGTCTTCGGCGTGCTCTATGTCGCGCTGCTCGGCGGATATATCGATCGCGCTGCGCGTCGGCTGCCGACGCCGTGACGCGGCTGCGGCGAAACTGCTGACGCTCTTCTTTGTGTCGTCTTTGCGGGCGATACCGGGGCGTACTACACAGGGCGCTCGATCGGCCGGCACAAGCTCGCGCCGCGGATCAGCCCGGGCAAGACCGTCGAAGGTTGCGGTCGGCGGGCCTCGCCGGCAATGTCGTCGCGGCGCGTCATCGCCCATTACTGGTTCTTCCCCGAGCTTGCCGCTCCTGCATGCCGTGCCGCTGGCGCTTGGTCATGGGCGTTCTCGGCGTCCTCGGCGACCTCTGCGAGTCGATGCTCAAACGCGGGGCGCAGGCGAAGGACGCCGGCAGCCTGATCCCCGGCCATGGCGGGCTGCTCGACCGGCTTGACAGCATGCTCTTCAACGCCCCGGTGTTCTACTATTGCACGGCTTTTGAATGGAGATAACGCACGAGGAAATTACCCTTTCCCGCTGTGCGGGGGAAGTTCGAGACCCCCGGAGGGGTGAGACGCGTCGTCCCTCCGGGTTTGCGGCGTCAGAAGGAGCAGGATGAGTTCGCAGGGCTCGCCATTCTTGGTTCGACCGGCTCCATCGGGCGCAATACGCTGCGCGTGGTCGAGTCGTTCGCCGACGAGGCTTCGGGGTCGCCGCGCTGGGCGCGGGCGCCAATGGGCGCTGCTCGCCGAGCAGATCGAGCGCCACCGGCCGCGCCTGGTCTCGGTCCAAGACGAGGAGGGCGCCGAAAGCTGCTGGCGCGAACTGCGCGCGCGCGCGGTGGCCGGCCCCGGCGTCGGGGTCGGGGGAGGCGGGCCTGAGCGAGGTCGCGACGCTCGAGGGGCCGAGATCGTCATCGGAGCGTGGTCGGGGCGCTCGGCCTCGTGCCGACCTACGCGCGCCCTTGAAGCGGGCCGGCGCGTCGCGCTCGCCAACAAGGAGACGCTGGTCATCGCGGGCGAGACTGATGACGCGCGCCGCCGCGCGCTCGCGGGCGCCGAACTCCTCCCGGTCGACAGCGAGCACAACGCGCTTCACCAGTGCCTGCGCGGCGAGCGGCGCGGCGAGGTGAGACGCCTCATCCTGACCGCATCGGGCGGGCCTTCCGCGAGCGCCCGCCGAGGCGATGCGAGCGCCACCGCGAGCGAGGCGCTCACCATCCGACCTGGCGCATGGGCGACAAGATCACGATCGACTCGGCGACGCTGATGAACAAGGGGCTCGAGGTGATCGAGGCGCACTGGCTCTTCGGCTTCGCCGCCGACCGAGATCGACATCGTCGTCCACCCGCAGTCGATCGTCCACTCGATGGTCGAGATGGTCGACGGCTCGATCATCGCCCAGATGGGCGTGACCGACATGCGCCACGCGATCCAGTACGCGCTCACCTACCCCGACCGCCGCGACTGCGCTCGCTGCCGCCGCTCGATCTGTCGCGCCTCGGCAAGCTCGAGTTCTACGCCGCCGGACATGGAGCGCTTCCCCTGCATCGGCCTCGCCTACGACGCGCTGGGCGCGGGCGGCACCTGCCCGCCGCGCTCAACGCGGCGAACGAGGAGGCGGTCGCGGCCTTCCTCGACGGGCGAATTCCACTTCGGCGACATCCCGCGCCTCATCCGCGCCGCCTGCGCCGCCCACGCCCCCGGGCCGGCGGCCGGCCTCGACGCGGTGCTCGCGGCCGACGCCTGGGCGCGTCGCGCCCACCGGCCGGCAGATCAGCGCCCCTCCGCCGGGGGCATCTTCCTGAGCAAGGCGATCTGGCCGGCATGATAGAGGTTGTGCTGGATCACGCCCTGAAGCAGTGAAATAGACCGAGTAGTCCTTGCCCGGCACCCGCGAGTTTAAGGACTCGTCGGAGAGGGCGCAGACCGCCTCGTGGAGCGCGCGGCGCTCCGCATCGAGCGCCGCGAGGGCCTGCCCCCAGGCGGCTTCGCCCCGGCCGGAGGCGGCCGGCCAGTCCTCTTCCGGCGTCAGCCGCGCCGCGTCGCCGCCAAGCCGCCGCCGGACCGCCCCCTCCCAGGCCACGAGGTGGAGCACGATCTCCCAGATGCTGTGCGCCCCCGCCACCGGGTGCGCCGCCGCCTCCCGGCCATGACCCCGGCGAGCACCTCCCCGAGCGACGGCCCGTGCCACGCCTCCCCCGCGCAGGCCCGCTCCAACTGGTCCGCGATCCGCTCGACTTCCGTCATAAATCCCCCGCACGACATTCCCCTGTAACCAGCTAAATGATTGACGCAAGTTACAGGCTAACGCGGGCGGGTTGGCGTGTCAACGAGGTTTGGCGTGGTTTGACACGGTGGTAGGGGTGCAATACACTGGACGTCGTTTCGGGAGGGGGGAGCGAGGAGAGGGACCG
>CAVSRY010000029.1:0-149547 GCA_963730485.1 uncultured Acidobacteriota bacterium | reverse complement strand
CACACCTGGCCCGCATTCTTCCTGCTGCACGCCGGCTAACGCGGGCTTTCGCGCTTTGTACAAGGCCTTCCCTCCGAGTCCCCACCGGCTTCCCCGAAGGCTGGTTCGCTGACTAGTTCACCGGGGCCGCTCTGAACTCCGCACTAGACCCGCATCAGACCCGCACGGTAGGCGCACGGTGGCAATTCCCGCTCAACCTCACCTAGTCGTGTTGGTCCTTCTGCGAGTCCCGCACCCGCTCCCCCCGAAGGCTGGTTCAATGACTAGTGCAACGGGATCCTCTTCTTGAACCCCTCACTAGACCCTCAGTAGCTATCCATGTGCCCGCTCAGAGCGTCACGGTTACGCCGTCTGCGTGACGGGCTAATTTGTACAGCAACGCTCAGTCAACGTACAAATTGTCATCAACAAGAAATATTTCTATTTTGAAAATGACTGGAGGCGTTGGAAGCTTTCTGCGAACGCTTTCACACGGAACAAAATGCTCGCTGTACTCGTCTTAGGATACAGAGCGAAGAATAAGTTGCTCGACCCGACGCAAAGTGCGCCGGGTTTTTTTATGTCCGCTGCCCGCTTGTGGAACTTACTGCTGACGGCTTCTTTGAAGCCGGCTTAACGCAGATCCCACCCTTGTTAGCCCAAGCACGCCGCTAGGCTGCGTGTTAAATCCAACAACCTAGTCCTTGATCCCTCAGCGGGCGCCAGGGGAATGGTGTGTCTTGGACAACAAGGCCAACCCCGATGAACTACGAATCTACTAAGAGCATAAAATTTTTCACCAGCAAAGAACTACGCACTCTGAAAGATCCTGAATGGCTTGTGGACACGATTCTTGAAGTAAACAGTCTTGCAATGATGTTCGGGCCACCGGGAGGCGGCAAAAGTTTCTGCGCCTTGGACATGGCCCTGCACGTCGCCACTGGAGAGGACTGGCTTGGGTATCCCGTTCCAGAGCGTGGGGACGTGATCTACATCGCCACAGAAGGAATCAATGGCATCAAGCTTCGAGTTGAGGCTTGGGAACAGGCGCATGGGATCGAGGAAGCCAAAGGATCATTCTTCGTTTTGGAACCCGTAATGATCCGCGACCAAATCGGGATCTGATTTCATCCTCGCGGCCATCAAAGAAGCAGATCAACCCTCGATTGATCGTCGTGGATACCTTCGCACGGTGCTTCGACGCAGACGAAAATGCAGCCAAGGACACGGGAGAAGCAATCAAAGGACTGACCGGCTGAGAATCGAGACAGTTGCCTGATTCTGCTGGTCCATCACTCGCTTAAGGAAGGCAATGAGTACCGTGGCAGCAGTGCCCTCGCAGGTGCGATGGACCTGATGATCGGTGTCACCCGTCCCGCCTCGGGTCAAATCATCCTCTCGAACCCAAAGCAAAAGAACTGGGAACAGTTTGACAACGTTGCGGTGCGATTGAAGAAAGTGAATCTTCCACCGGGAAATGGGGGGAAAGAGCGCCAATCGTGTGTTGTGAAGCCGGTTGACGGTGGCGTGACGGTGCCGAACCCACTTCGAAGGGCGCTTCTGCAAACGATCTCGACGAGTGATTGTCCAATCCGAACGTCGGAGTGGAACACCCTAGCTGACTTGATCGCAGACAAACCGATTGCTGAAACTACCTTTCGTCGGCTCCGTGATGAGCTTGAGAAAGACGAACTAGTTGAACAAAGTGGCAGCAAGTGGAGGCTGACCGCCAAAGGCGCCAAGGAACTGTCTGAGAGTGGTGGCGATCAATTACCGATCCTGCCCGCCGCCAGTGGTGGGGGGCTTCTCGCCCCCACTGCGGCGGAAATGGCTGACATGGCAACGGTGGCCTGATGGACTTCCTTTCAGGTTTCTCGGACCACCACCAAGAGCTACAACAAAGAGGCGTCGCCTACCTGATGAACCTGCCGGATGGGACGGGCGGAACTCACATTCCGCCTGTTCCGGAGGTTCTTTTCATAGACGACCTAGCGAAGGTTCTCCGCACTTCCGCGGGCCCACCATTGAACGCCGACGAAGGACAGGGTCGTTTCCGATCCCCGAACTCCCTCGGGGATCGACGGTCGACCCGCGCTGGAGTAGGGAAGCCGTGAACGGCTATCTGAACTCGACAGCACAACGGCTCTCCAGTCACGGGCAACGTCGCCAGAAGCCTCGGGTGCACTGACATGAAGGTCATTGCGCCCGGAATCTATGAACTTCCCTAATGGCCGCTATCGGGTTCTAGCCCGTCTTGGCGACCGCACGACCGGCAAGGTCAAGGAGAAGCGATTTCCGGCAGACGCGTCACTACGGATGCTGAAGGCATGGCAGGAGGAACAGCGGACTGAGTTTCCGTCGTACTGGCCTTCGGGCTGCAAGAGGCACCCTCGCTGGCGATATCCCACGGTACCTAAAGGCAGTAGAAGGACAACTCCAACACCCTGAACACCGTCAGTTATGAGATGGAGTCGTGGGTGCCGAAATTGGGCATCGACGGCGAGAAACGATCACCGACCGCGAAATAGAACAGCAGATAGGGGAGTGGCAGGTCGCTGGCGCACAAAGCCAGTACCATCCGCCATCGGCCTATCCGCCTTGTCAGGGCTTGTACACGGAACTCGACGGACGGCGAGCCTACAAGCCTAATCGAAGACTGTTAAACGTCCCACTCGGAACCGAAACCCGCGCCCAACGCAGTTGAACTTGAGTCAGTTCTTAAGGTCCTCTTACACTTAGGAGAAGAAGGACGAACAAAGAACAACCGAGGGCTGGAAGACGCTGGCTGGTGCCAAAGTGATCGCTGCAACGGGGATGCGCCATTCTCAAGTGATGCGCCTAAAGCGGGAAGATATTTCGGCTCGATCACCAATCCGCCGACCGTTTCTGATCGATCAGGCGGGGAAAGGCGGCAAGCCACACTGGAAGCCGCTAACCGACGACGGCGTAGACGCGTTCAAGTTGTTCATTGAGAAGGACGCATTCGGAGACTTCTCGCAATCGAGCCTGTACAAAGCGTGGCAGTTGGCCTGCGTTGAAGCTGAAGTTCCATTTTTCAATCCCTACCGGCTTCGACACACCTATGCGACCGTGCTCCGTGCTGGAGGGATGAGTTAGCCGACGTCCAACAGATGCTTGGGCACACAGAGTTCACGCACAACTGAACGCTACGCTGCGGTGTCCTGAGAAGCTGGTTGCCGGAGACTGAGGTGCTGAGACGGGCCACCCAGGTTGCCCGGACCAATCTCGAACGCTCGAAGCTGCAATCCGCATAGTCCAGCGAGTGTAGTGTCTGGGTAAGGCTTCCACCGTGAGTGTGAGCTAAACGTGAAGTAGGATCTCGCGAATGTGGATGTGGCTAAAATCTACACTTTCTCAAGCTATGGTTGCTGCCGGCGTTGATTGGCCCAACGTACCCGATGGTGACAAATTGAACGCAATCGTTGGTACGAATATCGGTGCTATCGGTATTGCCGCTGGAATACTGGGCTACAGGTTGACTCGTCGCCAAGCTCAGATCGCTGAGATTCAGTACAAGATCTTTGAGGATCAAAGAGCACGCCGCGCACACATTGAGTTGGCGACACAAGCCACGCAGTTAACGCCGACTGAAGTAACGTGGGAATTGGGAGCGGCAAACACCGGCACGCGACTGATCTCGCTGCGGTGGTACTGGCGCTTGTCGTTTCCAATTCCTGAAAACGGAGGTTCTCGGACCTTCAAGTCGAAATCACTGGCCGAGACGCTCCTCCACTACGCCTACTGAGATGGATGAACTGATCAACAGGAAGTCCTATCACACGGTCAGGGGCAACAGCCCAGATGTATTACTGCCAGCCTATCGTCGCGGCGTCATGCTCTTCGCAATTGAGATGCCACGTAGAAGCTATCCGGCTCAATTTCACTGTCTGTGGACCGTCTCCACCGAGGACGGTGAATTCCCAGCTCCAGGGGTTCGAGGACGGGTCGAGCTGCCTATGCCCGAGGAATGGACTCAAGCGTCAGAAGACCTCGTGATTCGGATAGATCCTGCTCAGCCATCTGGCGGTCGGCCGAGAACGGTTTCATTGTTGGCGAAACAAGAATCACCTATTGTTGTTAATGCGAATGGCGCAGTCGTGGACTGGTGTTACTGATTTGGGCGGACGGAATGGATGAGCCTGAACAATTGACACCCGAGCAGATCCTCGCATTGACCTAGCTGAAAGGCTGGGTCTTTCTTATGGAAGACGAGACGACCCGGAAAATCAAACAAGCTCGACTCGATACTGAAGCCAGAGTCACGCGGAAGGAAATCGAGCATGAGAAGAATGCGATTCACGCCGGGCAGACGCACATCACTGCTACGGGCTGGTACGTGACGCTCCTGGCCCCCGGCTTTCTCGGCGTTCTGTTTAACGCCAGTCAGCTCGCGGCGCATTCGCACCTCAGGCCAGAAATCTTCACGAGGTTGTTCATCGCCACAGAAATCAGCTTCCTGGTTGGAATCCTGGCCGGTGTCTACTTTTACCGGTCGGTAGTCCTGTCGATCACAGCCTCCAGTGGGAAACTGTTGTGGCTCGAAGAGATGCTTCTGCTTCAGGAAGCGGAGCGAGACGGGCTCGAGAAGCACGGAGTAGCGGTGACACCGAAGCACCTGACGACGGAACAAATCAAGACAGAGCTAGACAAGATATTCGAGAGTGAATCGAAGAAGACCTATCGAAGAATCATCGGAGTGAGCGAGAGAGAGTTCAATTCATCGCGGGAACCACTGGCTATCTCCTGCTCGTTCTAATGCTCGGTTTCTTTCGCGCCTAGCCTGTTGATAAGTAAGCTCCGCCCGTTTTGGCGAATTCAGGCACGATTGCTACACCCCCCTTTGAGCAAGCGCATTTCCGCGTGGCATCTCCGCGTGGCAGAACGGCCAAACTACTGCCTGAACAGACCTTAGCTCAACCACCGCGACACTTCTAAGCCGAGGGTCGCAGGTTCGATTCCTGCCGGGCGCGCCATATCGCCTTCGGCGAAGTGAGAAGTCAGAAGCCAGAAGTTAGAAGTCATGACAGCCCGGCAGCTGGCGAAGCTGCGACCCGAGGAAGCACGCCGAGGGTCGCGCGCTGAGACGTGCGCCTGGGGGCGAGGCCCCAGCGAACTTCTTGAAGGTTCGATTCCTGCCGGGCGCGCCACATCGCCTTCGGCGAAGTGAGAAGTCAGAAGCCAGAAGTTAGAAATCATGACAGCCCGGCAGCTGGCGAAGCTGCGACCCGAGGAAGCACGCCGAGGGTCGCGCGCTCGCAGACGTGCGCCTGGGGGTGGGGCCCCAGCGAACTTCTTGAAGGTTCGAATCCTGCCGGGCGCGGGGCTCGAAAACCGCATCATGTCGACAAACTCGACACCGCTCGCTCGGTTCAGAAGCCGAGGGCCGTTACCGGACGCCACCCCTCATCCCGTGACACGGTCCCGTGGCGCTCCTGTCATAAGCTTTGGAACCGTGAGGCCTCTTCGAACGGCATGGGTCCTGGTTGCGGTTTTGGTGGCACCATTTTCCGCAGGTCCGGAGTCGAATCCGGGCCCGCGCTCCGGCCACAGCTTTGTGTACGACCGCGAGAATTCCCGTGCCCTTCTGCTCTTTGGATACTTCGGTAAAGACTTACCTGCGCAGCCGGAGATCTGGTCCTGGGATGGGGCCCGATGGTCAGTGATCGATCGCACCGGCCCTGGTTTTCGGACGATGGCAGGAGTTGCCGTCGATGACGCCGGTGGAAAGCTGATGCTCTTCGGCGGAGCAGGCCCCGCCTATCAAACACGGTTCGGTGACACATGGACGTGGAGCCAAGGCCGATGGACGCAGCTTGTTCTCTCCGGCCCGGGCCCGACTGACCATCACGCCGTGGTCTACGATTCGGCGCGACGAAGTCTGTTGAGCTTCGGCGGGAACGATCCGTCTGGCGGATGGCGGGCGGAGACATGGTTACTGGATTCAACTGGATGGCGCCGGGCGGCAGATGCGGCCACGAGCCCTCCGCCTCGCGCGCATCACGCGATGGTTTACGACGACAGGCGTGGTCGGGTGGTGCTCTTCGGAGGTCTTGCCAGCGATCGAAGTTACTTGAACGATACGTGGGAATGGGACGGCGTTCGTTGGGCGCAAATGAAGATAACCTCGCCTCCCCCCGTGCGAACACGCCATCGGATGGCGTTTGACTCCGCGCGCGGCGTGACCGTTCTTTACGGAGGCGCAGGCGAGCGCCCGGCAGGTCAGACGACGGGGTTCGTTGGGCTGTCGGATCTCTGGGAGTACAACGGCCGCGCATGGCGCCCCGCTGTCACATCAACCGGTCCCGGCCAGCGCTTCATGCATGCCATGACATTCGATGAAGCACGCGGGGAGATACTGTTGTTCGGCGGCGAAGATGGCACCTCGAACTTCAACGATTTGTGGGCTTGGAAGGGCAGGGCGTGGGTCAAGAAAGATCCTCGATAGATTCTTGCGGCCTTTGCTAGGGCACTGACACTCGACGTGCAGTCGTCGCGACGGTCCATCTTGAGACCTATTTCCGGGTCCGAATGAACGCAGTCACACCAATCCTTGCTGCGTTCGCTGTCGTGTTCGCCGGCTGCGTTTCAGGACCGAGGGGAGTGCCAAGCGCTGACCTGCGCGAGCAACCGGCGATCGATCTGATCGTGAACGCGTTTGAGGATTACCCGTTCGTTGCCCTCAGTGAGGGTGCCGGTCACGGGCAACTTGAGACCCGCGACTTCTTCCGCGCGCTGATCCGCGACAGCCGTTTTTCCCGCGTTGTCAGGAACATCATCGTTGAGTTCGGCAACGCACGCTATCAGGAGTTGATGGACCGTTACGTCTCGGGCGCGCCAGTCGCGCGAGATGACCTGCGCCACGTGTGGGAAGACACGACGCAGGTCAGCGGAATCTGGCTACTCCCGATGTACGAGCAGATGCTCGCGGAAGTGCGTTCGGTCAATTCGGGACTGCCGTCGGAACGCCGCATCCGAGTCCTGCTCGGAGATCCGCCGGTCAACTGGAGTCACGGTCACCAGCCCCGCAGACGAGGATATGAACGACTGGCGTGACGCTCATGTCGCGCATGTTGTTGACCGTGAAATTGTCCGCCGCGGTGAACGAGCGCTGATTCTCATCGGCGGTGCGCACATCGGGCGCAAGGTCGTGTTTCCCAACAGCCTCATTCACCTGCTCGACTCGCGTTTTCCCGGCCAGACATGGGTCGTCGGAGTCCTCGACTTCGCGCGACTGGACCGTCAGGTCGGAGCTCGGCTTCAGCCGTGGACATTGCCGGCCGGAGCAGCCGTGCGCAATACCTGGTTGGGCAAAGTGAACGTCGAGCAGGTCGGGTTCACGCTGTCAACGGGTGTCGTCGAGGATGACGTTGATGCACTTGTCCTGCTAACGGCGGCGCCGCCTCAACATTCGGAGTCGGCCGCGGTCGACCCGACGTCCGAGCACGAGCTCGCGCGAAGGCGAGCGCTCGGTCAGGAGACGGTTGCATTCCGTGGAGCGAAGATACGATTCGAGGAGAACGAAGCTGTGTTCGCCTCAGGTGCTGATGAACCGTTGCAGACCGTGCTCGAGGAGCTGCGGCGGAGATCGTCAATTGAGCCTTCTGGTCAAGGCGTTTGCCGACCGGGCGGAATCCGACGTAGCGGCCCTTTCAGGGCGACGCGCTGAACTCGTAGTCGAGTGGCTCGTGACACGCGGCGTCGAACGGCACCGTTTGTTTCCGAGAGGTTGCGGTGCGCGACGACTGTTAGATTTCGGGCACACGGCCAGTGGCCGGGCGATGAACCGTCGCGCCGAGCTGCGGTGCGGGTCGGGCCGACAGCGAGCTGTGAACCGCCGTGGTAGCTCGCCAAGCTGCCGCAGCGTGTCGCGGTCGTCACCACGCAACGGACGAGAGCCAGCTTCCACCCCTCAGGCCGCAGAAGCCTGGCGAGCCCGCGGAGTTGCGCAGACTCAATCTCCGCCGCGCGGCCGACCCTCGGCCTGTCGGACCGATGTCCAGCGGGACGTGTGGCGCAGGGCCGGCGCTTTCGCCAGTATGAGCGGACGTCGCGCTGCGGTGGTAGCATTCCGGCCAGCTCGCGAAGGAGATCACATGCCGACGATCGTTGCGTATCACGACATCACTAAAGGTCAGGACCATTGGCTGCGCTCGCCGAAGCGAAAGGAGTTCTTCGGAGCTCTCGGCGTAACGAATATCCGGACGTTCTTAGATCCGCAGAACCCGAAGCGCGTGGCATTGATGATGGACGTGCCCGATATGGAGAAGTTGAACGCTGTGATGCAAAGCCCGGCGGCCGCCGAAGCGATGGCCCACGACGGCGTGGCTGCCGAGACATTGGTCATTTTGGTCGAGGCGTAAGTGGTGGTGTGAGTCCTGCCGAGAGGAGGCGGAGGAGACCGCCAGGGTAATCACACGTCGGCGTCATGGGCGCGACGATTCCCGCGGGCACTGACGGCCCTGTACGGTCCACGTTGATTCGAAACCGAGGCGACGGTGATAAGGCGCTGGCACTTTGATCTGTTGAGCTGAACGTCCGCGTTACTTGGAGTCAGGCGGGCCAGCGAGCATCCGAGAGGACATTCAAGGTAGCAAGTTCTACATTCTGAGTGGATCCTCGCCGCAAGCCACCTGCGGCACACAGGTCCGGCCTGAAGAACGGCGCCGGCCTATGCCGGCGCCGTTCGCGAACTACTTGCACCCTGGATGACCGCAGTCGCAGCGGAGCTCCGTTAGTTCGGCATTGTCTCGGCAATGTTCGCTGCAGTACTTTCCGAATGGGCTGTTTTCTGACACCTGACATGTGCAAGCGGAGTGGGCGCACTTCTTCGTCTCAGCCATGTTGTCTCCCTACCGCGAGCCTGGGCACGCACGGAATCGAGGCGCGCGGTGAAGGGTCGAGCTGCAAGAAGATGGCCATCAGAGTGGTATGGAAGCGGGCGCTGACCCAGCGCCCGCAAGGGCGAAGCGCGTTGCCGGCCGAGCCGCGAGGCACCGCGCGACGCCCCGCGAAAGCGTCTACAATCCCCGGCGAACCTCGAGGAGAATTCATGAGCTTTCGCATCTCTGCCGGTGTCGCTGTCCTGTTGCTGGGTTCGGGCCTCGCCGCCGCGCAGACGCCGCCGGTGTCTCCGGCGCGCGCCGCAGCTCGACGAGGTCCGGCGGCTCGCGAGCGTTCTCGACTATCCCGCCGCGATGACGCTGTTCGAGTCCGTCCAGGCCAAGACGCCGGACGCGATCGAGTCGCTCGACGGCCTCAAGATCCAGATCGTCTACTTGGAGACGGGCCACACGGACAAGTTCCTCAACCTCGAGCGCTGGCTGATCGCCCGCTATAAGTCACCGAAGGTGTCAACCGATGCGGAACGTTCCGTGAAGGGCTACCTCATCTGGAAGGGCGCGACCGACCCGACGATCCTTGGTCACGCGCTCGAGATGACGAGGTTCGCGCGGGAACGGGCCGTGGCCTCCGGCGAGGGCGAGTACCAGGGGTTCTTCGACACGGCCTACGGCATCGCTCTGTACCGTCTCGGTCGATATGGAGAGGCGGCGAAGTGGCTGCCGGGGCAGCTCGGCCACCAGGACGTGCTCGTGCGCACACTCGCGCTGGGCTTCACGGCAATGAACGAATTCAAGCTCGGCAATCGCGCCGAGATCACACGAGCTGATGGTCCGCGCGCGAAAGGATCAATCCAACCTGCCGAAACTCGGGTCGCCGACGATCGGCGCCGACTGGACGGACGTGCTGATCACGAAGATGGTGATGGCGGAGGCGGAAGGGCTGATCCAGCCCTAACTCCCATCAGCACTGAGCCAGACTTCACCGCGGCACTGGTGGCAATGGCGTGACCACCAGTTCGATGACGCCGGACGCTTCGTCCGCCGACGCGTAACGCACCAGGAGACCGCGCCGAGGCCCGTTGAGGAAGCGATGGCGCACAAGCTCGCGGAGGATGGTGGGGGTGTGGGGAAAGCGCTCCCACATCGCCACGCGGATCTGCAGATCACTGCCGGGATCGTATTCGGCGAGCGCGCGAGCGACCTGCAGCTGGTTCGCCAGGGTCGGCCCGTAGACTTCGCGCGTCCCACCGTGTCGCCGCAACTCAATCGCCAGCGCACCAACGGCCAGAACCAGCGCGCCCAGTAGCACTCCGGTCACGAGCCGCGCGCCGCTTCGAGCCACTCCGCCGCGTGCCGCCAGAGCGTCGACCGTGAGCCAGGCGAGCAGCACGAAGACGATCCACGTGCCGTTCTGATAGTGCGGATGCTGGTAACGGCTGCTGATACCGTCGACGGCGGACTGGCAGGCGAGCGCGCCTAAGGCAATTGCAGCTACATGCGTTGTCGGCGACCACGTCCGCCGGCGTACCGCGCTGATGATCGCGAGGACGGCGACAAGGATGCCGGCCCAGACCAGACCGTGCGCGACGGAGGACAGTGTCGCCGCGGCGGCGAACAGTGGCCCGGCGACGCGCGCCGGACCGAAGAAGTAGTCCAGCCCTTCGGCCGACAGCAAACGTCCGCCGAGCAATGGGAACAGCCATCCCGCCAGCGATCCGTCACCGGGCGGCGAGGCTGACCGCGATGCGAGCAAATACTCTCGGTACGGTTCGGCGGCGACGACCACGGCCGTTGCCATCGCGGCCAGGCTCCATCGGTGCTGCCAGAGCGCCCTCCAGTGAAACAGGAGCATGTGCGCCGCGAGAGGAATGACGAGCGCGAGGCCCATCAGATGAACGAGCGGGAAGAGCAGTAGTCCTGCCCATGTCACACGCAGGCCCATCGACGACCTGGTCGCCAGGAAGGCCGCATATCCAGCGACCGTGAGCGCGCCGAGTGGCAGAAGGAACGTGTTGTCCCAAAGCACCCGCGCGTAGAACCAGAAGTACGGGGAGAGCAGGGGCACGGGAAGAAACCAGATCCACAGCCCGAGCGATCGCGCGAGCCACCAGAGGGATCCCGCGGTGACCGCACTCACCAACGCCGCATGCAGCACGCTCACCACGATCAGGTCGCGGCTGATCGAGAGCAGCGCCTGGTACACCCAGGTCGGGGCGGGGCCGTACGTGAAACCGTACGTGCCTTCGAGTCCCATCGGCGCGAGCCGGCGTGCTTCGTTTGCACTCACGGCGCTGGCGATGAGCTGCGGCTCGTCGTTGATGAACGGGATGTCTCCCGGCCAGATCAGCGGAACGAGGCTGGCGACGACGACCGCCGCGACTGCCAGGCGCGACTGGTGGGGCGTCCGGCTCACGGTTGCGACTCCGGTGCTCGCCAGGCTGTCACGGCGAATCAGCTCGGGCGTGTCGCCTTAGCTGATTTTGACCGCGCGGCACCCAATGCCACGAAGAAAAACGCGAGTGCTGCGTAGGCCGTGGGGTGGTGGGCCTGTCGCGCTTTGCGGCCACGGGCGGATTCTAGCAGCTACCCCGAACGAACTCGTTGTTCCGGCGATTTCTGTAAGTCGATTTGTACACCGTGGCCTCTGAATCCCGGCGGCGTGACTGCCGAGAAACAGATTGAGCCACATCAAGATGGTTGTCTTTCAATACAGATTTGTCACGACGGTCGATGACCTCATCGACGCTGACGCGATCGCGCGCGCGCACCAGCCCGGGCGCATGTATCGCTGGCTGATCGAGCGCGCACGCGAGCTCGAGCGCATCCAGCGCTGGGTGATCGGAGGACTCATCGCGCTCGGTCTGATCGTGTTCGCCCTCATCATCGAGCGGACGCGACCGGCTCGCGATCGCATTCGTCGTCGGATTGGTCCTGCTCTATCACTTCGTGATTGCGCCCAGAAGGGCACGCGGAGCGCATTCGAACCCAAAGCCCCGCGCGACAGACGATCCAGCTCGAGTTTGGCAAGGAAGGCGTCTCGGTGGATGTCGAGAACGCGGGTCCTGTCAGAAGACCGTGGGACGAGTTCAGAGGAGCCACGGAGGCCAAGCGTGGCGTCCTGCTCTTCTTTCGTACGACGAAGATGTGGATGCCACGACGCGTGTTCGCCAACGACGACGAACGCCGCGAATTCGTGAAGTATGTCAAACAGTATCGAGCCCACCGACACGCCGCCATAGGTCCGCGCCGATCAGGCCGGCCGCGACCGGGCGCCCGCTCACCAGTCACGATGTGATGTGACTGAGCTTCGAGAGAAGCTGTTGAAGCGTCTCGGCCGCGCCGAGAAGTGCGCGGTGTGTCTCGGGATCGAGCTCGTAGTTCTCAGGATGGTCGGCGACTGCCCGGATGTCGTCGGCGAGCGAGTTCAGGGTATGCGCCGTGTCGTAGTCCATTTTCATGTCGGTACCTTACCGTTTCCGCGGGTGAATCTCGCCCGGATTCATCCCGCGTCCTCGGCCCATACCCCGCCACCCAGGAACCCCTCGGGCTGACGAGCCCTACAGCAAGTTGCGGACCGAGTGGTCATGGCGGGCCCAACAGGGCGGTCGACCGAGGTCCGTAATCCGTCACGCCCACGCTGCCGATACTCCATCCTGTGGGTTTCCTATCGTCTTTCGCGTCTAAGAACCGACTGTTACGCCGCCGGCGCCCGCCGAAACACCAGCCGAAACACCGGCCCGAACACGGATCCGCGTGCCTGGGTCACGGCTGAGCTTCCGCCGGCGTATGCGGAGATTGCCGGCAAGATTGCCGCCTTGCGCGAAGAAGCGCAGAAGTATGAAGAGATCGCGGGCGTGCTCTGGCAGGTGGGCCGGCCACTGGCCGTAGGAGTTCGAGACATCTTTTCCGCGCTCAAGTACGACGCGACGCTGACCGAGCGCGAGTCCGGCTACAACGTGCGTGTCGACCTCGGCGGCGAGCGCCGTCTGATCGTCGAGGTCGCCGGGTCGCCGGAGGCGATCGACCGCAAGTCCCCGGCGATCACCGAGCTGTTGCGCCTGCTGCAGAACGACCTGGGCGACCACGATCGCCTGGTGCTCGCCGTGAATTCATGGTGCGCGCTGCCGCTGGAGGCGCGAAAAAAAGACCTCGTCACGCCGGACGCCGTCAAACTCGTGCAGCGCGTGGCCGCCAACATCGTCGCGACCTCCACGCTGTTCGGGATCTGGAGATACTCGCTGACGAATCTCGACGCGGCGCGTCAGAGCGTGATGAAGCTCTACAGTCACGACGGTGGCTTCTTCAAGTAATTCCGGCCCTGTCGAGCGCCGTCTTCAGCTTCAGTTTCATCGCCGTCGGCCGCCTTGCCTTCTGCGAACGTGACCGCGCGCGAGTCCAGGCTCGAACCTCGACCTTAACTGACAGCCGCGACGTGGCGGCGAGCGCCTGTCTCAACGCTCTCTGGCACCGGTCCGATCACCTTGGAATGTTGCCCCGCGCCGATGGCTATGCCGTCAGCACCCTCGACATCCGTCGTGGCCAGGAAGCCGCCGGACTGATGCGACCAGAGCGCGGCGTAGATTCCCCCGTGGGCGAGCAGCCCGTCGTGCGAGCCCTGCTCCACGATCCGGCCGTGATCCAGTACGACCAGGGAATCCATTCGGCGCACGGTCGAGAGCCGGTGCGCGATCACAATCGCGGTTCGACCCACCATCAGCGTCCACAGGGCGTCCTGAATCAGTGCCTCGCTCTCGGAGTCGAGCGAGCTCGTGGCCTCGTCGAGGATCAGGATCGGCGCGTCCTTCAGGATGGCGCGCGCGATGGCGATCCGCTGGCGCTGTCCGCCGGAAAGCTTGACGCCGCGCTCGCCCACCCGTGTTTCATAGCCGTCCGGCAGCGCCTCAATGAACTCGGCCGCGTGCGCCAGCGCCGCGGCACGCCTGACCTCCGCCTCGGTCGCCGCCGGCCTGGCAAAGCGGATGTTGTCGGCGATCGTTCGATGGAACATCGCTGGGTCCTGCGGCACGTAGGCGATGGTTTCGCGGAGAGCGGCCTGCCGGACCTGGTCGATGGGCTCTCCCCCGATGAGGATCGCACCTCGTTCGACGTCCACGAACCGCAGCAACAACCGGGTGAGCGTCGTCTTTCCTCCACCCGATCGTCCGACGAGTCCGATCTTCGTCCCAGCCGGCACCGTGAGGGAAAACCCATCGAAGAGGAGTGCCTGGGTCGAAGCATGCCGGAAGCTCATCTCACGAAACTCGACGGAGTAGTGGTCGGGCGCGAACAGGCGCGGCCTGTCGGCGTCCACGACGTGCGGTGGATCAAGGAGCAGGTCCGTGAACTGTGCGGCATCGGTCAGCGCGCCCTCCAGATTTCGGTACACGCGATTGAACTCCCACATCACGCGGGTCGCCGTGGAGAAGTAGCTGAACGTCAGGAACACCGCCTCCAGGCTGGCATTCGCGCCCGCGCCGGTACTGAGCGCCACGATCAGACCAAGCGCATTCGTGAGGACGTACATGGGCGCCGTGATCGTGTTGACATGAAAGTTCTGGTAGTCCCACGATCGCAGGGTCTTGGCCCCGAAATCCTTGACGTTGCTCGTGTGAATGTCGGCCTCGTCGCGCTCGCGTGCGAACGCACGCACCGCCTCGGCGTTCGCAATCGAGTCCGCGACGTGCCCGGCGAGCACGTTCGAAGCCACCTCCCGTACGTCCACCAACTGCCGCCGCTTGCGGATCCGAGGAACGACCAGAACCAGCGTCGTCACCATCATGCCGAGGAGGACCACGATCAAGAGCGGCGAGTAGCGCCAGAGCACCACGGCGACGAACGCCAGCGGCAGTATCTTGGCGACGACCTGGAACGCCAGCACATCGAAGACGTCCTCGAAGCGCCGCGCGTAGCCGAGCGAGCGCTTCGTCAGCGAGCCCGCAAAGTTGTCCTGGAAGAAGGCGAGGTCCTTCGCCAGCAGCTCGTCCATCGCCTCGACATAGAGGGCCTCGATACCGCGGATCTCGGCGCGCGCGATGAGCGCCTCGGCCACGCGCCAGATCACCTCACCGGCCAGCCACAACCCTGCAAACACGAGGACGTACGGCGTCAGTTCGCCGGCCGACAGCGCTCTCGTCGCGAGCGAATGCGCCGAGCAATCGGGCCACGACCAGGGCAGGCGCGTAGAAGACGAGCACGTCTCCGATACCCGGCAGCATCAGTGCCGGAATCGAGATCCACGGCCGGCGGCCGATCTGGCGGCCGTACCGACGAAGCACGAGCCCCAAGGCCGCGTTCAAACGCGTGGAATCCCGATCGGCGGCGGAAGTCATGACGAACGTCCTCAGAAGCAAAAAGGGCCACCACCTCGTTTCAGGTGATGGCCCTTTCTTGCGATTCGATCGATGGCGCTGGCTAAATCACCTGCTCGTACATGGTACGCATGCCGGCCCAGTGGGTCGGGGCGCCCGAAATAATCCACGTGCAGGTCAGGGTCACGGTAAGGGCAGCAGACCACAGCGTGGCGGGCGGAGTCGTACCGACGGCAGCATTCCTGAAAGGCAGGTGATGCGCGCGGCGCGTCGACACGCCTGGCGTCGAATGACCGCCAGCGGAACGCTATTGAGCTGCCGGATCTCGACGGTGTACGACGTCATGAAAGTCTCCAGTCAAGACGCGACGATCGCGAATGACTCGAGGATGCGCTCGACCTCCCGGTCGAGATCGCCCCTCGGCCACGATCGAACGCTCAGCGTGACGAGCTCGTGGCCGGCTTCCGCGAAGATGATTGCAAGCGTCTGCGGTTCTGCGGGGCTGTCGCCATGCGTCAGGCCATCCAGCCGCTCCGCGTGCGGCGATCCGGCGACGACGATCGGTCGAGCCGACACGGTGTCGCGAAACAGCGCGGTGCGCGCCCGCACGGACTCTACGAGCGATCGTGCGTCGAGCGGCGTCACGTTCACGGCCACGACCGTGTGTGCGTCACCACAGAGATAGCCACCCCACGTCTGTACGCGCCGTGACTCCTCCGGGATTGACCGGGCGCCGCTGCCGACGAACGTCTCGGGCAGGGACACCCGGTAGACGTCGCCGGCGACGAGGCGATGAGCCACAGGCGCCGCGCGCAACGCGGCCGTCTCGTCCGCGGTCGGACGGCTGCGCGCGTTCGGCAGCCACCATTCTTCGAGCGCCTGCTGCGCGTCTGTCTGCAGGTGAGGCATCGCATCACCGAGCGCGGCCAGCTCGAGGAACGATCGCACGACGTCTTCCTGGTCCGCCGTGAGTGTCGCAAGACGCGGAGGGTACCGGTCTGGAGGACGAAGGGATCGTATGAGCGCCTCGGCGACCATCGCAGGATCGTCCTGGCGTCTGAGCGCGTACTCGATCAGGCGGGGCAGATAGTGGCGCCACGATCGCGCGTCGAGATAGCCGAGACCCCAGAATGCAAATCCTTCGAAATAGGCATCGGTCGGTTCGTCCACCGCGGAATCGAACGGCGCCGGCAGGGCGTACCCGTCGACGGCGTTGCCCCCGCGGAGCGTCAACGGCGGCGGAACCTCGACCTCGCGTCGGAACGCCTCGAACGCCCGACTGACGATGGCTGCCGTACTCATGCGGCCTGGTTCCCCATTGTGAACGCGGCATGCCCTGACGAGGACGCCCGTTCCAGCCCTCGGTGGCGGGCACATCGCTTGCAAGCATGCATGATGTGCCGCCGTCGCCAAAGAGCCCAAGACCGCCAAGCGTCTTTACCACGCAATTCGACCGCGCGGTTGAACGATGGGCGGCCTATCTGCCGCCGGCTCTTCAAGATTCCTTTCGCGCCGACTTTCACGAGTTCGGAGCCCAGCACGAAACCGTGCTCGATACCCTCGAAGGCATCTGGGAGAGGAGCGAACAGGCCTACGCGTTTGACGAATCCACGGGCCTCGCCACCCGCCGGCCTTTCTACGAATATCTGACCACGCTGTTGAACGAGCCGCCATCGACGGGACTGACGGCCGTCGGTGTGCTCTTCATCGACGTCAACGGCCTCAAACGCGTCAACGACACCTGCGGGCATCAGGCTGGCGACAGAGCAATCGCGGCGATTGGCGGGATCGTCCGGGAATCCCTTCGCGTCGACGCGTATGCGGTGGGAAGACATGGCGGCGATGAGTTTGTCGCCGCCCTGCCGTTGGCTGACGCAGTCGAAATCGAACACGTCGCGCCTCGCGTCAAGCAGCGCGCCGATGACCCCGACCGCCAGCGGGCCTGGGGCTACGCGGGGCCCGTCGAACTCAGCATCTCGATGGGGGGCATCGTCTACGAACTGCCGGAGTGTCGTCCACGAGTCTCCCTGAACTCGCTGGCAACCGCGCTACTTACTGCGGCTGACGCGCTGATGTACGAATCGAAACGCGACGGGTTCATCCATGTGGCCGCCGCCCGCTTCACCGACAAGCTGGAGGTTCACGGCGGACGGCGCGTTCCGGTCCGCTGAGCGACGGAGCGCACCGCTCAACGGCGGGGAAGCGCGAACGCGACGACGTGGTCACCGAGCGGCGGTCCGATCTGCGCACCGTGACCGCCAGCCGAAATGACGACGTATTGACGGCCGTCGCGGCCTCGATACGTCATCGGCGTTGCACGTGCGCTCGTCGGCAGTGTGCCCTTCCACAGTTGCCGGCCGGTTCCGGACGTCGAAAGCGTAGATCGCGGACTCGAGCGTGCCGGCCGTGAACACCAGACCGCCGGCCGTGACGATCGGACCGCCGAGCGCGATCGATCCCCACTCTGCGGCGTCGGGCACGCTGTCCGTTCCGGGAAATCGTCCGAGCGGCACCTGCCACTGAATCTCGCCGGTCGAGGCCTTGATCGCCGTCAGCGTGCCCCACGGCGGTGGTGTGCAGGGCAGCAGGGTCTTCGGGCCGAGCAGGAGCCGGCGCACCATCGCGTACGGCGTCCCGCGCTGTGGCGCCAGTTCGAAATCGCCACTGAGCCGCCCTGCCTTCCGCTCCGCGTCGACGTCTGCGCGCGGAACCAGATGCACTTCCGCCGCAAGATTGTTCACCGGCATGACGACCAGATCGTTCACGCGATCGTGCGCCATGCCGCCCCACGCCATGCCGCCAATGTTGCCCGGCACGATGAGCGTTCCGCCGAGCGACGGGGGCGTGAAGAAACCGTCCGACCGCAACTTGCTGACGGTCTCGCGACACCAGCGGCGATCCTCTTCAGTCAGGCCCCATGCGTCCTCCGCGTTGAGGCTCGTACGTGCCAGCGATCTGGGGGAGGCAGGGAAGGGCTGCGTCGGCGAAGCGTCCTCTCCCGGGCACGTCGCTCCTTGGCACGGCGCGCTCTTCCACTGGAATCAGCGGCGTGCCCGTTTCCCGATCGAGCACGAAGAAGTGGCCGGTCTTGGACGCGACGCCGATGGCCGCGATCGTCTGGCCGTTCCGCCGCCAATCGAACAGGATCGGCGGCGACGCGACGTCGTAGTCCCAGAGATCGTGATGAACCGTCTGGAAGTGCCACACGCGCACGCCTGTGTCGGCTCGCAGGGCGACGACCGAGTTGGCGAAGAGGTTGTCACCGAGGCGCTCGCCACCGAAGTAGTCGGGACTCGGGCTGCTCGTCGGCACGAACACGAGATTGCGGCCGGGATCGGCCACGATGACCGACCAGGCATTCGCGGCCCCGGTGCGCCCGGCGCTTCCGTTCTTCCACGTGCTCGCGCCGTGAGCCGACGGATCCTGCGGAATGGGATCCCAGCTCCATTTCAGCGCGCCCGTCCGCGCATCGAAGCCACGCACCTCGCCGCTCGGCTCTCGTGTCGTCGCCCCGTCCTGGATCGCAGAACCCACGACGATCGTGTTGCCGACGACGGCCGGAGGCGACGTGACCTGATAGTCCGCGAACCCTTCCGGTCCAATTCGCAGCCCCTGCCGGAGGTCGACCGTCCCGGACGTGCCGAAACCTTGCACTGGCTGACCGGACCTTGCGTCGAGTGCAATGAGGCGAGCGTCGATGGTCGCGACGAAGATGCGCCGCTCACCTCCGCTCTGCCACATCGAGACGCCGCGGCTGGCGAAGTCGCCGTATCCCATGTCTCGCGGCACCTTCGCGTCAAACGCCCACCGAGGCCGTCCGGTCGCCGAGTCCAGCGCGATGACTCGCCCGACCGGCGTGCTCAGGTAGAGCGTGCCGTCGACGTGAAGAGGCGTCGCCTCGAACGCCGTCGGCCGGCCGCGTGGCGGCTGATACGCGTCGCCCGTGCGGAAGGTCCAGGCGACCTGAAGAGACGCGACGTTGCCGCGGTTGATGTCGTTCAGCGGCGAGAAACGTTCTCCGCCCGCATCGCGCCCGTACGCGGGCCAGTCGCCGTCCTGCTGACCCTGAATCATGGCGCTGAGGACGAACATCGGAGCAACCAGCCATCCAGATGTGCGCATGCCGCCCGTCAGGCCCCCGTTTCCATCAAGTAGCTGACGAGCCGGCGGATTTTTCCGTTCCGCATGTCGAAGACGTCGCAGAAGACGAGGTCCATGACCGTGCCGTCCGTCTTCGGCGCTCGCACCGATCCTTCCGCGACCACGACATCGTGGCTTTCGATGAACCGGCTGATCGCGATCTCGGGCTGGCCGGCGAAACCCTCATCGACAATGTGCGTGGCGAACTCGTGCTTGCCACGCACGTGGAACGCGCCGGGAATGACCCATTCGACGTCATCTGTCAGACACGAGAGGATTCGCTCGCGGTCGGTCAATCGGAACCCATCCAGGTACGTCTCAACCGTTTGCTTGTTCACTGTGGACATCTGAGACCAAGAGTAGTCCGGCTCGACGTTGGCAGACTAGACCGCCGTGTTCTGGTCGTGCCCGTCCTCCACGGCGGGCCCGACGAGGGGAAGGTCGCGCCGATTCAGGACTAGCGCGGGAAACCTTGGCGCGTGTACCGGTGTCTGTATCAATAGAGATGACGTACCTCGACCTTGGCCTCCTCAACCTGATTGAGCAAGGGTGTCGCGCGTTCCAGCGCCTGACCGGGAAGACCAACGTCTGGCTTGGCGTCCAGCTGACCAATCTGAGCATCGTCGTGTTTTTTGCCTGGGCCGCCATGTATGCGTGGGGCACCGACCTCGTCGAGCAGGTCATGGTCACGCTGTTCTGCAGCGGGTTGCTGTACCTGCTGACACAGACCGTGTTCAAGGAGCCGATCGAGGCGTCCGAAACGAACGCGTACCGGCGGGTCGCCAAGGGGCTCCGGAATCCGCGGCGTGTCCGCGATGCGCCGCTGCGGATCTCATTCCTCACGCTATCGGTCGTGATGAGCTATCCGGTCGTCCTCGCGTACCTCAGCATTCGCATCCACGTGATCATGTTGAGCTATGTGCTGATCGTGCTCACGACCGTGGTGCTCTACGTGCTCGCCTGCGATCCGCTGCCGCCGTGCAGCGCCACCTTGAAGCGGTGGGTGCGGAAGCTGGTGCCGTCGCGCGTCCGGGCGGCGACCGAGCCGGTCCGACAACGCCGTTCAGCCGCCTGACCGGCCAGCCGCGATCGCCTGCGGCAGAATCGTCCCGAAGTACCTCTCGTTCGTGACGTTGCGCGGCGGCGGAACCGCTGTCTTGTGCGCGATCACCATGTCGAGGGCCGGGACGACCGTGATGTACTGGCCGAACGAGCCTGAGGCCGTGAATGCCCCGTCGAGCGGCGTGCCAACCGATCGCGCCGGATCGAACACCCACCACAGGTAGCCGTACCCGAGCCCGGCGATAAAGGGCGAGGTGCTTCTCCACCTCTCGGGCGGGCGTCGCCACGGCCGTGCTCCGCGCGACCCAGTCCGCGGGAATGACCTGCTGATTCTGCCATTGGCCGCCGCGAAGCATGAGATAGCCGATGCGCGCCATGTCACGCGTCGACAGCACGAAGTGATGGGCGGGATACTGGGAGAGCTTCGTGTCGTTGCGAATCGAACGAGGCGTGTGCGCCAGGCGTTCGATCCCAGTCTTCGAGGCCAATCGGACGTGCGATATCTTCGGTGAACACGTCGTAGACCGACCGCTGCGTATCGTGTTCCAGAATCCACTCGAGCGCGTTGAAATCCCAGTTGTTGTAGAGGAAGTAGCTCCCCGGCCGAACGGACCCGCGGGCCGGGGCAAGTTCCGACGCGTCTCCGAGGTTTGCCGCCGGGTGATAGACACCCGAGCGGGCCTTCAACAGATCGCCGACTGTCGCCTGGAGCTCGACGGGCAGCAGGCCGCCGGTGTCATCCATGCCGAGATCGCCGAGGGTCCGGTCCAGACGGACCGTGCCGTTTGCCACGTACTTGCCGTAGAGCATGGACACCAGGCTCTTGCGCACGGACGCGACGTAGCTCGTTTCGGCGACGTCGCCGTATTCGAAGAGCACACGCCCGCCGACTGCGACGAGCATGCCGGTCGTCTGTCCGGCGCGCAGCGTCTCGCTCAAGGCGTCGAGGCGGGCCGTCGAATAGCCTGCGGCGGTCGGGATCCGCGACGACGATCCCAATGTGCAGCGGGGTAGACCGGCGCCTCGGTCGCGACGATGGATGACGAGACCGAAAGAGACACACCAAGAACGACAACCAGCGCCGCACGCATGGCTGAAATAACCAGCGCTCCGCGGCGGCAGTCGCGAACCATGGCACGAGACGACTCGCGACGAGCGACACAGAACCACAGAACGACAACCATGCGCCGCACGCATGGGTGAACAACCCGCGGCGGGGACGAAAGTTTCAGGCGCGGCGATCGGTCGTCTGCGCGGCGACGGGCCACGTGTCCAGATATCGCTCAATCGTCCGGGGCGTGACGCCGAAGCGATCGGCCGCCTGCTTCCAGTTGGGAAAGGGCTTCGACCTCGTGGCGGCGTAATGGCCGAGCGACATCAGCCGCGCGGCGGTCTCGTTGAACGGCCGGATGAGCGTCGGCAGGATCTCGCAGCATCGCCACCGGCACGTGTTGGCGGCGGCCGGAGACTCCGCACTTGCGTTCGACGAGTGTGGCGAGATCGGTGAATGACGCGTCCGACGGCCCGCCGACCTCGATGACTTCGTTGACGATCTCGCTACGGCCGAGGACCCTGACCGCGAACGTCGCCACGTCGTCGACGGCGATGTAGTTGGCCACGGCCGATCCGTCGCCGAAGATCAGGGCACCGCCCTTCTTCCGGACACGGTCCGCGATCACATCGTTGATCCACACGTCCATGAACGCCGTGGGCCGCAGCATCACGTAGGGCACGCCGCTTCGCCGGATCGCGTCTTCGATGTACCACTTGAGCCGGAAGATATCGACCGCCTCGTCCGCGCCCAGGCCGCGAAATGACACGTAGGTCAGCCGCCGCACGCGTGCGTTCCGGGCGGCGGCGCACAAGTTCTGGTGTGCGGTGAGGTCGATCCGGCCCGGGACTCGTCGGGCCGGCGCCCATGTTGTTGTTGGCCGTCGAAATGATCTGTTCGACGCCCTTGCAGGCCTCCTGGAGCTTCGCCCCGTCGAGCAGATTCACCGCGGCGATTTCGGCCCCGGCGCGCTCGAGATCGGCCAGCTTGTCGCGGCGGCGGGCGAGCGCACGCACGGGGAAACCGGCCGCCAACAACTGGCGGGCAATCGCGCCGCCCAGTTGGCCGCTCGCACCAGCGACAAGGACACGGCCTGGGGACACCGGGGCATTCTAAGAGCAATATCAAGTCAGAAGTCAGAAGTCAGAAGTTCGAAGGTCACGAATGGCTCCGGAACGCCACGACACTTTTCGTTTCTCCCGCGCCCAGCATCCTTTTGGCGCGTTTTCTCGTCCAACACCATCATGCTCAGGGTCGCCGAACAGTGGACACGTGATCTTCGTCATGCCGCGCGCGCGTTGAGGCGGGCGCCCGGCTTCACGCTGATGGCCGTCGGCACACTCGGGACTGGCCATCGGCGACCAATGCCGGAATGTTCAGCGTCGTGAACACCGTCTTGCTGAACCCGCTGCCGTATCCGAACGCCGACCGGCTCGTGTATATCGCCGGCACCTCGCCAGGCTCGGATCTTCCAGCCGAGTTCAACGTCGCGCGCGAGTTTTATCTGCAATACAAGGAGCAATCGAAGTTGCTCGAGGACGTCGGGTTCTACTTCGAGTTCACGTCCACGATGCGCGCAGGCGACCGGGTCGAACGCATCTGGATGTCGGCGCCGCCAAGCTCGCTGTTCACAACGCTTGGTGCGCGGCCCATCCTCGGCCGGCTTCCGGTTCCCGCCGACGAGGAACGCGTGGCGGTGTTGAGCTATGGGTTGTGGCAGTCGTGGTTCGGCGGCGATCCCAATGTCCTCGGCCGGACGTTTTTCATGGCCGGCGAGCGATCGAACCGTCGTGGGCGTGCTCGATCCGGAGTTCCGCTTTCCCTCGCCCAACACGCAGGTCTGGATCTCGAGCTACGTTCGAGCCGAGGGGCTGACGCCCGGGCAATTTTTTGGCGTGCCCCTGGTCGCCCGTATGGCGCCGGGCGCGACGGTCGATGCCGTCGCGAACGAGCTGACGGCCTTGGCCCGCCGGCTCCCCGAGCGATTCGGCGGCAGCGCCAATTACGCGCGCACTCATCGCGCAACACCGCGCGATCGTGCGTCCGTTCGACGAGGAACTGCTCGGAGGCGTGTCGCGTCCGCTGTGGGTGCTCTTCGCCGCATCGGCCATCGTGCTGCTCATCGCGTGCGCCAACGTCGCCAATCTCTTCATCGTGCGCGCCGAGGGACGCCAGCGCGATCTCGCCGTGCGCCGTGCGATCGGCGCCACGCGTGCCCAGCTCATTCGCGTCCAGATGTCGGAGGCGATCGTCATCGCCGCCCTGGCCGGAGGTCTCGCGATCGTCGATCGCCGCCCTGACCCTGCCCGCATTCCTCCGGGCCGCGCCCGCCGGGCATTCCACGGCTCAGCGACGTCCACATCACGGGCTGGACGATTCTGTTCACGCGTCGTCGCCGTGATGCTCGCGGCGCTGGCGTGCGGCGCCGTGCCGGCGCTGCGCGCGTCGGGCGGGCAGTTCGCGCGCCTCCGCGACGGGAGCCGCGGCGCGACGCGCGGGCGCCATTGGGGACGCGACGGGCTGGTCGCCGGTCAGACCGCGCTGGCGCTCGTGCTGCTGATTGGATCGGGACTGCTCGTGCGCAGCTTCTGGGAATTGCGCGCACGTCGATCCGGGCTACGACACGAAGGACCTCTTCACGTTTCAGATCGCGCCGGAGAACCCGGACCTGACGGACGGCCCGTCCTTCGCGCGCTTCGACCTCGAGTTCATGGAGCGGCTTCGTGCGCTGCCCGGCGTCCAGCTCGTCGGGCTCGTCGAGAACATTCCACTGAACGAAGGAACCTTCACGGCGCACTTCCGCCGCGAAGGCACGGCCGCCGAGGCGGACACGGGGCCGTTGATCCAGGTGACCTACGCAGCCGGCGACTACTTCAAGGCCATGGGCATCGACCAGATCGCCGGCCGTCCGTTCGAGACGAACGATCACCTATCCAACCTTCGTAACGTCGTCGTCAGCAAGTCGGCCGCCGAAGCGCTCTGGCCAGGCGAAAGCGCCATCGGCAAGCGCCTCCAGCAACAGGGTCTCAAGACGTGGGAGACCGTCGTCGGAGTGGTCGACGACGTGAAGCAGTAACAACTTCCGCGACAAGGCGGGTTCTCACGTGTATTTCCCGCTCGTTGGACCAGAGCCGAGGAGCTGGGTGATCTCGTCGCCGGCGTATGTCATCAAGACGCCCCGCGCCGAGACGATCGCGCCGGAGGTCCGCGCGATCGTCCGCGAGATGGCGCCGCGGGCGCCGATGTACCGCGTCTTCACGATGGCGGGGCTTGCCGGCGACTCGATGACGGACCTGTCGTTCACGATGCTGACGCTCGGCGTCGCGTCGACCTTGGCGCTCATCCTCGGCGCCGTCGGTCTCTACGGCGTCCTCTCCTACGTCGTGGCCCAGCGCACGCGCGAGATCGGCGTCCGCATGGCGCTCGGCGCAAGAGCGGAGCAGGTCCGGCGAATGGTCGTGATCCAGGGCGCGCGGGTCGTCGTCGTGGGCGTCGTCATCGGCATCGGCTTCGCGCTCTGGATGACGAGCGCGCTCGGCAGCCTGCTCTTCGGCGTCGCGGCGATCGACGCGCCGACGTTCGTCGCGATGTCGGCGGCGATGATTGTGATCGGACTCGTGGCGAGCTACGTACCCGCCCGACGGGCGTCGAAAGTCAATCCGATCGTGTCACTGCAAGGGGAGTGAACCCTTCGGGAAGTTAGAACTTAGAAGTCAGAAGTCAGAAGTCAGAAGCGACGAACAGTACCACGCGCCGCTACGACTGTTCCGGACCACGTTCGGAAGACGTTCTTCACTACGGCTGGTGCCGGTGAGAGGCAATTATCAGTGGCGCGCGGCGAAGCACCGGGAAGCGTGCGGGCTTGCGTGGCATAGACACTCTATGCTAGTGACCTAGAATGTCTATGCCATTGAAGCGCGTGAATGCGTAAGGACGAGATCCCGCAGGGAGCCCTCGAGTTGCTCATTCTCACCACGCTGTCGAGGCGCGGCGAGCTCCACGGGTTCGAGATTGTCGACGCCATCGAACGCACCTCCGGCGACGTGTTTAGCGTCCCCGAGGGCTCGCTCTATCCCGCGCTGCAGCGGATGCTGCTGAAGGGCTGGGTCAGCGCGAAATGGGGCGTGACCGACGGCAATCGTCGCGCCCGCTACTACCGCATCATGAAGGCCGGTCAGCGGCAACTGTCCGACGAAATCGTGGAATTCGAGCGGGTGTTCACGGCGATTCGGCGCGTCATCAAGGCCGTGTGAGCGGGAGTGGGACCCGAATGACTGTGCTTCGCGAGATCGTCCGCCGCCTGAAGACGTTGCTTCGGCCGCGCCGGTTCGATCGCGACCTTCACGACGAAATGGCACTGCACGTCGACCTGCGAGCCGCCCGCGAGGCGGCACGTGGTGCCGCGCCTGCTGAGGCCCGGCGCCGGGCCCAACGTGCGTTTGGCGCGCCGCTCCGTCTCCGCGAGGATGCGCGCGAGGCCTGGGGCTGGCTGTGGATCGACGACACGGCCCGGGATGTCCGCTTTGCGCTGCGATCGCTCGGCAGGACTCCAGCGTTTACGGCCGGTGCCGTGTTGTCCCTCACGCTCGGCCTGGCGATCGCGGCCTGTTCGGTGGCCGTCACCAACGCCTATCTGATTCGATCGCTGCCGTATCCGGCGGGCGAGCGCGTCTATCACGTGATGTACACACCGGTAGGCCCGTGGGAGCCGGCCAACCTGTCGCGGCTCGACTGGGCCACGGTCGGCGACGTCATCGAGTTTCCGATCGTCTCGGCCGCCGAGACGCTTCACGTGACCGACGGGATGGTCACACGCTCGTTGCGAGCGCGCCGGGTGAGCTACGGCGTCATTGCCGGACTCGACGTGCGAATGGCGGCCGGCCGTCTTCTGGCCGAGAACGACTTCCGCGCCGGCTCCGATCCAGCCGTCCTGATCGGTTACACCGTCTGGCGCGATCGCTTTGGTTCGTCCCCCGAGGCCATCGGACGGCCGCTGCTCACCGAGACCCAGTCCGGCCGGCGTGAGAGTCTCCGAATCGCGGGCGTGCTTCCACCGGACTTCTACATCGGCGGCGAGAGCAGTCAACCGATCGACCTCGTCGTGCCGTTTACAGCTCCGGTGCGGACGTACTACATGGTTCGTCTTCGGCGCGGCGTTCCTCCAGAACGCGTCGAGGCTCGACTGACGGACGCCGTTCGACAGGTTGCGACCGACCTGCCGCCCGACTGGAGCGGCGTGCATCTGGAGTCTGCGCGCGAGCGCTACGCCGGCCAGTTTCGGCCGGTGCTTGTGGGCGTGACAGCGGCGGCGGCTTTGGTCCTCATTCTCGTCTTCGCGAACGTCGGTGTGTTGATCGTGCTTCGGATCACGCGGCGCCAGAAGGAGGTCGCGGTACAGACTGGCCCTCGGTTCGAGCCGCAGGCAACTCGCGAGGATGCTCGCGACCGAAGCCTTCCTGATCTCCGCCGGGGCGGTCGGCCTTGGGCTCATCGTGACGTACTCTCTCGCTCGGTGTCCTCGGTCCGCTCGTCGAGGCGCAACTCGGCCGTCCGGCGCCGGGCGGCACGGCAACCATTGCACTCGACATGACAGTGCTCCTGATCGTTGGTACCGCGGGATTGGCTATCGCGTTGTGCCTGTCGTTCCTGCCTCTCCTGATGTCGAGCCGCAGCGGGCTCGCTGACGTGCTGCGCCGGACAGGAACTGCAACCACCGACGGACGTTCGATGCGCCGGTTGCGGTCGAGCATGCTGGCCGGCGAGGTAGCCGTCACGCTGCTCCTGCTCGTTGGCTGCGGGCTGATGGTCCGCAGTGTCGTCGCGATGGTGCGCACGGACCTCGGATTCGAGTCGGATCAGCTGGCCCGTGCGCGAATCGAGCTGAGGGCCGCGGACTACCCCGACGCCGCAGCCTTCTCGCGTTTCTACGATCAGTTCACGCGCCAGGCCTCCGAGACCACCGGGCTTCCTGTCGTGTTCAGCAGTTGGCCGACATTCGTCGACTTTCCCGAGCACGCCATCGAGATCGACGGGCGCGATGGTCACGTGGTGAACGCCGGAGCGGTCAACGTGGGGCCGGGCTATTTCGGGACGCTCGGCATCAGGCTTCGGCGTGGCCGCGATGTGACGTGGGATGACGTGACTGCCTCTGCCTCGGCGCCTGTCGCCATCGTCAGCGAGTCGCTGGCGAAACGTCTGTGGCCGGGCGATTCCGCGCTCGGAAAGCAGCTACGTCAGGTTGAAGTCACCGCGGGAGGCGCGCGACCGCCCGGTCCCTGGCAGACCGTTGTTGGCGTGGTGGCGGACGTTCGGCAGCGGTACGGCGACACCAACCTGAACGACATCTACACGCCGTGGATTCCCGATTTCCGCTTTGGCTCCTTCTTCCTCAGAGGCGGCAGTGAGACAGCCTCGCTCCTGCCCAGCCTTCGCAACGTCGCTGGTGCGATCGATTCACGTGCCGTCGTGGATCTCTTTCATCGTGTCGAGGAGGACAATCGCGAGTTGGCCGGCACCACATTCCTGAGCATCGTGATGGCCAGCTTCGCCGCCGTCGCCGCGTTCATTGCCGTCCTCGGTATCTACGCGGTCACGGCGTACGCCGCCGAGCAGCGCGAACGCGAACTGGCCATCCGCATGGCGCTCGGCGCCGGGCGAAATGCCGTGGTGTGGCTGTTCGTGCGAGAGGGCAGCATCGTCCTGGCAGCCGGGCTCACCCTCGGGCTGCTCGCTGCGCTGGCCTCGTCGCGTGTCCTCGAACATCACGTCTTCGCCGTGAGTGCCTTCGATCGCACGACGCTGATCTTCATGTGCGTTCTACTCGCCTCGGCGTGCCTGATCGCAACATGGTGGCCGGCGCGTCGGGCATCCCGCCGAAGCCCGACCGTCGCGCTCAAGGACGTCTAGTCCGGGTTCTCGCTGACAGTCTCGTAAGTCGTCGCGTACGATCTGGATGTGTAAGAACTTCGAAGCTAGGGTTGGAAGTGGCGTTACGATGCGGGCATGCCTGCGTTGTCCCGTCGTGAATGGCTCGCATCCTGCGCGGCCATCCCTGTCACTGCGTCAATTCCTCGTTCTGTTTTCGCGCAAGCTCGAACTTCGACCGCCGATTCGGGTGAAGACGCCGTCCCTGCGTGGGCCATTGGTCCGTTCACGCGAGAGCTGAACGGCGAGCCCATTCTCACGCCGCGCGCCGATACGCGGTTTACCTGTCCGGTCAGCAAACGCAGCGTCGCATGGGAAGAGAAGGACGTTTTCAACCCGGCGGCCGTCGTGAAGGACGGGTTGGTCCATCTCATCTATCGTGCCGAGGACACCGTCGGACGGTTCGCCGGCACGTCGCGCATCGGGCTCGCCACGAGTCGCGATGGGCTCCACTTCGAGCGTCGTCCGCAACCGGTGCTCTATCCCGACAACGACGCGTTTCGACGATACGAGTGGGAAGGCGGATGCGAGGATCCGCGGGTCGTCGAGGCCGACGATGGCCGGTACGTGATGACGTACACGAGCTATGACGGGAAGACCGCCCGGCTGTGTGTCGCCTCGTCGCGCGATCTCCTGACATGGACGAAGACCGGGCCCGCGTTTGCGAGCGCCGGCGGCGGGCGCTTTCGCGATCGCTGGTCGAAGTCCGGCGCCATCGTGTGCGAGCGCCGCGCGGACCGTTTCGTCGCAGCGCGAATCGACAAACGCTACTGGATGTACTGGGGCGACACGGACATCTTCCTGGCCTCGTCCGAAAATCTCGCGGACTGGACGCCGATCGAGCGTACAGGCGGCCGCAGGCCAGCCGGCAGTGCTCGCGTCAGCCATCACGCCGCGCCGGCACCGTTTCGACAGCGCGCTCGTCGAACCAGGACCGCAAGCCATCGTCACGCCGCGCGGCATCCTGCTCCTCTATAACAGCGCGAACCGCCAGGCGGTCGGCGATCCCTCACTGCCGGAGATGGCGTACTCCGCCGGCCAGGCCCTGTTTGACGCCGGTGATCCCGGCGCCCTGATCGCCCGCACGACTGCGCCGTTCTTGAGCGTGCGGACCCAGCACGAAACCGTCGGGCAGGTCGGGAACGTGTGCTTCGTGGAGGGTCTCGTGCGATTCAACGGGCGCTGGCTGCTGTACTACGGCATGGGCGATTCACGAATCGGCGTTGCGGCCACGTTCTGAAACTTTCGTCAAACTCCCGTGTTTGCTCACGGTCGGGGTGTTCCCAGCCCCGCGAGGAAACGAGGGAGATGTGATGTTCTGGAACCGCTGGCATCTGGCCTGGCTCGCGCTCTGCGTGGTCGTGGCATCAGCCGGAGCGTTCTTTATCCTCTTCATGCTCATCGTCGAGGGGCCGCCGAGGCCCTACGACACCCCTGTCGAGCTCATGGGATTCCTACTGACCTTCTACACGCTGCCAGTCGTGGCGTTCTACGTCGCAGGGTTGGTGGTCGGATGGGTTCTTCAGGCGCGCCTATCCGGGCGTTCCTGCACGCGACCATAGACGTGGCCCGGGCAGTTCTTGCCGGAACCTGAGTCTGAGGGTAGGCTCGTGCGATGCGCACGCTCCGGCTTCCCATCGCGCTCCTTCTTGCATTCATCCTGAGTTCGTTCGTCGTTGATCAACCGGGGGCTCAACCCGGAGCTCAGCAGCCCGCACCGGCTCCGGCACCCGGCGCCGGTCCGGCGCCAGGCGGTGGCCCCGCGGGTCCACCCCAGGGAGGCGGCCGTGGCCGCGGCGGGCGCGGCGGCGGTGTGGCCATTCAGCCCGGTGAGGAGTGCCCGTCGGGCATGACCGAGTGGCGCGCTGACAACTGCCGCGCGCCTGAGTTTCCCGCGCCGTCGATCGTGGACTATCGTCCGCACTCGACCGTGGTGGCGACCCCGCACATGGTGCCCAAGGCCAAGTACGGCGCGGTCGACTACCACGCGCACGTCGCCGGCATGCTCACGTCGCAGGAGTCGCTCGCGGCGTTCATGAAGCAGCTCGACAGCATCGGCGTGCAACTCGCCCTCAGCGCAGACAACATGTCCGGCGAACGGCTGCAGCGAGCGGTGGAAGTCGTGCGCAACAGTCCCTACAAGGATCGCGTGCGCATCCTGACCGGCATCAGCTTTCAGGGCGTCGGGCCCGGCTGGGCGGAGAAGGCCGTCGCGCAGCTCGAGGCGGATATCAAGGCCGGCGCGGTCGGCGTCGGCGAGATTGGCAAAGGCCTCGGCCTCAGCACCAAGAAAGCCGACGGCACCAGACTGAAGCTCGACGATCCCGATCTCGACCCGGTGTGGGCAGCGGCTGCTCGCCTGAACATTCCGGTCTTCATCCACACGGCGGATCCGCCCGAGTTCTTCAGCCCGCTCGATTTTCACAATGAGCGGTGGCTCGAGCTCGCGCTGTTCCCCGATCGGCGCTGGATGACCGATCAGTACCCGAAGGTGGAGGAACTGTTCGCGGAACGCGACCGGCTGTTCAAGAAGCATCCCGAAGACGAGGTTCGTCGCCGCGCACCTCGCGTGGCATGGCAATGATTACGGCCGTCTCGCGAAGCTTTTTGACGAGAACCCCAACGTGTACGCCGAGCTCGGCGCGGTGCTGTACGACCTCGGCCGCCAGCCGCGTGCCGCCCGCGAGCTTTTCATCAAGTACCAGGACCGGTTGCTCTTCGGGAAGGACACGTTCGAGCCGTCCGAGTTCCCGTACTACTGGCGGGTCTTCGAGACCGCGGACGAATATTTCGACTACTACCGCGAGTACCACGCGTTCTGGAAACTGTACGGGCTGGATCTGCCGGACGCGGTGTTGAAGAAGGTCTATTACCAGAACGCCGTGCGTATCACGCCGGGTCTGCCGCAGAGCGGCTGGCCTCGATAGAAAAGACACGTCGGATAAAAAAACACGCCGGGTGAGTTTTACGTCGATCGTAAATCTCACCCAACGTGGTTTTCGTTTATGGCTGGTGTGCAAACGTCACGTTCACCGACGTCGCGACCTTAACGGGAGTGCCGTTCAGCAACGTCGGTGTGTACCGCCACTGACGCACGGCCGCCAACGGCGACTGGCGCCGAGCCCCCTGATGCCAACGATGCATTCGTGAGGTTGCGGATCCTGAGACGGTGCGTCCCGGCATCGTAGGTCAGTCTTTGAGTCGCACGTCCTTGATCGCCTCGGCGCGCGGCCGCTCGTTCCGGTGCCAGAACTCGCCCTGCGGCCGGCTCGGATCGCCGGTGTCGGCCGAATCCGGGATGTCTTCGTGGTGTTCCATCGTGGTGTAGTCGACGTGCTTGTCCACCGGCGGGAGCTCCGACGTCAGATCGTCGGGGTCAGGTGCTTTGGCTTTTGCGTCCCACTCGTTCTCCTTCTTCATGGTCGGCCTCCTCGCGCGCGATCGCAGCAAGAAGAGTGCCTCGCCGAGTGGAGCGGCTGGCCCGCGTTATGGACTGCCGGCCGGCAGCCGCACCGTAAAGCAGCTGCCTTTGCCGGCGCCCTGGCTCTCCGCGTCGACCCGGCCGCCGTGCATTTCGGCCAGCCGCCGCACAAGGGCCAGACCGATCCCAAGCCCGGTCTGATTCCGGCTGGCGCTCCGGTGCCCTCGAGCAAACACCTTGAACAGCTGCGGCAGCTGTTCGGCCTCGATGCCATCGCCCGTGTCGCTGATGGCGACCACGGCCTCGGCGCCCTCGCGCCGAACGTCGACGGCAATCCGTCCGCCCGGCCTCTGAATACTTCGCGGCGTTGTTGAGCAGATTCCCGAATATCTGCGCGAGGCGCACGGGATCGGCGTCCAGCATGATGGGATCAGGAGGCATCGAGATGCTGAGGCTGTGTCCTCCGGCGCGGATGAGCGGCTCGCTGCCCTCTACGGCGTTTCGAAGCGCCTGATCGAGGCTCACCGGTTCCTTCCGAAGCTCGACTTCGCCGCGCGTGATACGCGACACCTCCATCAGGTCATCCACGAGCCGCACGAGGTGGCTCAACTGCCGGTCCATGATGTCCACGGGCGACCCCCCGGTGCCGCCCAGTTTCAGGACCTCGAGTGAACTACGGAGCGGAGCCAGCGGGTTCCGAAGCTCATGCGCAAGCGTGGCAAGAAACTCGTCCTTGCGATGGTCGGCCTCGCGCAGCGCCTCGCGAGCGATGACGGACTTCGAGATGTCGCGGAAGTAGCACACGACCCCGCGCCGGTTTCCGGGAAGCGGAATGCGATTGATTTGCCATTCGTAGAATTCCGTGACCTTTCGATCCAGCCGCTCCTCGACGCGTTCGGGCACCACGTAGGGTTCCCCGGTCTCGAGCGTGTGCCGGAAGATGCGCACGACCTCGTCGGCATACGCCGTCGGCCACAGCACGCGCATGACCGCGTCGAAGTCGCGGCCGATGAGATCCGGAATGTCCCCGAAGGCCGGGCGGGCGACCGGATTCACGGCCGCGATGCGGAAGTCCTCGTCCACGAGGTACACACCGAGCGGCGCTTCATTGAGCAGCGTCTCGAACTGCGCGAGCGCCTCGGCCGCCCGCCGATGCATGGCGGCGGATTTCACCAGCGCGCCGACGCGCACGAGCAGCTCGCGCGCGCTGAACGGCTTCACCAGGTAGTCGTCGGCGCCCCTGCCCAGGCCTTCGATGCGGGCCTCTTCACCCGCCCGCGCGGACAGCAGAATCACGGGCGTCCCGCGCAGCTCGGCATCCGCGCGCAACGCGCGAATCAGCTCGAACCCGTCGAGGCCGGGCATCATCACGTCGGAAATGATCAGATCGGGCCGGCGACGACGTGCCGCCTCGAGAGCGGCGCGTCCGTCGACGACCGCCTCGACGTCGTAATCGTCGGAGAGCAGTCGCCGCACATGCTCTCGGAGATCGCTGTTGTCGTCGGCGACGATGATGCGATGCTCGCTCGGCGCGCGGGCCGCAACCGACGTGGCCGCATCGGTGTACAGCCAGCCCAGCGCCTCGGCGACATAGGCATCGGCGCGCGTCGCGGGTCGGGACGGATGCTCGCGCGATTTCTTGACGCTGCTCTGTGGGAAGGTGGCCGCTGCCTTTCGGAATCGCGACCCGGAACGTCGTGCCCTCGCCGAGCTGGCTCTCGACGCTGATCGATCCGCCGTGCAGCTTCACCAGTTCCTGGACCAGCGCCAGGCCAATCCCGCTCCCTTCGTGACTCCGGCCACGTGTGTCCGCCACGCGATGGAAGCGTTCGAACATGCGCGGGAGCGCCTCGGCAGGGATGCCGGCGCCCGTATCGGTGACGACGAGCACGAAGTGTCCGCGGTCATCCTCCAGCCGCACCGAAATTCCACCGTCGAACGTGAACTTGAAGGCGTTGGAGAGGAGATTCAGAACAATCTGCTCCCACATCTCGCGGTCCACGTAGGCCGCTTCGGCGAGCGGTGGACAGTGAACGTCGAGGCGGATGCCGGCGTGCTCACAGGCTGACCGGAAGTTGCTGGCCATGTCGGCCGTCAATTCCGGAAGGTCCGTGGGTTGATAGGACGCCTGTGTTCGTCCGGCCTCGATGCGGGCGAAATCGAGCAACGTGTTGACGAGCTTCAGGAGCCGCTGGCCGTTTCGCCGCGCCATCGTGAGGAGCGCGCGGTCCTCAGGCGTGATCGCATCATCGCTCCTGGTCAGAAGGTCGTCGAGTGGACCGAGCATCAACGTCAGCGGCGTTCGGAATTCGTGACTGACGTTGCTGAAGAACGCCGTCTTCGCGCGATCCAGTTCGGCCAGCTCCGCGGCGCGCTGGCGTTCACCTTCGAGCGCCCGGACGTTCGCGATCGCGTTGGCGATGTTGGACGCGATCAGCTGAAGGAAGGTTCGATAGTCGTCGTCCAGCTCACGCCGCGCGCTGATGCCGGCGACGAAATAGCCATACGGATCCTTGCCCGGCACGCCGATTCGGATGACGGCGGCGCGTTTCGTCGGCTCGGGCCACGGACCACCGGGCAGCACCAGATTGGCGCCGGGTTCCGCCACGGTCATCTCGGCGTCGCTGCCGAGGGGCCACGGACCGGCCTGGCCGCAGATTCCCAGCCGTTCAGGCGCGCCCGGATCTCCTGCGGCAATGCCCGTGACCGCCTCGAGGCGTGCCGACCTGCTGCGGCCGTCCCAGCTGTAGAGCACCGCAAACGGCACGTCGTTCGCGTAGCGCTCGAGCGCCGCGGCGGCGTTCCGGAAGACGTCGCTCACCGAGGACGCGTTCTGCCCGACACGTCCCAGATCTCGAAGCGCGGCGAGCCGGCGCTGGCCGATGATGCGGCCGGTAGTTTCGCTGACGATGCAAAAGAGGCCCCCGACGCGCCCGGTTTCGTCTCTGACCGGGTCGTAGGACACGTCGAAGTACGTTTCTTCGATGTACCCGTGGCGCTGCAGCGCGAACTGGTGGTCCTTTGCCCAGAACGCCTCGCCGGTCGTGACCACGTTTCGAAAGAGCGGCTCCAGCACGTCCCAGACTTCGCTCCAGCATTCGTGCGCCGGCATGCCCAGGGCCGCCGGGTGCTTCGATCCGAAGACCGGGCGATAGGCGTCGTTGTAGATCGCGACGAGCTTGGGCCCCCAGAAGAGCACGATCTGCGCCTTCGAGGGGAGCAGGATGCTGACTGCGCTGCGCAGACTCTGTGGCCAGGCGTCGATCGGTCCGAGGGGTGTTTGGGACCAGTCCTTGGCGCGAATGAGCGCACCCATCTCACCGCCGCCGACGAGCCAGTCTGCGGGGAGCGGTCGCACGGTGTCCGTCACTCGTTCAGTCATCGACGAGGGCGAACGCTCATCATCACACCAGCGGGTGCTGGTGGCAACGAGCCTGGGGCCCCATACAGTCCTGCGCTCAGGCCCATCATCCCTTGGCCCTTTTGAATCGGGTGCCTCAGAATGCTCGCTCACCATGCCGGTCAAGAAAACGCTCCAGCGCGAGCTCCGTGTCGCCACGTCCTTGCGCGCTCAACCGCTCTGGTTCCGGGTCGTGAAATGGGTGGTCGCGGTCGTCGTGATCGCCATGCTGTGGCGGTCGCCGTACTTCTGGTGGTGGATCGCGGGGGCGACGGCCTTGAGTGTGACCGTGCACTTCATCTGGCGCTGGAAGACGAAAGGCTGGACCCAGCCGTGGTTCGGCTGGCACGACGTCGAGGCGGGGAAGCGGGACTGAAAAGTGGTCGGGTGAATTATTTGCGAATAATTCACCCGACCACTTTTTCGAGCAGCGACTTCCGTCACCTTCTCCAGCTCGGCCGCACGGTCAGAAGGTTTAGCAAGCAGAAGTAGGTAAGTACTGGAACACTGGCCAATTCGCCCTCCAACGCGGGCTCACATTGCGTCGGTTTGCGCTGGCACGTTCCGTGAAGTAACGGAGCCAGGTGCAACAATCTTTCCTCGAGCGTGGGCAGCAGCTGGGCACGCGACTGCTCATCCGCGTCGAGCCGATTCTCGGGAATCTGAGTCCCCGGAACAAGAAGATCGTCAAGATTTCTGGCGGCGTCGTCCTCGTCCTGTTCCTCGCCCTCGTCGCCGACGTCGTCTTTGGCTCGCCCGGCGCGCGCGAGATTCGGTCGTTGGCACACATGCCGGTCGCCACCGTCGTGCTCGACCGTTACGACAAGCCGGCGTTCACGATTTTCGAGGAACGGCGCTACGAGATTCCCCTGGATCAGGTGTCGCCGCACTTGCTGCAGGCCGTCATCGCCATCGAGGATCAGCGGTTCCGCGGTCACGGCGGCGTCGACCTCTGGCGCATCGCCGGATCGGCCTGGGCGAATCTCCGCAGCACGAGCCTGGAACAGGGCGGCTCGACGATCACCCAGCAGCTCGCGAAGCTCAGCTTTCTCTCGCCCGACAAGACCTTCCGCCGCAAGCTGAAGGAAGTCTACCTGGCGGTCCGCATCGAGCTGGCCTTCACGAAGGACGAGATCCTCGAGACCTACCTGAACAAGGTGTATTTCGGCGACGGCTATTTCGGCGCCGAAGCCGCCTCGCGCGGGTACTTCGCGAAACACGCCAAGGACCTCTCGATTGGCGAAGCGGCGCTCCTGGCCGGCCTGATTCAGCGGCCGTCGGCGACTACGCCGAGCCGGCATCTCGATCGCGCCACCGCTCGAAGGGCTGTTGTGCTCGACCAGATGGTCGAGTCGCGTGCCATCGACCGCGCAACCGCGGCGGAAGTCGCCAAGACCCCGGTCGTGCTCGCGAACGGGTTCAAGAACGAGCAGATGGGCTCGTACTACAAGCAGCAGGTCACACGTGAGCTCGTCGAGCGATTCGGCTGGGACACGGTGTCACGCGGCGGACTGAAGGTGTTCACGTCGTACGACCCGGTCGCGCAGGAAGCCGCCGAGAAGTCTCTGGCTGCGGGGCTCACTGCGATCGAGAAGCGCAGGGCCTTCAAGTATCCAGTGCGCGGCAAGGTCGCGGTGCCGAAGGACAACGAATCGCCGGACTACCTGCAGGGCGCTCTCGTGGCCATGGATCCGTCCTCGGGCGAGATTCGCGCGCTCGTCGGCGGGCGGAACTTCGGCGAGAGCCAGTTCGACCGCGTCTCGCAGGCGCATCGGCAGTCCGGTTCGGCGTTCAAGCCGTTCGTCTATGCCGCCGCGCTCGAGCAAGGCTTCTCGCCGGCCACGCTCGTCACCGACCTCGACAGACCGATCGACACACCGGAAGGGCTGTGGCTGCCGGACGACGGGCACGAGACCGGCGTGCAGGCGCTGACGTTCCGAACGGCGCTCCGCACCTCGAGCAACCGGGCGGCCGCACAGATTCTTCAGACGATTGGCGTGTCGAACGCGGTCGACTACGCGCGGCGTATGGGGTTGGAGGCTCCGGCCGTGCCGTCGATGGTGCTCGGCACGGGCGACGTCACGCTCCTGTCGCTCACGACGGCCTACGCGGTCTTCGCCAACGGCGGCCTGTTGCAGGAGCCGTGGATGATTCGACGTGTGGAAGACGCCCACGGGAAGCAGTTGCTCGCCAATCATGGCGAGTCCCGTCGCGTCATCAGCGAACAGACCGCCTTCCAGGTGACCTCGATGCTCAGCGACGTCGTCGATCGCGGCACCGGGTGGCAGGCTCGAAACGTGGGATTCCGTTTGCCGGCCGCGGGCAAGACCGGCACGACGAATGAATATCGCGACGCGTGGTTTGTGGGGTACACGCCTGACCTCGTGGCTGGAGTATGGGTCGGGTTCGATCGTCCCCGCACCATCGTGCCTGGTGGCTACGCCGGCGATCTGGCCGTTCCCATCTGGGGCACGTTCATGCGCGACGCGACGGCCGGCTCGAAGGGCCGGCCGTTCACTCGGCCACAGGGTCTCGTCGCTGTCGAGATTTGTCAGGACTCCGGCCTGCTGCCGGTTGCCGCCTGCTATCACGCACGACGCGTGACGAGGGACGGCGAAACGCGCGAGGCCTCAGCCGTGGCCTACGAGTACTTCCGCCGGGGCACCGAGCCCGCCGGGACCTGCCCGATTCACGACTACTCCTGGTTCGGCAGCGTTCGGACGGCGATGTTCGACCCTTCGGATTTCCGGTCGTCGTCCACCGCCGGCGCGCTTCTTGAAGCCCGCGCCTCGGCTCATCGGTCACGAGCGACGAGCCGCGGCAAGTCGCCGACGGCGCGCGCGTGGTCGAGCCAGAGAAAGAGATCGAGTCAACGCGTGAGCGCCCGCGCAGAGGTTTCTGGTCCCGCGTCTTCGGGCGCGGCGACGATAAAGACAGAAAGCGCAACGGAGAGCGGCGCTAAGACGCAGGAATCAGCGTGCTGGCGTCCTGAACGAAAAATCGAATGGGACGTGGTGCCACGCCCAGTCTGAATCCCGTACGGCGCCAGGCTCGCAACGCATCGCCTGCCCCGGTTCGGAGAACTCCGTAAATGGCTGCACGCGCTCGCGGGCGATCCAGCGATAGGCCGTCGAGGACTGCAGGCCGCTCACGCTGACCAGCGGATACGCCATCGACTCCCTGGAAAACGATCGAGGGATCCAGCCTCCAACATGCGTGGGCTCGAACGTGAATGGCTCGCCGACTTTGCGAACCTCGACCTCGAGTCGATACCACCAGTCGCATCTGTTGACTGGCTGGCTTGACGTGAACGCTCCGAGCCACACGGTGTTGCTGACGGCAGCACCGAGGACTTCCAACTCGGTCTCATTGTCATTCATCTGACGCAGACTCGAGGGCACGCTGATCCAGTGCGCCGGCCGTTGCCTTGGATACACGTGCACCGAACGCTGGAGCGTGGCGAAGCCGAGAACAACGGCAATCAAGGCTGCGGCGATCGCCTTCAAACCTGCGGCACCGACGGCAGGCTAGTTCCCGCGTCCGCCGCGACCCGCGCTCGACGGCGGCACCATTCCCTGCAGGCGCATGTAAGTGACCAGGTTGCCGTAGTGCTCGTTCGTGTGGCTCGTGTTGTAGATCAGCATTCCGAGCTTCGTCGTGCCGGGGCGCATGCCGCTCGGTTCGTTCATGGTTGCCGGCGTCAGCGACGCGAACGTCTGGTTGCACCGTTCGATCGACGCCTTCAAGCCGGCGACGAGGTCGGCCTTCGACAGCTTGTTCGCACCCGACTGCGCGCTGTTCGGCATGTCCACGAAGGCCGGCGTGGCGCCCTCCTTCGTGATGGCCCAGCACATCATGTTGTTGTCGTCGGTGAGATGACCGATCAGGCGCGCCCACGACCGAACGTCCGGTGTCGGCTGCCACGTGGTACTTGTCCTCGGGAAACTGCTCGGCGGCCCGGAGGATGTTGTTCTGTATTGGCGTGTAGTAGAGACGATGCACTTCCTCGATCAGGTTCGTGGGGAGCGGTGGGGGCGCTGGCGCCTGAGCCACGAGTGCGACGAGCAGCGTGCCACTTGCGAGAACGGCGATTGATCCGGTCATCCTGTTGGTCTCCGAAGCGTGTTGATGATACACGCACGGTCGAAGCCAATCCGCCGCTATCCAGCCTTGAGCGTGGTCGCGGGATTGACGCCGGCGGCGCGTCGGGCCGGCGCCCACGCCGCCACGACGCCGACCGTGACCAGGATCAGAACCGCGGCCGTGTGAGTGAGCGGATCGGCGGGTGAGACGTCGAACAGGAGACTCGACAGGAGTTGCCCGCTCCAGACGCTCGCCGGCAGGCCGATCAGCACGCCAAGGCTCATCAGGATCGCGACGCGTCGAACGATGAGGCCGACAACGCTCGCGCGGCTCGATCCGAGTGCCATGCGAATACCAATCTCCGTTCGTCTCGCACCGACGCCGTACGACACGACGCCGTAGAGCCCGAGGCCGGCAAGGAGCAGCGCCAGGACGCCGAAGAATCCCGAGAGCAGCATGAGCAGTCGCTCGCGCGCGACGAACACCGCGAAGTCATCGGCGAGAGGTCGAATGGAGACCCCAAGGTCTCTGTCGACGCCCGCAATCGCCGCCACCACGGCGGGACTCAGTTGCGCGGGAGCCCGTGTCTCCGCGCGGACGCTGACAGCGCCCGATCCGAATGCCGCGGGCAGATACATGGTGGGAGGCGGAACCTCGCGGAGCGAGAGGTAAACCGCATCCCTCACGAGACCCACGATGGTCAGTTCCGGCTGCGGATCAGCAGGGCTGCCGACTTCGCGAATCGTCTGGCCGATCGGATTCCTGCCCTCGAAGTACCGGCGAGCGAACGCTTCGTTGACGATGGCGACCGCCTGCGGGCGTCTCTGGTCCTGATCGCTGAAGTCGCGCCCGGAGACCATGGGCACGCCGTATGTGCGGAACCATCCAGGACTGACTTCATTCTTGTAGACGCGCCGATCCTGCTCCTCGAGCGACACGCCTCGCGGGTTTTCGATCGTCGTGTCCCACTCGTTGTTGCTGACCGGCGTCACGGCGGAGAACGAGACCTCGGAAACCCCCGGCAGAGCACGAACCGCTTCAGCGAGGCGTTTGTACAGCGCGAGTCCACGCTCCGGTGACGCCTGCTGGCTGTGTCTGGCGTCAATGCTGACAATGAGGACGCGGTCGCGATCGATGCCGGTCTCTCGTCCGATGAGAGACGTGAATGTCCGCACGAACAGGCCCGCGGCCACGACGAGCACGAGACACAGCGCGAACTGGAGTGCCACGAGCGCGTTTCCTGCCAGTCCCTGGCCGCTTCCGCTCGCCCCACGGTGACCCCTCAAGCGCGTCCATCGGATCGACGCGTGTCGCGTGCAACGCCGGGGCGGTCCCGAACAGGATCGCGACCGCGGTGGCGAGCCCCGTCGTGAAGCCGATGACGCGCCAGTCCAGCGACACGTCCAGGAAGGCCTGGCCGCCGGTTGACGGCAATTGCGCGACGAGCCATTGACCACCCCAGTGCGCCATCGCCAGTCCGACCAAGGCGCCCAGCGTCGAGAGCACGAGACTCTCGAGGAGCGATTGGCGAATGAGTCCGAGGCGCGACGCGCCGAGCGCAAGCTGAAGACTGACGCTGGCGCGGCGTCGCTCGGCTCGAGCCAGCAACAGGTTGGCGACGTTCACGCACGCGATGAGGAGCACGAGGCCGACGATGCCCATGAGCGCGGTCAGCGCCTGCCGGTAGGTATCCCGGAACGACGACGGCCCGCCTGGCGCCGGCACGACGGCGATCGGCGTATTCAGGTAGCTCGATGCTTCGCCGGGCCGTCACGTCCGCAGGCCTCGTCAGATCGCGCAGCGTCGGTTGGAGCCGGGCGAGCCCTGCGGCCGCGGCCTCGGTCGTCTGGCCGGGCTTGAGGCGGCCCATCACGTTCAGCCACCACCAGTTCCGCTGGTCCAGGCGGTCGCGACGAAGAACGATCGGCTGCGTGCCAATCGGAATCGCGACGTCGAATGCCGAGCCGACGTTCGGGCCCACGAAACCGGCAGGCGTGACGCCGACGATTCGGAAGGGCACACGTTCGATCGAGATCGTCTTGCCGATGACATCGGCGGCGCCGGCAAAACGACGCTGCCAGAACCTGTGGCTGATCACCGCGACGAGGCCGTCAGGTCCGCCACCGCGGGCATCGTCGGCAGGGACGAGCGTCCGCCCGATCGCAGGCTGGACACCGAGCACGTCGAAGAAGCTTCCGCTGACCCACAGGCCGTTCGCGACGTCGACCGAACCGCCCGTTGAGAGATCGAAGGCCGTGCCTTGCGTGGACCAGGCGAAGACGCCGTCGAGCACGTCCTGGCGATCGCGGAGTTCCTGCCACAACGGATACGTCCACGCGCCGAAGCTCCCGCCAGGCGTCACCTGCACCAGACGGTCCGCCTGCGCCACCGGCAGTGATTTCAGAAGCAGCCCATTGAGCAGCGAGAAGATCGCCGCGTTGGCGCCGATGCCCAGCGCGAGAGATCCGACGACCGCGACGGTCAGCGCGGGCTGCTTCCAGAGAATCCGCACCGCGTGACGCGCGTCTCGTGCGACACGCTCGAGCCACACGAGCGAACGACCCTCGCGGTAGGCTTCTTCGGTTTGCGTGACGTTGCCGAAGCTGATGCGCGCCGCCCGGCGCGCCTCGGCGGGAGAGAGGCCTTCCTTGAGGTACTCCTCCGTGGCCTCTTCGAGGTGGTCTGCGATTTCCTTGTGCAGGTCGGCGTCGATTCGCTCCTGCTGCCACAGCCCACGAATGCGCTGCACCAGAACGCGCAGCGTCCTCATGACACGTCCGCGGGAATCTTGAAGAAGCGCGAGACGATCCCCGTGGCCTGCTGCCACGCCGCTTCTTCGACCCGCAGTTGCTTGCGCCCGTCCTTCGTCAACGTGTAGACCTTCACACGCCGGCCGCTTTCGGACTGACTCCACGACGACGCGATCCAACCCGTCTGCTCGAGCTTGAGGAGCGCCGGATAGAGCGTGCCTTGATTGAGGGAGAGCTCGTCGCGGCTGATCTGCTCGATTCGCCGGGCAATCCGGTAGCCGTGCAGGGGGCCGAGTGCTTCGAGGGTCTTGAGCACCATCAGGCCGAGGGTGCCGTAGAGAACGTCTCGCTTGTCGGACGACATGTGTTGGCAGCCTACAGCTCAAGCTGTTGGCTGTCAACAGGTGAAAACCAACGGGCCCTCTGTTGTCAGCGAGCGGCGACCACACCCTTGACGGCCCATGCGCGCGCCTGAAGAGTGAACGCGCCGTCTTGACGCTCGCCGAGCAAACGTTTGCGGAGTCTGGACGCGAGCGCGGCGCGCGTCGTTTCAGACAATGACGCCGCGTAGGCGCCGCGGGTCCTTGTCCACCCAGGAAGGGCAACCAGTAATCGTCAAAGGAATCGAACGGCAGCTCGATGACGATCGCCTGTTCGGCGACCTCTTGGATCCCATTCGCGCGCCACAAGGCCGCCAGCTCACCGCGCTTGCAGAGGGGCATGTGGCGCTCGTCGCGCGGGGCGATGGTGGAATCGATCGCGACGGCTTCGTCCCAGAACACACGAAGCATCTCCATGCCGTCGCCATAGTCCCAGACCGCGGCTGACACGACACCGCCCGGCCGCGTCACTCGAATCATCTCCCGCAGGGCTTTCGCCGGGTCGGGGATGAAGTTCATCACGAGCAGCGAAAGGGTCTTGTCGAAGCTCGCGTCGGGCCACTGGAGCGCTTGTGCGTCGCCAACGATGAAGGAGACCAACCGGACGTGGTCGTTCGGCGTTCGCGCTTGTGCGTCACGGACGTAGGCGGCCGATGGATCCACGCCGGTTACGCGTACCGAGCGGGCTCGTTTCCGCGATCGAGAACGCGAGTGCGCCAGTGCCCGAGCCAACGTCCAGCACGGAGTCTTGTCCGCCAACGGACACGAACTGAGTGAGGAGAGGCGCGAGGCAGCGGCTCCATCGGCCCATGAACCGCTCATAGGCGTCACTCCCGGCGAAGATCTCTCGCTGCTGTGGCACGGCACCCCACACGAAATTTCAGGACCCTGACTGCACGCACCGGAACCCGTGGTTGTCGTCCTCGTCACGCGGATCGCGTCCGGTCCATCCGCGGCGATCTTAGCTATATTGGCCAGAGAGGGAGAAGTCTCAAATGTCGGTATTCACCAATCCCGCGACTGGCGCGGCCGAGCATGCGGCAGCGTACGTGCGCGCCATTCTCGGACTGCTCGGGGATCGCAAGCCCGTTGACGTCCTGCGCGAAACGACGCCCGCGCTGTCACGCGCAATCGACGGGCTGTCGCCATCCGAGCTCCGTCAACCCGAAGCGCCGGGGAAATGGTCGATCGCCCAGATTCTGCAGCATCTTGCCGACTCGGAGATCGTCTGGGCGTGGCGGATGCGGCTCATTCTTGCGCAGGACCGGCCTGTACTGACCGGCTACGACCAGGATTTGTGGGCGGAGCGGCTGCAGTACGACCAGGCCGACGTGTCCGACGCCCTCGAGCAGTTCACGGTGCTCCGTCGCGGCAACCTGCGGCTGGTCGAGCGCGCGTCGCCGGCGGATCTCAAGCGTGTCGGGATCCATTCCGAGCGCGGTGAGGAAAGTCTGGAGCACCTGCAGCGGCTGTACGCCGGACACGACCTGATGCATCTACAGCAGCTCGCACGCGTCCGCCGCGCCGTCGCCTGACGCGATCGCTCGGCAGCGATATCGGATCCAGACCGCTCGCCGCCATCGCCGCTCGTCTTCAGGCGGCCAGGCGCGACGGACAGAAGGTGGTGCAGTGCCACGGCTGCTTCGACCTCCTGCACATCGGTCACATCAGGCATCTGCAGGCGGCCCGGAGGATGGGCGACGTCCTCGTCGTGACCGTGACGCCCGACCGGCACGTGAACAAAGGACCGGGGCGGCCGGCGTTCCCGGAACATTTGCGGGCCACGAGCACTTCGGCGCGCAGCTATCACGCAACTACGAGAAGCTGCGGCGCGATGCCGACGTGCTGGACGGGAAATGGCGGGCGGCGATCATCTCGTCGTGCGGATGGATCGCGTACCGGCGATGGCGTGCGATGCTCGTGGCGCTCGCGGAGATGGCCGCGACGCTGCAGGCAGTCGAAGGCGGCCGGAGGCTCGATGGCGTCCGGAGCGTGGGCCGGATGGCCCGCCACCTGCCGTGGTCGTTCCCGGCCGTGGCTCGCGCGACCGTGCTGACGACCTTCGGCCTGTGGGCGTTCGGCCGTGCGGGTCTCGTCTGGTCATCCATTCGCGCGAACGTTCTCGGCACGGCCCGCGCCAGGCCGTATCATCGTCCGTAATCATGCGCCCCTGGCCCCTGCTTGTTGTCGTGTTGTGTGCAACCGCTTCCGTTGCGACCGGGTGCGGCGACAGGTCATCATCCTCGTCAACGACCGGTCAGCCTTCCATGGCGCCTCGAATGACCAAATCGCCGTTCGCCCGTACGAAAGACGGTGTGTCCGTGGACCTCATCACGCTGCGGAACGACGCCGGCACCGAAATTGGCATCCTGACCTACGGTGGCGTCATTCGCACGCTCAAGACCGCGGATCGTGCGGGGACGCTCGACGACATCGTGCTTGGGTTCGATACCCTCGCGCTCTACGAGGAGAAGTCGCCGTTCTTCGGGACGCTCGTCGGCCGGTACGGCAACCGCATCGCGAACGGCCGGTTCACGCTCGACGGCCAGACGTATTCGCTCGCGAAGAACAACGGTCCGAACCATCTCCATGGCGGCAACAAGGGCTGGGACAAAGCCGTCTGGGTCTCCGGCCGAGCCCTTTCAGAACGCGACAGGCGTGGGCATCGCGCTCAGCCACACGAGTGCGGACGGCGACGAAGGCTATCCCGGCACCGTGAAAGCCGTCGTGACGTACACGCTCACCGAGTCCAACGAGCTCGTGATCGACTATCAGGCGACGACCGACAAGCCGACGGTCGTCAACCTGACGCAGCACTCGTACTTCAATCTTGCCGGCGCGAACGCGCAGGACGTGCTCGGCCACGAGCTGATGCTGAACGCCGACAGCTACACGCCGGTTGACGCCGGGTTGATCCCGCTTGGACAGATCGCGCCGGTGGCCGGCACACCATTCGACTTCAAGACGCCCACCGCGATCGGCGCGCGCATCAACGACACGCACGAGCAGATCGCCCGCGGCAACGGCTACGACCACAACTTCGTGTTGAGCCGGACCGGCGACGGCCTGTCGCTGGCGGCGCGCGTGGTGGAACCCACGACCGGTCGAACCATGACGGTCTCGACGACCGAACCGGGCGTCCAGTTCTACACCGGCAACTTTCTCGACGGGACGCTGACCGGCAAGGGCGGGCGCGTGTACGGCCGCCGCGCCGGCTTCTGTCTCGAGACCCAGCACTATCCGGATTCGCCGAACCAGCCGAACTTTCCATCCACCGTGTTGAGACCGGGCCAGGAGTACCGCAGCAAGACCGTCTTCGCGTTTGGCACCGTGAAATAGCGGGCGGCGGTCCGTCGTGGGCGCCAGGCCAAAACGCGTCGGCCCCCGGAAAATGGCTCGAAATTTCCGGTCTTTTTGTCATAGTAACGGAGCGCTTCGTGATCTTCAGACGAGGGAACAAGGACATGACTGACCCACGCCGAACACTCCTCAAACTTCTCGAACACCACCCCGGTGCGCCATTCACGCTCGTTGACTGGACGGGGACGTCCACGCCCATCGGGGAAGGCCCCTCGCGTTTCCAGGTGATCTTCAAGACGCGCCAGGCGATGTCGCGATCGCTCGCGCAATCGACGCTGGGATTTGGCGAAGCGTACGCGTCCGGCGACGTCGTCATCGACGGCGATCTGGAAGAGGCGCTGATTTCGCTCAGCTGGATTTACGTCGCGACCGACCGGGTCACGCTGTGGGATCGGTTCAAGCTGGCGCTCCAGGCGCGCTCGCTCGGCACGCAGAAGGCGCACATCGAGCACCATTACGGCCGCGGCAATGATTTCTACCGCCTCTTTCTGGACAAGCGTCTCCAGTACTCCTGCGGATACTTCCGGACCACGGACGACACGCTCGATCTCGCGCAGGAACAGAAGATCGCGCACACCGTCGCGAAGCTTCGCCTGATGCCCGGTCAGCGTCTCCTCGACATCGGATGCGGCTGGGGCCACCTCATGTTTCACGCGGCGGAGACCTACGGCGTCGAGTGCGTCGGCCTCACGCTGTGCGACAACCAGGCGACGTACATTCGCGAAGAGGCGCAGCGCCGCAAACTGCCGGTGGACGTGCGGGTCATGAACTACCTGCAGGTGCCCTCGAACGAATCGTTCGACCGCGTCGTGTCCGTCGGCATGATGTGCCACATCGGCCAGCAGCACATCGAGCAATACTTCGACAAGGTCCAGCAGCTCGTCGCGCCCGGCGGTGTCTGCCTCCTGCACTTCATCTCGAAGATGCGCGAGTCGCTCTCGGTGGATCCGTTCGTGGCGACCCACATCTTCCCGGGCTACTGGTTCAACTCCGTCGAAGGCGTCACCGAGCGATCGGTTCGCCGCGGATTTCACGTGCTCGATCTCGAGAACCTTCGTCGTCACTACGCGATGACCGCGCACCATTGGCGGACGAACTTCCTGCGCAACTACGACACGATCAAGTCGGCGATGAAGTTCGACGACGTCTTCATGCGTGCGTGGGAGTTCTACCTTGCGTCGGTCGTGACCGGGTTCACGACCGGGCAGATGCACCTCATTCAGATCGTCATGTCTCAGGGCCTCTGCGACGATTACCCCCTCACCAGGCATTTCCTGTATCAGGACTCTGAGGACGCTCTCCGGGCTCCTCATTGGGCACCGCAAGCACCCTAAGGGGCAGAGCCCTACCGCTTAGGGCCCCGGCGAGGGCACGATGTTCACGGTACGCCCCTTGCTGACCACTCGGTAAAGTCGCGCCGCGTCACGGTAGATCAGGATGCGGCAGCCGGCGGCTGGACTCCCAACGGGTCTCCGGCCGCCGGTCTCGATCCCGTCAGCCCGGGGGCCTCATGAAAACCGATCCCAGACCAACCGACCGTCCGAAGCCCGCGCCGCCGGAAAGCGGACCGGCCGACGACCCGTCGGCTGAAGAGCGGGAAGGCGCCACCGAGCGCGAGGTCGGCGATCGAACGGGCCCTGGCGCCGGCTACGACAACGAGCCGGAGCAGGAAAAAGACCGTGGCGGAGTGTCCTGATCGGACTGGAGGCATTCGTGGCGAAGCGAGGAACGCGCGACTCATCTCTGAACTCGGCTGCTGACAACATCGGCACGGCACTCGGTCTCGTGGCGGCGCGGCTCGATCGATGGAAGAAGGATCAGGCGTCGATTGCCACGGACCTGCAGAGCCTGTTGAAGTCGGCGCAGGACGTGCTGGGCGACCTCGGCGGCACGGCCGCGAAGAGCTTCGACCAGGCGCGGAAGGGCGGCCGGCCGAAGGGGTACAAGACCTCGCCCGCGACCAAGGCCAAACTCCGCGCAGCCTGGGCACGCCGCAAGGCATCGTCCACCGTCATGCCAACGGTGCAACCCATCAATCAGCGCGGCCTCATCCGTTCGAAGGCGCCACGCACCTGGTCGAATCGCCAGCCGGGCAAGGGCTAGGCCGGATGCGACGGGCGCCATGAGCGAATCGTCAGACTACATCTACGCGAGTCATCTCGCCCGTGTCATTGAGTCGTCTGACGATGCGATTGTCAGCAAGGATCTGAACGGCATCATCACGTCCTGGAATCGTGCGCGCCGAGCGCATCTTTGGTTACACGGCCGGCGAGGCCATCGGTCAATCCATTCGCATGATCGTCCCTGCCGACCGACAGACCGAGGAGGATGAAGTCCTCGGCCGCATCAGGGCCGGCGAATCCGTCAATCACTTCGAGACACTACGCCGGCGAAAGGACGGACGTTCTCGTGCCGATCTCGCTCACGGTGTCGCCGATTCGCGACGAGACGGGGCAGGTCGTGGGGGCCTCGAAAATCGCGCGTGACATCAGCGATCAGAAGCGAGCCGACTGGGCGAACCGGCGCCTCGCGGCCGTCGTGGAATCGTCCGACGACGCCATCGTCACGAAAGACCTGGACGGCGTGGTGACCTCATGGAATCGTGCCGCGGAGAGGATGTTCGGCTACACCGAGAGCGAAATCGATTGGCCAGTCGATTCGTCTCCTGATCCCCGATGAACTGCAGAGCGAGGAAGACATGGTCCTGGCGCGCATCCGCGCGGGAGAGGCGATGGATCACTACGAAACGATCCGGCGCCGCAAGGACGGTACACGGCTCGCCATCTCGCTGTCGGTTTCACCGCTGCGCGACGACGCGGGAGACGATCATCGGGGCGTCGAAGATTGCCCGGGATATCACCGAGCGCGTGCGCCTCCAGGCGCTGGCCAGCGAGCAGGCCGCGGTCACCGAGAAGCTTTACGAGGTCGGGACCATCCTCGCCTCCAATCTGGACCGTGACACCGTCGTGCAGAAGGTCACCGACGTCGCCACCGAGTTGACCACAGCCGAGTTCGGGGCGTTCTTCTACAACGTCACGGACCCGGACGCGAGCGAGAGCTACATGCTCTACACGCTCTCTGGCGCGCCCAGGGAAGCGTTCGAGAAGTTCCCGCATCCGCGGGCCACCGAGGTGTTCGCGCCGACGTTCCACGGCGAGGGCCCGGTGCGGCTGGACGATGTCACCAAGGACCCCAGGTTCGGGAAGAATCCGCCGTTCAACGGCATGCCGGCCGGTCACCTGCCTGTGCGCAGTTATCTCGCCGTTCCCGTGATGGGCCCCGCCGGCGAAGTCCTGGGAGGCCTGTTCTTCGGCCACTCGCGCGTCGGCGTGTTCACCGATCAGCACGAACGGCTGGCGCTCGGCGTGGCGGCCTGGGCGCGGGTGGCGCTCGAGAACTCGCGCCTCTACGTCGAGGCTCGCGAGGCCAGCCGCATGAAGGACGAGTTTCTCGCCGTGTTGTCCCACGAGCTGAGGACCCCGCTCAACGCGATCGTCGGCTACGCACGGCTGCTGCGCGGCGGAATGTTGACCGGCGAAAAGGCCGAACGCGGCCTCGAGGCGCTCGACCGGAACTCGACCTGGCTGACGCAGATCGTCGAAGACGTGCTCGACGTGTCGCGCATCGTCTCCGGCAAGATTCGGCTCGACGTGCAGCCGGTGGAACTGCCCCTCGTGATGCACAACGCGGTCGCCACCATGCAGCCGGCCGCCGACGCGAAAGGCGTGCGGCTGCAGACGATTCTCGATCCGCGCGTGGGACCGGTGGCCGGCGATCGCGATCGCCTTCAGCAGGTCGTCTGGAATCTGTTGTCGAATGCCGTGAAGTTCACGCCGAAGTCCGGCCGCGTTCAGGTGCGGCTCGAGCGCGTGAACTCCCACATCGAGATCGTGGTAGCGGACACAGGGATCGGGATTCGGCCGTGAATTCCTCCCGCGCATCTTCGAACGGTTCAGCCAGGCGGAGAGCGCGACCACCCGCAAACAGGGCGGGCTCGGGCTTGGTCTGGCGATCGTCCGCCACATCGTGGAGCTGCACGGCGGGACGGTCGAAGCATTCAGTGCCGGCGAGAATCAGGGCACGACGTTTCGCGTGCGGCTCCCGCTGATGATTGTCCACGCCAAGCCCGGCGAGAGTGGACGGCAGCATCCGACGACCGAGCGGTTGGCAGCCGCTGCGTCAGCTTGGCGATCTGCAGGATGTGCGTGTCTTCGCGGTGGATGACGAGGAGGACTCGCTCGCGCTTCTGAAGACCGTGCTCGAGGCCGCCGGCGCCCATGTCACGGCGAGTCTCGTCACCGCAGAAAGCTCTTGGGAGATTGGCGAGGTCGCACCCGGACGTGGTCCTCCTCGATCTCGGTATGCCGGAGATTGACGGCTTCGAGCTGATCCGGCGAATCCGCGCGTCGTCGGACGAAGCGGTCCGCCGGACCCCGGCCGCGGCACTGACGGCGTTCGCTCGCGCCGAGGACCGCACCAAAGCTCTGCAGAGCGGCTTCGAGATGCATTTGGCGAAGCCCATCGACCCTGCAGAGCTCGTCGCGTCAGTCGCGACGCTCGTGCGACGTTCGAAACCCCGACCGGCCTAGCCCGGCTCGGATCCATTCGCCTATTACACGATCCCCGTTCCTCGTCCAGCAGCCGCAGAACGGGGAACGAGGAACGAGGAACGGGGAACGCGGAACGGGGAACGTTACCTGATGTAAAACGCAATACCACCCGAGATGTAGTGGTTCGAGTCATCGTTCAGGCCCAGTCCGAACTCCGCGACGAAATCGATGTCCTGGCTGATGGCGTACTCGATGCCTGGCACGAGGTGGACGGTCGTGTAGCTGTCGTCGAAGTCGTCGATGCTCACTCTGGAGATGTCCAGTCCGCCGTAGAGCTCCAGTTTCGGTGTCACGTGTCCGCTTCCGAGGAACGTGATATCGAAGCCCTTCGTGTTGAAGCCGTCGGCGCGGCCGACGTGGAATCCGCCAATCACCGAGACGTCAAGCGGTTCGTGTTTGACGAGCCACACCTCGACGTCGCCGCCGATGAAGGTGAGATCGTCGAAGAACGACACTTTCGCTTCGGCGTCCACGCGATCCGTGAACCCATAGCCGCCGACGATCGCCACGCCCACTTCGTCATCAGCGTCATCCTTGCCGAAGACGACGAGCGGATTGGCCATCAGCTTGAAATTGCCCTTGTTGATCGTTTCCGCGGAATTCATCACGCCGAAGTCCTGCGCCGCCGCCGACACCGGCAGCAGCATGGCGAGCGCGAACGTCGCCACGAGTGAACGCAACATGTGCACACCTCCGTCACGTCGTGTGATGTGCAAGGAACCTGCCGCGATGCGAAACCGCCAGGTTCTGACTGGATGCCGACGCCTTTCGGCGGATCTTCGTGATGGAGTGGGTAGCGCTGGCCTGAAACGATGGCGCGTCAGACCCGCGCGGCATGAAACGCGTCACCTGTCGCGCGCATCAGAATTGCGGACGATATAGTGCAGTCGCCATGGAGTTTCAGAAGGCCAGACTGGCCAGTCAGCTCGACACGCCCGCTGTCACGATCCTGCTCGATCGGCTCGAGGCCAATATCGCGCGCGTGCAGCGGATCGTCGCCGGTCACGGCGTCGCGCTGCGGCCGCATATCAAGACGCACAAGATTCCGGCGATCGCGAAGATGCAGCTGGCCGCCGGCGCAGTGGGCATCACGTGTCAGAAGCTGGGCGAGGTCGAGGCCTTCGTCGACGAGGGCGTCGACGACGACATTCTCATCACGTTCAACATCGTCGGCGACGCCAAGACCGAGAGACTGGCCGCGCTCGCGAAACGGGTGCGGCATCTGTCCGTCGTTCTCGACAACGAGACCGTGGCTCGCGGCATTTCCGCGGCCGCGCGACGCGCGGGCGTCGAGATTCCGTTTCTGATCGAGTGCGACACGGGCTTCGGCCGCAACGGCGTGGCGACGCCGCACGCCGCGCTCGATCTCGCCACGTCGGCGATGAAGCTGCCGGGGCTGCGGTTCGAAGGGCTGATGACATACCCGAACCGTCCGGAGACCGCCGTCTACTTCACGGAGGCGCTCGCGCTGTTCGCCAGGGCCGGCATCGACGTGCCCGTCGTTTCCGGAGGAGGCACGCCGGCGCTCGGGACCGTCGGCGATTTCCCGATGCTGACCGAGCACCGGGCCGGCACGTACGTCTACAACGACGTGCTGATCGTGTCGGCCGGCGCGGCGACCTGGGCCGACTGCGCGATGTACGTCCGGGCGACGGTCGTCTCGCGGCCGGCGCCGGACCGCGCCGTGATCGACACCGGCTCGAAGGTCCTGACCCGCGAGCAGTATTCCGTGAAGAACTTCGGCCGCGTCGTCGAATACCCCGACGCCGTCGTCGTCAACCTGAACGAGGAACACGGCGTCATCGATCTATCGGCGTGCGCGATCAGGCCGGAGGTCGGCGAGGTGATCAACGTGATTCCCAACCACTGCTGCGTCGTCTCGAACATGGTGGACGAGGTGTACGGCATCCGTGGCGACGCGGTCGAGGTCGTGTGGCCCGTTGCCGCCCGCGGGAAGGTCAGGTAGCGAGTGGCGGGGACGCTCTTCGACCTGACCGGGAAAGTTGCGCTCGTCACCGGCGCGCGCACCGGCCTCGGACGCGCCATTGCGGTGGCCCTCGCTCGGGCCGGCGCGGACGTCGCCGGACTCGGTTCGCAACCGATGCCCGACGCGAGACAGGACGTCATGGCGCTTGGCCGGCGGTTCGCCGAGGTCGTCACCGACCTCAAAGTGTCACAGGACTACGACGCGCTCGTCGCCGGTATCGAGGCCGAGCTCGGCGTGGTCGACGTCCTCGTCAACAACGCCGGCATCATCCGCCGCGCCAACCTGCTCGAGTTCTCGGAGGCCGACTGGGACGAGGTCATGGCGGTCAATCTCAAGGCCGTGTTTCTTCTGTCGCAGGCCGTTGCGCGCCGCATGGTCGCCAATCAGGTCGCCGGTCGAGTCATCAACATCGCCTCGGTGCTCTCGTTCCAGGGCGGCATCCGAGTGCCGGCCTACACGGCGGCCAAGCACGGGCTCGCCGGGCTCACTCGCGCACTCGCCAACGACCTCGCACCGCATGGCATCACGGTCAACGCGATCGCGCCAGGCTACATGGCAACCGACAACACCACAGCGCTCCGGAACGACGCATCGCGCGCACGCCAGATCCTCGATCGCATTCCGATGGGCCGCTGGGGACATCCGGACGATCTTGCGCCGGCCGTCTTGTTTCTTGCGTCTCCGGCCAGCGGCTACGTCACGGGCACGATCGTTCCCGTCGACGGCGGGTGGCTGTCGAGGTAGCGCGAGGCCCGTTGGTGTGAGGCTTGCGGCTTGAGTCTTGAGGCTCGAGTCCACACTGACGCCGCGCGCTACCTACCGAAGGCACCGTCGCAGCCACTGTTGCCATCTGGCCGGTCCCAAGCCCCATGACCCAAGCCCCAGGCCCATGGCGTCCTGCCCCGAGTGCGGCATTTCTATTGCACTCGTAGACTCCTCTCCACACACCTCCACGGAGGTCAGCGATGCCAGAAGCCGAGACCGTCCGGCGCGCGAAGCGCGACGCCGCCGAAGGGAAATCACCGTCGACACAAGCTGGCGAATTCGTGCGCGAAGAGATCCATCACGTGCGCGAGGGCAAGCACGGGGCGCGATCGGCCAAGCAGGCGATCGCGATCGGCTTGTCGAAGGCGAGACGAGCCGGCGTGGATCTGCCGGCGCCGAAAAAGGGAAGCCGGAAGACCCGTCAGGCTGCCGCGCGGGATCGCGCACGGGGCCGGCGGACCAAGCGCCCGTCGGCGACGCGCGCGAAAGCGTCGCTGCGCAAGCTGAAGCGTGAAGGGCGCCGATCGGCGTCCAAGACCGCGCTCAGCCGGCAGGCGCATCGTGCGGCGCGACGTCGCAGTCGGCGGCCACGCGCTCTGCCCGGGCGAAAAAGGCCGCGGCCACGCGGCGGCGGAACGCAAGCGATTGATGTACAGAAAGGACCAGGCACCATGCGGAACCAACAGAACCCGAGAGAACGACAGAATCCGGACACGACCGATCAGGGACAACTGCCGCGCCGCGACCGCAGCAACGTTGATGACGCGCCAGACAACGCGGGCAACCGCGGCATGCGTCAGGATCGGACGATTGGCGACCCGCGCGTCCGCGAGGAGCGCAAGGCGCCTGGCGCGGAGAACGCTGAAGACGAGCTGGACGACGAGGACTTCGAAGGCGAGGAAGGCTGAGGCTCTCACGCGCCAAGCCTGATCCGGATCAGGATCGGCCGATGGTCTGAGCCAAAAGCCGCAACGGCCGGTCCTGACTCCGCGCGCCAGGATGGCGGCAGTCGAAGAAAGACGTAGTCGAGCGTCAGCCATCGGGCGAATCGCCCGCCGGTCTCCGCCTGCGGAAACTCGCGTCCGAGCTCCACGAACGCCGGCTCACGCGTCCCGCCGGCCCATGTGTTGAGGTCGCTACCCACGACGGTGGCCATCGGATCGTCGTCGAGCACCTCGACGAGATGCTCGACCTGCCGTTCCCGCTCAGCGCTCGTGAACAACCACAGCCGACGTGGACCTGTGCTCGCATCCAGATGGACGCTGACGACGCGCAGTCTCCACGGACGCTGGTCGGGCCCGGCGCCGCTTACCGTCGCGGCCACGGCGACGCGGCGCTGGCGCACGAACGGCAACTCGATCCCCGTTGGGTCACTGAGATCGAAGGTGGAAAGAATCGCGTTGCCGCGATCCTCCGCTCGCAGGCTGCCGTCTCGGCCATTGCGCATCGACGGCACGTAGAGCAGGGCGAGCCCTTCGGCTTCGGCCACGGACAGGACGTCGTCGCGGCTCCCGGAGGGCGGCGTCGTCTCGATGCGGTCGGGAACGGGTGCGCCAGCCGGCACGGCCCCAGGCACCAACGCGCCACTGCGAAATGTTTCCTGCAGGAGCAGAACGAAGCCGCCAGGCGGCGCCTCGTTCGTAAACCGGCCAGCTCGTAGATCGCGGATGAAGGCGCTGAGTTGTCCTCCTCCCACGTGAACGTTCCAGCTCACGACGACAATGTCCGTACTGGAGCCTGCCGGCTGGGCGTTCCTGGGAGTGGTCAGGACGCCGGGGCCGACGGTCTGGCACCAGACGCCGTGCTCGCGCTGTTCTCCCTGATCGGTCGGATAGTGCCAACGAAGCGCATCGGGCACTTGACGGCCGGCTGAATCAACGAGATCGCGACACGCCGCGCGCGTGCCAACGTCTGGCACCACCGTCTGGCGCGTCGATCCACACCCCGCAGCAATCGCAGCCACGAAGACCAGGCTGACGACGAACCGCGCGCATCAAAACACCTCGCCGAACAGTCCCCAGAACTGCTCACGCACCTTCCAGTGCCAGGGCCGCTTGCGCCACTCGTCGAGTCGCCATTCTTTGGATTTCTCGAGGTCAGCGTCGAAGGCGGCGCTGAGCGTCGCCGCCAGCCCGACATCGTCCGCGGCAATCGTGATCTCGTCGTTCAACTCGAGCGATCGATTGTCGAAGTTTGCCGATCCGAAGATGCTCCAGCGTCTGTCGATCACGATGGCCTTGGTGTGCATCATCGTGGGCTGGTACTCGAACACCCGGTCGCCGGCTTCGATCAGATCGGCGTACTCGTTCCGGCTGGCGTGTTTCACGGACTTCGTGTCGGTGTGTTCGCCGTCCGTGAGCACGCGGATGCGGACGCCGCGCGCCCGCGCGCGAGTCAGTGCGAGCCTCACCGAGCTGTCGAGTACGAAGTAGGGCGACTGGATGTCGATCGTCTGTCGAGCGGCGTCAATCGAGTAGAGGTAGAGCAGTTTGACGTTGCTCACGCCGATCGTCGGATTGCTCCACACGACGATCGAGATGTCTTCGCCGGGCGAGGGCGTGGAGGAAGGCGCGGGACCGATCGGTGGCGCGTCGGTGCCGCCCGCCTCGACCCAGTTCTCGTAGAAGCACGCCTCGAGAGCCTGAACGACCGGGCCCGTGACCTCGAAGTGCGTGTCACGCCACTCCTTCTCGTTCCGGGCATTGCCAAGCCAGTGGTCCGCCACTCCGACGCCACCGGTGAAACCGACGACGCCGTCAACGACCAGGAGTTTCCGGTGGGTGCGATTGTTCGTCGCCTCGACCGTCCACATGCCGACGGGGTTGAACCAGACGAGCCGGACGCCGGCGGCGGCGAGCTCGTTGCGCAGCGCCGCCGGCGGGGGAGCCGCACCGACCGTGTCCACGATGACGCGGACGTCCACGCCGCGACCGGCGGCGCCCGCGAGCGCCTTCGCGAACTGCGAGCCCGCGGTTCCGTCGAGGAAGTTGTAGGTCTCGAACTCAACCCGGCGTCGTGGCTCGATCGATCGCCCCGATCATCGCCGGGTAAATCTGATCGCCGTTCGCGAGGACCTTGTACTGGCCGCCGCGCAGCAGCGGCGAATTCACGAGGCTGGCGAGATACCCGGGAAACTCCGGCGCGCCGATCGCGTACGCGCTCCGCACATGAATCGTGCGCGGATCCTGGGCAAGCAGCAGCGCCGTGGCGACGACCATGACGACGATCAGAGTGACGACGGGCCATTTGCGTCCGCGGAGTCGGTCGCGAAACCCAGGCATGTCGTGCCGCGCGGGCGACCTGCCTAGACGTCAGTCACGAGGGCACGGGCGCCAGGAGGCCCCTGAACGATGGTCGGTAGGACCTCTCGAGCAATGCGCGCCCATACGTTGAAGCCCTGGACGGTCGTCCATTGCACGGATCGGCAGTCGTCGTAGGGACACGACCAGTCGGCAACGAACGTGCTCGGATTCGGTGTGAAGCTCAAGGTGACGTCACGACTGCAGCGTTTGCAGTTCATCTTGAGGAAGTGAGAAACGGTCATTTTGCCTGGAAACTGCAAACGAAGTGCCACGACGCGACCAGCGATCCGGTCCCGTCCTGTGGGACCCCCGTGGCATAGCGCGACCTATCGAGGGGGAGCGGTGAGGATCCGCTGCCACAATTGAGGTGGACGCGAAGCTCGTGGTCGAGGCGTTACTCGTGTCTCAACGCCACGAGGGGATCAACCCGTGCCGCGCGCCGGGCAGGGAGCCAGGCGGCCGCGAGCGGCCGCCATCGTGAGCACGAGTGCGGCGATGGCGAACACCGTCGGATCCGTCGGCGTGAGCCCGAAGAGGATTCCGCGCGCGAGACCTGTGACCATGAGCGCGGCGCCCGCGCCGAGCACGATCCCGGGCACGAGCATCCACCCGACGTCTTTCAGCACGAGGCCGACCATCGTTCCCCGCGTTGCGCCGAGCACCATCCGCACGCCGAGCTCGTTCGTGCGGCGTGCGACCTGGAACGCGAGCAGCGCGAACATGCCGATGCCGGCAATCACGAGGGCCAGCACGCCGAAGACGCCGCCGAGCGTCGCGAGGATGCGCTCGGCGGGAATCGACCGGTCGATCAATGTCGCGTAGGGGATGGCGTCTGTCATCTGCAGCGCCGGGTCGGTCTCGCTGACCAGACGCGCGATGGTCGGTCCAAGGCGAGCCGGATCGCCGCCTACGACGCGAACCAGATACTTGTAGCTCGGCGGCTGTTGTTCGCCCTCCCGTTGTGCCGCCGGGATGTACATCGTTTGCCGGAAGCCCTTGCGGAGATCGTCGTACATCGCGTCGCTCACGACGCCGACGATCACGTAGGTCACCTTCAACGACGTCACGCGACGTCCAACAGCCTGGCCACTGCCGAAAAAGCGGCGCGCGAAGCTCTCGTTGACGACGGCAACAGGCAGAGCGCCGACCGTATCGCGGGCGTCGAAGTCCCGGCCCGCGATGAGGCGTGTGTCGAGCGTCGCGAAGTACCCGGGCGTGACCGCGTTGAAGGCCGTGTTCGATTCCCCGGGACGAGCCGCGTCGGCCGGCAACTCGATCCCGCGCGTCCAGTCGTTGCCGCTGAGTGGAAGCACTTGAGCAGCGCCCGCCGACTGCACACCCGGCAAGGCGCGGAGCCGGGCGACCAGGTCGACGACGAGAGCGGCGCCGCGTTCGTCGGGAAACGGTCCAGTGCTCCGGATGTAAACAGCCAACACGCCATCGCCGTCGAATCCGCGATCGACGGCATACAGCTTCACGAGCGTGCCCACGAACAGCGTGGCGCCGACGATGAGCACCATCGAAATGGCCACTTGCGTCGTGACGAGCACGCGTGCCAAGACGGCCGTGGCCCTTGCGCGCGAACCTGCTTCAGGGCCGGATTGAGATTGACGCGGATCGCTTGAATCGCCGGCACGAGCCCAGCCAGAAAGCAGACGGTCAGCGCGACCACGGCCGTGAACGTCAACACGCGCCAATCTGGCGCGACCGACAGATCGAGGTCACGGCCGTTGAGAAAGAGCGCTGTCAGGCCGGTGCTCAACCAGGCCGCGACCGCCAGACCTACCGCGCCACCGATGCACGCGAGGACCAGACTTTCCGTCAGGAACTGGCGGACCAGCCGTCCGCGGCCCGCGCCGATGGCCAGGCGAATCGAGATCTCCCGTTGTCTCGCGGCGGCCTTCGCCACGAGCAGCCCCGAGAGATTCACAGCGGCCAGCAGCAGGATGAAGACGACGATGCCCATCAGGATCAGCAACGGCTCCGACAGGTCGTTCCGGAAGTCGTTGATGCCGTCGGGAGACGGAAGGGCGCCAACGCGACGATCGCGGACCTCGGCGCGCAGGCCGCCAGGCACCTTGGCCGCCAGCGGCTCGATGAACGTTCGCCAGAGCGCCTGAGCTTCGGCGCTGGCCTGTTCGAGCAGTCGCGTCCGGCTTCAATCGGGCGAGCATTTTCAGAAAGTTGTTCGTCGGCTCAGTGCGCTGGCTCGTCGCTGATCGTCAGGACCATCGGAAGAACCAGATCGGGCGTGGTCCCGACGCGGACGCTGTGGAACGAGGCCGGCATCACGCCGACGATCGTGAACACGCGGTCGCGCATCGTGAACGTGCGGCCGATGGCGGACGGACTGCGACTGAACCGGCGCTGCCAGTAGCCATCGCTGATGACGGCCGCCGGCGCCGTTGACGACAGCGTGTCATCAGCCGGTCCGAGCAGCCGGCCAGCCGCGGGGCTGATACCGAGCACGTTGAAGTAGTCGCCGGTGACGATGTCGGCCGCGGCGAACTCCTGCTCGCCGTCGATGACGATCGACGCCCGCAGGGACCCGTGCGCGAATGAGCCCGAAATGGACTGGACGTGGTCGCGAAGGTGCTCGAACAGCGGGTACGACACGTTGGCGGGACGTCCCTCGGGCGTCAGCCGGGTGATCTGGACGAGCCGATCCGGCTCGTGGATCGGCAGCGGCCGCAGCAGCACGGCGTTGACGAGGCTGAAGATGGCGGTGTTCGCGCCGATGGCGAGCGCGAGCGACAGCACCGCCACGGTCGCAAACGCGGGATTGCGCCGGAGCGTTCGCAGGGCGTACGAACCGTCCTTCACGAAATCGTTCAGCCAGCGCCCGCGCACGTCGCGACTGGTTTCTTCGATGGTGCGCCATGTTGCCGAACTCCAGAAAGGCGCGCCGCTCGGCGGCCTTGCGGTCCATGCCGCTCGGCGACGTAGTCCTCGATCAGCCTGTCGCGGTGAAACGCCAGCTCGTCACGAGCACGAAAGCGCCTGCTTGCTGGACCACATGTCTCACTCCGCCGTGCCGAGCACGCCCGTGATGGCCGTCGAGAGCCGGGTCCAGTTCGCGCGCTGCTCCTCGAGCTGCGCCCGGCCCAGGCGCGTCAGCGTGTAGAACCGCGCCTCGCGGCCGGTTTCAGACGCGGCCCACTCGGCCTTGAGCCACTCGCGCTTCTCGAGACGATGGAGCGCGGGGTAGAGCGAGCCCTGCTGCACCTGCAGCACGGCGCCGGACATCTGCTGGAGCCGCTGCGCGATGGCGTAGCCGTGAATCGGGCCGAGCGCGACGACTTTCAGGATGAGCACGTCGAGCGTGCCCTGGAGGAGGTCGGATTTCGGCGCGGCGTCACCCATGCCAAGACAGTCTACACATCAACGTGTAGAGCGTCAAGGTATCAGCGATGTCACTGGGGACGGACCGTCTCGATGCGTCCACGCGTTTCGAAGCGGCGGTAATTCGAGTACGTGGACTCCGACGTGATCAGATCGTCGAAGCCGTCGGCGCTGGCCGTGTAGCGCTCGGAGAACGTCGACGGCACCCAGAGACCGAGTCGTTCCTCGCGGGTGAACCGCGGTGACGAGCTCTGCCTCGATCTTGTCGTACCGGACCGTGAATCGCGTGCGATGGATCGCTGCCGGTCGCGACGTCCATCGTGACGTCGCCCCTGGCAATAGGCGGCGCCGCCAGGCGACGGTCTCACAAGCGTGGGTCGGTCGCGCTCACGGAACGACAGTGTGGCCAGCACCACACCGGCCTCGGAGCGATCCGTGTCCTCGACGTCGAACGTGAAGCGAGCCCGGTGCGCGTCGCTCACGGGCAGCAGCGCGATCATCGGGTCGTTGAAGTTTCGGATGACCCCGCCGATGTTGTAGCGGGCGTTGAGCGCGAACAATCGACGCGCGACCACGTCGGGATCCTCGCGGCTGAGCAGGGCCGGCAGGTCCTCCCGATTCCTGACCGGTACGCCGTCCACTTCAGCGACGTCGCGCACGGTCGTCCATTGACGGCGACCTTCGAGGAACGTGATGAAGATCTCGCCGCGGGTCGTCCGTGCGTCCAACGGCACGCGCGCCTGCCCCTTGACGCCGAACGCCTCCTGGACCGTTGTCTCGTCGGCGATGAGAAACGCGAACTGTTGCTGGTATGCGCTCACGTATGCCGCGGCAGCGGCGACGAGCCGGTTCTTGGACAGGTTGGGCGACTGGGCCGTTGCGGCAGCGTGGACACGACAGCAACGCCGCGGCTGCAGCGCAGAGGAGGAGCCGCCGCCACGCGGCAGTCACTGCCCGATGCCGTACAGATGGCCGAGCGTGCGGACCACGATCAGTCCATCCGAGATCGCCAGGGTCGCCATGATCACTTCCTTCATCTCGTTCCGAGCGATCTGGGGGAGGCCTTCGGCGGCGGTCACCACGTAGACCTCACCGTCTTCGCTCGCGATGTAGAGGCGGCCATCCGCGCCGACCGGCGAGGCGGAGAACGATCCCCCGGTACCCACGCGGCCTCGGAACGCGCGCTGGCCGTTCTCCGGGTCGTAGGCGTTGACGATCCCGTTGTTGTTGAGCGTGAAGAGGTAGCCGTCATAGACGATCGGCGTCGGGATGTACGTACCGTCCGTCATGTTGCTCCACGCGATCGCCGGGCTCGAGTCCTGGCCTTTCGCCAGAGAGATATCACCCTGCGCGCCCGGGGCGAATCGCGTAGATCGGACGAACCGGCGGGTAGCCTCCCGTCACGAACACGAGACCGTGGCTCGCGACGGGCGTGCCGATGGTGATTTCCGAGTTGGGTCCAAGTGTCCAGAGCAACTTGCCCGACGCGGGGTCGTAGCCACGTACCTTCGTGCCGTTGGTGACGAGCACGTCCCGCCCGTCCGGTCGCGCGAGCGATCGTCGGCGTGCCCCACGTCGAAATCTCGTCCGCGCGCGGCGTCCTCCAGAGCGGCTTGCCCGTGTCGAGATCCCACGCGCCGATGTAGGACCCCTTCTGGACGTCGGCCTGGACGATGACCGAGTTGCGGTAGATGATCGGCGAGCTCGAGTGACCCCATTGAAACGCGGGGTCGTAAGAACCATCCGCTATCGAGAGTGCCAATCTCGACGCGCCACAACGCCTTGCCGTCGAAGTCCCACGCGGCCAGAAGGCCGGCTGGTCCAAACATTGCCACGACGCGACGGCCGTCGGTCACTGGCGTGCTGCTGCTCTGGCTGCTCTTGGTGTGACGTTTGGTGCCCGGCACTCCGGCGAACGCCGTGCGCTCCCACACGATTTTTCCAGTCACCTTGTCGAGGCTGTAGATTTTCCACTCGTGCGGTGACAGGTCATCGACCGGCTTCACGTCTCCGTAGAGCCCTATCCTGAACGTGTTGTCTCCGGCCTTGCTGATCGCCGTCGTCGCGAACACGCGATCGCCCCACACGATAGGGCTCGACGTCGCGACGCCAGGAATCGGCGTCTTCCACCTGATGTTCTTGCCGGTAGCAACGTCCCATTCGGCGACCGCACGCTGGCCGTCGCCGTTGCCCTCGCTGCGGTCGCCGCGAAAGCCAGGCCAGTTGCGCGGGCCAGTCGGGCGCGTAATCGGCGCTCGTGCGGCAGCGGGTGTCGGCGTCGCTGCTGCCGCCGCAGCGGCCGCACTTGGCGTCGGCGCTGGCGCCGCCAGCGGAGCGCGTGCCGGCGCATTCGCCGCGGTGTCGGCCGGCAGGCTGTCGAGCGCCGCTTTGATGAGCACGCCGAACGCATCCCGCTTCGTTTTCTCAGCTAGCCCAAGTGCAGATTGCAGGCCCTGACGCGTCATCTTGCCCGCAAGGGCGGCCTTCACCACGGCTTCGTTGTTCGTTCTGCACGCCGCCGGCCAGCGCTTCGTCGGCGTTCGCGCCGTTCTCGAGGAGAAAAACGACGATGCCCGTGTGGCCCTGTCCAAGCGCCATGTCCACCGCGCTCGCTCGATAGAACGTGTCCAGCGCATTCACGTTGGCGCCCCGGGCCACGAGAAGCTTGACCGCGTCCAGCCGGCCGTTGCCCGCGGCGAAGATGAGCGGCGTCACGTCGTAACGCGCCTTCGCGTTGACGTCAGCGCCCCGGGTCAGCGCCTCGGTGATGCGCGCCGTGTCACCGGCGCGCGCGGCCTCCCAGAGCGACTCGTTGGCCGCTTGCGATCCCTGACCATGAGCAAATGCGACAGCCAGGATCACGGCCACGGCAGTGAACAGCAGGTTCCTCGACACGTGGGATCTCCGTCTCGAATTCTACGCCCCCATCGTGATGCCCCAAGCCCCAAACCGCGAGCCACCAGCCCTCAGCCTCACTATTGGTGAAGAATGGGAGGGGAGGCGCTCGTGTCCTACGCCCTCGTTCGAGCCTGTCCGAACTGCGGCGCGAAGAACCGCGTGGGCGCGAAGCATCTGGCCGCACATGCCCGATGCGGATCGTGCAAGACGCCGATCGGTCCGGTCTCCACGCCGATCGATGTGGACGTGGCCGCGTTCGATGAAATCGTCGCGGCGGCCGAACAGCCGATTCTCGTGGATTTCTGGGCCGCCTGGTGCGGTCCCTGCAAGATGGCCGCGCCGGAAGTCCATCGGCTCGCTCAGGAAATGAGCGGACATGCGCTCGTGCTCAAAGTGGATACCGACGCGCACCCGGAACTCGGCGCGCGATATCGCGTCCAGGCGATCCCGAACTTCGTCGTGCTCAAGAAGGGTCGCGTGGTGACCCAGCATCCAGGGCTGGCCCCGCGAGGCCAGATGAAGCAGTGGCTGGAACAAGCGACCTAGCGCATGGCGGCAGGTGGCACCCGACTTGTAGCTCACGCACCGGAGGTAGCATATGGCAACCGATCCGGTGTGTGGCATGAGCGTGGATGAGAAGAGCGCCGCCGCTCAGACCAGCTACAGAGGTAAGACGTATTACTTCTGCTCGAAGGAATGCAAGGCGTCCTTCGACGCGGACCCGGCGAAGTACACGTCGAAGGAGACGGCGGCTTCGAGGTAGGCGGCCTAACGCCCGCGTGTCGTCAGGAACAAGCCCCAGGTTTCGAGTTCTGGCGTCACGCGGGCGTGTCCGACGACCTCGTAGCCGAAGTGTTCGTAGCAGCCGCACGTTTTGCGGCAACTCCGTTGTCAGCGACACGCCGGCGGACTCCGGGTCGCCAGCCGCCAGCAGCCGCACGGCGTCGAGCAGCGGCCGGGCGAATCCCCGACCCGCGTGGCTCCCGCGAACGCCAATCATGTTGAGGTGGTGATGCCGTGCCGCCGTCGCGAACGCCTTCGTCGACGACGCGTACGTGTCGTACCGCTCATGCGCATCGTCGCCTAACGCCCCCCAGACGGCCCGTTCCAATTCCGCCAACGCCGCCGGCGGTCCCGGCTCATCCGGAAGCGTGAGAATCGCGGCGCCGACGAGGTGACCGTCGATCGGCGACGCCGAACAGCGGCCCGCCGCGCATAAACCGTCTCGTCACGAACAGCGTCGTCAACCGCCGCATGCGCGCGTCCACGTCGCCATCGGGTCCGACGACGTAACGCATCACCGGATACGCGCCGAACGCGTCGCAGAACACATCGATGGCTTCGCTGAGACGTTCGGCGCCGAGCCGCTCTGCCCTTGCCCGCATGCCAACAACGATAACGAAAAAAGGGGTCGGGACACTTTTTTCGTCCACTGTAAAAAGCGTCCCGACCCTCTTTTCGACTGTGGTCAAATCCCCGCATGACTACCCGGCTCCTTGCGGTGCTTCTGGTACTCGCCCTTGGTGGCGCCCGCGCTGAGCCTCCGCCATTCTTTTCCCGCTCGCTCCTGCACGCGCACAACTGCTACCCGGACGAGGGCAAGTGGGCCGACCGGATCGATCGCGCGCTCGCGACCGGTCTGCGCCCCATCGCCATCGAGCAGGACATTGCCTGGGTTGCGGGTGCTGACGGCGCGGGCCGGTCGGTCGTCGCGCACGACGCGCCAGGCCACCGGACGCGAACCGTCGCTCGAGTCGTACTTCTTTGACAAGCTCCGTCCGGTGATGGAGGCCGCGCTCGCGACCCCTCGACCCGACACCTGGCCGCTCGTGGTCCTGCACCTCGATTTCAAGACGAACGAGCGCGCGCACCATCGCGCGATCTGGGAGCTGCTCGGCCGTCATGAGCGCTGGCTCACGACCGCGCCACGTGTCGCCGGCGACGCCACGCAACCGTTCACGCCCGGACCACTCCTGGTGCTGACCGAGAACGGCGCCGGCCAGTCGGCCGTGTTCTATGACGAAGTCCCGGTTGGTGGCCGCCTGCGAATCTTCGGCACCGTGCCACCGGCGGTGCTGACGAACTCGACGGACCGCGAGGCGCAGTTCGACGCCGCGATCAACGCCTCACCAGAGACTCTGATCCCGTCGGGCACGACGAACTATCGCCGCTGGATCAATTTCTCCTGGATGGTCGTCGAGCGGGGAGGACAGGCGCGCGCGGCGGACTGGACGACGGCCGACGATCGGCGCCTCCGGTCCATCGTGTCCAGAGCGCACGATCTTGGGCTCTGGGTGCGGTTCTACACGTTGAATGGGCACGCCTCCGGACGGAGGACAGGGCTGGACGGCCAGCTACAACTTCGGATCGCTCGAGGCGGTTCAGCCGCGATGGCGCGCGGCGATCTCTGCCGGCATCGATTTCATCGCCACGGATCAATACGAGGATGCTGGCGGCCTATCTCAAGTGAGGCGTGGGGCTTGGGATTGAGTCCTGGGGCGTCGGGCTTGGGCTTGAGGCGTAAGGCCTGAGTCAGTCCTCGACCACGATCTCGCCGCTGATTATGAGTCGCACGCGGCCATGCCGCCAATCAGCAGTCCGCCCAGCGCGACGACAGGTATCCATCGGCTTCGTCTCATCAAGTCGCTGGTCAATTGTCGATGACGATGACCCGCGGCACACGCAGGACCGTCGCCGACGGGTCGTTGTCGGGGTCGGTGTTCCCTGCGGTTCGCGCGTACATGTATTTCGCGTGCTCGAGTTTCGCGATCCGACGGATGCTGGTCGCAGTATCGCTCCGACCACGCGCCGCCCCACATCAGGTCCTCTGAGTCGCCGGTGTGCCAGTACCCGTACACGTGCCCGAGCTCGTGTCGCACGCTCCGAGGCGCGATGAGATCGCGGCTGCCGCAGTTGCACGAGGGATTCCGGTACTGCAGCTCGATGTAGCCGGTCGTCGTGCCAATCGTGGCCCGGCCGCACACGTTCTGTTCCGAGACGCTCGGCCACCGGACGGTGATCCACCCGGTTTGTCCCACTCTCGACGAAGCCCCGCGCTCGACGACCTCGAGCGGATATCGTCCACCGGACCAGGCGGCCGCGGAGTCGCGCAACGCCGCCTCGACGAGGTTCAGCGTCCGCGAATCGATCGAACGGCCAGCCTCGTCCACCGTGCGAATGTGGATGCGCGGGGCTACGGTCCAGCGGCCTCAACTCTTCCAGGCCGCTCTCGGACTCGAACGCGTTACGGGCGATCTGACGAAAGAACCCGAGGCTGAAGGGCGCCCGGTTTTGAATGACGTCGATCGTGGTGTTCCGGCTGGCCACCGAGAGATGGGTCTTGCGCGGGATCAGACCGTCACCTCGAATGGTGACGTCCCGGACGTCTGCCGTTGAGGAGCTGATCGTGAATGCGCCGCTCGCATCCGTGGTGACGCTCTGTCCGCCGATGGTCACTGCCGCACCGGCAATCGGCTGCTCGGTCACGGTGCCGACGACGCGGCCGTTGAGGGTGTAGATCGCCCCAGGCGGTGGATTCTGCGTGGGCGGCGGCGTTGACGGCGCCGACGGCGACGACCCGCACGCACCGGCGGTCAGGCCGCTGATCAGCAGTCCGCCGAGCGCCACGACAACAATCCGTTCCGGCCGTCCCATCAATCCCGGATCAATTGTCGATCACAATGACCCGCGGCGCGCGGAGGGCCGGCCGGACGGCAGCCCACGAGCCCCGATCAAGGGCCGTTCAGCGGCTGGCGATCCGGATCAGCTGCCGGTCTCAGTGGACCCGGCAGGATCCGCGAATCTCAATGTGAGCAGGACCGACCCGAAGCGAACTTGATCGCCATCGGCAATGACAACGGGCGCCCGCGCGGGGCGTCCGTCCACCGCCGTACCGTTCTTGCTCTCGAGGTCCTCGATGACCACGCGGTCATTCGTCACGGTGATCCGCGCGTGGCGCCGCGACACGCTCCCGGAATCGAGCCACACTTCCGCCTGAGGATCGCGGCCGACGATGTTCTCACGGGCGGCGAGCGGGAACCGTCCGATCGCCCCCACGAGCCACCAGCTTGTTCTGACGTCCGCGCCATGCGGCTCCGTGATTTCCGTCGCGCTGCCCTGGAACGCGTAGCCGTGACGGTGGACCGTGCGGAGGAAGCGTGGCTCACGGGCGCTCTCGCCGAGAGCGGCGCGAAGCTCCGCCACGAGCATCGCCAGGCTGGCATCAGACACGAAGGTCTGTGGCCAGACGCCAGCGTGGAGGTCGGACTTCGAGAGAACGCGTGGCCGTGACCGCAACAACAGAATCAGCAGGTCGAAGGCCTTGGGCGAAACGTGGACGGTCGCACCGTCACGACGCAGCTGGTGCGCCTCGACGTCGGCCGTGAAGTCTCCGAAATGGAAAGTCACGAGGCGCTCGCCGGACCCAGAATTCAGAATTTCTTTAGATTTTCCTGAAGTCTTCAGGACCGGACCCGGGCATCTTACGTCATGAATCCGGCCTGGACGCCGGGTCTCAGTCAACCCGGAGGGAACCATGAGAATTCGACGCGCGTTCGTCGTTCTGATGATGACCGTCACCGCCGTGAGCACCGTGTCCATCAACGATGCGGCCGCAGCGTGTTCGACGTCGCCGTCCGTCTCCCCGACCGCGCGCTCGCGTGCGCCATTTCTCGATCTGCCGGACCTGCCGTTCGCCGCGACGAATTCAGCTCAGCGTCTGAAGATCGACAAGGACGATCACCCGGACATTGTCGGGCTCTGGTTCACCGTGTTCAAGATTGGCGAGGACGTCTGGAACAGGGGATTCCAGCAGTACCACGAGGGCAAGACCGAACTAAGCGTCGATTCGAGCGTGCCGCCGGTGCTCGGCAACGTGTGCATCGGGGTGTGGAAGACGTCCGCGCCCCGAGTCTTCAAACTGCGACACGTCACGTGGAACTGGAATCCGGACGGGTCGCTCGCGGGAACGTTCCTGCTTTTGACGACCGTCCGCCTCGACCCGCACGGCAACACCTACACGGGCACGTTCGTGTCGGACAGTTTCGATACGAACAACCAGGTGATTCCGGAGTTTCACGCCGAGGGGACGGTGCGGGGTACGCGGATCACGGTGGATTGACACGCCGGCGGTCCTAGCGAAGGCCGGCCAGCATCACGATGTCGGAGTCCACGTCGGCGACCGACGCGTAGATGTGCCGGCCATCGCGCGACCAGGCAATTCGCCGCGTGATCATGACGTTACGCGTGCCGAAGTCGGTGAGCCTGCGCCACTCGCCCGTCTTGACGGACAGCGTCCAGAGATTCGTCGTCGATCCGTCCATGAGCGGCGTGGCAAGCGACTGGCCATCCGTCGAGAGGTATACCTGAAAGTTCACGGCCGTAGCCGGTACTCGCGACGCCGCCACACGGCCGATGACCGTGGACGGGCCACTCTCTGGACGGGCGGCCCGCACTTCGAAGTCCCAGCCGCCGCCGGCCTGTCGCAGGATGCGCGCGTAGTAGAGCGCCGAACCGTCCGAAGCGACCGAGCAGCCGATCGCGTTGTCGTCGCGGACGGCGACCGGTTCACCACCGTCGACACGCACTTTCCGAATGAGTTGCACGCTCGACGGTCCCAGGGTCGAGTAGTACATCCATTGCCCGTCGCTCGACCAGCACACCCAGGCGCCGACGATGCCCAGGTCGCGCGCCTGGCTGCCGTCGGGACGTGTCAGCCACAGCGTGACGTCTCCGTTAGGCGAGTTGCGATTTGATAGGTAGTTGATCCAGTCCCCACGCGGGGACCAATACGGAACGGCGACGATGACCTTCGGATCGAATTCGCGGGTGAGCGGGCGCATCGTGCCGTCGGCCACTCGGGCCACCCACACGTTGGCGTGTCCTCCCGAGTCGGACAGGAACGCCACCTCTGACTCGTCCGGACTGAGCGTCAGCGTCTGCACGGGTCCGGTCTGGTGCGTCGTTCGGACGGCCTGCCTCACGTTCTCCGCCGGCGCAAAGGTGGTGGGAAACTTCCACACGTCCGACTGCGATCGCACACGGCTCACGACGATGCCGCTCTCCCGGCCGACGTCCGGAAACTCGTACGAAGACTCGCCGAACGTGAGCTGCGTCTGCCGCGTGCCGTCGAGCGACAGCTCCCAGAGGCTGTACGTGGGCGGGTACTGATTCAGACTGCCGCGCGACGAGCTGACGACGAGAGCGGATCCGTCGACGGAGCCACGCGGCGCCCTGCACCATGTCGTCGCCGGCGATGAGCCGTGGCTCGCCTCCGGACACGTCGGCCACCATGACTTCAGTGCTGAAGTTCGAGCCACCGAGCTCGTGAATGTACAAGAGACGGCGGCTGTCGGGAGACCACCTCAGATTGGAGTACGCACCGGGCCGCAACCGCGTCACGACGCGATCCGCGGAGCCGTCGCGCGTGGACACGATGAGCTCCGGCGCGCCTTCGCGAAATCGGAAGAACGCCAGTTTCGAGCCATCGTGGCTGAGATCGCCGGGCGCGATGGCTTCGACGATGCGTCGGGCGGGTCCCGGAAGGGCGGGCGTTTCCCAAATCATGCCCGGCTCTCCCGGCGTGGATCCCGGTGTGTAGTAGATGAGCGACGCCGAGTCGGGTGCCCAGCGCGGGGCGAAATGATCCGTATCGCCGCCGGTCAGTTCAAGCTCGGCGCCGCTGCCAATCAGGCGCACGCGCACCTGTCGGTGGCCGTTGGAGGCCGACACGAACGCGACCGTACGGCCATCGGGCGATAGCGCCGGCGCTTCCTCCAGGCCGACCTGATCGGTCAGGCGGCGCACCGCGACATCCGTCGTCGGGATTGGTGCGGGGGCGAACGATCGCGAACGCCACAGAAGGGCGACGACCGCGATCGCGAGTAGCGCGGTCGCCGCGATCCAGCCGAGACTTCGAATCTGACGGATCGGGCCGGCGGGAGACGAGGCGCCCGGCGCATGTTCGCCGGACTTGCGTCGCGACGCGCGCCGCAAATCCACCACGAACTCGCGCATCGACTGATAGCGCTCGGCAGGCTCCTTCTCGAGCGCTTTCTCCAGCATCAGGCGCAGATCTGAAGGCAGGTCGTCCGGCATCGGCTCCGGATCGGCGTGCATGATGGCTTGGAGCACCGCATGGTCCGAGGGACCGGGAAACGGCCGCCGGCGGGTCAGCGCCTCGTAGAGCAACACACCAAACGAGAAGATGTCGCTCCGCGCGTCGACGCCTCGTCCGCCTGCCTGTTCTGGCGACATGTACGCTCACGGTTCCAACGACGAATCCGGGACGGTAGTCCCGTACGGCTCAGCGTGTTCGATGAGGAATCCGGGGCGTCGAGCTTCGCCAGCCCGAAGTCGGCGAGCTTCGCATATCCGCTCTTCGTGAGAAGGATATTGTCCGGCTTGATGTCGCGATGCAGGATGCCGGCCGCGTGCGCTTCCGCGAGGCCGTCGGCGACGCCGGCGAGTATCTGGACCACCTGCCGCCACGAACGCTCGCCGCCAAGGAGCCACTCCGGAGCGTGCCCCCGTCAACGAACTCGCTGACGATGTACTGGCGTCCGCCGTAGTCACCGGCATCGTGGACCGTCAGGATGTGCGGATGGTTGAGAGACGAGGCGGTCTGAGCTTCGCGCTGAAACCGGTGCCGGGCTCGCGCGTCGGCCAACTGATCGGAGAGCAGCTTGATCGCGACCGGACGCTGGAGTCGTGTATCGAACGCGCGATACACGATGCCCATGCCGCCCTCACCGAGCACGGCTTCGATGCGATAGGACCCGATCTCGGTTCCCGGTTCCACGGAACCGTCGGTCACGGCTGGGGTGCCATGGCCGAATGCTGCCGACCGGCCCCGTCGCCTGTCAAGGTGGAATCGGGCTCGTCAGCGCTCAGGGCGAGATGCGGAAGGCGACCAGCCGTTCTTCCCGATTCGGGCCGTCGCCGGCGGTGAGGTGGGCGACGTAGTCGCCCGGCGCGAACGCGGCAGCCGCGATCGTCACGACCCAGATCGTGGTGCCGTCGTCCGATCGCTGGCTCTCCGTGATCGCCGCGGTGACGGGCAACGGGCTTCCGGTGCGGTCGAGCACGACGGCGGATCGCGGGGTCGCCGACGTCCGTCACCGCGGTTTCGAGCACGATCCGTTCGTTTCTGCGGAACCCGGGTTCGGCCGTCGGCCGCACCGGCGTGCGCGCTGACGGTCCGCCGCGGAAAATCACGGGACCGCCAAGCACACGGTGCTCGTCGGCGGGGACTTCGAGCCGCTCTTCGAGCGACGCTCCGCCTGCGGTGACGCGAAGACGAACCTGCCAGCGTCCCTTGCTCGTGGCCGGCAGGCTGACCCGGACGCGTCCGGACCGGCTCGCCGCCTCGATCCGGCCGGTGGCCGTTGACGTCGTGCCGCCGGCGTCGGTGACCACAGCTTCGATGTCCGCGCCCGACGCCCATCGCGCGCTGGTTGCTTCTGTCCCAGCCAACTCCGCAACGACGTCGAGTCCGGCGAGGGAACGCGCACCGTAGGTGAGCAAGACCGCGTCCCGGCGCGCGCGCGTCAACTGCGCCAGCGCGTCGCTGACATTCACGCCGCCCGCTGGCGCCGGCGGTGGGCTCGTCGCGCGCCGAACGTCGTCGGCGCTCGGCGAGAGATAGCCGGTCCGTGCGCTCACGTCGACGCGCGGGCGGTTGACCTTGACCTCGATGCGCCGGAACCGGCCGTCGAAGGCGGTGTTCGTCGAGTAGTAGCCGAGCAGGTAGTACGCGGACAACGAATCGGTCATCCGCCGGATGCCGGCCATCAGATCGTTGGTCTGCACGACCGCGACGCCGTCCGTGTTCTCGGCCAGCGTGCGCAGCACCTCGCGCCGCCCGGGGGCCGCCATCTGCCTCGCGACACCGGCGGCCTGGCTCCGCGTCGCGTCCGCCGTGGCGTAGTCGACTTTCAATCCGCCGAGGTCGATCGGATAGAAGCTGACATTGGCCTGTCGCGCGGCAGTGAGCAGGTCCTTGAATCGCTGCTCGAAATCGATGTTGGCGAGTCGAACGATCGTGCCGCTGCACATGTTCCGGTCCTGACGGACGCCGGAGGGCGTGACGTTGACGCCGACCCGGCCGCCCGGGCCGGCGCCAATCGTCGGCACATCGCTCTTGGCGCGGGCGAGCAACTCCGTGCGAGGGCCCCTCAACGTCCAGCCCTCGGTCAGAAGCAGGAGATTCTTCCGTCCGTCCTTCAACGCCCTGAGCGAGGTCATGAGCGACTCGACGCTCGTCATCACGAGGTCGTCGCGATGGAGCAGGATCAGCGTGTCGGCCAGCGTCGGGTCCTCCGCGCTCGCGCAGTTGTCTGCGATCGCGCGCTCCGCGTCGGTCCGCGGGAAGATGCCGAGCCGGTCGGCTTCACCCCACGTCCAGTACTTCCGCAGCTCCGCATCGAGCGTGTCGAAGCGCCGGACGAACACGACATCGCGAAACGGGATCTCCGGCGTCATCACGCCGAACACGTCGCCTGCGCCCATGATGCGGCTCAGAAATTCGATCGTGGGTGCTCGCGACTCGCGGGAGGCCGCGATCGATGTGTGGAACAGATCGAGATAGACGATGACGACGTGGTTGCGCGGATCGGCCGCCGCGGCGTCGGACGCCTGTTTCGTGTTCGGATCTCTGCGATCCGAGTCCACGACGACCGGGTTCGTCCGCACGAGCTCGAATTGCTCGACGGTCTGCGGGCGCCCGTCCTCGAAGACCTGGAAATCCGACTGCTGAAGGTCGTCCACGACGCGCCCGTCGCGGCGCGGATAGACGTCGACCAGCACGAAGTTCGTGCCGCCGCGGAAGACCGGCGTTTGCTGGTTCTGGACGAAGACCGCGCCGCCCGTGAGCCGATAGAACGACGGCTGCGGTCGTCAGGCAGGCGAGCCGCCTCATGTCGCTCTCGTGCTACCGCTTCGGCAACGCGTACGCCACGAGTCCCGTCGGTCCGGTCGGATACGTGCCGTTCGGGACCGGGCCGCCGCGGCCGCCGCCTGAGGCGGTGACGAGCAGGTACTGACGGCCGTCGTGCTCATACATCGACGGCGAGCCGGTCGTCGTCGCGCCGAGCGGCATCTCGTGGATCTGCTTGCCCGTCTCGCTGTCGTAGACGTGCACTTTCTGATCGGCCGCGTTCACGAACAGCAGTCCGTTGGCCGTGACGATGGTCGAGCCTTTGACGGTCAGCATCGCGGCGCCGGTGCCGCGGACGCCTTGCGCGATGAGGCGCGGATCGTCGCCAAGCCCAATCTGCCATTTGATCGCGCCGCGGTTGAGGTCGTACGCCGTCAGCGTCGTGTAGGGCGGGCTAATCGCTTCGGGATGCAGACCGTATCCGTCCATGACCAGGCGTTCCGGGTGCGTTGACGCCTTCGGGATACGAACCGGATCCCATGGGCCCACCGCCGCCGCGGCGCGGCGCCGGCAGGCGGCGCAGGTCGATCGGCGGCTGGTCCTGACTCCACGAGCACGCCCGGCGCGAGATCCGCCGGCGGTGGACCGCCGCGACCGCGCCCGCCGCCGCCCATGTAGGAATCGGCGAGCGCCATCAGGCCGAGCAGCGAGTCGATGTCGGCCGCGCTCAACTGATGGAACGCCGGCATCTGCCCGCGGCCGTTCGTGATGATGCCGCGGATCTCCGCGGCCTCGAGACGCGAGCTCACACCGACGAGCGGCGGGACGCTGCGCGCTGCCCTGCAGCATCGGCCCGTGGCACGACGCGCAGTTCGCCTGGTACGCCGCGAGGCCCGGAACGGACGACCCCGCGCCGGCAGGACTCGGCTTCTCGCCCGGCTTGAGGAGCCGCATCAGTGCCGGCACGTTGAAGTTGATCACGTAGACGCTGCCGTCGCGCGGATTCGACGACGTGCTGCCGAAGTTCGACCCGCCGTGGTTGCCCGGCATGTGGACGACTTCGTCGAAGCCAATCGGCGTGAACACGCCGTCGTTGCGCGCCTTCGTCACGCGCTGCTTGTAGTCCTCGCGTTGCTGAGGCGTGAGCAGGTACGGGTTGATGTCGTTGACGGTGAACGTCTGGCGGCCGAACGGCGGCGGGTTCGTCGGGAACGGCTGCGTGGGCCAGACCTGCTCGCCAGGGATGCTCGTCTTCGTCGGCACCGGCCGTTCTTCGATCGGCCAGATCGGTTCGCCGGTCACGCGATTGAACACGTAGAGATAGCCGGTCTTGCCCGCCAGCGCGACGACGTCGATCGACCGGCCGTTCTGGCGGATGGTCGTCAGCATCGGCGCCGACGTGTTGTCGAGGTCCCACAGATCGTGGTGCACGTTCTGGAAGTGCCACAGGCGCTTGCCGGTGCGCGCGTCGAGCGCGATCAGACAGTTGGCGAACAGATTCGCGCCCGGCCGGTCGCCGCCGTAGTAGTCGAACGTCGCGGACCCGGTGGGGAAGTACGCGATGCCGCGCTCGTCGTCGACCGTCAGCTCGCCCCAGGTGTTCGTGCCGCCGATGTACTTGTAGGCGTCCTTCGGCCACGTCTCGTATCCGAACTCGCCGGGATGCGGCACGGTGTGGAACTGCCAGGCGAGCTTGCCGGTGAGGACGTCGTACGCGCGCAGATCGCCTGGCGCCGAGAAGTAGGCCTCGCCCGGGGCCGAGCCCAGCAGGATCAGGTTCTGCCAGATCTTGCCGGGCGTGCCGGACTGGACGCGTCCGATCGTGGCCGGCGTCGCGGCCGAGGCCGTCGCGCAGATCCACCACGCCGTTCGTGCCGAACGTCCGGATGGTCTTGCCGGTGCGCGCGTCGATCTGTTGCAGGTAGTCGTTGATCGTGAAAATCAGCCGGCGATCGGCTCCGTCGCGGCTCTCCCAGTAGTTGATGCCGCGAAGGGCCATGCCGCCCAGCTGGTCGTGCACCCAGATTTCTTTGCCGGTTGTCGCGTCGAGCGCGACGAGCGCGTTCGTGCGGCCGCGCGTGTAGACCACGCCGCGCGAGAAAATCGGGTTGAACGTGTTCAGCGCCGTGCGGGTAGGACCACGCCACCTCGAGCTGGCTCACGTTGCTCTTCGTGATCTGGTTCAGATCGACGAACCGCGATCCGTCCGGTCCACCGGAGTAGTCGCGCCACTCACGGTACGGCCGCTGGCCCGAGACGGCCATCGTGCCGAGGAACGCAAACGCCGCGACGGCGGCCACGACGACCGCGTGCGAATTCCAGCGGCGCGCGATCGAGGGATCGGAATTCATGACCATAGGGTGTTCATCATAACTGGCTTGGGACTTGGGACCTGGGGCTTGGGCCCAACGCTTCGAACTCCTCGACCTCTTCGAACTCCTCGAACTCTCAGACAACGACTTTCTGAACGGCCAGGCCAACGACGAGCGCCGTTCCGAGCACGACCACGAGCGCGACGGCGCAGACGAACATGGCGCGGCCGAGGCTCGTGAGATCGAGCGCGTGCCGCACCGCGACGACCATCGCGGCGAACATCCAGAGCCAGGACGCCGCGAAGACGAAGGTCCTGACCTCCGGGATCAGTCCGAAGATCTGAAGCACGCCCGGCGAGGCCGCAAAGCCGACGGTACGCAGCAGCTCGCCGAGGTCCACGCGGGTTTCGCGCTGGCGAAGATGGCGGCCGCCGACCTCGAGGATGAGCACCGCCCACGCGATCCAGGTCGCGAGCGCGAGCAGCTGTGAACGCGGCGAGGAGCGTCAGTGTCGGTCCCTCGAGCCCGCCCGCGCCCAGTCCGGCGGCGAGGCTCGACAACACGACGACGGTCATCGCCTGTCCGGTGGCGGAGCGGTCGGCTTCGATGCCTTCATACATGGCGCGGTCGAGCAGCGCCGCGCCCATGGCCCGGTACGCGAGTGTTCCCATCGCGAGGTCCTCCGTTCGTCCTCAACAATAGCTTCAATACCGTTCAGACAGGAGGCGCGTCCGATCTTCGTTGCTCTCACCCGGCTGAAGGCGTAGAGTGCGCCGAGGAGGTGCGTCGTGGTCAATCCTGCCAAGTGCGCCCGCCCTGCCTGCGAGTGCCTGGTGCCCGCGAAGGCTCCCCACGGTAAGTACTGCAGCGAAGAGTGCAAGGAAGCCGGTCACATCACGGAGCTTCACTGCACGTGCCCGCATGACGAGTGCCGCCATCCCGAGCGGTACACGGAGACGGCGAATCCCTCGCGGATACAAGCCTAGCCGGCATCTGACCCGCGTTCTGTCGCGGGCTGGCACGCCGGCATCGAATTCGCGCCCAGTTCAAACGCCGTATCCACGCCGGCTGGGTAGGGGTGTGTGTCTGACCTCGCTAGCGGCTTCGTCCCTTCCAGCGTGCGCTTGGTCGTCATGAGAATTTTCATGGCGCCCTCCTGCACCTGACTGCGCACGCGCCGGCGGACGAAGAACCCGGTAAACCCGCTGAGGCCGTCGAGCCGGCTGCGGCTCGCGGTGACGAACCAGAAACCCGTTCCGCGCGCCGGATCCGGGACGAGCACGCGGAGGTCGAGGGCGCTCCAGAAGTAGTGCGTCGCGTACAACATCTTCGACATCACCACCGTTTCCTGCGGCCGCTCGACGATCGCCACATGGCTGAGGTGGATGGTCCGCTTCAAGCCAAAGCTGGCTTCCTGCCAGTAGAAGAAGGTTGAAAGGCCCGGCAGCGTCGCCTTCGGGTATTCCAGCAGGTACCGCTTCAACTCGGGATAGGTGGCGAGCGAGGTGCTGTTGTCCACGAGCGTCTTGAACTCGGCCGGCGACGGGGATCGGCGTGGAGATGTCCCGGTACACGGCAAGCCGATCGTTTCCGCCCTCGATGTAGCCGGTGACGTACTCGTAGAGCCAGCGTCGCATCACCCGATCCGCAGAGGCGCGCGCATCCGCCGCGCTCCAGTCCACCTCTTTGCTGAAACAGGTTCACGGCGTACTCGCTGAGCTGCAGCTCGCAGTCCGCCACGTGGCACGCCCGCAGGTCTTCGACGTCCTCGGCGGTCAGGTGCAGGTCCGCGAAATCCTCGAGGCGCGGTGGATCGCTGAAACGCCTGGTGACGTGAAAGCCCTCGCCGCTTTCGTGTTGCTGGATGTCCTTGAATCGCTCCACGTACCGGCTGGCCGGTGCGTTGATCCAGATGACACCGGAGACGGCGACCTCGCGCGTGACGTCGGAATCGAGCAGTTTCGTGACGGCGCCACCCTCGTGAATCCGGCGGCGCTCGGCGGCGCTGAACTTGGCCACGCTCCCGATGTGTGGTTCGAGCGCAGGCGGAAAGCGCGTGTCGACGGCCTGCTGCGCGTTCGGCGCGGCGAGGCCGGCCAGCGCCGCCAGCGACGAGCACGAGAACGCGGGAGGCCGAGCCGGTCAACGAAAGCGACAACGCCACCTCCCAACGATACCCCGCAATGGCGGGAGCGCTCGTGTTCCAGCACAGTTTGTCGATCTCGGCGAGACGCGACTCGGGTAGAAAAGGGGTCGGGACGCTTTTTACGTTTCGCGTAAAAAGCGTCCCGACCCCTTTTTCTCAGCGAATGAAGGTGCCGTTGCGGAGTTCGTCGTAGGCGCGCTGCAGCTCGTCGCGCGTGTTCATGACGATCGGGCCGTACCAGGCGACGGGTTCCTGGATGGGCTTGCCCGAGATCAAGAGAAAACGCATGCCCTCGTCGCCGGCCTGCACCACGACCTCGTCGCCGCGGTCGAACAGCACGAGCGATCGGTTGCCGGTCTCGTCGGCGTTCGCGGCGTCCACGCCGCCGCTGATCTCGTTCGGCACGCCGAGCGGCTGCGACGCATCGCGAAACTTGCCCGGTACCGGCGAACACGTAGGCGAACGCGTGGTTCGCGCGGTCCACCGGGCAGCCGCACCTGCTTGCCCGGCTGCACCGAGACGTCGAGATAGCGCGGCTCGGCGGCCACGCCATCGACTGGGCCGCGCTGGCCCCAGAACTCCCCGCACACCACCCGCACGTGCGTGCCGTCGTCCTCGGTGACCGCGGGGATGTCCTTCGCGAGGATGTCCTGGTAGCGCGGCGCCGTCATTTTCAAGGAAGACGGCAGGTTCGCCCAGAGCTGAAACCCGTGCATGCGGCCGTCGGCATCACCCTGCGGCATCTCCTGGTGCAGGATGCCGCGGCCGGCGGTCATCCACTGCACGTCGCCGGCACCCATGCGTCCGCGATTGCCGAGGCTGTCGCCGTGCTCGACCGTGCCGGTGAGGACGTACGTGATCGTTTCGATGCCGCGGTGCGGATGCCACGGGAACCCGGCGAGATAGTCCTGAGGACGCTCGTTGCGGAAGTCGTCGAAGAGCAGGAATGGATCGAACTCCGTCGTGTCGCCAAAGCCGAAGGCGCGACGAAGCTTGACGCCGGCGCCCTCCATCGTGGGTTTCGATTCGAGGACGCGCGCGACGGGTCGAACAGACATACGGCCTCCTGAACACGCCGCCTGCCGCGGCCGATGTCATTGTGACACCGGCCACGGCAGGCCGGTGTCAGATAGGCCGGCGACCCTGAATCACCCTGATCAGAATGACGGCAATCGCCAGCAACAGCAGCAGGTGGATGAATCCACCCAGCGTGTACGAGCTCACCATGCCAAGCAACCAGAGCACGAGGAGCACAATAAAGATGGTCATCAACATTCGCCGACCCTCCCTCGGGAGCCATGGAAGGTCAAGAGTCGTGCCACGGTCGCAAAGCGGGAGCCTGCGCCTTTAGGCCATTTTTGATGAACCGGCCTCCCGCGGGCTCGGGGAGAAGAGCCCGTTTCATTCCTCGATTTGGTAGATCTCGCGCCTGCCGTGGTCGATGAGGTCGTGGTAGCCCTTCATGATTTCCTGGAACTCCTTGACCTGCATCGACTCGCGCGATTTGCGCGTGTATTCCTCGAGGCTCGCGACCTCCATCTCGGAGATCACGGTCCAGTAGCGCTCGGCGCTCACGTCCGTCATGACACGCATGGCGCCGAATCCCATCTGTTTGCTGACCTTCGACAGTGCGACGAACTTCTCGACCATCGGCCGCGCTTTTGCGGGCTTGCAATACATGATGTCGCGGACAAGAAACATGTTGGCCTCCTTCGGCAGGCCGACGAGTATATTGGACCGATGGTGGCGAGGAGACACAAATGAGCGGCGTTCGAGTGCTGGTCGGTACACGCAAAGGCGCGTTCACGCTGACGTCCGACGGACAGCGGAAGCAGTGGGACGTGAACGGACCGTTCTTCGGCGGGTGGGAGATCTACCACCTCAAAGGATCGCCGGCCGATCCGAATCGGCTCTACGCGTCGCAGTCGAGCGGCTGGTTCGGCCAGATCATCCAGCGCTCGAACGACGGCGGCCGCACCTGGGAGCCGGTCGGCAACAAGTTCGCGTACGACGGCCCGACGGGCACCCATCTCTGGTACGACGGCACGCCGCACCCGTGGGAGTTCAAGCGCGTGTGGCATATCGAGCCGTCGCCCACCGATCCGGACACGATCTACGCGGGCGTCGAAGACGCCGCGCTGTTCAAGTCCACTGACGCCGGCCAGTCGTGGCAGGAGCTCACCGGGTTGCGCACCCACTCGAGCGCGGGCACGTGGGCGCCCGGCGCCGGCGGACTGTGCCTGCACACGATCGTGTTGGACCCGGCGACGCGCGGCCGGATCTTCGTCGCGATCTCGGCGGCGGGCGCGTTTCGATCCGACGATGACGGCGTGACCTGGCGGCCGATCAACAAGGGCCTGGTGTCGGACGGCATTCCGAACCCGAATGCCGAGGTCGGGCACTGCGTGCATCGCATCGCGCTCCATCGCTCGCGACCGAACGTGCTGTTCATGCAGAAGCACTGGCACGTGATGCGCACCGACAACGCCGGCGAGTCGTGGCAGAAGGTGAGCGGCAACCTGCCGACCGACTTCGGGTTCGTCATCGACGTGCACGCTCACGAGCCCGAGACGATCTTCGTCGTGCCGATCAAGAGCGACTCCGAGCACTATCCACCCGACGGCAAGCTGCGTGTCTATCGCAGCCGCAGCGGTGGAAACGAGTGGGAGGCGCTGACCGACGGTCTTCCCCAGCAGGACTGCTACGTGAACGTGCTGCGCGACTCGATGGCGGTGGACGCGCTCGACCCGTGCGGGATCTACTTCGGGACGACCGGCGGCCAGGTGTACGGCTCGGCCAATGGCGGCGACAGCTGGAGTCCGATCGTTCGCGACCTTGCCGCCGGTGCTGTCGGTCGAGGTGCAGTCACTCCGATGATTCGCGTCGTCCTGCCGGTGCATCTGAGAACGCTGGCCCGGGTGGATGGCGACGTGATGGTGGACGTCCAGGGCGACGTCACCGCGCGTCATGTGATCGACGCGATCGAAGTGCGCTATCCGATGCTCGTCGGCACGATTCGCGACCACGTGACGCTGAAACGGCGTCCCCTGGTCCGATTCTTCGCGTGCGAAGAGGATCTGTCGCACGAGCCGCCGGACGCGCCGCTTCCCGCCGCCGTCGCCGCGGGCGACGAGCCGTTTCTCATTGTCGGCGCGATGGCCGGCGGGTAGTGGAACTGGGCCTGCCTGACCAGGGGTCGGCCGAGGCCACAGCCGACATCTGCCAGCCGAGAGGCACTCTCGAGGCAAGCGGTCGAGCAGGTCGCCCCGACGACTCGACGCGGATCCCGCCCTCCATCAGGTGCGCGACCCGCGTCGAAGCGTTCAGACCGCTACCGCGTTCGCGACGCCGCACGACGGTGAGACCGAGACCCGTCACGAGCGAGGCAAGTCCCACGAGGCCAAGAAGCGGCAAGGGGCTCGCCGTTCTCGGCAACTGCGTTGGCTTTTCGCCGGCGGGGGCCGCCGTCGCCGGCTGCGGGGATGCCGCCGCCGGCTTGGCCGTGGTCGCGCCTGCGTTGGAACGCGCCGGAGCCGGGGTTGCCGCGGAGGACGCTGCGGCGCCGCCGCTACGGGCGAGACTGGCCTTCACTTCCTGCTCGGTCAGGGTCCGGGGCGGCGCCGAGGTGATGATGACCGCCGACAGCGTTTCGTTGACTCGGAAGTCCGAGATCTGCGCGGGCTTGCCGTCGCGCATGATGGTGACGTTACGCTTGTCGACGTCGCCCTGGTTGAACATCTTGTATCCCTCGTCCGTGCGAACGATGATGGTCGAGCCCCCCAATGTCTGCGTCACAACCCCGCTCTTCACCTGGGTGACGGTGACGGGAACCAGGGTCGTCTTCGTGGTGATGGTCGCGGTACCCGCCATGCCGGGCTTCAGTTCTTGCACCGACAACATCTTCCCGTCGATGTTGAACCGGAAGTCGTTGGCCACGGTCATTTCCCTTGTGCCTTCGGGCAGCCTGACCACGAGCTTGTTGCCCTCCACCGCGATGATCTCGAACTTCTTGGTTTCCGTGGACGTTGTCGTCTGCGCCGATGCGAGGGCAGCTGTCAGGCAAACGAGCGCGAGCGCGTTCCCCACAATCACCCCAATACGTGTGCGTGTCATAAAGGCCTCCAACTCTTTCCACCAGTTCCCACGTGCCTCATGACACGGGGTTAAAGCACGACATCACAGCGAATTCCTGCCGGCACGGTCACCGGCGCGAAACGACCGCGGGCGCCGGATCATCCACACGCACGGCACGAACGATGTACCGCTGGGGCGCCGGGCCGATGAAGTAGAACGGGTAGCACGTGACCAGCGTGATGGAGCGCGCGGGCGTCGTGTCGAGCACCGACACGTCGTCGGGATCGACAATCCAGACGCGTTCGACGCGGTACATCTCCTTCGCTCCCGGCGTTTCGATCTCGATGGCATCACCGGGTCCGATGTCTTTCAGGCCCCTGAAGAACCCGTCGCGATGCCCGGCGATTCCGGAGTTGCCGTCCGTGCCGGGCAGCGCCGTTCCTTGGATGTAACCGAGCGCGCGATTGAGCGTGAAGTCGTCTGTCCCCGGCAGCACCGGCACTTCAAGGCGGATCTTCGGGATGCGCAGGACCGCAAGCGGCGGAGGTGCCGGGTCGTTCAGCGTGCTCCGCCACGCGGAGATGCGCACCGGACTCCAGAGGCTCAGGTCCGGCGTGGCGGTCTGCTGCTGGGCGGCAGCTTGAAGGACCGCGAAGCGCTCGAGCTCATATCGGGCGCCGCTCGCGCCTTCCGCATGCAGCGCGCCCCACGTCACCAGGCATACGAGACCGAACGCCCAAGCTCCGCGCTCCGCCAGGAGTGCCAGCCGATTGCGGAAGGTTCCTTCCGGCCGTGTGGGCTCGGGACGTCTCATTTTGCGCACTCGGTCGTACGTTGTTACTCAACGTTTTCGACGGGGACGGTCGCCGGAGTACGCATGAAGCGTGCCACTGCCTGATGGAGGTACCTCGGTGTTTTGGGCGGTTGTCCGCGGGGATGCGGGCCGCGTCTCGCGGAGGTTCGCGTCGAGGTGACGATATGCCGTGACGAAGGGAGCGCCGCCTCAGGCGAACGTCACAGCTGTTTCAGAACTTGAAACCGAAGACATTCGACAACCCATAGTCGTTCTTCGATAAGCCGGATGGCGGGTCGCTGTCGAAATTCTCGAAAATGCTCAGCCCCAGGTACCAGTCGCCGGGCAGGTTGAAGTCGAAGTCGATCGTGTAGTTGATCCGGTACCGTCCGTCGATCGTCAGGCTGGGGTAGTAGCTGAACCGCGTGACCATATCGGTCACCTTCAGCTTCTCGGTCATGAACTCCGTGCCGAGATACGCCTCTCCCGAGTCCTTCGTCGCGATCGCAGGGTCCTTGTAGCTCTCGTTCGTCCAGGCGAGACCGCCTCCCACGGCCAGGTGCTGCGACGCCGAGCGAAGGAGGTACCGTCCGCCGCCGCCGCCAATCGTGGTTCGAAGATCCAGTCCCTGCTCGTCGCTGTTCAGGAAGTCCTGGGTGGTATTCACGTACCAGCGATCGCCGATGAGATAGCGGAAGTCATTTCCGAGATCCCAACGCTGTGTGTCGGAGGTGTTCGCCTGCGAGCTCTTGAACACGTTGCCGACGACCGTATCGATGACGTGCGCGTCCGTGTACACGAGATTGCCACCGAGCGTCAGCTGTGTGGCGTCGTTCGCCTGGGTCATGCTGTAGCCGAAGTCGAGGGCCGAGTCGAATCTCGACCAGAACGTTCGCGCGAACGGCTGCAGCAGGGACACTTCCGCCAGCGGAATGGCGACCCCCCCGACTTGCACGGCTTTCTTCGCCGCGTCCGTCCTCAACGAGCCGGACACACGCCTCCCGTCGAACGTCTCGACCAGGAATTGTCGAGTGCTGTCGATCGAGGCCACCTGATCCCACTTGATCTTGAAGTCGGCGTCCGAATAGACGGTGGAGAACGTGAGCACGTCCTTCTCCACCTTTATGACTTCGCCGACGAGCTTCTCGCCGGTCGCCGTCGTCACCGTGTCCGTCTGCGCATAGGCCGACGGTGCGGAGGCGAGCAACAAGAGAATCCAGCACGCAGCGCTCAGTCTCATGTTCGGCAGCATCATCCTTCCCACGTTAGTGACGATCAGGCACGCGATCAAGGCCTGGGTATCGGCTCCATCGATTGGGGTCACCGTGGCGATCGGCAGCTCTCTACGGAATACTCCCTCTCGCTCCAAATCGCCGTAAGATGCCAGTTCCCCGCGATGGCACTGGCGCCCGGCACACGTGTTGGCCCCTATGAAGTTGTCTCCCTGCTCGGGCAGGGCGGTATGGGCGAGGTCTACCGCGCGACCGACACCAACCTGAAGCGCCCGGTCGCGATCAAAGTCTTGCCTGAAGCGGTCGCGGAAGACGCCGAGCGGCTCGCGCGATTTCAGCGCGAAGCGGAAGTGCTCGCGTCGCTGAACCATCCAAACATCGCGCACATTTACGGTCTCGAAAAATCCAGCCTCGCCGGGCAGGCCGGCGTGACGGCGCTCGTGATGGAGCTCGTCGAGGGCCCGACGCTCGCCGACTGGATCGCGCACGGCCCCATGCCGCTCGATGACGCGCTCCCGATCGCGCAGGCAAATCGCGGAGGCGCTCGAGGCGGCGCACGGGCGGGGCATCATCCACCGCGATCTCAAGCCAGCCAACGTCAAGGTGCGGAACGACGGTGCGGTCAAGGTGCTGGACTTCGGTCTGGCCAAATCGTCCGGCCCGTTCGTGCCGTCGCCCGATCTCAGCGACACGCCAACGGCCACGTCGCCTGTTGGCCGCGACCCCGCCTGGCCCACCATGACGGAACGCGGCGTGATCCTCGGGACGGCGCCGTACATGAGTCCCGAGCAGGCGCGCGGGAAAGTCGTCGACAAGCGCACCGACATCTGGTCGTTCGGTTGCGTCCTCTTCGAGATGTTGTCTGGACGCCGCCCGTTTCAGGGCGCCACCCTGCCGGACATCCTGGTTGCGGTGCTGTCCAAGGAACCGGACTGGAGCCTGGTCGCCGGCGCGCCAGCCCACGTCGTCCGCTTGCTGCGACATTGCCTGCAGAAGGACGCGAAGCGGCGCCTTCGCGATATCGGGGATGCGCAGCTCGAGCTCGAGCCGGAGTCCGAGGAGACCGGCAGGCGTCGCAGTCCTCGGTCGTTCACGCAGAATGTGGCCGCTCGCCGTCGCCGCGGTGGGTGCCCTGGCTGCGGCTGGGACGCTCGCCTGGCGCTGGTCTCATGACGCCGGCTCGGAGGACGTGATCTGGCGAGCGCGCTCCCTCGTGACTTCGTCAAGTGAGGAGTCTAAGAGCCGCATCTCTCCGGACGGACAGTGGATCTCGTTTCTGTCTTCGATCGGTGGAGCGACGCAGCTGCTAGTGCAGAGACTTGACGGTGGCGAAGTCCGCCCCGTCGTGCTTCCCGCCGGCCAGGTACTTGAGTCAGATCTGGTCGCCGGATGGCGAACCAGCTGGCCTACGTGCTTCGTCAGGGCGACAGCACCTTTCTACAGGTCGTACCTGCCTTCTTCGGCGGCGTGCCATCGCAGAGCATCGCTCTCCAACCAGCACCGAATGACGTTCGGCTCCTGCGCTGGATCGACCGCGCGATCTACGCGCAGGCCAATCACACCAGTGGGCGATCGCTCTACCGGATCGATCTGAACGCAGAGCCAGGTCACGAATGTGACCCAGACGTGGACCATCGCTGGCACGTTTCGGTATTTTGACGTCAGCCCGGACGGCACTCAGGTCGCATTCACGGTGCTGAACGGAGGCCAGGATGACCTGTGGGTGGCGAGAGGTCGACGGTACGTCTGCGAAGCGACTGACGAACGATCCATTCTTCGACAATTACCCGCTGTTCTCCGGCAATGGCTCCACGGTGATCTTCCGTTCGAACCGTGGTGGCCAAATCGATCTGTGGCGAGTCGATGTGGCGACGGGTCGGTTCGACCGGCTGACATCCAGCCATTCCGATGAAGAACCGGAAAGTACGACACCAGACGGGAGAGTGGTGAGCTTCAGGCAGGTGACGGGCGACTCCAATCTCTTCACATGGGATCCGTCCGCGGAACGTTTTGACCGAACTCACGGATGGCGCGCTCAGTGATTTCGCACCGACCGTGAGCGCCGACGGCAGCTCCGTGGTGTTTCAGCGCAGTCGTCCGAGTCCGGTCCAAGCCAACCCGCTCGCGGACTCGTCGCTCTTCCGCGGCGTCATGGATCGCGGCCGATTCCGATCCGAACCTACGGCCTTGATCGATGGTCACGCTCCACGTCTGTCGCCAGACGGGTCGCGGCGTCGCGTACCTGCAGAAGGGGCCCGATCGCGCGCGGGCCAGCTCTTCGTGAAACATCTGGGATCCGGCGAAACGATCACAGTTGTCTTCCACATGCCCTGAGCCTTCGTACCTTCCCGGAACTCAATGAGTGGGCGGATCACAACCTGGCGTGGAGCCCGTCCGGCACCGATCTCTACTTCGTGGATCGGCCCGACGCCTATGTGGTGCGACGGTACAGGTCGGTGCGCCGCTGACGAACCCGCCCCTCGCGGTAGCGCAGAGTGGCGAGATCATTCACGACGTGCAGCCATCGAGCCAGTGGCGTGCTGGCATATCTCGTGCGATCTGCAGGCGGTTCGACCCTGCGGTTCATTGACGCTCAATCCGGAGAAAGTCTCAGGTCCGTGCCGCTTGCAAGGCACAGCGAGCGCTCGTGGCTGGCTGGCAGGCGATGCTGGCCTTGTGCTCGCCCGAGCGGTGCGGTTTCAGACGGACTTCACGTCAGACGTCGAGTCGCTCGTTGTCTCGACCAATGGTGCCGTGCGGTCTGCCGGTGTCGTTCCGGATGCCTTTCTCTCCACGACGCGCCTTGACCCGCAGCGGTCGGTCCTGTTCGTGGCCCGGATCGAAGAAGGCGCACACAATCTCTATGAGATGTCACTCCTGACCGGAAGGGTCCGTCGGGTCACCGACAACGGCTTGCCCGGCGTGACCTTTTCCGGAATCGAGCCACTCCGGGGTGGCGCTTTGATTGGCGTTCGTCACGAAAGAACGAGCGACATCTGGCTACTCGATGCCACATCGTCCACACCTGACCGCCGCCTCGCCGCCCGGTCGTTGACGCGTGCTAATGTCTCCCGGGCCCGGGTCGAGGCACTCGGAGACCGCTCAGTGGCGAGTCGCCCTGGACGCATTGCGTGCTGGCCGAGGAAGGGAGTGTGTGCGATGGCGAGGGAAATTCACCTTAGAGGATGCGAGGCAGACTGGCGCTCATTCGATCCTATTTGCTCATCGTCGAGAAGAAATCAACCGAACTGGCCCTGTCGGATGGGACGGGGTCGTGCTTTTCAGGCGTTCGTGTCGGAGATCCGAGAGTGCCTGCGGAAGCTCGACATACTGAAGGGGACCTGCACAGCGTCAGTCCAGGCTTCCGACTGTAGCGACGGGTACGAGCGGTGCAGCGACGGAGTGTGCCGCGCCTGGTGTTCGTGATTCGCGTGCTCCCTACGTTTGACGGACGCCGCCGCAGGGCCTGAGCGATCAGACCTGCGGCGGGTTCGAGTCCGCCAGCGGCCCTCTTCCCGCAATGTTTGACCGAACATCCGTGACGACGATCGGCGTCGTGACGGCCGATCGTCCAATCCTCGTTCGACGGTGTCTCGATTCTCTCGTCCGTCATTGCGACCTTCACGGACGTCGTCCGCGGTTTCTTGTCATCGACGGCTCGAAGGCGCCTTCGGATCAAGCCGCCACCAGATCGGCCGTCTCGGAGGTGGCGGACGCCAGCGGGCATCATGTCGAGTACCTCGGTCCGAAGGAAGCGCGGGAGATTCTGCGCGACTGCTGGCGATCCCCGAAGTGTTCGCGCACGCGCTGACGTCAGGATCCATCGGAGCGAACAGGAACCTGCTGCTTCTGTTGACGGCCGGCGAACACGTCCTCACCGTGGACGACGATGTGGTCTTGGAGACGTGGAGCGCGACGGACCGCGACGATGGCCTCGCGCTCATGGGCCATCAGCAGGAACTGTTCGAGACCGACCTTCTTTCCAGACCGCGTGACGGCGCTCGAACACGGTCGCGCGATGCGGCCGTGGACGTGTTCGCCGCACACGAAGCGCTTCTCGGGCATTCCGTGTCCGCGCTCGTCGCTCAATCCTCGCCTGCGGCCGATATGACCCGCGCGTGCGGCCATCTCCGATCGGCGCTCGAGGAAGGCCGTCCTCTCGTGGTGAAGGCGACGTTCACGGGACTCGCCGGTGACGCCGGCGTTTACTGTCCATACCGGCTGTTGTTCAGCGGCGGCCCCCTCCGCCAGTTGCTGCTGACGAACGCGTCGACATTTCAGACCGCCCTGACGAGTCGCGAAGCGTCCCGAATCGTGCACACCAACGTCGTCACGCACGACTGCGGATGCATGGCGCCCTGCATGGGGCTGGCGAATCGCGAGGTCGTGCCGCCGTTCATGCCGACCGGGCGCAATGAGGACGGTGTGTTTGGTGTGATGCTGGCCGCGTCCGACCCGGCGACGGTGTTCGGCCACGTCCCGGTTGGTGTGCTTCACGACTCGAATCGGCCCTCGGAACGCCCGGCCGGGCCGATCCTCTCAGCGACCTCGTCGCGGCTCTCCGATCTCATTGTCTCGGTGGTGATGCGAAGCCGGTTACCCGAGGCGTCCACGCACGACGCCTGGCTGCGTGAGATGGGCCACCGATTCATCGACCTCGGCGAACTGAGCAGTCGCGACATCGCGGCGTTCGTCTCGGAGATGATTGTCGAGGAGCGAGGTCTGGAACTGGCACAAATTGCAGAGGCCGTCGACGGCGACAACTGCCCCGAGCATTGGCGCGACGGTCTCACGAGGTATCGCGATCAACTCCTGGCGAGCATGACGGCGGAGGCGTTCTACCTGCCGACCGAATTTCACGGAGTCGGAACGGTTGAGGAGGGATTCCATGCGCTTAAGGGCCTTCATGCGCGGCTTTGGCCGGCTGATCGACGGCTGGCCCGATCTGTGGGCTGCCGCGAGGGCGCACAACGCGAACGCCGATGGCCGATCGGGACCGGGCTGATATTCTGCGTCGTGCCCATCACCATGCGTTCAATGCGCCTCAGTTGTCGTTCCATCCGGCATCTCTTGACCGGGGTGTCGATCGCCGTCGGACTGGCTGGCCCCTTGTTCGTGCCCGCGGACGCCGACGCCCAGCGGCTCGTGCTGCTCGTGCGGCACGCGGAACGTGCGGACGGTGGCGTGGTGCCGGCCGGGATGACGGCGCCCGCCGATCCGGACTTGTCGGCCGAGGGCCGCGTGCGCGCCGATCGTCTGGCCGAGATGCTGGCCCAGGCCGGGATCACGAAGATCGTGGTCAGCGAATTCAGGCGCACGCACCAGACCGCTGCGCCGCTCGCCGCCCGTCTCGGCCTCACGCCGGAACGCTGGTCGTCCAAAGACGTGCCGGGCCTGGTGACGCAGCTGGCGACATATAAGGATGATGTCGTGCTGATCATCGGCCACAACACCACGGTGCCCGCCGCCATTGCCGGGCTTGGCGGGCCGAAGGTGGTCATTCCCGACACCGACTACGCCAACCTCTTTGTCTTCGTACCGGCCACGCGTGCGCTCACGACTCTGCGCTACTAAGGCCGTCGCGGCCCTCCTCGTGCTCGCCCTCGCCTGCGCGACGGCGCCGACAGCACGCGCGTCAACTGCTCGGCGCGCCGCTCGACGGGCGCGAACCCATTGCCGTGTTCATTGCGGACGGTGACGGCCGCACTGGGTTCCGATCGTCGGATCGTCAGTTGGCGCAATGGGCGTTCGAGGCGTGGCAGCGGACGGCGGGCGATGGTCTGCGCCTTGTGAATCGGCCGGAGCCTGAGGCGATCGTTCGTCTCTATTGGGCCGGACCGAACGACGGCCAGTACGGCGAGATGCGCTCGGTGACGGTCGGCGGGCGCCGCGGCGCCGAAGTCTTCGTGCGTCCGGACATGACGGCGCTCGGCGACGACATTTCCGCGCGCGCGCGTCGCGATCCGCTGCTGCGCGAGACGATCGTGTATCTGACGTGCCTGCACGAGCTTGGACACGCGTTCGGCCTCGTGCACACGCGTAACTTCGAGGACGTGATGTATTTCTTCGGCTATGGTGGAGACATCGCCGACTACTTCGGGCGATACCGCGCGCGTCTTCGGTCGAGAAACGACATCGCGTCCACCTCGGGACTGTCGGCGTCCGATGAACGCGTGATCCGGTCCCTGTATCCGCCGGTTCCTCGCTCGTAACCACCGGTCATGGATCTTCGCCTGACGCTCGAACCGTACGACGTGCTGGTTGTCCATCTTCGTGACGGAGACGACGAGACCACGGTCTCGGTGCACCCGTCGCGCGCGGGTGCGGAGTCGCTGCAGCGCGCGTTGCACACCGCGCTCGCGGAGGGCTACGGCGACTGCTTCTGGCCCGGCATGCCCGGCGGACAGTACTGGTGGATCTTCAAATGCGACGCAGGAGACGCTCGAGACGATCGCCATGTGGACGCGCGGCGGCGCCTCGCTCTGGGAGCACGTCTTCCGTGCCACCGACTCAGCGACGTGGGTCAGGGATCGGCTCGACGAGGAGATCGACCGGCTGCCTTGACAAGTGAGAAGTGAGAAGCCAGGTTTGAAGTTCTGCACGTATCGGACGTCGTCCAGCGTCATGCACGAGCGACTTCTCACGTCTGGCTTCAAGCCTCTGACGTCCCGTCAGGTGTTTGCCAGGATCGCGTCGTAGATCGTGCGCGTCAGTTCGTGACCGCGTGCTTCGATCGAGTACAGCCCGTCGTACTTGCGGCCGGCGATGAAGCGCAGGGCCGTTGGTAGGTCCCAGTTCTGGCTCTGCTTGATGTGCATCGAGCCGCCGGTCACTTCGAGCAGCGTCGCGAGCGCCGTGTGCAGATCCGCTTGATTATTGGCGCCGATGCCGCCGAGGTCGATGTTCGAGAACGCGCCTGACGACGCGAATCAGATCGTTGAGCACGACCCACGCCGGTTCGGCGGGCACGTCCGGAAGTGGGGGAGCGGGGGACGCCGGCGCGCCTGGTGCCGGCGGCGCGGCGCCCGGAGGCGGTGTGCCGCGGCCGGCGCCGCCGCCTCGCGTTTCCAGGGTGACCTTGACGCCGTGCGCCGAGCCATACGCCACCATCGCCTTGAGCGTCTCGACCGCGATGGCCATGTTCTCGCGCGAGAGCAGTCCCTGGTTCACCATGATGCGCGGGCAGCCGAGCACGACGCAGCGGTCGATCCAGACCTTCGTCAGGTCGATGGCCTGAAGCCGCGGCAGGAAGTTGTGAGGCGGCGCCGAGACGTTCAGCCCGCCAAACTCAACGACGACCTGGCTGACGCGCGACTTCACCTTGTCCACGCGCGCACGCACTTCCTTGTAGAAGGACGGTTCGCTCGCGGGCAGGTGGTAGTGCTGCCACTCGAGGTTGTGCACGCCGTAGGTGTCGGCATACATCTGCGGGCAGGTCGAACACGTCCAGCGTGCGCTCCGGGCTCGACGGCTGGTCCGGCAGCTTCAGGAGCGCATGGAAGTTGAGCGTCATCATCGCGACGCGCGCGAGCTTCGCGGTCTGATCACTCGCTTGCGTCGCGTGCGCCGCGCGCGAACCCAACGCGGCCATGGCGCCGACATGGGCGGTCACCCAACAGGAACTCTCGTCGCTTCATGGCGGCTGTTATAGCATGTGAATCATTCGCTCATGTCCAAGTACCCAGACAGCGTCGTCAGCGTCAACACCACGGGCCCGAATCTGCCGGATGGCGTGCTCGGCATCGCCGACCTGCCGGACGACTACGCGAACGGCTGCCGCGTGTTCGTCCACTACAACGGTCCGACCGAGCAGTTGCGCGGCGTCTGCACCGGCCTGGCCGTGCTCGATCCCGGCGCGAGCCCGCATCCGCCGCACCGGCATCCCGAAGAAGAATTTCTGATCATTTCCGAGGGCACCGGGAGTCATCGAGTGCGAAGGCAAGACCACGGAAGTGGGTCCAGGCGCGATCATGTACTGCGCCTCGAACGCGCTCCACGGCATCACCAACACCGGCAAGGTGCCGCTGACGTTCTACTGGTCGAAGTGGATCGCGAAAGGCTTCTGAGTCGAGGTAGGGCAAAGGGCAGGAGGGCAGAGGGCAAAGGGGAGGTAGAGGTAAGGGAAGCGTGAACGCAGGGCTGACCGCTGAGTTTCCCTTTGGCCTCTAACCTTTTCCTCCTCCTTTGCCCTCTGCCCTTTGCCCTCTGCCCTGATCGATGACCTCGAACACGTATCCATTCACAGGCTCCCTGACAAAGAAACGCTGAAAGTCCGTCGCCCGCAGCGGCTCGATGATTTCCGCGCCGCGTGCGACGAGACGCGACCTTCAACTCCTCGAATCCATCGAGCGGATGGAAGACGGCGATGTGCCGGCCGAACTCGCCTTCGAACGGTGACGTCTCGAATCCCTCGACGTAGACCACGTGGATCTGCTGGCCGTTGCCGAGGTCCAGCCATTGCGTCGGAACGGGCGAGTTGCCGGGAATCGGGCCGCGGCCATAGCCGAACGTCTGTTCGAAGAACGCCGCCGTGCGCTCGACATCCCGAGTCGGCAGTGTCAAGTGCGCGAAGCTCATCGGGACCGGTCGACGTGCGAACGCGGTCCCGTACGCCGTCTCGTTGATGGCGCCAAGCAACGACAGGTCGTTCGCCGCGTCGCCGAGGATCTGCCAGATCATGATCCCGGAGGCTTTCTCCATCGCGAGGCTCGCCTTCCGCCGAATCGTCGGGATCCCGTTGTAGTAAATCGTCTTGCCGCCGGGCATCTTCCACTCATCGACCTGATCGGCCCCGGGGAAGGTCGCGACGATGTCCTTGTAGGTCATCGTGACCGCGGGCGACGACAGCTCCGGTCCGTAGCCGTATCCATAAAAAGGAACGCCCAGCACCATCCGCTCGCGCGGAATCTTCCGCGCCGTCCCGAAGTATTCCAGCGCCTCCACCGCGTGCTCGAACGTCGAGTGCGGTCCGGGACGCTCGGGCCGCCACGGCCCGGTGTGGTCGTAGCTCATGATGTTGACGAAATCGTACTGGGCGAGGGCGCGGTCGGTGAGCTGGTCCTTGTAGAAGACCGCGATGGCCGACGTCATCAGCTTGCCGTGCCGGCGGAGCGCCTGTCCGAGCTCCACGACAAACGGCTCGTAGCTGGCGCCGATGTCTCCGCCCTCGAGGTCCACGTCGATGCCGTCCAACTGATGCTCCACCGCGAGGCCAACCAGTCGATCGATGAAGGCCGGGCGCCGGTCGTCCGCGAGCAGCGCGTGGTAGTAGGAGTGGTCGCCGCCTCCGCCAATCGACGCCAGCACTTTGACTCCGCTGCGCGTGGGCGGCCGCGACGAACGGCGCCAGCGCCGCCAGGTTCTGCGTGTACTCGCCGGCCGGCGTCGGGTTCAGAAACGACAGGTTCACGTGTGTCAGCTGATTGAACGGCACTGACGCAGGGTCCGCCGTCGTGGCCGCACGGAGCGAGTAATAGCCGATGACCTTGAAGGACGAGCGGTCGTTTTGCCGCCGCCCCGGTCGAGCCGCCGAGAGGAAGGGCGGCTCCGACGGCCCCGACGCATGATGGACGCCATCGCCGCGGCACAGGGGGTCAGACCTCGGGGCGGACGCATGCGGCACAGGATAGCAGCGGGATCCCGTGAGGTGTCATTTGTACCGGCCGCCTGTCACATTGACGAGCTCTCCTGGCAGATCAACGGCGTGAGTCGCGAATAGCCCAACGCGGCCGGGCTGTCACGCTGGCAGAAACGTTGCTACATATTCACGCTTCCGTCACGTGTGGGAGAGAGACTGAACGAGAACTGGAAAGAGAAAGGAATTCGCTATGCATCTGAACGAAGTCATGAACCAGCCGGTCGTTGTTTGTCCGGAGAACACCACGCTCGACCACGCCGCACGCCTGATGTGGGAACAGGATTGCGGGATCATGCCGGTCATCGACGAGGACGGCCGGCTCGTTGGCGTCGTGACGGACCGTGACATCTGCATGTCGGCCTACACGCAAGGGCTCCCGCTCAACGCGATTGGCGTGACGACCGCCATGGCGCGGACGGTCGTGGCCGGCCACGAAGACGATTCGATCGAGTCCGCCGAGCAACTCATGCAGGACAACCAGATCCGGCGACTGCCCGTGGTGGACGGCGAAGGCCGCCCGGTCGGCATGGTCTCGCTGAACGATCTGGCTCGTCTCGTGGCGCAAGCTCGCCGCACCACCTCGGACCGGGAGCTCGTCCAGACGCTCGCGGCCATTTGCCGGCCGAGAATGATGCAGGCACAGACTCCCAGCCGGCCTCTTTCAAGGGCCGTGGCGAGTTAGGGCTTCGCCGTTCCCCGTTCCCCGTTCCGCCGTTCCACGTTCCTCGTTCCGGTTCCGGTTGCAGAACAGAACGGGAACGAGGAACGAGGAACGGGGAACCGGGAACGATCGCCTTACTTCTCTCTTCTTTTCCTCGCCTGCTCCTGCAGTCGTCGCTTCGCGGCCTCGAATGCCTCGCGGATGGCGACCTTCGCCCGACGATGGTGCGAGTTCGGCTCATCCTGCTTCAGCGTCCGCCGCCGGCCGCGCGCGAGCAGGGTCGGTTTGACGCTCGCGTCGTGCGCGACGATCACGTCGGCTCCCGGGATGCCGAGCTCGATGAGCACGCGATACCGGTTGCCCTCCCGATGCCGTCCGGATTGATCGATGCGCACACGCGCGCTGACGATCGACGGGTGATACCGCTCGAGGCGGGCGAGCCGGGCCCGGACGTCGGTTTCGAGTCGTTCTGGATACCGGACCCCTCGGAAGGTCACGGTTGGGGGCGTCTGCATCGGCATTCCCTCCCTGCAGTACTATGTCGCTCAACAATCACGTGGGTTTTGTCTAACGGAGCAGGCATGCGAACACGATCCATCATATTGAGCGTTGCCGCACTCGCGCTGTCGGCGGCGACAGTCGCGGCACAGACCGCCCGGCGGGCCAGACGGCCCCGGCAGCGCCCGCGGCCGGCCGCGGCCAGGCGGCAGCGCCAACGCCAGCGTCGTGCGGTCCCAATCCGCCCGCCGAGCTGAAGAACGTCGCGAAGGGCTCGCGCTGCTTCGAGCTTCGTACTTACACAGTTCGTGCCGAAAGTCCGGGCAATGCCGACATGCTCCACGCGCGTTTCCGGGAGCGCACGATACCGATCTTCAAACGCCTCGGCATGGAAGTGGTCGGCTTCTGGCAGCCCGTGTCCAAGCCGGACACGCTGATCTACGTGCTCGCGTTCAAGGACGCCGCCACACGCGACGAGCTCTGGGCCAAGTTCTCCGCCGATCCGGAATGGATCAAGACGCGCACCGAAATGCAGGTCTCGTCGCAGGTCACCAACGAGTTCATGATCGCGACCGACTACGGGCCGATGAAATAACAGACGGTTCGCATCGTTCGCGGTGCCGAAGGTTCGCGAACGGTTCCTCCGAACCTTCGTCCCTCGAACCCTCGGAACCCTCGCGCACCCTTCGAACGGTTCGAACCGTCCAGTCCACCGTCATGTCTTGCTAGCTGAACCTCCATATAGACCTCGTCGTGCATCTCGTCGCCGAGCCGGACGTGACGGCGGGCGACGCCGATGTCCCGAAATCCCATCCCCTCGTAGAAACGCCGGGCTCGCGCGTTCGACGCGAGGACCTGAATCACGAATTTCTCGTAGCCCTGGTCGCGCGCAAACGCCGCCGAGTATTGCGCCATCCGACGCCCGAGGCCGTTGCCACGGGCCTCCGGCCGAAGCCACGTGCCGATTGTCCCGACGTGTCGCATCGAGGAGGCAAACGACACCAGCAGATCGACCGACTGGAGTCCGACAGCCCGGCCGTCGATCTCCGCAAGAAAGAGCGCCTGCCGCGGTCCAAGCGACGCGATGAACCGCCGCTCGTCGTCAACCGAGAATGGCTGGTCGAACAATGTGTACTGTCGCTCCGCGATGACCGCGTTGATGACGCTGGCCGCGGCCTCCGCATCATCGACCGTTGCCCGACGGATGTGGATATTCATCGGCCCTCTGCAGAGGTTCGGGGGTGCGAACCCCCGAACCTTCGCACCGCTGTATCGTATGCCCATGTCCCTTTCTGCCTCCGTCGTGCGTCTGATCGTCTGCGCCGGGCTCGTCGTCATGACGATGCTGAGTGGCGCGCCCATGGTCCGGCCGATCCTTGCCGCCCGGCAGCAGCCGCCACCTCCGATCTGGCGGATGACACTTCCAGAGATTACGGGAATCGTGAACCGGATCCGCGCGGGCCGGGACCTGACGCCGAAGCGGTGGCCCAACAACGGGCGCGTGGCCGTCGCGTTGTCATTCGATCTCGACACGGAGACGCTGTTCCTTCGCGCGAACCAGATCTCGCCGCAGCCGCTGTCACGCGGTGAATACGGCGCCCGCGTGGCTCAGCCGCGCATCATGGCGCTCCTCGAAAAGCACAAGATTCCCGCGAGCTTCTTCATTCCGACCGTGAGCGCCGAGCTCCACCCGGAAGCCATCGACGGCATTCTCAAGTCGCCGCTCAAGCACGAAATCGGCGTCCATGGCTGGGTGCACGAAGTGCTCAGCGGCCTCGTCGGGACCGAGGAACGCGATTTGACTCGCCAGGCATTCGACTACTGGACGAAGCGGCTTGGCCGCGCCCCGGTTGGCATCCGCTGCCCGTCGTGGGATTTCACGAAAGACACGCTCGGCCTCATCCAGGAAATGAAATTTCTCTACGACTCGAGCCTCATGGGCGACGACCGGCCCTACGAGATCATCGCCGACGGCAAACCCACCGGCATCGTCGAGCTGCCGGTCGAGTGGATTCTCGACGACTTCGCCTACTACAGCTATGACCGTCCGAATTACGCGTACCTGCGCGTGGGCGACGAGGACGTCTATCAGGTCTACAAGAACGAGTTCGACAAGGCCTACGAAGAGGGGACGATGTTCCTGCTGACGATGCACCCGCAGATCACGGGCCACCGATCGCGCATCGTCGTGCTCGAACGGCTGATCGCGTACATGAAGTCGAAGCCCGGGGTCTGGTTCGCGACACACGAACAGGTCGCGAGGGCGGCCGCGGAGCAGCTACGAAAGTGACGTCAACAGATCATTGCGGATCTGCGATCTGCGATTGCGGATTGCATTGAGAATTGAGCCGATCGAGGATCGGCGACCGAGACCAATCCTCAATCACTATCACCCGATGGCCCAATGCAATCCGCAATCACAGATCACAGATCCGCAATGATCTAGTTCGCGGCCGCGAGCTTCGTGAGCTCTGCCTTCTCGGTGGCGCTTGCCGTGTGATTCAGGGACGCGATCACGCCGGCCAGGGTTTTGACGCCCTGCGGCGCCGCTGAATCCTTCACCACTGCCTCGAGCTTGGGTTTGTCTGCGGCGTTGGCCGTGTGCATCGTGTTGATCAGAGCCTGCGCGATCGTTTTCTCGTGCGCCGTCGCCGTGTCGCTCTTCACGATGCCGCCGAGCGTGGCCTTTTCAGCGTCGTTCGGGAAGTGGTTCAGCTTGGCCAGGATGCCAGCCATCGTCCGCACATTGGCGGACGGCGCCTGCATGGCTGCCGCGGCGAACGAGGTGGCGAGCGAGAGAGCGATGGCGAACGAAATCAGGGCACGCATGTCGAGCTCCTTTTCGAAGGGTCAGGGTCGTAGAGTGGAGACGCCTTGTTCCAGCCTGTAGAGCGAGGCGACCTCCGACTCCGTCAATGCACGGTTGAAGACGGCCAGGTCATCGAAGAGGCCGATGTAGTTCAGGCCGAGCGCGATCTTGTTCTCGGCCGGATCCCACGTGAAGGTCTGCTGGCGCGGGCTGAGTGTGCCGCGCGGCGCACCGTCGAGGTAGAGCCTCGCGACGCCGTCGGGGCGGCCGGTGTTGAACGACTCCCACGTGTACGCGATGTGCGTCCACTTGCCCTTGGCGAACGGCGGGTGTGTCCACCGTCACGAGCGGGCGCTCGGCGGCGGGAATCTCTTCGAACGGCCGCTTGGTTCGGATTCCACACGGGAAAGTCGGCGTAGACGCCGAGACGGAACGGCACGTCGGCGCCGGGCACCTTGCTTTTCTCGAACTCGACGAAAAACGCGCCGTTGTTCCACATGCGTGGCGTGATTTGGATCGGGTCGCAGAATCCGATCCCGAGGTCCGCCTGAGGATCGGTGCTGAGCCAGAAGGAGACCGTGCCGGTCCAGTTGGACGCGGCGTACGGCATATTCGCGCCACCTTGATAGAAGACGACTGGCGCGCCGCGCCGCGTGAAGCGAATCGCGTCACCGAATCGCCCGGCGCCCGGCACGTGGACGGTGTCGGTCGGCGGCAGTCCCGGGCTGCGCTTCCGCGCGCCGCGCGAAGGTCGGCGACCAGTAGAGCTTGGGATCGCCCGCCGCGTGCCGCGCATCGACGCCGCCGTCGAACGGCGCGTGAAAGGCCAGCGCGCCCGCGAGCGAGGCCTGTGACGTCGGCGTGATTGCGGCGTTCAGGGACACCACGGCGCCGATTGCCAGCGCCGTGCACAGGATCGGGATGCGCATCTAGAACGCCACGTTCGCCGGCAGGTACTTCGCGACGAGGTTCTCGTAGTACGGCTTCAGCTCACTCCAGTTCGGCGGGTGCGGCGACTTCGAATACAGATCGTACGGATTGAACTTCTGCACCCACGGCAGCATCTGGCGATCGTGCTCGTCGGTCAGCCAACTGTATTCACCCTCGCGATGCCACGCGTAGAACGAGTGGTAGCGAATCATGTACAGGGCTGGCTCGGGCAGGTAGTTCTTCATCACGTGAAACAGGTACTCGTCGTGTCCCCAGGACATGAGCACGTTCCTGAGGCCACAGCCTTCCGTGTACACGCCGAGCTGCGTGTTGTAGCGCGGATCGACGGAGTCCGGGTTGTCTGCGAAGAACTCGTGATAGACGATGCGTTCGCTGTGGCGGCAGCCAACAGGGAAGGTGTCGCCGACGACCGCCCACTGCGGCTCGCCGTAGAGGCACAGGACCTTGCCGAGATCGTGCATCAGACCGACGAGCACGAACCAGTCCTCGTGCCCGTCGCGGCGGATCGCTTCGGAGGTCTGCAGCAGGTGCTGCAGCTGGTCCAGCTCGATGTCCGGGTCGGAGTCGTCGACGAGCGTGTTCAGAAAGTCGCACGCCTCGAAGACGCTCATGCGCTTTCGCTCGAGGGCGAGGAACTCGCGGCGCTTGCGCTGGACGAAGTCGTAGGTCTGATGGCGATGGTTCTCGCGGTAGAACTCGCGGACCGTATCGCGCGTCGGCGTGTCGTAGTTGCGGTAGTCGGCCTTGGCCTTCGTCCCCGGCTCGGGATACACGCTCGCGACGACGAACTCTTCCCAGGCGTGACCGGGATCGTGATCGGGCGATGGTGCCTTGGCCGGTGATGACGGGTCCATAAAGCCTCCGGTGGAAGGCTCCACGATAGCGCAAAAGACGGTTCGGAGGTGCGGAGGTGCGAGGGTGCGGAGGTTGGTACGAGGTGCTGAGGAAGGTGCACAGGTTCTGAGGAGTGCACAGGTTCTGAGGAAGTGCGTAGGTTCTGAGGAAGCCGCGGGTTCACCGAGGCTCCCGAACCGCCGTACCGACCTGCGAACGTCGGTACCTTCCGACGAACCTCGTACCAACCTCCGCACCTTCGAACCGCGGGTTCGCACGTTCTGGCTCTCCTTGACAGCGCGTGTTGTAGTGCTATATTTTTAGCATCAAGGTGCTGAGAAATTAGCATGAAGTCATTGAGCCGACGCGAACGCCAGATTCTGGACATCCTGTACGCCCGCGGCCGGGCCACGGCCGCCGAGGTGCAGGCCGCGCTGCCGGACCCGCCGAGCTACTCGTCGGTCCGCGCGCTCCTGCGGATCCTCGAGGAGAAGGGCCATGTGCGGCACGACGCCGATGGCCCGCGCTACGTGTTCTCGCCACGCCTCGCGCCGAGCCGTGCCCGACGCTCGGCGGTGCGCCACCTGCTCGACACATTCTTCAACGGCTCGTCCGGCGACGCCGTGGTCGCGCTGCTCGACGACAGCGCAAAGACGCTCACGCCGGAACAGCTCGCCCGCATCGAATCGATCATCGACAGTGCCAGAAAGAGAGGACAGTCGTGACCTTGTTGCTGGACGTCGCCCTCGCCGCCACCGTGCTCTTCGCCGCCGGATGGCTGGCCGACAATCTGGTCTGCGATCCGCCTCCGCCGACGTGCGCCGCACGATCTGGCGGGCCGTCTTTGCCGGAGTCGCCGCGCTGCCGGTCCTGCTGTCGTTTGAATCCGCCGCAGGCCGCGGCTCAGTTCGTCGCGGTGGCCGCGTGTGCCGTCCGGCGTGAGCGGCGCATCACGAGCGGTCGCCGGCGTGCCGTGGCTGCTCGTCGATCTGGGCCGTCGGGCTTTGCGTTCGTGATCGGACGGCTGACCGTCGGGCTCGCCATGGTTCGGCGCTGGGGCCGGAGTGCCGAGTCCGGCGACAAGGCCGACTTCTCGGGAGCCATCACCGATCCCGATGACGTGGGGCGTCGTGCGGCCGCAGATTCTCTTGCCGGCCGACGCGCGCACCTGGTCAGACGAAGCGCGCGATCTCGTCATTCGTCATGAAGCGGCGCACGTCGCGAGTCACGACTGGGCGTGGCAGACGATGGCGCGTGTCGTGACCGCAGCGCTGTGGTTCCATCCGCTCGCATGGGTCGCCGATGCGCGTCTGCGGCGCGAAGCCGAACGCGCGGCAGACGACGCCGTGATCGCCGGCGGCGCGAATCCTGCCGACTATGCCGAAGAGCTCGTCAGGGTTGCTCGATCGATGGCGCAGACGCCCGCGGCAACCATCGCCGCGGTGGGGATGGTCGAGTCATCGTCGCTCGAGCATCGCGTGCGGCACGTGCTCGATCGATCCGCCGGTCGAGGTCCTGCAAGCTGGGTGGTCCGTGCGATCGTCGCGGTATTCGTCGCCGCGCTCAGCGTTTCGGCCGCGGCACTGCAGGACCGGCCGGTCTATCGGGTTGGCGACGAAGGTGTGACGCGACCGATCGTCGTGATCGAAGGTGCAGCCGGTCTATTCACAGGAAGCGAAAGACAATCACGTCCAGGGTGAGGTGATCCTTGACCTGGTTATCAACGAATCCGGCGAGCCCACCGACATCCGCGTGGTCAAGCCGCTCGAGCCCTCACTCGATCGTGCGTCGCTCGACGCCGCCGCCCAGTGGCGCTTCGTGCCGGGGAAGAAGGATGGAGACCCGGTGCGCGTCAAGGTCACTCTCAACTTTCACTTCGAGCTGCGAGACAATCCGCCGTCCTAACGGCCAGCGCAGGGGCGCCGGCGTCAAAACGGCATCGAGTGCAATCAGGGAGGTCCCATGCTCCAGTCGCTGAACCGCGTCGTCGGCATTGTCGGGTTCGTCGCTGTTCTGAGTGTTTCGGCGGCTGGATTTCAGGAGGGTCCCGTTTATCAGGTCGACGACCCTGGCGTGACGTCGCCACGAGTCGTCAAGGAAGTGCGGCCACAGTACAGCGCCGAGGCCATGAAGGCGAAGGTCCAGGGTGAGGTCGTGCTCAGAGCCGTCGTGAGCCAGAAGGGCCAGCCGACGGACATCCGAGTCGTCCAGTCGCTCGAGGAATCGCTCGACAAGGAAGCCGTGAAGGCGCTGGAGCGCTGGCTCTTCGAGCCGGGACGACGCAACGGCGACCCCGTACGCGTCGAGGTCGAGGTCATACTGAGTTCAAGATCTCCTAGGCTCATGGCTTAGGGCTTAGGGCTCGGACTCGGACCCTCGGACCCTCGACCTTCGAACTCCTCGAACCCTTCGACCCCTTCGAACTCCTCGAACCTCTTCGAACCCCTCGAACTCTGCTATCCTCCGCCCTCTTAGCGGAGGTCGGTCATGCACGTAGCGATGCACAACTGGATGCGCGCGGAGCCCATCGAAACGACGATCGCGCGCCTGGCGAAGTGTCGGGTACGACGCCATCGAGATCAGCGGCGAGCCCGAGCGATACAACACGAAGGACGTTCGCAAGCTCCTGACCGACCACGGCCTGACCTGCTGGGGGTCGGTGACGCTGATGCTCGGCGAGCGCAACCTGCTCGCGGCCAACGAGAAGGCCCGCGCGATGTCCGTCAAGTACGTGAAAGACACGATCACGATGGTGAAGGAGCTCGGCGGGCAGGAGATCACCATCGTCCCCGGCACCGTCGGGAAGGTCGTCGCCGACGCCTCAGCCGAAGAAGAATGGAACTGGGCGGTTCAGAGCCTGAAGCAGTGTTACGAGCACGGGCTGAAAGAGGGGGTCCGGCTCGCGATCGAGCCGCTCAACCGCTTCGAGACGTATTTCCTCAGCCGCCATGACCAGGCGCTCGCGCTTGCCGAAGCCGTCGGACCCAAGGCCGGCATCTGCCTCGATGCGTTCCACATGAACATCGAGGAGAAAGACATGTTGCAGGCGCTCCGGAACTCCAAGGATCGTCTCAACGACGTGCACGTGGCAGACAACAACCGCATGGCCTGCGGGATGGGCTCGATCGACTGGCAGGCGTTCATCCAGACGCTCAGGGACATCGGTTACGACGGCGCGCTGACCGTGGAGTTCGTCGCACCGGTGGATCGAACGCCGGCCAACCCGTACAAGAACGCCCTCGAAACCGGTGACGTCGAGCTCACCCCGGAGGAACAGAAGTTCCTCGTCGACCACGGCAGCGGCAACTTGTCCGACGAGTTCTACACGTGGCTCGTGGCGGAGACGATCAAGACGCTGCGAAAGTACATGTAGGGTTTCACTCAGCGGAACGGCCGGCCAGAAAGTGGTCGGGTGAATTTTGCCGTAAAATTCACCCGACCTTTTCTTCGTTGCCCTTTGCCGCTCAACCCCGGATCGCGACTCGGCCCGTACGACATCGATTCGCTCCTCGGCGTGGGGGGCATGGGCGAGGTCTATCGCGCGCGCGACACGCGGCTGGATCGGCGCGTCGCCATCAAGGTCCTTCCGGAAACACACGCCGCCGACGCTGAGTTCCGCAGCCGGTTCGAGCAGGAAGCTCGCACCATCGCGGCGCTGAACCACCCGCACATCTGCACGGTGTACGACGTCGGCCGCCACGACGGCAGCGACTACATCGTGATGGAGCTCATCGAGGGCACGACCCTCGCCGAGCGTCTCGCGAGGCAGCGGCTCCGCGTCGAGGAAGCGCTCAGCTACGCGATCCAGATCACGAGTGCGCTCGAACGGGCGCATCGCGCCGGCATCGTGCACCGGGATCTCAAGCCCGGCAACGTGATGGTGACGAAGTCCGGCGTGAAGCTGGTCGACTTCGGACTGGCGAAGGCCGCGGCGCCCGCGGTCGTCGCGTCCGGCCTGTCGGCGTTGGCGACGACGCCGGCGAATGTCACGGCGCCGGGCAGAATCCTCGGCACGCTTCAGTACATGTCGCCCGAGCAGATCGAAGGCGTCGAAGCGGACGCGCGGACGGACATCTTCTCGTTCGGCGCGATGTTCTTCGAGATGCTGACGGGCCAGAAGGCGTTCGACGCGAAGAGCGCCGCCGGCTTGCTCGGGGCGATCCTCAAGGATCAGCCGCCGCCGGTCACGTCGCTCCAGCCCCTGGCGCCGCGCGCACTGAATCGCGTCGTCGCGACGTGCCTGGCCAAGGATCCCGACGATCGATGGCAGAGCGCGCGCGACCTGCGACGCGAGCTGCAGTGGATCGCGGACGGAACGGCCGACGGCGGGTCGTCGATCGTCCGCGACCGTCCAGTCTCGCACATGGTGGATGGTCGGGCTGGCCGCCGGCGCGGCCGCGCTTGCCGGCATCGCGATCGGCGTGGCAATGCGGCCGGTTCCAGCCGCCGTGCCGGTGACGCGCTGGAGTTTTCCCACCGCCAGCGTCGGCAACAGTACGCGGATCGCGGTCTCGCGTGACGCGCAGTCCATCGTGTACGAAGCGCTCCGTGCGGACGGGATCCAGCAGTTGTTCGTGAGGCACCGCGATCAGCTGGAGCCCGTGCCGATTCGCGGGACCGAAGGTGCGGTCCAGCTCGCACTCTCGCCCGACGAGGCCTGGGTGCTGTTCGTCGTCGGCAAACAACTCCTCAAGGTCCCGTTCGACGGCGGCCCCGTCACCGTCGTCTGCGACGTTCCGCCGAACGTGGTCGGGCTCAGCTGGGGACCGCGCGATGAGATCGTCTTCGGAAGCGCCGAGGGCTCTGTACCGCGTGCCCGCCGCCGGCGGACGCGCGGCACCGGTCACGCGTGTTGACGCCGCGGCCAAGGAGACGGCCCACGGCTGGCCCGTCATCCTGCCGGACGGCGAGCGCATCGTCTTCGTCATCTCGCGCGCGACCATCCCGGAGATCTCAGTCACCACGATGTCCGGCGAGGCGCCGCGCGCGCTCGTGCGCGGCACCCACCCGCGTGTGACGCCGAACGGCGACCTGCTCTTCACGCGCGGGAGCACCGTGTGGGGAACGAGAGTCGATCCGGAGTTCACACGCGTCGTCCGTGAACCTGTTCCGGTGCTCGAAGGCGTCAGCGCGTTGCTGTCCGGATACACGGCGGTCGACATCGCGGCGAACGGCACGCTCGTCTATCGGCCGCGGCAGGCACAGTCGCATCAGTTGTCGTGGGTCACTCGCGACGGCCACACGTCGCCGGCAACGACCGAGCGCTTCGACGGCATCTATCACGGCCCGCCCGCGTTGACCGCCGACGGGCGGCGCCTGGCGATTTCCCGCCATCCCACCAACGGCCTCGATCAGATCGCGATCTACGATCTGCAGCGCGGCATCCAGACCAACCTCACCGGCGTCTCGGGCACCAGCCGCTGGCCGGTCTGGACGCCGGACGCGAGTCGTCTCACGTTCGCGTCCGAGCGCGAGGGGTCGTGGGACTTGTTCGAAGTGCCGGCGAACGGCGCCGGGGCGCCGCAACCGCTGCTCGTCGCCGCTGACGATCAATGGCCGTGGTCGTGGTCGCCCGACGGACAGACGCTCGGGTACGTCGGCGGACAGAGTCGGCGTGTTCGGCATGTGGTTCCTTCCGCGCGGCGGAAAGCCGTACCAGTTGCCGGCGACCGCCGGCAGCCCGGCCGGCGGCCCATCGCCGGTCGTCGAGTTCTCGCCGGACGGGAAGTGGATCGCGTATCAGTCGGATGAGTCGGGGCGGATGGAAATGTACATCCGGCCGTTCTCCGGAAAGGGCGAGCCCGTGCAGGTCTCGACGAGCGGCGGCCGCTATCCCGTGTGGAGCCGCGATGGCCGGGAGATTCTTTATCTCAGCGGGACGGATCGTCTGATGTCGGTCTCTGTTAGGCTCGCGGCCGAGCCCGTGTTCTCTCAGCCGGTCGAGCTCTTCCGCATTCAGCTTGGCAACGACGGATCGCGCCCGTATGACGTCGCCGCGGACGGACGGCTGATCGCCATTCAGGATCTCAACACGACGCCGGGATCCCTCGTGGTGGTGGAGCAGTGGACGAAGGAACTCGATCGGCTTCTCGGTAGCAGCAACAACTGACTCGGAGGTCGTATGTTTCGACGACATGGGTTGACGGTGTCCGCGTCCGGGCTCGTGCTCGCCGCGACGATGGGAGTCTTCGCTCAGGGCGGCCGCGGATTCTCGCGGCCGGAACCGCTCGATTTCAACGACCACACCGGCTGGACGTCGATCTTCGACGGCGCGACGCTCAAGGGCTGGAACGTGAATCCTGCCGTGTGGACGGTGGAGAACGGCGCGATCACCGCCGCATCAACGGCCGAACGCATGATCGGCTCGAGCTACGCGATCTGGGACGGCGGCGAGGTCGCCGATTTCGAGTGGAAGCTCGAGGTCAAGCTCGACGGCGACATTCACAGCGGCATCGCCTACCGGAGCTGGACCGATCCCAATCGCGCGGCGACGCTCGGGCCGGCCGCTCAGCCACCGCCGGCGCCGCCGCGCGCCGGCGGCCCCGCACCGCGGCGGCGCGGGTCGAGGCCGTGGCGCGCCGCCGCAGATTCCAGTCGATCCGCGCTGGACGCTCTACGGGCCCGGCATGGACAACGATGCTGACCGGAGGAATACCGGCAACGTCGAAGACCGGGGCACGGCGCGCCGGTTCGTGTCGTGGCGCGGAAGCGCCGTCCGGGCAGAAGCCGGCAAGCTCCCGCGCGTGATCGGCATCGCTCGGCGATCCGGCCGCGCTGATGGAGCTCATCAAGGCCGGGGACTGGAATCAGTTCCACATCATCGCGCGCGGCAACCACCTGACGCACATCATCAATGGCCAGGTGATGGCCGTGCTCATCGACGAGGATCAGACGTTCTTCACACCAAAGGGACTGATCGGCTGGTCGATCGAGGGTGGCGCGACCGGCCGTGTCAGCGTCCGGAACATCTGGCTGAAGAAACTGTAAGGAGGCGGTTACCGACCGCTATCATGGGCCGCGAACAGGTATGAAACACGCGCACTCTTTCCCTATCGTCGTGATCACTGGCCATCTGCGCGCTTGCCGCGTCCACGCTGGTCGTTGCCACACCATCGGCCACGGCATCGGGTCAATCCGCGGAGCAGCAGCCCTCCGGCGGTGCCGATCCGGCCGCCGATCCGGCTGCCGGTCTCTTCTGGCAGACATGCGGCGAATGCCACGATGGAACGCGAATCGTGTCGACTCGCCGAACCAAGCCCGAGTGGGAACAGATCATCCACAAGATGATCGAGGAGGGCGCGACCGGCACGCCCAAGGATTTCGAGACCATCTTCGGCTACCTGCTCCGCCATCACGGCAAGGTCTACATCAATACCGCGACCGCGGACGAGATCGCGACGATCGTGGGCCTCTCGGCGAAGGATGCGGAGGCCATTGTCGCCGCCCGCAAAACGACCGGATCGTTTGCGGATCTCGAGGCTGTGAAGAAGGTTCCGGACATCGACGTCAAGAGACTCGAGGAGCACAAGGACGCGGTCGCCTTCTGAGTGTGTTGAAATATCGGCGCCGGCGTGCTCGTATGTGCTCTCGTACCGCCAGGGAGGCTAACGTCATGAAGGCACACACTCGCCTGATCGCTGTCGCCATTTTTGCGGGCACCGCGATGACCGGCCTGGTTGTCGCGCAGGGTGGCGGAGCGCCGCGCGCCGCAAGCGCCAGGGCCCACGGCACAACCCGCGCCCCCGCCGGCTGCGGGACGCGGCGCCGGTCCGGCAGGAGCCGGCCAAGGGGGAGCCCAGGGCCGAGGCGGTGCTCGCCGCGGCGGCTTCACCCAGTACACGCGCCCGCTGGCATCGCCCGACGTGCTGGTCCGTGGCAAGGCCCTCTACGACACGAATTGCGCCAGTTGCCACGCCGTGGACCTTCGCGGGACGGTCGATGGCAAGAACCCGAACCTGCTGCGCTCGGGTATCGCGCTGCAGAGATCAGAAGGGCGAACTGGTCACCGCCGCCGTGGCCAAGCACACGCCCCACGCTGACGCTGATCGAGGCCGATACGGTTGCGATCGCGGAATACATCCACAGCGTTCACGCCACCATGGGCGGCCAGGGTAGCCCTCCCGGACGCAACCCGACCAACGTCACCCTGAACGTCCTCGTGGGAGATGCGAAGGCGGGCGAAGCGACATTCGGCGCCATGTGTGCGTCGTGCCATTCGGTGACCGGGAATCTCCGAGGGATCGCGACCAAGTTCTCCGACCCGAGAGCCCTCCAGAATGGCTGGGTGAGCGGCACGACGAGCGCCTTTGGCGGTGGCGGCGGGGGCGGCGGCCGGGGGAGTGTGACGAGCGGCCTTCCCGCGACTGTGACGCATGGCGAACGGCTCGAAACTTGAAGGGACGCTTGGTGCGCCAGGACGACTTCCTCGTCGTCCTGATGCTGCCGGACGGAACGCGCCAGATCCATGGCGCGCATCGACGGCGTTCCCAGGGTCGACGTCAGGGATCCGATGGCGGGGCACAACAACACGATCCTGAAGCTCGCCTTCGAGGACCCCGACAACAAGAAGATGCACGACATCACCGCGTACCTGTGGACGATTAAGTAGGGGGGCCGAGACAAATGAAGAAACTATTGTCGTGCTCGTCGCATCGTTGCTCGCCGGTCCACGCGCTGCTCTTCGGCGCAGAATCCCTACTACGTTCCGAGTGGGCCGACGCCCCTCGGCCCGGGCCACCCCGACTGGAGAGGCCAGACGATCCAGAGCGGGCCGGCTCCCGCCGCGACTGGCGGCCTCGAGCAGGCGGGCATCATGAAACCGCTGTCGGATGAGTGGACCAGCTACTCCGGCGATCTCACCGGCAAGCGCTACAGCGCGCTGAAGCTCGTCAACAAGACCACGGTCAAGAATCTCAGCCTCAAGTGGATTACGCCGCTCAATCAGGGGTGCGGTCCGAACGGCACGGCAGCCGCCGGCCCCGGCGCCCGCTGGCGGCGGGGTGGCGGCGGTGGCGGGCGCGGTGGCGGTGGCGGCGGCCCGACCTATCCCATCGTCGTCGGTGGCCTCGGCAACGGCGACGCGAACACCTGCGGCGCCGGCGCGCATCGGCGGCGGGGTTCTGGTCGGTCAACGGCACGCTCTACGCGGCGTCGCCCAACAACGTCTTTGCCGTCGATGCGCGGGATGGGGCCGTCCTCTGGCACAACTACTGGAAGTCGCGCGGCGGCACCACCACCGGCACGCGCGGGCCCGGCATGCTGGGCAACCATGATCTATTTCTCGCAGCACGACGACTGGGTCGTCGCGCTCGATGCCAAGACCGGCAAAGAGGTCTGGCGGCACGAGGTCGCGCCGTTCGACCAGCAGTATTTCTCGTCGAACGCGCCGATGCCCATCAACGGCCATCTGCTCGTCGGCACCGGCAACGACCTGGATGCTCCGGCCTTCCTGAAGTCCCTCGACCCGCGCACGGGCGCGGTGCGGTGGATTTGGTATGCCACGCCCCAGAAGGAGGGCGATCCCGGTCTCGAGACCTGGGCGAGCCTGGATGCGGCGCGGCACGGCAACGGCGCCACGTGGATTCCGGGCGTCTACGATCCGGAGACCAATCTCTACATGTTCGGCACCGGCAACCCGACGCCGTCGTACACGACCGGTCGCGGCGAGGGCGACAACCTGTTCACGTCTTCGCTCGTCGCGTTGAATGTCGACACCGGCAAGATGGCGTGGTACTTCTCGACCTCGCCGCACGACACGCATGACTGGGATTCGACGCAGACGCCGGTCGCTGTTCGACGGCATGTTCAACGGCCGCATGCGGAAGATGATCATGACGGCGACGCGCAACGGATATTTCTTCGTGCTCGACCGCACGAACGGCCAGCATCTCGTCACGAGCAAGCTGGGCCTCGTCAACAACTGGGCGTTGGGTGTTGACCAGGGACATGCCGAGGCGCAATCCGAACAAGGACGCGACGATCGCCGGGTCGCTCGTCAACAGCCAGGTGTTGAACTATCCGCCTCCGACGTTCTCGCCGGATACCGGGCTGTTCTACGTGCACGAGGGGAATTCGCTTCGGATCAGCTACCTGATGGAGCCCGATCCGCGAGGGTCCATGGGACTCGGCGGAACGAGCGGCGGCGGGAATGTCTCGTTCGGCACGAATCTCGTCGCCATTGACTACAAGACCGGCAAGATCGTCTGGCGCAAGCCGCTCAACGGCGGCAGCGTCGGACTGCTCTCGACGGCCGGAGGCGTGTTGTTCCTGAGCAATGGGCAGAACGTCGAAGCCTGGGACGCCACCACGGGCAAGGGACTCTGGTATTCCCAGATCGGCGCTCTTCAAAGTCCGCCCGAGACCTTCATGCTCGACGGCAAACAGCACATGCTCTTCAGCGCCGGCGGCTCGCTCTTCATGTTCGTGCTGAACTAGCGCGCGGGAGACTTGCGTTGTTCCAAGGAGCCTCAATGACATCGAGAACCTTCCGGAGCGCCGTCGCGTTGCTCGTGGTGTCCGCCGCGTCGTGCATCATCACCGGCAACGTGCTGGCGCAAGCCGGCCAGGCGCCGCCTGCTCGAGGGCGCGGGCAAGGTCAGGCACGCGGCGGGCGCGGCGGCCCTCCTGGCGGCGGTCCGATCGCCTTCGACGACCACACGGGCTTCCGTCAGATCTTCGACGGCAAGAGCCTGACCGGATGGGACGGCGACCCTTCGTTGTGGCGAGCCGAGGGCGGCGCGATTGTCGGCGAGACGACGGCGGCCGCGCCCCTGAAACAGAACTCGTTCCTGATTTGGCGCGCCGGAGAGCCGGCCGATTTCGAGTTGAAGCTGGAGTTCCGGATCAACTCGACCAACAGCGGCGTGCAGTACCGCAGCGCGCAGGTCCCGCCCTCCGGCGAGATCGGCAAGTGGGTGCTGCGCGGCTATCAAGCCGACATCGATTTCGAGAATCAGTTCACCGGGATGCTCTACGAAGAACGTGGCCGCGCCTTTCTGGCACCGCGCGGCACGTTCGGCTACGTCGGGCCGAAACCCGCGCGGCCAGCTCGGCGCGCTCGAAAGCGGCGACGCGCTCAAGGCGTTCATCAAGCAAAACGATTGGAACCAGTTCCATGTCATCGCCCGCGGCAACATGCTGGTGCACATCCTGAACGGACACGTCACCGCGCTGTTCCTCGACGACGATGTGGCAGGGCGATCGATGCGCGGGCTGCTTGGATTTCAGATTCATGTCGGACCGCCGATGAAAGTGGAGTTCAGGAATCTCTGGTTGAAAGAGATCAAGTAGGACGCGGGTTCGAGCAGGTGCGACAGGTTCGACAGGTCCAGAGGAACCTTCTGGCGTTCGCCAGCTTCTTTAGTTCTTGGATCACGTATTCTCGGCGTACGCTTCAGCACGAAACTAAACGAGGAAGATGACGCACGCGTCAGTTCATTCCTGTCGCCTCGGACCTCTGTACCGTCGCACCTGTCGTACCGACAACAATGCCCACCGTTCTCTTAATCGGTACCCTGGACACGAAAGGCCCCGAGGTCGCGTACCTGCGCGATCGTGTCCAGGCTCTTGGCGTCGCGACGATCGTGGCCGACTCTGGAATCCTGGGTGAGCCGCTCGACATCGTGCCGGACGTGACACGCGCGGAGGTCGCGCGGCTGGCCGGAACCGACATCGACGCGCTCAGAAATGCCGGGAGCCGTGGCAAGGCGGTGCACGGCATGCTCGCCGGTCTGCGGCGGCTCGCCCAGGACCTCTACGGTCAGGGACGACTGGATGGCGTGGCCGCGATCGGCGGCGCCGAGGGCGCGGTGCTCGGCGCGAGCGCGGTCATGGGCCTTCCGATCGGAGTCCCCAAGATCATCGTCACCCCCATCGCTTCCGGTCATCGCCGCTTCGGTCCTCTCGTCGGGACCAAGGACGTGATGGTCGTTCACTCGGTCGTGGACATCCTGGGCATCAATCCGATCAGCCAGGCGGTGTTCGACAACGTGGCCGCCGCGCTGGCGGGCATGGCCATGCATGCGAAGCCGCTGCAGTTCGACCCGAACCGGCGGCGTGTGGCGATCACGATGCTCGGGAACACGACGAAGGCCGTGATGATGATTCGCGACGCACTCGACGCGCGCGGCATCGACGCCGTGGTCTTTCACTCGAATGGCGTCGGCGGTCCGGCGATGGAGGAGCTGGCGGGCGACGGGTTTGTTCGCCGGCGTCATCGATTTCACGACCGACGAGCTGACCGACGAGCTTGTCGGTGGTTTCCATGCGGCCGGTCCGGACCGATTGAGAACGATCGGCCGGCTCGGGCTGCCTCAGGTCGTGGTGCCGGGCTGCATCGATTTCTCCGTGCACGGCCGGCCCGAGGCGGTGCCTGCCAACCTGCGGGGCCGCCCGGTGTACACGCACAACCCGGAGTTCACGCTCGTGCGCACGCTGCCCGACGAGATGGCGCGGCTCGGACAGATCTTTGCGGAGCGGCTGAACGAGGCCACCGGTCCCGTTGCGGTGATGGTTCCGACCGCCGGATTGTCCATTCCCTCGGTGCCCGGCGGCGTGTTCTGGGATCCGCCCGCGGACGCGCGATTCCTCGCGGAGCTGCGCGCACATCTTCGCCCCGGCATTCCCGTCGAGACGCGCGACGCCCACGTCAACGCGCCCGAGTTTGCCGCGGCCGTGACTGACAGATTTCTGAAACTGCTTGAAGCCTCAGTTTCTGACTTCTAACTTCTGACCTCTGACCTCTGACTTCTGACCTTTGTCCGGAAAGGTACCCCGATGACCGTGCCGATTCCCGTTGAACTGCGTTCCCGCAACATGGCCGAGCTGGCCTATCCCGACATCCAGGCCTACCTCGAGAAGTGCGACCTCGTGCTCGTTCCGATCGCGAGCACCGAACAGCACGGTCCGCATCTGCCGCTCTGTACGGACACGGTCACGGCCGTGCAGGTCGCCTCGCGCGTCGCCGCGATCAACAACATGTTGCACACGCCGGCCATCTGGACCGGGTACTCACCGCAGCATATGGCCGGGCCCGGCGAGGGACGAGGCACGATCACCGTGCGCGCCGCCACGCTGCAGAATCTGATGTACGACGTCGCGCGCAGCCTCATCCATCACGGATTCAACAAGATCGTGTTCATCAACGGGCACGGCTCGAACGTGAAGGTCGTCGATCAGGTGCTGCGCAAAATCCGCTATGACACGGGCGCCCTCATCGGCTGGTGCAATCCGTACATGGAGCGGTACGTCGGCATCATGCAGGGCGTGATGGAGAATCCGCCGGACGAGACGCCGGGATGGCACGCGAGCGAGCTCGAGACGTCACAGATGCTCGCCAACGACGCGAGCATCGTCCGCATGGACCGCGCCGTGAAGACGCTGACGCACATCCCGAAGTGGCTGCCGAAGTCATTCGGCAAGAAAGACGGTGCCCCGGACATTCAGTTCGAAGGATTCAGCTACTTCACCTTCCCGATGGACCACCACGAGTTCACCGAGACGGGCGTCATCGGCAATCCCGAGCGCGCCACGAAAGAGAAGGGCGAGGAAGCGTTCCGGCGCTACTCGGACCACGCCGCGCGCGCGATCGCGGCGCTGCTCGACGTGGACGTGACAGTGCATTCGAGAGAGTTCAGGGATCGGGTGTGAATCGTCAATCGTATTGATGATGTGAAATTTGAGATTGATGATCCATCGATGATTGGTGATTGCCGATTGAGGATTCGATGATCGAGAGTCCTCGATCAGCAATCAACGATCGGCAATTCTCAGATCATCAATGAATCATCAATTTCAAATTTCAAATTATCAATGCAGACAGACCGTCCATGACTAGCAATGTCCTGAAGGAACTCGAGGCCATCGTCGGATCGGATCGCATCGCGACGTCTGCCACCGATCGGCTGATCTATTCGGTCGACGGATTCTGGCTGCCGCAGATGTGGCTCGATCGCGGCGGCCGGCGGCCGCAGGCGGGGGCGATCGTGTATCCCGAGTCAGCCGCGGATGTCGCGCGCATCCTGGCCGTCGCCAACAACGCCAGGTTGCCGGTCGTGCCCTGGGGCGGCGGGTCAGGCACGCAGGGCGGCGCGCTGCCGGCCGAGGACGGCCTGATCATCGATCTGAAGCGCCTCAACAAGATTCGCGAGATCAACGAACGGTCGCTCTTCGTCACGGCGGAAGCGGGCGTGAACGGCACCGAGCTCGAGTGGGCACTGAACGAGCGCGGCTTGACGCTGCCGCACTATCCCGCATCCGCCAACTGCGCCACGCTCGGCGGCTACCTCGCGCCACGCGGATCCGGCACGATCAGCACGAAGTATGGCAAGGCCGAAGACCTCGTGATGAGCATGGAGGTCGCGTTGCCCGATGGCCAGCTCATCCGCACGCCCTCCGTCCCAAACCATGCGTCCGGCCCTGACTTCATGCGGCTCTTCCTGGGATCCGAGGGCACGTTCGGCGTGATCACGGAAGCGACGATGCGGGTGACGAAGCTGCCGGAGACGCGGCTCTTCCGCGCGATGTTGTTTGCCGACGTGGCGACGGGGCTCGAGGCCGGCCGCCGGATGATGGTCGACCGGCTGGATCCGCTCGTGATCCGGATGTACGACCCGCACTCCACGGCGTCGCTCGTGAAGCGTGTGCTCGGCTACGAGCTGTCGGGCGCGTACATGATCATTGGCTTCGACGGCTGGACCGAGATCGCGACCGCCCAGCAGGCGCGCGCGCTCGAGATTTGTCGAGAGTTGGGCGCGCGGGATCTTGGTCGCGGAGCCGGGCGAACGCTGGTGGAATCACCGGTACGATTTCTACTACCCGCCGCTCACGCTGCACCTGCCGGCGATGTACGGCACGGTCGAGACCGTCGCGACGTTCGACCGGATCGAAGCGATCTATCACGCGAAGAAAGCCGCCATCGAGGGGCAGTTCGGCCATCTCGGCGTGGGCTACATCGCGCACTTCTCTCATTGGTTTCCCTGGGGCGCGAGCCTTTACGATCGGTTCCTGCTGAAAGAGGCGCCGGCCGACCCCACCGAGGCTGAGTCGCTCCATAACAAGATCTGGGACGTCGCCGTGGCGACGTCGCTCGCGCACGGCGGCATGATCAACGAGCACCACGGCGTCGGGCTGAAGCTCAGTCGGTACATGCGCGCGCAATATGGCGATGCCTGGCCGCTCCTCGAACGCATCAAGGACGCGATCGATCCCAACGGCATCATGAATCCTGGCAAAGTCGGGTTCGACAAGGTGCGGTCGTGAGCGCCACCTCGACGGAACGGCAAACGCCCACGACGGAGAACTGCCGGTTCTGCTGGATGTGCCGGCACGTCTGTCCAGTTGGACACGTCACGTCGCGCGAGACGCTGACGCCGCACGCCTGGGCGCTGACGATCGAATCGGTCCGCCGCGGACAGCTCGCGTGGAACGACGAGACCGCGGCGGTGATGTATGCCTGCGCCGATTGCGGTTTGTGCCAGACGCACTGCGTCACCGATCAGCCGCTGCCGGATGCGATTGCCGCTGCGCGCGCCGAGATCGTCAGGCTTGGCCATGCTCCGGCCGCGATCCGCGAACTTCAGCAGCGTCTCGAGGCGTCCATCAGCGAGAGCCCCGCGGATTTCGCGAAAGGAAGCCGCGCGCTCTTCGTGGGTGGCAAGCCTGGACCGTCCGGCGCCGGCGAGGTCGTCGCCGCGCTGCACCTTCTCGAGGCCGCCGGCATACCGGCCGTGGCGGCGGGCGACGGCCGACTCACGGGTCTCACGGCCAGTTCTCTGGGGCTCGTCGAGGTGGCCACTCGGCTCGCGCGCGATCTCGTGGCGGCAGTCGAGGCGTCCGGCGTCACCGAGGTCTTCGTGCTCCGCCCGGCCGACAAGTGGGCGTTCGAGTACGTCTACCCGACGCGACTCGGCGTCGAATGGCCGTCGAACGTCGCCGTCACCGAAGTCACGGTCGCGCTCGCCGCGCGTCGTTGAGAAAGGCGGTCTGAAGCTGAGCCGCCGCGACGCCGCGCCGCCCGCGTATCACGACCCGTGTCACAGCCCGCGCATCGCGCGGGACGCCACGGCGCCCCGCCGGCTCCTCGCCGCGATCTACGGCGACCAACCGGCGCCGGAGCTTTTCTGGCGCGCCCATCGCGCGCACCCGTGCGGCGCCGTTGGCGGCCTCGACGTCACGCATCCCGACATCGCGCGGCAATTGACCGCCGCGCGCATCGAGGGGGCGCTGTCAGCCGGCGCAACCACCCTCGTCACCGATGACCCCGTGTGCCTGGGCGAACTGCGCCGGCACGCGCAAGACCGGCTCGACGTGGTCGGGCTGTTCACCCTCCTCGCTCGAACCAGCTAGGCGACCGGATCGAAACTTTCTTCGTCCCCGCTCGTATCTAGCGTGGGACTCCCACATAATGGACCGGATGGCTGGCCCGCGGTGTCCAAACACAACCATCGACCCATGTGTGTCGTCTAAGGAACGTCGTTTGGCATCCTCAATGTCGACGTGCCGGGGCATTTTCATCGTCGCGGCGCTGCTTGCCGCGGTCGGCGGCAGTGTCGCGTGTGGCAGTGCAAGTCCCACCAATGACCAGACGCAGGCCACGGCGGCGGCGACCACGCCAGCCGCGGCGCCGGACACGATTCGTCTGTCGGGCACGGTCGAAGCGGTGCGTTCGCGGGCCGTCATCGTCCCGCGGCTCCAGGGTCCGCTGCTTCCGCTCCTCATCATTGGTCTCGTGCCGGCCGGCACGCGCGTCGAGCCAGGCGACCTGCTAGTCGAGTTCGACCCGCAGCAGCAGGAACGTGACGCGTTCGACCGCCGCGCCGAGGTGGTCAACCTCGAGGGCGAGATCGCCAAGAAGCGCGCCGAGCAGGTCGGCCCTCGAGGCCAAGGACCGAACGGAGCTGTCTGCCGCCGAGCACGACGTCGAGCGCGCGCGGCTCGACGTGCGCAAGAACGACCTCATTCCGAAATCGACGCCGAGAAGAACACGCTCGTCGCTCAACCAGGCGATCGCGCGGTTCGATCAGCTGAAGCTCACGTTCGATCTCAAGCGCAAGGCCGCCGCGGCCGAGATTCGCATCCTCGAGATTCGGCGCGAACGCGCCGAGCGCGCCCTGCGCTACGCGGAAGGCAACGCCAAGCTCATGCAGGTGCCGGCGCCCTTCGGCGGGCTCGTTGTCGTCAAGCGCATGTACCGCAACGGCAACTTCGTCGAGATCGCCGAGGGCGACGAGGTTCGTCCGGGCACGCCGGTCGTGGACATCGTGGACACCTCGGTGATGCGCGTCAGTGCACGGCTCAATCAGGCGGATGCGCGATTTGTCAGAGTCGGGCCAGCGCGTCAAAATTGGCCTCGATGGTTTTCCGGACCTGCTGTTCGACGGGCGCATCGAGAGCGTGACCCCGCTCGCCGCGTCGAGCCAGCTGACCAATTCGGTGCGGACGTTCGTCGCCACCGTGTCCATCGAAGGCTCCCACCCGCAGCTGCTTCCCGATCTGACGGCGTGGGTGGATCTTGTGCCCGACCGGACGGCTGAGGCCCAGGTCACGCGACGGGAGCCCTGAGTGGCCATTCGAACATTGCTCACGCGTGGACGGCTCGCGGTCGTGGTCGTCGTGCTGATCGGCCTCGCGGCCGGCGGCCGCCTCTGGTTCGGCCGTCTGGTCGTGGCCGACTCGGAGACCGCCACGGTCACGCGCGGCGTCTACACCGACATCGTCGAGATCCGCGGGCAGGTGCAGCCCGTGCGCTCGACGTTGCGTCACCGCGCCGTTCAACGCCGGCGAGCTGCAGATTCTGAAGATGGCGTCGAACGGCACGATGGTCAAGAGCGGCGACGTCGTGGCCGAGTTCGACGCGGTGACGCTGCGGCGCACGATCCAGGAGAAGCAGTCCGAGCTGAGGACGGCGAAGGCCGAGCTGACGCAAGGCGAGGCGCAATCGAGGATCACGGTCGAGGAGCGGCAGGCCGCGGTCGAGAAAGGCAAGTTCGAGGTCGTCAAGGCGAGGCTGTCGCTTGGCGAGGTCGGTCTCGTCTCGGAGATCGTGGCCGCGCGCGCGAAGCTCGCCCTCGCCGACGCCGAACAGCGGCTGCGTGAGGCCGAGGCGTCGCTCGTGTCGGCGAAGGCGAACGCCGCCGCCGACCGCCAGACTCGCGAGCGGCGCATCGACAAGGTCGAGGCGGAGCTCGCGCTCGCGCAAACGCGTGTGACCGCGCTGCACGTGAAGGCGCCGGTGGACGGCACGGTCAGCATTCTCCCGAACTTCCGGGCGTCCATGCAGATGGGCAATTCGGCGCCGGAGTTCCGGACGGGTGACCGCGTCTGGCCCGGCGCGATGATCCTGGAGCTTCCGGATCTGTCGTCGGTCTTTCTGACCGCCCGCATCGACGAGGCGGACCGCGGAAAGCTGGCCGTTGACCAGCCGGCCACGATCCGCGTGGACGCCATCGCCGACCGGGACTATCAGGCGACGGTGTCCGAGATTTCAGTCCTCGCGCGCATCGATTTCACCAGCGGCTGGCCACCGCCGAAGCAGTTCGACCTCGAGATCGCCATCAAGGATCCCGGACAATCGTCTCCGGCCAGGCATGAGCGCGGCCGCGCGGATCACGGTCGGACGAATTCCGGACGTGATTCTCATCCCGTCGTCCTGCATCTTCTACGAGGATGGCAAGACGGTCGTGTTCCGGCTCGGACGGCGCAACTATCGAGCCGGTGCCCATTGAGATCGTGCGACGCGGCCGCGAGCAAGCGGCCATCAAGGGGCCCATCGAGCCGGGAGACCGGATCGCCCGCACGCGTCCGGGCGAGTCGACCGGGGCGCAGCCATGACGAAGCGGCGGGTGATTGTGATCGCGGCGGTGATGATTCTGCTCGTCGCGGCTGGTGCCGCGGCGGTCGATGACGCGTTCGCGCATGTCGGCGATGGCCGAGAACGCGCCGCTCGTGCCGACGGTCCGACTGACGCGCGGATCGCTGCAGCTGACGGTCCACCTGAGAGGGGATCTGCGGGCGTCCAAGCAGCAATTGATGCTCGCGCCGGCGGTCGGAGGCGCGCTTCGAATTCTCCGGATCGCGGATGCCGGTCAAGCCGTCAAGGAAGGCGACATCGTCCTGGAGTTCGATCCGGCCGATCAGCAGCACGCGCTCGAGCAGGCGGAATCGGAGGTGCTCGAGGCTGAGCAGGAAGTCATCAAGCGCCGCGCTGACACGGAGGCCGCGACGGCGCAGGACAAGGTCACGCTGCTCAACGCGCAGTCGGAAGCACGACGCGCCGAGCTCGACGCCTCCGTCGAGCAGGACCTGATTGCCGGCAACGAGTTCAAGATTCGCCAGGCGGCCCTCATCGAAGCCAAGCGCGCCCTGGCGCAGACGATTCAGGACGTCGAGGCGCGGGTCTCGGCCAACAAGGCCGGGCTGTCCGTGCTCGAGGAGAAACGCGCCAAGGCTCAGATGGCCGCCGATCGCGCCAAGCAGAACATCGAGAGCCTCACGATCAAGGCGCCATTGACCGGGTCTGTTGCGGTGCGCGAGAACCGCGACGCCGCCGGTGGATTCTTCTTTTCGGGGATGACGCTGCCGCCGTACCGGGTTGGCGACACGGTGAACCCGGGCGCGCAGGTCATGGACGTGTTCGACATCACGGGCATGGAGGTCAGGGCTCTCGTGAACGAGCAGGACCGCGCCAACGTCGAACCTGGACAGACCATGCAGGCGGTTTCGAACGTCGTGCCCGGCGCCGCGCTCTCGGCGAAGGTCGTGAGCGTGTCTGGTCTGGGGCGTCAGGATCGGCAGTCCGGTCCGCTGCGACAGTTCGAAGTCACGCTTCAGCTCGACAAACCCAATCCGGCACTGTTGCCCGGGACGTCGGTGCAGTTGACGGCGACCGGGCGCAAGGTGGACAACGTCATGCTGCTTCCGCGGCAGACCGTGTTCGAGCGCGAAGGCCGGCCGATCGTCTACGAGCGGACCGCCACCGGGTTCGAGACGCGCGAGATCAAGGTGCTGCACCGCACCGAGAGCCGCGTCGCCATCGACGGTCTGTCGGAGGGCGTCGAGATCGCGCTGATCAGTCCCGACTCCAGCGGATCGTCCGCCGCGAAGAAGCCGGCGGCGCCGCCGACCGGGACCGGGGATGGCGAGATGACCGACACCGGTTGTCGCCAGACGTCGTCTCGACATCCTCCCGGAGCTGACGCAGGGATTCGACAACCTGCGGGCGCACAAGCTCCGATCCATCCTCACGATGCTGGGGATGATCTTCGGCGTGGCCGCCGTCATCGCCATGCTGTCGATCGGCGCCGGCGCGCAGCAACAGGTCATCGCGTTCATCGAGCAGTTCGGCGTGCGCAACGTCATCGTCGAGGCGCGCGAAGCCGGCGACTACCAGGTGTTCCAGAAGGTCCGCCTCCTCTCGGCCGGCCTCTCGTTCCGCGACGTGCGCTCGATCGAGGCCAGCCTGCCCGGCATCAACGCCATCTCCGCGCGCAAGCGGTTCGTGCCGACGAAGGCGCTGCCGAAGCCGCAGGGCGACATGCCGGCGGTGTTCGGCGTGGCGACGCATCTATCAGGAACGCATCGGCGGCCTGCGTCTCGCGCGCGGGCGGTTTTTCACCGATGCGGAGGAAGCGGGCGCGGCGGCCGTGGCCGTGCTCGGACAGTCGGCCGCGACGGGGTTTTTCGGCGGCGAGGATCCCGTTGGCCGCTACGTGAAACTGAACGAGCAGTGGTTCCGCGTGGTGGGCGTCGCCTCGCCGCGGCTCGCGCCGCAGGGCGACGTCGGCGGCATGCCGGCGCAGGACAGCAACAACGTCGTCTACATCCCGATCTCGTCGGCCATCCTCCGCATGGAAGACGCGCAGTCGTACATGCGCGACGAGATCGACGCCGTGTACATCAATCTGTCGACCGACGATCAGGTCCGTGACGCGGGTCCGCTCATCCGCGGCCTGCTCAACCTGAACCATCGGGATGCCGGAGACTTCACGGTGATCGTGCCGGCCGAGCTGCTCGCGCAGCAGCAACAGACGCGCCGGCTGTTCCTGTTCGTCATGGTCGCGATCGCGTCCATCTCGCTCCTCGTCGGCGGCATCGGGATCATGAACATCATGCTGGCGAGCGTGATGGAGCGGACGCGCGAGATTGGCGTGCGTCGCGCCGTCGGCGCCACGCGCAAGGACGTCATCCGCCAGTTCCTCGTCGAGACGACGTTGATCACGGTGAGCGGCGGGCTGGCCGGCGTCGTGGTCGGCATCGTGCTGTCACAGCTCGTCGCCTATCTCGCCGGCTGGTCCACCGTCGTGACCGTCACGTCCGTCGTGGTCGCCTGCGCGGTGTCGGTCACCGTCGGCATTGTCTTTGGCCTCTATCCCGCCGCGCGCGCTGCGCGGCTCGATCCTGTCTATGCCTTGCACTATGAGTAACGCGATGGGTACATCACGATTCGTCAGTTCTGCATTCATTCTGATCGCCGGGCTCGCCCTGGCGGGCCCGCGACCAGCCGGCGCGCAGGCGCCCGTCATCTCGCCAACGCCGGCCTTGCCGACGCAAACGACGCCGACCGGACCGGCGCTTCAGTTGACGATGACGCGGGCCGTGGAAATGGCGCTCGAGTCCAACCTCGGTCTCGAATCCGACCGCATGACCGTCGAGGATGCCAGCCTGGCCATCTCGTCGGCACGGTCGCAGTTCATGCCGCTGCTGACGACCGGGATCTTCCGCTCGTCGTCCCGTTCGATTCCGGGCGATTTCACCCAGGGCGTCGCTCGACATCACGAGCCAGGGCGTCAACTTCACGGGTTCCCTCGCTCAAACGCTGCCGTTTCTCGGCACGAACTACAACGTCCAGCTACAACGGCAACCGGAACACGCAGCTCGGCGGCAACCCGCTGTTCAATCCGTCGCTGGGCTCGCGGTTGTCCTTCAACGTGACCCAACCGCTCTGGCGCGGGTTCATGACCGATCCGGCTCGCGCGAACTACACGATTTCGCAGCGCCAGCGCGTGAACGCCGACGTCGAGCTGCAGCAGCAGATCACGGTGCTCGAGGCGCGCGTTCGCAACGCGTACCTCGACCTGATCAGCGCGATTCAGGGCCTGCGCGTGGCCGAACAGAACCTGGAGATTGTGCAGACGTCTCTCTCGCAGGCGCGGCAGCGTGTCGAAGTGGGCGCGGCGGCGCCGATCGAGCTCATCAGCGCCGAGGCCGACGTCGCGAGGAACCAGGAGCGGGTGCTCGTGGCACAGGCGCAGATTTCGACAAGTGAAGACATTCTGCGGACGCTGGTTCTCGACCCTGATCGGCCGGACTACTGGCAAGTGCACATCGTGCCGACCGACTCGATTCAAGCCGATCCCCGTCAGATCGATCTCCAGGCCGCCATCGGCACGGCGCTCACCGACCGACTCGACCTGGCGGTCCTCAAGCGGAACCTCGAAATCGAGGACATCCAGATCCGTGTCAGCCGCGATTCGACCCGGCCGTCCGTGAACGCGAGTTTGAACTACCAGTCGATTGGCTCGGGCGGCACGCGTCTCGTCTACGACGACGGGTTTCCGCCCGTCCTCACAGACCAGATTACCCGTGGCTTTGGGTCGGTGCTGGGTGACGCGTTCGGCAACGCCTACCCGAATTGGAGCGTTGGCGTGAACGTCGCCTATCCGATCGGCCGGAGCTTCCAGGAAGCGACCTACGCGCGGGCCGAGGTGGCCCGACGTCAGAGCGCGCTCGAACTGCGCCAACTCGAGCTCTCGATCGTGCAGCAGGTGCGTGATGCCGCGCGCCAGGTCGAGAACACCTATCAGCGCGTCCTCGTCACGCGGGTCGCACTCAGGGCCAGCGAACAGCAGCTCGACGCCGAGCAGCGCCGGTTCGCCGCCGGCCTGGCCACGAACCTCGAGTTGCAGGTCCGCCAGCAGGAGCTGGCCAACGCCCGCATCAACGAACTCCAGGCGGCGATCGACTACAACCGCGCGCTGATTCAGTTCGAGCGGGTGCAGAAGACTGGGCAGTAGCTGACATTGCATCGAGGATTTGAAATTTGAGATTGATGATTCATTGAGGATTGGCGATTGATGGGATTGCTGATTGAGAGCTCAATCATCAATCCTCAATCTCGATCGTCCAATCATCGATGGATCATCAATTTCAAATCTCAAATCATCAATGCAGGTGTCGACTATTTCCTCGCTCCCAAGCGTCACCTTCAGCGCCAACTTCCTTCCCGTCTCGGATCACCCGTACGTCCACCGTCTGCCCGGGCTTGTGCGCCCGGAGCGCGTCCGTGAGTCCCTGGAGATCCGCGACGTCGCGGGTGCCCATGCCGACGATGACGTCGCCGCCGAGGAGGCCGGCGGTGGCGGCGGGGGAGCCGGCGGTCACCCCGCTGATCTTCACGCCGTGATCGACCGGCGTGAAGTCCGGGATGGTCCCGAGGTAAGTCGAGCCTGACGCCATCTGACTCGAGGCCCCCGGCGGCTTGCCCGCACCGCGCCGGAGCGTCAGTGCCGTCGGCCGGCGGTTCGCGACCTGGCTGGCGATGTCGCTGACGAGTGTCGCGACGGTGTCCATGCCGGGCGCATCGATCCGCTGCCAGTCGTCGGTCGGCCGGTGGTAGTCCGGGTGCGTGTTCGTGAAGAAGTGCAGCACCGGCACGTCCTTCACATAGAAGGACGTGTGATCGCTCGGCCCATAGCCTTCTCCGCGGGTCGCGAGCGTCACACCCGCGCGCGCGGCGGCAGGGTCGAGCAGGCCCTTCCACTCGTCGGCAGTGTCGACGCCATACGTGATCAGCGGTCCACGTCCGAGCCGTCCCACCATGTCGAGGTTGATCATGCCAACGAGCGGTGCGGCGCCGACCGTTGAGTGAGTGACGAAGTACGCCGAGCCGAGCAGTCCCTCTTCCTCGCCGGTGAACGCGATGAACAGCACGCTTCGCGCAGGCCGCGGACCGGCGGCCAGCCGCTCGGCTGCGCGGAGCATGACGGCCACGCCCGACGCGTTGTCGTCGGCGCCGTTGTGGATCAAGCGCTCCTGGATCAGCGAGCCCGAGCCGCCGTTGCCAAGATGATCGTAGTGGGCGCCGATGACGATCCACTCGCGCTTGAGTGACGCGTCCGCGCCGTCGAGCGCGGCAATGACGTTGCGTCCGGTACCGCCGGCGTCGTGCGGGTTGAGTGCGGACGCGAGCGGGAGACTCTGGAAGTATCCCTGCTCGCCGGCCGGCCGCAGTCCGATGCGCTCGAACTCGCGGGCGATGTAGTCGCCGGCGCATTGCTCGGCCGGCGTGCCCGCCCGCCGGCCTTCGAGCCGATCGTCCGCCAGGAAACGGACCGCCGCGAGTGGCAACTGCATGCCCTTGGTCAGCTCCGCGGAGGATGGACACGTTTGCGCGTCCGCGCCTCGCGCCAGGAGCAACGTCGCCCCCAGCACCGGAACCCCGACCACTGTCGCCCCAGCACCGGAACTCCGAGCAACGTCGCTCCGAGCACCGGAATCCCGAGCTTCGTACCAACCTCCGAACCATCGAACCCCCGAACCTTCGAACCATTCCGCCATGTTACGCTGGCCGTCCTCCGTCATGCCCGTCGTCATTGCTGTCCTGCTGCTCCTGGCGACCGCCGGGACCGCGCCTCGCGCAGACGCCGCCTCCGTCCATCGGGCCTCGGCCGCAGGCGGGTCCGCCCGATCGTCCTCCGGTTGACGCCGCGGCGGCCGACCGCGGGCGGGCGCTCTACGGCGTCGAGTGCATCACGTGCCACGGCTCGACCGCGCGCGGCACGGACGCGGCGCCAAGTCTGCTTCGGTCGATCGTCGTGCTCAACGATCGCTACGGGAGCCTGCTCGGTCCGTTTTTCAAGAAAGGTCACCCGATGCAGAGTGGCCGCCCGAGCGCGGGGCTGTCGGAATCGCAGGCCGTGGATCTGATGCACTTCCTGCAGGCAGCGGATCAACGACACGCTGCGGGGATCGGCGGTCTTCACCGTGGGCGACATCGTCAGCGGGAACGCGACGGCGGGGAAGGCGTATTTCGAGGGCGATGGCCGGTGCACGACGTGTCATTCGGCGACCGGCGATCTCGCGGGTCTGGCCACGCGAATTCCAGCGCCGGTGGACGTGCAGCAGCGCATGCTGTTTCCCGTTCGCCGGATCGGGCGCGGTGGCGAGCCCACGCGGACCGACGTCACGGTGAACGTGTCGCAGCCGTCTGGCGCCACGACGTCTGGCGTGCTCGTCCAGGAAGACGATTTCTTCGTGACGCTGCGCGACCGCGCGGGCATCGTCCGCGTGATCCGAAAGGCGGCTGGCGTGAAAGTCGAGACGACCGATCCCCTTCCGGGCGCATCGCGAGCTGCTCGACCGGATCACCGACGCGAACATGCACGATGTCGTCGCGTACCTGGTGACACTCCGATGAGACGCGCCATCGCCGCGGTCGTCCTGGTGCTCGCTGCGGTCTGGCCGCTGGCCGCCCAGAACGGCCTCAATCCATCTCAGCTGCTCGCGCCGCTCGGCAGCAGCTGGCCGACATTCAACGGCGACTACTCGGGACGGCGCTACAGCACGCTCTCGCGGATCACCGACGCCAACGTCAAGGCGTTGAGCCTGGCGTGGCTGTACGCGATCCCGTCGAACGGCGGTGCGCCGATCAAGTCCACGCCGCTCCTGATCGATGGCGTGCTGTATTTCTCGACGCCAGACCACGCCTACGCGCTCGACGCCAGAACGGGACGTCAACTCTGGCACTACGTGTGGCCGACGAAAGGCGGCAATCACCTTGGCAATCGCGGTATGGGCGCGCTGGGCGAGACGCTGTACCTCGAAACGCCGGACTGTCATCTGGTCGCGCTCAATCTCGTTGACGGCACGAAGAAGTGGGACCGCGAGATCTGCGACATGAACCGCTTCTACTACGCGTCGGTCGCGCCCGTGATCGTGAAGAACCAGGTCATCGTCGGGGTGAGTGGCGACGACATGGACAACCCGGGCTATCTCCAGGCGCACGACCCGGTCACCGGCGAGATGAAGTGGCGCTGGTATGCGGTGCCGCAGAAGGCGGGCGATCCGGGCGCGGACAGCTGGCCGAACATCGAGGTGGCGAGAAACGGCGGCGGCATGACGTGGACGCCGGTCACCTACGATCCGGACCTCAACCTGATTTTCGTGACGACGGGCAATCCGCAGCCGGTGATCGCGCACGCCAACCGCGCGGGAGCGAACCTGTTCACGGGATCGATCGTCGCGCTCAACGCCGACACCGGCGTGATGGCCTGGTATTTCCAGTCGTCGCCGCACGACACGCACGACTGGGATTCGACGCAGACCGCCGTCGTGTTCGATGCGCCGTTCAATGGTCAGCCGCGGAAACTCATCGCGCAGGCGGCCCGAAACGGCCACTTCTTCGTGCTCGACCGGACGAACGGCAAGGCCCTCGTCTCGACGGAGTACGTGAGGACGAACTGGTCGTCCGGCTATGACGCCGCTGGCCAACCCATTCCGAATCCCGCGAAGATGCCGCAGATCGCCGGCACGCTCGTGTCGCCCAACCAGAGCGGCGGGACCAACTGGCAATCCCCGTCGTTCAGCCCGCGCACGGGTCTCTTCTACGTGAACTCGTCGCGCGCGTACAGCGTCTACTACCTCTACGACCCGAGCGACAACCCGGCGGGGTGGGGCGGTACCGATCGCGGCGGCTACTCGGAGACGATGCTGCAGGCGATTGACTATGGGACGGGCAAGATCCGGTGGACGCACCCGTGGAAGAGCGGCGGGCTCACGGGTCTGCTCTCCACGGCCGGCAACGTGCTGTTCACGGGCGGCTCGGGCGGCCTCGAGGCGCTGAACGCGTCAACCGGCGAGGCGCTGTGGCACTCCCGCATCGGCCAGGTCACCAACGCGCCGATCACCTTCGAGCTCGACGGCTTTCAGTACGTCGTCGCCGCGTCGGCCGGAACCGTGTTCGCGTTTGTGCTTGAACTGGAGGAAAAGGGGTCGGGACGCTTTTTACGAAATACGTAGAAAGCGTCGCCGAACCCCTGTCTTCTACTCCTTCACGATCCCAAATTCCAGCCCGTTGTTCACGAGGACGGACGTGCACGCGTCCGCGTCCGCCGCGGCGACATAGAAGACCGCGGCATTGCGAGGGGAGCCGAACAGCGTCCGGCCGATCGGCTCGGCGACGACGGCGTACCGCACCTCGTGCGCCGTGAGTACCGGCTTCGGCCTGCTTCGCCTCGACCATCGTGGCCGCGATGAAGACGCGCGCCAGTTCACGGTCGCCGGGTTCCTCGAGCTCGAGGGGGTCGATGCGCGGCATTTCCCGCCAATTGTATCGTCTACGAAGAACTTCGTTGACATCTACGAATATCTTCGTATACTTCGAACCATGGCTCGACGGCACGTTCGTCCCACCGGCAGCGAGTTGGCCATCCTGCAGGTGCTCTGGGAAAAAGGCCCTTCCACGGTGCGGGCCGTGCACGAAGCGCTCTCTGGCGCCAGGCCCACCGGCTACACCACGACGTTGAAGTTGATGCAGATCATGGCGGAGAAGGGACTCGTCGTTCGCGACGAGTCCGCGCGTACCCACGTCTACACGCCGAGGGTGCCCGCCGACCAGACGCAGCGTCAGCTCGTGTCCGACCTCGTGGACCGCGCGTTCGGCGGATCAGCGGCCGCGCTCGTCATGCACGCCCTCAGCGAACACGCCGCGTCGCCTGAGGAACTTCGTCAAATCCAGAAGATGATTGCCGACTACAAGAAAGGGTCGAAGCGATGAGTCTCGTGATCTCATTCATGACAGGACCCACCGCCGAGGCGATTGCCTCGGCGTTGATGCACTTCCTCTGGCAGGGCGCCGTGCTGGCGGCCGCCGCGTGGATCGCCATGCGGTGGCTGACCTCGTCTGCGTCCGCGCGTTATTCGATCGGAATCGTCACGCTGGCCGCGATGCTGGCGATGCCGGTGGCGACGTTCCTCCTGGCCGACGCGCCACACGCGGCGGCTCCGGCCGCCGCATCGACCGCAATCAGCGCCGCTGCCGTCTCTGCCAGTGTGCCGCCAGCCGGTCTCACGACGCCGGCACGCGTTCTGCCGTTCGTGACGCTCGTCTGGATCGCCGGCGTCATCGTGCTGTCGGTGCGCCTCACCGGTGGCTGGATTGTGGCGCGCCGGCTCGCGTTCCGGACAGTGCGGGACGTGGACGCCGACATCGCGCGCCTTGCGGCCCGGGTCGCCGATCGACTCGGCGTCCGGCAGTTCGTCCGTCTGGCCGAGTCATCGGTGGTCGCGGTGCCGGTCGTCGTCGGCTGGCTGAAGCCTGTCGTGATCGTGCCGGCCGCGGCGTTGTCCGGTCTGACGATGGCCCAGCTCGAGGCGCTATTCGCCCACGAGCTCGCGCACATCCGGCGGCACGACTATCTCGTGAATCTGCTCCAGTCCGTCGTCGAGACATTGCTCTTCTATCACCCGGCCGTGTGGTGGATGTCCGCCCAGCGTGCGCGAGGAGCGGGAGCATTGCTGCGACGACCTCGCCGTGTCCGTGTGCGACCGCGTCGTGTATGTGGACGCGCTGACGACGCTCGCGGCGATGGACGCGCATCCGCGGCTGGCGCTCGCCGCGACGGACGGTTCGCTCGTCCGCCGCGTCCGTCGTCTGCTCGACGGTCCGGCCGAGGGGACTCCATCCGGTGGCTGGCCGACGATTGTTGTCGGCGCCGCGCTCGTGGCCGTGCTGATGCCGTCGGGTCTCGCGCTGTCGCGTGAACCGGCCGCGGATGAACAGGCGGCTGCGCCCGCCCGACCCAGCGACGACGCCGCGCGCCAGCGACCGTCGCCGGCGGTCGCACTTCCGTCGCAGACGCGTCCGCCGTGACGGACGCCCGTCGCCGAGACACAGCGTGCGCCCGGATCAATTTGAAGAGGCTGCCATTCGCCTCCACCTCCACGAGGCGCGCCTGCGGATGGCCGCCGCCGAGGCCGAGATGCGAGCGTGTTGCGACTGAGCGCCGTGAGCTCGAGGCCAGACGGATTCACGACGAACTCCAGGCGCAGGCCCAAGCCAAGCACGCCGAGATCGCGGCATTTGCCGACCAGATGAAGGAGCACGAGGCGCGCGTTCGCACCGGACAGGAGCCACCGCTTCACGCCGAGCTTCGAGCACGGCAGGCTGCCCTCGAACGCGAGCTCAGCTCGATCGACGCCGAGATGCGGTTCCAGAGCGCCAAGCACGAGCTCGAGGCGAGAGAAATTGCGCATCGCCATGAGCTGGAACGCGCGCAGGAGGCGTACAGCCACGCGCTCGGCGTCATGGGCGGACGTGGAGCGGAGACGGTACCGACATCGCAAGGGATGCCTCCACCGCCACCCCCTCCGCCAGGGCGTCCGTCATCGCCGCCCCCACCACCTCCGCCACCCCCGCCGGCTCCCGCCGTTCCTGGCGATGACCCGCCGCCACCGCCGCCCCCGCCACCTGCGCCGGACGCCCCCGACTCGCCGCCGCCTCCACCTCCACCACCGCCCCCACCTCCTCCGGACCTCTCGTCGATGGACGAGGTGGTGAGCGAACGCGCCACGATCCGAAGGAGCGACGTCTTTCTGATCAGTGTGGAATCGAAAGGCGAGGACCTGACCGTGATCACAGAGCGTGGCAACGGAACGGTCACGGTGCCGCGCGTGGGTTCGATGCGACTCGAGGGTCTGACCCTCGGCGAGGCACGCGAGGCCATCGAGCAGGCCGTCGCCGCCCGAAGCGCGGGAACGACCGTCAGGCTGTGGGTCTATCGGGAGAGATAGGACAAGTGAGAACTGAGAAGCCAGAAGCTGGAAGTCACTGACGTGGCGGGCGTCCAGTCACTTCTGAGTTCTGGCTTCTCACTTCAAACTTGTCAAGGCACTAAGACCCGAATCACGCCGTCCTGCTTGTTCAGCAGGAACACTCTGCCATCGGCGCTCTCACCGAGGCGCAGGTCGGACCGGGTCGCCGGTTTCTTGCCCTGCGCCTCGTTCTTCGCCTGAATCAGCTCGAGCATCGTCTTGCCGTCGTTCAGAAGAATGCGACGGATGACGTCCTGCGTTCCGGCCGACGTGCCGTCGGCGCTGATGTAGAAGATCTCGCCGCTCGGCATGTCCGCGAAGATCAAGCGATTTGCGAGCTGGGGGATCTCGGCGCTCCGGTAGACGACGAGGCCTGTCGCCGCACCGCTGCTTTGCAGCAGCGGATCACGCTGGCCCCATTCGGCCACTGGATAGGTCATCGCCGGATCGGAGCGTGGCTTCTCGACGGCTCACCGCCTCGCGGCTGATGAAACGATAGTTCCCCTCCCAGATATTCCAACCGAGATTCGCGCCAGCCGTGACCGGGCTGATCTCCTCGACGATGTCCTGACCGATGTCCGACATGTACATCCGACCCGTCTTCGGATCCCACGCGAGACGCTGCGGATTGCGCACGCCGAGCGCGTAGATCTCGGGCAGCGCACCGGCCTGCTTCACGAACGGGTTCTCGGCGGGGATGCCGTACTTGCCGTTGCTGCTGTTCTTGCCGAGCGGATCGATCCGGACGATCTTGCCGAACGCCGACGACATGTTCTGCGCGAGGTTCATGGGGTCGCCGCCGCTGCCGCCGTCCGCGATGCCCATGTAGAGCCAGCCGCGCTCGGCGCTGCCCGCCGCGGCCGTCGGGTTGAAGGCGAGGTGGCCGCCGTTATGGTTGGCGAACGGCTGTCGCAGACGGATGAGCTCACGCGGCGCGCCGCCGTCGTAGGCGGCGGCCCCCGGCGTCTTGGCCGTCCATTCGAGGAGCACGGTGTCATGCGTGGTCTTCGGGTTCGGCGTGGTGAAGTCCGGCGGGGGCGTCTGATTCGTCGTGTCCGTATAGGTGTAGAACTTGCCGGCGCCGGGTGACCCCGCGCGCGCAAAATCCGGGTGAAAGGCGAAGCTCTGGACGCCGCGTTCGCGGCCCTGCGACTGAACCGCCACGCCCCACTTCGGATCGTTGATGTCGAGATACAGGCCGACGGCCTTGCCGTCGTAACTCACGCTGTAGAGCGGGCCGCGCATGTCGTTCACGAAAAACCGCTTGGTGCCGGTCTCGTCCACGAGCCGCATCATGCGCGCCGGCACGCCCTCGATCTCGGGCAGCGTCGCGAATTCGCTCGCGTTGACGCGGATCACGCCTTCGGTTGCGGCGATCGGCTGCGGGTAAGGGTCGTTCGTCTGGCCGGGCGGGAGCGGGCGGCGGGGCCGGGCGGCAGGCGGCGCCGCGGCTGAGCCGGACCTTGCGCCACGAGCGGCGCGGTCATCAGCCAGGTGACTGCAATCAGAGTCACATTGTCCTCGGATACATGCGATACATGTGGCGCCCTCGTTTGAATATGCGCACAGTTTGGCGGCAAAATGCCCGAACATCAACCTCTATGAGAACGCTCGCGCTCGCCGCGCTGCTCTGTGCTCTCACCGTCCGCTTCGCGGCGTGCAGGCGCCCGCGCAGCCAGCCGGCGGTCAGGGACGCGGCGGTCCGGGCCGGGGTGCGCCGCCTCTGCCTCCCGACCCCGCCGCGATTCTGCGCGGCCGCGAGGTGCTGACGCGGAACTGCAGCGCTTGTCACGGCCCGGATGGCCGAGGTGGACCGGAGGGCGCCATCGACTTGACGATGTCGCCGATGGCAATCGCGAACGACGGCGGGCGGCAGCTTCGCGAGTTTCTGGCGGTCGGCCGGCCCGAGCGCCGCATGCCGAGCTTCTCGATGCCCGACGGCGACGTGGCCGATTTGTCGGCGTATTTCCGATCGCTTGCGCCGCCGGCCGCGGCGGGCGGCGGTCGCCGGTGGACGCGGCGTGCCAATTCCTGTCACCGTCGTCGGCGACGCGAGAGCGGGCGAGGCGTATTTCAAGAGCGCGGGCTGCACCACCTGCCACGCCGCAGGCGGTGACCTCAAGGGGATCGGTAGCCGCTTGCCGGTCGCGTCGATCCAGGGCCGGCTCGTGATGCCGCGTGGCGCTGGCGGATATCCGCGCGGATTTTCTGCGCCTCCCGATCCGGCCGAGGCGTCGAAGACTGTAGTCGTCACGCCCGCGTCGGGTCCCGTCGTCCGTGGCACTCTGCTCTGGATTACGGACTTTCTGGGTGACGCTCGTGGACGAGCAAGGCGTGCGGCGCACCATCGCACGCAACGGCGATGTGCCGAAGGTCGCCGTGACCGATCCGCTCGCCTGGCACATCGATCACATGAAGACGCTGACCGACAAGAACATGCACGATCTGACGGCGTTACCTGGTGACGCTGAAGTAGAGGTTCCAGGGGCCAGGTTCCACGGGGTTCCAAGGGTTCTAAGGCGTTCGACGTGTTCGGGGAGTGGCGAAACATGCGATGGATGGTTGTGGCGCTGTTCGGCTTGTTCGTCGTCACTCTGCCGCTCGGGGCGCAGGGGCCGCTCGATCCGCGGTTGCTCCTGCAGCCGCCGACCGATGCGTGGCCGTCGTACCACGGCGACTACACGGGGCGGCACTTCAGTCCGCTCGACGAGATCAACGCCTCGAACGTGCGAGGCTTGTCGCTCGCGTGGCTCTATCGCGTGACGAACAACACCGACACCGCGATCGTCGGCAATCCCGAGGTACAGCGCCGCCGGCCGGCGGCGGAACGCCTGTCCTCAAGTCGATGCCGCTGATGGTGAACGGCGTGTTGTATTTCTCCCTGCCGAATCGCGTGTTCGCGCTCGACGCGCGGAGCGGCCGGCTGATCTGGCAGTACGTGTGGCGCGGCCGGAACGCCATCGGCAACCGAGGCGTCGCCATGTCCGGCAACTGGCTCTACCTCGTGGCCCCCGACAACTCGGTCATCTCGCTCGACGCGGCGACCGGCAAACAGCGCTGGGCGCGCAAGCTCACGGGCCCCGACGTCTCGAACTGGTCGACCACCGCCCCGACCGTCGTCGGCAACCACGTGCTTGTGGGCATCGGCGGCGACACGCCGTTCGGCAGCACGCGCGGATTCGTCGAGTCGCTCGATCCTGCGACCGGCGAGTCGCAATGGAAGTGGTGGGTCACGCCGGGCGCCGGTGAGCCCGGCATCGAGACCTGGCCGACCGTCGAGGCGTCGCTGCGGAGTGCGGGCGCGCCGTGGCAGCCGTTCACCTACGACCCCGAGTTGAACCTGCTGTTCGTCACGACCGGCCAGCCGACGCCGGCCTACAACGGCCGGAGCCGTGAGGGCGCCAACCTCTACACCTGTTCGATCGTCGCGCTCAACGTCGATTCGGGACGGATGCAGTGGTACTACCAGTACTCACCGCACGACACGCATGATTGGGATGCCACGGAGGTCGCCATCCTGATCGATGGAATGGTGGACGGCAAGCCGCGCAAGCTCATCGGCCAGACGAATCGAAACGGGTTCTATTACCTGCTCGATCGGGCGACCGGCCGGCCGATTACGGTCAAGCAATACGCGATGTCGAACTCATACCTCGGGCTCGACGGCGGCGTGCTCGTGCCGAATCCCGCCAAAGAGGGATCGCCTGCGGGTTCACTCGTGTTCCCGACGTCCGACGGCGCCGTCAATTTTCCCGCGCAGTCGTTCAGTCCAGAGACGGGGTTGTTCTACGTCAACGCCACGGACGCCGGCAGCATCTTCTACACGCCGCTCGACTCGAGCGATCCGTCGGGCTACGGCCGGCCGCAGGAATGGCACGGCGGATACTTCGAGTCGCACGTCAAAGCGCTCGACCACCAGACGGGCGAGGTGAAGTGGCAGCACACGTACACCCAACAGGGCTGGGGATCGAGCCAGCAGCCGGGCCTCTTGTCCACCGGTGGGGGACTGCTGTTCTCCGGCGATCCGTCGGGGAACTTCATCGCCTTTGACGCGCGCTCCGGCAAGATCCTCTGGCACGCGTCGCTCGCGGCCCAGCTCACCAACAGCCCGCAGACGTACCGACTCGATGGACGGCAGTACATCACCGTCGCGGCCGCCGACACGCTATTTGCTTTCTATCTACAGTGAACGAGGAACGAGGAACGGGGAACGGGGAACGGGGAACGGGGAACGATCTCAATCTCCTCTTTGATATCCTCTCCCCACCGCTTCCAGGAGGTTCATCGCAATGAAGGCCCGTACTGCGCTCGCAACCGCTCTCACTCTCGCTGTCACCGCCAGTGCGCTGGCCCAGGCGCCGGAGCGGCTGGTCAAGCTGCCGCCGAGCCCGCGTGGATCCGCCGCCGTTGAGGTCGGCGGTGAATGGCAGACCGTCAACGGCGAGCGGCGGTACGTCAACGGCGGCTGGATCGCTGTGGACTATGGCCGGCCGCTGCTTCGTGGGCGCACCAACATCTTTGGCTCGGGCGCCGACTACGGCAAGGTCGTGAGCGACGGCGTGTCGGTCTGGCGCGCCGGGGCCAATGACACCACGCGCCTCACGACCGAGCGCACGCTGATCTTCGGCAAAACGACGTTGAAGCCCGGCGTATACAACGTGTTCGTCGAGCTCAAGGAAAATGCGTGGACGCTCGTGATGTCCACCCAGCCCGTGCAGCCGAAGTACGACGCGAACGACAAGGTCCTGCTGTACGGCTCGTACAACTACGACCCCAAGTTCGACGTGCTGCGCACGCCCATGCGGCTTGCGAGCTCCCCGACGAGCATCGAGCAGTTCACGATCAACTTCGTGGACGTCACGAACACCCGTGCGTCGATGGTCATGTCGTGGGACCGGACGGTCGGGACGATTGATTTCTTGATTAAGTAGCGTTCCAGGGTTCCACGGTTCCACGGTTCCCGGTTCCTGGTTCCGGTTCTGGTTCAGGGTTCGGCGTTCCGGTTCGGAACCTGGAATCCGAACCTGAACCCTGGAACCCTGGAACCCTGGAACCCTGGAACCTGCAACTTGTCGGGTCATTCCGTGTTTGTGTCCCATGACCCGCATTTCCGGCCTCATTGCCAGCCTGCCACTCATATTCACCACTGGCTGTCTCGACCAGACGGCCGTGCTCGAGCGGCGATTCGAACGGTCCTTCCAGGTGGCCTCGGGCTCGACGGTCCGGGTCGAGCTGGCGGGGGGCAGCGTGACGACGGAGACCGGGCCGCCCGGACGGGTCCACGTGTCGGTTCGCCAGGCCGTCTACACCAATGACGGCGAATCGGCGGCCAATCGGCTGCTTGCCGACTACATGGTGGACGCCACCCAGGAAGGCCGCGAGGTCTTCGTGGTCGGCCGGCGAAAGAACCTGTTGAGCTGGGCGCGCTGGCGCCGCGAACATGTCGAGCTGAGCGCGACCGTCACCGCGCCGCCCGACGTCGTCCTCGATCTCGGCACGAGCGGCGGGCGCATCTCCGTCCGCGGCGATCGGACCGCCCATGTCCGCGCCGATACGAGCGGCGGGTCGGTCTCCGCTGACGGCGGCAGCGCGGACTTCCAGCTGAATACGTCAGGTGGGAGCATCCGCGTGTCGCGGGTCCTCGGCCGGCTCAGTGCGGACACGAGCGGCGGCGGCATCAACGTGGGGTATGTCAGTCCGTCGGCGCGCGACGTCGTGCTCACGACCTCGGGCGGCAGCATCCGGGTCGGTGTCGATCCGAAGGCGAGCATGGCTGTAGACGCCGGTACGAGCGGCGGGTCGGTCCGCGTCGAGGACTTGCCGTTCGAAGTGCTCTCGCACGGCCGCTCACACGCAAACGGCACCATCAATGGCGGAACCAATCGCCTTCGCGCGAGCACGAGCGGCGGCGGGATCACGATTCGCGGTGTCGGCGGTTCGGACACCGACTCGCGCAGCGACGAGTAGGCACGGGTTCCAGGGTTCCACGGTTCCAGGTTCCAGAGTTCTGGTTCACGAACCGGAACCGTGGAACCCGTGGAACCGTCGAACGCTGTTCAATCGCGCGACCACTATCTCGACCCGGAAATTCCCGTTGTTGTCCTGGTGGAAGTCGTCATTGACCCCGAGATACAGCCGTCCGGAATTCGGGGCACGAAGCGCCTCGGTACGCGAGCCAATCACGACCGGCGCTGTTTCGCCGATTCGCGCGATTAGTGCGCCGGCCGGGTCGCGCGGCAGTGGTCCCTCAGGAGCAAATCGGCCGCTACGGGCTCCCTTCGGGTCGGCGATGTCATCGTTGCCGGTGCTCAGCTGGACCGTCCCCGCGGCGCTGAAGCTCACGCGGTCGCCGGCCTGAACGATGACGCCGGTGTCAGTCCAGGGCTGCCGTGCCTGAACCACCACCGTGGTCGCCTGCGCGCCGGCGGCCCGCGCCGTGCCCTGAGCGATCGCCGCGTTATCTCGGCGCGCGTCAAGACGCCGTCCCGGTTCGTGTCGCGCTGATCGAAGCTGCGACGCGACCAGAGCCACTCGTCGGCTGGACAGACGCTGGTCGCGGTTGACGTCGAGATTCGCGAACGAGTCGTTGGCCGTCGCCGAGGCAATCCCCATCTCCTGGCGGGAGATCACGTTGTTGTTGTCACGATCGAGCCAGTTGAAGGCCTGCGCGCTCGCGTGCCATTCGCCACGCTCGACCTGACCGTTGCCGTTGGCGTCCAGATAGTCGAACCGGTCGCCACGGTCGTCGTCGAAGTCCGTGCCGGCAAACTCGGCGGATGAGAGCGTGCCGTCGCGATTGCGATCCGCGCGGAAGAATTCCTCCACGCCGTACGGCCATTCCGTGCGCGATACGCGGCCATCCCGGTTGCGGTCGAGCCCGCCAAATCGGTCCTGGCTCCAGTCGTTGAACGCGTAGGCGTCGCCCGTGTAGTCGTCGAACTCGGCCGGGGCCGAGCGGCGCCCGTGCGGACTTCCTCTCCCTGCAGCATCGCCGTCGCCGTTCCAATCGTGGACCTGAAATGATTGGTTGCTCCCACGCCACTCGCTTCGCTGAATGACGCCATCGCCATTCGCGTCAAACGCCTGGAAGCGCATGCCGCCGGCGCCAGCGCCGGCCTGGTTCGCGCCGACGCCGATTCGCACCGAGCGCATGGCCTCACCGGCGCACACGCCCGTGCCGCGCGCCCGCACCTGATAGGTGCCCGCGCGCGGAAACGAATGGGTGACCGCGGCCGGCAGTGCGCGTACGGAATGCGTGATCGGCGTCGAGCCGTCGCCGTAGTCAATCTGCACCGCGCGGCAGGGATTCGTGCCGGTGATCGTGAACACCATCTCTCCGTTCTGTCCGGGTGAGACGGCGACATTGCTGACGACGCCCGTGCCTTGCTGTGCTGCCAGGGGAACTGCGGCAAGCATGAGAACGGCTGGTAATAGTTGGAGTCTCATGGCCTACCTTCCTGACCGTTAGAGAGGCATAAACCGTGCCGGGCAGAAGGCTCGGATACGACGGGTAGACGGGAACGACAGGTCCCAGGAACCTCCTGGCGCTTACCCAACTTTTTTCCAAGCCGCGAACCGGCACGTTAGCGTCTAGGTTCAGGAATAATTGCGAGCGCGGGGAGGGCACATGTTGAGGGATCTGCGCCTGACGGTTCGACAGCTTTGGCACGCGCCGGGCTACTCGGTGATGGTCGTGCTGACGCTCGCGCTGGCCATTGGCGCGAACAGCGCCGTGTTCAGCGCCGTGAACGCCGTGCTCATGCGCCCCTTGCCCGTCATCGATCCCGACCGCGCCGTCGTCGTCTGGCAGACGGACCACGCCACGGGGCAGGCCGTCGTCGAGCTGACGGTGCGGCATCTGCGAGAGTGGACTTCGGATCAGGCCGTGTTCACCCGCGCGGCGATCATGGGCTCGCACAATTGGGGCGCGGTGCTCGAGGACGGCACAGGCCAGCCGACTCGCGTCGAGTTCAACGGCGTGTCGTCGGGCTTCTTCGAGACGCTCGGGGCGGCGCCGCTGCTTGGCCGAACGTTCCGGGCGGAGGACGACACGCCCACGTCGGCGCCGGTCCTCGTTCTCAGCCATTCCAGCTGGGTCCGCCGGTTCGCGGCCGATCCGCAAATCATCGGGAAGACGATGAATCTGGACGGGCAACCCGTCGAGATCATCGGCGTGATGCCCGAGGGCTTCGACCTGCCGCGCGGCGCCGAGTTCTGGGCGCCGGCGATGCCCGTGCTCGGCGGCGGCGCGTCATCGAACGCCACCACGCTCGCCAACATCGTCAACAACGTCGGTGTGTTCTACCTCGTCGGGCGAGTGCGTGCCGGTGTCGGAGCCGATGAGGTCGCTCGCCAGGTGGACGCGCTGGATGCCCGGCTGCAGCGCGACGTGCCCGGCCGGCCGAAGTGGGGCGACCGCGCGGTGGTCGTGCCGCTTCTGGAGTACGTGTTTGGACCCGTGCGTCCTGCGCTGTGGGCGCTCTGGGCCGCGGTCACCGTGCTGCTGTTGATCGCGTGCGCGAACGTCTCGGGGCTGATGCTCACGAGAGCCACGCTTCGTCGTCGCGAGCAGGCCGTCCGGCTGGCGATAGGCGCCACGCGCGCGTCGCTCGGCCGCGCGTGGATGGCCGAGATCCTGGTGCTCTCGGCCGTCGGCGGCGTGCTCGGACTCGTCGCCGCGGCGTACATCGGCAAGGTCATCGCGGCGCTCGCGCCGGACGATCTACCCGGCGTGCAGAGCATCACCGTCGATGGCGTCGTTGCGCTATTCACGCTTGCGGCGGTTGCTGTCGTCGCCATCGTCACGGGCGTGTTGCCGGTACGACACCTGTCGCGGGTCAGCCTGGTCGAGGCTTTTGGAAGTGGCGATCGATCGACGGCCGCACGGCACAGCGTCCGCGCGCGATCGACGTTGCTCATCCTGCAGGTCGGCCTTGCGGTCGCACTGCTCGTGGCGGCGGGTCTCGTCGTGCGGAGCTTCATGAACCTGAAGCGCCTCGATCTCGGCTTTCAGCCGGCCAACGTGCTCAGTCTTTCCGTTCAGCCACGATCAATCCAGGGTCCGCCGAACCAGTGGTTCGGCGAGCTGCTCACGCGAATCCGCGCCGTCCCCGGTGTCGAGACTGCCGGAGCGGTCTATCTGCGGCCCCTTCAGCTCGGTCCGATCGGCCAGGGCGTTCGCATCTGGCTCGACGGGCAGGAGAAGACCGACGCTGCGGCCGCTCGGAATCCCACGTTGAACTACCAGATTGCGACGCCGGGCTACTTCGAGGCGATGCGGATTCCCGTCGTCCGCGGCCGAGCGTTCACCGACGCGGATCGCGCAGGCGTCGATCGCGTCGCCGTCATCAGCGAAGCCACGGCTCAGGGCCTGTGGCCCGGCCAGGATCCGATTGGTCGCCGCGTGCTCATGTCGTCGTTCACGCCGGGAGCGCCGGGCCCCGCATGGCGCACCGTGGTCGGCGTCGTCCGCAACGTGCGTTACCGCGGACTCGACGAGATCCAGATGGACATCTACGACCCCGCGATGCAGGTCGGACGTCCAGCGAACAGCCTCGCGATCCGTGCGACCGGATCGCCCATCGGCCTCGTCGCGTCGATTCAGGCGCAGGTGCGGGCGCTGGATCCAACCGCGGTGATCGACAACATCGTCACGATGGACGCCGTCGTCGGCCGTGCCGTGGCGCCGTGGCGTCTCTCGATGTGGATGTTTCTGCTCTTCGGGTCCGTGGCGTTCGCGCTGGCACTGACCGGACTTGTGAGCGTCGTCGCGCTCGACGTGGCACATCGCCGTCAGGAATTCGCGATCCGTCTTGCGCTCGGCGCGTCGGGACGCGCGATTCTTTCGGCAGCGATTGGACGAACGGCCCTGGCGCGTCGGAATTGGCGTCGCCCTTGGAGCGTTCGCCGCGGCCGTTGGAACGCGCGCGCTACGAAGCTTGTTATTTGACGTCGCACCGTCCGATCTCACGACATTTATCTCCGTCGTGGCGATTGTTGTCGTCGCCACCGCCGTCGCCGCTTACATTCCTGGGCGTCGCGCGAGTCGTACAGAGGTCAACGCACTCCTCCGGCACTTCTGACCCGGCGCTTTTCCTTCACGACCTGAATCGGCGGGATTCAGGCGCAAAAACACCTTCACGGATTCGCCATCGCCTTCCGGCACGCGCATTGCACATACGGGCTGCGCCCCGGCTGAAGGGCGATTGTGACTCCACGCAACGCCTCGTTCATCGATCTCGTTGGCGGCCGCTACACGGTTGCCGCGCTGTTGATGTTGTTGTGCCTGACGACGGCATGCGGCAAAGACTCCGCGCTTCCGACAGCGCCCTCTGACAACGTGCCGGCGCGTCTGTCAATTGAAGGTGTCGTGCGCCAGCGCACCGACGGGCATGGAGTTGCCGGTGCGCGCGTTGAGATCGCGGAGGGAACGAATCAGGGCGCTCAGGTGGCCGCCGACGAACAAGGGCACTACCGACTGAACGACCTGTCGCCGGGTAGTCTTGTCCTGCGGGCGCTGGCCGATGGGTACGCGGGAGCGACGCAGTCGGTCACGCTGTCTGCCAATCAAACGCTCGACTTCTCACTCGATCCGTCCGCGACGCCTCCTCCGCCCAGCGTCGAGAAATTCACGCTGTCCGGCACGGTGACTGACAGCCGGAACGAATCGTCGGTGCGTGGCGCGCACATCAGTGTCACCACCGGGCCGGATCGTGGTGCCAGCACGGAAACCGATGCGGCAGGGCGTTACAGCCTGAGCGTTCAGCCTGCGTCGTTCGCGATTGAGGTGTCGGCCTCTTCGTTCGTGACCCAAACGCGCAATCTCACAGTGTCTGCGAATCACGTCGCAGATTTCGAGCTTCACAGCGAACCGTCGGGGCCGGTCGTGAAGGGCACCACGGTGAACGCCGTCTCGAACGACACGATCTCAGGTGTTCGTATTCGTGGGGGTGACGGCGGCGAGGCGACAACCAGCGGTGACGGCACGTTCGAACTGCCCTTGACCACGACGAACAGCGTTCTTCAGGTCACGGTCTCCTCGACGTCGACCGTCGAGCGTTCGACGCGCGTACGTATCTCGGGTGGACCGGCGACCCTCACGTTGATTCCGAAGTCGCTGAACCTGGCGGCCTTCGACCAGATGTTCCGCGCGGATGGTGGGCTGCGCCGGTGGACGACGGCGCCGGTGGTCATCGTCCAACGCCGGGTGTTGCAGTTCACCAACGTGGACGCGTCCACCTTCGTCGCCACGTCGGTTGTGCTCTCCGACGCGGAGATCGACGCGATCATCGACGATCTCCACGACGCGTTGCCTGAGCTGACCGGTGACACGTTCGACCGGTTCGCCAGTCAGACGGTCGAAACGGCGGCGGAGGGCGAATCGGTGTCAGTGAGCCGCACGGGCGCGATCGTTGTCGCGCAATACCAGGGGCTCACCGACGCGACGACGTTCTGGGGCTACACACGGTGGGCCTGGAACGATCGCGGCGAGATGCGGGCAGCCTCCATGATGCTCGATCGCACGTTCGAGACCTCCGGCAGCCCGTATCAGCGCGCGCTGCGCACGCACGAGCTCGGACACGGGCTGGGCTATTCGCATGTGGACGTCCGCCAGTCCGTGATGAACAGTTCCGGTCGCGTATCGATCACCGACTTCGATCGCGGCGGCGCCCGCATCGCGTTCCTGCGACCGCCGATGAACATGAGCCCGGACATCGATCCCGATCCGATCACGGTGAACCGCGCGCCGTCGGCTGGCCTCACGTGGACGGGCGCTCGGTAGCGCCGATCGGTCCATGCTATTGTCGGAACGACCGCACAATCATGTCGTTGACGAGAGAAGCGACCGAGCCGTCCGCCGCACACGTGGCCGAACACGGACCGGGCGTGAGATTCCCTCCGACTGTCGCGTTTGCCGCGGGATTTCTCGTCGCGCTCGGTCTCCACGTCTTCGAGCCGATCCGTTTCCTCACCGGGAGAAACGTCGACGCCCTCGCTCTCCTGGGATGGGTGTTCATCGTCGCCGGTGTCGGCCTGTTCCTCTGGTCGCTCCGCGTGTTCTTTCTCGCCAGGACCGGAATCATGCTGCAGAAACCGGCGACCGCCCTGATGCGTCAAGGCCCGTACGCGTGGTCGCGGAACCCGCAATATCTCGCGTTCGTTGCGATCTACGTGGGCGCGGCGCTCGTCACGAACACGGTGTGGCCGTTGCTCCTGCTGGCGCCGGTGCTGGCCCTCGTCGTCCACACCGTCATCCGGCGCGAAGAGCGCTATCTGCAGCGAATGTTCGGCGCTCTGGTACGTCGCGTATTGTCGCGACGTCGGCCGGTGGCTTTGAACGACCCGCACGCCGGCCAGCCGGTGCTCCGCCGCGGACCGGCTCCGGGAGACGCGCGCATCGTCACGATCCTCGTCGCATGGACGCGGCGCCACGGCCGAGAGCATCCTGTCCATCGCTGACGCGCTGGACCTCGGCGACGTCTCGTACCTGGCTCCACAAGCCGCTGGACGCACGTGGTATCCGCACTCGTTCCTGACGCCGATCGCGCAGAACGAGCCCTTTCTTACGTCCGCGCTCGGCGCGCTCGACGCGCTCGTGAACGATCTCCACCGCCAGGGCGTCACGTCCGAACACATCGCGTTCGCGGGATTCTCGCAGGGCGGCTGTCTCTCGCTCGAGTTCACCGCGCGCCATGCGCGCCGCTACGCCGCCGTTGCCGGGCTGAGTGCCGGCCTCATCGGTCCACCCGGGACACTGCGGGACTATGCAGGCTCGTTCGCCGGCACGCCCGTCTTTCTTGGCTGTAGCGATGCCGACGCGCACATTCCTCTCGCGCGCGTGCACGAGTCTTCCGATGTGTTTCGTCGCCTCGGCGCCGTCGTGGACGAGCGTATCTATCCCGGCATGGGACACACGGTCAGCCAGGACGAGATCGAGGCGCTGCGCGCGATGCTGAAATAAGTGATCGACAGCGTGCGACGGGTGCGGCGTCGGTGTCCCAGGAATCTTCTGACGTTCGTCATCCTCTCTCAGTCTGTGAAAAGCCGAGAAAGATGACAAGCGCCAGATGGTTCCTCGGACCTGTACCGGTCGCACCTGTCGTCTCGCAACTCTCTGGCTCCTCATCAGTGACACGAAGCAGTCCGCTGACCGGCCTCGAGGACTGAAGGCGGTCGCGCTCGGTCAGAGGATCAGGAGAATACATCGTTCTGGAGATCGCGCAATGCTCGACGGGAACGAGGAACGAGGAACGCGGGAACGGGGAACGCGGAACGGGGAACCGTTTGCTTAGTAATCGTAGATACGCACGACCGAGCCGCCGTTCGAGAGCACGGCCGTCATCACATCGCTCAGCGAGGCGACGGGCACCGACAGCGCATACCGCGATTCTTCCGGCGTCGTCAGGACGGGGACGGTGGAGAGCACGCGCGCCGGCGCCGGTGGCGCGGGCGTGTTGGGTCGTCTGATCACGGTGACCAGGACGTCGTCGTTGCCGGCGATGCTGACGAACTTCACGCCGCGTGAATGGAGGTCGAGCATCAGTCTCGTGAAAGGCTCACCGCCAGGCAGCGCCAGAATCGCCCCCTGATTCGGAGCCGCGCCGACAGCCGTGAACTGCGGGTCGGTGAGCACGCTCGCCGGGGTTCGCTCGATCCACACGTGCACCTGCGGTCCGGCCGCGGCGTAAGCCACGCCAGTCGACAGCCCGACGATCGACGCATACACCGCTTTGAGGGCCAGCTCGGACGTGAGTGACAGGCGGCGCTCCCACTTCCGCGTCTGGTGCTCTCCCATCAGCGGGGTGCTGGTCCACAAGGTCACCAGTCGGTCTGCGAAGGGGAACGATACCACGGTTCGGTCTGCATGAACGTGCTGTACTCGGCCGCCAGCTGCGCCGCGAACGCGTCCTCGGGCGTGTCGCGCGACGAGAAGCGCTCCGTCAGCCAGCCAAAACTGTTCTCGTACAGACCCTTTACGACATTCTCGATGCTGAAGATCGTGCCGACGACGGCGAGGTTGATGTGGGTGCCGGCGTCGTACGCGTACGATCGACGGGTGACGGCGCAGACTGCGCCGTACTGCTCCCAGTACTGCCCGATCGCGCTGAAGTATGGGAAGTGGCTCGGCGGTTCCTTGGCGATGAACCGCGCGTATTCACTGGTCGCGTCGATGATGACCCACTCGGGAAGCGCGAGATACGTGTACTGCTCGTCGCGTGCGTAGTTGGGGATGTTACGTGCGGCCTCGGGGCGCCGCATGGGCGCCTGGAAGCCGTCCCCCCAGCAGTTCGACGCGACGAACGTCGTTGGGGCGAAAATGACGAACAGAAACACCAGGACCGCGAGGGCGAGGAGACGACCCGCGCTGATCAGACGGCGACGACGCCTTACGACAGGACTGGACACCAGCGCCTACTTAGGAGACTCGAAACGGCCGGTCCAGTCAATCCCGCCTCGGCAGGGGGACCGGATGCCAGGGCGTGAAAGGGCGTGAAAGGGCGTGAAAAAATGAGAATGCGCACACGGTTTGCGCCTGCCCCAACCGGCCACCTCCACCTTGGGACACGTGCACAACGCGATCCACGTCTGGGAGTTCGCCAAGTCCCATGGCGGACGAGTCATTCTGAGGATCGAGGACCACGACCGTCAGCGCGCGCACTCAGAATTCGAAGCGTCCATTCGAGAAGACCTGACCTGGCTGGGGTTCGAGCCCGACGAGGAAGCGCCGCGCCAGAGCGAGCGCGGGGCCGTGTACCGCGCGGTCGTCGACGAGCTCGCCGCGAAGGGGGCTCATGTACGGGTGCTCCTGCACCCGGCAGGAGATCGCCGCCACGGGCTCGGGCGCGACCGATGAGCTGCGATATCCCGGGACCTGCCGGGAGCGCGGTCTCGCGATCGAGGACGGACGGGGATGGCGTGTGCGCATGGAACCCGGAGCGGAAACCTTCGTGGACGGGATCCGTGGACCGGCGTCGCAGGAGCCCTCACGCCAGTGCGGCGACCTTCTGGTGCGAGACCGGCTTGGCAACTGGACGTACCAGTTCGCGGCCGCCATCGACGACTATCTACAGGACATCTCGCACGTCATCCGTGGCGTGGACCTGTTTCCGTCCACGGGCCGGCAGATCCGTCTGGCGCGCCTGGCTGGACGGGAGACACCCGCCATCGTTCCGCCACCACGGACTGATCATGCGTACGCCGACCCAGAAGCTGAGCAAGTCGGAAGGGGACACGGGCGTCGGCGACCTCCGCCGGCAGGGGTGGTCAGCCGAGGCGGTCATTGCACAAGCGCGGCGAGGTGTGTTGCCCGGCTGATCGGTGATCACGTTCGAAGTTCGTCGCTCGTAGTCCGTCGTTTGCAGTTCGTCCCTTTGAAGTTGTTCGGGAGCTCACATGTTGCCAGCCGTCCTCATTACCGGGTGTTCGTCCGGCATCGGCCGGGCCACCGCCCTTCGGTTATCTGCCTCGGGTCGCTGGACGGTGTATGCGACCGCGCGGCGATCGTCGAGCCTCAGCGATCTGGCGACTGCCGGGTGCCGAACGCTGGATGTGGACGTGACCGACGAGGACTCGATGCAGCGGGCGGTCCGGGCGATCGAGGACACGCACGGTGCGCGTGGCTGCGCTCGTGAACAACGCCGGCTACAGCCAGTCCGGCGCAGTCGAGGCGATCCCCATCGATCGCGTGCGTGCGCAGTTCGAAACGAATGTGTTCGGCCTGTTGCGATTGACGCAGCTCGTGTTGCCGGGCATGCGCCGCGCCCGCGCCGGACGGATCGTGAACATCGGGTCGATGGGCGGGCGTCTGGTTTTTCCGGGAGGCGGGGTCTACCACGCGACGAAATATGCCCTTGAAGCGCTGAGCGATGCGCTCCGGTTCGAGGTCCGGGGCTTTGGCATCCAGGTCGTCCTGATCGAGCCGGGCGTGATTCGAACGGGCTTCGGGGACGCCGCAGGATCGGCGATGCGCGATGTGGAGAGCAGCGACGCCTACGGGCCGTTGCACGCCGAGGTGGCCCGGCTGACCAAGGAGGCGTCCGAGCGGGGGTTGACGGCCCGGCTGGCGGGAACCCCCGACGACGTCGCGGCCACCGTCGAGAAAGGCGCTCAAAACGCCCCGGCCCCGGTGCCGGTACACCGTGTCGCCCTCAGCCGCCCTTTTCATTGCCCAGCGCCGCTTCCTGGGCGATCGGGCCTGGGATGCCTTTCTGCGCCGGGTCTATCCGTCCCCCGGGGTCAATTTTACTGGGGGGTAGCCAGACTAATACCCGGTTTCCAGCCTCGAATTTACCGAATCGTCAGGATTTCAGACATCCCTTCTCCCCGCTACCCTTCGGCATCCGGTCATCCCGCTCTCGCGCCACCTTCCCCGTCTGGGAGGGCGTCCGCTCGGGCAGTGGCCGGAGGTTAGGTCCACCCGGACCTGAAGGAGTGGAGATGGAACGGATGAGGCGTCTGGGGGTACTCGCTATACCCCTTTTGATCCTTCTGGCAGGCGCGGTTCCCGCGTTTGCGCAAGGCGGACAGGGCAATGGCACGCTCATCGGCACGGTCGTCGACAACGTCGGCGTCATCCCGGGAGCGACCATTACCGCCACGCACGTGGCGACGAACACCAACCGCACGGGCACGACGAACGAACAGGGCGATTTCCGCATCGTGTCGCTCGTCCCCGGTCGCTACACGGTCAAGATCGAAATGGACGGCTTCCGTCCGGTGACCATCGCGGAGTTCTCGCTGCTCGGCGGCGAAATCCGGCCGCTCGGCCGAATCACGATGACGGCCGGCGGCGTGACCGAATCGGTCACGATCACCGCGGAAGTCACGCCCGTGCAGACCGCCAACAGCGCGCTGTCCCGCAACATCACGGGGGACACGCTGGTCATGGTGCAGGTGAAGGGCCGCGACGTGTTCGGCATGATGAAGATCCTGCCGGGCGTCATGGACTCGCACGCCAGCCGCGACTACGCGCAGTGGAACTCGGGCCGCTACCTGAGCATCAACGGGGGCGACTCGCTCAACAAGAACACCACGATTGACGGCGTGCCGGTCGGCGAAGAAGGCGGCTCGGGCACGACGTACGTGACCCCGAACATCGACTCGATTGGTGAAGTGAACGTGATCACGAGCGGCTACAACGCCGAGCACGGCCGGCAGTCGTCGGGCCTCGTGCAGATCACCACCAAGTCGGGCACCAACCAGTTCCGCGGGTCCGGCTGGACGAACCTCCGCCGCGACGAGTGGAACAAGAACGACTTCTTCCGCGAGCAGGCGGGCGATACGAAGCCGTTCTTCGAAGTGAACATCTGCGGCTACAGCATCGGCGGGCCGATCATCATCCCGAAGGTGGTGGACAGCCGCACGAGCGAGAAGAAGTTCTACTTCTTCGCGTCGCAGGAGTTCACCGAAGACATCCGGCCGACGGCCGTCACGCGGTCGAACCTGCCGACCGAGCTCGAGCGCCGCGGGCGACTTCTCGCAGACGCTCTTCGGCAAGGCGACGCTGCAGCCGGACGGCTCGATCACGGGCGCGCAGACCCTGAACGTCATTCGCGATCCCGTGACGGGCCAGCCGTTCCCGGGCAACGTGATCCCGCAGAACCGGTTCGATCCGATGGGCCAGGCGCTGCTCTTGCTCGCGCCGCTGCCGAACAACGTCCGCGATCAGACGAACAACGCGTACAACAACTCGAACACGGCGCTGGACCTGACGCCGCGGCACACGCGGACGAACTTCATCACGCGCGTGGACGCGGTGCTCGGCTCGAACACCCGGCTGAGCGCGCGCGCGCTGTTCGACCGCGACGACGCCATCGCCCCGAACAACATCGCGCCGGGCGTGGGCGAGATCAACAACAACTTCCCGGGCAACCTGATCAACGGCACGATGACGAAGGTGCTCAGCCCGTCGATGGTCAACGAGACGATCCTCGGCTACAGCTGGAACCACTGGGGCCATCGCGTGGGCAAGGGCGCCGAGAACGCCTCGAACTACACGCAGTGGTGGCAGGAGAACGTCGTCAACCCGCTCACCGGGGCAGACGGGCCTGTTCCCGCCGCGCATCGAAGCGTTCGGCGAGTACGGCGAGCCGGTCCAGAAGGACACCAACAAAGACGAGTGGCCGTATCTGCCCGAGCTGCGCTACACGGGCGGGACCGCTCGAACCTGCTCCTGATGACGCCGTCCGGCTCCAGCGGCCCGCTGCCGAAGTGGAACCGCAACGAGCGCGTCACGCTCAAGAACGACACTGTCCTACACGCGGGGCCGCCATAACTTCAAGTTCGGCATCGAGTGGGAGCGCGATTTCAAGACCGAGCCAGGCTCGCAGGATTACGCCGGCCAGTACAACTTCGGGCACAGCGGCGACAACCTGCTCAGCACGGGCAATGGCTACGCCAACGCGCTGCTCGGGATTTTCACGTCGTACAACGAGCGCAACGAGCGTATCGACCGCGATGAGCGGCACTGGTACGGCGGGTTCTACGCGCAGGACAGCTGGCGGCTGACGTCACGTCTGACGTTGGACTACGGCCTCCGCTTGGAACACCACGGGGCCGTGTACGAGGCCCGCGATGAGAACTCGGGGTTCGACCCGGCGCTCTGGTCAGGCGTCCAACCAGGTGGTTATCTACCAGCCGGCGTGCAAGACGGGCGTGCCGGGCAATCAGGCCTGCGAGGGGAGCAACCGGGCCGCCTATGACCCGCGGTTCCCCTTCAGCCCGACGAACAGCCTCAACCCTGCGCTCATCGGCACGGTCGTCCCGGGCGTCGGCTCGCTCGCCAACGGGCAATGGGCGAACGGCCTGGCGCAATCACCCGACCAACCCGGACAGCGGCAAGAAAGACGGCTGGTACTACGACTACCCGATGTGGTCGTATGCGCCGCGCGTCGGCCTGGCGTGGGACGTGTTCGGCGACGGCAAAACCGCCATTCGCGCCTCGACGGGCGTCTTCTACAACTTCGTGAACCGCAATACGTATGGGTTCAGCGGCGGCGCGCTCGTCAGCCGCAACCGGACGATCCCGAACTCGACGCTCAACGAACTCGCGTCGGCCGTGGCGGCGGGCAACTTCGTCGAGAGCCCGCAGGGCACGCGCATTCCGCCCGGATTCGGGTTGGAACAGTCACTCCACGGCAACCAGCTGCCGCAGGGCGAGCTCGAGCCGGAACGCAACTACCACGTCAACATCGCGTTCCAGCGTGACATCGGCTTCAACACCGTCGCCGAGGTCGCGTACGTCTCGAACATCGGGCGGAAGCAAGCCCGCTCCAAGACGATCAACAACATCGAGCCCTACGCCTACGCCAATCCGAACAACCTCTTCAACAAGGAAGCCATCGCCGAGAACTTCCTGCGGCGGGACTACCCGGGCGTGGGCAGCATCAGCTACCTGACCACCGACGACGACATCCTCAACTACAACGCGATGCAGGTGAGCGTGCAACGTCGTCTGACGAAGGGGCTCCAGATGGGCCTGGCCTACACGCTCTCCAAGAGCGAGGGCATGCAGGGCTGGGACTACATGACGGAAGAGCTCTACGGCAAGCAGGGTCTGCGCGACCGGTACTACGGTCCGCCGGCCGGCAACCCGGTGGGCGTCCAGGACGGCCGGCAGGATCGGCGGCATGTGGTGGTGGTCAACTACTCCTACATGATTCCGAACCCGACGCCGAACGTCACGATCCTCAAGCACGTGCTGCGTGACTGGGAGGCCTCGGGCGTGTCGACCTTCATGACCGGCTCGAACGTCAACCCGGGCTGCGGCGAGGACCTCTCGGGCGTGGCGAACAACGACCCGTCGCTCTCGGGCGTCGGCTCCCGCTGTGAGCTCGTCCCCGGGCAGGACATCAACGACACGAGCGGGAATCCTGTGGATCCGACGATCACGCACGACGCGTTCCGGCCGCACTTCAACCTGGCCGCGTTCCGTCGCCCGCTGCCGGCCAACGGCGTCAGGGCAACATCGGCAACGCGGCGTATGGCGTCAGCTCCGTCACCCGGGCTGGCAGAACTGGGACTTCACGCTGGCGCGTCGCATTCCGGTGAACATCGGCCGGGGCGGCAGCGTCCGCGTGCAGGCGCAGTTCTACAACGTGTTCAACATGGTGCAGTTCCAGCGCCTCGCGGCCAACTACACGTTCGGCCCCACCGCGCAACCCGTCGGGGAACACCAACACCACCACGGGCGAATACGACCAGGCGATCAACCCGTTCAACTTCGGGATCACGATCCGCATGGACTACTGATTCCGACACACACACCGGATGCCCGCGAACTGTGCGGGCATCCGGTGCCCTTCGGGTAGTCAGAAGTGTAGAGCAGAGCCCTTCTTTCCACGGTCCCCAAATCGCAAACGTCATCCCTTCGGACCCTGCGGCCGGGGGATTGGCGCCAGCAGTCTCGCCCTGACGATTTACGAACAGCGTGATGCGATCCCAGCGTCCGCCGAGCGGATGATGGTCGCCGCGAATCTTCCGGTCGTTCCACTTCGATCCGCCTCGGCGAATGTGGCGCCGGCCCACTCGAAATCGTTCTGAAGGTTCTTCGCGAAATCGAAGATCCTCCCGTCGAGTGTCACGCCGCGCAGGTACTGTTCGCCGCCGCCGTCTTCGCACAGCAGCAATGAGCCTTGCGGCGACACCGTGAGATTGTCCGGGAAGTCGAGCTCGGCCTGATTGCCCGACTCGAAGATCAACGTCAACGTCCCCGAGTCTCCGTTCGGCCGAAACTCCCAGATCGTGCCGAAGCCGGCCTGCCCGCCGCTCGTGTCTGCGAAGTACACGGCGCCGTTGCCCCACCAGCAACCCTCGAGGCGACGGAACCGCGCACCGCCAAGCGCGCGTCCCTGATTGAAGACCGCCGTCGCGCTTGTCCCGGCCGGGTTCGGATCCGCGATGTCCACCCAGGTGACCGGAAGCGGCGCGCCGACGGTCTGGCCGTTGCGGGCGTCGTACTGGAAGTTGCCGAGGATGGCCAGCATTTGAAGGCGTCCGCCCTGCGTCAGATCGCCTTTCACGTTCGGGATGAACCGATAGAAGCCGCTCGACCCGCCCCCTCCGCTGTTGTCTTCCGTCTCATAGACGATGTGGGTGTTGGGATCGACGGTGACGGCTTCGTGCGAGAAGCGTCCCATTTCCGGAATGGCGACCGCCGAACGAGGCTGTCGGCGCCTGCAGGCACGTCGAAGCATAGCCGTGCTGCTTCAGCCAGCTTGCCGGATTGCCGTTTGGTCCGACGTTGGTTTCCTCGCACGTGATCCACGACTGCCACGGCGTGATGCCCCCCGCACAATTC
>CAVSRY010000028.1:0-93443 GCA_963730485.1 uncultured Acidobacteriota bacterium | reverse complement strand
CGGGGAACGGGGAACGGGGAACGGGGAACGATAGGAGACAATATCCAATGAAAGTCTTCGTCTTTCCCAATCGTGAGGCCATGAGCGAAGCCGCCGCGCGGCATGTGGCCTCGTCGCTCTCAGGTGCCATTGCGGCGCAGGGCGACGTGCGTATGGTGCCGGCCACGGCAGGGTCGCAGCTGGACTTCCAGCGCGCGCTCATCCGGCAACCGGGAATCGACTGGTCAGGCGTGGAGGTGTTCCACTCGACGAGTACATCGGACTCCCGGACAACCATCCCGCCAGTTTTCGCGCCATGCTCCGCGCGAACCTGATCGATCCGACGAGCCTCGGCCGCTACCATCTCATCGAAATCGGCGCGGGCTCCGACCCCGAAACGGCGCGTGCGCGTTTGAATCGCGCAATTGCGGAGCGGCCCATCGACCTCGCGGTGTTGGGCATTGGCGAGAACGCGCACCTCGCGTTCAACGATCCACCAGCGGACTTCGACACGACCGACCCGTACATCATCGTCTCGCTCGACGAAGCGTGCCGGCAGCAACAGGTCGGCGAAGGCTGGTTCGCCCGGCTCGAGGATGTCCCGAAGACCGCGGTCTCGATGTCCGTTCGGCAGATGCTCAGCGCGCGCGAGCTGGTCGTGATCGTTCCCGACGAGCGTAAGGCCGCCGCAGTCAAGGCGACGCTCGAGTCACCGATCGATCCCAACGTGCCGGCTTCGATTCTTCGGTCGCACGCCAACGTCACGCTCTATCTTGACGAAGCCGCGGCGTCAGCCGTCGATCCTGGCGAATTGAAGACATATCTGCGTATGCCCTGAGCCTTGAGCCTTGAGCCCTATGCCTCGAGCCTAGCTAGGCTTTCTCGCCTCCGGCCACAACGCCACCGCGTCCGGAAGCATCCGGCGGGTACGTCGCACCATCGCAACCACGCGACCGAACTGGCGATCGTGCGCGTCGCTCCACTCGAATCCGTATTGAGCGCGAAGGTCGGAAGGCAGCCAGCCGGCCGTCAACATCCGGTTGGCCCACGCGATCGGCCCCATCAACGCCGAGAACCGGCCTCTCAGCAGCAGCGTCGACACTGCGCGCGCGTCGGGCCCGACGACAATCGCTCCGGATTGCCGGATATCAGACAGGTAGCGTTCGAGAGCTGCCCAATCGAGTGGGACGTCAGTCGTCCTGGCGCCAAGCTCGATCGCGACACTGGACGCCTCACGGCAGTACGCATCCCGATCGCCGACACCAACGGGTTCCACCAGCGCGTCGTATGCCAGGAGCACGGACTCCAGCAGGGTGCCGTGAACCCACAGCACGAGCGCGGGATCTTCCGCGGAATAGAAGGCCCCGGCCGGAAACACGCCGACGGCCTCCTTCAGCTGGCCGCGGACCCGGCGGTGAATCGCACGGATTTCGTCGATGACCCGCGCGTGGGTCGCTGCATCTCCAAAAGTCAGCCCGAGCATCGCGCGCACGGTGTGATGCAGGCGACGCGCTGACGAAACGGGATTGTCCCGAAACGAGCTGTGCCGCACGACGCCGGCAGCGATGAGCGGGTGCGCGACCTGCAGCAGAATGGCGCGCGTCCAGCCGGCGAGCACCACTCGCTCGGCGTTGACCCGCCACGAGATAGAGTGGGAAGCTACGGCCGTTCCTTGCCGACCATCGGCACGAAGCGCACGGGAAGCGTCTCGGTCGTCGTCACGCCCCGCTCGGTCTTGCGCACGATCGTCATCATCTGCTCGCCGCGTCCGACGGGCACGGCCATCACGCCGCCGGCGGCGAGCTGCTCGACCAGCGTCTTGGGCACCTCGTCGGGAGCCGCGGTGACGATGATCCTGTCGAACGGTGCGGCCTCGGGCCAGCCGAGGTAGCCGTTGCCGTGACGAACGTGCACATTCGAGTACCCAAGCGCCGCCAAGGTGTCGCGGGCGCGAGTGGCGAGCGGTTCCACAATCTCAATCGTGTACACGTCGCGCACGAGGTCACCGAGGATGGCCGCCTGATAACCGGACCCGGTACCGATCTCGAGCACCCGGTCTGTCGACCGTGTGTCGAGCACGTCGCTCATGTACGCGACGATGTAGGGCTGCGAAATGGTCTGGTCGAATCCGATGGGCAGCGGCGTGTCGTCATAGGCGCGAGCCTGATGCTCCTCGGGCACGAACCGGTGCCGCGGCACGCGACGCATGGCCGCAAGGACTCGTTCGTCCGCGATGCCTCGCGCGCGAATCTGCGTGTCGACCATGTGGTCACGCTCCGCGACCCGCGCAACATCGCCGCCGTTTCGGATGGACGGCGCTGCTCCTCCCCCCGGCGCCCACGCACGCCATGATGGCCGAGAGCACGACGACTGTCGACACCGCCGTAGGACTCGATCATCGAGTCCCACTCCGGCCGGGCTCAGACGCGCCTTTCGGCAATCGGGGTCGGGCCCCGGCCGGTGTTAAACTCGACGGCTGGTCATGCCACGAAGTTCCATCATTGTCGGTCCTCTGGCCGCGCTCGTCGCGGTTCTCCTGCCCGGGTTGGCGATCGCCCAGTCCGCTGACCCGGGAGCCGTTCCCGGCCACGGCCGCGCACGGCCGATGCCCGTGTCGCGCCGCGCGCCGCGGCCGTCCGGACCCCGACCGCTCCGGCCATCGACGGACGGCTCGACGACGCGGCCTGGAACGGCGCACCGGTGATCGCGCTGTTCACGCAGCGCGATCCGGACGAAGGAGAACCGGCCAGCGAAGCCACCGAGGTCCGGATCGCCTACGACGACGAAGCGATGTACATCGCGGCGAGGATGCACGACCGGGGCGGGGTGACGTCGCGGCTGGGCCGCCGCGACATGGCCAGCTCGTCGTCCGATTGGTTCCGCGTCAGCCTCGACAGTTACTACGATCGCCGCACTGCGTCCCGGTTCGAGGTCAACCCGGCGGGCGTGCGCCGCGACCACGCGTTTTCCGGCAGCGGCGAGGGCGACCTGGCATGGGACCCGGTGTGGGATGCCGCGGCGACGATCGACGCCGACGGCTGGACCGCCGAGATGCGCATTCCGTTCAGCCAGCTCCGTTTTGCCGCGGCCGACGAGCAGGTCTGGGGCCTGCAGATCGAACGGATGATCGATCGGCGGCAGGAACTGTCGATGTTCTCGTTCACGCCGAAGTCGGAGCAGGGCGGCGTGCCCGCATTCGGCGACCTGACCGGCCTGCGTGGCCTTCGCCCCGGACGCAAGCTCGAGCTGCTGCCGTACGTGCTGAGCCAGGGCACGTTCCAGCCGGAAACGTCGAACCCCTTCGTCGAGGAGCACGACATGGACGCCGCCGCCGGCCTCGACGCGCGCTACCGCATCACGTCGAACCTCACGCTGACGGCGACGGCCAATCCGGATTTCGGCCAGGTCGAAGTCGACCCGGCCGTCATCAATCTGACGGCGTTCGAGACGCGTTTCGAGGAACGTCGCCCGTTCTTCGTCGAGGGCGCCAGCAGTTTCCGGTTTGGCGGCACGGTCGGCGGTCCGAGCGCGGCGGCGGCGAGCGTGCTGTATACCGCGCCGGATCGGCCGGGCGCCGCAGCTCGGCGTCGGAACGAGCGACGCGGACATCCCCTCGACGGCGACGATTCTCGGCGCCGCGAAGATCGCCGGAAAAACGGCGAGCGGCTGGTCCATTGGCGTGCTGAACGCGACCACGGACGCGGAGCACGCGCGGTATCAGGACCCCCTCGGCGCCACTCAGCGCGCCTTGGTCGAACCCGGAACCAACTACTTCGTCGGGCGCGTCAACCGCGAGCTCCGCCGCGGCCAGACGCAGATCGGCGGCATCATCACGACCACCAACCGCGGCCTGCCGAGCGACACCGCGGCGGATGCGCTTCTTCGTGACAGCGCGTACAGCGGCGGCCTCGACTTCGTGCACGAATGGGCGAACCGTGGCTGGAACCTCAGCGGATTCCTCGTCGGCAGCCGCGTCGCGGGCAGCCCAACGGCCATCCTGGCGACCCAGCGATCGTCCACGCGCTACTACCAGCGGCCTGACGCCGGGCACGTCAGCATCGATCCGACGGCGACGTCGATGAGCGGCGTGGCCGGGTCCGTGCAAATGCGCAAGTCCGCCGGCCTTCACTGGACGTCCGACAGCTGGATCCAGTTCGTGTCGCCGGGATACGAGATCAACGACATCGGCTTCCTGCAGCGATCCGATCGGCGCGCCTTTGGCAACGGCATCACGTACAACCAGCGCACCCCCGGCAAGTTCTGGCGCGACTGGCGTTCCACCAACTACGTGAACTACGCGCAGAATTTCGACGGCGACACGATCGACCACTTCTACTGGACGCGACTCGCGATGACGCACCTGAGCTACTGGCAGGTGGACGGGAGCGTCTGGTACGAACCGGAACGCCCGGACGACCGGTTCACGCGCGGCGGCCCCTTGGCGAATCGGCCGGCCGTCGCACGCTACATCGGCATCGTGCGCTCCGACGTGCGGAAACCAATCACGGGCAGCCTCGAATACAACCTCGTGACCGACCGGGCCGGCAGCCGCAACCGGTACTGGGATCTCTCGATGAGCGTTCGGACCTCGCCCCGCTGGAACCTGGCGATCGGCCCGCGCTTCCAGCACGTGTTCGCGGACGCGCAGTACGTCACGACCGTCGCGGACGCGACGATGGCCGAGACCTACGGCGCCCGATACATCTTCTCGCGCCTCGATCAGACGGAAGTCAGCCTGGTCACGCGGTTGAACTACACGTTCACGCCCGATCTGTCGTTCGAGCTCTACGCGCAACCGCTCGTCTCGAACGGCGACTACGGCACGCCACGGGAGTTTCAGCGGCCGCGCGAATACGACTTCAAGACGTACGGCGAGGATATCGGAACGATTTCACAGGCCGACAACGGCTATGTGATCGATCCGGATGGCGAGGGCCCAGCCGCGGTCGTTCACCGTGACCGACCGCAGCTTCACGACACGGTCGCTCCGCGGCAATGCCGTGCTGCGCTGGGAGTACCGTCCGGGCAGCACGCTCTACGTGGTCTGGCAGCAGGATCGCCTCAACGACGAGCCCATGACCGACTTCGAGGCCCGGCGGGCGTTCGCGCTCGCTGTTCGATGGCAACGGCCGGACGAACAACGTGTTCGCGATCAAGTTCAGCTACTGGATCAATCCGTAACAGGTTCCAGGGTTCCAGGGTTCCTGGTTCCGGGTTCGAGAACCTCGAACCCGGAACCCTGGAACCCTGGAACCCTGGAACTCTCGAACCTATCTGACCCTGCCCGTCGCGGGCTCCGGATACCGGTTGAGGAACCGATCGAACTCGGCTTCCGCCTCTTCCTTCGCGTAGCCGTATCGCTCCTGAAGCCGGCCGATCAGCTTCGTGGCGTTGCCTTCGACCTGGTCCAGATCGTCATTGGTCAACTTGCCCCACATCCGCTGGGCCTCTCCCTTGATCTGCTTCCACTGTCCTGAGAACTGATCCCTATTCATTGTTGTGCTCCCTTCGAACTCCTCGAACTCCTCGAACTCCTCAAGCTTAGTTCGCCAACCGCCTGATGGAGGTCTTCCACGCCTGCGCGGCTGCCGGCAGCGACGTGCCGCCGAAATCCGGACCGGTGATTTCACGGAGAGTGCTGGACTTCCCGTAGAAGTCCTCGTTCCCGCTCTTGTCCATGCGGAGGCTGGCTCCCTCGAGCGTGGCGCCCGCGAACAGTCCCTTCGACCTCGAATACGCGAGGATGCCGGCGTCGAATCCTGGATTCGTCGACGCCTCAGCGCTGCGGCCGACCGGACCGGCGGTCACGCCGAGCGACCCGCCGATCGTGAAGCGATCGTCGAGAAGCTGCGAGACACCGTCCTTGTTCATGACGAGCAACACGAGGTCCACCGACTCGACGCCGATCTGCCAGCCGATGCTGCCTCCGGTCATGTCCACGAAGGCCGGCGCCGACCACGAGTTCGTGGCGCGATCGCGCAGGCTGACAATGCCCTTGCCGTGCTTGGCGCCGATCACGAACCCGCCCTTGACGAGGGACGGAATCACCACGATCGCTTCAGCACCTTCGAGCAGATGTTTCGGAATCGCGTTATCCGGCGTCGCGTTCAGCTCCGTGAGGACCTTGAGCGAATCGTGGATGCGCTCGGTCTGGTTCGTCATCGGACCTTCACCGTGATCGGCAGGCATCGAACTTCGGGGCGCCTGCGACTGTCCCGACGCGGAGGTCGGACCGGCGAGGCCGGCGACGACGAGGCCGGTGATGAAGAGTCGTGCGAGTGCCATATCGTTCTCCTTGAAGTCGTGCCCGGGGAGGAGGAGAGGCACGCGTCTTTTCAGAAAACTAAGAGCAAACGCGGTGCCACCTGATGCCGACGTCAACCTGTTGCGCCCTCAGACGTTCGGGCAATCACCAGACAGCACGGTGCCGTTCGTGGGGAGAAATGACCCGCGAGTAGGTGCGACGAGGACCAGAACCCAATACGCGACGGGGCACGGTTCGTGCAGCAAGAGGCCGCAATGCGCGTGACGATCATTCAGAATCCGCATTCCGGCGAAGGCATGCTGACCGGTGCGGAGTTCGTCACGCTCGCAGCCGCCGCCGGACACAAGGCGACCTACGCGTCCACCGAGGATCCGACGGCGGTCGCCGCCGCGCTGGCGGCGCCGACGGATCTCGTCGCGATCGCCGGAGGCGACGGCACCATCCGCGATGTCGCGCGCCGGCTCATCGGCACCAACGTCGCCATCACCATCGTCCCGACCGGCACGGCCAACAACCTTGCCAAGACTCTCGGGATCTCGGGCGAGGCGAGCGATCTCGTTCAGGGCTGGGAGGGCGGAAGCCGCGTGGCGTTCGATACCGCGATCGTGCGGGGATGCTGCGGGCCGCGCGTGATGTTCGAAGGCGCAGGCCTCGGTCCGATTGCCGTCACGATCGCGGCGTTGACTCCGGTGACACCGCGCGAGGCCCGTCCCGATCGACCCGAGGACGAGCTCCGTCGCGATCTCAAGGTCATGCGGGAGATCCTTGCCGACTATCCGGCGCACGAGTGCCAGGTCGTGCTCGATGGCCGCGACCTGTCAGGGACCTACGTGGCGATTCAGGCGATGAACATCCCGTCAATCGGACCCAACGTCAGGCTCGCGCCAGACGCGGACTGGTCTGACGGCTATCTCGACCTGGTGCTCGTCGGTCCCGGCGATCGGATGACGCTACGCGAGTACCTCACGGCGCGGATCGATGAGCGGCACCCGCCGCTCGCGCTGCCCGTCCAGCGTGGACGTCACCTGCGCATCGGCTGGACGGGCTCTCGAGTGCATGTCGACGACGAAGTCTGGCCGAGCGAAGAAGACGCCGCTCGAGGCACGTTCTGGCCGCACGACGGCCTGCTGGAGTTGGAAATCGTGATGAATCCAGCGCCTCTTCAGGTGCTCGTGCCGACAGTCAATACTCAACCCCGCTGAGTCGCCCTACGACGTTCCCCACGCGGGGAGCACGGGCCGTGGCCCGATCACCTTGGGCCTCAATGAGCGCGGATGGGGAGGCGCACCCCGCTAGGATCAATGCGACGGCGATCACCATCGCGCATCGGACCAGGAGTTTTGGCGCCATGCAAGAAAGACAGCAAAATCCAGACCACCGGTGGATACACTTCGACAAATGTCCTCCGAGGTCTCGTGGCTGGCGGCTGTGGCGTTTGTGGTGCTGACCGGGATAGTCGGTCTCGCGGGCGACTCGTCCGCACGATCCGACCGATCAATTCGCCGCCTTGTGTTTGTCGGCGGCGGTATCGTGCTGCCGGCGGCTCTACTTGCGGGCCTGCTGTTCGCTTCCTGGGTTTTCTGACGCCGACGGCCGTCTCGGAATGACTGAGATGCCGCCGTGCCGTTCGAGCACGGCGTATTCGATCTCGTCGAGATTCTGGATGCCGCCCTGCTCGCGGGCGGCCTCCAGGACGTCATCGAGGTCCACACCTTCCCGCTCCATCCGCTGACGCAAGATTTCGCCTTTGAAGATCAGAATCAGTGGCGCACCGTCGACGACGCGATCGACTGATGGCCAGCGCTTCTTCACCTGACCGAGCGCGACGTCGATCAGGATCAGGCAGCTCACCGCGACGACGGCGGTCGTGACCGAGAAATCGTCGCCGATCAGCCCTTGCTGCGTCGCATCACCAATCACGAGCAAGACGATGAGGTCGAAACTGGTCATCTCGGCCACGGTGCGCTTGCCGGCGACCCGGAAGACGACGAGCAGGAAACCGTAGATCGTGACGACCCGAAGGATGACGCCGGGCGACCCGAACCAACCGACGGCCGCGGCGATCACGAGCCCGATGAGCAGCACGAGCCCGACGCGCTGCGCGCGCCACTCGAGTCGCTGAAACGAGTAGTCGTCCTCGAGCCGCTCCGGGAACCGCCGGCCGGGCCGTAACCTGGGCCATGGCCCATGCTATTCCGTTCGGAGGGCGACGACCGGGTCGACTCGCGCCGCCCGCCGGGCGGGAACGGCGCCGGCCAGCGCCGCGCAGCTCAAGATGAGACGATCGCGGGTCCAGGGGGGGCGTGTTCGATTCCAGGGGTTCGAAGGGTCGAGGAGTTCGAGGGGTTCGAGGGGTTCGAGGGGTTCGAGGGGTTCGAGGGGTCGAGGGTCTCGAGGGGTGGAAAGACCGAGGAATTACCTGTCGAACTCCCCGGCCTCCTCGAACTTCTGAACCCCTATTTCGCCGTCGGCGCCGGTGCGAGCAAGCTCGCCGGCGGAGCGCCCTGAGCGGACACGACCTCGCGCGCCAGGTAGTTGACGATCTTCGCCTCGTCGCGCGCGGCAGCGACGTAGGCGCTGCGCAGCGTCTGCGTCCGCGACTCGCGGAGCATGTCGCGAATGCCGTCCCGGACGGTCGGTGAGTCGAGCGTGCGCTGACCGGGGTCTTCGCGCGAGACGACCATCACGAGCATGTGCACATTGCCAGCCATGGCCGCCGTCACGTTGCCCGGCTGCGTCTTGGCCACCACCTGCTGAAGACCCGGTGACGACTGTTGCAGCGCCGAGACGGGCACGAACCCGAGGTCGCCACCCTGCGCCACCGTGTTCGGGTCCTCGGAGTAATCCATCGCGAGCTGCGCGAAGTCCCCGCCGCCCCGGAGCTTCGTCAGGAGCATCTGGATCTTCTGCTGCGCAGCGGCCGGCGATCCGGCGTCATCGTTCATCCGATTGCGAAGCTGCGGATCGCGCGCGGGCGTCACCACGATCTGAGCGAGTCGGTACTGCGTCTCGGTGATGTTGAAGCGCGCCCGGTTGCGCTCGAAGAACGAGGTCACGTCCTGATCGCTCACGACCACCTTGCCGGTCACGTCGCGCTCGAACAGTTTCTGCGCCGCAAGCTCGCGGCGGATCGCCCGTTTCACGTCGTCCATCGTCAGGCTGCGGTCGTTCATCCGCTTCTGGAAGTCCGAGTCGCTCATGCCCCGCTTGCGCTCGGCCAGCGCCGCATCGATCTCAGCGGCCGTCGGCTCGAGCCCGGATGCGGCCGCACGCGCAGTGAGCAAATCCTGGCTGATCAGCTCCTCCACGATCCCCAACTTCGTGTTCAGGGATTCTTCAGGGGTTGGCACGGCCGCCGCGTCCTGAAGGGACGCGCGGTAGACCCGTTCGACTTCGTCTCGCCGGATCTCACGGCCGTCGACGACGGCCCAGACATCGGGGGACGCCGGGGGGGCGACCGCGCCCGACGACGACGCGCCAGCGCTGCCAGAGCCTCCGCACGAGGCCACAAGGCCTGCCCAGCCGAGCATCAGCACGCCAAGCAGGACGTTTCGCGGATTGCTCCCGAACTCTAACCGTCTAGTCATGTCCCTCTCGCTCTCAGGCAAAAGGCGCGGCAGGCCGCCGCGCCTTCGTGACGTATGAGTCTACCCTCAGGCGAGGGGCAAGGGGCTTAGCCGCCGACGGCGGCCAGCGAGACGGCTTTCAGTCTGGCTGCGTGTGAGACCAGGGCCCACAGGTCGCCGAGGGGCCTGCCCTGCTGACGCAGGTGGCGTAACGCCCCCAGGAGATCGAGGTCGGTCAGTCCGTGGCGGGACACCACGTCATACAGCTCACGATCCCGCGAAATGACTTCCGCGAGGAATCGTCGATCGTCTACGACTTCCAGTACGGCTTTCATGTCGTGCACGCTTCCGATATGTCAGTCAATACGTCCACCGCATCGCGGAGTTTCGCGAGGCGTGAGTTGAGCGAGACAATGCATAACGAGGGCCACCTGCCGCGCTCGTTCTCGCAACGTCCGAGCGCCGAATCACTAACGGCCGTCGTAAGTCTTGGACACCGCTCGAAACGAACTGGCCGGCCGAGTGGACGGAGACGGCATGACGACATACTTCACCCCGGCATTGTTCACGTTCCTTCGACAGCTCAAGTCTCACAACAACCGCGAGTGGTTCCAGGCACGCCGGGCGCGTTTCACGACGGACGTCGAGGCGCCGATGCTGCGCTTCATTGCCGACGTCGGCCCGCGCCTCGCAGGCATCAGCCGAGCCGTCGATCGCCGATCCGCGCCGGACCGGCGGGTCGCTCTACCGGATTTACCGGGACACGAGGTTTTCGGCCGACAAGTCGCCGTACAAGGTCAATGTCGCCGCGAGCTTTTCGCACGAGGCCAAGAGGGACAAGAAGAAAGCGCTGGCATCAGTGCCCGGCTTCTACCTACATCTCGAGCCCGGCGACTCGTTCGGCGGGGGCGGGATCTACCACCCGGACATGCCGACCCTTACCAGGATTCGGACGGCCATCGCTCAGAGCGGCAAGGGCTGGGCGGCCGTCAAGCGGACCGGCATCGAGATCGAAGGCGATCGGCTCTCCCGGGCCCCCGCCGGGTTCGACCCGGCTCACCGGTTCGTCGAAGACTTGCGGTTCAAGGACTTCTACACGCTGACGTCCTTCTCTGAAGAAGAGGTCTGTGCGCCAGACTTCCTGGACCGGTACATCGAGTGCTGCCGGGCCAGCGCGCCGCTGGTTGGGTTCGTCGCCAAGGCCATGGGCCTGCGCTGGTGACAAGAAGTGGTCGGGTGAATTCTTTGCGAAGAATTCACCCGACCACTTTTTTGTCGCCAAATCCGTCGGGACCAACATTCGCGTCGCTTGACTGGATCGCCGGTACGTTTTTTACTCACGCATGGCGTCCGTCTCGGGCGGTCCGTCGGCACTCTCACCGCTGTTTGCGGGCTACAAGCTCGGCGGCTACTTCGACGAGATGTTCGAGGCCGACGGTCAGCCGCGTCCGGCCTACCGCGCACTGCTCGCCCGGCTTCTCGACCTTCCGGTCGAGGATTTGCGACGCCGCCAGCGCGAGGCCGACGCCGCGTTCCTTGCAGCAGGGCATCACGTTCACGGTCTACGGGGACAAGGGCGGCACCGAGCGCGTCTTTCCGTACGACCTGCTGCCACGCATCCTGACGCACGACGAATGGGACCACATCAGCCGCGGCCTGTCGCAGCGGCTGCTCGCGCTCAACCTCTTCCTGCAAGACGTCTACACCGACGGCCGCATCCTCGCTGAGGGTGTCGTGCCGCGCGAGCTCGTCGTCACCGCGCAGCACTACCGGCGCGAGATGCGCGGCCTGTATCACCGCGCCGACGTGCGGATCTCGGTGGCGGGCACCGATCTGGTCCGGCTGCCCGACGGATCGTTCGCGGTGCTCGAGGACAACCTGCGCGTGCCGAGCGGCGTGCTCGTACATGCTGACGAACCGCCAGATCACCAAGCGCGTCTTCCCGAAGCTCTTCACCGACTACGAGATCGAGCCGATCGACCACTACGCCCAGTTGCTCCTTGGCGCGCTCCGGGCACTCGCGCCGGCCCAGCAGTCGAACCCGACGATCGTCGTGCTGACGCCTGGCGTCTTCAACTCGGCGTATTTCGAGCATGCGTTTCTTGCGCGGCAGATGGGCGTCGAGCTCGTCGAAGGCCGGGACCTCCTTGTCCACGACAACATCGTCTACATGCGCACGACGCGCGGCCTGCAGCGCGTGGACGTGATCTACCGGCGCGTGGATGATGACTTTCTGGATCCGCTGGCGTTTCGCCGCGACTCGTCGCTTGGCGTCGCCGGGACTGTTCAACGCCTATCGCGCCGGCAACGTGGCGATGGCCAACGCCATCGGCACCGGCGTGGCCGACGACAAGGCGGTGTACGCCTACGTGCCGGCGATCATCCGTTTCTACCTCAGCGAAGAGCCCATCCTGCCGAACGTTCCGACGTATCTCCTCGCCAACGACGGCGACCGCGCGTATGCGCTCGAGCATCTGGACGAGCTCGTCATCAAAGCCGTCGGCGAATCGGGCGGGTACGGCATGCTCATCGGACCGCACAGCACGGCCGCCCAGCGCGCGGAGTTCCGGGACCGGATCGTGGCGAATCCGCGCAACTACATCGCGCAGCCGACACTGGCGCTGTCGGGCGCGCCCAGTTTTCTCGACGACGGCATCGAGCCGCGGCACGTGGACCTTCGCCCGTACGTGCTCTGTAACGGTCCGGACTGCACGGTGGTCCCCGGTGGATTGACGCGCGTCGCACTTCGACGGGGTTCGCTCGTCGTCAACTCCTCGCAGGGCGGCGGCAGCAAAGACACCTGGGTCCTGTCGGAGTAACGAACGTGCTGTCACGAGTTGCCGATTCGTTTTACTGGGTTCGCCGCTACCTCGAGCGTGCCGAGCATTCCGCGCGCGTGATCCTCGTTCATCAGCGCCTGACGCTCGACGATCCGACGAACGCCGTCGGCCGTCGCCTGCTCGCGGCCGTGGGCGAACCGCCTGATGCGGCTTTGGGCGCGCGCGCTCGAGTCGCCTCATCGCGCCGGGGTCGCCGGGTGCGTCGCGGCCGCGCGCGAAAACGCCCGGCAGATCCGCGAGCAAATCAGCTCCGAGATGTGGGAGCAGCTCAACAGCCTCTATCTCGTCGTACGTGATGCCGCGCATCACGAGGACGCCGACGCCGGGATCGTTCATGCGGTCCGTCATCGAGGGCACGCACCTCTTTCACGGCGTGACGGAGGCCACGCTCACGCACGGCGAGGGCTGGCACTACATGCAGCTCGGCCGGTACATCGAACGCGCCACGACGACGGCGTCGATGCTCGAGGCCTATTTCCCTGAGCCGACGAGCCCCGAGGCGGCCGACAAGGCCAACATCGGCGAGTACGCCGAGTGGGTCGGTCTGCTGCGCGCATGCGCGGCGTTCGAGCCCTATTGCCGGACGTATACGGCCGACGTCACGCCGGAGCGACTCATCGAATTTCTGCTCCTCAACGCCGAGTGCCCGCGATCGGTCCGGTTCGCGGCCGATCGCATCGAGGACTCGCTGCGCGCGATCGCGCGCATGCACGGACGCGAAGCGAACGGACGGCCCGAGCGATTTGCCGGCCGCCTGCGTGCCGCGCTCAACTTCGGCACCATCGACGAGATCATGGAAGGCCATCTCGCGCGTTACGTCGCCAGCGCGCGCAAGCAGTGCGACCAGATTCACCTGGCGCTGTTTCAGACCTACATCAGCTATCCCATCGAAACGGCCCTGGCCCGCTAATGCAGTATCTCGTTCGCCATCTCACTCGCTTCGTCTACACCTCGCCCGTCTGCGAGAGCGTGATGGAGCTGCGCATGCAGCCGCTCGAGCTCGACCGTCAGCACTGCCTGCGATTCAGCGTCTCCACGTCGCCGCGCGCGCGGGTGTTCGCCTACCACGACCACTTCGGCAACGCGGTCCACTACTTCGACATTCCCGCGCACCACACGAAGCTCGACGTCACGATTGAATCCGCCGTGGAAACGACCGCGGCGCCCGACCTGCCGGACGCGCTGCCGGCCGACACGTGGGCCGAGGTCGATGAGACGGCGAAGTCGCCCGATCATCTCGACTGGCTGCTGCCGAGCGAGTTCACGACGCCCACTCCGTTGCTGCAGGAGTTCTCCGAGGCCATCGGCTTCACGCGAGGGCCGGATCCGCTGACGACGCTGAAGGAGCTCAACACGACGCTCTTCAACGCGTTCGCCTACGAGCCGAAGTCCACCCGAGTGGATTCGCTCATGGATGAGGCGCTGCGGTCGCGCGCCGGCGTGTGTCAGGACTTCTCGCACATCATGACGGCGCTCGTGCGCGGCATCGGCATTCCCTGCCGGTATGTCAGCGGCTACATCGCGCCGCGCGAGTCTCACCACGACCGCGCCGGCGACAACTCCACGCACGCGTGGATTGAAGCGCTGCTGCCTCGGCTCGGCTGGGTCGGCTTCGACCCCACGAACAACGTCGTCGCCGGCCGCCGCCAGATCGCGGTCGCCGTCGGACGCGACTACGCGGATGTGCCGCCGACGCGCGGCGTCTTCAAGGGCGACGCCGGCAGCGAGCTGAGCGTCGCCGTCGCGGTCTCGCCGGCGGCGTCCAAGGTCGCCCGCCGCGAGCTCTCGCCGGCCGTGAGCTGGATCGTGCCGCCCAAGGCCGGCGCCGCCGCCGAAGAAGAGGCGCACCGTCAACAGCAGCAGTAGAAAACGGGCTCGGGTAGTTTTCTTTGAAGGTTCAAAGAAAAACTCACCCGAGCACTTTTCTCGTGCCGTCAGACGCCAGCGCACGATGGACGCGCTATGATCCCGCTGTACCACTTTCTCCACAAGGAGCCGCCATGGAACGCAAGAAGGCGTCTGATTTTCCCCAGCCGCTGCTGGATCTCTTTCACGAATACGTCCACGGCGACATCGACCGGCGCACGTTCATCGAACGCTCCGGCCGCTTCAGCATCGGCGGCCTGACCGGCGCCGGGAATCCTCGCGGCGCTTCAGCCCAACTTCGCGTGGGCGCAGCAGGTGCAGCCGACCGACCCGCGCATCCAGACCGAGCGCGTCACCGTGCAGTCACCCCAGGGCAACGGCACGATTCGCGGCTACTTCGCGCGGCCGGCCAACGCCACCGGCAAGTACCCCGCCGTGCTCGTCATTCACGAGAACCGCGGACTGAATCCGTACACCGAGGACGTTGCGCGCCGGCTCGCCACGGAGAATTTCATCGCGTACGCGCCGGACGGCCTCACGTCGCTCGGCGGCTACCCGGGCGACGAGGATCGCGCGCGCGAGATGTTCCCGAAGGTCGATCGCGCGAAGATGACGGAAGACTTCGTCGCGTCAGTCGGCTGGCTGAAAACGCACGCGAACAGCACCGGCAGCGTTGGTGTGGTCGGCTTCTGCTTCGGCGGAGCGAATGTCGAACACGCTCGCGGTCCGTCTGCCGGATCTCAAGGCGGCGGTGCCCTTCTACGGCGGCCCGCCCGCGATGACTGACGTGCCGAAGATCAAGGCGGCGGTGCAGGTGCATCACGGCGAGATGGATCAGAAGCTCGCGGCGACGTGGCCGGAGTACGACAAGGCGCTCACGGCGGCCGGCGTACCGCACGAGGGCTTCATCTACCCGGGCGCGCAGCACGGTTTCCACAACGACACGACGCCGCGCTACGACGAGGCCGCCGCCAAGCTCGCGTGGACGAGGACGCTCGCGTGGTTCAACAAGTACCTTCGGTGAGCATGTAGGACATGTAGAAATGTAGGCCATGTAGGAAAGCGCCCTTCTACATGGCCTACATCCCTCGATGAGCTACATGCTCAAGCGAGACTCGCGAAGGTTTGATCGACGCGCGTGATGCCGTTCGAGCGCGTCGGCATCGTCTCGCAGGAACGCGAAGTCCTCGTACACAAACCCGGGCGCGACCGTGCAACCCACGAGCACGTACGCGCCGAGCGGACGTGCGGCCTGCCACCATCCGGCCGGCACGACGTGAACGGGACCGTCTGACTCGACCGCCGCGCCCAGCACAACGCGCTGCACTTGGTCAGCCGCTGGCGGCGCCGTGAGCAACTCGAGCGGTCCGCCTTCGTAGAGGTGCCACACCTCGTCGGACAGCACGCGATGCCAGCGACTGTGCGTCCCTTCCACCAACAGGAAATAAATCGTCGTCGCCGCATCGCGGTCGGCGCGGCCATCGGCCGGGCGGACTCGCGAGGCGGAACGATAGATCTCGCGGAAGAACCCGCCCTCTGGATGTGGAGCGAGGTCGAGAGCTTCGATCAGTTGTGCGGCGCGCGGATGCATTGACGGCAACAACAGAAGTGTAACTGGCTCTCCAGAACGCGACGCGTGGGTTTTCGCACCGGGATCCACGACAACGGCAAGGGGCCACGCGCGGCAGATACCGGCATCCCTACTGGCGGCTTACATGGGTGTCCGGGCGCGCTTCAACGATCCCGTACGGCTACGTGACGGTCCGCGGCCGGAACGACTAGAAAAGTGGCCGGGTGACTTTTACGTCTTTTGTAAAAGTCACCCGGCCACTTTTTCCGTACAATGCCTCCATGAAGCGACGCGACTTCCTGGCAACAGCAGCAACCGCCGCGACGGCGCCGTTCGTGTTCTCCCGCAACGGGCGCGCGCAGGCGGCCAATCAGCAGGCCAAGCTGGATCGGCTCGCTATCATGAGCCTCACCTTCGGCAGCATCCTGAAGAACGCCAACCAGCCCGACAGCCCAACCCGCACCCTCGACATCATGGACCTCGGCCAGATGTACGCGGACAAGTTCGGCGTGCACAATGTCGAGCTGCAGCACGCGTATCTGCCGTCCACCGACGACCGCTGGCTCAAGGACTTCCGTGCGCGGCTCGAGAAGTCGCGCTCACGCGTGTCCAACATCAACTGCGAGTTCGGCGGGACGATGACCATCTCGGCCGACTACGGCGGTCGGACGGCTGCAGGCCATCGATCTGACGAAGCGATGGATCGATCACGCCGCGACGCTCGGCTGCCCGCGCATCATGTTGAACCAGGGCCAGCTCACCGAAGCCAACAAGGCCGTCGCGATCGCGACCTTGAAGACGATGGGTGAGTACGGCAAGTCGAAAGGCGTGATGGTGTCCAACGAGCCGCGCGGTGGCGGAGGCGGCGGGCGCCGCGGAGCCGGCGCAGCCGCCGAAGCGCCCGCTCCTCCCCCCGGACCACCGCCGCCCCCGGCGTACATCCTCCTGACGGAAGTCATCAAGGCGTCCGGCACGTACGCCAACGTGGACGTCGCCAACTACGGCGATCAGGACGTGCAGCAGGCAGGCATCCGCGCGATGATGCCCTACACGGTCGGCAACACGCATTTCCGGCTGAACCCCGCGCGCTACGACCTGGCCGCCGCGGTGCGCATCGTCCGCGACGAGTTCAAATACCAGGGCATCTACCTCATCGAGCAGGGCGTGCCGGCGGGACCGGATCCGTACGCGAACATCCAGGAAATCCGCGACTTCATGCTCGAACACATTTGACGGACTCGGTCGCCCTCGTTCCCGCCGGTCCCGAAGACGCGCGCGCGATCGCCGCGCTTCATGTAAAAAGCTGGCGGAGCGCATACCGGGGTCTCGTCCCTGACGAGTTCCTCGCAGGTCCCGTCGAAGACGATCGCAACACGCTCTGGGAGTCGCGCTTGTCGGTGCCTGACGAGGCGCGACTGGTACTCAAGGCCGTGGACCAGGACGGCATCATGGTCGGGTTCACCTGCGTCCTCCGAGACGCCGATCCCGGCGTGGGGCCCGCTACTCGATAATCTTCACGTCACGCCGGATCTGAAAGGTCGCGGCATCGGCGCGCTTCTCCTGCGCGCCTCCCGCGCCTGGTCGTCGGCTGTCGCCCCCGGACAACCGATGCACCTTTGGGTCATCGAGGGCAACACGCAGGCACGACACTTCTACGACCGCGAACACGGCGAGATCGTCGAGCGACAGATCCTCGAGCTGACCGCCGGCATCCACGTTCCGGCCCTTCGCTACGTGTGGCGGTGAGTGGACAAGCGCAGTCGTTCGAAGGTTCGGTGGTGCGGAGGTTCGAAGGCGACAGGAACCTGCTGACGCTGTCATCTTCTTCTAAGATTGAGAACGTTGGCGCGCGGAGTTCGTTCCTGTCGCCTCCGCACTTTCGCACCACCGAACCTTCGAACCCACGAGTTCTCAGGAGCCTTTCATGCCCGACACGCGAATGACCCGTCGCGGCTTCATCGCCAACACCGTCGCGGCGACGCTCATCGTTCCGGCGGCCGGCGCGAGCGTGACCGCCGATCAGACGCCAGCCGGACGCGTGCCGTGGTATCGCCGCGCCTATCTCTGGGGCCAGACCAATATCACCGAGCGGGATCCTGTCCGCTACGACATCGCGTGGTGGCGCGCGCAGTGGAAGCGCACGCGGGTCCAGGCCGTCATCATCAACGCCGGCGGCATCGTCGCCTACTACCCCAGCAAATTTCCGCTGCACCATCGCGCCGAGTTCCTCAACGGCCGCGATCTGTTCGGCGAGCTCACGAAGGCCGCACACGACGACGGCCTGTTCGTGATGGCGCGCATGGATTCGAATCGTGCGGCAGAGGATTTCTTCAAGGCGCAGCCCGGACTGGTTCGCGCGCAACCGCGACGGGCGAGCCGTATCGGGCCGACGACAAATACGTCGCGTGCATCAACAGCCCGTACTACGACGAATACCTGCCCGACGTCCTGCGCGAGATCATCGAGCGCTCACACCCTGAAGGTTTCACCGACAACAGTTGGGCGGGGCTCGGCCGCGGCAGCATCTGCTACTGCGACAACTGCGCGCGCCTGTTCAAGGCGCGTGGCGGCCAGGACCTTCCTGCGGCCGCGAACTGGGACGACGCCGCCTACCGCGATTGGATTCGGTGGAACTACGCGCGCCGCCTGGCGATCTGGGACCTGAACAACAAGACCACGCGTGCCGCCGGCGGCCCCGACTGCATCTGGTCCGGCATGAACAGCGGTTCCATTACCGCGCAGGCGCGCTCGTTCCGTGACCTCCGCGCCATCTGCCAGCGCGCCGACATCGTCATGCTCGACCATCAGCGGCGCGACGATGACACGGGGTTTCAGCAGAACGGGGACACGGGCAAGCGCGTGCACGGCGTGCTCGGCTGGGACAAGCTCGCGCCCGAGTCGATGGCGATGTACCAGTCTGGTCCCGGGTACTACCGTGTGGCGAGCAAGCCCGGAGGCCGAGGCACGCATGTGGATGATCGCCGGCATCGCGGGCGGCATCCAGACGTGGTGGCACGTCGTGGGCGCGTATCACGACGACCGCCGGATCTATCGCACGCCCGAAGCGGTCACGACCTGGTGGGCCAGCAACCAGCGGTATCTCGTGGATCGCACGCCGGTCGCGAACGTCGGCGTCATCTGGTCGCAGCAGAACACGGATTTCTTCGGACGCGACGATCCGGGCGCGCTGGTCGACCAGCCGTACACCGGCTTCATGCACGCGCTCGTGCGCGCGCGTATTCCGTATCTGCCGATCCACATCGACGATCTCGATCGCAACGGCACGACCCTGCGTGTCGCGATTCTTCCGAACGTCGGGGCGTTGTCGGACGCCCAGGCCGCCTCGATTCGTCGCTTCGTGCAGAGCGGCGGGTCCGTGCTCGCGACTGGACGGACGTCGCTGTACAACGAATGGGGCGAGCCGCGGACGGATTTCGCGCTTGCGGACCTGTTCCGATCCCACTGGGTCGGCGAAGTGCCGCGGCCCGGACGGCCGGCCGCTGACGCTCACACGTACTTGCGGCTCAGCCCTGAGCTGCGCGCGCGTGTCGATGGCCCGCTTGCCGGAGACGAGCCGCCGGCCACGGGTTCACGCCACGCCGTGCTCGCAGGCTTCGACGAGACGGACATTCTGGCCTACGGCGGCTCGCTCGTGCCGATGCGTGTGGAGCCGAACGCGATTGTGCCGCTCACGTACATCCCGGCGTTCCCGACGTATCCGCCGGAGACGGCGTGGATGCGGCGGCCGAAGACCGACATTCCGGGACTTGTGTTGTCACAGCACGGCCAGAGCCGTGTGGCGTTCATGCCCGCCGACATCGACCGCCGCTACGCGCTGGAGCATCTGCCCGACCACGCGCGTCTTTTGGCCAACCTCATCCGCTGGACGGCCGCCGATACCGTGCCTCTCACGCTCGACGGGACAGGGCTCATCGACTGTCATCTCTATCAGCAGCCCGGCCGGTTGATCCTTCACCTGGTCAACCTCACGAGCGAAGCCACCTGGCGCGCGCCCGTGGACGAGCTGATCCGTGTCGGTCCGTTCACCGTGAAGCTGCGGGTGCCGCCAGGCGTCGCGGCACGAAACGCGCAGCTTCTCGTCGCCGGTGGAACGCGGCCGGTCCGGCTTGAGGGCGGATTTGCGTCGGTGACGCTCGACTCGATCCTTGACCATGAAGTGATTGTGGTGGAGTAACGGACGCGTTCCCCGTTCCTCGTTCCCGCGTTCCCCGTTGCTGGTTCATCTGTATGCGACAGCTCGCACCCATGCTCCTGCTTGCGGCGATGGCGACGTCCGGACTTCCGACACAAACGCCGGCATTTCCGGTCGTCGAGACCACGATCGCGGATGTGCACGCCGCCATGCGCGAGCGCCGGCTTACGTGTCGCGCCTTGGTGGACGCGTACCTGAAGCGCATCGAGGCATACGACAAGGAGGGTCCGGCGCTGAACGCGGTGGTCATGGTCAACGCGCGCGCGAGAGAGGAAGCGACCGCGCTGGACGCGCGCTTTGCGGCCTCCGGACCAGTCGGTCCGCTCCACTGCGTGCCAATGCTCGTGAAAGACAACTTCGAGACCATCGGACTGCAGAGCGCGAACGGCTCGCTTGCGCTCGAGGGGTTCGTGTCCAACAAAGACGCGTTTCAAGTCAAGCGCGTGAAGGACGCGGGCGCGATCGTCCTTGCCAAGACCAACATGGCCGAGTGGGCGTTCACGCCGTACGAGACGGTCGGTTCGATCCTGCCCGGCTATACGAAGAATCCGTACGCCCTTGACCGATCAACCGCCGGATCGAGCGGCGGTACGGCGGCGGGTGTCGCCGCGAGCTTCGGCCTTGTCGGGCTCGGGAGTGACACGGGCAATTCCATCCGGGGTCCCTCGTCACATCAGGCTCTTGCCGGCATCCGATCGACGATGGGCCTGACGAGCCGGGCCGGCGTGATGCCGTTGAACATGCTGGCGGACATCGCCGGACCGATGGCGCGCACGCTCAGGGACGCAACGACGGTGTTCCAGGTGATCGTCGGCCGCGATCCGGCCGATCCCGTCACGTCAGCCGCCGACGAGCATCTGCCGCAGAACTATCTCGCGGCGCTCGTGCCCGACGGGCTTCGCGGCGCACGCATTGGCGTCCTGCGGCACGCCTACGAGCGCGACACGACCGACGCCGAGATCGTCGCTGTGTTCATGCGCGCGGTCGAAGATCTCCGACGCGCGGGCGCCGTCATCGTCGATCCCGCCACCGTGAAGGACCTCGACACGATTCGACGGCCCCAGGGCATGGCGCCGTGCATGGGCTTCAAGTACGACATCAACGCCTATCTCGCATCCCACGGCGACCGTGTGCCGGTGAAAAGTCTCGCAGAGATCGTCAAGTCCGGCCGCTTCCATCCTTCCGTGCAGCGTCGTCTCGAACAGGCGGAGCAGGGACCTGCACATGGACCGGACTCGAAGGAGTGTGCGGCCGAGTTGGAGTTCCGCCAGCGAGTTCGCGACGCCGTGACGGCCACGATGGATTCGCTGAAACTGGACGCGTTCGTGTATCCCGACGTGGAGCAACGTCCCGCGGCTCATCGGGGACCTGAACACACCGCACGGCGACAACAGCCAGTTCTTCTCGCCGACGACAGGCTGGCCGGCGGTGCAGGTGCCGATGGGCTACACGCGAGGCAACACGCTGCCGGCCGGCATCACGTTCTTCGGCCGCGCCTGGTCAGAGCCGACGTTGTTGAAGCTGGCGTACGGCTACGAGCAGGCGACCCACCATCGGCGCGCGCCGCCGACAACGCCGCTAGGCCCTGAACGGCGCCCAAGGAACCTGGAACGGGGGAACGGCTATTTAATAAGTGCCGCGAGGGCCGCGAAGTCGAACGTGTCTTTCACCTTCTGTTGCCACGCACGGCGCTCGACCTGCTTGGGATCCGGATCCTGCGAAAAGATGATGGCGATCGCCTGGATGCGGTTTGGCTGTTTCGGATCCGGGAACGACGGATCCGGCTTGACGCCCATCGCCCGATCCGCCGGTCCGGGCCTGATGTTCGTCAGGTCGTACTGAGCGGTGGCGTCACTCATCAGGGGCGACGCGCGCTCCATGTGGCGCTGACGAACGTGCGCGCCTCGACCGCGCGCTTCTCGCGGTTCAGCGTGTCCATCTCGCGCTGTTCTTCCGGGCTGAGCCGCTGCAGGGCCGCAATCTCCGCATCGAGTTTGCGCTTGCCCTCGCCTGACGTGTCACCCCACACGGCGGGTTCGGCAAGTTGTGCCGCGGTGAACGACGCGCGGTACGCCTCGTAGTCCTTCACCTGCTTCTCGAGCGCCGCGGTCGTCAGCGGATACACGTCTTTCTGCAGGCGTGCGACCTCTTCGCTCTGCGACTTGAAGTCGGCGAGCATCTTCTCGGCGCCTGCCGGGTCCGTCTTCTTAACGGATTCATAGGCCTTCTGCATCGCGGCCGGATCCATCGGTTTCATCCCGGCGCGCGTCTTGTTCCACTCGGCCAGCTTCTCCTTGCGCCGCCCGCCTTCGACATCGAGCTTGTCGGCAAGCGTCTGGGGAATCCACGGCAGCCGCCCGTCCTTCGTGATCAGGACCCAGTTGTTGTATTCCGGATAGCCGGCGACGGTGCCTGTTTGCTTCGGCCCGAGGCCGGTCGGGCTGATCATCGGCCCTCTCGCGTCGCTGTTGAAGAACACGGAAATCTGGCTGATCGCACCGCCGATGCGGTCCAGCTGCGGAATCACGCCGCACTCGCCGGTCCACAACCGCGAACCGTCGATCTTTCGCTCCGGCACGACCTTGATGTGAATGCGCGCGCCGCCATCCTCGGCGGGACCGGCCGAAAGCGACGACCGGTAGCGCACGGGCACGAGGGCGGCCATGAATGTCGTGTTTTTCTTCAGCAGCTCTTCGGCGGCGAGCATCGCCTGCCGCAGCGCGGCGAACTTAGGATTGGCGGCTGCGTCTTCGTCCACCCTGGGCGCCCAACAGCCTGAGTTGCCGCCGCGCGGTGCCGGGTTCACCACAGTCGCGAGCGCGGTGGCCGGACGGGTGCCGCACAACGTCAGACTCGCGCGCGCGACGAACGGCGACGAGGCGATATTGCCGGCGGCCACGACGCCCTCGTCGTTGTTGCCGCTGACGCGCACGGCGCAGCCATCCACGCTGAACGCGCCGTTGTAGCCGGTGACGGCGAGTCCGGCGGCGTTCGTTCCTGACGCAATGAGCACCGGCTTCGGCACGACCGGCGGCTTGTCGGCGCCCAACGCGCCGAACTGGTTGTCGCCGCATCCGTAGAGCGCGCCGTTTGCCGATCGAATGAGCGTGGCGTGGGAACCTGCCGCCACGCCGGACACTTTCACGTCGGCCGGCAACGCCTCGACTCGCGTCGGCACCGCCCGGTTCGCCGTCGTTCCGTCGCACAGCTGCGACCGCTGGTTGTTACCCCACACCCACACGGATCCGTCGTTGCGCACGGCCGCACTGTGCCACGTGCCGGCCGAGATCGCGGTTACGTTCGTCAGGTCGGACACGGCCGCCTGTCCGTTCACCACACGGCCGTTCCCGAGCTGTCCGTCGCGGCCGCGGCCGAACGCGTAGACCGTGCCGTCACGAAGGAGCGCGAGCGTGTGAAATGAACCCGCGGCAACGGCCACGACCTTGCCGGATAGCTCGGGAATCGGAACGGGCGCGAAGGCCATGACGCCGCCCCGGCCGACTGGGCACTGCCCCATCGAGTTGTCGCCAGTGCAATACAGGTTGCCATCGGCCGTGACGGCCACACTGAAGTCGTAGCCCGTCGCAATGTGCGCGATGACCTTGTCCGCGAGCGACTCGACGAGCGCCGGGCCTTCGCACTGGTCGTACTGGCCCGTTCCAATCGCAGCGCCATCGGTGCCCCAGCCGTAGACCTTGCCATCGGCGGCGAGCGCGAGCGTGTGATCCGACGCCGCCGCAATCTCCTTGACGTTCCGCAGCACGAGCCCAGGTGTCGCGTCCCGGTTCCCGGCCCTGCGGCCGAGCTGGCACCCGACGTTCCCGCCCCACGTCACGACGTCGCCGTTGTTTCGGAGCGCGACCGCGTGACGCAAGCCGAACGCGATCCTGGGGGTGTCGGTTTGAGCCCGAGCCGCCGCGGGAGCAAAGGACGGCGACCAGAAAAAAGACGTCGGAACAAGTTGACATCATTGGACCAGCCCAGGCGCGAGCCTTAAGCCGGGCTGTTCTCATTAGACTATCTCGTCATGCGTGTCGTTCATGTTCACGTGCAGGTGAAGCCCGGAGACGTCGAAGCGTTCAAAGCGGCGACGATTGAGAACGCGAGCCAGAGCGTCAAGGAAGCCGGCGTGGCGCGCTTTGACGTGATCCAGGACGCCGACGATCCCACGCGCTTCGTGCTCGTCGAGATCTATCGAACGCCGGAGGCGCCAGCGGCGCACAAGGCCACGGCGCACTATGTGAAATGGCGCGACACCGTCGCCGGCATGATGGCCGTGCCGCGGACGAGCCAGACGTTCTCGCCGGTCTTTCCCGCACCGTGACGCGCTTCGAGTTTGCGACCGCGACGAGAGTGGTGTTCGGCGCCGGCGCCGCGAACGACATCGGGGTCGCTCGTTCGCCCTTTCGGTCAGCGCGCGCTCGTCGTCTCCGGCCGTTCGCCCGAACGGCCCGCGCGCGCGATCTCCTCGCTCGAAGCCGCCGGCCTCACGACCTCGCTCGTGGTCGTCGTCGCTGAACCGGATACGACGACGATCATGCAGGGCGCGGCCGACGCGAGGCAGGCCGGCGTGGATTGCGTCGTCGGCATTGGCGGAGGAAGCGTCATCGACGCGGCCAAGGCGATTGCCGCGATGGCGACCAACGAAGGCGACGTCATCGACTACCTCGAGGTCATCGGCCGCGGCCGCCCGCTCGAGAAGCCGGCGCTTCCCTGCGTGGCGATCCCGACGACGGCCGGCACGGGCAGCGAGGTGACACGAAACTCGGTACTCGCGTCACGCGCGCATGGCGTGAAGGTCAGCCTGCGCGGTCCGTCACTCCTGCCGCGGCTGGCGATTGTGGACCCGTCGCTGACGCTGGACTTGCCGCCGGCGCTGACGGCAACGACGGGGCTGGACGCGCTGACGCAGCTCATCGAGGCGTACGTGTCCTGCCGTGCCAATCCGATGACCGATGCGTTGTGTCAGGAAGGAATCGGCCTGGCCGCGCCGGCCGCTTCGCCGCGCGTTCCGCGACGGCACGGACAGCGGCGGCACGCGCGGACATGTCGCTCGCCAGTCTCTGGAGCGGCATGGCGCTCATGAACGCCGGCCTGGGCGCGGTCCACGGGTTTGCCGGACCGATTGGCGGCGTCTTCGACGCGCCGCACGGCGCGATCTGCGCGTCGCTCCTGCCGCACGTCGTCGCGGCAAACGTTCGCGCGATCGAAACGCGCGCGCCCGGTCACCCGGCCCGTGATCGGTTCACGCGCGTCGCGCGTCTCGTCACCGGCCAGCCTCCGCGACGGCGGCCGACGGCGTCCTCTGGCTCGCCGATCTCGTCCAGGAACTCAGGATTCCGCGCCTCCGGCACTACGGCGTCGGCCCCGAGCACGTGGCGAGCCTGGTCGAGAAAGCCGCGCGCGCCAGCAGCATGAAAGGCAACCCGCTCGAACTGACGACGGCGGAACTGACCGAACTACTGGCGGCGGCGATCTAGTAGGGGACAGAGCCCTTTTCCACAGAAACGGCCTCAAGCGGGGACAGAGCAGATCCAAGAACTTGGCTCTGCTCTGTCCCCCTGAGGCCTGAAACTGTGGAAAAGGGCTCTGTCCCCTAACTCACCAGCTCCCTCACTCTCGGCATGACCTTCGTGCCGAAAAGCTCGATGCTCGTCATGAGCTTGTCGTGCGGCAGCGTGCCGGCGCTGTATTTCATGTCGAAGCGCGAGAGCTTCAGTTGCTTGACGGTCTTCGCGATCTTCGCGGCGACCGTCTCGGGCGACCCGACGCAGAGCGCGCCGTCCGGCCCGGCCTCGCGCTCGAAGTGCGCGCGGCTCGTCGGCGACCAGCCGCGCTCGGCGCCGATGCGGTTGATCATCTTCTCGTAGTGCGGCCAGACGTCTTCCTTCGCCTGCGCGTCCGTCGCGGCGACATGACCAGGAGAGTGGACGGCGACCGGCAGCGGCGTTTGCCGTACTGCTCGAGCGCCTGACGGAACAGCGTCGCAAACGGCAGGAACCGGGTCGGGTTGCCGCCGATGATGGCAATCGTCAGCGGAAACCCGTAGCGAGCCGCGCGAACGACCGACTCCGGGCTGCCGCCAACGCCAATCCACGTGCGCAACGCGCCCGTCTCGATCGGCGGATACACCGTCTGATTCGTCAGCGACGACCGCGTCTTCCCGCTCCACGTCACCGGCTGGTTCTTCACGAGCTCGGCGAACAGCGCGACCTTCTCCTCGAACAACTCTTCGTAGCGCGACAGGTCGTAGCCGAAGAGCGGATACGACTCGGTGAACGAGCCACGGCCCAGGATGACTTCCGCGCGCCCGTTCGACACCGCGTTCAGCGTCGAGAAACGCTGGAACACCCGAACGGGATCGTCCGTGCTCAGCACGGTCACGGCCGATCCAAGGACGATGCGCTGGGTCTTGCCGGCGATGGCGGCCAGAACGACCTCGGGCGCAGAAACGGCGAAGTCGGCGCGATGGTGCTCGCCAACGCCAAACGCATCGATGCCGACCTGGTCGGCAAGTACGGCCTCGTCAACGACTTCGCGCAACACGCGCGCCTGCGGCAGGAGCTTGCCGTCTGGCCCGAACGTGACGTCTCCGAACGTATCGATACCCAGCTCGACTGACTGCGACATGTGGCTTTGACGCCGGAGAAGGCGGTTGATGGTCGGACTTGAGGCTTGGGGCTTCGAGCGGCTTCGCAGGCCTGGCGACTGCGGCTGAGCCTAGAGCGCTCAGAGCTCCTGCAGGCACACGCCCGAGTCTCACCGTGCATCTCGATCATCGTCGGCTCGTGCACGAGTCGAAACTGCTCATCGACGACGCTGACGTTGTAGATCGGGATCCCGTCATATTCGTAGCGCCCGTGTCCTTCGTGGATGTGACCGCAAATAACGAGCTTCGGCCGGACGCGCTTGATCGCCGCCAGGAGCTCGCGGCTGCCGTGGTGTTCGGACTGGCCGGCGCCTCTGAGCACCGACAAATCACCGTAACCGAGCGGCGGTTGATGCGACACGAGGATGTCGATACCTTCAGGAATCAGCGCGTAAATCTCGGCGAGCTCTTCAGGCTTCTTCATGAACGCCCAGTCCATGAACGCATTCGACCAGGGCGTCGCCCAGATCCGGAGCGAACCGGCTCGCGCTTGCGAATCAACGAGCGGCACCGACGTCTCGCCATCGACGACGATCTGAAGCGCTCCGTTCTTGGCGCGGCCAGGCACGTCGTCGGCAAAGTCCGCCATCTTCGCCGCACCAATCGTGATTGCCCCAGGTCATGACCTTGTGCGAGGCCGGCGCCTGCAGAAACCATGGACGTACGTAACGGTCAAACCACCGCTCCTGCTGGTCGTGCGCCACGGCGGCGTGCGACTTGCCGATCTGGTCCACGCACAAGTCGCCGGCGACGATCAGAAGGTCACACTCGGGAACGGACGGAAGGTAGCCGTGGAGATCGCTGAGGGCCGCGATACGCATCGAACCAATGACGATAGCATCGTCTCGAGGCCGAGCGATCAACGCGAACCCAGTCGACTCTCGAGGTCAGTCGTCGGACCTGGCAGAGTCGCAAGGTGTTCGGGAACATCGAGACGCCCCTTGGCTTCCGCAGAGATGACCCTCGACGGCGCGACCCTGGGGCCTCGTTTTTCGATGAGCATGTCCACGGTCTGGCCTCTTTCATCCAGGACATACACGAGGGAAAAATCCAGGCTCGGAAACTTTGCCTCGGGGTAGAACTCCTGGCCGCTGACGAAGACGAGGCGGCCGTCCTCGAGCTCGAAGGCGTAGCACGCGCCTTCGTCTTCAATTTCCTCGAACTGAACGTACGACCGGGATCGGATCTGCGAACACGTCGGCTTCATTACGTCGCAAGCGCCGACTCGAGCCCCGCGGCCATGGATGTCATGTGGCCACCCCACGTGAAGAGATCCTTCATGCCCCACAGCGTGAGACCGATCCAGACGACGGCCCAGAATCCGGTGATGACCAGCCATGGCGCGTCGGACGCCAGCATCGTCGCGAGCCAGAGCACGCCAATCATGCCGGCCTGAGATCAACGGGAACCTCGAGACGCCCGTCGGGCCTCGCTTCAAGACGTGAGGCCTTTGTTCGAGCAGGCGAAGTTCCGCGGAAGACAGCGCGCGACGAGACGCTTCCAGCATGGCCTGCGTGCCCTGGCTGATACGCATCGTCACTCGGGCTCGCGGATTCGTATTCTATGGTCGTGGAGTTCCGCACCTCGGTGGATATCGCCGCCCCGCCCGAGGTCGTCTGGGCGGTCATGTCCGACGTCGAGCGCTGGCACGAGTGGACCCAATCGGTCCGCAGCATCCGGCTCGTGGGTGGCGGGCCGATTCGGCGTGGGTACGCGGGCGCGGATCAAACAGCCGAGATTCCCGCCCGCGATGTGGAAGGTCACGGCGTTGGAACCAGGGCGAAGCTTCACCTGGGAAAGCGGCGCGCCCGGGATGCGCGTCTATGCCAATCACTCAGTGCAACCGATCGCCGGCGGCACGCGAGCCGCGCTCGTCCTTTACTACCAGGGTTTTGTTGGCCGCCTGCTGGCGCGAATGACGCGAGACATCACGCACCGGTATCTGAAGTACGAGGCGGATGGCCTGAAGAAGCGAAGTGAGGAGCTCACGTCCGACGCTCCCGCCCGGTCCGGCCGATCTTGAGCGTCCTCATCCGCTTGTGCAGGCTCGTGCGCTCGATGCCGAGCAGGCGCGCGGCGCCCGAGACGTTCCAGTCCGTTTCGTCCAGCGCCCGAAGAATGCGCTGGCGCTCGGCGTCGTCGCGCGCCTGGTGCAGGTCGGACGGCGCCCCGATGCGCGGCGCGCGAATCTCGAAGGGCACCGAGTCCTCGGTGATTCGATCGCCCGGCGTGAGAATCGCCATCCGTTCCGTCGCGTTTCGGAGCTCGCGCACGTTGCCCGGCCAGTCGTAGTCCTCGAGCACCGCCACCACCGCGTCATCCATCGCCTTCGGCTTGAAGTTGTTGCGCGCGCAGAAATCGGCGAGGAAGTAGGCCGTGAGAGCCGCGATGTCTTCGCGCCGCTCGCGCAGCGGCGGGCACACGAATGGGAACGACGCTGAGACGATAGAAGAGATCCTGCCGGAACTTGCCCTCGGCGATCAGTAAGTCGAGCTGGCGGTTGGTTGCGGAGATGATGCGGACCGCGACGCGGATCGGCTGCTCGCCGCCGAGCCGTTGAACCTCGCCGTCCTGAAGGACGCGAAGCAACTTCGCCTGCGACGCTTCGTGGAGGTCACCGACTTCGTCGAGAAAGATCGTTCCGCCGTCGGCCAGCTCGAATTTGCCGCGCCGCAGACCGGCGGCGCCCGTGAACGCGCCCTTCTCGTGACCGAAGAGCTCGCTCTCGATCAGCTCGGTCGGAATGGCCGCGCAGTTGACCTTCACGAACGCGCGCGACGGCGAGCCGGCTCTCGCGGTGAATGTGGGCCGCGAGCAGCTCCTTGCCCGTTCCGGACTCACCGGCCAGGAGCACGCCGGCATCAGACTTCGCCACCTGCGTCGCTTCGGTGACCGCGCGCCGGAACGCCGCGCTCGTTGCCGATCATTCGCGGCGGCTCGCCAACCAGGTCGCGGAACTTCTGGTTCTCGATCTGCAGGTCCGAGTCGCTCGAGCGCGTTCTTGACGACGAGCAGCACGCGGTCGCGCGCGAGCGGCTTCTCGAGAAAATCGAACGCGCCGTTCCGCGTTGCCTCGATCGCGTCCTGGATCGTTCCGTGGCCCGAGATCATGACGACGGCCGCCGGATCGCCGCCCTGCTTGAGCGCTTTGAGCACGTCGAGCCCGCTGCCATCCGGCAGCCGGACGTCGAGCAGGTAGAGATCGGCGCGGCCCGCGAAGCGTTCCGCTCTGAACTTCGTCACCGACTCGCAGACCGTGACGCCGTATCCCTCACCCTCGAGGATCAGGCGCAGAGACGAGCCAATGTTCGGCTCGTCGTCCACGATGACGACACGATGTTTACGAATCATCCCTTCGAACCTTCCGACCCGACTTCGCGGCCTGGCGGCTTCGGTGAGGCACCTTGTCGGACCTTCGGACCAACCGCCGGCAACGTGACCCTGAAACGCCGCGCCCCCGAGTTCGCCGTCGACGACCGAGATGTCTCCCCCTGATACCAACGCGTTCTTCCTGGCAATCGACAGACCAAGACCCATGCCGTGTTTCTTGAACGTAATTGTCGGCTCGAAGAGCGTTCGCGGCGGCCTGATCGCTCAGTCCCGGTCCCGAATCGTGAACTTCGATCACGATGTGGTCGCCGTCTGCGCGCGTCACGGTCAGGACCGTTCCGCCTGGGCCGGCAGCGTCGGCGGCGTTTTCGAGCAGGTTCGTCAGGATGCCCTTCACGAGGTCGGCGCCGGCATAGACGCGCGGGCTGTCGGCAGTCCAGCCGTAGACTCGATACGTCGTGGCCGGTGCGCTGGTTTCAACAGCGCGATGCGTTCGGTGACCAGCGTATTGACGTCGAGCGATTCGGGCCTGACGGGCGGGTCGCTGGCAAATTCTGAGAACGCGCGGACGCGCCCCTCGAGCGATCTCGATTTCGGAGACGACAATCTGCGCGGCCTGCTCCATGAAGGCGCGGTCGGCGGTGGGCTGACGCGCGAGCATTTCCTCGACGGTGAGGCGAATCGGCGTCAGCGAATTCTTCAGCTCGTGCGCCGTCTTTCTCGCGAGCGACTGCCAGCTCGACATCTGCGCCAGGTACACGATGCGGTCGCGGTTCGTCCGGAGCTGCTCGGCCATGTTGTTGAACGCGTCGACGGCGCGTCCAACCTCGTCGTTCCGGCTGGTTTCGATCCGTCTGTCCCAATCGCCGCCCGCAAAGTCGGTCAGTCCGGCGGTCAGCTGCTGAATCGGCCGGCTCACCCGATGCGCGATGAACATGAGCGGAACCAGCGAGACGAGCCACACGAGCGCCGATCAAGAGAAGAAGCGTCAGCGTGAAGCCGCGCCGAAGATCGCGCGACGCGATCGACCCGACGAGCGCGCGAGTGCGTCCGAACTCGGCGGACAGTTCCTGCATGTGGATGCCGCCCAGGTCGCGACTGAAGACCTCCACGCCGCGCGTGTCTTTTCGCAGAAAGTCGAGATGGTCGCCGCCCGGACCGGACACGCCGAACCGTTCGGCTTCCCCGCTGTCCCAGAACGCCCGCACGGCGTCCGGCCAATTGGACTGGTCCGCGACGGCGAAATGCATTGGTGCCACTCGCCCGGCCGTCGCATCCAGCTTCAGCGACTCCCGCTCACGCTGATAGAACTGCCGCACGGTCCCTTCGAGCGTGCGCGACAGCCGATCGACTTCGCCAGTCGTCGCGTAGCCGAGGCTGCGATCGAGAAGAGACGAGGCGATCCAGATCGACGCCGCCAGGGGCAGGATCGTCGAGACGACGAAGGCGGCGATCAGGCGGTTGCGAAGTCGATACACATCTAGTCCGACAGCCGAAACGGACCGGATTCCACGGATTTTCCGGTCTCGACGTCCTTCGGGCGACGGCTCAGCACATCGATCAATCGCCGAATCGTCAGCGTCTCGTCGGCCTCCGAGTCTGACACGACGTCCGGCAACGTGTACTCGAGTCTGACCCAGAACGGCGTGTCGCGCGTCAGCCGGCCCAGCTCGCTTCGCGCGACCGCCAGGTTGTCGAGACACCAGACCTCGGCATCCCGCGGTCGCAGATGCGACACGGAGCGCGGCGGCGTGCCGATACGCGTGACCGCAATGCGCTCTTCCCACAAGTCGAAGCTCAGGGTGAAGCTCTGCCGGGCCTCGGCGATCACGGAGCCCCGCGGCGCGTGGAGCACGGTAAGCGCGAAGTCGACACGGACCGATCGGCCGTCGCGCAACTGATCCATGACCGCACCTTCGATGAAGCCGAACCCCGACCGCACGCGCAGCATACCGCCCGTCGTGCTCACGGCGATTGACTGAGCCGCCAGCGGCGCGATGAGTATGGCGGCGACGCACAGGCAGTACGTCGCGCCGAGCTTGAGCTCGGCGGCCCGTGTCCTCGCCCGCGTCCTCAAAACCCGGCTCCAAAACGCACGTTCAGGATGAACGTCGCGTCGCCATCGTCGGCATTCAGCGGGAAGCCGACAAACAGAACGCCGAAACCGACGCCAGTCGCGAGGCGGATCTTGCGCTCACCGCCTTCGTTCCAAATCGAGCCGGCGTCGAAGAAATACGAGAACAGGTGGTGGTGGAACTCGACCGACTGATGCCACATGCGGTCGGCGCCCGCTGGGGCGAGGTCGAACTTGTTCCAGCCGCGGAGCGTCGTCGAATCGCCGAGCGTGAACCGCTCGAACAGTGGTGCGCCGCCGGTGATGCGGCCTGCCCGAAAGTCCGCAATGAAGGACGTGCCGCCGCGCTCGGTCTTGAAACGCGCCTCTGCGAGATGACGCCGGTAGCTCAGATCGCTGTCGAGATCGTCGGTTCCGGCGTGGAACTCGTACGTCGCCTGAACTGTCTGCCCACCGTCGCTGACGTGCTCGACGCGCCTTCCCGTGAATGAGCTAGACGAGTTCGTAGTCGTCGCACGTCGGCGGCGGCTCCAGGTCTGGTCGTAGCCGATTCCCGTCACGAAGGCATTCGCGTGTTGCGATTCGAGCCCGGTGTCGAGCGGCTTCAGCTCGGACGTGCTCACCCCTGCGCTCACCCTGACGCGCGGGGTAATCGCGAAGGTGACCTTCGGTTCGAATGTGAGGCGGGTGCGATAGGGTCGCGCGAGGTCGGGCGTCGCATCGAGCGCAACGAGCGTGGCGTCGCGCCAGTCCTGCGAAAAGCGCGACAACTCGAAGCCGACACCGATCCGCTCCGTGCCAGCCCGCCGGTTCTGGAAACGGAGCCGATAGCCCGAGTACTCCTCGATCAGGTCGTCGTCGTTGCCGAGGACGAAGCCGACATTGAACTGGTTGTTGGTGCGGCCGCCAATCGGTAGGTCGATGACCCCGCTCCACCCTTGGTCCTGGTGGTAGACGAGCTTCGACCGCGATGGCGTGAAGCGCAGCCAGCGGCTCCGCTCCGATCGCCTGATCTCGAACACGAGTCGAATCCGGCCCGACTCGTCGCCGCGCCGCATGCGCCGGCTGACGTCGTAGTCCGGCAGCTCAGCCTCGAGCTTTCGGGCTAGCCGGTCGGCCTCGGTTGAATCGTGCGGTTTGCCGACGAGCGCCTGCAGCTCATCGAGCAGTTCCTGGCTGACTTTGCGGTCAGGGATGCCCGTCACCTCGACGTGCTCGACCGTGTAGCGAGCGTTGATGTTCTCGGCGAGCCCTTCGTTGTCACTGATGCGCGCGACGAGAAAGACGACCCGCACGCGCCCGTCGGGTTGGGCGACGTCGCGAACCGCGGCGACGACGTCAGGTCGTTCGCCCTCAATGCGAGCGGCAAGAGCGTTCAGCCGTTCACGGTTCAGTGACTGGCCCGCGAGCGCGGCGATCTCCTGCTGCAGTCCGGGACTGAGTTGGTCGAGCGCGAGGCCGCTGACCTCGGCCGATTCGATGATGGCGCCGTCAGGAACGGCGGTGTCTTGTGCGTGTGCCGCGAACGGCGTGGTGACGAGTGCGAGTAGCAGCGCGAGTGTTCTCATGTCGAGCCACTAAGCAACCGGCGCGCCATTGTACAAGTTGTTGATGCGGAAGGAGTTGACTGTCAACGCCCTGTGCCACGAAAGCACACGTGGGCGCGAAAGGCACAGGCCGATGAGTCGTGAAGAGAGGCGGAGGCGCGGAGGCCGCACGCGAACCGGCCCACGCTATTTCAGATCGAGTGTTGTCAGATCGTCCCAAGCCACCTCTGCAACGTCTACCGCGCAGCGATAGCGCCAATCGATTGGAGCGGCCTTGAGCCCTAAGCCATGAGCCATCCAGCGTTAGAAACGAACGAACAGCCCCGTCGTGATCGCTACGCGCGCGCGTATCCCGCTGCCTTCGAAGACTCGGTAGTTCGTGAGGGGCTGGCCGCTCAGGCTCGATTCGAAACCCGTGACCGGCGGGTCGTTGCTGAACTGCGCCGCGGGCGCCGCGCCAACCACCAAGACGCCCGAAACGGGATAGTCGAAGTCGAATTCATCGGGCGGCTCCGTCTCGAACGATGGACGGGTATCGACGAATGTCTCGCTCTCGGTGGAACCGATATACGCGCGCGCTTCAATCCGAATGCCCCAACGAGAACTGTTCTCCGCCCGGCCGCGCCAGAACTTCACCCTGGGCTGATAGTCGAATCCGACGCCGAGCATGCCCACGACCCCACGCGACGGTTCCGAGACACGAAATCGAACGACGTCTCTCTCGCTCATCCCACAGTGACACTCCGGAAACCCGAACCGCGCGGCGTAGTGTCCCCTCACACCCGCTGTCGGCAGTTCTCCGAACCGCGACGTGATGCCCGCGCCTCCGACGACGAACGGCGTAACCCGGCGCATGGACGTCAACGCGTACCTTCAACGCCCCGATGGTCAGAAGTTGCCCGCCTGTTCCGGGCCAAACGCCGCTGCTGGTCGTAAACGGTAAGAGGTTGGTATTCGGCCCCGAATCGATCAGCGGCCGCATGGCGTCCACGAAAGTAGTCCGGGTCTCCGCGCAGCGCACCCGAGACGGAATCCCTCGCCCTCGTTCCCGTCGGACTGTAGTCCAGCGTCAGTTCCGCCGTCAGGCGCGACGTGAGGACGCGCGCGACGCGGAACCCGACAGCGATCGTGTTCGGTGTCTGAATCATCGACGATCCAAGCACGTCGTCAAGTGACGTGACTCGGACGCCAATACCCAACTGCGCGTTGACGTCGTTCAGCAGCGTCGCACCATCGCCGAAGAACCAGGACGACACTCGTGGGCCCGATCCGCCGCCCGCAAGCGGCAGCAACCGATCCACGGGAGGCGCCGTGACCGTCCCGCCGCTCGGATTCGTGGAGATCAATCCGCCGAACGTGACCGCGACCTCCCACTTTTCTGTTCGAGCCGGAACGGGCTGCTGAGCGCTCGCAGTTGTCGCGCACATCGCGACGACACCAGTACACAGTGCGAGATCGCGCACGGTTCGTCGCATCAGGCTGACTCCAGTCGCTTGAACGGCGGGACGGACGTCAGAGCATATCCTCGATTCCAGTGACCGCTCAGGTTAGACTTTCACCGCCGCTCCCCGCGGACGTTTCGACTATCGCGCCAGTCGCCCGCTCAGCGACGTCATCACGCGATCCACATCCGGAGTTCTACCCGTGCCCCGTGGCCTCGACAAGCTCAAGCACATCGTCGTGTTGATGATGGAGAACCGTTCGTTCGATCACATGCTCGGTGGTCTTCGGGCGCTCGACCCGCGCATCGATGGGCTCACCGGCAACGAGTTCAATGTCGATACGACCGGAAAGCCGGTGTTCGCCGAGCCGTCGGCGAAGTTTCAGGGTCAGCTGAACCCGGATCCGGACCATCACTTCCCCGCCGTGGATCTGCAGATTTTCGATGGCGACCCGTCTTTGCACCGTGTGCCGACGATGGGCGGGTTCGTGAAGAGCTACTTCAACCAGCGCCACGACGTGAAGCACTCGCGGAAGATCATGTACACGTTCCCGCCGCAGAAGTTGCCGGTGCTGACGACGCTCGCTCGTGAATTCGCCGTGTTCAATGGATGGTTTGCGTCCGTTCCAGGGCCCACATTGTGCAACCGCGCGTTCGCGCACTACGGCACGTCGTTCGGCCACGTGGGCATGGAAATCTGGTACGCCAATCAACAGTACAAGAGCATCTACGAACGGCTGTTGGACGAGGGCAACACGTCGAAGCTCTATTACTTCGACCAGGCCAGCTCGACGATGGAGGTGGTGAACCTCCTGCAGAGCCAGCCGAGGATCTTCGGCACGTACGACCAGTTCATTCAGGATTGCGCCAACGGCACGCTCCCCGACTACTCGTTCGTGGAGCCGAACTACACGGACCACGAGGGCCCCGGAGGAATGCTGCTCGCGTGCGACCAGCATCCCGACCATCACGTCGGGTCCGGCGAGCGATTCATCGCGTCCATCTACAACGCGATTCGGCAGAACGCCCTGCTGTGGGAGAGCACCGCGCTGCTGATCACCTACGACGAACACGGCGGGGTCTACGACCACGTACCGCCTCCCTTCTGCATTCCTGACCAGTTCTTCGCGCAGCCGGACAAGACCGGCACGGGCCGGCCATTCTTCTTTGACCGTTTGGGCGTGCGCGTCCCCGCGGTGCTGGTATCGCCGTGGGTGCCGAAAGGGACGGTTGTCGGCGGCCGTACGTTCGAGCACGCGTCGATTCCGGCGACCGTGACGGATTTCTTCATTGGACCGTTCGACAACCGATCGCCGCGCGAGAAAGACGCCGAGCTGTTTCTCGACCTGCTCTCCCTGAACGAGATGCGCACCGAGACGCCGGTGTTCCAGTTGAGCTGAGAGAGCGTTGCCACATGATGAAACCGATCAAAGTTCCGAAAGTACCGGCAAGTGCGTTCAACAAGAACCGCCGGGCGTCCGACCTCCTGCGGAGTCAGGTCGAGCAGCTGGGCTACATCCTTGCGCCGAGCGGAACGGGAAACCGATTGGCCGCCCAAGCGAAGCGCGTACGGACGGAGGGTCAGGCCGCGGCGTTCATCGAGAAGGTCACTCGCCGGCTCCACCCTGAAGGGACCGGACAACCCGCCGGCGCGGCGTCGCCGCCAATTGCGGTTGCCGTCACCAAACGGAAGAAGCGTCCGGCAAAGAAGGCCGCGTCGACGGGGCGGCGTCGGGCGAAGAAACGATGAGCAGCATCAAGTCCGCCTTCGCGGTCGGGGCGGCTAGCGCGTACGTGGCTCTTGCCGGGATCGCCGACGCGCAGGAAAGCCGGCTACGGGCTGAGTTGCGTCGCGAGGCGGAGCACCTTCGCGAGAGCTGCGGGAGCCCGAAGACCGTCGTGGGCTGTGCCGTTCTGGTGGCGACAGGCAAGCCGTTGCACCTGGCGATTGGCAGCATCGCGCCCGGCAACGGCCTGTCGCTCGGCGCCGCCTTTGGCACGCACTACGCGCCAAGCGAGACCTGGCGCGTCAGTTGGAGCGCCGATGCCGTCCGCAGCTTCAAAGGCGCATGGCGGGCCGGCGGCTACGTAATGTTCGTGCGCACACCGGAGGACGTCATCACGGTCGTCACCGATCCAACCACCGCGCCCGCGCCGGGAGCACTCGTCGTGCGCCCGTCCACCGTGTTCAGCCTGTACGGGCAGACGACGTCCCTTGGCCGGGTCGAGTTCTTCGGGCTTGGACCAGACTCCTCGATCGACGAACGCACCGAGTTCGGGCTGCGGCACACCGTCGTCGGCGGAAACGTCGTCGCGCCGATCTCCAGCTTCGGCCTGGCGCGGGCATTGAACCTGTCGCTTCTCGGCGAGGCGCATGGACGAATTGTCGCGATTCGCGATGGCGCGTCGGATGACGTGCCTTTCGTGGGCGATGTCTTCACGGAGACCACGGCACCTGGCCTCACCGACCAACCGAACGTCCTGCAGATCGGCGAAGGTGCTCGCCTCAGGCCCGACGCGTTCGGCGGGCGCCTGCGGTTCAACTACCTGGTCCGGTTCCAGCAGTTTTTCGGCGAAGGCGTGTCGTTCCGACGATGGCGAATCGACCTGGATCATGAGATCCCGCTCTATGGGCGCAGTGGCCGTGTCGAGGCGCGAGACACGAACGACCCGAATAGCTGCTCGATGAGCGGCGATGGCGGTGACTGTCCGCCACTCTCAGTCTCGCGCGACCGCCGCGGGTCGGTCGGCCTGCGGGCGGTTTACATGACGTCTTCGGCGTCAGGCGGGAACGTCGTGCCCTTCTACCTCCAGCCCACGCTCGGCGGATCGGACGTCAACGGCCAGGCGAGCCTGTCGGGCTTCGACGACTACCGCTTCCGCGGCCCGCACGCGATGCATTTTCAGGAGTCGATCGAGCACTCGGTGTGGGGGCCCGTGGGCGCGTGGGTGCAGCTCGAACAGGGCATGGTCGGCCTCCGGCGCGCGGAGCTCTCGGCCGCCGGGTTACGCACGAGCGTCGCGGCCGGCGTCACCGTGCGCGCTGGCGGTTTCCCAATGGTCGTGGTGTCGCTGGCGCACGGCGCCGAGGGCAATCACTTCTCGGCCACGATCAATACATCACTGCTTGGGGGATCGGCTCGACCTCGCTTAGATTGAGCGTCTCAGCCGACTCGCCGCAACAATCATCCACGTAAACCAAATCGCGCAGAGAATCCGCTGAATGAGCCCGGCCCATGCACACCGGTCCGACGAGACCCGCCATCGCAAGGTGACGCGGCGACGCGGATGGGTGCACGGCCGCTACCGCACCGCGCTCCGCAACTTCATGAGACGTGCCTTGGCGCGGCCAACCTCACTCTTCACCTGCAGCCGCATCTCGGCGAACAGGTCCCAGCCCTCTGCGCGCGTGCTTTCGATCTTGGTCTTCAAGCGATAGATGGCCGACTTCCGAAGCTCGGCGAACTCCGCGTCGATGACCACTAATTGCTGCTCGAGCAGCGCAATCCGGCGCGGCGTCGCGTTGGGTTCGTCATCGGCAATCGAATCCGGATCGTTCTGCCAGGCGTGGAGAATCAGCCGCAGCCGGTCGGCGTCTCGCTCGGCGTAGGCGCGATTGGCCTCGGCCATGAGCGAATGGCGGCGATTCCACTCCGGGCCGTCGACCGCGAGGTCCGGGTGGATCGACTTCGCGACATCGCGAAACACTTTCTTGAGCTCGTCGGAGGGTTGCGATCGGTTGGAGCACTGAAACCCGCCATCGGTCTCGACAGGGTCAGCGGACCCGCCATCGGGCTGTTCCTCGGCGACCGGCGGCCTGAGTCCGGCTCGCACTTCGGCCTCGAAGATCTGATCCTCGAGCTCGCTCAGCTCGCGATAGAGCGACCCGATCTCGCCGAGGTAACGCGACTGCAGTTTCTGGAGCTCGACCTTGAGGGCGTCGAGCTCGCTCTCGCGGCGAGACACCTGAGAGCGCAGCTCTTCGCACCGCGCGGCGTCGCGATCGGTCCCAGAACCTGGCTGAAGCGCGTACATGTCGAGCATCGAGTTTACGACGGTCTGGGGCCTCAAGCCCCAGACCGCAAGCCTCGAGCCCCAAGCCCATGTACGCCTGATGTGGTACTGGGTCAGTTTGCATAGTCGCTGACGCGACTTCGCACGAGAAATCAGCGTGTGTACAAAAGGGAACAGCCGTCAATTCGTCTCGACCGTTATAGTCCAGCGGCAATGGCAAAGCTGGCTGTTTCCCACCGTCGCCTCAATCGTATGGAAGCCCTGTTATTGGAGATGCGGAGCGAGCAAGACGTAAGCCTGAAACACATCACACGGCTGCAAGTCCAGTTGGACTTGCTGACGGAATCCGCGAGTGGTCGTGAGAACGTTCGGCCATTCTCGCGCCTGCTCGTCATACCGCCACGCATGACGATGAACTGACCGAGACTAGATGGTTATTGAAAAGCGGCCCGGCGAACAAGCCCCAGTCTCCATTTCCCTTCTCTGTCGCAAGTGTGACCAACCCGCGTCGCTCACATACTGGCCGTGGTACCACTCCATCTCTCAACCGTGGTCGTGTCCCCTTTGCGGCGTCGCGCAGACCGTATTCATTCAAGGCAGGCTCGTCAGCTAGTCAAGGGTTCCCCTTGACGGGACCAGACACGCGGACCACGGCATGACTACAGATCGCGCTAGGCAAACTGACGCACTACCCGCCTGACCTACCTACGCCTCAAATCGATCGGCCCGATCCCAGACGTGATTGATCACGTAGAGCAACGTCGCGCCGCTCACCATGAAGATCGCGGTGAGCGTGAGCGCGAGGCCCATGCGCCCGTAAAGATAGTTGCCAATCGCGAAGAGCGACGACCAGATCGTCGCGACGCCGGCGATCCAGCCGAGCGCGGCCATTCTCATGCTGTCGCCCTGGCTCTCGGCGTCGGCCCGGCTCACGCCGGCCTCGCGGCGAATGCGCTCCCAGCCCGGGCCGGGCGGGTGCACCTTCCTATAGAAGGCAATCAACGTCGCCCGATCGGTCTGCGGGCCGAAGTACGCGGCCAGCAGCCAGCACACCGTGGTGAACCCGACTGAAATGAAAATCGTCTGCGCGAACGGCAGCGAGTAGCCGGCCTTCCCGGCGACGAAGAACGCGACGGAGATCGCGAACGAGCTGATCATCGCCACGACCTCGGACCACGCGTTGATGCGCCACCAGAACCAGCGCAGCAGATACAAAAGCCCGGTCCCGGCGCCGATGCTGATGATGACCTGGAAGGCGCCCTGCGCGGACTCGAGCATCAGCCCGAGAATTCCCGCAAACACATACAGGAACGCCGTGCAGATGCGGCCCACCCGCACGTAGTGCTTTTCCGGCGCATCGGGCGCGAAGAAGCGGCGATAGAAGTCGTGCACGAGATACGACGCGCCCCAGTTGAGGTGCGTGAGGATCGTGGACGAGTTGGCCGCGATGAGACCGCCGACCATCAGCCCGGTGAAACCAACCGGCAGGAACATGAGCATCGCCGGAAACGCGCTGTCGTGACCGATCAGACCAGGATCGGCATTCGGAAACGCGGCCTGAATGTCCTTGAGCTCAGGGAACACAATGATCGAGCAGAGCGCGGTGATGATCCACGGCCACGGCCGCAGCACGTAGTGCGCGAGATTGAAGAAGAGCGTGCCGCCAAGCGAGTCCTTCTCGGTCTTCGACGCGAGCATGCGCTGCGCGATGTAGCTGCCGCCGCCGGGCTCGGCGCCGGGATACCAGTTGGCCCACCAGCCGACCGCGAGCGGCATGATGAAGATGGCGAGCGCCAGATCCCACATCGCGAAGTTCGGCAGGATGTTGAGGATCGGCTGGCCCGTGCCGTCGATCGCCGACACGACCGGCTGGCTGCCGTCGGTGAACTTCACCTGCTGCGATCCGAGCGTGTTGACGAGATGCTGCAGCCCGGCGAGCGCGCCCTCGGCGATGCCGGTCCGGCGCGCGACTTCCTTCAAGCTGAAATACGCCGCGGCGATGACCGCCGTCATCTTGATGAAGAACTGAATCATGTCGATGACGAGCACGCCCCAGAGTCCCGCGTGCGCGGCAAAGACCACGTTGAGCACACCGCAGATGACGATGGTCTGCCAGGGCGGCAGTCCAAAGAGGATGTTGGCGATCTTGCACGCCGCCAGCATCACGGTGCCCATGATGAAGCAGTTGAAGAAGAGCCCGAGGTAGACCGCGCGGAAGCCGCGCACGAGGCTCGCCGCCGTGCCCGAGTAGCGCAACTCGTAGAACTCGAGGTCGGTCATGACGCCGGACCGGCGCCACAGTCGCGCGAAGAAAAACACGGTCGCGACGCCCGTGAGCGTGAAGGCCCACCACTGCCAGTTGCCGGCGACGCCGAACTTGCGGACCTGCTCGGTCACCCAGTTCGGCGTGTCGCTGCTGAAAGTCGTCGCGACCATCGACAGGCCCGCCAGCCACCACGGCACGGACCGGCCGGACGCAAAGAACTCAGACGTGTTCTTGCCGGCGCGCTTGCCGAAGAACAGCGCCGGCACGAAGCAAATGAGCAGGGTCGCCAGGACGATGAGCCAGTCGAGGAGCTGGAGCCGCATGGGTGGCCACGATTATAGGAGGCTCACGGCTCGAGACTTGGGCTTGAGACTTGGGGCTTAGGGCTTAGGGCATAGAACGTTGACTCACTAGCGGGTGGGCAGTTCGCTGCCAAGAAACACCGCAGTCGGGCGGGGGGTGACCGCGTCGATGAAGCGGTCGATTGCGTGCTGTGGGAGCAGGCCGGTCAGACGGCCCGGCATGAACTGGAAACCGCTCAGATAGAGATGCGGCGCGCCGCGCATCAGATGCGTGTGCACTGCCTCGGCGGTGACGACAAGGTCCGTGGCGCCGGGGCCAATCAGCCGAAAATCGAGCATGACGCCCCGCTCGAAGGCGAGGGTGCTGACGACGGCGAATCCCGTCCGGCTGACGTCGTGGACGAGGATCGGCGTCTCGACCGACGCGAGCTCACCCTTGACGCGCATCTGCACATTGATGCGCGGCGACCGCCGTTGCTCGGGACGAATCCAGCTCGAAGCCACGACTCGTATCTGCGCAAACGCGATGCCACGCGTTTCTGGCGCGATCGGTGACGCCTGTCACGCGGGGCGCATACAGGATTGTGAGTGGACCTACGGCTTAGGACCGACGGCGTGAAGCCCTCGCAGGAAGCCGTCGCGCCAGGTGGGATATGAAGGCGCCCAGCGCAGGACGCGTTTCGCCCTGGCGTTCGAGGAGCCGCGGATTTCGGTCATGATCGAAACGCCCGCCTCGCCAACAGCAAAACGCCCGATCCATGTGGGGATTCGCCACGGTGGCTTCGCGCCGACGGCGCTCGCCAGCTCAGGCAGCCACACCGACACCTCCGCCGGCTCGTCGTCCACGACGTTGTAGATGCCGGCCGCGCCGCGCTCGATCGCGGCGACGGTCGCTCGGGCGGCGTCGGCGACGTGAATGAATGACCAGACGCCGGTGCCGCCGCCGACGATCGGGAACTTACGCTCGCGAATGAGCCGGACGATGTCGCCGTGGTCGGCGATTGAGGTGCCGGGACCGTAGAGACTGCCGTAACGAAGCACGGTGCCGGTCAGCCCTTCGGCGCTCGTCACCATCCGCTCCAGTGCGCGAATGCCGTCGAGCGTTTTCGACATCGCCACGGGCGGAGAATCGTCGAGCGGATCGTCTTCCGTCTTGATGCGTCCGCCTCGACGTTCGTTCGGCCAGCCGGTGTAGCTCTGCGCGATGAACTGGCGGGCCCCGACCGCGCGAGCGGCGTCGATCAGGTATCTCGTCCCCTCAGTCCTCAAACGATTGGTGATCGCAAACTCGTCGTCGAAGCGCTTGAGGTCACGCATGGAGGCGAGCGCCGTCATCTGGTGGATGACGACGTCGGGGATGGCTGCCACGACGACCTTCATGACCTCGTCGCGGTTGAGCCCATCCATGAGCACGGGCTCGGCGCCCTGCGCGTCAAGCGACCCGAGTCTGTTCGGCGTTCGTGTGGCAGCGAACACCTGGTGCCGGTTGGCGACCAGAAGCGGCACCAGTTGCCTGCCAATGGCGCCGGTCGCGCCGGCGACGAAGATTCTCACGCCGCCGCAGCGTATTTCAGCATCACGTGACCAGAACGATGCGGTGACGCCTCCAGCGAGTTCAACTTCAGTTTCGCCGCGGCATCGTCGAGCAACTTGCGGCCCTTTCCGAGAATGACGGGACTGACGAGGAACCGGTACTCATCAATCAACTGGTGCTCGGTGAGCTTCGCCACGATCGAGGCGCTGCCGAAGATCATGATGTGCTTGCCAGGCTGGCGCTTCAGGTCCGCGATCGCGCGGTGGTCAAACTCGCGGACGACGCGGGTGTTGTTCCACGTCGGGTTCTTCAACGTCTTCGAGAAGACCAGCTTGACGGCACCGTTCAGCCACACCGCGATCGCGTGAACCTCGGGCGACGGTTTCTTCGCCCCGTGCGGATCGGCCGCGCCGCCGGGATTGTCCAGCGCCTTCGGCCAATACGCCGCGAACATGTCGTAGGTCTTCCGACCCAGCATCACGGTGTCGAAATCAGGAAACTGGCGCACCGACTCTTTGTCCGACTCCTCGTCGGACATGACCCAGTCCAGATTCCCGTCAGGGCCGGCGAAATACCCATCCGCCGTGACGTGGTTGAACATCACGATTCGTCGCATGTCATCCCTCCGCTCGCGATCCATTTTTTGATCGCGCGAAGCGAGGGACAATCAGGGGTTTACCGGAGAGGCTCAGGACTAAGACTTAGGGCTTAAGGCTTAGGGCTTCGGGCTCAAGGCCAGGATTGAAGGCGCTTCCGAGCTCTGGCCTTGAGCCCTAAGCCTTGCAGCCCTCAGTCCTGAGCTCTAGTGCGCGGGCAATTCACTTCTGAAGAATGATGCGGGGCCTTGTACGGTGACCGCGGCGATGAGGCGGTCGATCGAGGCCTGAGGCAGCAGGCCGGTCGAGCGACCGGGAACGAACTTGAAACCGGTCAGGTAGAGATGCGGCGCGTTCTTCATCGGCCGGCAATGCACGGCCTCCGCGGTCACGCCCACGTCCGAGGCTTCGGGGCCGAGCAGCCTGAAGTCGAGCGCCTCCCCCACATCGAAACGCAGGGTACTGACGACGGCAAAGCCGGTCCGGCTGAGATCGTGAACGAGAATCGGCGCTTCGACCGACGAGAGCTCCCCCTTCACCCGCATGCGGACATCGATGCGCGGAGCTCGACGCTGCTCAGTTCCTTCCCAGCTTGATTTCATGCGCGACTGGGTGGGGCAAACGATGTGCCACGTCGTGCCTGCGCTCGTTCGTCGCAGATCCGCGCCGCGCTGATCGCCGAACCTCACAAGATTGTTTCCGCGCTGACAGGACGGGCGTGTGCGGTGAAAGAACGGACAGTACAGACCGCTGTGCAACCAAGTGGCACCACGGCACTCACTCTAGCGACCTCACGGCCCTGAGCCGTGAGCCTTGAGCCCTGAGCCGGCGCAACGTCAGCGCTTTTCACATGGAAAAGACGGCACGGTGCTTGCTAAATAGCCGCCCAGGAGTGTTCCTGTGGCCGGTCGCACAACGCGCCGGTCTTGCTGGGGAGCCAGGAACACCCCGATAGGCCCGCGGCCATGTGTCGCGGGCCTTTTTTTTGACAACTGAGAGACAAAGCCGTGACAGTTCGGTGAAACCACCCAAATCGCGAATCCGGCCTGGTCCGTGCCACGTCTTTATGAACAACACCATGAAGACACACGACCCGCTTCATCCAGACCATCACGACGACTTCGGCGGGTTGCATCGCGACCTGCTCGCGACCGGCGCCGCCATGAACCGGCGACAGTTGTTTCGCATCGCCGCAACACTTGGGATGGGCGCAACCGCGCTGCCGCTCCTCGGTTGTGGCAGCAGCCCCACAGACCCGACCGTCGGCGGCGGCGGTTGTCAGACGCGAATCCCGCAGGAAACCGCCGGGCCATTTCCAGGCGACGGATCGAACGGACCCGACGTGCTCAGCCAGACCGGAGTGGTCCGCAACGACATCCGGTCGAGCTTCGCCGGGCTGAGCGGGATCGCGGACGGCGTCCCGCTGACGATTGAGCTGACGATTGTTTCGGCGTCCACGTGCGAGGTGCTGGCCGGGCGCGCGATCTACCTGTGGCAGTGCGACCGGCAGGGCCGCTACTCGCTGTACTCGCAGGGCGTCACGAATCAGAACTACCTGCGGGGCGTGCAGGAAGCGGACGGCAGCGGCCGTGTTTCGTTCACGTCCATCTTCCCGGCGTGCTACCAGGGCCGCTGGCCGCATATTCACTTCGAGGTGTACCCGACGCTCGCCTCGGCGACGAACGTCTCCAACAAGGTCGCGACCTCACAGATCGCGCTGCCGAAGGCGATCTGCGATCAGGTCTACGCGACGGCAGGGTACGAGCAGAGCATCACGAATCTCTCGCAGGTCTCGCTCGCGAGCGACATGGTGTTCAGCGACGGCGCCAATCTGGAGCTGGCCACGATGACCGGCACGGTCGGAGGCGGGCTCACGGCGGCGTTGACGGTGGCGATATAAACGGGTTCCAGGGTTCCAGGGTTCCAGGGTTCGAAGGTTCCAGAAGGTTCCAGGTTCCCGGATGACAGGACGCTCGCGGACCTGTCCTGTCACGGCGTGCTGCTAATCTGAGCCGTATGCAACAAGTCGGCGGCCGCCTGGTGCTTTCGCCAAGCGATTTCACCGCGTTCCTGGAGTGCGCGCACAAGACGTCGATCCATCTGCGGCAGTGCCTCGATGGCGCCACGATTGACGAAACGGAAAGCCCTGAGGCCGACATTCTCAAACGGCACGGCCTGGCGTACGAAGCGAGCTGGTTGGACCACTTCAGATCGAAAAACCGAGTTGTCGGCTCTGATTCCGACGACCGGCGACTGGCAGACACGAGCACAGTTGACCGCTGGACGCGATGCGCGCGGGCGCCGACGTCGTCTACCAGGCGGTCTTCGTGGACGGCAATTGGCGTGGCATCGCGGATTTTCTCGTGCGTGTTCCCAAGCCGTCCAATCTCGGGGACTGGAGCTACGAGGCTTGGGACACCAAGCTGGCTCGAAAGGCCAAGCCGGCCTACGTGTTTCAGCTCGCCTTCTACTCGGCGCAGATCGCGCGGGTGTCCGGGCAACATCCCGATGCGATGCACGTGATCCTGGGAACCACGACAGAGTCGCTGTCCACCCGCGACTTCATGTCGTACTACCGCTCGGTCCGCTCCCGCTTCACTCAGTTCGTCGCCGACAGGCCGCTGACCTATCCGATGCCGGTCGCTCACTGCGGCCGGTGCGAATTTGCCGCGGCGTGCGAAACCGAATGGAGACGCGACGATCACCTGAGCCTGGTCGCAGGCATCCGGCAGGATCAGGTCGGGCGTCTCGAATCGGCCGGCATCACGACGCTCGCGGCTCTCGCTGGAGCCGACCCGTTGCCGGCCGTCGATATCGCACCGCCGACGCTGACGACGTTGCAGCGACAGGCGCAACTGCAGCGGTCGTTCCGATCGACCGGTCAGCACGTCCATGAGCTCATTCCGCCGGAAGGCGGTCGTGGCTTCGAGTTGCTTCCGCCGCCTTCGCCTGGCGATCTCTTCTTCGACATGGAAGGGGATCCGTACTTCGAGCCCTCAGGCGGTCTCGAGTATCTGTTTGGAGTGGCGTGGCAGGACGGTGACACGCCGCGATACCAGTCCTGGTGGGCGACCTCACGGGAGGAAGAGGCTGCGGCGTTTCGCGGCCTGGTGGACTTCATTCGAGATCGATTGAAATCTGATCCGAATCTCCACGTGTACCACTACGCCAGCTACGAGCGCAGCAAGCTGGGTCACCTCGCACAACAACACGCCACACGAGAAGAGGAACTCGACGACCTGCTCCGGCGGGACCTCTTCATTGACCTGTATCCAGTCGTGAGGCAGACGCTTCGAACGTCGCATGAAGGCTATTCGCTGAAGGACGTCCGACAGTTCTTCATGAACCACGCCGGCGGGGGCGAGGTGGCCACGGCCCTGGACTCGATCGTGGAGTTCGAACGCTGGCGGGAGACGCGCGACAAGACGCTGCTCGACGCCATCGAGCGTTACAACGAAGAAGACTGCGTGTCCACGCTGAGGCTGCGCGACTGGCTTCTGGAGCGGAAGGTCGAGGCCGAGACGCGCTTCGGCGCGATCCCGTGGAGACCGGTCCCGGACAAAGCCAAAGATCCGGTCAGCGATCCGGAGGACCCCAACGCGCCGCTCCGCCAAAGTCTTCTGTTCTCGACTGACCTCATCGAAGCCGAACCTCGGCGCCTTCTCGCGGGCCTTCTCGACTATCACCGCCGGGAGGACAAGCCCGAGTGGTGGGCGTACTTCGATCGCTTCGAATCATCGATGAGCGATCTGATGGAAGACGCCGACGCGATCGCCGGCTTGTCCGCGACGGGTGAAGTGATTGCGCCGCAGGGTCGGGCGACCTCGTTCAGCCATCGGCTGGCGTTCCCGCCACAGGAGAACAAGTTCAGCGCGAAAGACAAGGTCACGGATTTCGCGACTCGCGAAAGTGCCGGGGAGATCGTCGAGATCGACCAGGATCGCGGTCAATTGTTGTTAAGGCGAGGCCCCTCGCTCGCATCCGTCCCGCTACCCGTGGCCATCGTGGCCGGGAAACCTTTCGATAGCGAGGAACAACGCGAAGCCGTTCGGCGGGTCGCCCAGCATTTTGGCGACGTCGGTGTCTCTCGAGCCCAACAGTGGAGCGCCATCGCCGACCTGCTGATGCGGAATCCTCCGCGCCTCCGCGGGCGTCGTCCCGGTCAACGCATCCAGACTCTGGACCTGTCCGAACAGACCGACGTCGTGCGATCCCTCGACGGCGGGTGCCTGACCATCCAGGGGCCGCCAGGCTCCGGCAAGACATGGACGGGCGCGCGTCTGGTAGCCGCGTTGCTCCGCGATGGCAAGCGCGTGGGCGTCGCCGCGCTGAGCCATCGGGCCATTCGCAATTTCCTGGAAGAGCTCGAACGAGTCGCCACTGAACGAGGTCTGACCTTCAACGGCGTGAAGAAGTCCACGAAGGGTCGAGAGGACTCACAGTTCCTCAGCGCAAATATCGTCAGCAAGGACGACCTGAAAGACTGTCTCGATCCGAACATCGCGCCTGGTGGCGGGCACGACGTATTGCTTCTCGCCAGACAAGATGGACGACGCCCTGGACTACCTCTTCATCGACGAAGCGGGTCAGTTGTCGCTCGCCGATGCGATCGCCATGGGCACCGCGGCCCGTAACCTCGTGCTGCTCGGCGATCCGCAGCAATTGCCTCACGTTTCACACGGCGTGCACCCGCACGGCGTCGATGCCTCAGTCCTCGAGCACTACATGGCCGGGCACGCCGTCGTCCCTCCCGATCGCGGGATCTTTCTCGCGCGAACGTTCCGTATGCATCCGGACCTGTGCCGCTTCGTCTCGCGGCTTTCGTACGAGGGTCAGCTGGAGTCCGACGACTCCTGCGCGCTGCAAGCGGTTCAGTCCTCGGGCCTCTCCGGAAATGGCACGCGATTTCTGCCGGTCTCGCATTCAGGAAACGCGCAGATGTCGCCGCAAGAAGCCTCGGTCGTCGTCGCGGAAGTCGAACGCCTGCTCGCCGACGGCCGTTTACCGACGGACGCGGTGTCACCCGGCCCCTGACGCCGGCAGACATCCTCGTGATCGCGCCATACAACATGCAGGTGCGCCACCTCCGCGAACGGCTCCCGGCCGGCGTGGAAGCTGGCACCGTGGACAAGTTTCAAGGGCGGGAGGCGCCGGTCGTCTTCTTCTCCATGACGACCTCGTCGGGCGAGGACGCGCCGCACGGCCGCGAGTTCCTGTTCAGCAAGAATCGCCTGAACGTCGCGCTCTCCAGAGCGCGCTGCCTGTCAGTCGTTGTCGCAAGTCCGCGGCTGCTCGACGTCGAGTGCCACTCGGTGGATGACATGCGGCTCGTCAACGCGCTTTGCCGTCTGGCCGAGGAGTGCCCGCCCGCCCCGGCGTAGCCGGCGGCGGAGCCTGCCCCCCGAAGCCGAAGGCGAAGCGGGCCTGCCGCGCCGTAGCCGAAGGCGTCGGCGGGAAACCTCGACGCTTGATCCGACGTCCATATAGATCAGTCGCCTCACGTTTGGGCTGTTTTCGCCGCGGCCGGAGGCCTGCAACAGTCCTGAAATGGCAATTTTGAAGCTCCCGGTGGGGTAAATGACCTCCCGCCGCAGCCGGCGGCCGAAAGGCGGGATTTAGGCTCCCCCAGGGATGACTTCTGAGGTACCGCAGGGCGACTTGTTCGAACGGCGACGGGCACCCGGCGGCAAGGAAGTTGCGGTGTAAGGACGCCAGCACGTCGTTACGGATCCGAGGCGCTTATGAAGCTCTTCAACACAATCTTGCAGTGGCTCCCCAGCACCTGCTCCCATCGGCACACGTACCGCGAGCGTCGCAAGCTGCACGGCGTGCAGGTCATGCACTTCGTCTGTGAACGCTGCGGTCACGCCACGCCCGCCGTCGAGCGCACCGCGCGCGAACATCGGCGCGCGGTGAAGGTCGGCGATCAGGCGACCGCGCGGGTTGTCAAGCCGCAGCACGGTCACGTCGTTGAGATGGACACGCGCCAGCGCCGCAAGCCGGCGTAGACCCCAGCGCCCTCGGCGCCGCTGCGCATGTCCGGCGGGGTCAGGTCTTGAGCTGATCAAGACCTGACCCCTTGTATGATCCGTCAAGACCCCGGTGTCCGATCGCCCAACCACCAACAACAGTCCAAAGAGTCCGCTGCGCGCGCTCTACGACTGGCTGAAAGGACCAACTCCTCCACCGCATCCCGAGGGCGCCACGCCCAACGGCGGACCACTGACCGCGGAGGGCATCCCTGCGCGGCTTGGCCACTACGCCATCACCCGCAAGCTCGGACAAGGCGGCATGGGCGTCGTCTACGCCGCGCGCGACGAGCGGCTCCATCGCACGGTGGCGCTGAAGACGATGGTCGCCGTGACGCAGGACGAGACGGCGCGGCGCCGCTTCTGGCGCGAGGCAAGAGCCGCGGCGAGCGTCAACCACCCGAACATTTGCCAGATCTACGAGATCGGCGAGGACCAGGGCGAGCTCTTCATCGCCATGGAGCTCCTCGAAGGGCAACCGCTGTCCGAGCCGCTGAAGGCCGGAGCCATGCCGGTGTCAGAGGCGGTCTCGATCGGGCTCGGCATGCTGGCCGCGCTCTCGGCGCTCCACGCGCGCGGCATCGTCCACCGCGATCTCAAGCCGTCGAACGTGTTCCTCACGCCGCACGGCGTGAAGCTCCTCGACTTCGGCCTCGCGCGCCCGACCGACGATCAAGTCATGGTGACGGCGCCGGAGCTCACGCGCGCCGGCACCATCGTCGGCACGCCGCGCTACATGGCGCCGGAACAGGTGCTCGGCGAGCCGCTCGACACGCGGACGGATCTGTTCGCCGCGGGCGCGATCCTGTTCGAGATGCTGGCCGGGCGGCCGGCGTTCGCCGGCCGGACGGTCGTCGAGATCGCGCACGCGACGATCTACGAACAACCGCCGGCGCTCTCGGGTGGCGCGGCGGTGGCCGCCGTCGATCGCGTGCTGCGGCGCGCGCTCGCCAAGAAACCAAACGAACGTTACGAGTCAGCCGACCAGATGGCCGAGGAACTGCGCGCGACGCGGCGCGGCCGACAGCGACCACACGGCGGCGATCGCTCAGGCGCTCACACGTCTCGTCGTCCTGCCGTTTCGTCCGCTTCGCCCGGACGAAGAGACGGACTTCCTCGCGTTCAGCCTGCCGGACGCGATCACCACGTCGCTCTCGGGCATCGGCTCGCTCATCGTCCGGTCGAGCGCGACGGCCGCGAAGTTCGCGCGCGAGACGCCGGACTTCAAGGCCCTCGCGGCCGAAGCCGACGTCGATCGCGTCGTCACCGGCACCATCCTCCGGTCCGGCGATCAACTGCGCGTCGTGGCCCAGCTGCTCGAGGCGCCCGGCGGCACCGTGCTGGCCTCGCACACGGTGCAGTCGCCGCTTGGCGATTTGTTCGGGCTGCAGGACGACATCGCGCGCCGGCTCGTGGACGCGCTCTCGCTTCCGCTGGGCGCCGGCACACCGCTTCCATCGCCGTCGCCGGATGCGGCACCGAACGCCCGCGCGTATGAGTTCTATCTGCGCGGAAACGAGATCGGGCGCACGCTACGACGGCTTGCCGAAAGCGCGTGAACTGTACGAGCAATGCGTGTTGCTTGATCCCACGTTCGCGCCCGCGTGGGCGCGGCTCGGCCGATGCCATCGCGTCATCGGCAAGTACATTCATTCGACGCCCGACAGCGACCAGCGGGCCGAGGAGTGTTTCCGCCACGCGCTCGAGCTGAATCCGCGGCTCACGATCGCGCACAAGCTCTACGCCAACCTCGAAGCCGAGATCGGCCGTGGCGAGCACGCGCTCGTGCGCCTGCTCAGCGAGGCCACGCGCCACGGCAACGATCCGGAGCTCTTCGCCGGGCTCGTCCACGTGGCCCGTTACTGCGGCCTCTACGAAGAGTCGGTGGCGGCCGACGCGGAAGCCCGACGCCTCGATCCGAACGTCGCGACCAGCATCGAGCAGACGCTCCTGATGAAGGGCGACATGGACCGCATCCTCGCCATCACGCCCGTCGAAACCATCGCGGGCGCCGACGATGGCATTCGCGTCATTGCGCTGGGGTTTGCCGGACGACTCGATGAGGCGCGTGAGGCGCTCGGCAAGATGCACGCGCGGGCGCGGGTTCCCGCGTTCGAGTCCTGGATGGCGTATCTCGGAGCCTGGCTCGACCGCCGCGTGCCGGACGTGCTTCGAGGGACCAGCCAACGCGAGCCTGTTGAAGATCTTCGATGACCCGGAAGCCATCTTCCAGGGCGGCTGGTTCTTCTGCGACGTCGGCGAGTACGAACGTGGCATGGCCGCGCTGGAGCGCGCGGTCTCGCGCGGTTACTTCGCCGCGCCCACGCTCGCGAACCGCTCGCAGTTCGACGCGATTCGTTCCACGCCGGCGTTCCAGTCGCTGCTGGCCGACGCCGAAGCCGGCCGCCAACGAGCGCTCTCGGCGTTCAGGCAGGCGGGGGGAGATAAGTTGCTCGGACGGTGATCGTTCCCGTTCCACGTTCCCCGTTCCACGTTCCCCGTTCTCGTTCCCGTTCTCGTGCCCCGGCCACTTTCATGAAAACGCTGTCCCGCCCGCGCGACAAAGCTGAGGTCCTGCGCCGGCTGCGTGCGCTTCGACCCGACAGCGCGCGGCAATGGGGACGGATGTCGCGCGCACCAGATGGTCTGTCACCTGTCGGACGCGTTCCTGATGGACACGGATCAAAAACCCGTCAGCCACGCCTCGGGTTTGCGCGAGCGGACGATCTTCAAGTGGATCGCGCTCTACACGCCGTTGCGCTGGCCGGCCGGAATCCAGACGCGTCCGGAGGTCGATCAGGAATTCGGCGGCACGAAGCCGACGGCGTTCGACGAGGACGTGGCCCGCTCGAAGCGCTCGTCGAGATCGTCACGACGCGCCCGAGCTTCTTCGCCGGCCGGCGCCATCCGATCTTCGGCTCGCTCTCAGACGCCGCGTGGATGCGCTGGGGCTACCTGCACATGGACCATCACTTGGGCAGTTTGGCGTCTAGGACGGTGACTGAAGCGGTTCGAGGGTGCGTAGGTTCGGAGGTTCGAAGGCGACAGGAATGAGCTGGCGCGGGCCAACTTTCGGACTAAATAGGTGGCTCGCGCAGTTCGTTCCTTTCGCCTTCGAACCTGCAACTACGCCCCCGAACCGCTGCAAAGCTCCCAATCAGACCTTCGCGCCGAGGAGACGCGCCGGAAGCAGGAACACCGCGCGCAGGAACTGGAAGACGCCCTCGACGGCAATCCCGACGAGCCGGAACGGCAGGAGCAGCAGCCAGACGACGGGATAGAGGACCAGTGCGAGCAGGGCAACCGGCCAGCAGAGGATGAACAGCACCACGAACACGAGGTACTTGCCCATTTGAGTGAAGACTACGACAGATCGGCGCGATTGTTCGGGGTTCGCGGCGAGTACCGGCCTTCGACGCTCCTGATATATTGCGGGTTCACCCGACCTTTGACGCTCCCCAGCGGTCGGCCAGGACCCTCTGATGACCCCCGTCGGAATCGGCCGAGCTCCCCAAGGCGGCCACCGGTATCGAAGGACTCGACGAAATCACGCGGGGCGGATTGCCTCGAGGCCGGCCGACGCTCGTCTGCGGCGGCCCCGGATCGGGCAAGACGCTCCTCGCCGTGAGCTTTCTCGTCAACGGCGCCGAACAGTTCGGCGAGCCCGGCGTGTTCATGACGTTCGAAGAGAACGCCGAGGACATCGCGAAGGACGTCGCGTCGCTCGGCTTCGACCTGCAGACGCTGGTCGCCGACGGCAAGCTGGCCATCGACTACGTGTACATCGAACGCAGCGAGATCGAGGAGACGGGCGAATACGACCTCGAAGGGCTGTTCGTCCGGCTCGACCATGCGATCCGATCGATTGGCGCGAAGCGCGTCGTGCTCGACACGATCGAGTCGCTCTTCAGTGGGTTGTCGAACACCGGCATCCTGCGCGCCGAGTTGCGACGGCTGTTTCGCTGGCTGAAGGACAAGGGCGTCACGACGATCGTGACGGCCGAGCGCGGCGACGGCACGCTGACGCGGAACGGTCTCGAGGAGTACGTCTCGGACGCCGTGATCATGCTCGATCACCGCGTGGACGATCAGATCTCGACGCGCCGGCTCCGCGTCGTGAAGTACCGCGGCTCGCACCACGGCACGAACGAGTACCCGTTTCTCATCGACCGGGACGGCATTGCCGTGCTGCCGATCACGTCGCTCGGGCTCGACCATCCGGCGCCGACCGACCGGGTCTCGACGGGCGTCGAGATCCTCGATAGCCTGCTCGGCGACCGGGGCTTCTATCGCGGCAGCACAATCCTCGTGTCGGGCACGGCCGGCACCGGGAAGACCAGCTTTGCTGCCCACTTTCTGGACGCGGGATGCCGCCGGGGCGAGCGCTGCCTTCACATGCTGATGGAAGAGTCACCGCAGCAGGTGGTACGGAACATGCGATCCATCGGCTTGGACCTCCAGCCATGGATCGACAAGCGGCCTGCTCAGCTTCCACGCCGACCGACCGGCGCGGCTCGGTCTCGAACAGCATCTGGCGGGCCTTCATCGCATGGTGCGGCAGATGCGGCCCTCGCTCGTCGTGATCGATCCCGTCACGAACCTGCTGGCCATCGGCTCTCAGAGCGAAGTCCGGGCGATGCTCACGCGAATCATCGATCACCTGAAGACCGAAGGCATCACGGCGCTGTTCACCAGCTTGACCCCGGGAAAGAACGAGACGCAGGACACCGATACCATGATCTCGTCGCTGATGGACACGTGGGTCCTGATGACGCTCACCGAACACGACAAGCAGCGGCAGCGCGAGATCGCCGTGCTCAAGTCCCGCGGGATGGCGCATTCGAACGAGATTCGTGGATTCTCACTGACCGATCGAGGCTTTGCGTGGCGCGACGCGCACACGGCAGGCGGGTCGCCGGCGCGTAATCGGGAGCACTGCCATGGAGACACCGACTGTTCCGTCCGAAGAGTTTCAGTTGCGGTTGTATGTCGCTGGCCAGACGCCGAAATCCATTCGCGCGTTCGAGAACCTGAAGCGTCTGTGCGAGGAACACCTGGGCGGCCGGTACCAAATCGAGATCATCGACCTGCTCGAGAATCCGGTACTCGCCCGCGGCGACCAGATTCTCGCCGTGCCCACGCTCGTGCGGCGCCTGCCGGAGCCGATCAAGAAGATCATCGGCGACCTGTCGAACAGCGAGCGTGTGCTCGTGGGCCTCGACATCCGTCCGTCGACACCGAGGGAGTCATGAGCGCCCAGGCCACAGGCACCGAGGTGCGCGATGCAACCGCCGGTGCCAAATACATCCTCCGCCTCTACATCACCGGCATGACGCCACGCTCCGCGCACGCCATCGAGAACGTCCGCGCGATCTGCGAGGAGCACCTGCACGGCGCGTACGAGCTCGAAGTCGTCGATCTCTACCAACAGCCCGTGCTCGCCAAGGGCGAGCAGATCATCGCCGCGCCGACGTTGATCAAACGCCTCCCGCTTCCCCTTCGCCGCGTCATCGGCGACATGTCCAACACGGACCGGGTGCTGATCGGACTCGACCTGCGGCCACGGAGCTAGCCGGCCGGCGCCGCTGCATCATGACCGACGACGTCGACTCCGCCACGATCGAGGACTTGCGCGCGCGACTTGCCGAAGCCGAAGAGACGCTTCGCGCGATTCGGCACGGGGAAGTCGATGCGGTCGTCGTACAGGGCGATGCCGGTGAACAGGTCTACACGCTCACGAGCGCCGACCAGCCGTACCGCGACCTGATCGAGCAGATGCAGGAGGGGGCCGCCATCCTCACGGTGGCCGGCGACATCCTGTACTGCAATCGCGGCTTCGCAAGGCTGGTCGGCATGCCGCTCGAGCAGGTCATCGGCGCGCCGATCGATCAGTTCACGGCGGGCGGCGGTGAATCGCTGCCGGCGATGTTGCGGGCGGGCCGAGGGGCGGGTCGCGGCAAACTGGTCGCGGCCAACGGCGACGAGCGCGACGTGTATCTGTCGGTGACCACGGCCAGCTCCGACAATGTCGTGCGGCGCAACCTGATCGTGGCGGATCTCAGTGACCTGATCGGCGCCGAGTCGGATCGCGACCGCGCCGAACGCGAGAACCGCGCGAAAGACGAGTTCATCGCGATGCTCGGGCACGAGCTCCGCAACCCGCTCGGCGCGATCGTCGGCGCCGTGCAGGTGCTTGACGCGATCGAACCGGCCGATCTGTGCCGCGGCGCGCCCGAGCCGTCATCAGCCGGCAGGTCCGACACCTGTCGCGCATCATCGACGACCTGCTCGACGCGGGGCGGCTCGTCACCGGCAAGATCGCGCTGACGCGACAGCCGCTCGACCTGTCGGCCGTTGTCCGTCGGAGTATCGCGACGATCGCCGGAAATGAACGGCCGGATCGTCGCGTCGACATGGAGATCGACTCGGTCTGGATTGATGCCGACGCGACGCGCATGGAGCAGGTCGTCGGCAATCTCATCGGAAACGCCGTGAAATACTCGGATGCGGGCGGGCACATTCAGATACGCCTCACGGCCGAGGGACCCGATGCCGTGCTGCGGATCGACGACGATGGCATCGGCATCGACGCGGAGTTGCTGCCGCGAATCTTCAATCTGTTCGTGCAGGGGAATCAGACACTGGCCCGCGCGCGAGGCGGCCTGGGGATCGGGTTGAGCCTGGTGCGGAGCCTCGTGGAGTTGCACGGCGGAACAGTGTCGGTCGCAAGTGACGGGCCGGGCCGAGGCAGCACGTTCTCAGTCCGGTTCCCTCGCATCGATCCGCCGACGGCCGAAGCCTGGCCGTCGCGTCGCCGCACTCCACCGTCAAGCAGCGCGTGCTCGTCATCGAGGACAACGCCGACACCCGCGAGATGTACCGAACCGTGCTCGAACTGGCGGGACACGTCGTGCTCGAGGCGTCGGACGCCGCCCAGGGGCTGGAACTGCTGAAGTCGGAACGTCCGGGCATCGCGCTCGTGGACATCGGGCTGCCCGGATTCGACGGATACGAGCTGGCTCGGCGTTTCCGCGCCGAGCCGGAGGGCGGATTCGGTCGTCCTCGTCGCGCTGACCGGCTACGGATCGCCTGACGATCGCGAGCGGGCCCGCCTTGCCGGATACGACCACCACCTCGTCAAGCCCGTGGCTCCTGAGACGCTGCAAAAACTGCTGGACCGTTAGCGGCTGGAAAACACGTCAGGACGTATTTTTTGGGGCGGGGTGTCGATCTGGGGCCTTGACCTTCGTCTAGAGGGTAGAACGCCGGTATGGAGCCGGCGACAATCCCATAGAAGGAACGCGCCATGGCTCAATACCTGCTCAGCATCTACCAGCCCGACGGACCGCCCCCGCCGAAGGAGTTCCTCGACGAGGTGATGCGCAACGTCAATGCGCTCAACCAGGAAATGAGAGCCGCTGGCGCCTGGGTCTTCGCCGCGGGCTTGCATCCGCCGCACACGGCCACCGTATTGCGCGCCGACAAGGGCGACGTGCTCATCACCGACGGTCCCTTCGTCGAAGGCAAGGAGCACATCGGCGGCTTCACCATCATCCGCGCGTCGGACCTGGACGCAGCGCTGGAATGGGGCCGCAAACTGGCCCGAGTCCTCAAGCCGCTGTCGATCGAAGTGCGGCCGATCCATCACATGAACCACGAGTAACGCGGAGTTGAAACTCCGCGCGACGCATGCGATGCCGTCGTTCGCTCGCCGAGATCGAGCGCGTCTTCCGGGAAGAGTACGGCCGCGCCGTGGCTGTGCTCGTGCGCGTCTTCGGCGATATCTCGACCGCCGAGGAAGCTGTCCAGGACGCGTTCACCTCGGCGGTCGAGCGCTGGCCGTCGAGCGGCCTCCCGCCCAGCCCGGCTGGCTGGATCATCACGACCGCGCGCAACCGCGCGATCGATCGTTTCCGTCGCGAAGCTTCGCGCGACGACCGGCACGCGCAGGCCGTGCTCCTGCACGCGGCCAACGAGCCGCCGGAGGAGGATGTCGTGACGGACGATCGGCTGCGTCTGATCTTCACGTGCTGCCATCCGGCGCTCGCTCCGGCGGCGCAGGTGGCGCTGACGCTTCGCCTGCTCGGCGGTCTGACGACCGAAGAGATCGCGCGCGCGTTCCTCGTTCCCGACACGACCATGGCGCAGCGTCTCGTCAGAGCGAAGGGCAAGATCCGCGACGCCCGAATCCCCTACCGCGTCCCGGATGCTGACGATCTGCCCCAACGTCTGCACTCGGTGCTCGCGGTCATCTATCTCATCTTCAACGAGGGATACACGGCGACGTCCGGCGATCGGCTGGTCCGCGAGGAGTTGTGCGCGGAAGCGATTCGGCTCGGCCGGCTGCTCGTGGGCCTTATGCCTCGCGAGCCTGAAGCGATCGGCCTCCTCGCGCTGATGCTGTTGATCGATTCACGCCGCGCCGCGCGGCTGGGCCCGAACGGCGAGATGATCCTGCTGGCGGATCAGGACCGCACCCTCTGGAACGCCACGCTCATCGCGGAGGGCCAGTCGCTCGTGCGGCAGTGTCTGAAATGGAACCGGCCCGGCCCGTACCAGATTCAGGCGGCGATCAACGCCGTCCATAGCGACGCGACTCGCGCGGACGCGACCGACTGGCGGCAGATTGTCGAGCTCTACGATCAATTGCTTGCGATCGCACCGAGTCCGATCGTCGCGCTCAACCGCGCGGTCGCGGTCGCCGAGGTGGACGGGCCCGCCGAGGCGCTCACGATCGTCGATCGCCTCGACCTCGCCCAGTCACATCTGTTTCACGCGATTCGCGCGGATCTGTTGCGAAGGTTGGGCCGGCAGTGCCGAGGCCGCTGCCGCGTACGACGCGGCACTTGCTCGCGCCGACAACGCGACGGAACGGGAGTTCCTACTGCGCCGCCTGCGCGACGTACGCCAGTGACGCGGTGACTTCGTCGATCGACGAGTGCAGGCCGACGTAGTCGTATTCGACAACGCCGGGGATCCGGAACTCGGACGCCTTCAGGCGTTTGAGAATCGCCGGAATCGGCGTATCGCCTTCGCCGAAGTGCTGGCTCGTGCCGCCGTTTCGCAGCCGGTCCCTGACGAGGACGTGCGAGATGCGCGACTCGTGACGCGCGAGCTCGGCCACCGCATCGCGGTTCGATGCCGTGAGATGGCCAACATCGAGCTTGATCCTCATCGACGACGAGAGCGCGAGCACGTCCGCAAGCTCCGGTGTCGCGATGGCGCCGGCCGCATTGCCGTCCGGCTGGTTGTGGACGGCGACCATGATGCCGTGCCGTTCCGCGAAGGGCGCAATCCGTCGCGCGGTCGCCATGGTCATCGGCGAACTAATCGTCGGCACGCCGAGCGCTTTCGTCTGCCGGAACGTCGCCTCGATCTCGTCGTCTGTGAATGACTCGTCGTACGACAGCGCGCAGGCCATCACGCTCAGGTTGGCCGCTGCAAACTTGTCGCGCACGTCCTGGAAGTAGCGCGGTTCGGTCTGGGCCCGCCACTGCTGCAACTGGCGGCGCGCGTACGCGTTGATCCGCGCGATCTCCTCGGGCGTGAACACCACGCGGCGCGGATACGCGGGCGTGCCGCCGACGAACGACGCCGTGCTCGGCGGCGCCGGCTCGACGTTCGAAAGCGCCAGCTCCACGTGCGTGGCGCGCACGGCCTTCAGCGCGCGGATCACGTCGTCGACGTTGTCGGAGCCCTCGACGCGCGGGAGGTCGCGAAAGCTGAACGTGCTCACGCCAAGAGCGACCGGCGACAACGCGGCGGCTCTCATCGAGCCGGCGACAGCCACGAGGGGCACGCCAGCAACGACCATTCGTCCGAACTCACGGCGCGAGAACGGGGTCATGAGCAACTCCTTATAGAGGCTATCGGCCTCAAATTATAATCCCGGGATGTCCGCCGTGCGGTCGATCGTGACGGTAGCCACGGCGGGCCTGGCCTTGGTAGCGGCCATTGTCGGCACCAGCGCCGTCTCGCGGCAAGTCACGCCGGCCTGTCCCATGACTCCCACCCCGGTCATTTCGCCGGAATCGCTGGCGGACGTCTGTATCCCGGACGGATTCACCCAGACCCCGATGGAGTATTTCGACGACTACTCCTGGCGGGCATTCGTCTCCCTCATCTGGCCGGCAGAACCAGGGCGACGAGGGTACCCGCCGCGAGCCGGACCATCTCGACGCCGGGACCGCGTGTCTTCGAGACCTACAAGTCGATGTGGGAGATCTTTCACGGCGATGGCTCGGCTCCGGCCGCAGCTTCGACGCCTATGACGCTTCGGCGTACAACCCGTGCAACGTCTCGTCATCCTTCGGTGACCTGACGATCGGATCGGCATCCGGGATCGACGACATCGGCCAGGCCGGCGGCGGCGTGCTGGACCCGCCGGTGGCCGCGCAAAACGGCCGCTACGTGCGGACGCTGACGCTCTTCAATCAGCGTCAGGTCGATCACATTGCGACCAATCGTTTCTATCTCCGCAGTGCGTTGCCTGAAATTCCGCGACCGCGACCAGACGTACCGGTGGTCAATTTTCCGATGGGCTCGATTGCGGTCAAGACCGCATGGGTCGACATCGAGGGACTGCCGGCACCCTCGTCCGGCGGTTCTACACGCGGACCGTGAACGTGAAACGGGCGGCCGGCGACGGCTGTGAGCGTCGGACGATGGGATTGGTCGGCTTGCACATTGCCAGAAGACGCCGAGCCGGCCGCAGTGGATCTGGTCGTCGTTCGAGCAACGCGACACGGTGCCGCCGGCATGGCCGGACTCGCCGGGATCGACGTGCTGAACGACGGCAAGCACACGCCGATGCCCGAGACGAATCCGCTGTCGCTCGTGCCGCTCGCGCCCGAGCCGGTGAAGCCGTTCAACGTCGAGCGCGCATTCACCGCGCCGCTCTTGACGGCCACCGAACTGACGAACTACGCCTACCAGCGGCTGCTCGCCGGAACGCCCTGGCAGTACTACCGGCTGTTGTCACGCAGTGGCCCCGAATGGATGGCAACCAGGCCACGCCGATTCCGGCGACGACGGACGGCAGCGTGCCCAACACGTTTCCGGTACCGACGCCTTCTCGGCGTTCACGAACGTGACGATGGAGACGTTCGATCAGCGCTCAATCCAGCTGGGCTGCATGAACTGCCACAACCGCGCGCGCATGAACACCGACTTCATGTGGACGCTGCTCAATCACGCGCACCCGGCGCAGTTCGGGCCGGCGCCTACAGCAGGTGGGCCCGAACGATCTGGTCGTCGAGCTCCACGCCGAAACCTGGGCTGTCGGGTACGCGAATCGCGCCGTTCACAAAACGCTCGGGCGGATTCAGGACGTCCTGACGCCACTCGACTTCGCCCCACTGGAGCTCGAGCAGCCGGAAATTCTTCAGCACGGCGAGACCTGCACACTCGCGGCTGTCGAGACGGGCCACTCGGATTGTGCGGCGCGACGGTCACGCCGTCGGTTTCGGCGACGGCGGCGATGCGCGTCAGCTCGAGCAGTCCGCCACAGTGCTTGACGTCCGGCATGATCACGTCGACGGCCCGGTTGCGGCTGAGCGGCGCGAATCCGGCCACGCCGTAGAGCATCTCGCCGCCGGCCATCGGCTGTTGGATCCGGCGCCGGATGTCGGCGCGTCTCTTCGACTCGCTCTGGCGGGACGGGCTCTCGTACCAGGCCAGCCGGGCGGCTCCAGCGCTCGCGACGCGGACGGCCAGCGGCGACTCGAAGAAGCTGTGGCAATCGACCATCAACTCGACGTCCGGACCGATTGCTCGCGCATGGCCGCGATCGCTCCGATACCGCCTTCGACGGCCGCATCGACGGCAGACGCGGGCGAACCGGGCGGCGGGAAACCGTCAAATGGCGCCGCCTTGACCGCCCGAAAGCCGTCGCGAACCGCGGCCTTCGCGGCCGCGGAAGCCCGCCGGCGTGCGCGGCCTGGTCGCGCGATTCACGTTCGCGTACATCGGCAGCGTGTCCGAATCGGTCCGCCGAAGAGCGTGCACGTCGGGACGTCGAGCGTCTTTCCGGCGAGATCCCACAACGCTTGTTCGATCGCGCTGTACGCCGTCGCCGAGATCAGGCCACCCTTCCTCGCCGCAGGCTCACCCTGATCGCGGTACCGCCCGATGTCGAGCGGTGACTTTCCCTCGACGAGGCGGAAGAACGCGCCGAGCTCCGCTTCCATGCGCGCGGCATCCTGCTTGGTCGTGTTGGCGAATCCGAACGCGTCGGAGGCTTCCCCGAGGCCGGTCAAGCCCCGGTCCGTTCGCAACCGCACCAACAGCCAGACCGTTCGATCGGTGGCGCGCACGGGCAGAAGCTCGAAGCCGGTGACCCGCAGCCGAGGCTGCGCGTCAGCGTTCCCGGGAGGCCCGACGAATGTTCCGGCCGCGGCGCCGGCGGCGAGGCCGAGAAATGATCGTCGGCTGATCATGAGCCTCGTCTAAATCTGCGCCAACACGACGCGGAATCCAATGTGGTCCGACACGCGGTCCGGCTCGTAACGGAGCCGCACGCCGGAGCGGCACGCCCATGCCTCTTCGATCCAGGCGCCGCCGCGGCGGACGTGCGAGTAGGTGCCGTCACGATTCGGCACGCCTCTCACGTCTGACAGATCGGGATCGACGCCGCCGGGCAACTGCGCGTGATACCAGTCCCGGCACCATTCCCAGACGTTGCCGTGCATGTCGTGGATATTCCACGCATTGGCTGGATAGGTCCCGGCGGGAACGGACCGGCCCACGTTCTTTCCAAATTGGCGACTTTGGGGTCGAGTCGGCTGCCGAACGCCGTCGCGGTCGTCGTGCCTGCACGGCACGCGTATTCCCACTGAGCTTCAGTCGGAAGACGAAATGCCCAGCCCTCAGGAACCGATCCCGAGCGCTTCGCCGCCTCAGTGGCGCGCGCGCAGAACCGTTCGGCTGACGGGTAGTTCACCCAATACAGCGGCACGTCGTCGCCCTTCCCGAACTGGTCGGTTGGCGGTCGTTCCGGAAAATCACCGACGAACCGTCGCCACTGCCCCTGCGTAACTTCGAACTTGGCCGTCCAGAAACCCCTGGTGAGCGTGACGTCGACCTGCGTTTCGTCCGGCCGATGTTCCGCCTCGGTGAGCGGACTCCCCATGACGAATCGACCCGGCGGGCACCAGCACAAACGGATGCCTTCAATCGTTCGTTCTTCGCCTGCGAGAGTGCCGGCGATCGATCGCGCCTGATGTAGGGCCGCAACACTCATCACGGTTGGCAGGCCCTTCAGGAACTCTCGACGATTCGGCATGGTTGACGCTCTTTGGGAGGAAGCGGCCTAAGTCTAGCGCCATTGACCAGGCCGACCGGACGTCTTCACCCTCGCCGGCGGGGCGAACCACGCCGCCTATAATCCTGAGTCGGAATGTCCCTGGTTCCTGGGTCGCGGATCGGCACCATCTCGAGATCACCGCGCTACTCGGCAAAGGCGGCATGGGCGAGGTGTATCGCGCACGCGACACTCGTCTCGGTCGCGAAGTCGCCATCAAGGTCCTGCCGGAGGCATTCACACGCGACCGCGACCGCGTGGCTCGCTTCGAACGCGAAGCACGCATCCTCGCCTCGCTCAGCCATCCCAACATTGCGGCCATCTACGGTGTCGCGGATGCGCCTGAAGGTTCTCCAGACGGTTCGTACGGACTCGTGCTCGAGCTTGTCGAGGGCGAAACGCTGGCCGACCGGTTGGCACGAGGCCCGATGCCGATCGATCAAGCGCTCAAGATCGCGCGACAGATCGCCCAGGCGCTCGAGGCCGCGCACCTTCGGAAGATCATCCATCGCGATCTCAAGCCCGCGAACGTACACCTCGGGCCCCAGGCGGCCGTAAAGGTTCTGGACTTTGGTCTGGCAACGGCCCTGGAACAGGACGCAACAGTCTTGAAGAGTCGCACGCCGAAACAGTGACCGCGCTGATGGACACCAACCGGGATGATCCTGGGAACCCCGGCCTACATGAGCCCGGAACAGGCTCGCGGCCACGACGTCGACGAACGTACGGACATCTGGGCGTTTGGTGGTGCTGTACGAGATGCTGACTGGGCATCGGACGTTTCCCGGTGCGACGTCGGCGGACCTTGTCGCAGCCATCGTCCACAAGGATCCCGACTGGAGCGCGTTGCCGGCGGTCACGCCGCCGCTCGTCCGCCGGTTACTTCGGCGCTGCCTTCAGAAGGACGCACAAGAGCGCGTCCAGCACGCCGGCAATCTGCGACTGGACCTCTCGGACGCGATGACGCCGGCCGAGTCGGCGGCGCCTGTCATCGAGCGCCGACGGCTGCCCTGGTGGGCGCTGGCCGGCACCGTGGTCGTCATCTCGGCGGCCGCCTTTGCGTTCGGCGTCATGACCTCGCGATCCCAGCCAGCGGCCGAAGAAGTTCGCTTCGAAATGAGCGGCGGCGTGCCGATTTCCCCATATGCCTCGATCGCCGTCTCGCCTGATGGCCGTCAAATCCTGGTCGCGCCGATGTTCGAACAAGCGGGCCCGGGGTCTGAGCTGTGGCTGCGTCCGATCGACTCGATCAAGGGACAGGTACTGCCCGGAACCGCCCGGCGCGTTCCCTGTGCCCTTCTGGTCTCCGGACGGCGGATCGATTGGCTTCTTCGCCAATCGCAGACTCTGGCGGCTGGATCTTCAGTCGGGGGTCACGAAGTCGCTGGCTGATGCCCCGGTCGGACGGGCCGCGGCGTGGGCGGGCGACGGCACGATCCTGTTCGCGCCGACTGTTCGTGGCCCACTGCTGCAGGTATCGGCGGACGGCGGCACGCCGAAGCCGCTAACCACGCTGGCTGAAGGCCAGAACGATCATCGGGCGCCACAATTGCTGCCCGGTGAACAGCATTTCATCTACTACGCGCGCGGTATGGCTGAGACCCGGGGGTGTTCGTCGCTCGACGAGACGGCACGACAGTCAAGCGCGTGATCGATGCGGACGCGCCGGCCGTGTACACCGCGCCAGGTCATCTCCTGGTTTGTCCGCGAGACGACGCTGTTCGCGCAGCCGTTCGACCTCGATCGACTCGACGTGAGCGGTCCGGCGATCCCGCTCGCCGAATCGATCGCGCAAAATCGTGGCGTCAGTCTTGCGACGCTTTCGGCGTCACCGACTGGCACCGTCGCCTACGGAGTGTCTGCCGAGCAGTATTGGCAGTTCGCCTGGTTCGATCGAAGCGGCAGGCGGCTCGCCTCTGCTGGCCCCAACAGTGCCGGCGGCCATCCCAGCCTGCGCCCCGACGGCAAGGCGATCGCGTTGAATCGTGTGCTGGGCGGCATGTGGGACATCTGGATCAGCGGCAGTTCGAGCGCGGTGGCCTGCTCACGCGTGTGACGTCGGATCCCGGACCTCGACTTCACGCCGGTGTGGACGCCCGACGGACGGTACGTGGTGTTCCAGTCCTCGCGCGGAGGGTACTGGCTCGCATCTCGTGAAGCGGTCCGTCGACGGGTCCGAACCTGAACAGGTGATCCTGCAGTCGCCTGAGGGAAAGAATCCGACGGATATCTCCCGCGACGGCCGCGTGCTTCTGTACGACGCCGGGTCGAGCGCGACGGCGACCGACGTCTTCGCCTTGTCGCTCATCGGGGTATCGCAGATCCTCACCCGGTCGTGCAAACGCGGGCAGTCGAGCGCGAAGGGCAATTCTCTCCCGACGGAAAATGGCTGGCCTACAGCTCGAATGAAACGAGCCAGACCGAAGTCTATGTGCAGCCGTACCCGGGACCTGGCCCACGCGTGCTGATTTCGACGGCGGGCGGCAACCAGCTGCGATGGAGCCGCACAGGCGGGGAGATTTCTTCATCGATCAGAACGGCTCCATGAATGCCGTCACGCTGAACGTCGCCTCGCCCGGGACGATTCACGCCGGCAAGCCGACACCCCTGTTCCCGACGCCGTTCACATTCGCCACGCAGGGGCCGCGTGCTGGATACGTCGTGTCCGAGGATGGCCTGCGATTCCTGATGAACGCGCCTCCGAGCAACGGCTCTGGCTCGACGATCGCCGTGATTCGCAACTGGCACGGCACGCCGTGATCGAAGTCTCCAACGTCGTCAAGCGCTACGGCCCGACCCCGTGCTGAACCGAGCCACGTTCCGCATCGCCGAGGCACAGCTCACCACGATTCTCGGGCCCTCGGGCTGCGGCAAATCCACGATGCTCCGCTGTCTGAACCGGCTCGAGCGGTTTGACGAGGGACACATCAGGATCGGGGATGTCGAGGTGCGCGGCACCACGGCCGCAAGCTGCGGCCGCCGAGGAGGACGAGCTCGTCAACCGCGTGCGGCTGCGCGTCGGCCTGGTCTTTCAGAGCTTCAACCTGTTCCCGCATCTCACCGCGCTCGAGAACGTGATCGAAGCGCCGATGACGGTCAAGAAGATGCGCGGTCCCAGGCCGAGGAAATCGGCCGGCTCTACCTGAATCTCGTCGGACTGTCGGGCAAGGAGACACGAATACCCGGCGCGCCTCTCCGGCGGACAGCAGCAGCGCGTGGCCATTGCCCGGGCGCTGGCGATGGAGCCCGACGTCGTGCTCTTCGACGAGCCGACCTCGGCGCTCGATCCGCGGCTCGTACGCGAAGTCGCGGCGCTGCTGCGAACGCTCGACGACCTCAAGAAGACGCTCGTTGTCGTGTCGCACGACATGGACTTTGCGCGCGCGATCTCCGATCAGGTCATCTACTTCGAAGGCGGACGCGCGGTGGAAGCCGGGACGGCGAGCGAGGTGTTCGGCCATCCGAAGCAGCCCGAGACGCGCGCGTTCATGGACGGCTTCTCACGACGGACCTCTGATGCCGCGTCTGCTGCGGCACGGGCACTCTGATGCGGCGCTCGTGCTCGCCGGCGTCCTCGGCCGCTGCTGCGTCGTCGAGCCGCTCGCGCACAGTCGGCGCTCGAGCGCGTCCGCGCCAACGGCGCCTGAAGGTCGGAATCGACGCCACGTATCCGCCGTTTGGCATCGCCGAAGGCGGCGAGTTCAGCGGTTTCGACGTCGACATCGCCCGCGCGATTGCCCGCGAGCTCGGGTCGAAGCCGAGCTCGTCAACGCGAGCTTCGACGGCGTCTTTCCTGCTCTGCAGAACGGCAGCTTCGACGTCGTCATCTCGGCCGTGACCATCACGCCCGAGCGCAGCGCGACGATGCTGTTCTCGGATCCGTACATTGCCGCCGGCCAGCAGTTCGTGGTGCGCGAGCGACAGCGCCATCACCGGGCCCGACGACCTCTCCGGCCGAACGGTCGGCGTGCAGATCAACACCACCGCGCAGTTCGTCATGGAAAAGCGGCCCGGCGTGATGCTCGCGAAATACAACACGATCGATCTCGCGCTGCTGGATCTGCAGAACGGCCGCATCGACGCCGTGGCCAGCGACGGCCCGGTGCTGCGCTACATGATCCGCATGAGCTTCCCCGGGCTGAAGACCGCCGGCGCGAGTACACGGACGAGCAGTTCGGCGTCGTGCTGGCGCGCGCGAGCGACGACCTGCGACGCGCGGTGAATGCCGCGCTGTGGCGCCTGCAGGACAGCGGCGAATACGCGAAGATCTACACCAAGTGGTTTGGCGAGAGCGCCGAGCCGGGCTGGCGTCTGCCGCGCCGCGCGCCTTCGATCCCGGCCATCATCGCGCGCACCTGGTCGTTCTTCCTCCGCGGCGTCTGGATGACCGCGTGATGGCCGTGTCGAGCCTCCCGCTTGGGCCTGCCGCTCGGCCTGTGCCTGGCGCTGGCGCGCGTGCAGGCGAAGCGATTCATCTCGGCGCCCGCCGCGATCTACGTCGAAGTCATGCGCGGCACGCCGCTCCTCGTGCAGATTCTGTTCGTCTACTTCGTCCTGCCGAGCGTCGGCGTCAACCTGCCGGCCTATACCAGCGGCATCCTGGCGCTGACGCTGAACGCCGCCGCGTACATCGCCGAGGTCATCCGCGCCGGCATCGACTCGATCGACGCCGGCCAGATGGAGGCGGCGCGCTCGCTCGGCATGAGCTACTGGCAGGCCATGCGCCGCATCATCCTGCCGCAGACGTTCCGCCGCGTCGTCCCGCCGCTGACCAACGAGGATCGCGCTGCTGAAGGACTCGTCGCTCGTCTCGGTGATCGGGCTGACCGAGCTGGCGCGCACCGGGCAGGAGCTCGCCAGCCGTTACGCCGCGCCGCTGACGATCTGGCCGCTGGTGGCGCTGCTCTACCTCGCGCTCACGTTTCCGCTGACGCGCGTGGCCGAGTACCTCGAGCGGCGATGGCGGCCGGTGACACGGGCGTAAGGGCTATGATCCGCCGACTGCGCCCATTGAGCTTAATACCAGCCATGCTCCAGGCAGCGCCCTGTCCCATTGGCGCAGCGATCCGAGACATTGGACGTGCTCCGCGGATTCGCGCTCCTGCATTCTCGCCATGAACATCCGGGTGATGGCCGGGCCGTTCGGTGCCTACATGTACCCGCTGGCGATGTTCGATACGCCGGCGCGAATCGCACGGCGTATCTCTTCACCAACACCGCCTTCGACCTGAAGATGATGGGGTTGTTCTCCATGCTCTTTGGCGCGAGCGTCCTGCTCTACGCGGCCAAGTCTGCGGGTCGGACGCTTGGCTGCGGTCGCTCTGGTTTCGGCGGATGTTCTGGCTGCTGGTCATCGGCCTCGTGCACGCCTACTTCATCTGGGACGGCGACATCCTGGTGCCGTACGCGCTCTGCGGCATCCTGCTCCTCTGGTGGATGCGGCGGTTCTCCGCACCGGTCCTCCTGGGCGCCTCGTGTGTCGTGCTGTTCATTGGCGCGGTACTCGAGTCGGAGACTTCATCGCCTGGGACCGACCAGCGAGGTCGACCGCATGCAGGAGATGGCGAACTCATGCCCACCGACGCGCAAACGAAGGAACAGCTCGACAGCCTCCTGGGAAGCCACGCCGAGGTCGTCCGTCACCGGGCGCCGATCGTGTTTCTTGTCCAGAGCTTTGTGTTCGCGACATCTTCTTCTGGCGCTGCAGCGGGATGATGCTGCTCGGCATGGCGCTGGACCAGGGGGGCTTCCTCCAGGGACGCCGCCCCGCGGCGATGTCGCGATCACGGGCGAATCGGCATTCTGGTTGGGCTTGCGCTCTCATGGCACGGCGCCATGGAGCTCGATCGAATCCGCTACGACATGCCGCAGCGCATCCGCGTCGATCTGTGGAATTACGCGGGAGCGATCCTCGCGTCGGTCGGCTACCCCTCGTTGATTATCCTGGCCGTGAGCGGATGTCGTTCGCGGTCTTCGCCGCAGATTGGGGCGGTCGGCCAGATGGCCCTGTCGAACTACCTGCTCCACAGCGTCGTCGCGTCGATCGTGTTCCTCGGATGGGGCTTGGATTTGCCGGGCGGCTCGACTACGCGGAGCAGCTTCTCTTCGTCGTGGTGTTCTGGATCGCTCAGCTTCTCATCAGCCCCGTGTGGCTCGCGCGATATCGCTTCGGCCCGGTCGAGTGGCTGTGGCGATCGCTGACCTACTGGAAACGACAGCCCATGTGGTGCGACCCGCACGGTCCGGCGTCGGGAACGTCACACCGTCGGCGTAGGCGTTCGGATCACAGCACGCCAGACATGTACAGCGCCTCGCGAATGCTCTCGGTGAGGTAGACGCTTCCGAGACCAACGACGATCGGCTCCCATAAGCGGACCGGCGTTCGGCGCGCGGCTTGCCGGCGCCGCTCGCGGCAAGCGCATCGTGGCACCGCGCGCGGACGCGATCGGCTCGAACGCGGTCGGGTTCGGCATGCGGAAGCTCGCTGAGCATGCCAAGCATCGGATCGTTCATGACGTCACCTCGTTCAATACCTGGGTCGTCGAGCCGGCGGCTTCGTCGAGCGCCCGCGCGAGCAATGCCCGCGCCCGGCTCAGCCGCTGACGGAGCGCCTCGGGCGTGATCCCGCAGACATCCGCCGCATCTGAATGGTCGAGGCCCGCGACCGCGACGAGCAGCAGCACCTCGCGCGATGTGGCCGGCATGGACGCCAGCGCTCGCTCGATCCGGCGCTCGAGCTCGTTCGCCGCAGCGGCCTCGAACGGCGATGGCCGATCCACACTGAAAGGCCACAGCGCGATCAAGCTCACAGTGGCCGCGTCCTCGAGGACGCGCGACCGCACATAGCTCACGTAGAGGTGCCTGGCGACCGTGAAGAGCCACGGCGCGATTCGCGTGTCTGGCCGAAGTCGCGACGCGTGCGTCACGAGACGCAGCCATGTCTCCTCGAGAAGATCTTCGGCCACGTCGCGGCGCCGGGACAGCCGCAGCAGAAACGTGAAGAGCCGCGCCTGGAATGCCCCGTAGATGGCATCGAACGCGCCGGGGTCTCCCTCGCGGAGCCTCCTCACAAGCGAGAGCTCGGTCTCCCGGTCCATATCGCTAGTAACGCGCCAGACCTCGAAACGTGACATCCGTCACGTCCATCGCTGGCGCGCGTTGTACCTCGACGAACGGTTGCAAGGAGGTCCCAATGGACGTGTTTGAGATGTGGCATCAAGCCGGCTTCATGGCAAAGCTCACCCTGGCGATTGACTTCGCCCCGCTCATTATGGCCGTCGCCTACCTGATGCGTCCGACGGAGCGGCGACTCGCGCTCATGCGTCCGCTCTCCCTGGCGGGTCTCTTTGCGGCGCTCAACGGCGGAGTCCTTGGCCTCCTCAACGTCCTCCGGAGCATCGCGATCAGTTCGGAACCCTTCGGCGACATCTACCGCGGCGCGGCGGCCGGCGCATCGGAATCGCTGGTAGCCACGTTCGTGGGCCTCGCGTGCCTGACATTCGCGTGGCTGCTCGTGGCGGTCGGGATGAGCCGGGGCCGCGTCGAACCGTGAGAATACGGCGGGTTCCTTACCGGACCGTCACGACTCGCTGGGGACTGTGCGCGTCGAGAAACTCGCGACAGGCGGCGATCGCCTCGGCCGGAGTATTGAACTCGTCGATCAACGTGACGTCCTGGCCGTCAACGAACAAGCTCACGTGGATCTTGTTCTTCTTCTCGCGCTTGGGTTGCCGAGCCTCGGCCTTCGGCTCCACAACGTCGCGCGTCCCACGCCCCTGCTTTACGGTCTTTTTGGCCATGCCACGTCACATTGCGAAACTCGGGCCAGGGATGGTCCTATGGTGACGTGACGATTCTGCGATTAATGATCTGCGTCGGGGCTCCGCTGTTCGCCGCGTTCTCGGTCGTCGAGGCCATCGAGGGTGCACAGACGCTCCCGGGGCCGCGGATTGGTCACTCCCTCGTGTACGACCCGAACGCGAAGGCGGTTGTTCTGCTGGACGGCTACTCGTGGATCCGCGCCGTCTCGCCCGTCGAGCCTCCACCGGCAACCGAAGTCTGGCAATGGAACGGCGGCGCATGGACTCGCCGCACACACGCGGCGGGACCGGCGTCACGGACGATGGGCCGAGCGGTTTTCGACGCAGCGCGCAAGCGCATCGTTTCGTACGGCGGACGAGTTGGCCGGAGCGAGACGCCGAGCGTTGAGACATGGGAGTGGGACTCGACGATGTGGCGACGGGCTTCAGACGCGTCCGCGGGTCCCAACGTCCACGTTGAGATGGCCTACGACGCCGCCAGAAACAAGACGATCCGATTCGGCGGCGCACTACGGAACGGCACCGGCTTCGACTGGCCGACCGACACGTGGGGGTGGAACGGCGCGACATGGACCCGGATCGCGACCGACGGCCCGCCGGGACGCGCGGCCGCGAACATGGCGTACGACAGCCGGCGTCAGGAGATTGTGTTGTTCGGCGGGCAAGGTGAAGCACCCGGGCCCGCACTGGAACAACCGGTGTTCGGCGACACATGGATCTGGAACGGGCGCGCGTGGCGGCTCGCGAGCCGAGAGGGACCGCCGGCACGCGCGTTTCACGCGATGGCGTTCGATGAACGAGCCGGCGTGCTCCTTCTCCACGGCGGAAACTTCCGCGAGAAGGTGTTCGACGATATGTGGGCCTGGGATGGAACGCGCTGGACCGAGATTCGTCCTAGCGACGTCAGCCCTGGCGCGCGCCGGCTCCATGCGATGGCCTACGACGCGGCGCGCGATCGCACGATGATGTACGGCGGCGCCGGCCCGCGGCCGGGCGGCGGCACGGACGTGTTCAGCGACACGTGGGAGTGGAACGGCGCCGAGTGGACCAGACGCTAGGCCGGTGCCGTTATGAACACGAGCGACGCGCGAGCAAGCGTGTGCTCTAGAGGACAGACAGCGTTGATACCGAGCGTTACGATCACCGAACGATCGGCCACCTGGCCGGCTCGCCTTCCGTCGTCGACAACTCTCGAGAGGTCACCGAATGTTCCGTCGTTATCTCAGTCTCGCAGTCTGCCTCGGTCTCGCCACAGGGACGATTAGCGCTCAGAGCACACAAAAGAATCAGAACAAGGAACAGGAGCGGCTGGCCACGGCCGCCGTGGTGATGAACGAAATCCTGGACGTCCCTGACAACGTTCCACAGGATATTCTGGACAAGGCCGAGTGCATTATCGTGATTCCGTCGATGACGAAGGTCGCGCTTGGGTCTCGGCGGCAGCTACGGCCGCGGCGCGATGGTCTGCCGGTCCGGCAAGGCGTTCAACGGATCGTGGGGCGCGCCGGCGATGTACGCGATCGATGGCGGCAGCTTCGGTCTTCAGCTCGGCGCGGAAGCCACCGACGTCGTGCTGATGGTCATGAACCCGCGCGGTGTCGAGGCGCTGCTCAGCAGCAAGGTCAAACTCGGAGCCGAAGCGTCGGCGGCGGCCGGCCCAAAGGGACGGCAAGTCGGAGCGTCAACGGACGCGTCGATGCGCGCCGAGATCCTCAGCTACTCACGCTCACGCGGTCTGTTCGCCGGCATCTCCCTCGAGGGTACGTCGCTGCGCCCGGACGACGACGCCACCGAGGAGGTCTACGGACGCAAGATCAGCGCGCGACAAATCATCACCGGGACCGGCGTGATCATGCCGGCTTCCGCGCGGGCCCTTTCAGACGTGCTGCAGAAGCGCGCGCCCTTTAACGAGTCGAGCAAGACCGCCGCCCGTTGAGACCGGAAACCACCATGCCGAATGCATATCGAACGTTCATTGCTGTCTTGCTGATCGGAGTCGGCGTTGGCTGCTCGAATCGAGTGGATCTCGACAAGGTTCCCATCGGCACACCGGTCGAAGTCGTGCGTGAGGACGGGGGCGTTGTTCGAGGCCCCCTCACGGCGCGTGACGACAAAACCGTCCAAATGGGCGCGGGAGCCGCCTCGCGATCGATCGCGCGCGACGAGATCGCCAGTGTTCAGCTTGCAGACGGAGCCACGCCGCCACCGTTGCCCCCGGCGGCCAAGTTCCGTGAGTTCACCGTACCCGACGGAACGGCCCTCTCCGTTCGTCTGGACACGTCGGCGGGCTCGGACACCAGCAAGGTCGAGGATCGGATCCAGGCCACGCTCACGGAGGCCGTGCTCGTGGAAGGCGTGGAAGTGCTGCCCGCGGGCAGCGTGATGACTGGTGTCGTCACGAACGCCGACCCGTCCGGCAAGGTCAGCGGGCGGGCAACCCTCGCGGTGCGCTTCCAATCGATGTCGGTCGCGGGCGAGACGTACGCGTTGTCGGCAGGCCTTCAACGCACGGCGGCATCGACCAAGACGGATGACGCCAAGAAGATCGGGATTCCGGCCGCGGGCGGCGCGGTCATTGGCGCGATCGTGGGCGGCAAGAAGGGCGCCGGTATCGGCGCGGCGGTTGGCGGCGGAGCCGGTACGGCGGTCGTGCTCTCGACGTCCGGTCCCGAGGTCCGTTGGCCCGTCGGCACGGCGCTGTCGATCGCGCTCGACAAGGCCATCGAGGTGCGAGTGCCGATCGAGCGGGCGTCGCGACGGTAAGCTCGCGGTTTTGCGGGTCTCGCGACGGCCCCTCAACGCCGGAACGGGATCAGGTCGCGCAGTCGGGGCTCTCGCGGATACAGGCCGCCCCAGATGAGCAGCGCAACGTAGATGGGAAACAGCGTGTGGCTCAGGAGCGGACTGCCGATTCTCACGTGCGTCGCAATGGCGCCGCCGAGGTGGCCCGTCAGGAACACGGCGCCCAGTACCGAGGTTCGCGGCATCAGGTACAAGACCAGGGCCGCGAACTCCATCAAACCAATCGGCAGGACGCTTGACGCTGGATAGCCGAGGGCAAGCGTGCCCTCCATCGCCGGGGGCAATTGCAAGATCTTGATGACGGTGTCGAACGTCAGGAACAGCGCGGCAACGGTCGTCAGAACGTAGCCGGTAATGACCTGTTTTCTCGTGAACGATGATGCTGATGTGCTCTTCGATGTGCTCATGGGGCTTCACCCATGCCCATCGTAGGATCACGATCGCGGCGTTGTTTTGTATAGAAACGACAGCTGCTCGTGCCCGCTCACGACCTCCGACGGCGTCAGGCCAATCCGGTGCTTGAGCGACCGCGTGAGGTGCGGCTGATCGAAATAGCCGGCGTCGAACACCGCGTCGAGAATCGGCGCGCCTTGCCGCAGCAGGTTGGTCGCGTGCCGCGCGCGCTCGACCTGGTGGACGCGGCTGCGGCTCAGGCCGGTCGCGCGCAGAAACCGGCGCTGAACCGATCGCAGCGACATCGCGTGCTCATGGCCCTGCAGCACGGCATCGACCGCGGGCTCACGCGAGATGAGGCCTTTCGCGACCAGACGTTTCACGAACGTCTCGGCATTCTCGAAGTCCGGGTAGTCCCACGCCGATCCATCCAGCCAGAACGAGTGTCCCGTCGCCGCCGGCAGGTTCACGTCCCGCCGATCGCTGAGGTCTTCGGGCATGTGCTCCGGCATGAACGTACCGAGCGTGAACCGAATGCCCAGCCATTCGCCCTCGGCCGGACACTCGGCAATCGTGGCCTTGGTCTCGGGGCCGCGCAGCGTCAGGAACGTCCGGCCCTGATGCCGCGTCACCGCCATCTCGAAGTTGTTCTGCGCAATCGAGAGAAACGTCCCTGCACGCTCGCTGCGGCAGCGCCAGACGCGCTCCACGAACACAGAGTCCGACGGCCGCTCCTCGAACACCAGGGACGCGCCAGGTCGATCGTTCATCGGGAGCGTTCCAGATTCGTTTTCAGGGCCTTGGTGCCCTGCTCGATCAACGGTCGAAGATTGTCGGCGATCTCGTTCGGGAGGAAGTCGGTAATCCAGACGAAGAGGCACCGGCTTGGTCCCTGCTCGACGATCTCCATCGACGCGTGGTGATACGTCATCCCCGGACCGTCCGTGACCGTGTAGGCCACCCGGCGCCGCTCGTCATCGACGTCGAGAATGTGCTCGTGCACGACCATCCCGTTGGCAAATCGTGCCGTGCGCGTGTCCCCATCGAGTTGAGCATCGACCAGCACGGGCGCGAACAGCTTGTGGGCCTCGCCCACGCGCCTTACCGCCATCCACGCCCTCTCAGCGCTGACGTCCACCACGACGTGCTCATAGATTGAAGCCATGTCTGCCTCCTTCACGAATAGCACCCACGGGCCGTGGAGGAGACCCAGCCTTCATGGTAATTGTCGGCATCAACGCGGCACAACCGTCTTGACGAACTGCTTGTACAACACGACGTCGTACACGATCTTCAACGTCCCGGCAATGAAGAACGGAAGGCTAATCAGCGACGGACGTGCAAACATCAAACCGACGAACAGCGGGCTGATGGCCGCGCCGAACGTGCGGGCGACACCCGTGACACCTCCCGCCGCCGCGCGTTCCTCGGGCGGTACCACCGCCATGACGAAGGACTGCCGAGTCGGCACGTCCATCTGGCTGATGCTGAAGCGCACGAGCAGCACGGCAACCGCAAGCGGCAGCGTTGGCATGAGCGGGACGAGGATCAGCAGCACGTTCGACGGCAAGTGCGTCCACACCATCGTCTGCACAAGACCGAAGCGCGCCGCCATGCGCGACGCCAGGAGCGCGGACAGTCCGGCCAGGACGTTCGCCCAGAAAAAAATGGGACCAAGGACCGCGGGATCGATGCCGAATCGCAGGTGGAACCAATAGGCGGCGAAACTCTGCGCGACGAAGCCGCCACCGAACGCATCCAGTGCGAAGAGCGCGGAGAGCTTGGCGACGATCGGGCCCGACTGCGGCACGCCTGAGAAACTCGCGAAGGTTCCGCGGCTCGCGGCCTCGGCGCGAGCTGGCCGCCGTGGCCTCGGTCTCCGGCGACAGTTGAAGAAAGACGATCGCCAGAACGAGCCCGAGCACCGCGTAGAGAAGGACGATGCTTCGATAGGTCGTGACGGGCGCGGTGACGAGGACGCGGCGATCAACCCGGCCGCGAGGGCGCCGAGCGCCGTCGCCAGCGCGCCGGTCAGCGTGTACCACGCGAAGACATTCGTTCTCGCGCGGTCCGGCACCGAGCGGGCGAGCGCCGCCTGCTCGATCGGAAGAAACGGGCCGACCTCCTGTCCGCTCGGGCTGATGATGCCAATCGGTTGCCGCGACGAGCAGCAGCCAGAAATTGCCGGTCGAGACGAACACGAGCCCTGCCGCCGTCATGAGCAAGGCGCCGACGACGAGCATGCGTCGGCGGCCGACGCGGTCGGCGCGCGTGGTGATGAGGAGCGAGACGAGCGTGTCGCCGAGCAGCGCGAGCGTGAGGAGCAGGCCGGTTTGCGCCTCGGTCAGGCCAACGGCAATCAGGTAGAACACCAGCACGACGGACAGCGAGCCGTACGCGAACAGGCGAATGAACCGTGTCGCCAGGAGCAGCCATGTATCGCGCGTCGAGCCCCCCATTTGATTGCCGGCCTCCAACTTCCTATCATCGGACGTTCGGAACATGGCCGGCGCGCGGCTTGCGCGGCGACAGACGGATGGGGAGTGTTATGAAGAATTCGCTGCGTTCACTCGCGGTTTCCACGGCGGCCCTCGTGGCCATGGCGCTCGGCCTGAGCGCCGCCGATCCCGCTAACTTCAAGCCAGACGGCGCTTTCAAGGGCTCGACCTTGACCGGCTGGCGCGTCCTCGGCGATGCCGAGTGGACCGCGTCGAACGGCGAGCTCATCGGCAAGGCCAAGCCCGGCACGAACGGCGGCTGGCTCGTCATGGACAAGGCGTTCCAGGACGTGCAGCTCTACATGAATTACAAGTGCACCGGCGAGTGCAAATCCGGCGTGCTGCTCCGCGGACAGAAGACGCCCGACGGCGGCATGAAGGGCGTCTACGTATCGATGAGCGACGGCGACACGGCGTCCTACGCCGTGACGCTCGACGCGACCGGCAAAGAGACCGGCCGCACACAGCTGAATCCGCCGGCCCGCGGCGGTGGTGGCGGCGCGGCGGCTCCGGCCGGAGGCGCGGGTCGCGCCGGCGCAGGCGCGCCCGCGTCCCGCTCAGGCGGCTGCGCTCCCGCGCCCGCCAGCTCCCCCTGCGGCGGCGCGCAGCCGCTCCGCCCGGCTCCGCCACCCGCGCGCGGCACGCAAGTGGGCATCGCCGGCCGCGGCCGGCCCACGCTGAAGACGGGCGACTGGAACGAGACCTACATCGCCATCGGCACGGATGGCCCGCCCGCCGGCAGCCAGGTCGGTCCGCTCAAGGTCATCACGACGTACGGTCCCGCCGCGGTCGTCGCGGTTGACGAGTCGAACGCGACGGGCTACGGAGCCGTCGCGCTCTACGTCGGCGGCACCGGCGAGGTCCGCTACAAGGATTTCGCCTGGCGCGATCTCGATGGCGATCGTCGAGCCGAAGGAACAAGTCTCGCCGCGCTTCACGATGCAGCAGGTGACGTCGGTCTACTACGGATGGGGCGCGACGACGGGCGACATCAACAAAGATGGGAACCTCGACCTCGTCTCCGGCCCGTTCTACTACGCGGGCCCCGACTTCACCGAGCGCCGCCGCTATCGCGACGGCTACATCTACAATCCGGAAAATCAGTTCGCGCCCGACATGGTGAACCTGGCGTTCGACTTCACCGGTGACGGATTCGTGGACATTCTGTCGTCGCTCGGCAATCGCCACATGGATCTGTACGTCAATCCGAAGGGCGAGTCGCGTCGCTGGGACAAGTTCAGCGTGCTGCCGACGATCTCGTCGGAGATCGTGCTGTTGAAGGATCTCGACAAGGACGGCAAGCCCGAGGTGATCTTCGGCCAGGGCGCGGCCAATGGCTACGGGTGGGCGAAGCCTGATCCGGTCAATCCGACCGAGGTCTGGAAGGCGCGCCGGATCTCGGAGCCCGGCCAGGCGGTCAACGGCCACGGTCTCGGCGTCGGCGACGTCAACGGCGACGGGCGCGTGGACGTGGTCGTGCCGACCGGTTGGTACGAACAGCCGGCAGGCGGAATCGAAACCAGCCCGTGGACGTTCCACGAGGCCGAGCTCGGCGACCCGAGCGTGTTCGGCAGCGGCGGCGGCGAGATGGGCGTGTACGACGTCAACGGCGACGGGCTCACCGACGTCGTCGCCGGCTCGGCGCACAACTGGGGCATCAACTGGTTCGAGCAGAAGAAGGGCCCGAACGGCAACACCTGGGTGAAGCACATGATTGCCGGCAACCTCGCGACCGAGAACTCCGGCGGCGTGGTGTTCTCGGAGTCGCACGCCGAACGGTTCGTGGACATGGACGGTGACAAGATTCCGGACATGATCACGGGCAAGCGTTACTGGTCGGAAAACGGCAGCAACAGCATGTCGCACATGGATCCGACCGGCGCGCCGGTGCTCTACATCTATAAGACCGTCCGCGATCCGAAGGCCCCCGGCGGCGCGCGCTTCGTGCCCGAGCTCATCCACAACAAGTCGGGCGTCGGGTCGTCGTTTGATGTCGTCGACCTGAACAAGGACGGCCGTCTCGACATCGCCACGGCGACGACGTTCGGGACGTACGTGTTCTTCGGCCGAGGCGCCGCACCCGCCCCTGCCAAATAGACAAGGGAAAAGGGGTCGGGACGCTTTTTACGTTTCTTGTAAAAAGCGTCCCGACCCCTTTTTCACACGCGAACGGCGGCGAGTCGGTGGAGCCGGACGACCGCCTGGGCCACGCGCCCTCCGTTGGGGTCGATCGCCGGATTCACCGGCACGAAGAGCACCACACCTTCCCTTCGCGACAGCACGTTCGACACGACCAGCGCGCGCATCATCCAGACGGCGGCGTTGACGCTCTCGCACTCGACGCCCAGCCACCCCGCGTACTGGTGGGGTGACGCCTTCAAGCCGGTATCCCGATGAATTCGCTGGGCGATGCCCGCGTAGAGAAGCGCGTCGGCGTCAGGCCTCACGCCGTCGGCTGACAGAGCCGGCTGCACGAGCGGCGACGTCGCCGCCAGCTCCGCGAAGAGCTTGGCAATCGCCTGCCGCTGCGACCGCGGCATGTGACCGGTCCAGTAGTGGCACGTCTTCGCGATGACGGTGATGACGTTCTTGATTTCCTTCTCGAGTCGAAACGCCGGCGACGCGGGCAACTCCAGCGCCATGCCTTCGGCGCGGACGGCGACGTTCTCGGTGACGATGGCCCGGAGCAGCCAGCCGGCCATGGCGTCGCTGAACGCAGCTCACACGGATCCAGCCTGGCGCCGGCGATTCGCGAGCCGGCAGATCCGTGACCATCGTGATGCCGCGGCAGATCTCGTCGACGACTTCCTGATAGCGATCGGGCCGCGCGGCGATCTCGGCCGGCGTCGCCGGCTCGAGCAGCGTGCCCTTGTGCGGAGGGCCCCCGGCCATGGCGAGATCGCAGAAGCTCCCCCAGATCTCGTCCCACGCCACGGTGCCGTCCGCGGCGTACTTGAGGTCGGCCGAGCCCATCGGCGCGGGCGCCATTTGCTCGTACGAGTCCTGATACTCCTCGGGAAGAACGATCCGGAGCCGGAAATCCAGCTCCTCGAGCGCTCTCTGCTGGTCGATTCTCATGCTCGGGGGGCTCCGCCCCCGCGAACCCCCCGACCCGCTCTCTCGCGGGGACCCCGGCGCCCCGCTCCGTTCGCGCGGGCTCGCTGACGCTCGCTTGTGATAGCGAAACTCAATCCCATCCTGGCATCTTCGATCGATCGAGGCCGGCGATTTCGAATGCGGCGGTTCGGGTGCCGCCGGCCCTCACGGGAAACTCGATGCTGATTCGCTTGGCTCCCGCGGTCATGCGCCACAGCGTCATCTCGTCGTTGATGAACATGGCGATCGCCTCGTCCGTCTTCGGACGGCGCCCCGCCATCGGCTTCGCCGCCGCGTCATCGACGGTCACCTTCACGGTGCAGCCGCTGTAGCAGTTGAAGTCGCCGCCCTGTAGCACGAGATAGCTGCTCCGGCCCCACGACGGGTGATCCCGAAAGACGAGTTGGACGCGCTTCGCTCCCTGCCCGTCGGTGTCGACCCCTTCGCTCGAATAGAGATATGTGGACAACTGTCGGCCCTTGCCGGCAGGCGTATCGCTGTAGGTCCACAAATCCGCGAGTCGTTCGGCTTCACGCTTGGCCGCAGCGGCTTCGCGAACCCTGGCTTCGGCGGCTTTCGCGGCCTCGGCCGCCGCGATCTCGGCACGGTCAGCCTCAGGGTCGCTGCATCCAGAGACACCAGCAGCGCCCACCAACACGACCAACGACAAAATGAAAGACCTCACGACACGCTCCTCAGCTACTCAGAGAAGCTTAAGGTACTCGGCGATGTCCTTCTTGTCTTCCTCGGTGAGTGTCGTGATGAGGCCGAACGGGTTGTCCTTGAAGAAAAACTCGTACTGCTCGACGACGTCTTCCAGCGTCCTGGCGGAGCCGTCGTGAAAATACGGCGCGGTGTTCCTGACGCCCCAGAGCGTCGGGATCTTGAAGAAGTTGAAGAACGTCGTCCGCGGGAAGACGCCAGGCGGAGGCAGCCGCGCTGAGCTGAGGATCTCACCCGGATCCGGCGACGACATCTCGACCTGATGGCCCATCCCATCGTCGATCAGGAACGTGTAGACCGGATTTCCCATCTTGTTCCGCTCGGAGACGACACCGTCGCGTCCCGGATGCCGGGCGGTGCGCCCGCCACGACGTCCGACAGTGTCTGGCTGCCGCGATTCAACATCGGCCCGCTGTGGCACAAGCGCGCAGATGCCGTTCTTCGCGCCGCGCGTGAACGGCGCCTCCACGAAGAACAGCCGTCCGCGCTGCTGCGACTCCGTCTCGCCAGCCGGAACTCGGGAGCCGGTCCGCCTTCGGCAAGACGCCGCAACGCGGGCGATGAAAAGAACCGGGGCGACCGCCGCTCGAACTCGGCGATCAGCTGGAGTTGAAGGGGCGTTGGCTGGATCGTGTTCTTCGCGTGGCCCTCGATCGCGCCGAGCGCCTGCTCCTCGAGCGTGGCATTCCGCAGGTCGTGCATGAACACGTCTCGAGCGCGGGCGTGTTGAGGGTCGTCGGCGTGCCGCGCTGGACGACGATGGTCCGTCGGGTCGGATCGTCCTTCAGCGTGACGTAGCCGGGCAACGGCAGCTCAATCCGGACGGTCGCGTACTGCGTGATCCGCGAAAGACCCGTGGCGCCATCGTCAAAGCCGTCGTGGCGAAAGAGCGGATCGTTCGGGTTGGCGGTCAGGCGCGACTGTGCGTCCGACGCGGAAAACGTTCCCGTCTCGCGGGAATGGCAGGTCGCGCACGTCCGGCCGTTGCCGCCGAACGTTTCCTCGTCGAACAGCCGCTGCCCTTCGAGGCGCCGGGCGACGCGGCAGATGCGCGCGAGATCCGGCGCGAGTGCCTCCGGCCGGCAGTCGAACGAGACGAGACGCAGCTCGTCCTGAGTGACGCCGGTCGGTTCGCCATCGAGGACGACCTGCGGCGCTCCGGCGAGTAACAGGAGGCTGCCACAGGCAATCAACGCGCGGCGCCGGCGCATCGTCCCTCCACCGAGTATCCTGAACTGAGTAGATCTGCTGAGTCTTGGCGACGCCACCGGCCGGCGACCGTCTGCGCAGGCTCCCGGCCCTGACGAGACCCGCCAGAGGCAGCCAAGGCCGCGGCCGTCCGCAAACCGGGCAGGGACATTTGCGCATCATACGCCTCGGACTTCGAGGCGTCACTGGGGATTTCGCCGAGCAATGATCGCTCAGACGGTCCGGAAGCTCATGGACGAAGTGTTGTACGGCCCGAATCTCGAGATTCTCCGAAATGAACTCGAAGGTGGAAGGATCGACGGCAAACGTCGCGGAACCGCGCCCCGTTCGCACGCCCGCGTGCATCACAGGGAATTCGTCAATCAACGCCCGCAATGCCGCCCACACCGTCTGATCGACCAACAGGATCACATCCAGCGCCTCACGAGCGCGCCACGGGACTCCCGCACGCCAATGCCGCGCAAGGTCGAACCGAAGCGCGAGGAGCCCATCCTGGACCTCGCGGTCTCTCGTCCGCACTTCGGCGGCCGCGAGCAGGAGGGCCTTCGCGGCGTGCATGCAACGTCCTTGTAGAGAACGCTCCACCGGCCTCAAACGCGCTGACGAGGGTTCCGGACGCCACCGAACCGGCCAGTGCTCGAGGCCGAGATTGCAGACCGCCGCGGCGGCCTCCGACGCTTCGTGTGGCGTCAGGGGTCGCCCCTGGACCGAACATCCCGCGCCGATCGTGTTCGCAAGAAACGCGAGCTCTTCGGTCCCGTCCGCGAACTCCAGGAAGGCCCGGAGTCTCCGGAAACCCAGACTTGCCGCGTCTGGCGCCGCGACCAGAGATGGCGACTGTTCCGTCACCACATCGCGACCGATCTCCGGCGGCGGCAGCCACTCCTGTCTGCGCTCGCGTGCGGCGTGAAGAAACGCACGTGCCCCGGCGGGCGTCACATAGCCCAGTTTCTGGCGGCGCTCTTCCCGATCGGCGGCCAGATCGAATAGTCGCTGCTCGCTGTCGGAGAGGAGATCGTGCAGTCCCTCGACTTCTGGTTTCGAGTTCGACAGGCTCCGGCATCCGCGCATCACGCGATGGAAGTAACTGGGACTCTCGTTGTTGAGAAACTGCAGCAGACGGACGACCGTGTCCCGCTGTCACCGCGCCGGGCTTCGACGACGTAGCCGCCGACCTCGCAACCGGCCGGATCGACGCCTGACGCCAGATCGAACACCCGCACGTGCTGAGCGATCGCGGTGATCACCAGGTCCTCGTCTATCTTCGCGAGTGTCTGCAGCGCGACCGCCGCGTCCGATTCCAGCAGCAACTCGACCGACGCGGCAAAGCGATCCGCATTGAATTCCGCGTCCATACCCGGTCGAGGAGGGCGCCACAGGTCCAGATCGAGGATGCGCTGCAGCTGCTGCGGCGTGGCCAGCGCGAGGAGATCCCGGCACGCCTCGAGCCCACGGTTGTCGATGATCCGTTGGAGGGCCTCAGGCGGCAGCGGTTGAACCGCGCGGGCCACGGTTTTTTTCATGGAGCCGGCGATGATACCGGCGCCGGCGCGGAAGAAACAGTCTTGTTCGAAGACGAGGCGTGCTCGATAATACGTGCAGGTCGAAGTCGAACGACCTACCTGCCGACCGGCCCGTTTCCAGCTTTCTGACTTCTAAGTTCTAACTTCGAACTTCTAATTTGCTTCGCTCCCACACGGCCAGCTCGTAGCCGTCCGGATCGAGAAAATGGAAGCGCTGCCCGCCGGGAAAATCGAAGATCGCTTTGAGATTCAACCACCCGCCGTTTCACACGGCTTTCTGAATCGCCACAGATCGTCGGCGTACAGATGACCAGCGGACCGCCAGGGGTTGGCTGCCGTTCGTCGTGAATCCCCCGTAAGCCGGCCTCCGCGAATCCGCAGTAATTCGGACCGTAATCCTTGAACGTCCAACCGAAGGCTTTGCCATAGAACGCTTTGGAACGTTCGATATCGGCGACGTTCATCTCGATGTAGTCGATACGACGGTCGTTTGCGGACTTGCCCATCGCGAGCACACCTCAGGTCAACTCAAGACGCATTAACCGCCCACGCGGCAAAACTCATCCACGCCGACGTCTCTGACAACATCATGCGAAGCGGCTGCGACGCAACCACTGCCAGGCCGCCGATGAGTGTGACGGGATGCACGCGACCACGCGACACGAAATCCCAGACGATCATCGGTACGAGGAAGAGGTCCACGCCGATGTCGGCCCGGGTGAACAGCGAACCGGCGAAGGCCGCGTTCATGTCGACAAAGGGCCAGCGAACGACCGCGGCATCGAGCAGCCCGATGGTGGCCAGGAGCATGAAGCGCTTATGGCTTTGCGTGTCTCGCCGCCTGACGATTGCCATGACGACGAAGACCGTGAACAACGCCAGGTCGGCCAACGGCACGACCAGGAACTGCAGCGGCGGTAACGTCACGCCAAGGAATCCACCCGGACGCCGCGCGGCAATCAACGCTCCCATCGTCCCCACCACGATCACGACCACGGCGAGGCCTGCGCCGAACCAGCCGATGAGGCGATGCAGTTCGACGCGTCGCGCCGCGACGAGCAGCGGCTGCAGGACCAACAGCAGGATCCATGCAGTGAAGCTCACGCCATGGACATAGAAGAAGAACGACTCTGGCGGCGCGAACTGCTGGGACTCGGGAAACCAGGGTTTGAGGAAGTAGGTGCGCGAAAAGCCGAGGAACACCGACGCCAGCACGAGGAGCGTCATGCCGATGTAGAAGCGTCGCTCCCAGAACACGCGCTGTCGCGCGTCAGCGAAGGCGCTCATGCTACTTTCGGTTCACGTTCTCGCGCGTCTTCTCGGCCGCGCCCTCGATGGCCTCCGCCAGTGAGGCGTCGAAACGACGGACCTCCGCCCATCCCGGCTGACGAGCCAGTGGCCACCGCGTCCATCATTTTCTACATTGCGGCGCCCGCAGTGCGATTCCAGACCGCGGCCAGTTCCCATCACACCGGCGCCCTGCATCTGCATCAGCCCCGGATTGCCGAGCGCGGCCATGCCGCCCATGTTCATCATCGCCATGCTGTTCATCGAGGACAGGGGGCTGGCGTAGCGGAGATACATCATCGCCGCCGCGCGCGCGAGGCGAAGTCCGGTCTTGAAGCCTACGCCACCATCTTTGCCGTCCGTTGTCGTGGACATTTTTGCCTTGGTGGCGCCGACGGGCACGAGCTGCACGTTCAACTTCGCTTCGGTGACGTCTTTTTCAGCGGACTCGCCCGCGGTTCTCCGGACCAGTCGTCCGAGGCCGCCGGGCTTCGAGGCCTTGAGCTCGGTGATTTGGGCGATGAGCAGGTAGTCGGCACCAAGCGCCTTGGCCTGCGCGTCGAGTTCAGCTTGCGGCGCGGCTGCCAGCGGCATCCCCTCGACCTTCTGCTCGGCCAACTCGGCGATGAGCTGAGTCCGGAGGGCGCGCGTGTCGACCTCCTGTGTCGTCTTGTTCAGAAGCTCGGGGACGGCAACGCGGACCACGCGGCTTTCTTCGGGGGCGGCGCTTCGGCTGGCGGGGCCGCCAGCTTCACTTCGTTGGCGTCGCTCACCGCCTTGACGAGATCCTTTCCACTGGTGACCTCGGTCATCCCTTCGGGATCTCGAACAGCGCGGTGTCGAGCTTCGTGACTTCGAACTCCGTCACTTCCATCTGCATGACGATGGGCTTGTCGTCTGTGGTGCCGGGAAGGGTCGTCGTGTAGCTGATCGGGAACCCGATCAGGGTCTCGTCTCCGGTCCGCGACACCTTGACCTCGTCGTGGCACGTTCCGGCACCCGGCGGAATCGGGGCTGGCGGCTGGGATGCCATCGCTTTTGGCGGATCGATGTACCACCCGACGGTTTCGATCCTCTGTTTCATCTGATTGCAGGCCCCGGCCTGCGGCTGACGATCGAGCACCGTCGCGACCCGGCGCGCCTCCTGCCCGAACATCGTCTTCCGCTCACCCACGTCGTTGATGGTGGTCTGGACAGAACCACGCCGGTGCCCGTCGGTGCCGCGGGTGCGCCCTCGGCATCCGGCGCGATCAATATATGTTTTGGCATCGACACTGATCTGCACCGAGCGCTTCAGGTCGTGCTGCCGAAGCAGAATCATATTGCCGAGGTCTGGACCGCTCCCGGGCGCCGCTGATGTACGTGACGCTCTCGGTCACCTGGTCGCCAGTCGTGTACTTCGACTTGAATCGGAGATCGGACGGCGGCGGGGGTGGCGGTGGCGGAGCGGGCTTCGCCGTCGGCGCCGCAGGCTTGGCGGTCGGTGCCGGTTTGCCAGTCGCCGGCTTTGTGGTCGGCGGTTTTGTGGTTGCGGGCTTTTGCGTCGCTGGCGCGGGCTTGGAACCGGTAGCCTGCGCGATTCTCGGCGTTGACGACGACAGGAACAGCGACAGAAGCGCGACGACCAGGAGGGGCGGGGTCTTACGCATGCAGCACCTCAGAGCCAGGGTGTCGGGGTGGCGGCGCTGATTCTACCGGAGATCGGCTTTCGTTGAAGGTCCGACCATGGGGCGGCGCCGCGTCCACGTTTACGTTGTGTGCGCGGCTTCAAACAGCCGCTGTCCGTCCTTGGAGAAGAGGACCCACAGGCCGTAGACCCCGAGGATCGTCCCAAATGGAAAACGAGATCAGGGAAATGATCGAGAGCACGATGCCGGCAACGCGACTCCACGGTCGAGCCGGGACAAGCCCCACCCGATGATGACGGACGGCAGCGACAGCGCGACCATGAACACGACGAGCGCCATGCCGGTGATGCCGATGAGCGGCGCGACGAAGACGGCATCGGCATCCCCGTCGGCGCCCACGAGCGCCGTCACACCACCGAAGACGACTACGAGCACAAGAGCCAGGCACAACCCCAAGACGCCGGAGATGATGTTCAGAACACCGAGGACCTTCGTGTGCGTTTCCATGCAACACCCCTTGATTTGGCCCAGAGCGAGTTGGCTGTCGGAAAGGCGATATTAACGCACGAACGCGGAGCGTTCGTTATCTAGAATGGAAGTAAAGATGCGAGCCGGTGCTCTCGCCCTTTGGTTCGTGGGACCTTCTGCGCCTGGTTCTCCCGAAAGCACGGCGTGGTTGCGCGACTTCCGACCGAAGCGGAATGGGAGCGCGCGGCCAGGGGCGGCGCGGAAGGACAGCTATATCCGAAACGGCAACTCCATGTCGCCGGACGACGCCAACTTCAGTCAGCGCGGGCCGGTTCGTGTCGGAAGCTACAAACCCAACAGCTACGTCCGCGGGTCACGCCGGTCCGCGCCCTACCGCGTCAGCGTCAGCACGCCAGTCGCGACCAGCACGGCCGACCAGATCAGATCGAGGTTGAACCAGGTCCGGCGCAGGATGCCGACGCCAAGCTTCTCGAACACCAGGACCGCGATGAACGCGGTCACCGCCAGATAGCCGACCGCGTGCAGGCCAGTGGCGAAGAACGCGGCGCTCGCGCCCGCGTGTGCCGCGCCTATGTGGTGCGCGTGCTCCCCCGCTCCCGGCATCGACATCCCCGACATGGCGATGAAGACCGGCACCACCATGAGCCCGGCCCCGTGAGCCGTCGCCATCAGAAACGACCACACGGTGAGTCCGACCATGCTCACGCGCATGCCCGCCCAACGCGGGTGCCGGTGACGAAACAGGCGGAGTGCGCCAAGCGAGACGAGGACGCCGGCAATCGGCCAGCGGAGCCAGGCCGGCGGGATTCCGCGAATCCAATCGCGAGCGCGGCGCCGACCGCGCCGGCGACCGCCAGCGCATGCCCGGCGCATAGCGGCACGAGCGCGCGAATGACCGCCGCCCACGACGTTCCTGCATTCCGAGCGCGACCGCGAACAGCCAGCCCATTCCGGGATTGAGGCCATGGAAGGCACCGAGCGCCAGCAGCCTCGCCCATCGATGAGTTCATCTCTCCGGCATGGCCCGCCTCTTACGAGAAGCAGTACGAGTCGGAGCTCGCATCTCCGCCCTCGAGGTGGACCTGGTGGGGACGCATGACTCCGAACTCCACGAATCCGGCCGTATCGAGGGCGATGCCACCATTCGGCCCGACGTCCACTTTGGCCAACCACCTTGACGCTGTCGGGATAGAACTGATCGTCCCACGTGCGGTACAGCGAGTTGGTCACGTAGAGGCGCTTGCCGTCCAGGCTGATCTCGACCATCTGCGGTGCGCCGTTCAACGCCGAGCCGGACGCGCCGGGTGCGGCTGCCGACGAACCATGCCTCCGAGCTTCACTGAGCCGGTCTCGATAGGGCTGAAGGGATCGGACACGTCGAACTGCTTCAGTTCGCCGGTGCCGAAGCACGAGACATAGAGGAATCGATCCTCGAGCGAGAGGTTGATGTCGGTGACGAGCGGAGGCGCGGCACCGAAACCCTTGAGGATTGGTGGTAAATCGTCGGCGGCCGCCGGCTCCGCGGAATCTCGATCGCCTTGTGAATGCGCCAGGTCGCACTTCGGCCGTTGCCTTCCCCGTGCCACATCCAGACCGACGCCGACAGGTCCTTCAGGCTGGTGACAACGCCGACGAAACCGTAGGTCTTGTTGGGATCGTGCGCGGGCGAGCTCGAGCACCATCTGATACTCGGGACCGAGGTCGAGCTTCTGCTGGTGACGGCGCGTTCAGATCCCAGACGTGCAGCGCGTTGCCGTACTTGCCGGCGAGGAGCAGCTCCGGATTCACGCCGTTCTCCACCATGTTCGGTGTGCCCCACTCGCTCGTGATCATCGTGTCGTGACCGAGGTGCCACCAGAAGTCGTACGACAGTTGTTGCGGTCCGCGATCTTTCTCCCATCGCCCTTTGATCTCGAAGGTCTCGGGTCGAGCATGAAGATGCCGCCTGGGCCGTTGCCGTCAGTATCGCCAAGGGCGTTGACGTAATGCCGTCCGTTCCGCAGTGGATCGTGTGCGGCCGGCTGTAGCCGGTCTTTCGAATGATCTCCTGGTTCGATCACTTTGACGAGGCGTGGCTGCCGGGGATCCGGCTTGGTGTCGAGAATGTGGATGCGCGACGATCGGATTCCGGGTACGACCAGATAGCGCCGTTGGACGTGCGGGTGTGGCGAGTTCGGGCACAGCACGAGCTGCACGCGTTCCACCCGAAGTGGTGCAACTCGTCGCCGGCATTGGGCATGTCCACGCGCCCGATCTGGGCGCCGTAGCCCGGCGACGCGGGATCGACGTCTAGCACCGCAAGGGCGTCGTTGACGGTCGGGTCGGGATTGAGCAGCGCCACTTACGCGAGTGTCTCCGCCGGGGCCTGCATGGCCATCGTCGGCGACGGGTAAAAACTCTGGTCGGGAAGCAGTTTCGGCATTGTCTTGCCCCTCCTCGCGGTTTCGTCTGCGCATTCAGAGACTAGAATCGAGCTTGCGCCGGCGTCCTTTGAGAACGCTGGTATATTCCTGAAACTTTCCTGAGGTGCGATTCGTGGCCGACACCGTCCCAGCGTACCGTTCGGGCCGTTTCATCTCGACGTCCGCGAGCGCCGCCTTTCGCGCGGCGGCGAGGCGATCCCGCTGCGCCTGAAGGTGTTCGACACGCTCCTGGTGCTGGTCGAGAACGCCGGGCGGCTGGTCACGAAGCAGGAGCTGCTCGACTGCGTCTGGCCGGAGACGACGGTCGAGGAAAACAACCTGAATCATAACGTGTCGGTGCTGCGGAAAGCCCTGGGCGAGAAAGCCACGGGCCAGCAGTACATCGAGACCGTGCCGCGCGTCGGCTATCGCTTCGCCGCACCGGTCGACGCGGCCGTCCGCACAGACCGGATCTTCAGTTGCCTCCGCCGCGAAAGCGCGGCAGGAGATCCGGTACTGCACGACGAGCGACGGCGTCCGGCTCGCCTATGCCACGACCGGCAACGGACCGCCGCTCGTGAAGGCGTCAAACTGGCTGACCCATCTCGACTTCGAATGGGGCAGCCCGATCTGGGCCATTGGTACACCGCGCTCTCACGCTCATCACCGGCTCGTCCGCTACGACGAGCGCGGCAATGGCATGTCCCAGCGTGAGGTCGCCGATGTGAGCTTCGACACGTGGGTCCGCGATCTCGAAACGGTCGTCGACGCGGCCGGGCTCGATCGATTTCCACTCCTTGGGATCTCCGTGGCGGCCCCATCGCGATCGCGTACGCGGTGAAGCATCCCGAGCGCGTCACGCAGTTGGTGCTCTACGGCGCATTCGCTGCGGGACTGAGCCACATCGGCACGCCCGAGGAACTCGAGGCGCGGCACGCGCTCGCGAGCCTGGTGCGGCTTGGGTGGGGACTCAATAACCCGGCGTTCTGCAAGACGTTCACCTGTCGGTTCATCCCCGAGGCGACGCCGGAGCACGAGCAGTGGCTCGACGAGCTTCAGCGTGTGTCCACGTCGCCGGAAAACGCGGCGCGACTCATGGAGCGCGACGACGACATCGATGTTCGACCACTCCTGTCGCAGGTGAAGACGCCGACGCTCGTCATCCATTGCGATCGTGATCACGCGGTGCCGCCGGAGAAGGGCGCCTGCTGGCGGCCGAGATTCCGGGGGCGCAGTACGTCTCGCTGCCGAGCGCGAATCACCTGATGCTCGAGGAGGAGCCCGCCTGGTCGCGATTCCTCGAGGAGCTCGGTTTGTTCCTGAACTGGGGAGTGCAGACCTAGGCCGGCGTCTTCGCGCTCGACTCGATATACGCCGCGCCCACCACCTCGATCAGCGACTGCCCTGGAATCCACGTCAACGCGAAGCACGAACGCGGCGGCGGCCCTGTACGTCGTGTCCGCGAAGTAGGTGTTGTAGACACTGTTCAGATCCTCGTAGCCCTTCTGGTAGGCGGCGAACGCTGCGCTGCCGGTCGGCGTCGGCGTGCCGTCATCCAGGTGCAGGCAGTAGAACACCTGGAAATACAGGAAGTCGTTCATCGTTCCGCCAAGGCGCTCGACGGCGGTCTTGACGTTGTCCATCGTCAGCCGTGTGTGGTCTTTCAGGTCCCAGGTGTTCGTCCACCCGGGCTGCTGCCCGATCCCAATCCCCGAGATCCAGGCAATGCCTGCGGGCCGCGGTCGCGGTGGACGCGGGGGGCCGCCCCGCCCGCCTCGCCCGGGAGCGGCCGGTGCCTGCCCCTGCGGCTGCTGCTGAGCGCCGAACACCATCGATCCGCTCATTGCCGCGGCTGTCGCCGCCATCATGCTGTTGACGAATCGTCGCCGACTCCTGGCATCCATAGCCGTGACTCCTTTGTGAGTACGGACGAATCCTATACCTCTCTCACTGTCAAATATTCACCATGAAGAACATGGAACCCATGGAGGGGTCACTTCGGCCCTCCATGCGCTTCATGGTTCAAGCTTTGTCAAGAAAATCGCTCTCTACGAGTAGCGATCGTTGAACCAGGGCTCCGCGGTGTTCGAGTAGCCACGGACCTCCCAGAACCCGCGCTGATCGCGCTCGAGGAATTCGATCCTTCGAATCCACTTTGCGCCCTTCCACGCGTACAGCTTCGGCGTGATCATCCGCACCGGGCCGCCATGCTCCCGCGGCAGCGGCGGCCCTTCCCACGTGTGCACCAGCAGCACGTCGTCCTCGATCGCGCGCGCGAGCGGCAGGTTCGTCGTGTAGGGGATCTCTGTGCCCGGATGTGGTCGTAGCCGGTGCACAGGACGAAATGCGCCTCGTCTTTCGGCACCGCGAGCTCGGCAGATCGTGCAAACGCACGCCCTGCCAGTGGTTGTCGAAGCGGCTCCACGTCGTCACGCAATGAAAGTCGCTGACGTCGTCTGCCTGCGGCAGCGCCAGGAAGTCATCCCACGTCAACGTCACCGGATTTTCGACTCGGCCGCCGACCTCGAGCCGCCAGTCTTCGAAATCGACCTCGGGCACATCGCCCAGATCCAGGACCGGCCAGTTCTTCACCACGTGCTGCCCGATCGGCAGCTTGCGGCATGCCATGGCGGTTGGCCGGCCCCGTGCCCTCCGGGCGCGAGCCGAGATCGACGTTCACGGCTCTCGGCGTGCAGCTTCTTCTGCCGCTCGATGTAGCCCAGACGTTTTGCTACCAGATCGGAGCGGGTCATCTCCCTCTATAATCCGCCCATTCCATGCCGCTTGCCTCGGGTACCCGGATAGGCGACGGCTGGACCCGGCGACGCGGCAATGACAACGCTCAGCTCTTTTTGACAGCCAACCGAATCCGACCCGTGTGGAACTGCACGTGCGCGGTGCGCGACAAGAGCACCGACAGCCGATTGCGCAGCGGTTCCTTCTCAAAAATCTTCCGCGGACACGGCGTCGTGCCTTTCCAGCCACGCCTCAGCGGGCAGCGCCTCCATGGCGCGCGTCAGCGTGTCGTTGACCTTGGTCCATGCCTGACGAAGCGCAGCGGCCGAGATTCGATCGGGCGCCGTCCGGTCCGGATTCGTCAGGAAATCCTGATCGAACTCGACGTGAAGTCGCATGCCGAGGCGCAGGAGCGGCAACATGCGGTCGTGCACGGCTGTGAGATGGCCCGAGCAGATAGAAGATCCGAATCTTGCCGGGGGCGATCTCCTGCTGCAGTTCCTCGTCGCTGAAGGCATTGAACATCTTGTTGAGCCGGTCGAGGTTGATCTTCCATTGGCTGACTGCGGTGCTGGCGAAGAGGTCGATCTGGATGCGTTCCGGCCGCGTCATCACTTCAAGTGCAAGCCCGGCCGGCCGGAACGGAATGCTAGCATCCGTCTGATGCGATTCCTGCGCAGAACCCTCAAGATTTTCCTGGCTGCTGTTTGTCGTGTTCAGCGTCTGGTCGGTGTTTCGGGCCGTACGGCGCTGACGGCGTTCCGCTGCGAGATCGTCGTGAACGTGCCCAGAGAGATCGCCTGGGAGCACTTCAGCCGCCCGATGCAGTGGCGTTCCTGGCTTGGCGACACCGGCGCGCCTACAGCGGTCACACCGTCAGAGGTCGTCGGGCCCGACACCGTCGCGAAGTTCGGGGACAGCTTCGGGTTTCGGATGACGCAGTTCGCGCCCCCCGATCATTGGATGTGGTCCGCAAACGCCGGCTGGCTGACCCTCGACTACGATCACGTCTTCGAGCCGATCAGCGACCGACAGACCCGCATGGTCTTTACATGGTGGTCACCGGATTCGGAAACGACCTGCTCGCGCGCCTGATGGGCGCGGCGACGCTGGGCAGGTGGCCACGCCGAGGCGCTTCAGCGGTTGGCCGACGAGATCAACCGGCTTCCAGCCGCGACAGCGAATTGAGCGGCGACGATGAACAGATGCCCCCTGAACGTGAACCCGACACGATGAACCCTTAACAATGAACCGCGTGTCGACACCGACCCGTCTCTCGCCGGCAAGCGCTCGCCGCCCTCGCGGCCAGCGCCGCTGTTCCCTTTCTGCCAGGCTGCGCCCGCGAACCCAGCTCCGCCGCCGATGCCAATGAGAAAGAGACACTCGTGACCCGACTGCTCGAGGAGATCGCCGAGAACCTGCTGCAGCTCTCGCCGGAAGGCGCGACGTCGCTCGG
>CAVSRY010000027.1:0-141024 GCA_963730485.1 uncultured Acidobacteriota bacterium | reverse complement strand
AAACCCGGCGGCGGGTTCATGGGCGGAAATTTCCGGGCGACGCGACCGACGCCCGACTCCGCCGTGTCACCGAACATCGGCCGTCCGCCGATCAACACGTGGACGGACGCCATGTCGCACGGTGAGCTGATCGCGATCGACCCGGCCACGGGCGATCGGAAGTGGACCTTCCGGATGTACGACCTGACCGAAAGCGGCGTCATGACGACGGCGTCGGACCTCGTCTTCACCGGCGGCCGTGACGGCTTTCTGATGGCCCTCGACGCCCGGACCGGCGAGCTCCTGTGGAAGGTGAACCTCAGTTCCGCACAGATGCGGTCAGCGCCCATCACCTACATGGCAGACGGACATCAATACATCTCGTACATCTCTGGCAATGTATTGATGACGTTCGGGCTTCAGAGTTAGTCGACGTCGACTCGAGCGCCTGACGGTCGCGCTCTGGTTTGCCGTCGAGTCCCCGAGTCGCGGTCGCCTCGGAGTGCCGCGACGCTCGATAGTGCCGAAACCGTCGCGAAGGAGGCGCACGCGTGCGAGCGCCAGGTCCGCACACTTGCGGACTGGCGCGACTGCGAAAGCGCGCACGCGGCGCGCACGGAGCAGACGGTTTCGAGCGGCAGCTCCGCGGAGGCCGCGGCTCGGCGACTCGATGACAAGCCGCGACCAGTGCGTCCTTAGGTGCTTAGCTCCTACTGATCTCGCAACGCCACGAGTGGACGAACCCGCGCCGCTCGCCAGGCGGGTCCGAGTCCCGCAAGGAATGCGGCGATCACGACGACGGCAGTCACGGAGATGAGCGTCGTCGGATCGAAGGGGCCGACACCGGTAAGGAAACCGCCGAGCGCCATGGCGCCGACACCGCCGAATCCAAGGCCGAGGGTGAGACCGATCGAGATCAATCTCGTGTTGGTCCCGAGAATCAGTCGGACGATGTCTTGGGCGGTAGCGCCGACCGCTTGCCGGATCGCGAATTCCCGCTTGCGCTGTCCGACGGCGAACGACACCAGGCCATACACACCCATGGCTGAGAGCAGCATCGCCACCAATCCAAAGATGCCCGTCGCCGCCGCGCCGACCTGGGCCGGAACGACGGAGACGGCCACCGCGTCGCTCATTCGCTTGACGGAGACGGGAGCATTGGGCGCCAGCCGGCGCATTTCTTCCACCATCATCCTGGCGGTTCCGTCGATATCGGTCGTGCGCGCGTGCAAGGTCATGCCGGACGCGTACAGTTTGTCGGAATGGCAAGTAGACGGTCGGCGCGACTGTTTCACCGATCGTCGCGTACTTGCTGTCGCGAACGACGCCGACGATGGCCAGTGTCTTCTGGCCGTAGCGCAGTTGCTGGCCGAGTGCTTGTCCATTCCACAGTTGACGCGACAACGTGTCGTTCACGATGGCCACGTGCGGAGCGCCTTCTCGGTCGTCCCCGTGAAGTCGCGTCCGCTGACGACCGGAATACGGACCGTCTCGAACCATCCGGGCGTGAGCCGATTGGCGACTACGCGACGACGGGTGTCGTCGTTCGGCAACGACACGTAGAAGTCCTCCCGGCCGGTGAGCGCGAGCGGCACGACCAGCGCCAGTGCCTGATGCGTCCACGGTCGGCGAGGCACCCACCCGTCGAGCCCATTCGACGAAAATCTGCTCGCCCTCCGCATCGGTCGTCGTGCCCCGTTCCAGTTCCGCGGAGGCAATCACGACGCCAGCGGGATCGAAGCCGGGAGCGACCGCGCTGATGTGTCGCAGGCTGTTGACGAAGAGGCCGCTCCAGACGAGGAGGGCCGTAGCACATGGCGACTTGTCCGACCACCAGCGCGCGTCGCATGCGCTGGCGTGCTGTGGAACCGCCGTCGTCTTTCAGCGACGACACGAGATCGAGACGGGTTGCGCTCCACGCCGGCGCGAGACCGAAGAAGACACAGGCCAACGTCGACAGCCCGAGCGCGTAGGCGAGGACGCGCCCGTCAATCCGGAGGTCGAACTCAATGGGCACCGGAAGAAGAGCGACGGCGGAGTTTGCAGCACCAACCAGCCAGATCGTCAGCGCCAGTCCGGCCGCGCCGCCGACGATCGCCAGGACGAGGCTTTCAGTCAGCAATTGCCGAAGGAGTCGTCGCCGGCCGGCGCCGAGTGCCAGTCTGACTGCGACTTCGCGCTGGCGCGCGGTGGCGCGGCTCACCAGCAGGCCGGCGATATTTGCGCACCCGATCAGCAGCACGAACCCGGACACGACCGCCATGAGTCCGAGGAACGCGAACACCGGCAGGAGGATGCCCGACATGCCGCGGAACGCCTCCACGCCCTCAATCGGAACGACGACCGCCTGCGGGAAGTCCTCGGGAAGGTCCGGGTGCTCGAGTTTCAGCTGCGCCGTCAGGACGCGGAGTGCCGCGGTCGCTTGCTGGTGGGTGACCGATGGCTTGAGCCGGCCGACCACGTCGAACTCGAACAGTGCGCGATCGGTGAGACTTCGACTCGGCGTGACCGTGTCCACCGGAGACCAGAAGTCCGGGTGGAGACCGGGAGGCGCCAGGCCGCGGAACTGTTCGAGGCATGACGCCGACCACTTCGAGCGGCCGGCCGCCGATCGTCAGGCGCTGACCAAGAATCGACGACGCCGATCCGAACCGAACTCTCCACACGTGGTCCGATAAGACCACGAGGTCAGACCGTGTGTCCGCTGGTCGTGTACGTTCGTCCGATCGCGGCGGGTATGCCGAGCACACTGAAGAAATTTGACGACGTCATCTGGCCGCTGAGCGCCTCAGGTACGCCCGATGTCGTGAGTGTCGTGACCGTCTGACGGGCTGGCCAGCACATCCACGAAGGCGTCGTTTCGCGACCGGATATCTTCGTAGTTCAACCAGGAAGTGAGGCTCGGTCCGGTGTCGACGCGGCCGAGCTCCTGAGGCAGTGCGACAGGCGTGGGTTTGAAAAGCAGGGCATTGACGACTGCGAAGACCGCCGTGTTGGCGCCAATCGCGATGGCCAGCGTCGCGATGGCCGTCGCGGAGAAGCCCGGTGAGCGGACGAGCAGCCGGACACCGGCGATCACGTCCCGACGAATGCTATCCAGCAGCCGCACAGTGCCTCCTTGCCTCGTGCGACTAACCCTTCAGGCTGGCGAAAGTTTCATACCCGCTTCGCGATGATCGTCGTCGCGCCTGTCGTCACGGGCGCCGTGAGGGGCGGGCGGCGCCGACGGTACGCGCCCAGCTGCCACAGCGTGTAGCCCTGTTCCATCAGGAACTGCTGCGCATCGCCGTGGCCGTTGGACTCGAATACGAACACGGGCGGTTCCGGCCGGCCGATGAGCGTCATCGCACTCTCGACGACCTTGGCTTCGAGGCCGACGGCGTCGATCCTCATGACGTCGACGTGCCGGATGTTCGCATCAATCAGCAATTGATCGAGGCCGCAGCCGACCGACCTCGTCAATCGCGGCCTCGATGGCCGAGACGTTCGATAGCCCGTTCATGGCCGCATTCGCGCGAAGACACTGAAACGCCCGCGCGGACGGCTCCAGGGCGACAACGCGGCCATGCTGTCCGACGCGACAGGCCGCGGGCAGCGCGAACGCACCCACGTTCGCGCCAATATCCACGAACGTGCCGCTCTCAGGCAGAAGTTCGAGCACGACCTCGAGCACGTCCCGCCGATAGATGCCGTCGACGAGCAGCGAAAACGCCATGGGTTCGCCGAGATCGGGCACCCGATAGCTCAGGCCGAGCCGGTCGGTCACCCGGGCCTCGCCCTTCGGGAGCCGATGCTCGAGCAGCGTCCGGGCCAGACGACGTTTGCCGGGGTGCGGAGGGAAGGAGCCGGAGCCACCCGCTGGTCTGACCGATGCCGTTCGTCGCCACCAGGGAAGGTATCGGACATCCCTGCGAGGGCCTGCATTGGGCTAGGATGGGCGCCGTGCTGCGCCGGTCGTTGCCAGTCGCCGCTCTCCTCGTCATCGTCGGAGCCGTCGCGACGAGCGGACGCGCTCAGGCGCCAGCCTCGACGACCCGTGCACTCGAGACGGCGCTCGACCGTTACGTGGCCTCGCCCGATCCGAGCTTCCGATTCGACGTCGCCGCCACGTTTCCCACCGACGGCGCCACGGTCACGCTGCTCGATTTGACCTCTCAGCAATGGCTGACCGGTGCGGAGGTCGATGAGCCCGTCTGGCGCCACTGGCTGACCGTCATTCGGCCGCCGGTCGTCGGCAACGACACGGCGCTTCTCTTCATCACCGGCGGTTCACGCACGCGGCCTCGTCCTTCGGAGGCGCCGGCGGACCTTGTCCGCATCGCGCGGTCGACCAACACGGTCGTCGCTGAACTTCGGCTCGTGCCAAATCAGCCGATCACTTTCCGTGGGGATCCCGAGAACAAGCCGCGTGTCGAGGACGATTTCATTGCGTACACGTGGAACAAGTTTCTCGAAACCGGCGACGTTCGCTGGCCGGCGCAGTTTCCGATGACCAAGAGCGCCGTGCGCGCGATGGACGCGGTCAGCGCATTCGCGGCCTCGCCGGCGGGCGGCAGCACGGCGGTGTCGCGCTTCGTCGTGGCCGGAGCCTCGAAGCGCGGATGGACGACCTGGACGACGGCAGCCGTCGATCGACGGGTCGTCGCCATTGCGCCGCTCGTGATCGACTTGTTGAACGTCGAGCCATCGTTCATCCATCACTGGCGCGCGTACGGCTTCTGGGCGCCTGCCGTCAAGGACTACGTCGAGCAAGGCATCATGGAATGGCGGGGAACCCCGCAGTTCCGTGCGCTGATGAAGCTCGTCGAGCCGTATGAGTATCGCGCCCGCCTCACGATGCCGAAGCTCCTCATCAACGCGTCCGGCGACCAGTTCTTCCTGCCCGACTCTTCGCAGTTCTACCTTCGTGATCTTCCCGGTGAGACGAGCCTCCGGTATGTTCCGAACGCCGACCATAGTCTTCAGAAGTCAGACGCCGTGGAGACGCTCGAGACGTTCTATGCGTCGGTCGTGAGCAACGTTCGTCGTCCATCGTTCAGCTGGACCTTTGGCGACGATGGCTCGATTCGGGTCGTGTCGAAGGATCTGCCGAAAGCCGTGACGATGTGGCAGGCGGTCAATCCCGCGGCGCGCGACTTTCGAATCGAGACGATTGGCCCCGCCTACCAGCCGACCCCCTTGACGCCAGTCGGGCCGAACACCTGGATCGGGCGTGTGGCCGCGCCGCCACGAGGCTGGTCGGCCGGGTTCGTTGAGCTGACGTTCGACGTCGGCGGCCGACCGCTGAAGATGACGACCGCGCGTGAGGGTGATGCCGGATCGCCTGCCGTTCGAGGCGCCCGTGGCTCAGCGCGCCGTTGCTCGGTAGCAGCGTCTATCGACGCCGTCCGGCCTTCGACCAGTGCGCGTGAATCGCGCGCGTCCATCGGCCGGCTTCGGTCGGCGACAGGTTGCCGAACGGCGGCAACCGGGCATCTCGATAGCCCCACTGACGCACGTCCACGAGATACTGCTCCCGTGACAGGAACGTGCCACGGCACAGGCGGAGATTCCCAATCCCGCGGCGGTTCGGCACGGCCGACAGCCGTTTCACGACCTCACGCGGCACGATCGTGGTCTCGTTCGGATAGGCATAGCTGAAGAGCACGAGATGCGCGAGGAGCACGCGCTCGTGACCGGCAAACCGATCGCAGAGGTGGTCCCAGTCGAGCGTGCGGCCGGCGCGCAGAATCAGGTGGAGCACGTCGGCGCCATCGAATCGCTCGCGCTCCATCACGAATGACTTGCTCCACACCAGCTCTTCGGGCGGCGCGAGCCCGACGTCGAAACCAAGCACGCGCGCCGGCACGCTGCGCGTGAACCACCGGTCGTCCACGGTCGCGACGGCGTTGCCGCTGCTGAAGATGATGTCGACCTGCGCGGGTCCCGCGAGCGCCTTGCCGAGCCAGTGGGGAAACGACAGCCGCGTGTAGATGCCCGCGCTCCGCAGGGCCCGTGCGACCGCCGGCCAGTGCTCGGGGCGGACATTCAAGTCGAGGTCCTTCGTCGGCCGGTCAATCTGGGTGTAACGCGCCATCGCGAACGCGCCGCCGACGAGAAACGGCACCTCGCGCTGTTTCAGCGCGCGCAAGACTGACCGGTAAAAGGGAACGGCACCTGCGACATTGGGCACCTCGCTAATGTATGTGCCGGGGCATGGGTCTTGCTAGGGTTCGAGGCATGAGTGTCCGGATTGCCGCCGTGGGGGACCTGCATTTCGGCCGCACCTCACCAGGGACCCTGCAGAAGCTGTTCGCGGAGATCGCTGTGGCGGCTGACGTGCTGCTGCTGCCTGGCGACCTCACGGACTATGGGCTGCCCGAGGAAGCCCGGGCCCTCGCGCGCGAGATCGGACAGACCGCCAAAATCCCGATCGTCAGTGTCCTCGGCAACCACGACTTCGAGTCCGGCCACGCGGTCGAAGTCGCCGAGATCCTGCGCGAGGGCGGCGTCGTCGTGCTCGACGGCGACGCCTACGAGATTCACGGTGTCGGCATCGCCGGCGTCAAGGGCTTTTGCGGAGGATTCGGCCGCCACGCCCTCGGGTCGTGGGGCGAGCCGGTCATCAAGGCCTTCGTGCAGGAGAGTCTGGCCGAGGTGCTCAAGCTCGAGACGGCGCTGGCTCGCCTGCGGACGCCCGACGAAGATTGCGCTCCTTCACTACGCGCCGGTCCAGGACACCGTGATCGGCGAGCCGGAACCAATCTTTCCGTTTCTCGGGTCGAGCCGGCTCGAGGAGCCGATCAACCGGCTCAACGCGACGATGGTCTTTCACGGCCACGCACATCGGGGACAGCCCGAGGGCCGCACGTCGAGCGGTATTCCGGTCTACAACGTCTCGTATCCGCTGCTGCATCGTACGACGCCGGAGCGCGCCGTACCGGGTGATCGAGGTGCCGGGCGCCGTCGGCCCCAACCTTTGACCGTTCGACCCCGTCCAATCGGGGGACATGCAATCTTTCCTCTCAGACCTCCGCTACGCGGCGCGTGAGCTCCGGCATCGTCCCGGGTTCGCCCTGACGGCCATCATCTCGCTGGCCCTCGGCATCGGCGCGACGAGCGCGGTCTTCAGCGTCATCTACGGCATTCTGCTGAATCCCTTTCCCTACAAGGATTCCCACCGGATGATGCAGATCACGATGGTGGACACGGCCGGCCGGAACCGTGGCGCCGGGATGAGCGGCGCGCAGCTCGATGAGCTTCGAAAGCTCGCGAACGGTCGAGAGTGTCGCAGGGGAGTCCGGCTGGAACCTCACGACGACCGATGGCGACATTCCGGAGGACGTCGCCGGCTCGTACGTCACGCCGAATTCGCCGAATCACTGGGGCACGCCGGCGCTTCTCGGACGCTGGCTCATCCCGGCGGACGCCCCGGCCGGCCGTGAGCCGGAGCGCGTCGTGGTGCTCGGGTACGCGTTCTGGCAGCGCTACTACACGGGCGATCCGAACGTCGTGGGCCGGACGATCCAGCTCGTGCGCAAGAACTACCAGATCGTCGGCGTCATGCCGCCGCGGTTCCGGTGGCGCGAAGCGGATCTGTATCTGCCGCTCCACGTGAAGTTCGAGCCCAACAACTACTACGGCGTCGAATCTCCGGATCAGCGAGGGCGTGACGAAGGAGGAAGCGAACGCCGAGCTTCAGCCGGTGCTCGAGCAATTCGCGAAAGCGACGCCCGAGCGCTACCCGGACAAGTTCAAGGTTCAGCTGCGCAGCGTCATCGAGTTGTACGCCTATCCGATGGCGCCCAAGCTGATGCTGCTGCTTGGCGCCGTGGTCTCGCTGCTGCTCATCGGCTGCGCGAACGTCTCGATTCTCCTGCTCGTGCGGGGCGCGCATCGTCAGCAGGAGCTCGCGGTACGGGCTGCACTCGGCGCCGCGCGCGGCCGAATCGTGCGCCAGTTGTTCACCGAGGCGCTCTGTCTGGCGCTTGTCGGCGCCGTGCTGGGCATTGCGATTGCTTGGAAGGGGCTCGACTTCATCATCGCGTGGGTGCCAACCAACTCGTTCGCGACCGAGTCGGTCATCGAGATGAACATCCCCGTCTTGATCTTCAGCACGGCTCTGGCCGTGCTCACGTCGATCATCTTCGGTGTCTGGCCGGCGCTGCAGCTGTCGCGCCCGGATCTCGGCCGCGTCGCGCAGGTGAGCACGCGGCGCGTGCTCGGCAACGCGCAGGGGCGGCGAACGCACCGCGTGATGATCGCCGTCCAGGTGGCCTTGACGGTGCTGATGCTGACCGCGGCGGGCGCGGCCGCGAAAGGCTTCATTCGGCTGGCCAACGCGGATCTTGGCTACGACCCCACGAACACGATGTCGCTGCCCATTCCGGTTCATGACGGCACCTACATGACCTGGAAGGAACGCAGTGAGTACTTCGATCGCCTGCGAGCCGCGGTCGCCGCGATGCCGCAGGTGGCGATGGCGGCGATCTCGACGAACGCGACGCCGCCGTCGAATGGCGGTGACACGACGGTCGAGATTTATGGCGTCAGCGCGACGGAGAAACCGATCGTCCGCGCGAACTTCGTCAGCCCGGAATATTTTCCGGTGCTCCGGATTCCGCTGTCGCAGGGCCGTCTCTGGAACGAGGACGAAACGAGACGGGGAGCGGCGATGGCCGTGATCAATCAGGCCATGGCCCGGCAGTACTGGCCGAACGGCAACGCCGTGGGTCAGCAGTTCAAGTTCGCGACGTTGAGAGACGTGCCGCCCTATTCGCCGGCGGCGCCTGGATCCGACGCATGGGTGCAGATCATCGGCGTGGTCGCCGATGCGCGGAACGACGGCCTGCGCAACGTCGGTGAAGCCGTCGGTGTACGTGCCGTACACCCTGAAGATGCAGATGTTCACGCAGATCCTCGTGCGGACGAAAACGGCGCCGCTGTCGACGCTGCGTGACATCCAGGCGCAGCTCACCCGCGTCGATCGCGAACAGCAGGTCATGCGCGTCCGCGATCTCGAGCGCTGGATTACGGACCTGCCGGAGTACGCGCAGCAGAAGCTGATCGCCAACCTCTTCACCGTCTTCGGCGTGCTCGCGCTCGCGCTATCGGCCGTCGGTCTCTACAGCGTCGTGTCCTACGGCGTCGCCACGCGCACGAACGAGTTCGGCATTCGCATGGCGCTCGGCGCGAAGGCCCTCGACGTCGTTCGAATGGTGCTGTCGGGGACGACCTGGAACGTTGGGGTCGGGGTCATTGCGGGCGTGCTGCTCTGTATCGGGTTCGACACGTTCGCGGCGCAATGGGTCACCGAAAGCTCGCGCGACCCGCTGATTCTCTCGGTCGTGACGGCGCTCCTGCTCGCCGTCGCCGCCCTCGCGTGTGTGGCCCCCGCCCGGCGCGCCGCGTCCATCGACCCGATGGAAGCGGTCAGGCACGACTGAGACAGGCAAGTAAAGGGCAGAGGTCAAAGGAAGGTCAGAGGTCAGGGAAAGGAGCACAGAGCACCTTGATTCAGCCGTTTCTCTTCTCTCCTCTAACCTCTGACCTCTGACCTTTGACCTCTGACCTCTAACCTTTGACCTGTTGTTTCTCCAACTCGATTTCCCCCCGCAGGCTCTCCTCATCGCGGAATAGCGTCGCGAGTGCCTGGACCTTCCCGTCGCCCACGAAACGGACGGCCACATCCTGATTGGCGGCATCGCCGTCGATGTCGACTCGATTGGCCGTGGTCGCGTGACCCACGTAGTTGATCGACACGTCGTAGTGCGCGCTCCAGAAGAACGGAACCGCGTCGAATCGCTCCCGCGCGCCAAGGATGTTGCGCGCGGCTGTCTGCCCCTGACGTTGCGCGACAACCCAGTGTTCGACGCGAATAAGCTCGCCGGTGCGGGGATCCGGCCATTTGGCAATGTCGCCGGCCGCGAATACTCCCGGTGCGGTCGTCTCGAGGTACTCGTTGACCACGACGCCCTTGTCAACCTTCAAGCCCGCCTGCTCGGCCAGTGCGAGTCGCGGGTTGACGCCAACACCAATCACGACCAGGTCGGCCGCCACGCGGGTGCCATCGTCGAGGATGACCGAGTCATCGACGATTTCGCGCGGGCTTCGGCCAAGATGGAACACGACGCCGTGCTGCTCGTGAAGTGTCCGGATGGACGTGCCGAGGTGGTCGCCCAGTATCTCTGCCGAGCGGGAGGTCCTCACGGCCAACCACGTGAACGTCGATGTTGCGCGTCCTGAGCGAGGCCGCGACCTCGAGTCCGATGAAGCTTGCGCCGATGACGACCGCCCGCTTCGCGCGTTCGGCCGCGTGCACGATCGCCCGGCTGTCGGCGAGCGATCGGAGATAGCGGACGTGCGGCCGATCGCCGCCGGGCAGATCCAGCCGCACCGGTTCGGCTCCGGTGGCGAGGAGAACGGCGTCGTAGCGCAACGTGCCGCCGTTTGCCAGCGTCAGCGTCTTCGATCCGGGATCGAGCCGCTCGACGCGGTCTCGCTGGATGCTCACGCCGTGCTCCTCGTAGAAGCCGGCGGCCCGGAGAGGAATCCAGTCTTCCTGTGCCTGCCCCGCGAGGTAGTCCTTGGACAGGTTCGGCCGATCGTACGGAGCGTCGGCATCGTCATCGACCAACGTCAACTGCCCGTCGTACCCGCAGCGCCGCAGCATCTCGATCGCCGCGCTCCCGGCGGCGCCGGCTCCAATGACGACGACGCGCTGTGGCCATCGGGCGCGATCCGTCGTCGCCGGATACGTCGGCTCGAGCGGCTCCCGCTTGACCTTGTCGGTGACGGTGACCCGATCGCCGCGGCGTGTGACCTGCCAGCACGCGAGCGGATCGAGCGCCGGCGCACGCAGCGCTTCGCCAGTCCGGAGATTGAAACACGCGTGGTGCCAGGGACACCGAACCGTCTCGCCGTCGATCACGCCCTTGGCAAGCGGGCCGCCGTAGTGGGTGCACTTCGCGCTCACCGCGACCAAGTCGCGTTCGAGCCGGACCAGTAGCACTGGCTCACCGTTCGCGTGGCCGAGGAGGCTTTCTCCCGGACCGAGGCGCGACGCGTCGACGCCCGCGGTCAGATCGGGACCGGTCAACTTCGCCTGCTCAGCCATGGCATCCTCCTATTTCTGCGCTCCCCACGGCTCGTCGGCGGTGGGCCCGTACATCGACGGCACCGGCACGTCGAGGAGCCGCAGATAGACGGTCAACTGCGCGCGGTGGTGGACGAGGTGGTTGATCGTCTGCCGCACGACCTCGCGGCGCGACAAGGTGAGGAGTACGTGACCGCTGTGCTTCAGTGACCACGACACCGCGAAGTCGTCGTCGGTCGCGGCCGCCAGCGTCGCGCGCGCCTCGACCACCAATTTGTCGAACATCGCCAGTAACGAGTCGGTTGTCTGTGTGGTGTAGCCCGGCTGCTTCGCGAGGTCGAGCTCGGTCGTGGTCACCATGTTCGTAATCCAGCCGGGCATGGTCGCCACGAGCTGGGCGAGGCTCGAGAGAGCGAACGACTTGGGGTGCGGCTTCCAGTCGCCCTTGTCGGCGGGGACGCGCGCAATCGCTTTTCGCGTCGACGCCATCTCTTGATCGAACTCTGACAGCAAGGATTGGCCGAAGGTCATTTGCCGATCCTAGCGCGTCGGTTCCTGTACCGCGTCGGCATTTACAGGAGGTGCGGGGCTCGCCTAGTATTAGGGCTCTTGCAGGTTTTGGAAGACCCGCCCGACATTTCACGATGACAGTCCGTCTTTTTGGTGCCGGCGTCGTGGCCGGCCTGATGTTGGTCGGGATGAGCACCACTGCGTGCAGCGGCGGTGCGGCAGCCCCCATTACGGGTCGCGATCTCTACCGCTCGTGTGAGTCCTGCCACGGCGTGTCGGGTGAGGGGAACGTGAAGATCGATGCGCCGCAAATCGCGGGCTTGCCGGCCTGGTACGTGTCGTTGCAGCTGGAACGGTTCCAGCAAGGCCTGCGCGGCAAGCACCCGGACGACGTCGAGGGCCTGAAGATGCGGGCGATGGCGTCGCAGATGATGTCGAAGGCCGAGATTGAGGCGGTGGCCTCGCACATTGCGAGTCTGACGCCGCGGCCGAAAGCCGCACCAGCCCTGAAGGGCGATCCGGCGGCCGGCGCCTCGTTCTACGCCGTCTGCGCGGCGTGCCATGGCCCGAAGGGCGAGGGCATCCAGCAGATGAACGCGCCGCCGCTCGCGGTGTTCGAGGACTGGTACGTCGCCCGGCAGCTCCGGAAGTTCCAGACGGGCGTGCGTGGTCGAATCACCGAGGATCCCGTGGGCCTGCAGATGTCCGGCATGGCGATGACGGTGCCGCCTGAATCCGTCGACAACGTCGCGGCCTACGTGCACGCGTCTGTCGAAGTAGGAGCGCGACATGGCATCGATGGAGAATGACCCGCTGAAGATCGGCCGGAAGGTGTTCCTGTGGACGGTCGTCGGCGCCGCCGCCTTCGTGGTGTCCGCCTGGTTTCTGGTGTCCTGAGGATCGTCGATGGCTTCGTGGTATCTCGCCCAGGGTTCGACCTACGCCGCCGACATCGACAATCTCATTCTGCTCATCGGCATCATCGTTGGCGTCTGGTTCATCGCGGCCGAGCTGGTGCTGTTCTGGCTGATCTTCAGGTTCCGCGCGCGGCCGGGCGTGGCCGGTCAGTACATCGCGGGCGAAGAGAAGCGTGAGAAGCGCTGGGTCTCCTACCCGCACTACGCCGTGCTGGTCTTCGACGTGATCATCCTGGTGTTCGCGCTTCGCGTGTGGAACGACATCAAGATCATCGCGCCCGGCACGAGGAAACGGTGCGAATCGTCGCCCAGCAGTGGGCCTGGACCTTCATCCACGAGGGACCTGACGGCAAGCTCGATACGCCCGACGACATTCGCACGGTCGAGGACCTGTACGTGCAAGTGAACAAGGTGTACCGCTTCGAGCTTCACTCCCGAGACGTCCTGCACAGCTTCTCGGTGCCGGTGTTCCGCTTGAAGCAGGACGCGATTCCCGGGCGGATGATCTCGGGGTGGTTCACGCCGACCGTGACGGGGACGTTCGACGTTCAGTGCGCGGAGATCTGCGGTCTGGGCCATGGCTACATGCCGGCCCACATCCACGTCCAGACGCCGGCGGAACGGACGGCGTGGCTGCGCGATCGTGAGACCGACCGGCTCGCCGGACGCGCGATCTCGCCGACGCCCGTCGCCCTGGTTCCCCCGACGCCGGCGGCCGTGGTCGCCGATCATGATGCCGCACGCTGCGCACGGAGCGGCCCGATGAGCGTTCAACACGTCGGCGCGCCGCCTGCCCACGGTCACGGCCATCACGGTGACCACCACGACCCGGGCTTCGTGCAGAAGTACCTGTGGTCCACCGATCACAAGATGATCGGCATGCAATACATGTTCACGGGCATGGTGATGGCGCTGATCGGCGGGTTCGCCGTCTACGTCTTCCGCATGCAGCTCGCGTTTCCGGGCGAGGCGGTCCCGCTCTTCGGACGCGTGTCGGCCGCCCAGTACAACTCGCTCGTGACGATGCACGGCAGCATCATGATTTTCTGGGTTGCGATGCCCGTGCTGCTCGCGGGGTTCGGAAATTTCCTGATCCCGCTGATGCTCGGGTGCGACGACATGGTGTTCCCGCGCGTCAACCGGCTCTCGTATCAGATCTTCCTGCTGAGCGCGGTGATCCTGGTGGCGTCGTTCTTCGTGCCTGGCGGCGCGTTCGGCGGGGCGTGGACGGCGTATCCACCGCTCTCCGCCAACAGCAACTACAGCATGACCCCGTGGGGCTCGACGCTGTGGGTCGTGGCGGTCGCACTCGAGTTCGTCGCGTTCCTGCTCGGCGGCATCAACTTCGTCACGACCGCGATGAACTCGCGCGCGCCCGGGCATGCGGATGTTCGACGTGCCGATCGTCGTCTGGATGATCGCGTTGGCGAGCATCCTGTTCATGGCCTCCGTGGGGCCGCTCATCGCCGGGGCGGTGATGCTGCTGTTCGATCAGAACCTCGGCACGGGGTTCTTCGACCCGTCCCGGGGCGGCGATCCCGTGCTCTGGCAGCACCTGTTCTGGTTCTTCGGCCATCCCGAGGTCTACGTCGTGCTGCTACCCGCGATGGGCATCGTCGCGGACGTGATGGCCGTGTTCGCGCGTAAGAAGCTCTTCGCCTACCGCACGATCATCTACACCGCGGTCGCGACCGGCGTCATCAGCTTCTTCGTCTGGGCGCATCATCAGTTCGTCGCCGGCATCGATCCGCGGATGGCGAACCTCTTCAGCGTCACGACCTTGATCATCTCGGTGCCCATCGCCGAGATGGTCTTCGTCTACATCGCGACGCTGTACGGCGGCTCGATCGTGCTGACGACGCCGATGCTCTGGGCGCTCGCGTTCGTGGCGGAGTTCCTGATTGGCGGTGTGACCGGCATCTTCCTCGGCGCCGCGGGTGCGGACATCTACTTTCACGACACGTATTTCGTCACGGCGCACTTTCATTACACGTTCTTCCCGATTGCGTTCATCGCCGCGTTCGCCGGCATCACGTTCTGGTTCCCGAAAATGTTCGGGCGGATGATGAACGAGACGCTCGGCAAGGTGCATTTCTGGGGCACCATCGTCGCCTTCAACGTCATCTTCATTCCGCTGTTCCTCACGGGCGCCGCCGGGGATCACCGGCGGATCTACGACTACTCGCAGTTTGCGGATCTGGCGCACCTGCAGCCGATGCGCGTGACGGCCACCGTTGCGCTCCTCGTGATGATTGCGTTCCAGTTCGTGTTCCTCTGGAACTTCATCCACAGCCTGTTCCGTGGGCCGGTGGCCGAGGCCAATCCATGGAAGGCGAACACGCTCGAGTGGACGGCGCCCTCGCCGCCACCGCACGGCAACTTCGCCGAGTTTCCGACGGTCTATCGCGGTCCGTACGAGTACAGCGTGCCGGGCCGGGCGACCGACTACTGGCCGCAGCATTTGGCGGACGACGCAGAGGGTTCGAAGAGTTCGAGGAGTTCGTGAGAGCGTCGAAGGGTTGGTTCGGGGTTCGATGGGGTGGTGCAGGGTCTGTTCCGTGCCCCACGCCACAAGACGCACGCCCGAGCCGGGTACTGAGGAATAACGAGTGTCTTCAACGCCGATAGCAACGACTCGCCGAGTGATGGGCGTTCCGACCGGGCGGCTTGCCGTCTGGTGGGTGCTCGCGTCGGAAATCGTGATCTTTGGCGGGTTGCTCGGGGCGTACATCATGCACCGCATTGGCCATCCCGCCTGGGCCGATCAGGCGATCCACACGAACGTGTGGGCCGGCGGATTCAATACGCTCGTCCTGCTGTCCTCGAGTCTCTCGGCGGTGCTGGCCCACCAGGCGGCCGAGCGCGGTGATGGCCGCCGTGCGGCGAACCTGCTGCTTGTGACCGTGGCCGGCGGCGGCGTCTTCCTGGTCGTGAAAGCGTTCGAGTGGACGCACGAGATCCAGGCGGGCTTCACGATCACGTCGAATCTGTTCTGGTCCTTCTACTACACCGCGGCCGGGCTACACGCAATGCACGTCATTGCCGGCATGATCGTGATGCTGATCGTCAGCGCTGCGGCGCGCCGGAACGAGCACCTGCACCGCGTCGAGAACATCGGAATCTACTGGCACTTCGTCGACATCGTCTGGATCTTCTTGTTTCCCCTGCTTTACATCGCGAAGTAACCGACATGGCTGAACACGCGGCTCACGCGCACGTAGGACATCACGACGATCGCTACGTGAAGATCTGGGCGCTGCTCTGCGGGCTGCTCGTCGTCAGCATCATCGGCCCCATGTTCGGCATTCGCGTGGTGACGCTGGTCACGGCGTTCGGGATCGCGCTCGTCAAGGCCTATCTCGTGGCCAAGCACTTCATGCACCTCAACATCGAGAAGCGCTGGGTCATCTACATCCTCGTCGTGATGCTGGCCTTCATGGCGGTGTTCTTCGGGGGGATCTCGCCCGACGTCATGCAGGACGGCGGCGCGCAGTGGCACAAGACGTACGTGGAGCCGGCCGTGCACCCAGAGGCGGGGCACTGAGGTGTCGCAAGGAACCATGACCGCGACCGTACGGCGGGACGTCGTGCCGAGCAGCGTGCTCGGCATGCTGCTGCTCATCGGCGCCGAGGTCATGTTCTTTGCCGGGCTCATCAGCGCGTTCACGATCGCGCGAGCGGGTGCCGAAGCGGGCCGCTGGACGACGCCGACCGCGCCGCTTCTGCCAGTGACGAGCACCCTGGCGAACACCACCGCACTTCTCATGAGCGGCATGTGCGTGTTCATGGCGCACCGCCGGTTCAAACAGCAGACGGCCCGGCGCCGAGCGCCTCCTGTTGATCGCCTGCATCCTGGGCGCGCTTTTCGTCGTGCTTCAGGGGCGGGAGTGGGTCGCGTTGCTCAGCCAGGGTCTGACGATCCAGTCAAGTGGCCTGGGTGCGTTCTTCTATCTCATCGTCGGCGCGCATGCCCTCCACGCGGTCGTGGCGATCGTCGCGCTCGGCATCGCCTGGTGGCGACTGCGGATCGGGACGCTCACCGACGGGTTCCTCTTTGGGACCGAGACGTTCTGGTATTTCGTGGTCCTGTTGTGGCCCATCATCTACGCGAGGGTCTACTTCTAATGCTGGCCTGCGCCGTCTGCGGTCTCATGGGCACCGGTGATAACGGGTGGGCGTACCTTGCCATGACGGTGATGATGTCGACGCTGCCGCTGATGATGATTGGCGGCGTGTCGTGGTGGGTGTACCGCCGCATGAGAAATCACGTCGGGTGAGCGTTGACGCATTGCGTCAAAAGCTCACCCGACACGATTTTGATATAAAGGCTCACAAATTCAGGAGCGTTTCAGATGATGCAGGTGAGTTTCTACGGGCACGTACGGCAGTACAAGAACATCCAGAGCGAAATCGACGCCAACATCAAGCGGGTCATCGAGAGCAGCGAGTACGTCCAGGGGCCGATGCTCAAGCAGTTCGAGAAGGAACTGGCCGACTTTCACGGCGTCGACCTACGCCATCGGCCTGGGCAACGGCACGGACGCGATCTGGCTGGCGCTGATGGCGCTGGGCATCGGACCGGGCGACGAGGTCATCACGCACCCGAATACGTTCTTCGCGACTGCCGAGGCGATCTGGATTGCCGGCGCGACCGCCGTGTTCGTGGATTGCGACCCGAAGACCAAGTGCATCGACCCGGCGAAGATCGAGGCCGCGATCACGCCGAAGACGAAGGCCATCATCCCCGTGCACCTCTACGGGCAGTGCGCGGACATGCCGGCCATCAAGAAGATCGCGGACGCCCACGGGCTGAAGGTCATCGAGGACAACGCGCAGGCGATCGACGCGGCCGGCGACACGTTCAAGATCGGCGAGCTGAGCGACGCGGCGACGACGAGCTTCATCATCCAGAAGAACCTCGGCACGTTCGGCGACGGCGGCGCGCTCCTCACGAACAACGCCGACATGGACGCGAAGGTCCGCAAGCTGCGTAACCACGGATCGACCAAGCGCAACGTGCACAGCTACGGATTCAACAGCCGTCTCGACGACCTGCACGCCGGCGTGCTCAGCGCCAAGCTCAAGCACATCCACGAGTGGAACGACCAGCGCATCCACTGGGCGGCCCGGTACACCGCAGGCCTTGAAGGGCGTGTCGCATGTCACGCTCCCGTACGCCCGGCCCGGCTACCGGCACGTGTTCCACCTGTACGCCATCGAGACGAAGAACCCGGCGCACCGCGATCAGCTCGTGGACTTCCTCGTGAAGGCCGGCGTGGACGCGAAGACGCACTACTCGATCGCCATCCACAAGCAGGAAGGCTACCCGTGGGGTAAGGGCGCGCGCATTGTCGGGAGCGTGGCGAACGCCGAGCACAACGCGGCGACCTGCGTCAGCCTGCCGATGTATCCGGAGCTCAAGGCCGAGGAAGTCGACTACGTCGCCGCCAAGGTCCTCGAGTGGGACAAGGCAGCACGCTGATGAAGACCTACCGGGTCGTCGTCGTCGGCATGGGCAAGCGCGGCATGCACCATGCCGCCGCGTTTGCCGCCAACCCGCGGTTCGAGCTGGTCGGCATCTGCGACATCGATCAGAAGCGGCTCGACGACGCGTCGGCGAAGCTCGGCGGTGTGCGGGCCGAGCACGAAGGCCGAAGTCGCTGACGCTCGAGCTGAAGCCGGACCTGTTCTGCTTCTGCACGCTGCCGAACCTGCGGCTGCCGTTCATCACGCTCGGCATCGAATCCGGCGCGAAGCTCATCGCCTTCGAGAAGCCTGTCGCGATGTCGAGCGCCGAGGGCATGGCGATGAAGCAGGCGCTCGACGCGGCCGGCGTGAAGGCGGTCGTCAGCCATCAGCACCGCTACGGCGAGCACTACAAGAAGGTGAAGTCGATCATCGCGAGCGGCGCGATCGGCCAGGTCCACACGGTCTACGGCACGGCGACGGGCTGGGCGGCGCACATGCTCAGCCACCTCGTCGACTACACGAGCTGGTTCAACGACTACGCGCCGGCCGAGTGGGTGATGGCGCAGGCCGCAGGTCGCGGCAAGCTCGCCGACCTGCATACGTCGCCGGACTACGTCGCCGGCGTCGTGCACTTCGCGAACGGCGTGCGCGGCATCTACGACTGCGGCGCCGGCGCGCCGGACGTGCCTGAAGCGTCCGCCTGGTGGCGCAAGTGCCGGATTGGCGCGCATGGGCTCGGCGGGTACGCGGAAGTCCAGACCGGCGGCGGCTGGCGCGCAGTGACCAAGGACGGCGTCGCGTCCGGTCCCGGCAACATGGACTACGACCACGACATGCCGCGTCTACGTCCAGGAAATGGCCGATTGGCTCGACGACGACCGGCACGCCGCATCCGTGCGCGTTCGACCACGCGTACCACGGGCTCCGAGATCATGTCCGGCATGTACCGGTCGGTGATCGAAGGCGGCCAGATCGCGTTGCCGCTCACGAGCGGGATGGACGAAATCGCCGGCCTGAAGACGCGCGTTCCCGATCGCAAGGTCCTGATGACGCTCGCCGACAGCGCGAAGGATACAAGGAGTAGGCAAGCCGGGGTTCTTGGAATGGAACCGCCGGTTTCCCTGCGGAGGAGATCAGCCTCGACATGGTTCAACGACTGTCTCACGTCGCTCGTCCTGGTACTTCTCTTCACGTCACCAGGCCTTCGCCCAGCGCGGGGCACCACCGGCCGCGCAGGGTGGGTCGCCTCGCAACTTCATCATCATCTTCACGGACGATCAGGGATACGGCGATCTCGGGAGCTACGGTCATCCGACGATTCGGACGCCCAACCTGGATCGCATGGCGGTCGAGGGCCAGCGCTGGACGAACTTCTACGCCGCGCCGGTCTGCACGCCGTCGCGTGCGCAGTTGATGACCGGCCGGTTGGCCATTCGAACCGGGCTGGCGCGCGGGCGTGTTGTTTCCGGACTCGACCGGCGGTCTCCAACCGAGTGAGGTCACGATCGCCGAGGTCCTGAAGTCGCGCGGGTATGCCACGCTGGCCGTCGGCAAGTGGCACCTCGGCCACCTGCCGCAGTACCTGCCCACCAGTCAGGGATTCGACCGGTATTTCGGCATCCCGTACTCCAACGACATGGAGCGCGACACCACCATTCCCGCGGCGGACGTGTTGCCGGCGGACGATGGAGCCGAAGATCACGGATTACAACGTGCCGCTGATGCGCGACGGCAAGGTCGTGGAGCGGCCGGCGGATCAGACGACGATCACGCGGCGTTACACGGACGAGGCGATCGCGTTCATCCGGCAGCAGCAGAAGCAACCGTTCTTCCTGTATCTGGCGCACAACCTGCCGCACGTGCCGCTGTTCAGATCCAAGGAGTTCGAGGGCACGCAGCGCGCGCGGCATCTACGGCGACGTGATCGAAGAGATCGACCACAACGTCGGCAGGATTCTCGACACGCTCCGGGAGCTGAAACTCGATCGACAGACGCTCGTCGTGTTCCTGAGCGACAACGGACCGTGGATGCCGTATCTCGAGCAGGGCGGGTCCGCGGGCCCGCTCCGTGGCGCGAAGGGCAGCACGTGGGAAGGCGGCATGCGCGTGCCCGCGATCTTCTGGCAGCCCGGCGCGGTGCAGCCGGGCGTGACGATGGGCATTGGGTCGGAGCTCGATCTGCTCCCGACGTTCGCCACGCTGGCGAATGCAGCCGTGCCCGGTGGCCGCACGATCGACGGGCAGGATCTGTCGGCGACCCTGATGAAGGGCGCCGCGAGCCCGCGCGAGACGGTCTTCTACTACAACGGTGCCACGCTCACCGGCGTGCGGCATCGCGCGTTCAAGCTGCATCTGGCCGTCGCCGCCGGCAGCGGTGCGAGCGGCGCAGCCGCGATTCCGGCGCCCGCGAACCCGGCGTGGGAGCTCTACAACCTCGACGAAGACCCGTCCGAAAAATTCAATCTCGCCGACAAGCGCCCTGAGATCGTCCGTGAGCTGACGGCGATGCTCGGCGGCGCATCAGAAGACGGTCGAGCCGGTCGAGAATCAGATTCCGCTGGGTCGCGGCCGTGGCGCCGGACCGGGCCGGGGAGCGACGCCATGACGCCCATGACTCGACGTCAGTTCATCGCCTCGTCTGCGGCGGCCGCTGGAGCGACGGCCGTCCACGGGCAGGCGGGCAGCGCGCAGGTGGCGCCGCAGGCGCCGCCGACATTTCGCACGACGCTCCACAAGGCGCTGATTCAGCAGAAGCCCACCGAGGAGAACCTGCGGGCCATCAAGGAGGCCGGCTTCGAAGGATTCGAGTCGGGCGTCCTGCCGCTGGCCGAGGCCGAGAAGATTCGCAAGGTCGCCGACAGTCTCGGCCTGCGCATTCACTCCGTCCTGCGCGGCTGGGCGGCATTCAACAGCCCGAACCAGGAGCGAGGTCGATCAGAGCTTCGCGCTCACCGAAGACGCGCTTCGGTCGGCCCAGGTTCAGGGCGCGGACGCCGTGCTCGCCGTGCCGTGCCGGATCTCGGCGATGACGGCGGGCGGGTTCGGTCAGAAGGACGGCATCCTGATGCCGCGGCCGTGGGAGTTCCAGATCGAGTTCGATCAGAAGACCGGGCACCTCACACGCGTCGTCTATGGCGACAACGCGCGCTACGCCGACTACATCAAGGCTCAGAACCACGCCATCGACACGTCAACCGTGATGGTCAAGCGGCTGATCCCGCTGGCGGAGAAGACCGGCGTCGTCCTCGCGCTCGAGAACGTGTGGAACCACCTCTGGGTCAAGCCGGCGCACTTCCGCCACTTCGTCGCGTCGTTCCAGAGCAAGTGGGTGCAGGCGTACTTCGACATCGGCAATCACGTGAAGTACGGCCCGCCCGAGGAATGGATTCTGGCGCTCGGCAGCCTGCTCAGGAAGGTCCACGTGAAGGACTTCCGCTTGAATCCCGCCGATGCGGACGGGCAGGGCAGCTTCGTCAACATCCGCGACGGCAACGTCCGCTGGCCCATCATCCGCGCGGCGCTCGACGAGATCGGCTACAACGGCTGGCTCACCATCGAAGGCGGGACGAACATCACGATGGAAGAGCACAATCGGCGGATCGATCTGATTCAAAGGCGCGTGACTCGCCGCTGGCATTGAATTGTGAATTGCGATCCGTGATTGGATGCGATTGATGCTTGAAGGTCCCAATCGCGATCCTCAATCGTCAATGCGAATCATCAATGAATCAGAATCTCAAATTTCAGATCATCAACGCTAGCTCTTCAGTATCCTGCCCACCCTTCCGATATTCCCGCCGCAGGAACTGGTCCGCCTCCGGCGCGTTCGTCGCCTTCATCGTCGCCGCGTCCCATTCCAGCTTCTTGCCGACGCGGAAGCGACGTTGCCGAGGTGGTTCGCCTCGGTCAGCCAGCCGGAATACTCGAAGTTGCACGTCGTCGGGCTGCCGGTCTTGCACGGCGTTGATCCACTCGGCGTGGTGGCCGGGCGACTTCGCGATCGTCTGGCTCGGGCGGCTCGAAGTCGGCGAAGTCCTTCTCGGGCAGCAGCACGTGCTTGCTGTAGTCGGCCAGCAGCATGCCCTTGTCGCCGATGAACAGGCAGCCGTTGCGCCCACTGCGGGATGCGGCCGTCGCGCCAGATCTCCGGCTTGCTCTCGCCCTGGTGCCAGGTCAGCGTCACCGGCGGCATGTCGCCGCGCGGCCGCGTACTCGTAGGTCGCCGTCATCGACGCCGGGGCGATCTCCGGGTGCGGCGGTCCGCCGGTGGCCTCGATCGTCAGCGGCGCCTGGAGCTTCAGCGCCCAGAACGGCAGGTCGTTCCAGTGGCTGCCCAGGTCGCTCATCGTGCCGCTGCCGAAATCCCACCAGCGATACCACTTCGGCCCGGGCACGTAGACGGGGTGGAACGGCCGCTCGGGCGCCGGGCCGAGCCACAGGTCCCAGTCGAGGTCCGGCGGGACTCGGCGGCTTCCGTCGGCCGGTCGGTCACGTACACGATGTCCTTGTTCCGCGTCGGCCGCTTCCTCGCTCTGCAGGCCCCAGGCGCGCGACACCCAGACGTGCGCCTCGCGCACCGGGCCGATCGCGCCGCCCTGGACCAGCTCGACGACGCGGCGGTAGTTGTCGCCGGCGTGGATCTGGGTGCCCATCTGCGTCGCGACCTTGGCTTCGCGCCGCGGCCTCGCGGATGAGCCGCGCCTCCCAGATGTTGTGCGTCGAGCGGCTTCTCGCAATAGACGTGCTTGTTCCCGTTGAGCGCCAGCAGCGTGGCGAAGGCGTGGGTGTGCTCGCAGGTGCTGACGACCACGGCGTCGAAGTCGGCGGGCCGGTCGAACAGCTTGCGGAAATCGGTGAACGTGCGGGCCTTCGGATGCGCGGCCTTGGCGGCGTCGAGCGCCGTCCGGCTCACGTCGCACAGGGCGACGATGTTCTCGGAGGCGACGCCCTTGAGGTTGGCCGCGCCGCGGCCGCCGGCGCCGATGACGGCGATGTTCAGCTTGTTGTTGAGGTTCTGGCCGCGGAGGATCGCCGGCGCGCCGGCCACGACGCCGGCCGCGGTCAACGCGCCACCGACGAACTCACGACGGGTAATGGACGTTCGCGTCGGCTTCATGGATCCTCCCCGATGGCTTGATGAGGTGAGGATACATCAACCCAACTGTGATCAGTCTCATCAGTCATGTGACTGATCTCAGTAGCAAGGCGTGGATGTTCCGGCGTGCCGCAGCCGCTATACTCCGCGCGCGGATGTCAGTTTCCGTTCGCGCAGCATCCTCGCGCTCGTCGTGTCTGCGCTGTCGGTCGACGTCGGCGCTCAGGCGCGAACGGGGGAGGCGATTTACCGAGATGCGTGCCTGACCTGCCACGGCGACGACGGCACGGGCGGGCCCCCTGAGCGGCTGGGCAACGTCGATCCGCCCGATTTCAGCGACTGCGCGTTCGCGACGGCCGAGCCGGATCCCGACTGGCAGGCGGTCGTTCATCAGGGCGGACCCGTCCGCGCGCTCGACCGCCACATGCCGGCGTTCGGTGACGCACTCTCCGCCGATGAGATCGCGCTGGTCGTCAGCCATCTGCGGACGTTCTGCGCGGAGCCGCGCTGGCCGCGCGGCGACCTGAATCTTCCGCGGGCGTTCTTCACCGAAAAAGCGTTTCCGGAAAACGAGACCGTCTGGACGCACGTCCTTCTCGCGACGCGACGGGACGGCCGTCGGGAACGACTTCGTCTACGAGCGGCGCATCGGCGCGAGAAGCCAGGTCGAGGTGGTGGCGCCGATTGATTTCGTGACCGCAGACGGTCAGACGCAGCATGGCCTGGGAGACATTGCCGTCGCCTTCAAGCACGCCTTGTACGCGAGCCATCGGACCGGCCGCATCGCGTCGGCCGGCATGGAGCTGGCGCTCCCGACTGGCAGCGAGTCGCGTGGACTCGGCAACGGCTACGCCGTGTTCGAGCCCTTCGCCATGTGGGGGCAGGTGCTTCCACGAAACAGCTTCCTGCAGATGCACGGCGGAGTCGAGTTGCCGACCGACTCCGCGCGCGGAAGCAAGGAAGTGTTTCTGCGAACCGCGTTCGGGACGACGTTCGCCCAGGACCGCGGCTTCGGTCGCGCGTGGACGCCGCAGGTCGAGCTGCTGTGGGCGCGGCCCGAGGGCGGCGCGTCCGAGTGGGACATCGTTCCTCAGGTGCAGGTCACGTTATCGAAGCTGCAGCACGTGATGGTCGCTGGCGGAGTGCGCGTGCCGCTTACCGAGCGCGCGGAACGGCCCACCCAGGGTCTCGTGTATCTGCTCTGGGACTGGTACGACGGCGGGTTCTTCGATTTCTGGAAATGATGACACTCAGGCCCTTGTCCGTCGCGTCGGCCGTGTTCTGGGGCACGTTCACGTTGGTCGCGTTCGGCGCGGACGCGCCGCAGACGCCTGCCGCCAGCCACCCGCTCAGTCCGATGGGCGCGCCCGACCCCTCGTTGTTCGCCCTCTCGGATGAATGTCAGGCGTGCCACAACCGGCTCATGTCGCCAGGCGGTCAAGACGTCTCGATCGGCACGAGTTGGCGCGGGACGATGATGGCCAATTCGGCGCGTGACCCGTATTTTCATGCGAGCGTGCGGCGCGAGGTGATGGACCACTCCGAGCGCCGCCGCGGCCATCGAGGACGAATGCGCGGCGTGCCATCTCCCCGCGGCGCGGGCCGCCGCGCGGGCTGCGGGCGTGCGCGGCTCGGTGTTCGCACACCTGTCCGGCGCGCTATCCACGCGGCCCACGGCGCTTGACGATCTCGGTGCCGACGGAGTGACGTGCACGGTCTGCCATCAGATCGCCCCGGACGGACTCGGGACGCGCGAGCGATTCAACGGCAATTTCGCGCTGGCCAGCGCGCTGCCGAGCGGCGCGCGTCCCGCGTTCGGTCCGTTCGCGCCCGATGCCGGACGCCGCCGCATCATGCACTCCGTGACCGGCTTTGAACAGGCGCAAGGCGACCACATTCGGCAGTCGGAGTTCTGTGCCAGCTGCCACACGCTCATCACCGAAGCGCTCGGCCCTGACGGCCGCGTCATCGGCTCGCTGCCCGAGCAGATGAACTACCAGGAGTGGCGCCACAGCGCGTTCGCCGACTGAAGGTCGCAGCTGTCAGTCATGCCACATGCCGGAGGTTGCCGGGCCGGTCCGCGTCTCGTCGGTCCTGGGGCACGACCGCGAGCGGATGGGCCGGCACGCATTCATCGGCGGCAATGCGTTCATGCTCCGGCTGATGAATCGTCATCGAGCCGATCTCGGCATCGCGGCCCTGTCGGCGGAGCTCGAGGCCACGGCGGATGCGACCGTTCGACAACTCGAGCGAGACACGGCGACCGTTGCGGTCGAACGGGCGACGTTGTCCGGAGGCATGCTGGCGCTGGATGTCGTGGTCACGAATCTGACCGGCCACAAGCTGCCGACCGGATATCCCTCCCGCCGCGCGTGGCTGCACGTGACGGCGCGCGACGCGGGAGGGCGCGTGCTCTTCGAGTCCGGGCGCGTGCGTGAGAACGGCTCGATCGACGGCAACGCCAGCGACGCAGACGGCGCGACGTTCGAGCCGCATCACGCCGAGATCACCCGCACGGACGAGGTCCAGATCTACGAGTCGATCATGGGCACGCCGGCGGGATGCCGACGACCGGCCTGCTTCAGGCGACCGGTTACCTCAAGGACAATCGGTTGCTGCCGCGCGGGTTCGACAAGCGCACCGCGCCGTCCGAAATCGCCGTCATGGGCGCCGCCGCGGGCGACGATGATTTCAGTGGCGGCAGCGATCGCGTCCGGTATCGCGTGCCGGTGAGCGCCGCGGGCGCCAGTCACCGTCGACGTGGAACTGCGCTATCAGCCGATCGCATACCGGTGGGCGCAGAACCTCGCGGCCTACGATGCCGCGGAGCCGCAAGCGCTTCGTCGGCTACTTCAACGGCATGGCGAGCGAGTCGTCGACCGTCGTGGCGAGCGTGACGCGGACGGTGGGGCCCTGAGGAGCAGGCACTCGGATTGGCGTCGTTGCCGCGTCCGGCCTCCGCGGACATGACGCGAGAAACCGCCGCCTCCGTCCGCGCGGATTGCGAACTGGCGCGTGGCGCGTCACTCCGCAATGGGCGGAGATGACGCGCGCAATCCTGCGCTCCCTACGGCGCGGTTTCGACCAGACGCTTTCGCGTCAGTCCGAGTCGGCGGCGATCCGCCGTCAAACCAAGCGCCTGCTTCGAATCAAGCCCTAAGCCCGACCGTACCCTAAGCCCGTAGCCCTGAAGCCTTGAGCCCCACGACTCACGCGCCCAGCTCCGCCTACTGCTTGATGACCGTCCCGTCGCGCTTGCGCACTTCGCCCCAGCCGCCGTTGAGGCGGCCGCGTTCGCCGTTCTCCTTGCCGAACGGGAAGTTCGCGGCGAGCTTCTCGTCCACCTCGATGCCCCAGCCCGGCGATTCGTTCGGAGTAGAGGTAGCCGTTCTTCATCACCGGGCAGCCCTTGAAGATCGCCTGGTGGTTCTGGTTGAACGGCGAGTACTCGTTGATGCCGAAGTTGTAGCAGGCGACGCCGAGGTGAACGTTCGCCATGTGGCCGATCGGGGAGACGTCGCCCGGGCCGTGCCACGCGGTCTTCACGCCGAACTGCTCGGCGAAGGCCGCGATCTTGCGGCACGGCGTGAGGCCGCCCGCCTGCGACACGTGGATGCGGATGTAGTCGATCAGCCGCTCCGCGATCAGCGGCCGTCCACTCGTGCGGGCTGTTGAACAGCTCGCCCATCGCGAGCGGCGTCGAGCACTGCTGGCGAATCTGGCGGAAGTACGCGATGTCCTCGGGCGACACCGGATCCTCGACGAAGAACAGCTTGAACTTCTCGGCGTCCTTGCAGAACTGCACACCCTGGTTGGGCGAGACGCGCTCGTGGACGTCGTGCAGCAGCTCGACCTCTTCGCCAAGCTCGGTCCGGCACGCCTCGAAGAGCTTCATCGCGCGGCGGTAGTAGTACGCCGGCTCGAAGACCGGGCCGCGTGAAGCAGTCCCTGCATCGGCGCGACGCCGCCCTGTCGCCGCGCCGTAGCCGGCCATGCCGGGCACGCCGACCTGCACGCGGACGTGACGGAAGCCCTGCGACATGTAGTTCTTCGCGCTCGCGATGACCTGCGGGAATCTCGTTGCCCGACGCGTGGCCGTAGCAGTCCACGGCCTCGCGGCACTTGCCGCCGAGCAGCTGATAGACGGGCATGCCGGCCTGGCGGCCCTTGATGTCCCAGAGCGCCTGATCGACGCCGCTGATCGCGTTGTTCAGCACGCCGGACCGTTCCGCCAGTACGAGCTGTTGTATGCGGTCTGCCAGATGTCCTCGATGCGATCCGTGGTCTTGCCGAGGAGGAGCGGCTTCAGATAGCGCTCGACCGCGGGCTTGATGAGGTCCGCGCGCTGCGTGAACGTCCCGCAGCCGTAGCCGTAGAGGCCCGGCTGGTCGGTCGTGATCTTGACCACCGTCAACCGGACGCCGCCCGGCGCCGTCTCAATGACGGTGATGTCCTGGATCTTCGGGGTGGGTGTGGCCCGCGTGGCTTGAGCGACGGCCTCTTCGGCCGCGGCTTCTCGCTTCGTGACGAGACCCATCAGGCCGGCGCTGCCAATGAACTGCAGCAGGCTGCGTCGAGGAATCGACTTCATGGATCGTCCTCCTAGAATGGCGAGCGTGAGTTCGTTCCTGGGTCCTGCCGGCCGAGGCATTCTACGACGATAAACTCCGGAGAGCTGCCAGGCGCTTCTCGGTCGATCCGTGCTGCGTGTGGGGGTCGCGCTCGGCGCTCGGGTTCGAGAACCCGGACGTTCACCTTCAAGTCGGTACGCGTGAATGCGGTGTTCCGGTGGGAGTTCCGCAGCGGGATCGGGCGGTAAGAAAGACGTCGGGTGACTTTTTACGATTTGCGTAAAAAGTCACCCGACGTCATTTTCCTACGGCAGTTCCTTGATGTAGATGTTGCGGTACTGCAGCAGCGCCGGGATGCCGGTGTAGTTGCCGTCCGGGCCCTTCGGGCCGCCGTGGTGCTGGAGGCCGATCGGGCCCTCGGCCGGCAGGTCGGGCAGTGACCACTTCGGGATCACGTTCTGTCCGTTGTGGACGAGCATCACCGCGTTGCCCTGCACGGTGATGTGGAACGTGTTCCATTCGCCGATGTTCTTGTCGGCGTTCATCCGCGGCGTCGCGTTGCGGCGCTGTTCGGGCGTCGCATCCTTGGCCGTGCGGTAGCCGTACATCTCGCCCGATCCGACCGGCCAGTTCCAGATGTTGAACTGCGCCTTGCCGAAGCCGCGCGGGATGATGCCGGAGTCGGAGTCCGGCGCGACGAGGTTGATCTCGCGGCCCTGACTGTCTTTCTTGTTCGTGCCGTCCGGCATGACGATCTTCATGTTCTTGCTGGTGTACGGCGTTTCCTTGATGCGCCAGTCGACCATCAGCTCGAAGTTCTTGTAGGACTTCACCGTCCAGAGGTTCTTGTCCTTCGCCTGCTGCTGGCGTCGTAGTCGATACACGCGCCGGTCGACTGCGGGGCTGGGGCATTGGCCGCACGCGGCACCGCTGCCTCGCAGGCCGCGGCGTCGAGCACCTTCCAGTGGCCCCCATCGCCCTCAGGAATCTTCCATCCTGTCAGGTCCTTGCCATTGAAGATCGAAACGAACCCTGCCGGCGGAGCGCTCTGAGCACCGGTCGTGACCGCCGCGGGGCCGAGCGTCAACACCAGTCCGGCGGCCAAAAAGCATGCAACTGCTCTCATATGCTTCTTTCCCCCTTGTTGTTGCGAGGACGGCATTCTGACAAACTGCGGCATGGTTCATGGTTCGGTTCCGGTTCTGGTTCAGGGTTCAGGTTCATGGTGCAGAGCCTGGAACCCTCAGCCAGAACCCTGAACCCAGAACCTGAACCAGGAACCCGGCTCTGCCCCTCAGATCCGGTTGAACTTCGCGATCGCCTCCTGCAGCGACTTGTACTGCCGGATGAACGGGTACATTCCGCGTTCGCGGTCGTCGATCTCCTGTGCCGCCTTCAGGACGGCCGCCGCGTGCTCCTGCGGGACGACCACCACGCCGTCTTCGTCGGCGACGATGATGTCGCCGGGCCGGACGGTGACGCCGGCGCACTCGACCGGGACGTTTTTGGCGACCGTCGCGTAGTGCCCGACAGCCGTGCGCGGGGACTTCGACCGCGCGTAGACCGTCAGGCCCATGCGGCGGATGTCCCACATGTCGCGAATGGCGCCGTCGAGCACGACGCCCGCCATTCCGCGCTCGAGCGCGGCCGTCGCCATGAGGTTGCCCATCGCGGCGATGTCGAGCGTGCCCTCCATCACGATGACGCCGACTTCACCAGGCTTCGCCTCGTCAATCATCTCGACCGAGTGTTTCGTCGACAGCGCGGGCGTCGCCTGCGCCGCAGGCGCCGGACGCACGAGCGACGTCGCGGCGCGGCCGACGAGGTTCGTGCCGTTCATCAGCTTCATGTCGTGCCGCATCGTCCCGACTTTGCCGGTGACGAGCTCGACCGCGTCGGAGACGGAGGCCGGATACGTGCTCTTGAATCCGGCGATGAGCGGGTCGCCCTGCGCCGCCGGGCGCCGTCTGCATGCCGGACAGGCCCAGCGTCGCGAGCCCGAGCACTGCGTCACAAGATCTTTCCATGACATCGTATCACATGTCCTACTCTTCATCCTCAGCGTTCGGCGTAGGCCGCCTTCGTCGTGCCGTTCAGGTCGTACAGCACCGCGCCGTTCCGGATCGTGACCTCGCAGCTCAGCCGCTCGGTGCCGTCGACGCGCAGGGCCGTCGAATTCTGATCGACGTATCCGAACTTGCCCTTCTCCACGCGAAGCACCGCGATGTCCGCGCCGGCGCCCACCGACAGGTGGCCGAGCTCCGGCAGTTGAATCTGTTTGCGCGGGATTCTCGGTGGACCACTTGATGATGTCCGCGAGCGACTGGCCGGCGGCCAGGAACTTGCTCATCGTCTCGACCATCGTCTTCATGCCGCCGTTCATGCTGCTCGTGTGCAGGTCGGTCGAGATCGAGTCCGGGACGAATCCGGCCTTGATCATCGGCATCGCCGCGACCCAGCGGAAGCTGCCGCCGCCGTGGCCCGACGTCGAACTTCACGCCGCGCTTTCGGCCCTCGACCATCGCCGCGCTCGGTCCCTTGGCGTCTCGTCGTATTCGCCGCGCACGCCGCCGTACATGTGCGTGAAGATGTCGCCGGGCCGGAAATACTTCGTGAAGAGCTCCATGATGGTCCGACCCATCTTCTGGTTGCTCCCGAAGTCCACCATGACCGGGATGTTGGCCATCTTGCCGACTTCTTCGGCGCGCTCGTACGGCGTCCACTCGGGCCCGGCGAAATGGGCGCTCTTGATGCCGATGATCGTGCCCTTGTACTTCATCGCCATCGCCGCGGTCTGCTTGACCTCCATGTCGGCGATGCTCTGCTCGAGCTATCCCTCGCGCATGCCGAGGCCGACGATGTTGAGGAAGGCCACGACGCGCGTCGACGACCGATCGATCACGCGCGTCTTGAAGTCTTCGAACGTCCGCCAGCCGGAGCTTCCCGCGTCCGCCATCGTCGTCGTGCAGCTGCGAGGCCCCCAGCCGTCGGGCCACACGCTCAGGTCGCCGCCCGCGTACGTCTCGCGCTTCTCACCGGTGTAGACGTGGACGTGGATGTCGATGAGGCCGGGGGTGACGTAGAGGCCGGTGACGTCCACGGTCTGCTTGGCCTGGCTGGCCGGGATGTTCTGGGCCACGGCCGCGATCTTTCCGCCGGCAATCGCGACGTCCCGGACGGCGTTGAGGCCGTTTCGCGGGTCGATGACGGTTCCGCCCTTGAGCAGCAGCTCGTACGACGTCTGTGCGGTAGCGGCCGGCGAAGCGCCAGCATCATGGCGATGACGAGGATGCGTTTCATTCCATTCTCCGTCTAGGAAACCGGATTTCCTAAGTCGAAGAAACCCGGTTTCGTCTTGGAAGGCGTCGGATACTAGCATGCTGCGCCGGCTCCGGTTATCCTTTGCCCTGTCCGGGAGGCCAATATGTCGAGGTCAGGAGAGAGCGAGCCCAAGGGCGCGCCGTTGAATCCCAGCCGTCGTCAGCTGCTGGGGTGGGCAGGTCTTGTCGGCGGCGGTGCACTCCTGCCGAACGCGGCGTCGGCCGCGCCGCAGGCCGCGGCGCCAGCCGCGATGAGTGCCGCGGAAGCGGCCATTCGCGGCCAGAACGTCTACAAGGCCATCGGCGTACGGCCGTTCATCAACTGCCGCGGCACGCTGACCGTGCTCGGCGGCAACATCGAGTTGCCCGAGGTCCGGGCGGCGAAGTCGCTCGCCAACCAGCAGCACGCGCAGCTCGACGAGGTCATCGCCGCCGTCGGCAAGCGCCTCGCGGAGCTCACCGGCGCCGAGTGGGGCATGGTCAGCTCCGGCTGCGCGGCGGCGATGTCGCACGCGACGGCCGCCTGCGTGGCCGGCGGCAATCCCGATCTCCACGTCCGCATCCCGAATCTCGAGGGCTTCCAGAAGGATGAGGTCATCATCCCGGGGCACTCGCGCAACGTCTACGACGCGGCCATCCGCGCCGTGGGCGTGAAGATCATCGAGGTCGAGACGCCGGAAGAGCTCGAGCTCGCGATCGGCCCGCGGACCGCGATGATTTACATCTTCGCCGGCCAACGCAACGAGTCCGGGCCGATGGGCACCGAGGCGATCTCGACGATCGCGAAGAAGCACAACGTTCCGGTGCTGGTCGATGCCGCGGCGGAGATCCTCACGATTCCGAACATTCACCTGCAGCGCGGCGCCACGCTCGTCGCCTACAGCGGCGGCAAGTTCATCCGCGGACCGCAGAGCGCCGGCATCCTGCTCGGCCGGAAGGACCTGATTCAGGCGGCCTGGGTGCACAGCGCGCCGCATCACGGCTACGCGCGCGCGATGAAGGTCGGGCGCGAAGAAATGATCGCGCATGCTCGTCGCCGTCGAGAGCTGGGTGAAGCGCGACCACGACGCCGAATGGAAGCAGTGGGTGGCGCGCTGCCAGCACATCGCGGATCGCGTTTCCAAGATCCCGGGCGTGACGGCGACCGTGCGGAGCGAGCCGGGTGGCCGGAGCAACCGCAGCCCGAACGTGTCGGTGCGGTGGACCGCAAGCAGCTTGGCCTGACCGGCCAGGACGTCTCACGGATTCTCGACACGACTGAACCGCGCATCCTTGCTTGGTGGTGGCGGAGGCGGTGGCGGCCAGCAGGGACAGCAGCAACAGGCGGGCGATACGGGCGTGTCGATGGTGCCGTCCACCATGGCACCGGGCGACGAGCGCGTTGTCGCCAATCGACTCTACGAGATTCTGTCGGCGAAGCACACGCTCAAGCCGGCCGAAACGCCCGCGCCGCCGGCGGCCGAGTTGTCCGGCATCTGGGACGTCGAGATCACGTACGCCGCGAGCAAGACGACGCACACGCTGCAGTTGCTGCAGAACGGCCCGCGCGTGACCGGCAACCACCAGGGCAATTTCCAGTCGCGCGACATCTCCGGCACGGTCGCCGGCAACGGCGTCACGCTCGCCAGCACCGTGACCGAACGCCACGGCGATTCGCTGAACTACCGTTTCACCGGAAAGGCGACCGGCGACACGATGTCGGGCACGCTCGACCTCGGCGAATACCTCGCGGCAACCTGGACGGCCAAGCGCCGTGGCCGCCCGGCCTGATGCGGGGGAGACCATGCAGACACCACAGCATTGCTGAAAGTCGCGCTCGTCGCGACGTTCGTGGCGGCCTTCCGGACTCGCGGTCACGCTGGCGGGTCAGACGTTCGGCGTCACGCCGACCGCGTTGCCACGCTACACGCCGCAGCACACTAGCGAGCGATTTCCCGATGGCCGTCCCGAAGGTCGCAGACGCCATCCTCGCGCACGATGCGCGAGATGAACCTCGAGATCGAGGAGGCGTACGGCGTTCTGAATGGCAAGGGCTACACGAATCAGTACTCGGCGGACTGGAAGGTGCTCGTTCCCAGCAAGCGCCTGATTGGCCGCGCGTTCACCGTGCAGTTCATGCCGACGCGTCCCGACCTGGCTGAAGGGCTGCAGAAGGACGCCGACGCGCAGAAGGTCGGACGCCTTCGAAATCAGACCGCGATCGACATGCTGCAGAAGGACGATGTGCCGGTCGTCGATCTGTATGGCCGTATCGCCGGCGGCACGTTCGTCGGCGACAAGCTCGCGTACTACGTGCAGAAGACGACCGGGACCGGGCATGGTCGTGGACGGCGCGCTCTTCTATCTGCAGCGGCTCGCGGCGGCGGGTATGCCGGCGTACTACCGTGGCACGCATCCCGGTGCCTTGACGGGCGCGCTCCTCACGGGCGTGAACGTGCCGGTACGCATCGGGGACGTCACGGTGATGCCGGGCGACATCGTCCTCGGCGACCGTGACGGCATCCTGTTCATTCCACCGCACCTTGCGGAAGAGATCGTCGCGTCGGCGAAGACGCAGCGGCTTCGCGACAAATGGGTGAAGGACAAGTTCGATCTCGGCAAATACAAGTCGGGCGAGATCTACGGCCGTCCGACGGATCCGGCGCTCCTGAAGGAGTTCCTCGAATACACCGGTCAGACCGACACACCGGCGCGTGGCGCCGGCGCGGGTCGCGGCGGACGTGGAGGGGCGCAGTAAGGGCAGAAGGCAAAAGGCAAAAGGCAAAACGTAGAGTGGAGCGGCCGGTCACTAGACCCGCCGAATCGGGATCACGATGAAGCAAACAGGCTCGAAGAACACGCGCAGAAAATTTCTGACCGCCGCGGCGCTGCCGACGCTGGTCATGGCGGCGCCGCGTCGCCGCGGAAGCGCAGGGCAGCGCGCCGCTGACGCGTCGCTACTTCAGAAAGCCCACCGGAACGCCTCCGCCGCCGTACAGCCCCGAACTGGCCTACGGCAACATGGTCTTCATCTCCGGCAAGGGCGTCGGCGTGGGATTCCAGGGTGACATCACCGCGCAGGTCACCCGGACGATCGACAACGTCGAGGAGTCGCTCAAGACGGCAGGCTCCTCGCTGACGAAGGTGTTGAAGGTGAACGTCTACCTCGCCAACATCAAGGACTTCGACGCGATGAACGCCGTCTATCGGCAGCGCTTCGGTCCGGAGTTTCCGGTTCGGACGACGATCGGCGGCGTGATGATGCCTGACGGCGGGCTCGTGGAAATCGACTGTATTGCCTACATCTGACGATTGTCTGGCTTGGGACTTGGGGCTTGTCGAGTCTTGGGTCATGAGTCAAAGGAGAGTGGACATCATGAAGAGTCGCGCGCTTGTTGCTGCCATGGTCGCGGTCGTCGTCCTCGGTGTCGGTGTCACCGCCCGGCAGCAGCCGAAAGCCGTCATCGTCACGGGCGAGAATTCGTTCAACGGCCATGTCTGGAAGGAAACGTCGGTGGCGCTGAAGGCCATCCTCGACGAGGGCAAGGCGTTCTCCAGCGTCACGATCGAGAACGACCCGAACTTCATCGGCACGGACGCGTTCCTCGGCTACGACGTCGCCGTCTTCGATTTCCGCAACGCGAAGCCGCTCACGAACGATGCCGCGGTGCAGGCCAACATCCTCAAGTACCTGGAAGCAGGGAAGGGCCTCGTGACCATTCACTGGGCCAACAACGCGTTCCCGTACTGGAACGAATGGGCGAACATCGTCGGACGGTCACAGGTCAGCCGCCACGACAAGCGAGGCCCGTTCATGGTCCGCATCGTCGATCAGACGAGTGTGATCACGAAGGGCATGAAGGACTACGAGGCCGACGACGAGCTCTACTGGGACAGCAAGATGGGGTACCGCCCGACCAACACGCTGGCCGTCGCGCGGTCGAACATCCACCTCAACGGCGACTTCGCGCAGGCACTGACCGTGAACTACGGCAACGGCCGTGTGTTCATGACGCAACTGGGTCACGACGTGAAGGCGCTGAACATTCCCGGGACCGCCGAGCTCGTTCGGCGCGGGACGGCCTGGGCCGCAGGGGTGCTGAAGTAGGAAGTCGGAGTAGGAGGTTAGAAGTCAGAGGTCAGAAGTCAGAAGTCAAAATAGGGAAAGGCGAGGAGTCCGTTAACCGGGCCTCCGCCGCCGCTCACCGATAGGCCATTCCGGTGGGCGGGCTCTCGCGAGATAGTCGTCCTGACGCGGCTGACAAGCCGTGATCAGGAGGCACAGCATGTCCGATGAGATTCGACCGGGGGAGATGGAACCAGCGGAGACCCGCTCGGGATTCACTCCCAATCTGGTGGTCGGCATCGGCGTGACGCTCCTCGGCGTCCTGCTGACGCTCGACAAGCTCCAGGTCACCAGCGCGCTCGCGTGGCTGCCGTACTGGCCGGTGCTGCTCACGCTGTTCGGGCTGAGCATCGCCTACCAGGCGATGCGGGGCGGCCGGGGTGACAAGGCGCCGCCGATCCTCTCGGCGCCACTCGTCATCGTGCTCATTTTTCTGGGCGTGCTCGCATCACGGGTTTCCGAGCGAACGGGCCAGGCCTCGACGGCGGCCGACGGCGACCGCACGGTCAGCGTTCACGCGGTGATGAGCGGCAACCGGCGTGTCGTCACTCTCGACCAGTTCCGGCACGCCGAGATCACGACCGTGATGGGTGAGTCGCGGCTCGACCTGCGTCAGACCACGATTCCTCCCGGCGAGGAGGCCGTCGTCGACGTCGTCACGGTCATGGGTTCGACCATCGTCTACGTTCCCGCCGGCTGGGACGTGAACTTCGACGCGGTCCCCGTCATGGGTGGGGTCAAGGACGAGCGAACCCGTCCTGGATCGGCCGTCTCGGACGACGACAACGACGATGACGATGCCCGGTCTCGCCGCCGGCGCCAGGAGTCCACGCCAGCGCCCGCCGCACCGGCAGTCGTTCAACCCCCCGTGACCACGACGACGGGTCCTCCACCCCGGCTCGTGCTTCGCGGCTTCATCATGATGGGCGGCCTTGTCATCCGCTCCTGACACGTCCATGCGATCACCAGATCTCGACCATCTCCACGGGCGCCGGGCCGCTGCGCGACAGCGGTTGCGCCGGATGCACTGCGCCGACGGCACAGAGAGCCAGTCCCTTCAGCTGGTCTACGGAGTGGCGATCACGCTCGTCGGTGCGGCGCTGACGCTGGCGTCGTTAGGGTTCACGGACACCGGCGCGGTGTTGCGCTTCTGGCCCGCGGCGCTCGTCGTGGCTGGCGGCGTCGGCGTTGCCCGGGCGATCGATGGACCGGGCCGCGTGTGGAGCTGGTTCTGGGTGCTCATCGGCACGTGGCTGCTCGCGCGGACCGCGGGCCAGTCGCAGGTAGGTTTCTGGGATCTCGTCTGGCCGATGGCGCTCGTCGGTCTGGGCGTCAAGCTCTGGATCGACGCCATGCGGCGGCCCGAGAGCACGCCGACGCCACGGGCACCGCTCGGCTCGTCGGCCTCGCACCTGACCTCGATCCTGGCGGGCAGCACCCGCGTCGTTCAGGAACCCGTCTTTCCGGGCGCGTCGATGACGACCGTCCTCGGAAACTGCACGCTCGATCTCCATCACTCAGGACCGCCCGCCGGCGGGGAAGCGGTGATCGAGGTCTTCGCGCTCCTCGGCGCCCACGACATCATCGTTCCTGAAGGCTGGACGGTCGTGTCCGAAGTCACCTCCGTCGGCGCGAACGTCGACGATCAGCGAAGTTCCTTTGCGGGCCGGACCGTGATCCCCGGCGATACGAGGCCGAGGGTGATCATTCGGGGCGTGCTGATACTTGAGTGGGATGACGATTAAGCAGTAAAGGGTTCCAGGGTTCCAGGGTTCCATGGTTCCAGGGTTCAGGGTTCGGGTTCAGGTTCAGGTTCTGCGGTTGGCGGTGAGCGAGCTAGGGCGCCTTCGCAGTTTCAAGATAACGGATCAAGCGGACCACGGCGCCAATAGACCGGTTCACGAGATCGCGAGAGGTCGTCGAGGTCTTGTTGGGTGATGAGGTCGAGCTGCCGCGCGTGGTAGAAGTGCTCGTGGAGTTCGAGTAGCGAGGCCTTGGAAATCCGGAGAAAGCGCGCGAAGTCTCGAGGTTGATATCGTGCGAAGCCTTCGGCGATGTTGGCGCACGCTGACTGCGACGCCCGCTCGAGCTGTGAGCGAAGCGACGCGTGTCGGCGAAACCCGTCGCCACGAACTAGAGCCTGTGTTCGACCTCGAAGTTCATCGGCGAGCTTCCATGCGTCCAGTTCGGTGTGTCGCCGCGCGCCCACTCCGATGGGAAGAGCAAGATGGTCGCCACCCAGGATCGCTCGCCGGTTGAAAAACTGGCAGCGAACGTTGTAAATCCGCTAGCCCTCGCCGCGCCAGCGCTGGCAGAATCTGCAACCCGACGGCAACTCCCCGCTGTTTGGAACCAGAACCCTGAACCAGAACCCTGGAACCCGGAACCATGGAACCCTGGAACCGCAGGTTCACTTCTTCCTCGTCCCCACCACCCACATATTCGCGTCCGTCTTGATGAACAACTGGCCCTGCGAGACGGCGACCGAGCTCAGGCAGTAGGGCGAGCACGGATCGCCGAACGTGTTGGACGCGAGAATCTCGAACTTCGGGACCGGCGCGAAACACGGTGGTCACGCCGCTGGTTTCGCCGGTCACGTAGATCTTGCCGTCGGCGAGCACGGGTGACGCGCTGTAGAAGTCGGGCGGCAGGCGTTCGGGACCGTAGATGCGGCGTGCCGGTCTTCAGATCGAGCGCGAACACGATGCCCTGCTCACTCACGAGATACAGAATCTTTCCGTCGCTGACGGGGCTCGGCACGTCGGGGCCGCGATGGAACGTCCAGGCGACGTGCGACTTCGAGATGTCGCCGCTGCCGCCTGGACGAAGCGCCACGAGCGGATTCACCCGGCTTGGCGCGATGATCAGGCCGCCGGCGATGACCGGCGACGAGATGATGCGGTAGTTGCTGCGGTTCGACGGGTTGAGGACGTGCGCGCGCCAGAGCTTCCTTGCCCGTGTTCGGATCGTGGCCCGTGACGTTGTCGCCGCCGGTGATCACGATCTCGGCGCGGTTGGCGTAGCGTGAGCAGTGCTGGTGTCGTGTACCGAGTCCGGCGATTCGACGATGGCATCGGTCGGCCGCTCGACGTGCCAGACAGTGCGGCCAGTCATCTTGTCGATCCGGCAACACGTACGACGGGTCGTCCGTGTTCATGCCGTGCAGCACCTGCACGTACAACGCGTCGTGGTACAGCAGCGGCGACGAGGCGTAGCCGAACTGGATGCCGAACTGCCCGTAGTCCTTCTGGATGTCGCGCGTCCAGAGTTCCTTGCCGGCGAAATCAAAGGCCTTGAGGATGCCTGTGCCCGTCATCACCCAGACGAGCTTGCCGTCGGTGACGGGAGAGGGCGACGACATGTTCTGTTTATTGCCGATCCGATTGCCGCCGGAGAGCGGCCGTTTCCAGATCACGGCGCTGCTTGTTGCGATCCACCGCCCACAACTCGATCTTTCCCGTGGCGCGTTGCAGCGCAACGTTCAGGAAGACGAGATCGTCCCAGATGATCGGCGTCGATCCGCTGAACGCCGGAAGCGGGAGCTTCCATGCGACGTTCTCCGTCGGGCTCCACCGATGCGGCAAGCCCGTTTCCGTGCTGACGCCGTCGAGTGAGGGGCCGCGCCATTGCGGCCAGCTGTCTGCCAGGAGCGTGGCGCTTCCGATCGTGACCGTCAGGACAATCGCGAACAATCGTCTTCGCATGCTCGACCCTTCATCTCGTCTTCATTGACGCGTGCGGAGCCCTGTCTTCTTATACAACAGGACTCCGGCATCGTGGGTCTTACACGCCGAACTGTCGCAGGTGATGGTCGAGATGCTTCGCTTGCAGACGACTGTGATCGCGTCCGGACATGTGGCCGAGAACGGGATGTTTGCTGGCAAGGCCTTCGAGGGATGCGCGGCGACCTCGCCGATGAGCTGCCGGCAACGCTCGAGCTCACGCGCGAAGTCGTGTCGCGCAGTCGCGACGAACCGCGGATTCGTTGGCGCGCCCTTCATCCATGGGAGATTCAGGACCATGAACTTGAGCGCCGCCGGAGGCAGCGGCATGCGCATCTTGTCTGGTTCGATCCGGCCGACCGTCGCGTCGAGTCCCTGGTTGACATGCCACAGCATCTGATCGACGGACATCGTTCCCCATCGCGGCGTGCTGTCAGGGCGAAGGCGATCGAGGCGCGCGAGCAGCGACGACTGGACCGAGGGCTCGTGAAGCAGCGACATCAGATCAGCCCCACTGGCTCGTGCGGCCCGGCCGCCAATGATGGGACGCTGTGCGCCTGCCACGCGATCGCGCCGCTCGAACATCTTCGACGAGCACGACGCCGGCGAGGAAACCGCCGAGGTGCGCCCAGAACGCCACGCCGCCGCCTTCGGCGCCGATGCTCGTCACGCCGCCCACGACCTGTAGGAACATCCAGTAGATCAGCATCATCCAAGCCGGCAGCGCGAACGTCTGGATGAAGAACCCGAGCGGCACGACGGTGAATACGCGCACGCGCGGGAACAGCACGAGGTACGCGCCCATCACGCCGCTGATTGCGCCCGACGCGCCGACCATCGGCACTTCGGACGCCGGATTGGCCATGACCTGCGCCAGCGCCGCGGCCAGACCGCTGAGCAGGTAGAAGGCGACGAACCGCGGCCGCGTCATCGAGTCCTCGATGTTGTTCCCGAAGAGCCACAGGAACCACATGTTGCCGAGCAGGTGCATCCACGACCCGTGAAGAAACATCGACGTGATGAGATTGCTGGTCTGCCGGCCGGGGTCGGTGAGGCACACGAGCCGGTCGCCCATCGGAAACTGGGTACCCGGCGCGAGCGAGGCGGTCAGTTCGCCCGGAATCAAACCGAGGTTGCAGACGGACGTCGCAAGCGGCGTCTCAGCGCCCGCCCCCTGCACCACGACCCACATCAGCACGCACGCCGCAATCAGAACGGCCGTGACGATGGGGGTGCGTTGAGTTTGATTTTCGTCGTGATATGGGAACACGTCACTAGTCTAAACGGTGCGGTTCATGGTTCCGGGTTCCCGGTTCCTGGTTCTGGTTCAGGGTTCCTGGGTCAGGGTTCACACCCTGCGAACCCGGCGGCCATGAACCCTGAACCAGAACCAGAACCCTGGAACCAGGAACCCTGAACCGAACATCTGCGTCTATTGCCCATCCCACTTCGGATCGCCCTGCTTTCCGTAGTTCGCGGGTAGCTTCGTCCATTCATCGCGCGACAGGCCGTTGAGGTCGTAGACGACCTTGCCGTCGTGGACGGTCAGCTCGGCGCGAAGACGCTCGGTTCCCGAGAGCTTCGCGCCGTGCATGTCCACGAAGCCGAACGCGCCCTTCTCGACACGGAGCACCGCGACGTCACCGACCGACCCGACCGACAGGTTGCCGAGCTGCTCCTGTTTGATCGCCCGGGCCGCGTTCCAGGTGTTCGCGGCGATGACCTTGTCGAGCGGCATCCCCATCGCGAGGAACTTGCTCATCAGATTGAGGATGTCCTTCAGGCCGGCGTTCATGCTCTCGGTGTGCAGGTCGGTGGAGATCGTGTCGGGGGTGAATCCGGCTTTCATGAGCGGCACGGCCACGCGCCAGCGGAAACTGCCGCCGCCATGGCCGACGTCGAAGATCACGCCGCGCTTGCGGCCCTCGATCAGCCCCGGCGCCGGACCGAGCGTCTTCGGGTCCTGCTCGCCCCGGATGCCGCTGTAGACGTGCGAGTAGATGTCGCCGGGCCGCAGCACCTTGGTCAGGAGGTCATACAGGGGCCGCTCGGGACGATTGCTCCCGAAGTCGATCATCACGGGAATGTTGGCGATCGTCCCGGCCTCGACCGCGCGCGTAAACGGATCCCACTCCGGTCCCGAGTAGTGCGCGCTCTTCACGCCGACGATGAGACCTTTGTACTTGAGGGCCATGTCGGTCGTCGCCTTGACGTCCATGTCGGTGAGGTCCTGTTCGTACTTCCCGCCGGCGCTGCCGCGGCCGACGATGTTGATGAAGGCGAGGACGCGAGTCTCGGACCGATCGATCACGCGGTCCTTCAGGTCCTCGAAGTTCCTCCACCCTGAGCCGCCGGGATCCACGAACGTCGTGACACCGTTCCTGAAACTGAAGCCGTCCGGGTAGACGGCGTTGTTGTCGGCCCTGAAGCCGCCGAGCGACGACGGTCGGCCGATAGACGTGCGCGTGGAGGTCGATCAGGCCGGGCACGACGTACAGCCCGGCCACGTCGATCGTCTTGATCGCCCGCGATGCAGCGATGTCCGGCTGCAACCGCCGCGACGCGCCCGTCCTTAATCGCCACGTCGCGCACGGCGCTGAGGCTGTTGCGCGCATCGATCACGTGCCCGCCCTTGAGGAGAAGGTCGAACTCCTGGGCGAAGGCGGAGGTCGGCCAGAGCAGGGTTACGAGAACCAGTAGGCGGGGCATGGCCAATTATTGGTCAGCCGCCGCTCGAAAGGGGTCAAAGAGTTCACCATGAAGCTCATGGAGAACATGAAGGCTTCATGCCCTCCATGTCCTCCATGGTTTAGTTCTTTCTCACTTCCACCGGAACACGCGCGACGAGACAGCGATGCACACGACAAACGTCACCAACAGAAGCGCCACATCCAGAGGATGCGCGGTCCAGCCCTCGCCGTGCCAGATTCCGCGGAGAAGGGAAGTGGTCGCCGTCAGCGGGAGCACACGAGCGATGGCGCGGAGCAATGGGGGCAGCGACTCGAGCGGAGCAAACAGGCCCGATAGACCGAGCATTGGGTAAAACACCAGCGTTCCGACCGGCTGTGCGAAGCGTGCCGTCCGCACGAGGCTGGCGACGACAAATCCGATCGAGAGGAGCGAGAGCGTGCAGAAGAGAAGCGCGACCATGAACGATAGCAGCGGCACCCCGTCCGGCACGGAGTAGTAACGCCGGCCGATGACAACCATGAGCACCAGCGTCACCGCCGTGAACGCGAGCTTCGAGAGAACGTGCGCCGTCAGGATCGTGTGCGGCCGGAGCGGGGTCGCGCGCAGTCGCTTGAGAATGCCGCTCTCCCGGTAGATGGCCACGATCGCGATGAGCGACAGGGCCGCGCTCACGGCCATCAGCAGCGACGCGAAGATCGGCAGATCGTCGGACGCAAAACGCGGGACACTGCCCGCGCCAGGCCGCGCCAGCCGGCCGAGCAGGACGAAGAGGACGACCGGCAGCACGACCGTCCCGATGAGCCCGAGCGGCTCGCGGACGAAGATCTTCATCTCGAGCCACGTCAGCCGCCAGAGTCCTCGGAACATCGTCAATCGCGGACGGAGTGACCCGTCAGCTTGAGGAACACGTCCTCGAGCGTCGGTGTCTCAGTGCGAAAGTCCGCCACGCGGATACGGTGGTCCGCGACGCACTGAATCAGATCCATGACGAACTCGTCGTCTCGCCCGTGAATCCTCAGCTCGCGGTCGCGCGTGTCAACCGAACGGACGCGCGCGAGCGCGCGGAAGTGCGACGCGGCCAACGGGTCATCGGTCGTGACGATGACGGTCCGATCGGGACAATGCCGTCGGACGAGATCTGGTGGCGTGCCGATGTCCACGATGCGCCCATGATCGATGATGGCGACGCGGTTGCACAGCCGCTCGGCCTCCTCCATGAGGTGCGTGGTCAGGATGACGGTCTTGCCACGGGCCTGGATGCCGAGCACGAGATCCCAGATGGCCCGGCGCGCCTGCGGATCCAGGCCCGTCGTCAACTCGTCGAGGAACACGAGCTCGGGATCGTTGATGAGCGCGAGCGCGATGAAAAGCCGCTGCTTCTGACCGCCCGACAGCGTCATGAACCACGCGGTGCGCTTGGCCGTGAGTCCGAGCTGGTCGAGGAGTTGGTCCGCCATCAACCGTCTCGCGATAGAGCGACGTCCAGAACGAGACGGCTTCCTGGACGGTGATGCGCTTCTGGAGCTGCGCTTCCTGAAGCTGGACACCAATCCGCTCCTGCAGCGCGTAGACATCGCGGATCGGATCCAGTCCCAGAATCGAGACCGCGCCGGCGTCGGGCGTCGTCAGGCCCTCGATGCACTCCATCATCGTGGTCTTGCCGGCCCCATTCGGGCCGATCAGACCGAAGATCTCGCCCTCGTAAACGTCGAACGAGACATTGTCGACGGCCACGACGCGGCCGTACGTCTTCCTGATGGAGTGAACCTGGACGACGGAAGACATTTGCTATTTCTTATTGGTTATTGGTCATTTGCGATTAGCATTGGTCATTGGTTATTGACAGGTCGTTTCGCCGGCGATCGGGGAAGGATGCAAGAAGGTCTCAGCGCCGACCAAGCAAAGAGCCGCTCTGAGGTTTCCTAATCAATGGCCAATGATCAATGACCAATCAAAAACTAGCAATAACAAATAGCCACTGATAAATGGCAGGCGCTTCTATCGCTTGAAAAGCCCGCCGAGCGCCTTCTTGATCTCCTCGTTGGCGCGATTGGTGATCGCCCGCTTCAGCACGGCCCCAGTGTCGATGCGCACCTGAAGTGTGTCGGCCGAGCCGCCAATGGATGCGGGCAACGTGACCCGGCCTTGGTCGGCCGTGTATCGAACGAGATCGCGGCCGGCCTGCGCCGTGAGCGCGTCGGACAACTGTACTTTGCCGCTGAGATCGACGTTCGAGCCGTCGAGCCGGAACGTCCCTCCGGCGTCGAGGAGCAGGTCCTTCGACTCGAACCGCAAGTCTCTGGTCGACGCGGTCCCGCCGGCCAGGTTCAGCGTCGCACCCATCCGGGTGAACGGCTCGACGGACGACGCGCCGCTGGCCTGGGCCTGGGAGTCGGCACGCATCGAGCCGGCCAGCACGACGGCGCGGACGAGGCCGAGCCCTTTCACCGATCCGTCGGTCGCGTCGATGCGCGCCGTGCCGGTCGTGGACTGCATGACGAGGCCGGCCGTCGTGCCGCGGCCCGATACGTCGATGCGGCCGCCAAAACGTCCCGTCATCAGATCCGGATGGCCCGGCAAATTTCGTCAGCGCGGCGAGATCAATGCCGGAGAGCGCGGCGTTCAGCGTGAAGCCCGGCGTGTCGGCGAGCGTCAAGGCCAGCGAGCCTTTCGCCTTGCCTCCGAACGCCCCAAAGGCAATCGGGTCGAGCGTCACGGCTTCATCGGTGACGTGCGCGGTGCCTGCGAGCGCCTCGAGCACGAGCGTGCCCAGGACCGCACGTTCGGTCTCGAGCGAGAGCCTGAGGTTCATCGGCACGGCGTCCGGCGTTGACGGGCGGCTCGGCTTGGCGTCCGACGGCATCCCGGCGGCGGAGAAGTCGCTGGCGAACGACACCAGCCGAAGGACGTCGAGCGACGCGCCGCGGATCGTCAGCTCACCGGTCGGGCCTGCCGGGTCGTCGATTCGCCCCGTCACGCTGATGGGCGTGTCATCCGCGGTGAAATCCGCACGGCGGATGTCGAGCCGGCGGCCCGAGACCGCCATCTGGATGTTGCCGCGCAGCGTGCGGCCTCCGCTCACGATCTCGACATCGTCGAGGGAGATCTCATCGATCGACACGATTTCGACCGGCGCGCCGCTCGACGCCGCCGGTGCGGCCGCGCTGTCAGTCGCCGCGAACGACGGCAAGGGCAGCTCGACGCGCGCGCCGACCAGCGTGACCGAGCCCTGTTCGATGCGGCGGGAGAGCAGGGCGCGAAAGGCCGTGCCGACATCGAGGCGGCTGGCGGTGATTCGCGCCGGTTCGCCAATCCGTACGTCGTTCAACGTCATGGTGACGCGTGGAAAGATCGTCGCGCCCATGCTGCCGACGCGGACCGGCTGGCCGAGCGCCGCGGTCAGTTGCGACTCGACCGCCGCGCGAACGGTGTCGCTCGCAAGATGGCGTGGGCCCAGAAATAGAGCCCGCCGGCGCACAGGCCAACAGCGAGGACGACGCCAACGGCGAGCTTTTCATGGCGTATGGTTATCGGCTTTGGCGATTTGTCATAATCACGCCAGTACGTGTGCTGCCTTCACCTCGGAACCCGACTCGGTTCCCGATCATCGTCGAAGAACTGAAAGCGATTCTCTGAAGCTGCAACCTTTCCACGTCCCGCCGTCCAACTGTCCTTATAGTCTCGGTAACCGAGACCATAGGCATGAGTAAACCCGCCGATCTCGTCCAGGGGACGCTGGACCTTCTCGTTCTCAAGATCATCGCCCTCGAACCCCAGCATGGCTGGGCCATCAGCCAGCGGCTGAAACAAGTGTCTGGTGACGCGCTGCAGGTCAGCGATGGGTCGCTCTATCCCGCGCTCCACAAGCTCGAGCTGGCCGGCTGGATCGTTGCCGAGTGGAAAACAGGGGAGCTGGGCCGGCGCGCGAAGTTCTATTCGCTGACGCGCGCTGGTCGCCGGCGCCTCGATCAGGAGACCGAGGACTGGAGACGCCTGTCCTCGGCCATCAACCGGGTCGTGCAACTCAAGGAGATCTGAGCATGGAGTGGCGACGATGGATTGACGCCTTTCGCGCGAAGAGCCGGGCACTCCTCCGGCGCCGGCAAGACAACGAGGACATTCACGACGAGCTGCAGTTCCACCTCGCGATGCAGACCCAGCTCAATGCTCAGAAGGGGATGAGCGACGACGAGGCGAGCCGACGGGCGCGCGTCGCGCTTGGCGGCGTCACCCAGACGAACGAGAGCGCTCGCGAAGTACGGCCGCTTCGGTGGCTCGGCGGGCTTGTGCGCGACGTCCGATACACGGTCCGTTCGCTCCGTCGGGCGCCGGGATTCACGATCGTGGCCGTCCTGACGATTGGCCTCGCGATTGGCGCGTGCACGGCGATGTACAGCGTGGTCCACGGTGTGGCGCTTCGGCCGCTGCCGTATCCGGCGCCGGATCGGCTGGTCCATCTCTTTCAAGTCAACAAACCCGGCTCGCGGGAGAACTTCTCCGATCCGAACTTCCTCGACCTCCGTGCCGCGTCGGCGAGTTTCGTCGCCGTGGCGGAGTACAGCCAGGGCATGACGGCCCTTGTGGTTGGTGACGAGCCGATGCGCGTCAGCGTGGCGACTGTGTCGCGCGATTTCTTCGACGTGTTCGCGACCGAACCCGCCGTCGGTCGCCGTTTCGCCGACGCGGAGCTGACCGAGGGCGTCGTCCCGGCCGCGCGTGATCAGCGATCGCTTCTGGAGGCAGCATTTCGGAGGCCGTCGCGATTTGTCGCAGGCCACTCTGCGCGTCCGGGGCACGACCGGCGCTGTCGTCGGCGTGATGCCTCCCGGATTCGACTTTCCAGCGGGCACCGACGTCTGGATTCCGCGCGAGCTCACGGCGTCAACTCCGTTCCGCACCGCGCACAACTGGCGTGTCGTGGCGCGCATGAACGACGGTGTCGCCCTGGCGGGCGCGCGGGCGGAGTCGACCACGATTGCGCAGCGGTTGAAAGCGCGAGCACGGCGACGCGACGTGGATGACCGACATTGCCGTCGTCCCGCTCCACGAGGAAATCGTCGGTCGCGTGCAGCCGGTGCTGCTGATGCTCCTCGCCTCGGTCGGACTTCTGCTGGTCGTCGCGAGCGCCAGCCTTGCCAATCTGCTGCTCGTTCGCGCGGTCAGCCGTCAGCGCGAGCTCGCGATCCGGGCCGCGCTCGGCGCCGCCGGCAGCGCGCTGATGATTCCCCTCGCCGCCGAGACCATCGTCCTCGCGGGCGCCGGCTGCCTGCTCGGTCTCGGTCTCGCGTACGGCGCGGTTCAATTCGTCACGACGACGACGTTGTTCAGCCTGCCGCGAGCGGCGGAAGTCAGTCTGAGCTGGCCGGTGCTCGGATTCGCGCTGGCCGTCACATCGGCGACGGCTCTCTCGCTGGGCGTCCTCGTCGCCTGGCGGGGCCGCCGGCCGGGCATCGTCGAATGGCTCAAGGACGCGCAACGAGGGAACACCGGTGGTGCGCCGCTGCGCCGGCTGCGGAACGTGGTCGTGGTCACGCAACTCGCTGTTTCGGTGGTGCTGCTCGTCGGCGCGGGACTGCTGGGACGGAGTCTGTCCGCAGTTGCTTCATCAGAATCTCGGCTTCCGGACCGACGGCGTGCTGGCGGTGCAAACCTCGAATCCGCGGCCGTCGATTCGCTTTACGCAAACTGGCATCGAGCTGGCCGATCCCGCGAGCCTCCCGCGACAAGTCGAGTTCAACGAGCGCGCGATCGAGCGGCTGGGGGCCCTCCCTGGCGTCACCGCCGCCGGCGGCATCAATGGATTTCCGTTGGGCGGCGGAGGTTCGGCCGGCCCGTTCCTCATCATCCGCGGCGATGAGCCGTCCAATTTCAAAGACCTCATGCCCCTCGTCAAGGACCCGACGCGCAGTGGACACGCCCAGTTTCGCGTCGCGAGCGGCGGGTACTTCGGCGCGATGGGCATTCCGCTCGTCCGCGGCCGGGTGTTCGACGGCCGGGACACGCGCGGCGCACCGCACGTCGCGGTCATCAGCGAGTCACTGGCTCGCAAACAGTGGCCCACGGCACGATCCAATCGGTGTTCGGATCCAGTTTGGCGGCATGGACGGCGACATGACGCCCTTCACGATCGTCGGGCGTCGTTGGAGACGTCCGCGAGGGCGGACTTGACTCGCAGCCGCCGTCGATGTTCTATGCGGACTACCGCCAGCGTCCCCTGAGCACGTTCGACTTCAATGTCGTGTTGCAGACATCGGTCGACCCGGCGACGGTGATTCCGGCCGCGAGGCGCATCCTCGCTGAGATGGCGCCGGAGATGCCGCCCAGGTTCCGGACGGTTCGCGAGGCGATCGATGCCAGCACCGCCTCGCGGCGCTTCACGCTCGGCCTCACAGGATTCTTTGCCGGCGCGGCGATGCTCCTCGCGCTGCTTGGCGTCTACGGTGTGCTGTCCTACCTGGTCGAGCAGCGCCGCCAGGAATTCGGCGTGCGGATGGCGCTCGGCGCTCGACCTTCCGATGTGCGTCGGCTCGTGATGAAAGAGGCCGCGTGGCTTGTTGTGGTCGGCCTCACGCTCGGCGTCGCAGGGTCGCTCGCGGCCGCGAGGGTTCTCGATCAGGGTGCTGTTCGGCGTCGCATCAACGGATGTCGCGACGTACGTCGGTGTGACGCTCACGCTCGGAGTGGCCGCGCTCGTCGCAGGCCAGTTACCGGCGATTCGCGCGACGCGCGTCGATCCCGTCAGAGCCCTGCACGAGGCGTGACGGGGACGTCCGGCTGGCTGGCCGGCGCCGTTGTGGCCACAGCAGGCGGAACCGCCGTGAACGCATCCTGAACCGGCACGCCCGTCCAGTTCTCTGGCTTGTCGAGGCCGAGCAGCCACGCGACTGTGGACGCCGTGTCCATCGTCCGGATGCCGGTCGACTGCAGGTGGCCCGGCTTCACGGCACGACCCCACGCCACCCACGGAATCAGGACATCGCGTGGATCGGCGCTGCCGTGATCTCGATCGTGGCCGCCATGGTCAGCGGTGACGATGACGGTGTACTCGGATTTGCCAAAGGCCCGCTCGACGGCAGTGAGAAGTCGTCCGAGGGCCGCATCAACCACTTCCACCGCCTGCCCATACTGCGGGCTCATCCATCCGGACGCGTGGCCGGCGCGGTCGACGTCACCGAGATGTACGAACAGCAGATTGGGATTGGCGGTCGCGAGGTACGTTTCGACGTCGCCCACCGTCCGCGCGCTGTTCCATCGTCCGAACCATCCGCCGGGGGCCTGCGAGTAGTCGAGCGTGCCGGGCTGTTGCAACGGCTGAAACTTCGCCTTGCTGTAAAAGGCGGCGGTCCGGTATCCGTGTGCGCGCGCAAGGCCGAACACCGTGCCTTTCGAAATCAGATCGGTTTTTGCGGTCGCGGGCGTATTCCACAGCACGCCGTGATGTTCAGGGGCCAGGCCGGTCAGCATGGACGTGTGCGACGGCAACGTCTTGCTGGGCGTGATCGTGCTTGCGGCGAGCGTGTAGCTGCCCTCGACCGTCAGCCGGCGCAGCGTGGGCGCGTTGAAGGTCGCGATGGCATCAGGGCGCAGGCCGTCAATCGAGACGACGAGCACGTGCGGCGTGCGCCTGGCTTCGGGCCAGTCGGTGGGATTGACCTGGCGCTCCGGCGCCAACACGTAGTTCGGCTTGCCGCAGCCGGCTGCCAGCACGAGCACTGCCGAAAGAAGGGCCAGGGGGAAACGCACGGCGACTTGCGGAGGGATTGTCGCACATACCCTTTCTGACGGCCGCGGCTATCGAAAGGTTGGGGGCCGGGGGCCTAGGACAGGCGCCGTGCGATGTCGCGGATTTCCCTCAACGCGGCAACGTGGGAGATCGTCAGCGCGGGCGCCGGTGAGGCCGGGACGGCAGTCTTCCCGATGCGGGTGGTCATCGCCCAGGCCGGTCGAACGCGACTGCCGGACCCGGTCGAGAATCATCGTGCGCACCGCGTGCGCGTCGTCGAGACCCTGCAGGATGCCGATGTGCGCGCTGAGCGACGCGCCCGACTCGCCCTTGCTGTGGCGGGCGCCGCCGCCTGCGGTCTGGACCACGACGTCCGCGATACCGAAGTAGCGCTGCAGCGGGCCCTGGCGGACCTCCACGTTCTGAACGTTCTCGAAGCTGATCGTGGTTTCGTGCATGACCCAGATGCCGCGTCGAATACGAAGGCTTCGATCCGTCAGGACGTACCACGTCGTGTCGTACCGCAGATGGATGGCGACGTAGGCGATGACATCGGGCGCGATGAGGATCACGACGAGCGGTGCGATCAGCGCCAAAGCGAGCGTGACGTTCTGCGTGTAGATTGCGCCCCAGGCGATGAGTGGCAGCACATCGCCGGGGACGAACAGCAGCCAGAAGAAGAACTTGAGATACCGCAGGAACCCGGGCGCCGGCCGGATCGATCGGGCCGGCCCACTCACGGCAGGAAGCGTCGGCGGGTCGGGCGGAATCCTGAACAGCGCCACGACGCTGGCCCAGACGCCGCGGTAGATCCACGCGGCTGCCGCGTCCACGGGTCGGTTCATGCGCCGGGCTGCCGCTGGCCGAGCCGGTCTTCGAGACGACGCAGCGAGTCGCGGATGTCAGTCGAGAAGCGCGAGTGTTTCATCGCCGGCGTCAGTCGACCTCGAGGCGCTCGAGTCGAGCGGCCGACCGTCAGGTCGGCCGCGGCCTCCACGGCGGTCTCCGCGCCTCGCGCCGCGTCCCTGCACGCCGCGCATCTTCGTGTAGAGGTAGTTGCGCAGCGCCTCGGCTTCGAGCACGCCCTCGATCGTGATCTCGGGTGTCGCTGAACCTGCCGCGGTCTGAATGCTGACCGTCGCAAGGCCGAGCCATCGCTGGATCAGGCCGTTCGTGAGGTGAATGTCCTGGATCCGTCGGTAGGCGACGTTGACCTCGCGGCGCCACAGCAACCCCTGACGCCGCCACACGCCTTCATCGTCGAAGCGGTATTCGAGCGTCCGGAACTTGATGTACAGCGCGATCAGCGTGATGGGGAAGGCCACGAACGTGAGGAGCGAGACGATGACGTAGTACGTCATCAGACGCTCGTGCGGGCGCGTGATCGCCGACGGGTCGAAACCTCGTGGGACGTCGCTCACGGCGACAGTATGCACCATGAAGCCATGAAGAACGTTTGTTGGATCTTCATGCCTTCATGGTGAATTGCTCGTCGACCGCCGCTAGCGCGACATCGTCGGATGCTGGTACATGACCTTGCCGCCGACGACGGTCTGGAGTGCTTCGATGTCTTTGATCTCGTCCTCTGGGCACGACAGGTAGTCCTTCGAGATCACGACGAGGTCCGCGAGCTTGCCGGGTTCGATCGAGCCCTTCTGGTTTCCTCGAACGTCATCCAGGCGCCGTTGACGGTCCACATTCTGAGCGCCTGCTCGCGCGTCACGCGTTCGTCGGGCCCGAGGACGCTGCCGTCCTGCGTCTTGCGTGTGACGGCCATCCACATGCCGAAAAACGGGTGGAAAGGATTGATGGCCGTCCTGGAGTCGAACCGGATCATGTGGTCGGAACCGCCGGCGACGACCACGCCTCGATCCGTCAGAGACCTCAGCGGCAGGAAGTCGCGCATGCGGGCCGGCCCGAAGGCGTTCTTGATGGCGGCGCCGTCGAAATGCAGCCACGCCGGTTGTGAGTCGAATGCCACGCCCATGGCGCGCGCCCGCTCGATCGCGCGGGCGTCCGGGAAGTTGCCGTGCGTGACCGTGAAGCGGCGCGGCGCGATCGGCGTGTCGCGGTTCGCCGCTTCATACGCGTCGAGCAGCAGGTCGGTCGCGCCGCCGCCGGTCGTGTGTGCCGTCATCTGCCAGCCCGAGCCGATTGGCCGTGCGCGCGATCTCAATGAGATTCTCGCGCGGCACCGACAGCACACCGCGATAGGTTGCGATCTTCGTAGCCGTAGATCTCGGTGTGATCGCCGTAGGGCTCGCGAAGGTACGCGGTGCCGATGAGGATGCCGCCGTCCACGACGACCTTGAGCGGCCCGACCCGAAGCCACTCGTCGCCGAGCCCGTGACGAACGGAATGCGCTCGACGTCCTGCCGCACGCTGTCGGGCGTGCCCTGACCGCTCATGAGGTACGTCACCGCCGTGCGAACGGTCAGCTCGTTGCGCGCGCGAAGCTCCTGGTAGGCGCGAAATCCTTCCGGCCCCTGACTGCGATCGATCGTGCTCGTCAGGCCGGCCTCGTTGTACGCCTTCTGCATTGCCTTGATCGCCCAGACGATGTCGGCGTGGGTGGGCGGCCGCGATCGCCGCAGTTCCGTGAGCAGCTGCGGCGCGCCGAGGATCAGGCCCGTCGGTTCGCCCGCGTCGTCTTTCCCGATGCGTCCGTTGGCCGGCTGCGGCGTGGCGCGCGTGATGCCGATTCTGGCGAGCGCCGAGCGAGTTCAACGACGCCGCATACCCGTTGTCGGTGATCGCGACATGCCGAGGCGCCGCCTGGTCGAGCTCGGCACGCGTGGGATAGCGGTGTTCGACGAGGCGCGTCGAGTACACCTTGGGCACGAGAATCACCCGGTCGGGTGGCGTCGTTGCCGCGAGCTGCCGAACGTACGCGAGAACGTCTGCGATCGATCGCATCGCCGGGACGGCGCCCGCCTGCTCGCTGAGCGCCGCCATGACCGGATGCGTGTGACTGTCCTGCAGACCGGGGACAACGGTCCTTCCGCCAGATCGATCTGCCGAGTCGACGGGCCCGCAAGGGCGCGAATCTCGGCCGTGCTGCCGACCGCCACGAACCGGTCACCTCTGATCGCGATGGCTTGAACAACTGGGCGATCGGTCCACATCGTGATGACGTGGCCGTTGACGTAGATCGTGTCGGGGAACGCCTGCCGGGCGGCAGGCACGGTGGTCAGAAGGACCGCGAAGACCCAGACGGCCGTGATGGTCGGTCGCGTTCCCACGTTGATGGCGCTGAGGATAGTCCCACGCTGGCCCGGTCGCAACGTGTGCGTGGCACGGTTGCTGCAATTTTCGCGACGAGATGCCACGTGCATTTGCCGCGATCGGCGCCGGTCGCGATCCTCGCCAGCGGGTTGCGCCGCGAAAGCGCCATTGGCCGGCCCGCCGGGACGGGCCGAAGAGCAGCCGGCGAATCGCAGCTTCGTGCTGCCGGCCGTCGAAATTCTGGCGATGGACAGCCTGATCAACCTCGCAGGCCGCCGGCGCGATCCCGCGGCCTACGAGGTGAGCCCGGCTTCCATCCGGCGCAACCTTCGCGGGCCATGGGTCATCGATGACGACCCGTTTGCCATCAACCAGTTTCTTCATCCGTATCAGGGCGCGATGTACCACAACATGGCGCGCTCGTCGGGCCTCGGCTACTGGCAGTCCGTCGCGTACACGTTCGCCGGCAGCGCCCTGTGGGAAATCGCCGGCGAAACAACACCGCCGTCGAAGAACGACCAGATCGCCAGCGGCATCGCAGGAAGCTTTCTCGGTGAGCCGCTGTTTCTGACGTCACGGTTGCTTCTCGGCCGGCGTGACGACGGCCCGGGATTCTGGCGGGCGCTTTCTGCGGCCATCGCGTCACCGCCGGCCGGCGTCAATCGGCTCATGTTCGGCGACCGCTTCGATGCCACGGCGCCTGAGGGCATCGGCGCTTCGGACATGCGCGTGCAGCTTGGCGTGACGTCGGACGTCACGGCTGGACTCCAGTCCATATCGAACGCGACGATGGAGACGGCGTCGATTGGGGCCTCGGTGGACTACGGTTTTCCCGGCAAGGCTGGATACACGTACGCGAGGCCGTTCGACTACTTCCGTGTCGAAGTCATGGCGTCGTCGCTCGACCTCGAACACTTGTCTACACGCGGGTTGCTCGGCCGGCCGTCGCTATGGTGGAGCGGACGGGAACCACGGTGTGGTCGGCGTGTACGGCAGCTACGACTACTTCGCGCCGGACGGGTTTCGTGTCTCGAGCACGGCAGTGTCGTTCGGCACGACGCTGCAGACGAAGACACTCGCGGCCATGACGCTGCAGACGACTGGGCTCCTGGGCGTCGGCTACACCGCGACGCGGTCGATCGACGGCAGCGAGGGCCGCACCTACCACTACGGCCTCGCACCGCAGGCACTCGCGAGCGTCCGGCTCGTGGCCGGCCGGCGCGCGTCATTGGACGTGACCGCCCGGGAATATTTCGTCAGTGACGTCGCGGGCTTTGGCACCAGTCAACGAGACGTCATTTTCCGGGGTGATGCATCGCTGGCCGTGAGGCTGGTGGGCCAGCACGCGATCGCCGTTCAGTACCTGCTCGCCGAACGCGACGCACGGCCGGCCGGCGCTCTCGAGTTCAAGCAAACACGAGCGACCATCGGGGTCTTCTATACCTTCCTCGGTCCAGGCGGATTCGGCGCCGTTCGATAGCCGCCCTGAGCGCAGTCGAAGGGCAGACAGGCGTAGCATGGTCGGCGCAGAAAGCGAGGCTTTCGATGTGCGTCGACCCTGTTTCCGCGTGGCCCTTGCCACGGCTGGTGTGCTTCTGCTGGCAGCGCTTCCGTTGGCACAGACCCCGGCCGACTCGCGCTGGTGGATGACCGAGCCTGTCCGTTTTCTCCAGACCAACATCAGCGAGACGGACTCGACGGCTGATCCGGCCGCGCTCGTCTCGGCTGTCGCCGAGTTCGGTGCGAACACGTTCCTCCTCAATATGGGCGGAATCGTCGCGCAGTACCCGACGAAGGTGCCGTTCCATTACCCGAGCGTGTTCCTGCCGCCTGGGCGTGACCTGTTTGGCGACGTCGTCCGACTTGCGCACGCGCGCCGGATTCGCGTCGTCGGGCGGTTTGACCTGAGCAAGACGCAGAAGGCGGCGTACGACGCGCACCCGGAATGGTTCTTCACGCGCGCCAACGGCGAGCCCGCGATCTACAACGGTTTGTACTCCACGTGCATCAACGGCGCGTACTACCGCGAACACGCGATGACGATTCTCGCGGAAGCGCTCGACCGGTACGACGTGGATGGGCTCTTCTTCAACATGTTCGGAAACCCGACGGCCGACTACAGCGGTGTGCCGATGGGACCGTGTCAGTGCGGCGCGTGCCAGGCGCGGTACCGCACGCTCTACGGACGCAGCGTCCCCCAGACCGCCGACGCCGACTACCGGGCGTTCATGGCCGATTCGTCTCGCGAGGTGGCAGCGGCCATCGCGGAGCTGATCCACCGGAAACGCCCGCAGGCAGCGTTCCTCACCTATATCAAGGACCACACCGACGGCATCATGTCGGAGTCGAACACCGCCGTCGGCCGCGCCCTGCCGATGTGGCCGTACTCGGCCAGCGATAACGTCAGCCGTTCGATCGGATCCGAACCCGACAAGATTCCCGATCAACCTCGCGATGAGCTTTGTGGATTTTCCGTGGCGCTATGCGAACGTGCCGCGCGCGGAGACCGAGCTGCGGCTCTACCAGAACATGGCGCACGGCGGTCCTCCCGCGTTCGTTGTCGTCGGGACCATGGACCAGGAGGATCGACAGGGCCTGATGGCCGCCAGGCCGATCTTCCAATGGCACGCGAAGCACGAGGACCTCTACGTGGGCCAGAAGAACGCGGCGCGCGTCCTGCTTCTCGCGACCGGCGACAACGCGTCGTATCGCGGGTTCTTCCGGCTCCTCAGTGAACGGCACATTCCGTTCGTCGTCTCGGAGAACCTGAAGTGGCTCGACGACCCGTCACGATTCGATCTCGTCATTGCGCCGGACCGCGCGCCCGAGCAGACCGCGGCCTTCGTCCGCGCGCGGCGGCCGCGTGCTGGTGGCGGGCACCACGCCACCGTTGCTGCCGATTGGCCGGGTCTTGGGCCGACGCAGCACGCAGGGTTACTGGCGCGATTCATGATCGGACTGGCTTCCGTCGCTTAGGGATACGAACCTGCTGTTCATCGACGGCGAGTATCTCGAGGTCACGGCCCGTCGAGCGGCCGATCCTCACGCTCATTCCCACCGCGATGTTCGGGCCGCCCGAGAAGGTCTGGTCGGACAAGAGGGAGACGTCCACGCCCGGGCCTGGTCGTTACCGATCACGGTCAGGGCCGCGTCGCGTACCTGCCGTGGGACATCGGCGGGCTGTACTACCGCCACAGCTCAGAGGCCCACGCCAATCTGCTGGCCGATCTCGTCGACCATCTCCTGCCGAAGGGCCGCCAGATCCGGACGAACGCGCATCCGCTCGTCGAGATGACGCTGATGGATCAGCCGTCGCGCAACCGGACGCTGGTCCACCTCGTGAACGGCACCGGCCACCACGACACGGCGTACTTCGCACCCGATTGAGATGCGCGACATCCGCATCGAGTTGCCGCGGCCGGTCCGTCGCGCCCGCGCAGTCGCGCTCGGCCGCGACCTGCCGGTCTCCGCGAGCGGCGGCTGTCGTCGTTCACGCTGCCATCGCTCGAGGCGTACGAAGTCGTGGTGATCGAGTGAGTGAGATCAAGTTCGACGTGAGAAGCCAGAAATGAGAAGTCACCGACGCTTCCCGGGCTAGCGCCCGGTAACTTCTGACCTCTGGCCTCTCACTTCACACTTGCCCCATGTAACCTCCCACGCCTGCCTCCGTATTCTGAAGCAGGTGGATGACCGAGTTCGAGGCGCTCTACCGCCGGCACTGGTCCGACGTCTTTCGGTTTTCGCTCTACGTATGCGGCAACTCGCATGACGCCGAGGACCTGACCGAGGAGGCGTTTCTTCGGGCCTGGATGTCCGCAACGCCGATCCGCGTCGGTACGGTCAAGGCATATCTGTTCATGATCGTACGCAATCTCCATCGCGACCGTGTGCGCGCAGCGAAAGGCCCGAGAGGCCCGCGCGATTACGACGCGCTTGACGAATCGCTGCACGACCCGAGGCCGGGCCCTGCCGAAACCACGGCCGGCCGCCACGAGCTCGACCGTGTGCTCGCGGCGCTGCAGAAATTGCCCGAGACCGACCGCGCGGTGCTCGCGATGGCCACGATGGGGGAGATGCCGTACCAGTTGATCGGCGCGGCCATGGGACTGTCGGTCTCGGCCGTGAAAGTACGAATCCACCGGACGCGGATGCGGCTGAACGCGCTGCTGGGAGCGGACACGGGTTCGAAGGAGGCACCATGAACATCACCAAGGACGTAATCGGCGATCTCTGGCCCCTCTATGCCGACGGCACCGCGAGCGCTGACAGCCGGGCGCTCGTCGAGGAATATCTACGCGACCATCCGGAGTGGTCGAGCAAACTGCGCGACGCCACCAATGCCGCGACGTGGCCCTCAGCCCGGGCAATCGCGCCCGACCGTGAGGTGCAAATGCTGAACCGAATCAAGAAGCGCGTGCAGGTCGTCCGGATTCTGTTCCTGCTGGCCCTCATGTTCACTGCGCAGGCGTTCGGACGCATCGTGGCTGATACCAGCTGGGACCGTTCGCCGCGCGTGTTCATCGTCATGAGCACCATCGCCTTTGTCTTCTGGGCCTTGTGGTGCTTCGCGAACTGGCGGGTAAGACGACTGGGCCCGTAGAGGCGGTACGTAGCGCGGAACTTCAGTTCCGCGTCGGGGGTGCGACTAAAAGCGCGCCCTGCGTACCGGCTGTTCGCGTCAGCAGCGCCCGCGTCAGCACGATGTGGCCGCAGAGCGCGCCGGCGACACACATCGGCACGATCCACGCGTAGGGCAGGTGCATCGCCAGCGTCAGGGGCGGCGACACGTTCCATCCGAACGGGACTGGCAACGACAGCAACGGCCACGCGCGCGACGTTCGCGAGCAAGACGATGCCGATGATGTTCGCGAGCCAGGCGACGCCGCGGTGACGGGCCCAAGGCGCGGCGACGATCGCCACGACGCCGCTGACGATGTCGAGTTCGAACCCGACCACGTCATCGTCGCCGGAATCGTGCCGTCCGCGACCCACCAGTGCAGCACGATCTCGAGAGGCAGCCGGAATCCCTGGAATGCGACGAGCGCCCAGAGAGGCAGTCCGGTGGCCCACCACCGGCCGACCGGCGACAGTGCCAGCACGACGGCGCCGAGGTTGCTGAGCGGCGAAGAAACCCATCAGCCCGCGCGACGCTCTCTGCGGGCACGCCGAGCGCGACGTAGATGCCGGTCGCCGCCATCCACAGCAGCAGCGTGATCGCAAACGCCACCGTGCGGTCCATCGAGCGGCGTGCGATGTGAATGCCCGCGACGCCCGCTGACGTCACCGCGATCAGGATGACTGACGAACAGCACGATCGATTCCTGGCGGGGCACGACGAAGGGAAGGAGGTTCATGGGAGAATCCAGCCGGCTCATTCTCGATCCCGATGTCACTCCTCAGCAAGCTGGGTCTCGACCGCCGTGAAGTCCGCGCCTGGGCGATGTACGACTGGGCCAACTCGGCGTTCTGGTCCACGGTCATCACTGCGGTGTTTCCCGAGTTCTTCTCGTCGGTCGCCGCGGCCGGCCTTGCGCCGGGCGTCGCGACGGCGCGGTTCGCCACGATCACGACCGTCGCGCTCGTGGCGATCGCCGTCATGTCGCCGATCCTTGGCGCCATCGCCGACTATGCCGGCATCCGGAAGAAGATGCTCGGCGGCTTTCTCGCCGTGGGCGCGTCCGCGACCGCGGCCATGGCCCTGATTGGCGAAGGCGACTGGAAGCTGGCCGCCGCGCTCTTCATGCTCGGCAATATCGGGGTGACCGGCACGATCGTGTTCTACGACTCGCTTCTGCCGTACGTCGCGCGGCCGGACGAGCTCGACCGCGTGTCGTCGTCGGCGTTCGCGGTGGGTTTCCTCGGCGGCGGATTGCTCCTCGCGGTCAATCTCGCCTGGATCGTCAAGCCGGAGTGGTTCGGGTTGCCGAATGCCGTGGCCGGCATCCACCTGTCGTTTCTCAGCGTGGCGATCTGGTGGGTCGCGTTTTCCATCCCGCTGTTTCGACATGTTCCCGAGCCGCCGCGCGAACTGCGCGATGGGCGAACAGGGCGGACAGAATCCAATCGCGGCGGGGCTGAGCCGGGTCGGCGAGACCTTCCGCGAGCTTCGACGCTACCGGAACGCGTTCCTGATGCTGCTGGCGTTCATGATCTACAACGACGGCATCCAGACGATCATCCGCCTGGCGACCGTCTACGGCGCGGAGATCGGCATCTCGCGCGATTCGCTGATTGCCGCGATCCTCCTCGTGCAGTTCGCCGGCATTCCGTTCACGTTTCTCTTCGGGTTCATGGCCGACCGCCTCGGCACGGTGCGATCGCTCTACGTGGCACTGGCTGTGTACACGTTCATCTGCGTGCTGGCATACCAGATGACGACCGCCGCCGAATTCTTCGTGCTCGCCGTGGCGGTGGCGATGGTGCAGGGCGGCAGCCAGGCACTGAGCCGGTCACTCTTCGCCAGCCTCATTCCCCGCCAGTCGGCGTCGCAGTTCTTCGGGTTCTTCTCGGTGTTCGAGAAGTTTGCCGGCATTTTCGGCCCGGCCATCTTTGCCATCGTCGCCAGCATCCACAGGATCAGGCCGCGGCGCCATCCTGTCGGTCATCGGGTTCTTTGTCGTCGGCGGCGCGCTGCTTGCGCTCGTCAACGTGTCCGAGGGGCAGCGCATGGCACGAGCGGCCGAACGGTCAGCTGTGCTCGACTGAGCGCGCGCGCATGTTCTTCGGCGCTGCGGCGAATCTCGCCCAGCTCGAACGCGACAATATCGGTGCCGGATGCGCCGCGCTCCCACGGCGTCTGGTAGGGCTCGTCGTCAGCCAGCCGCCGGCCTCGCAGACGTCCGAGCGCCGCCGCCAGTTCGTCGCCGTCGCGAGGCGGATAGCCTCGCCACCAATCCCGGGTGAACAGGCGGATGTGACGCGCCTCGAGAGCCCCGGGCTCGAGCGAGGCCGTGATCGACCGCTCGTCGGCCCCCAGCGCGTCGGCGATCTCGTCAAACGGCACTGCCCCGTCACCAATCGCGCACCGCACGAGCCGGTAGCCCTCGTCAGTGAACTGAGCGCGGTAGTCCTTGAGGTGCACGTGGCGGATCCGATGCGCGACCCGTCGGGCGAAGGCCACAGGGTCTTCGCCGACCGCAAACGGATTGCCGGTGTCCATGACCACGCCGACGTTCTCGCCGGCACGCTCGGCCATCACGACGAGTTCCTCGCTCCCGAAGTCCTGATGGTTCTCGATCGCGACCGCGATGCCCGCCTCGGCCGCCCGCGGAGTTTCCGCGATGAGCGTCTGCGCCGCGTGGGATCGCATCTCGTCCCACCGAGGCCCCCAGGCGGCCCGAGCGCCCTCGAGCACCGGCGTAAGACCCAAACGGATCAGCCGGGCGCCAATCGCCCGTGCGGATCGGATCGGGTCATCCAGCGTCTCGCCGTTTTCCTGCCTCAGCCCGTGACTGACGATGGGCGTCATGTCACGACGCGTGAGCTCGTCGCGGATCCACGCGAGGTCGCGTTCCGACATGGTCGTCAGCCAGCCGCCGTGCACCTCGAAACAGCGAGCGTCAAGCTCGCACGCGAGATCGAAATATGCTCGAAAGCTGATTGGGCGTGGATTTGCGCGCGGTGTCCCGGCGCCCTGAAGGCCGACCGTGTACGCCAGGCCGTACGGGTTGAGGCCGATGGCAAACATTTGTTATTGGCTATTGGTGATCGGTTATTGCATTGAGTTGTTGGATATTTGCTATTGAGGTGCGCATCCGATCTACCCAATAACCCAATAACAAATAGCCGATGCAATAACCAATAGCCAATAACCAATAGCCAATGGCTTACGGCCTGCCGGTCTGAGTCCGGATGATCTCCATCAGCTTCTCGGTCGCGACCGGCTTGACGAGATGCGCGTCGAAGCCCGCCTCGACCGTGCGGTCGCGATCCTTCGGCTGACCCCAGCCGGTCAGCGCGACAAGCGTGAGATCGCGGCCCCACGGTTCGGCCCGCATGGCCCGCGCGGTGCCATAGCCATCGAGCCGGGCATCCCGATGTCGAGCAGCACGATGTCGGGCTGGAACTCCGCGGCGCGGCCGAGCGCTTCCACGCCATCGAAGGCAGTGACGGCGTCGTGCCCGGACAGTCGCAGCAGCATCGCGAGCGCGTCGGCCGCGTCGACGTTGTCGTCCACCACGAGAATGCGGCGCGATGGTGAGCCGTCGCTCGTTGCCGGGCGCCCCGATGCCCGTGTCCTGCTGGGGAACCGGCTCGAGCAGCGGCAGACGAACCGTCACCTCGGTACCTCGGCCGGGACCGTCGCTTCTGGCTGCCACTCGTCCTCCGTGCATGTCCACGAGCCGGCGCACGAGCGCCAGGCCGACGCCAAGACCAGTCGACGCCCGATCGAGGCGGCGATCGGTGTGAGAGAACAAATCGAACACCTGAGGCAGCGCGTCCGCCGAGATGCCCGCGCCGTTGTCCGCGATGCGGAGCACGACCTCATCGCCATGGCGTTCGGCGCCGAGCTCGATCCGGCCGCCCCGTGGCGTGAACTTCGCGGCGTTGTGCAGGATGTTCGCGACGACCTGCGTCAGGCGCGAGAGATCGCCCATCACCTCGAGCTCGTCGTCGATCGCCGAAATCGACAGCGTGTGTCCCCGCTCCGCGACGAGGGGCTGGCTGGTCTCGAGGGCGTGGAACACGACGGCGCTGAGCTTCAGACGCTCCCGCTGAAGCTCGATCAAGCCGCGAGTGATCCGCGACACGTCCACCAGATCGTCCACGAGACGGCCGAGGTGCGTGACCTGGCGGCCGATGACGCCGGACGCCTGTTCGATCGTGGGACGTGGGGCGTCGGCGCGGCCGACGAGCTCGGCGGCGGTGCGAATGGCCGCCAGCGGATTGCGCAGCTCGTGCGCGAGGACCGCCAGAAACTCGTCCTTCCGCCGGTTGGCCTCCTCGAGCTGCAGCGTGCGTTCGGCGACGCGGCTCTCGAGCTCCTGGTTCAGTTGCTCCAGCTGGTGCGTCTTGCTGTGAAGCTCGACGAAAGCCGTGACCTTCGCGCGCAGGATCTCCGGCACGATCGGCACCGGGAGATAGTCCACCGCGCCGCACTCGTACCCGCGCAACCTGTCGAGCTCTCCGAGCGCGATCCCTGACACGAAGATGATGGCGGTCCGCTTGAAACGCGGGTGCTCGCGGACCATCTGCGCCAGCTCGAAGCCGTCGAGCTCGGGCATGCAGACGTCGACGATCACGACCGCGCACTCGTTGCGCAGGAGGCAGTCGAGTGCCTCGCGCGCCGAGTGCGCCGAAATCAGGTTGGCGTCGATGCCCTCGAGGATCGCCCGGTAGCTGAGGAGCTTCGCCGGTTGATCATCCACCAGCAGGACGTTGGCATGTCCGGTCATCGCCATGTCTCCCTTCACCGGTGCAGCCACATCCGCAGGGCGGACAGGAGTTGGTCGGTGTTGACGGGTTTAGCGAGATAGTCGGACGCGCCGGCTTCGAGGCACTTCTCACGGTCCCCCTTCATGGCCTTCGCCGTCAGCGCGATGATCGGCAGACGGCGGAACGACGGGTTCTGCCTGATGGCCTGGATGGTCTGATACCCGTCCATCTCCGGCATCATGATGTCCATGAGCGCGAGCGCCACGTCGGGCGTGGACTCGAGCGTGGAGATGGCTTCGCGGCCCGTCGCCGCCGTGAGCACGCGCATCCCGCGCCGTTCGAGGAGGCTGCTCAACGCAAAAATATTTCGGACGTCGTCGTCGACGACGAGCACCGACTTGTCGAGGAGTGCTTCGTCCGATCGGTGCAGACGCTGAATCATCTCCTGCTTCGGCGTCGGCAGTTCGGAGACGACGCGGTGGAGGAAGAGGGCGGTCTCGTCGAGCAACCGCTCGGGCGATTCGACGCCCTTGACCACGACGCTCCGCGCGAGCGAGTGAAGCTCCGCCTCTTCGTCCGGTGACAACTCGCGACCGGTGAACACGATGACCGGAACGTCGCGCCACGTCTCGTGCGCGGCCATCTCGCGTAGCACCTCGAAGCCCGACATGTCGGGCAGCCGGAGGTCGAGGACGACGCAGTCGCAGGGCTCCGGCGTCATCATGGCCAGCCCGTCACGGCCAGTCCTGGCCATCACGATATCGATGTCGTCGTGCGCCAGCAGCTCACGAATGCTCAACTGCTCGACTTCGTTGTCTTCCACGATGAGCAGGCGCTTGCGCCGCGGAGCCGAGTAGTCGCGCAGCCGGCTCAGCGCTTCCGCGAGCGCCTCGCTCGAAGACGGCTTGGTCACGAACGAGAACGCGCCGCGAGCGAGCCCGTGCTGCCGGTCTTCGTCCGAGGTCAAGAGCTGCACCGGGATGTGACGAGTGAGCGGGTCCTGCTTGAGTTGACTGAGCACGGTCCAGCCCAGCATGTCCGGCAGGAACACGTCGAGCGAGACCGCGGTCGGGAAGAACTGTTTCGCCAGCGTCAGCGCTTCCTCGCCGCGCTGAGCGACCAGCACCTTGAAGCCGAGGTCGTGGGCGAGATTGACCATGAGGCGCGCATAGTGCGGGTCGTCTTCGACGACGAGCAGCGACTGCTCGCCGGGCACGAGGTCGGCCCGGTCGTCGAGGATGACCTCCGGTGTGGCGGGCGTCGCGCGCGAGACCGCAAACGAACGGGCGGACAGGAGCGGCGCCGGCCTTCGGCGCCTCCTTCGACTCGGTCGTGGATCCCAGGTATCGCACGGGCAAGTACAGCGTGAAGGTGCTGCCGATGCCCGGTGCGCTCCGTAGCTGAATCTCGCCGCCGAGCAAATTGGCGAGCTCGCGGCTGATGGCGAGACCAAGCCCCGTCCCGCCGTACTTGCGGCTGGTGCTCGCGTCCGCCTGCTGAAACGCCTCGAACACGATGCGCTGTTTGTCGGCCGCGATGCCGATGCCGGTGTCGGACACTTCGAATGCCACGACGGCCGGCGCCTGACGCAACACCGGATGATCGGGCGTCCACCCGCCCGCCACGGCCGAGAGCTTCAGGCCGACGCCACCCTGTGCCGTGAACTTGAACGCGTTCGAGAGCAGGTTCTTGAGTACCTGCTGGAGGCGCTTGGTATCCGTGTAGAGGACACGATCGAGGGACGGATCGATCGCGACCTCGAATGACAGGCCACGCGTCTCGGCCTCGTGCCGGAACGGCCGGCTGACCATGTCCACGAGACTCGTCAGGAACACATCCTGGGCGTCCACGGTGACAATGCCGGACTCGATCTTGGACAGGTCGAGGATGTCGCTGATGAGGTTGAGCAGGTCCGTGCCGGCGCCATGAATGGTGCGTGAGAATTCGACCTGGCGACTCGTCAGATTGGACTCGTGGTTGTCGGCGAGCTGCTGCGCCAGAATCAGGATGCTGTTCAGGGGCGTCCGGAGCTCGTGCGACATGTTCGCGAGGAACTCCGACTTGAACTTCGACGTCAGCGCGAGCTCGGCGGCCTTTTCTTCGAGGGCCCTGCGGGCCTGTTCGATCTCGGCGTTCTTGCGCTCGACCTCCACGTTCTGTTCCGCGAGCTGCTGCGCCTTCTGCGCGAGCTGTTCGTTGGTCTGCTGCAGCTCGTGCTGCTGCGTCTGCAGCTCGCCGGCGAGCTGCTGTGACTGCTGCAGGAGCGATTCGGTTTGCATCGTGGCTTCGATGGTGTTGAGGACGATGCCGATGCTGGCCGTCAACTGATCGAGGAAGATGAGCCGCGAGCCCGTGAAAGGCGTGAGAGACGCGAGCTCGATGACCGCCTTCAGCTGGTTCTCGTAGAGCACGGGCAGCACCACGATCGCTCGCGGCAACGCGCGGAAGAGGCTCGAGCCGATGGGCACGGCATCCGGGGGCATCTCGGTGATGAGCAGACGCTGACGCTCGGCTGCGGCCTGGCCCAGCAGGCCGTGGCCGATCTCCACGTAGGTCGGATGGCCCGCCTCCGAATCGTCGGCATAGGTCGCAAGGCGTTTCAGTCGTGGCTTCGGGTCCGACTCCATCTGATAGATGACGCCCTGGTGCGCGGCGACGAGCGGCACGAGCTCGGACAGGAGCATCTTGCCGACCGCCTGCAGGTCGCGCTGGCCCTGGAGCATGCCGCTGAACCGCGCGAGGTTCGTTTTCAGCCAGTCCTGCTCGGTGTTGCGGTCGGTCGTCAACCGCAGGTTGTCGATCATCGTGTTGATGTAGTCCTTGAGTTCGGCCACCTCGCCGCGGGCGTCGACCTGAATCGATCGCGTCAAGTCCCCCTGCGTGACGGCGGTGGTGACGTTCGCGATCGCGCGCACCTGTGTCGTCAGGTTGGCGGCGAGCAGGTTCACGTTGCCGGTGAGATCCTTCCAGGTGCCGGCGGCGCCCGGCACGTTCGCCTGACCGCCGAGCCGGCCCTCGACACCGACCTCGCGCGCGACGGTCGTGACCTGGTCGGCGAACGTCGCCAACGTTTCGGTCATGTCGTTGATCGTGGACGCCAGGGCCGCGACCTCGCCCTTGGCGTTGACGGTCAGCTTCTGCTTGAGGTCGCCGTTGGCGACCGCGGTCACGACCTTCACGATGCCGCGCACCTGTTCCGTCAGGTTCGCGGCCATGACGTTCACGTTGTCGGTGAGGTCCTTCCACGTGCCCGCGACGCCCGGCACGCCCGCCTGCCCGCCAAGCCGGCCTTCTGTGCCGACCTCTCGAGCGACGCGGGTGACTTCCGCCGCGAAGGCGTTGAGCTGGTCCACCATCGTGTTGATGGTGTCCTTCAGCTCCAGAATCTCGCCCTTCACGTCGACGGTGATCTTGCGCGACAGGTCGCCCTTCGCGACCGCCGTCGTGACCTCCGCGATGTTTCTCACCTGCGTCGTCAGGTTGGCGGCGAGCAGGTTGACGTTGTCGGTCAGGTCTTTCCACGTGCCCGCGACGCCCGGCACGGTCGCCTGGCCGCCGAGCCGGCCGTCGGTGCCGACCTCGCGCGCCACGCGCGTGACCTCGGCGGCGAACGCGTTGAGCTGGTCCACCATCGTGTTGACGGTGTTCTTGAGCTCGAGAATCTCGCCCTTGACGTCGACCGTGATCTTGCGCGAGAGGTCGCCCTTCGCGACGGCCGTCGTGACCTCCGCGATGTTGCGGACCTGCATCGTGAGGTTGGCGGCGAGCAGGTTGACGTTGTCGGTCAGGTCCTTCCACGTGCCCGCGACGCCCGGCACCGTGGCCTGACCGCCGAGTTTGCCTTCGGTGCCGACCTCGCGCGCGACGCGGGTGACTTCCGCCGCGAACGCGTTGAGCTGGTCCACCATCGTGTTGATGGCTTCCTTGAGCTGAAGGATCTCGCCGCGGGTGTCGACCGTGATCTTCTTGGAGAGATTGCCGTTGGCGACCGCGATCGTGACCTCGGCGATGTTGCGCACCTGAGCCGTCAGGTTGCTCGCCATCGAGTTCACCGAGTCGGTCAGGTCCTTCCATGTGCCGCCGACGCCGAGCACGTTGGCCTGACCGCCAAGCCGGCCCTCGGTGCCGACTTCGCGCGCGACGCGGGTGACCTCCGACGCGAACGCGTTGAGCTGGTCCACCATCCCGTTGATGGTGTCCTTGAGCAGCAGAATCTCGCCGCTGACGTTGACGGTGATTTTCTTGGACAGGTCCCCGCGGGCGATGGCCGTCGCCACTTCGGCGATGTTGCGGACCTGCCCCGTCAGGTTGCTGGCCATGAAGTTGACGTTGTCCGTGAGGTCCTTCCACGTGCCCGCGACGCCTGGCACACCGGCCTGACCGCCGAGCCGGCCCTCGGTGCCGACTTCGCGCGCGACGCGCGTGACCTCGGCGGCGAATGCGTTGAGCTGATCCACCATCGTGTTGATGGTGTTCTTCAACTCCAGAATCTCGCCCTGGACGTCCACCGTGATCTTGCGCGACAGGTCGCCGCGCGCGACGGCCGTGGTGACCTCGGCGATGTTGCGGACCTGCGTCGTCAGGTTGGCCGCCAGGAGGTTGACGTTGTCGGTCAGGTCCTTCCACGTGCCCGCGACGCCCGGCACAACGGCCTGACCGCCAAGTTTGCCCTCGGTGCCGACTTCGCGCGCCACGCGCGTGACCTCGGAGGCGAACGAACGCAGCTGATCCACCATCGTGTTGATGGCTTCCTTCAGCTGCAAAATCTCACCGCGAACGTCAACGGTGATCTTCTTGGACAAGTCGCCGTTCGCCACCGCGATCGTGACTTCCGCGATGTTGCGGACCTGCGCCGTCAGGTTGCTGGCCATCAGGTTGACGCTGTCGGTCAGGTCCTTCCACACGCCGCTGACGTCCTGCACCTGCGCCTGACCGCCGAGCTTGCCGTCGGTCCCGACCTCGCGGGCGACACGCGTGACCTCCGACGTGAACGTGCTCAGCTGCCGGATCATCGTGTTGACGATGGTCGCGGTCCGGAGGAACTCGCCGCGGAGCGGGCGGCCGTCCACGTCCAGCCGCACGGTCTGCAGCAGGTTGCCCTGGGCGACGTTCGCGAGCGCGGAGGTGACCTCGGTCGTGGGCCGCAGCAGGTCGTCGATCAACGCGTTGACCGACCCTTCCATCTGTCCCCACGACCCATTCGATCGGTTGAACTTGACGCGGTGACGCGTCTGGCCCTCCCGGCCGACGACGTTCCCGACGTGCTCGAGCTCGCTGGCGATCCGTGCGTTGGTCGAGACGATCTCGTTGAACGTGTCCGCAATCTTGCCGCCCAGGCCGGTCCAGTCGCCGGGCAGCCGGACGGAGAAGTCGCCGTCGCGGACGGCCAGCAGAGCGTTGAGCAATTGGTTGGGCTGATTGGGCGCGCCGGCGAGAAGGGCCTGACCCTCCATGTCGGCAATGGCGGAGCTACGAGTCTTCATGCCGGGAGCCTCCTACGTACACGGACGGACAAAGGCGTCACGCACGATCGGCACAAGCTGTGCCGAGCCCAAGTCCGCGCCCATCGAGCAGCTCAGTTATTCGGAGGGAACCCGCGTGCCCAGAGTGGGTAGTTCAGAACCCACTCCGGTTGGTTCAACGCGTCTGGGGAAAAGACGTCCGACATCTTTTCCAGAGCCAGCATAATTGCGGACTACCGCGACTGTGTGACGGTCAAAGTCTGTCCAGCCACCGTCAGCGTGGACAGCGCGGCCCGAGCGAACGGTGGTCACCGCGACGACCATTGGCTCGACGCCCAACGCCATCATCTCCGTCACGAGACGAGTGTCGCCGCGCGCCATGGTGTACCGCGCGATCCGCGGAAGTGCCGTGGCTGGGGGAGCGCCGATGTCGTCACTGCGATGTTCTTCGCCCTCTGGCCGAATCGCGGCCAGGACGACGACACGGATGACATTGCCGTCCTGCGAACGCGGAAAGTTCCCGCGTGGGAAGGGCATGGGGCAGAGGGCAGAGAAAGGCAGAGGGAAGAGGTCAGAGGGAACAGGTCAGAGGGAAGAGGTCAAAGGGAAGAGGTCAGAGGAGAGGTTGGAGGGAAAGGTTCGAGTGAACACGATCTTGTTTTCCACTAACTATTGATCTCCTCCTTTGACCTCTGACCTCTGACCTTTGCCCTCCGCCAAGCGCAAGTGCTCGATCACCCGCGCGGTTAGGCGCGCACAACGGTCGCCATCGAATCGGAACGCGTCGGGGACGGTCGCGCCGAGGCGGCGGTCGAGGTCGAGGCGAATCCGGCGGCGCGCCCGATGCGCGCGCGTCTTCACCGTCTCGGGGCGGATCTCGAGCAGGTCCGCGGTTTCCTCGACGCTCATCCCCTCGACGAAGCGCGCGACGAAGACAAGGCGAAATGGCTCAGGCAGCGCGTCGATCGACCGTTCGACCAGCGATTGCAGTTCCTGCTGAGCCATCGTGATCTCCGGATCCGGGCTCGCCGACGGCGAGCGGTAGAGGGTATGTGGTTGCAGGGCCGGCTCCGCGTCCGCTTCCCAGGCCACGGTCGGCTTTCGGCGTCTGACGCGGCCGAGCGCCTCATTGATTGCAATCCGTGTCAGCCACGTGCCGACGACCGGCTTCGCCCCTGAAACGCTCGAAAGCGCTGAAGGCTTTGAGGTAGACGTCCTGCACGGCGTCTTCCGCCTCGGCGGCGTCCCCGAGGATGCTCCGCACGATGCGGTACAGCCGCTGGTTGTATCGCTGGGTGAGCACTCGAACCGCGGCCGCGTCCCGGTCCATGCAGCGGCGAACCAGCTCGGCGTCCGACAGTTCGACGTCGGGCGACTGAACGGCGGCGTCCATACCTTTGTTAGATGCTAGGTCCACGTGAAGGTTCCCGGCGCGGTAAAGTAGCGACCTTCACCAGCAAAAGGGCACATGAGACCTACGCGACGACGTTTTCTCGAGGCGGCCGGCGCGGGTGTCGTCGCTGCCGGATGGGCTGGCTGCGGCGAGATCGCCTGCGCCCGCGCCGCTCGGTCTCGAGGGCGCGCCGGGCGTCGACATGCTGCCGTCCGGCACGGCGCTGACGGACTACTCGCGCGATCTCGTGAACTACCTGGTCCGCGTCACGGCCGAGGCGCGCGAGCGTCGTCAGCGGATCATCCGCGGGATCTCGACGCGCGAACAGGCCGTCGCGCGGCAACAGGCCGTCGTCAAGGAACTGTGGACGATGCTCGGCGGGCCGCTCGAGCGCGGAGCCGCTGAATCCGCGCGTCACCGGCACCGTCCAGCGGCCGGGCTATCGGATCGAGAAGGTCGCGTTCGAGAGCCGGCCGCGTCTCTACGTGACGGCGAACCTCTACGTGCCCGATCGTCCGGGACGTCATCCGGCGATTCTGGGGCCGCTCGGCCATTCGCTGACCGGCAAGGCCTGGCACACGTACCAGAAGCTGTTCTCGAACCTCGCGCGCAAGGGCTACGTCGTGCTCGCCTACGACCCGTTCGGGCAGGGCGAGCGCATCGAGTATCCGGGAGACCAGCCTGGCCTGACCGCGCTCGGCGGCGGCGGCACCGCCGAGCACGAGTACGCCGGGCGCCGGCTGATTCTTCTTGGCGCGAACTTCGGGTTGTATCGCGCGTGGGACGGCATTCGCGGGCTCGACTACCTGCGTGACGCGGCCCGAGGTCGATCCCGACAAGCTCGGCTGCTGCGGCCAGTCCGGCGGCGCGACGCTGACGCAGTTTCTGGCCGCGCTCGACGACCGTATCAAGGTCGCCGTCGTCTCCGAAGGCAACACCGAGAACCTGGCGCACGACAACGTCGAGCCGCCCGGAGTCGGCCGACGATGCCGAGCAGAACATCGTTCCCGGCGCTGTCCCGGGGCATCGACCGCGCCGATCTGCTGTACGCGTTTGCGCCGAAGCCCTTGTTGATGACGGTGACGATGCACGACGCCGGTCACACGTATTCGCCGGAGTACGTCGCGAGTGGACTCGATCTGCTCGCGGAGTACAAGCATGTCTACGGCCTGTTCGGCGCCGCGGACCGCGTGGCGCTGCAGGCGACCACGCAGGCGCACGGATACGTCTACGAGATGCGGCGTGCCACCTACTCGTGGTTCAACCGCTGGTTCGAGATGAAGGACGCCGGCGATGACGAGACCGTCCCAGGCGGTCGAAGCCGATCGAGTCGCTGTATGTCACGCCGACGGGATTCGTGACGACATCGTTCGGCGGCGAGACCGCGCTGTCGCTGACGCGGCAGCTCGCGGCATCTGTCAAAACGCCGGCCACGCTCAGCGCGGCTGACGTTCGGGCGCGGATCCGATCCGTGCTTGCCATCGACGACGCGCCAGGCGGTGCGCTGCCGAGCCGGACTCTGGGCCGAATCAAGAAGCCGGGATATCGCGCGGAGTATTTCGAGTTCACGAGCGACCGCGAGATCCGGATTCCCGGCTGGCTGCTCACGCCGGACAACGCGACGGCGTCGACGCCGACGGTGCTCTATCTCGGCGAAGGCTCGACCTGGGGATCGGTTGCCGAAGAAGCGTTTGCGGAGCGGCTGTGCGCGAGAGGCGGCTGCCGCGTCGCCGCCATCGACGTGCGCGGGCGCGGCGATCTCTCGATCGCGTACCCGCAGCGCGGACGGCACTACTTTCCGAACCGCATTCCAAACGAAGGCTACCTGACGTGGTTCACCATGTGGCTGGGCAAGCCGCTCATTGGCGGACAGGTCTTCGACGTGCTCCGCGCGCTGGACTACCTGCGCTCACGGTCGGACGTTCCCGCCGAGACCATTTCGCTCATGGGCGATGGCCCGCACGGCGTGCTGGCGCTCTTCGCCGGGGCGCTCGACGATCGCGTCCGCCGCGTCGCGCTTGCGACAGACGATCACGGACTATCGATCGCTCGCGGTTGCCGAGCGGTATTCTCAGCCGTTCGGGATCTATGCGTACGGGCTCCTGAAGGAGCTCGACCTGCCGCAAGTCGCGAGCGCGCTGGCGCCGCGCCCTGTGATGTTCGTGAACCCGGTGACGCCCACCGGCGAGCCGTCGGGCCGCGAGGCGCAGGAGCTGTACGCGGCGAGCTGGCCGAATCGTGTCCGATCCGACGCGTTCATGGACGCAGACGTTACCGATCCAGCGTCGCAGGCTGTTCGTCGTCGCCGCGGGGACTGACGTCCGCGCTACGTAGTCCTGTCATTCCGATCGCAGCGTCTCCGCCGGATCGACGCTGACGGCCCGGCGCGCAGGGACCAGGCTCGCGACCAGCGCAGACACGAGACAGACGGCCGCGCCACCCGTGAAAGACACGCGCGTCGAGCGGCCGCACGTCGTACAGCATTCCCTCGAGCAGGCCCATCACGAGCGCGGCGGCGACGAGCCCGAGCGTCGTTCCGACGGTCGCGAGCATCAGCGCCCGGGCCACGACCATCCGTAGGACGTGACCTCTCACAGCCCCGAGAGCCAGGCGAATGCCAATTTCGCGGCGTCGTTGGCTGACCGAGTACGACGTCAGGCCGTAGGCGCCGAGCGCGGCGAGAAAGACGCCGATGATGCCGACAGCCGTGGCGAGCCACGCCGCGACCCGTTGCGGGAAGAGCGTGTAGGCGGCCAGGTCGGCGAGCGTCGCGGCACGAACGATCGGCAGGTTCTCATCGAGTTCCCGAACGATCGCGCGCACGGCCGGGACGAGGCTCCCGTTCGTCGGCCGCATCAGCAGACGCATGATTGGCTCGTGCGGGATCTGCCATGCGTTGTGATACGCGAACGCGGACTGTGCTTCGCCAATCCGTCGGTACTCTCGCGTCGCGCGTGACGCCGATGACTTCGAACGGAAATCGGCTCACCCCCAGCACCAGACGCTGACCGACGGCGCTCTGTCCGGGCCACACCCGCTTGGCAAACGTCTCGTTGACGATGAGCACGCCGGACGTGCCGGGCCGATCGCGTTCGTCGAAATCGCGTCCGGCCACGAGCGGCATGCGCGCCGTTTCGAAGAACTCGGGAGTGACGTAGTTGCGATTGACGCGAATCCCGTTCTCGTCTCCGAAGCGGTCGGGCAACCAGAACCGTCCGCCCTCGGCCTCGCCGCTCAGCGGCACGACGCGCGCAAGCGCGGCTGACTCGAGTCCGGGCAGCGCTTGGACTCGTGACATCAGCGTCTGGAAGAACGCACGGCCGCGCGGCGAGTCGTAGCCAGCCAGACTGAGGTCGAAGTCCACGACTTCGATCCCATCGACGTCGAATCCCGGATCCACGCGGTACGACGTTCTGCATCGAGCGCCCGAGTAGAAACGCGCAGACGAGGATCGGCACGCACAGCGCCACCTGCGCGACGACGAGCGCCTGCCGAATGCGAAGGCGTCCGGGCCGACGTGACGTGTCTCGCCCGAGCGCCGCGGCGAGGTCGACACGCGAGGCCGCCCGGGCCGGGATCCAGCCGCAAAGGAGACACGTCGTGGCGGCAACGAGAGCCGCGAACGCGACGACACGCCAGTCGATGACGGCTTCGAGCGCGACGTCGAGCGGCAGTGCGGGAATGACCGACTCGAGGAGGCGCGTCGCGCCCCACGCTCCCGCCAGGCCGACGATGGTCGAGAGAGCGCTGACACCACGAGGCTCTCGATCAGGAGCAGACGCACGATCCGACTCCGTTCCGCGCCGAGCGCGAGTCGCACCGTCAGCTCGGCCTCGCGGTTGATGCCTCGCGCGAGCAACATCCCGCTGACGTTGATGCTCGCGATGAGGAGGATCAGACCGACCAGCGCGAAGAGCAGCGTCATGAACCAGCCGACCAGCGGTCGAAGGTCGAAGGGCACTGTGCCCGACGGAGCGATCTTGAGGCTGAGGCCTTTGTTTTCGATCGGGTGCTCGCGCGCCGAGATCGGCCCCGATGCGCTCCATATCTGATTGTGCCTGCTCGATGCTGACGCCATCGTTCAACCGGCCGAGGCCCATGAGCCACTGCCGGCCGCGCGCCCCGTACAGCGTCTGCTCGTTCCCCAGCCCATACGCGGCGGTCAACGGGACGAAGAGGTGCGCCGCCTCGAGCGAGTAGCCCTGGAACTCCGCGCCTGCGACGCCAACGATCGTGAACGTCCGGCCGTTCACCTGAATAGAGCGGCCGACAATGTCGGGCGCGGAATTGAACTGCCTCCGCCAGAGCTGGCTGCTGATGACGGTGACGGATCGCGGACTCGACGGGTTCTCCTCCTCCGGCAGGAACGCCCGTCCGACGAGCATGGGCGCGCCAACGACGTCGAAGAAGTTCGCCGAGACGAACGACCCCGTCACGCGCACCGGGCCCATCTCCGTGGTCAATCCGAACACGGCGTAGTCGTAGGCGGCCACGGCACGAAAGGCCGTCTGTCGCTCACGGATGTCGCGAAAGTCGGGATACGAGAAGGTGTCGAAGCCGCCGCCATTCGGGTTGCCCGTCCGCGCGAACTCCAGCAGATGGGCCGGATCGGTGACACCAGGGCGCACTCGGATGAGGTACGCATCCGCGATGCTGAAGACGGCGGCAGTTCCCGCGATGCCGATGCCAAGCGACAGGACGGCCGCCAGCGTGAAGCCCGGCGTCTTGGCGAGCGTTCGAACGGAAAACCGCAGGTCCTGAAGGAGACTCTCGAGCCGCGGCAGTCCCCACACGCCTCGCACATCCTCCCGCGCGAGCGTCACGCTGCCGATCGCGCGTCGGCTCGCGCGCGTCGCATCGCCCGCGCTCATCCCGTCGCGCTCGAGTTGCGCCTGTCGCAGGGAACGGTGGGTCTCGATTTCTTCGCGGAGGTCGGCCTCGTGACGGCGGTGGCGGAGAGAGGTACGAGAGACGACGGAAGAAGCGAGCGCATATATTGGATCCTCTCGCATGATTCCGGGTTCCAGGGTTCCAGGGTTCTCGTTCAGAGTTCCAGACACTGGTTCTGACGAACCCGGAACCAGAACCCGGAACCCTGACGAACCCTGGAACCGCGAAGCTATGTCGTCGCCAACACCCGCTTGATCGCGCCGACCATGCGGTCGAACTCCGCCTCCTCGGCAGCGAGCTGTTTCCGGCCCGCCGCGGTGAGGTCGTAATAGCGCGCGCGCCGGTTGTTCTCGGACGTGCCCCATCGGGCCTTGACCCAGCCGTTCAAGAGCAGGCGTTGCAGCGCCGGGATAGAGCGCGCTCTCGCCGACCGCGAGCATGTCCGCCGACGCGAGTCGCAGGTGTTCGACGATGCCGTAGCCGTGCTTGGAGCCGTGCGCCAGTGCCTTCAGGATCAGAAGCTCCAGCGTGCCGGGCAACAGGTCGGACGGCGTGTTGGTCAGGGCCATCGGGCTATTCCTCTCGAAGGGCACGCAGCGGATCGACTCGTGACGCAAGACGCGCGGGAATCGCGCACGCCGCCAGCGTCGTCACGGCGAGCAGCACGGCCACCGAGAGCATAGGTCATTCCGTCGATCGCGCTGACGCCGTAGAGCAACCCGCCGATGAGGCGACCCACGATGAGGCTCAGGGCGCCACCCAGAACGAGACCGATGATCGAGAGACGCGCGCCTTCACGAATGACCGACGACTGAATGCGCCGCGGCGACGCGCCGAGCGCGAGCCGGACGCCGATTTCGCGGACCCGCCGTCGCATATCGAAGAGCACCACCGAGTACTGTCCAAGTGTGGCGATCAGCAACGCGCCGAGGCCGAACGCGGCCAGCAGGCTTGTCAACATTCGCCGAAGCGCCGCAATCATCGCGAGCAGCGAGTCCATCGTCGTCAACGTCACGATGGGCATGGCGATACCCGTGGGACCAAGCGCCTCTCGAACGCCAGACGTGACGCGATCCAGGCGGCCGTTGAAGCGGACGTAGAAAGCCACTTCCGCGGTGCAGCCAGGAGTCGCCGGCGCCGGACGCGGGATCGTCGACCGCGGAGAACAGCACGAAATTCGGACGAGCTTCTCGACGGAAGCCGCTGAAGAAGGCGTTCGGCACGACGCCGACGACTTCCGCCTGACGCGCCTGGTCCTCGCCGACGAGAACGCGGCGTCCAAGTGGCGAGCTCCCAGGCCAGAGCGTTTCGGCGAGCTGCTGATTGATCAGAGCCGTCACGCGTCCCGGCTGTGACGTTCGACTGATGTCCTGTCCGGCCACCAACTTGAGGCCGTGCGCCGCGAGAAAGTCGGGGGCGACGCGATTGATCTCCGCGCTGGTGGGCTCCGAGGAAGCATCCGCGCGCACGGGTTGCCGCGACCAGCGACCTTCGCGGGGCGCGTTGTCAGCGTAGGAGACGACCGTCACACCTGGTACGGCGTGCAGACGGTCGCGCACCTCCTCGAGCAGCTGCGCTCTCGCCTGACGATCTTCGACCCGCCCGACGGTGCTCACCGTCGCGATCAGGATGTTGTCTGGCCGGAATCCGATGTCGACCGCATCACCGGCCGCGAGGGACCGCCACGCGAGTCCGGCGATTGCCACGAGCAACACCGAGAGTGAGAGTTGGAGAACGACGAGGCCGCGCGACAGGCGCGAGCGTCCCCGGATGACGCTGTGCTCGCCAGCCTTCAGCGAGGGTGTCAGCGGTTGCCGCCACGCGTAGACCACCGGCCCGAGGACACAGGCCACGGTGGCCAGACCGGCCAGGATCATCGCGTAGGCTGCGACATTCCAGTCCGGCCGCATGAACCACTCGGCGAATCCCGCACCGGCGCCCTGAGGCGGCGGGATCGCTCGCGCGAGCAGGCCGGCGACCACCCACGCGAAGGCGAGCGACGCGATCCACGCAAGACCTGCGACCACCAACCCCTCAGCCACGAGCATGCGGACGATGCGAAAGTGGGAGCATCCGAGCGAGCGCCGCACGGCGATTTCGCGCTGGCGGTTCACGGCGCGGCCGAGCATGAGATTGGCGACGTTGGCGCTCACGATCAGCAGCGTGAGGATCGTCACGACAGAGAACACCGCGAGGAACGTCCCTCCCCAGTGGAGACGAAGCTGTTGCCGCCGGCGGTGACGGAGTACGGCACCAGCCCGGCGCGTGGTCCGCCCTCACGCTCATTGGCATGCAGGCGCGCGGAGATCGTCGTCAGCTCGGCGAGCGCCTCCGGGCGTGTCACGCCAGGCCTGAGCCGCGCGATCATCAGCACCGGCGCCGCGCGGCCATCCGGTGCGCCGCCTTGCACTCGCCCGACCTGCGGATAGCTCGAGAACGGCAACCACGCGTCGAAGAACTCGCCCATCCACGCACCATGGAACATGGGCGGCGCGACGCCAATGATGGTCACGTGCCGTCCGTTGATCGTGAGGCTCCGCCCGACGACGTCTTCGACGCCGCCGAATTGCTCCTGCCAGATGCGGTGACTGATGACGCCCACGAGACCGGCGGCGTCCGGACGGCTTTCTTCGGGCGAGGGCGCGCGGCCCTTCACCAGCCGAATCCGCAATGTCTCGAAATAGTTCTGTGAAACGAGACCAGCCCGGACGAAGTAGGTACCGCCCTCCGTACCGAGCGCCACGCGCTGGTAGTTGCAGGCGAGCAGCGGATCGAGCGTTCTGGACTGTGCCGCGATCTGGACGTACTGTTCGTACGATTTCTCGGCCCAGACCTCGCCTCGTTCATCGGTCCAGCTCAACGTGAAGAGTCCATCCGCCTCCACACCGGGCGCCCCCTTTGTCAGGAGGCCGTGGACCATCGAGTAGATCGTCGCGTTGCCGCCGATGACCAGGGCGATGAGCGCGATCGCAGTGAGGGTGAGACCTGGCGCCGTGCGCAGGATGCGGGCGCCGGTCGCGAGATCCTGCCATGCCCGCTCGAGCCAGGCGAACGTCCACACGCCACGCGCGTCTTCGCGCGCCAGGGCGACGTTCCCGAGCGCACGACGGCTCGCCCGTTCGGCGTCAGGCCGCGCCGCGCCGTCACGTTCGAGTTGCGCCCGCCGCAGCGATCGATGCGTGTCGATCTCGTCGCGCAGGTCCGCCTCGTGGCGGGCCCGTCGCAGCAGATAGCCGAGGCGTCGGAGTAGTCGTCCCATCAGTGAATGATGGGAATCTAGCGCGTTCGGCGCCGCGCGTCAACTGGCATCAGGGGGTGAGGGGAGAAGCGAATCGTTCCCTGTTCCCCGTTCCACGTTCCCGGGAGAACGCAGAACGAGGAACGTGGAACGAGGAACGGGGAACGTGGAACGAGGAACGACGACCGTCAGTTGATCCGAATCGGCTGACACCACGCCATGCGGCCGTTGCTCTCGAGCACCTTCGCGCGGACGTAGCCTTCGCGGCCGGTGAACTCGTACGTGGCGGTCGTGTCCGTCGACTCCTTCAACACCGCGCCGCCGCGCCCGATGAACTGGACGCGATACTTGGAGAACGTCGTGGGTGTGACCGTCACCGTCATGCTGCTCGGCGTCACGACGTAGTCTGTGAGCTCGACGCCGGTCGAGGCGTAGAAGTCGCCGCGTTCGAGCGCCTGCATGATGAGAGGCGTGTCGAGGCGTTCGGCGCGGACCATCACCCAGCCGCGGCCCGGGCCAGCAGCGTTCGCGTTGCCCGGCTGCTTGAACACGTGCGCATCGTCCACCGCAATGCCGTGGATGAGTGTGCCGTTCGTGAGAATAGAGTCCCAGGCTTCCTCGAGACCCGGCACGCCGCCGCCACCGAACATGTTGATCTCAGGGTGGCCGTTGAAGATCTCGAACAGCCGCGTGTTCCGTACCGCACCGAGCTCGGCCGGGGTCATGGCCCAGCGGAAGTTCGGATGATTGATATGGGGGATGCCGCCGGCGCCGCGAATGGCATCGACGTTTCGCTGCAGGACGTCCACGACGGAGGTCCCGCCCTGCGGTTCGACCTGCGCGTTCAGGTTGAGGCCGTTAATGTGGAGGGGCGCGTCGCCGAACTTGTCGCTGACTTCCTCGCCACGGATCACGAGGAACCGATCCGAGGCGCCGTGAAGCGCCTGCAGGGCCGAGACATCGGTCAGGAAATTGTGGTCGGTGAGGACGAGAAAGTGATACCGGTGCTCGCGATACCAGCGCACGACGTCATCCGGTGTGCTGTCGCCGTCGCTGTTCAGCGTGTGCGTGTGCGTGTTGCCTTTGAACCACCGGCCGGTGGCCGGAGTTTGGGCGGCCGCCCGGCCGCCGGGCGCGACCGCCAGGCAGACCGCGCCGGCGAGAACCACGGCAAGAACCACGGGGAGTCTGGTGATGCCTTTCCCGAACATGCGCGCTATGGTAGCGCGGTAAAGTAACCGGCATGTTCCAACAGGGCGGCCTGACGTTCCTGATCGTTGCCGCGATTGGCGCAGCATCCCTTGCGCCTCAGGTGCGAGGGACGTCTCCGGACGTCGCCATCCTGCGGACGCCTGACGATGGCCTCCAGCCGCAGGTGGCCGTTGATCGCGCTGGCCAGGTTCACGTCGTCTATTTCAAGGGTCCGGCCGCGCAAGGCGATCTGTTCTACACGCGTGTCAACCCAGCGACCGGCCGTTTCTCCCGAGTTATCCGTGTCAACACGCACGCTGGTTCGGCCATTGCCACCGGCACGGTTCGCGGTGCCCACATCGCGATTGGCAGCCAAGGTCGAGTGCACGTGGCATGGATGGGGTCCAGTCTGGCGACGCCGCGCGCGACCGGCGGTGCGACGCCGATGCTGTACGCGCGGATGAACGACGCCGGCACGGCCTTCGAACCGGAACGCAACATCCTGCAGTTCGCGACGGGTCTCGACGGCGGCGGATCCCTCGCGGCCGACGCCACGGGTCGCGTCTACGTGGCCTGGCATGCCGGCGGTTCCTCCAGTCAGGGTGAAGGGGACCGCCGCGTCTGGCTGTCGCGGTCGGAAGACGACGGGCGAACGTTCGCTCGTGAGATCGCGGCGTCTCCAGCTGAGCAGGGCGCGTGCGGGTGCTGCGGGATGCGGGCGGCCGTCGACCGCTCGGGAGCCCTCTTCATGTTGTTCCGGTCGGCTCGCGCGATGGTGAACCGGGACACCTACATGCTGACGTCTCGCGATCACGGCATGTCGTTCACCGCCGACAAGCTGCACGGTTGGAGCGTCGGTGCCTGCCAGATGAGCACGTATGCTTTGGCCACGACGGGCGAGCGGACGTTCGCCGCCTGGGAAACGGCGGGGCAGGTGCACTGGCTCAGCGTCGACTCGGCGTCGGGGCGGCGGAGCGCAATCGTCGCGCCCGATGGCCCGGCTGGCGGGCGCAAGCACCCGTCGATCGCGGCGACCGACCAGGGACAGGTGCTACTCGTGTGGACTGAAGGCACGGGATGGAACAAAGGCGGGCGGCTCGCGTGGCAGCGATTCGACGCTGCGGGACGTCCGGACGGCGCGCGAGGCGACGTCGCGGGCGTGGCGACATGGAGTCTTGGCGCCGCGGCCGCTCTTCCTGACGGCCGCTTCGCGATCGTGTACTGATCTCCGACAGGTACGACAGGTGGACGGGTACGACAGGTCCCAGGAACGAGCTGACGCAATCATGCTTCTTGTGTCTTCTTGGGATTGAAGTGAACGAGCGGAAGCGAGTGAGCCGCGCGAACGGCGCGGGGCATTGGGGTCCCCGCTAGTGAGCGCGTAGGGGGTCCGCGGGGGCAGAGCCCCCGGACATCAAACATGAACAGCGGGTTTCGTCAGGCGGCGCTCGTGGTCGGGTTGACCGCTCTCATCGGGATCGGGTTCGTCTTCTGGATCACCGCGTCACCGCCACCAGCCAAGACGACGACGGTCACGACGGACGCGAAGGTCGTGATGGCCAATCCGGACCAGCGCGATCCGAATGCGCCGTTCCAGCCGACCGTCGGCCAGCAAGGCAAGGATGTAGTCTGGGTGCCGACGGGCGACGAGCTCGTGAAGAAGATGCTCGACATGGCGAATGTGACCGCGAAGGACTACCTGATGGACCTCGGGTCCGGTGACGGGCGCACGGTGATTGCGGCCGCGCGCCGCGGCGCGACGGCTGTCGGCATCGAGTTCAATCCGGACATGGTCGCGCTCTCGCAGAAGAACGCCGCGGCGGCCAACGTCGGCGATCGCGCCACGTTCATCCGAGGCGACCTGTTCCAAGCGGACCTCTCGAAGGCCACGGTCATCACGATGTTCCTGCTACCGCGCATCAACCTCCAGCTGCGTCCGAAGTTGCTCGAGCTGAAGCCCGGGCACGCGCCTCGTTTCGAACAGCTTCAACATGGGTGAGTGGGAGGCCGACGAGACCGCCACGGTCGAGGCGGAGGATTGCCGAAGCTGGTGCACCGCGCTCTTCTGGATCGTGCCCGCCCAGGTCGATGGCACGTGGCAACTTCCGGCCGGGCCGCTCGTGCTCACGCAGGCCTTCCAGCGCGTGAACGGCACGCTGAATGGACGTCCGATTGTCGATGCCGAGCTCCGCGGCGATCACCTGACCTTCGGTCAGGGCTCGACCAAGTATTCGGCCACGGTGACGGACAGCACGATGACCGGCTCCGGCGGCACGCCTGCGTCGTGGACGGCGCGAAGGACCGCCCGCCCGCCACGGCCGGCGCCGAAGGACGACAGCGACCAACTAACTCGAGCGACCAATGTTTTCAGGAGTAGCACTCATGCTTGCGTACTGTCTCCACCCTGGCCGTGGCCGTGCTGGCCTCAGCATTCGCGCTGAGCGCCCAGTCCCCCCAGCCAGTCACGATGCTGACCTTGCCTCCGGACGCAAGGTTTCCGGAAGGGCATCGCCTACAGCGCGAAAACCGAGATGTTCTACACCGCGAATGCAGAGACTGGAGCGGTGGTCGAGATCAGCCGGAAGGGTGACGTCCAGCGCGTGGTGGTTCCTGCGGGTGTCCTCGCGCCGGCAGGAACGCAGACATTCCCTGTCGCCCTCGGCATGAAGCTGGACGCGGCCAATCGTCTCTGGATTGCCGGCGGACGCACGGGCCGCATGTCGGTCGTGGACGTCCAGTCCGGCAAGTTGCTCAAGCAGGTCACCGCGCCCGGCGGGGCCGGGAGTCTCATCAACGACGTCGCGCTCGTGGGTGGCGCCGCCTACTTCACCGACACGCGGACGCCGACGCTGTGGCGGCTCGCGCCTGCAGGGCAACCGGATTGGCGAACTGGAAGCCTGGACCACGTTCGCGGACACGCCCATTCAGTACCACGGCGGCAACAACCTCAACGGGATCACGGTGACGCCCGACGGCCAGTTCTTCATCGTCGTCCAGATGGACAAGGGCCTGCTGTTCCGTATCGACATCGCGTCGAAGGCCATCAGCGCCATCAACACGACCGGCATCGACCTCAGCGGCGGCGATGGGCTCGCGATGGCCGGCGACATCCTCTACGTCGTGCGTCAGCCGGCCGGCGAGATTGTGACGCTGCAGCTGCAGCCGGATCCGCCGCTGGCCAAGCTGGTCAATCGCTTCCGCGATCCGGCCCTTGCCTGGCCGGCGACGGCCGTGCTCGTCGAGAAGAGCTTGATGATCGTCAACTCGCAGTTCAACGCGCGGGTCACCAAAGCCCAGCGTGAGCCCTTCACGTTTGCCATCGTTCCGCTGTCGCGGCTCGCCGGACCCGTGGCGCCGCAATAGAGCCCGAAGAACGATTAGGTCAACGACACCTGGGTATGGCACTCTGAGTCGTGCGCATGCGACGTCTCGTGATTTGGTTCGTCGCGCTCCTTATCATCGGCCTTCCGCTCGCGGCTGCCGCGCAGCGCGGCGGTGGGTTCGGGTTGGGGTTCGGCCGCGGCCGGGCGTGGGACAACGTTGCATACGACGGTCGGTTTACGTTCGCGCGAATCCGGTACAACCGGGGTGGGGGGCGGCGCGGCGGAGGGTGGGCTGCCGACTATCCCACCATGGAACAGAACCTCACGGAGATGCTGACCGAGCTCACGGCGCTCGCGCCGCACACCGACGGCAGCAACATCCACGATCTGGACGACCCGGAATTATTGAAGTACCCGGTGGCCTACCTGTCGGAGCCGGGTTACTGGTACCCGAGCGACGCCGAGGTGCGAGGCCTCCAGGAGTTTCTGGCCAAGGGCGGGTTCCTCATCGTTGATGATTTCCACTTCGACAACGAGTGGTGGGTCTTCGAAACCGCCATGCGCCAAGTGCTGCCGAATGCACGCATCGACCGGCTCGACGTGACGCATCCCGTCTTCAACAGCTTCTTCAAAATCAAGTCCCTTCACATCCCGTATCCGGGCGAGTACGGCGAGCGCGGGCTCTACGGCGAGTTCTTCGGAATCTACGACAACAACGATTCGACCAAGCGCCTGTCGGTCGTCATCAACTACAACATGGACGTCGGCGACTACGTGGAGTGGGCGCAGAGCAGCCGTGCCTACTCGTTCGAGCCCACGAACGAAGCGTACAAGCTCATGATCAACTACGTCCTGTACGGCCTCACGCACTAACGACGAAACCGGGTTTCTTCTCGTCGTTCACTTCTCACGCACGTCCTACGCGTATTGACAGTAGGGCGCGCCGAACGGCGGCGTCTCGAGGGAACTTGCAACTTCGCATCCTCGTCTGTGTTGGTGCGTCATGCAGGACATCCGGCTGGCATTTCGGTTGATCCGCACGCAGCGCTGGTTTGCCGCCGCCGTCATCGCGACGCTGGCGCTCGGGATCGGGATCAACACGACCGCGTTCACGCTCGTCAATGCCGTCCTCTTCAAGGCCGTGCCATTTCCCGACGGGGAACGGCTGGTCGTGGTCGGCAGCCAGCGCGTGACCAACCAGCAAGGGCCGAGCAACGTCTCGTGGCTGGATTTCCTCGATCTGCGCGCGCAGACCACCGCCTTCGAGACGCTCGAGGCTGCGTCCACGACTCAGGTGACGATCAGCGAACCAGGCTATGCCGGCCGAACTCTTTCGGCTGGCCCGAACCACGGCGGGGTTCTTCGGGATGCTGCGCACATCGCCCATCCTGGGTCGGGTGTTTTCGGCCTCCGACGAGACACCCGGCGCCCCGCCAGTGGCCATCCTCGGATATCAGGTCTGGCTGACACGGTACGGCGGCTCCCCTGACGTGATCGGACGTCAGATTCGCGTGAACGAGCAGCCGACGACGGTGATCGGCGTCATGCCGCAGGGCTTCCGGATGCCGAACCGCGAGGACGTCTGGATTCCGCTCGCGCCCGTCGTCAACCGTGAAGCTCGCGATAGCCGAGGATTGCTGGTCTTCGGACTACTGAAGCCGGGCCTCACGATCGAACACGCCACCACCGACCTCGAGACGGTGGCCAAACGTCTGGCCGAGGCGTATCCCGACGTCAACCGTGATGTCACCGCGCGCGCGCAGACGTTCCACGAGCGCTTCAACGGCGGGGAAGTGCGGATTGTGTTTCTGTTGATGCTCGGCGCCGTCGGTCTCGTGCTGCTCGTCGCCTGCGCGAATGTCGCCAACATGATGCTCGGCCGTGCCCTGACGCGAAGCCGCGAGATGTCCGTGCGGTTCGCGCTGGGCGCCTCGCGCGGGCGTCTCGTGCGTCAGCTGTTTGTCGAGAGCGTGCTCCTCGCGTTGATCGGAGGTGTCCTTGGTCTCCTGATGGCAAAGGCCGGCGTCGAAGCCTTCGACCTCGGCGTCGCGAACGCCGGCAAGCCGTCCTGGGTCCAGTTCACGCTCGATTACTCCGTGCTCGGCTATTGTCTGGCGCTTTGCGTGGTCTCAGCGGTTGTCTCCGGCCTCGTGCCAGCGATTCGGAGCTCACGCGTCGATTTGACCAGTGCGCTGAAGGAAGGCGGCCGATCAGGCACGGGCCGCGGGGGCTGGCTCGCCGGTACGCTCGTCGTCGCGCAATTCACGCTCGCGCTGGTCCTGGTGGCGGGCGCGACGCTGATGGTCAGGAGCCTGCTGGCCAGTCAAGTCGTCAACGGCGACATGCCGCGACAGGAAGTGATGACGGCTCGCGTGGCGCTGCCTCGCGAGCGTTACAACGTGCACGGCGACCGTGTGCGCTTCTTCGATGACGTGCTCGGGAGGCTCGAACGGCTTCCTGGCGTGTCGGTCGCGGCGCTGATGTCTCAGGTTCCCGGCCTCGGCGAAAGCCCGCGGCCCATCGAAATCGAAGGGCAGGAGATTCAGCCCGGCGCCGAACGCCCGGCCGTGCGTGTGCCGGCGATCTCGCCGGCATACTTCCGGATGTTCGACGTCGGGCTCCTGCAGGGCCGCGCGTTCGACGATCGTGACGGTCCCGCCGGGCACGAAGCCGTGATCGTGACCCGAGAGTTCGCGCGCCGCTTCTGGGGCGGCCAGGACGCCGTTGGGCAAGCGCGTACGGTTCAACAACGGCAAGGAACAAGGTCCCTGGCTCGCGGTCGTCGGTGTCTCCATGGACGTGGTGCAGGGGCAGCAGGAAAGCCGTCCGGAGGCGGTGATGTTCATCCCGTATCGCCAGGCCGAGGCTCCGGGTTCGCTCCTGCTCGCCGTCCGATCGCCCGGGGACGCCGCCCGGTTCAGCAGCGCGATTCGGAGCGTCGTCCAGGCCGTTGATCTCGATCTCGCGCTTTTCGACGTGCGCACGTTCTATGCCGCTGTTCAAGACTCGCGTCTGTTCTTCCGTGTGTTTGCCGTCGTGTTCTCGGTCTTCGGAGGCGTTGCGCTGCTCATGGCCGCCGTCGGGCTGTACGCCGTGATGGCGCAGGCCACCGCGCGGCGCACCCGCGAGATTGGAATTCGCATGGCGCTCGGCGCGACGCCCGCGAAGATTCTGCGGACCGTCATGCGGCGCGGCATTCTCCAGCTCGCGATCGGCCTCGCTCTTGGCCTGGCCGGCGCCTATGCGGCGACCGGCACGATGCGAACGTTGCTCTTCGGCATCGTGCCGACGGATCCGATTTCGTTCCCACCGCCTCGATCATGCTGGTGCCGGCCGGGCTGCTGGCCTGCTGGCTGCCGGCCTGGCGAGCCACGAGAGTCCCACCGATTCGAGCGCTGGGGACGGAAGAGCACTGAGCCGAATGCAGGACACCGAGCTTCGGTGAAGCGATGCAGGAAACCGGTGTCCGTCTTCCGTGCGTGCTACGATCGGCGCATCCGGATGATCACTCGCGCGGCTGTGGCATTCGTCGCAGTCCTGACACTGTCTGGCGCCGCCAGACACCCGCGCCACCTGACCGACTCGTCGCGATCTTCGTGGTGGACGGGCTCCGGCCGGACAGCATCAACGAATCCGATACGCCGACGATCGCGCGACTGCGGCGTGAGGGGGCCGAGTACACCAACAGCCACTCGATCTTCCCGACGGTCACGCGTCTCAACGCGGCGACGCTCGTGACGGGCACCTACCCGATGCATCACGGCATCGTGGCGAACAGCATGTTCGTGGCCGGCGTCAACGAGCGTGCGCCGTTCGACACGGGCGACTACACCCAGCTGCTGAAACTCGAGACGCCGACTGGACGGGCGATCACGACTGACACGCTCGCCGAGATCCTTCAACGGAACAATCGCCGGCTCGTCACCGTCAGCTCGGGATCGACCGGGAATGGCTATCTGCTGAATCCTGCTGGCCGACAGGGCGCAGGCGTGGTCATCCATGGCCTCTTCGAGCGCGGCGCGATCGCCGCGTATCCAAAGGACGTGAGCGACGTCATCCTCAAACGATACGGCGCACCGCCGCCCGACCCGGATGATCTCGGACAGATGCAGTGGACGGACAACGTGCTTCGCGAGTACGTCCTGCCGGAACTGCGACCGGACGTGGTGATCGACTGGCTCGGGCCGCTCGATTCGAGCCAGCACGCGCACGGCGTCGGATCGCCCGAGGCGAAGGACGCGCTTCGCCGGATCGACGAGAGCATCGGGCGCACAATCCTGAAGATCGAAGCGCTCGGCCGTCTGGCTCGCACGAACATCATCATCACGTCCGACCATGGATTCGCGCATCACAACGAAGGCGTGGACCTCGTCGGCCGGCTCATCGCCGCCGGGCTGAAGGCCGATCGCGCCTCCACCGATCTCGTTGTGGCGAGCCAGAGCCAGTCGTTGCTCTTCTACCTGCCCCCGGCTGATGTCGAGCCACTCGTGCGATTCCTTCAGCGAGAGCCATCGGTCGACGTCATCTTCACGCGCGGTGGCTCGGGCGGGCGGGGCAGCGTGTCGGGGACGTTCTCGTTCGACCTCATTGGCGCGAACCACGAATCGCGGGCGGCCAATGTGATCGCGACGCTCGCCTGGACGTCGGACAACAATCCGCACGGCATCCCCGGCACCCAGACCGTCAACGGCACGACAGTCGGACCGCTCACCGGCGCGGCGAGTGGGCACGGCGGCCTGAACCCGTGGGTGGTGCGTAACACTTTTGTGGCCTGGGGCGCCGGACATCCAGGGACCGCGCCGATTGGACGCGCCGATGTCGCTCGCCGATATCACCCCCACCGTGCTGGCGCTCTTCGGCATCAAGACGCCATCAGGCCCCGGCCGCGGGCGGGTGCTGAGCGAATTGATCACGCGGGACGGCTCCACGGCGCGAGTCTCCCGACGGACGATGGAGACACGCGTCGGCGCTTACAGTTCCATGATTGTGATCTCGAGCGTCGTCCGGACACGATTACGTCGATAGCGCGTCGCGCCCGCGATAGGTTCTCCGCGCCGCTTACGATTCTGGCGCTGAAATTCTTCGCGCTCGAGGTCGATTTCACCTCTACAGGACTCTGGTTCGCGTGACGACTGGAGCCGATATCTCGTGTAACTAAAACACGCGCGCGGGCCCGTGCTTCGGGCGCGAGGGGGGCACATGGCTGACGTGTCGGCGGCGAAGAGCGGTGGCAGCGAGCGGGGCAGCGATCGCGAAGTCTGGCTGAGCTGTTTCTCCAGCGCGCTCACAGGGTTGCTCTCGGGTAACCAGGCCGTCGCCTACGAACCTGAACAGCTGATTCGACAGGCTGGAAAGCTTGCCGACATCGCGCTGACGAAGGTGCAGGTGCGCCACCCACTCCACCAAGTCATCGAGGTCGAGGATCCGCGCACGGCGCGAACGCCCGGGCTCGGCACTCCCGCGTCAGCACTCCTCGGCGAGCGGGGCGCTGCGGCAGCCGCCGCAGCCGCGAAGGAACGCACGGTTGGCGACGCGCTCGATCCGGCAGAGTCCGGTCAGCCCCAGACGCAGACGCGATCGTCCGCGTTCCCGTTCTACGCGTCGGACTTTCTCGCGGCCACGGGACTGCTGTCCACCGCAGCCGTCGGCGCCTATATCCGGATGCTGGCCAATGCGTGGACGAACGGCCCCATTCCCGATTCCCCCAAGGCGCTCGCGCGCGCGATGAATCACAGCGCCGGCGATCCGCCGTTCGAAGAGATCTGGGCCGAGCTGAAATCGAAGTGGTTCCTGACCAAGCGCGGCTGGATCAACTGCCGGCTCGAGGTCGTCCGCTGGGAACGGGCGATCTTCCTCGAGAAGCAGTCGAAGGCGGCGCAGGCCAAACCCCAGCCGACAGCAACACCCAGCAAGGAAACGCGGACCGAGCCTAAGGCATCGTCGTCCGCGACGGCGGCCGCCGGCGGCTCACGCCGCTAGACCGGCCGAAAAAACACGTCGGGTCGTATTTTTCGACTCACACGAGTCGAAAAATACACCCGACGTGTTTTTTCAGTAACGCTCTAGAATCACCGGCGTGATGCGGAACACGCTCGGTGTCCTGGTCCTGCTGTGTGTCGCGGGGGCGTCTTCCAGCCATCCTGTCGCGCAGTCTTCGGCGGCCTGGCCGCCTCCCCGGTTTACGGACCCCGCACGCGCTGACAAGCTCGCCGCCGCGTTTCCTGCCATCGACAACGCCTTTCGCGACTACGGCAGCCGGATGCCCGGCTACGCGTACGGCGTCATCATCGACGGCCGTCTCGCGCACGAGGGTTTCGGCGGCGTGCGGGACCTCGCATCCAATACGCCTGTCGATGCGGACACAGTCTTCCGCATTGCGTCGATGACCAAGAGCTTCACGGCCATCGCCGTCCTGCGGCTGCGGGACGACGGCAAGCTGTCGCTCGACGATCCGGCCGAACGCTACATTCCGGAGCTGGCGAGCCTCAGGTATCCCACCGCGGACTCGCCGAAGATCACCATTCGCCATTTGCTCAATCACGCGGAAGGCTTTCCCGAGGACAACCCGTGGGGCGATCAGCAGCTGGCCCGTACTGAAGCCTGGCTGAGCCAGGCGATGCGCGCCGGCATTCCGTTCTCGAATCCTCCGGGGCTCGCCTACGAGTATTCGAACTACGGATTCGGGATCCTCGGACAGATCGTCCAGCGGGTGTCGGGCCGACCGTACCGTGAATACATCTCGACGATCATTCTTCAGCCGCTTGGCATGACGGCGACCACGCTCGATCCGACCGCCGTGCCGCCCGGCCGGCTCGCGGTCGGCTACCGGCGCGAAGACAATCAATGGAAGGTCGAGCCGCCTCTGCCCGACGGCGTGTTCGGCTCGATGGGCGGCATGCTGACGTCGCTCCGCGATCTGCACCGATACGTCGCGTTCCTGATGTCTGCGTGGCCGCCGCGCGACGATCCCGACAACGGGCCCGTCAAGCGCGCGTCACTGCGCGAGATGCAGCAGATGTCGCGCGTCTGCGCCGGCGACGGTCACCCGTTCCGCCACGGGCGAGACCGCTCCTCACGAACGCCGGCTACGGATTCGGACTCCGCGTTCGTCAGTCCTGCGGCGTCCGCCACATCGTCGCGCACGGCGGCGGCCTGCCGGGCTTCGGGACGCTGATGCAGTGGTACCCGGAGCACGGCGTCGGTCTCATCGCGATGGGCACCATGACCTACGCGGGATGGGCGCCGACGTTCGAGCTCGCGACGAACGCCCTTGCCGCAACCGGCGCGTTCCTCCCGCGCGAACCGCAGCCGTCGCCGGCGCTCGCCGAGGCGCGGCAGAAGGTGAGCGGCCTCATTCAACGCTGGGACGAAGGGGTTGCCGACCAGATCGCTGCCGACAACCTGTTTCTGGACATCTCGAAGGACCGGCGCCGCGCGGCGCTCGACGCGCTGCGAACGGAGGTCGGCGCCTGCCGTCTCGACGACCAGTTCGACGTCGAGAACGCGCTGCGCGGGCGATGGACGATGGCGTGCGAGCGCGGCCGGCTGCAGGTCGCGATTACGCTCGCGCCGACGATGCCGCCGAAGGTTCAGGCCTGGACCACGAGCACGACGATCACGCCGCCGGCGGCGACCTGTAGATAGGGTTCGAGGTCGAGGGTTCGAAGGGGGGTTCGAGGAGTTCGAAGAGTTCGAAGAGTTCGAAGAGTTCGAGGAGGTCGAAGGGGTTCGAAGAGTTCACGGAAGTTGAGGGGCGCGCATGCCAAGGGCACACATCGTTCTCGTCCTCGTCGGTCTGGGAGCGACGACAGTCGCCGCTCGCCAGTTCCCGCCCGGCTACATCGATCCGGCGCCGATTCTCGCCGACGCTCGTCGGGCGATTGGGACGGACCAGCTGCGATGCGTGACCATCGCAGGCACGGCCTACAGCGGTGCGCTCGGCCAGGCGCGAGAGTCCGCACGCAACACCGACTGGCCGCGCATCGACGCGATGGCGAACTACACGCGCACGATGAACTGGGACAACTGGACGATGAAGGAGGAGTTCGACCGGAAGCCGGGGCTCAATCCCGCCGGCTGGAAGTACGGCACCGGCTGGGAAGACGGCGCGCTGCAGAAGCAGGCGCACCAGACCTTCATGCTCAACGGCACACGCGCGTGGTACCTCGACGGCGCCGGGGCATCGCCCGTTGCGCTCCCTCCGGACGTCTCCGAGATTTTTCCGGTCGAGCTCGTCCTGAACCCGCACGGGTTTCTCAAGGCCGCAGCGTTGCCGGGTGCGAACCCGAAGGCCGTCTGGCGCTGGGAGCTCGGCGAAATGGGGCGCGACGGTCCTGAGGTGTCGCCCGAGCGGATGCGCGTCGTGTCGATTACGTGGGGCAGGTACCGCGTCGACGCGACGGTCAACAAGGAGAACCGGCTTCAGCGGATCCACACCTGGGTCCCGAGCGAAACGCTCGGCGACATGAACTACGAGCACGAGTTTCCGAACGCCAGCTACGTGACCGTCGGCGGCATCGGGTTTCCCACCGACTGGCACTCGCACCAGGGGTGGGACGACAACTTCGGCACGCAGGCCGTCACTTCCGGACACAACGCGTTCGGCGGAACGTTGAAGGACGTCAGGCCGAACGTGTGTCCGGATCCGGTGACCGTGCCCGCAGCTGTGGCGTCCGCGACGTTTCCGATGCGCCTTGAGGTGCAGACGCTCGCCGACGGTGTCTATCTGATGGCCGGCGGCACGCACAATAGCGTCGCCGTCGAGTTCGCGACGTTCATCGTCGTCTACGACGCGCCGCTGAGCGAGGCGAGGAGCCTTGCGGTCATCGAAGAGATTGCCCGTCGGATTCCGAACAAGCCGATCCGTTTCGTCGTCAACTCGCACCAGCACTTCGATCACACGGGTGGCTTGCGTGCATACAACCACATCGGGGCGACACTCATCACGCAGTGGAAGAACTACGACTTCCTCAATCACGACGTGATCAACTACACGCCGAGGACGCTGCGGCCCGACATGGTGTCGCTCTGGCCGCCGACCGAGCTGTCCGAGGGCTACTACTTCGAGACGGTCAGGGAGAACTACACCATCACCGACGGCGCGCGGACGATGCACATGCACTACGTGAATCCGCTCGATCACGCGGAAGGCATGCTGATGGCGTATCTGCCGAAGGAACGGCTGCTGCTTCAGGCGGATCTCGTGGACACGATCGACCCGCTGCCCGCGCGGCTGTCAGCCGATCAGCGCAGCTTCTTCAACGCGGTGCGCAAGCTGAAGCTGGACGTCGGCGACCTCGTGCCCGATGCACGGACGGCCGATTCCGTGGGCCACGTTCGCGGCGCTGGCGGCGACAAGTAGTCATTGCGGATGCGATGTGTTGGATCGCATTGACGATTGACCGATCGAGGATGCAATCGAGAGTCGACAGATCGCATGCATTCATGCGAATCGCGCTCAGATTCTACTGTTCGCTCGAGTACCGCTGAAAGTCCCGGTCGAGCCGGCTCTTGTCGACCTTGCCCGAGTACACCGTCAGCCGAAAGCGAATGTTCAATCGCTCGCCGACGGCGAGGCGCGTGATGCGCTCGGGCGCGGACGGGTCGTAGCCTTTGCGCGCGAAGGGATTGGCCGCGAAGAGACCGTAGTCGCGTGCGTGCCAGTAGGGGGGATGGTTGAGGCCTGACGGGTGCGCGAAGATCGCGACGGTCACGTCCCTGCTGCCGGCCGCGTCCTTGACGGCGCCGCGAATCGCGACCCACGGGCTCGTCTTGCCCCAGACGTTGGCGGCCGTTTCCAGCCCTTCCGCGTTGATGTAGCGTCCGCTTCCGCCGAGTTCCTTGAGGGTGTCGTTCAGCCGCAGGCCGAACGCGCCCTCCTTCGTGTCGCCCATCGACACCGGGACGTTCGGCGCGAGGAGCGTGCTCTGATGATCCAGCCAGAACGCGTCGGCGTCGCCACCGAACGTCACGCGCTTGGTCTCGTCGAGCACGACCTTGCCGTCCTTGTCCTTCCAGTCCAATCGAGCCACGAGCGCCGCGCCGTCCACTCGCACGTCGCGCTGCTGGATGCGTCGGCCTGTACGTTCCGGGTTCCAGAAGTTGGTGCCGTTGACCTCGTCGTACGTGAAGAACAGTGACTGATGGTGGGGATGGTCCGCGGATTCGCCCGGGATCTTCTCGACCATCGGGTACTCGCGGTTCACGCGGGCGCCGTTGGGACTCGAGGACCGGATAGAAGACGGGCTTGTCCAGGAACGCGTCACCGTAGCAGTACGTCGTGAAATGTTGTCCGCCGATCGTGACGACGTATTGCTGCTTTCGCCGCGTCAGGCGCGATGCGCACGGCGCGACCGGCCGGTGTCTGCGCGGCCACGACTGCGACAGCGCCCGCGAGCGCGATGACGGGCAGGGCGTACGCGTTCATGACACTCATCGGCGGAGCTCCTTCCGCGGCTGGCAGGCCCGCAGAGTAGTCGAGACTCTTCAGCGCGATCGTCTCCGGATCGGGCGCGAAGTCGAACACTTCCAGCGACACCCATCGCTCGTAACCGGCGTCGTCGAGCGCCTGAAGAATCGGCACGAAGTCCGTGTCGCCAAATCCGGGGCCCCGGCCGTTCGCGTCGTTCACGTGAAAATGGCCGGCGCGTCCGGCATATCGCCGGACGAGGTCCGGCACCGGCGTCGATTCGCTCGACATCGCCTTCACGTCCAGGTGCAGCCCGAAGTTCGGATGCTGCAACGCATCGATCAGCTGCATCGGCATCCGCGACGGTCGTGACGAAATCCGTCTCCGCCGGCGCAAGCGGCTCCATGCAAATCGTGACGTCGAACGCGGCAACGAACGGCATCGCCTGGCGGAACGTGTCCGTCGCGAACCCGAACGCCTCGACCGGCGTAACGCTCCGGGAGGAGCGAACGCTGCCGCGGCGAGCCGAACACCATCACCTGGCCGCCGAGGTCGTGGCACGCCTCGGCGAGCGCGACGAGGTACTCCGCCGTTCGCTCACGGACCGCCCGGTCCGGAGACGTCAGGTGGAAGCCCTCTGTTTCGTGCGAGCAGCCAGTGCAAACCCGACGATCTCGATGCCGGCATCGGCTGCCTGCGCCCGCAGTTCAGCCCGCCGGCTGGCGGGGAGGTCCGTGATGGGCGTAGCCAGCGTGAACGGCGCCACTTCGAGTCCCGAGTAGCCAGCGTCGCGCGCGAAACGACAGACGCGGTCGAAGGGCCAGCCCTCGAAGAGTTCGTTGCAGATCGCCAGTTTCATGGGCGCGATGGTCCGAATAATAGCGCGGCAGGCAGCCACGACGTTTTTATCTGTGTGTCGGAATCCGCGCGACTTCAGTAGGCTCTTCGCGTGGCTCCACGACGCTGGATCGACGACGTTCTGCAGGACGTCCGCTACGGTGTGCGTTCGCTCGTCGCGAACCCGACGTTCACGCTCATCGCGCTGGTCGACGCTTGACCGTCGGCATCGGCGCCAACGGTCTGATTTTCAGCGTCGTCAGCGGCGTGCTCTTCAGGCCGCTGCCGTATGCCGCGCCCGACCGTCTCGTGCAGGTCTACGGAACGCAGCCCACCTTCGGCAGCCGCGGCGCCGTCCCGAGCCTTGCCGAACTACCGCGCGGCGAGCACGCTGGTCGAGTCGATGGCCGGTTACGTGCCCAGCAGCCGGATCATCAACGACCCGACCAGGCTCGGATCGGGTCGGGCTCGTTCGCGCGCGAACGGTCGCTCTTTCGCGTGCTGGGCGTCGAGCCGATCGCCGGCAGAACGTTCCGGGATGACGACCCGGCCGGGACGCTCGTCGTGGCGGCGTCGCTCGCGCGCCGCCGGTTTGGCGCCGAGGCGGCTGCCGTCGGGAAGACGATGATGATCGAAGGAGAGACGCATCAAATCGTCGGCGTCATGCCCGACGCGTTCCGCTTCCCGTACTCGACGCCTCGCATGTCCTCGACGCTGCCGAGTCTTCCGTACGAGCTCTGGGCGGTCCTCGAACTGCCACCGAATATTCCGCGCGATCAGAATGGACCGGGTCGTCGGCCGATTGAAGGAGGGCGCCACGCGGGCGGCGGCGCAGGAAGAGATGAACGTGACCGCGCGCCGGCTCGGCCGCCGAGAATCCGGACGTGAGCGGCGGGCTCGGCATCGAGCTCGTACCGCTGGACGAGGCTGTCGTCGGGCCGGTACGGCGGCAGCTCTTCATTCTGCTGGCCGCCGTGGGTCTCGTGCTGCTCGCCGCGTGCGCGAACGTCGCGAATCTCTTGCTCGTGCGCGGGTCGGCGCGTGCGCGCGAGTTCGCCGTGCGCACGGCCATCGGCGCCGGACGCGGGCGTCTGGTGCGTCAGTTGCTGACCGAGAGCACGGTGCTGTCGTGCGCCGGAGGCGCGCTCGCTCTGCTCTTCGTCATGTGGGGCCTTCCCGTGCTGCTGGCGATGCCAGGTCTCGCCGTTCCGCGCGCGGTCGAGATCGCTGTCGACTGGCGCGTCATGGCGATTCCTGCTGATCGCGTCCGTCGTCAACGGGCCTCGTCTTCGGACTGCTGCCGGCGCTCGTCGCGTCGTGGACGAACGCCCAGGAGGCGCTCAAGAGCGGGCATGTGCTCGGGCGGTCCAGGTCGTGTCCTCGGACGATTTCGAGACGGCCTCGCCGTGTCGGAGGTCGCGCTGGCGTTTGTGCTCGTGATTGGCGCCAGGCCTGCTCGTACGCGAGTTCGGCCGGCTTCGAGACACCGACACGGGAATGCAGACCACGAACGTTCTGACGATGCACCTGGCGCCGAGTCTGAAGGCGGACGATTACTACGCGATCGCCGGCCAGGTCGCGGCGCTGCCTGGAGTCCGCGCCGCGGCGTTCGCGCAGATGCTGCCGCTCCAGACGTGGGGTTGGACCGCATCGTTCTCGATTGAGGGCCGGCCGCCGTCCAGCCCGACCGATCGTCCGGTGGTCGAGTTGCGCTACGTCACGCCGTCGTACTTCGATGCGCTTGGCATCCCGATCCTTCGAGGCCGCGCGTTCACGGCGGCCGACGTCCCGGATTCGCAGCGCAGTCATCATCGTCAACGAGACGCTGGCGCGCCGCTATTTTGGCGGCGCGGATCCGGTCGGGCAGAAGACCGATCGTGGCGTGATCGTCGGCGTCGTCGGGCGACGTGCGACAGGCCGGCCTCGATCGCGAGACGATGCCGGACATCTACTACCCGATGGCGCAGAACGTCGCGCAGATCTCCGACATCGGCATGACGCTCATCGTCAGCACGCTCGTGCCGCCCAGGACGCTGACCGGCCCCATTCGCGAACTGGTCGGCCGCGCGCATCCGAACGTCGCGATCTTCGGCGTCGGCACGATGGACGAGATCGTCCGGGACTCGCTGGCGGGCACCGCGTTCTATTCGTGGCTGGTCGGCTCGTTCGCGCTTCTCGCGCTGGTGGTCGCGTGCGCCGGCATCTACGGCGTCATGTCGTCGATCGTGGCGATGCGCACGCGGGAGTTCGGTATCCGGCTCGCGCTCGGGTGCGAGCGTCGTCGCGTCGAGCGGCTGGTGCTCGGGCATGCCGCAGTGCTCGCAGCTGTCGGTCTGGTGATTGGCGCGGCCGGCGCGATCGCGTCCGCCCGGTTCCTCGAGAGCCTGGTCGTGGGCGCGAGCCGGCTCGAGGCGACGACGATGGCCGGCTCGGCCGTCGTTCTGGCGCTGGTCGCCCTTGCTCGCGTCCGCCGTGCCCGCCCGCCGCGCGGCCCGCATCGATCCGATGCGGGCGCTTAGACAGGACTAGTACGCGACAGGTACGACCGGTACGACAGGTCCGAGGAACGTTCTCTCGCTGGCCATCTCTTCTTTTACAAGAAGTTGGCGAGCGAGAGATCGTTCCTGGGACCCGTCGTACCCGTCGTACCCAGTCGCACCTGATTAGGGCGCTGGCCGGGGCGTGATGTCCGCGTCGACGAGCTTCAGCGCCCACTTGATGGCCTCGACCATCATCGTCTGAAACTCCGGCTTGTCCCAGTTCGCTTCGACGTGGCCCAGCGTCGTGTAGAAGACGCGGCCCTTGCCGTACATCTTGGCCCACGCGACGGCGAAGTCACGGTCGGCGCGCTTGACGCTTGGGTTGGCGAGGTCGAGCTTCGAGGCGTCGAGGCGCATCAAGACGCGCCGGTCCGCGCGCGTGTAGTTCCTGGAACTGGTAGATCTCGTCGGTGAGCGTGAACGCGCGCGGCCATTGCTGCATGCCGGGGAACGCGGGGTCTTCCACGACGATCGGCGCGTCGAAGGTGTTCCAGGGGTGCTCGTCGAAGTAGCCGCCAATCATCTCGCCGTACTCGGGCCACTTCGTGAACGTGATCGTCGCGCTGTGAATCCCGATGAACCCCTTGCCATCGTCGTGGACGAACGACAGGAAGTCGGCTTTCTGCTGGTCGCTCATCGCGAGCGTGCCGCCCGTGTAGAACACGACCGCGTCGAAGTCGTTCAAGTTCTTCGCGTTGTACTCGAGCTTGGTCTTCGTCAGCGGCTCGGGGTCGGTCCGGATCACGGTGTCCCAGAGCCCGGTCTGTTTGCCGAGACGCTCGATCGTGACCATCGCGTGCGTGACAGCTTCGTGGCGATAGCCCTTCTCGTCGCCGATCACGAGCACGCGCTTACGAGCCGGGGCGGGATTCTGCGCGGCCAGCTGACGCCACGACACCGAGGGTGAGGATCGACAGAACAGCAGGGGATCGAGCGCATGCGGGGACTATACTCCGCGACGTTGATGGCACGCAGCACGCCCTACAGCTGCCGCATCATCGACTTGATCTGGCCGATGGCGTAGCCCCAGCCGCCGCGCTGGCCGGTCTTGTCGGTCGGGAACGCGGGCACGTGGTCCGGGTGGAGCAGTCGGGGATAGCCGGTCTGATGGAGGGCCCGCAGGCACGCCAGCATGTCGTTGTCGCCGGCATCGATGAACGTCTCGATGTACTTCTCGCGAGGCACCTTCATCAGCACGTTGCGGAAGTGCACGTGGTTGATTTGGTCGCGGCCGCCGAACCACTTGATGTTCTCGATGACGTTGTAGCCCATCTCGCGCGTCACGCCCGGTGTCGAACGTGATGCCGTTCGCCGGGCTCTTGACGGTTTCGCAGACGCGCCGCAAGCCATCGACCGACCCGAGAATCTGCTCGGTGCCCCGATAGAGCGGGGGAGGCGGGTCGTTGGGGTGCACCGCCAGGCGGACGTTGGATTGCTCGGCCACTGGGACGACCGCTTTCAGGAAGCGCTCGTAGCGCGACCACAGATCAGTCGCGCTGTGCCGGCCGACGTCGTCGAGTACCGGCAGGTTCCGGCTGCGATCGTAGTCGTGGGCGGCCAGGCGCGCTCCGCCACGGCCGGGCTCTTCGTAATAGCCGCCCATCGCGCGGAGCGCATACCAGTTGTATTCGACGATCGGAATGCCGACTCGACCGGCGACGCGAATCGACTCCTGCACCTTCTCGATGTCCTCGTCGGCGCCGGGACGGCCGAGGATGGCGTTGCGGAAGTCGTGCAGCATCACGTTGCCGAGCTTGAGGCCGGCTTTTTCGACCGTGTCCTTCATCTGGCGAAGGTCGGCCTCCTTCCACGGCGGCGGCGGATCGTTCGGACGCGCCTGCACCACGCGGCCTTCGGTCGTGTAGGTCGGAGACGCAGGTCCGCCTGTGGTGACGTACTCGACGCCGAGATATGCGACGAAGGCCAGCGCCTCCTCGGTGAGCTGACCGACGGGCATCGTGATCTTGATACCGCCAGTGAGCGTCTGAGGGGACGCCGGGACTTCGCCCGACAGCCGCAAATGCGGCGCCGCGAGCAGCGTCGCGGCGCCAGCGAGGATGTCGCGACGGGAAAGGGGAGGCCTCATGCGGGCTGAGCCGGTGCGGCGGCTATTTCAACGCCGCCAGTCTCGCCGCCGGCAAGGCGGCGATGATTTCCTTGAGCGGGTCCATGCTCGGCAGGTCGTATCCGCTCGCGTGCACGATGAAGCGGCCGGCGACGAGCACGTTCACGTCGCCGTTCTTGGTCTGGTTCTCCCACTCTTCCCAGCCGGGATGGCCAGCCACCGTCGTGCCGCGCCGATAACCTTCCGCGGTCTTCTCGTTGAGTCCGCTGGACATCATCGTGAACGGCATCAACATGCCCTGGATGAGCGCGGTGTCGGTAATCTCGAGCCTGACGTTCACGTCGCCTTTGTTGTACTCAGCCTCGGCGCGCGAAAACGTCATGCCCATCATCTCGCTCTGTTCACCGTTGACGTCACCTTTCTCCCAGCCCGGGACGCTCGGAAGAAGCGCGACGAGCAACTTGTAGTCAACGGCCTTGGCCGCCTGGCCCCCCTGCGAACTCCTCGTCGGCGGGTTCGTGGCCGCAGTCGGCACACCCACGGCAACCATTCCGACCACGAGCACGCCAACGATGAACGAAGGCTTCATCAGGTCCTCCAGGAAGCAACCGGCCATGGCCGGGCATCATACTGCGTGATTACGCGGCTATCGTGACAGATTCCACGTCATGGTCCGCTTGCCGCCGCCGTCTGGGAAATCGATGGGGCTCGACGACGTTCCGACGAAGCTATTCGGCGTGTTCTTGTCGACGCGGCCGTCCGCAGTGCCGCCGAGACCACCCTGATTCACCTGTGGCGCCGAGTCGGCGTTCTCGGTGGTGGAGGAATTACACGATTGCGCGCCACTGTCGCACTTGAGCTCGGACGTCTCTTTCATCGTCCACGTGCCGGGCACGCCGCCGGTGCTGAAGGAAATCACGTAGGTGCCGTCGCTCCGGAGGTCTATGCCGACGTTCGTCGGCGCGCTCGTCCCACCGGCGACGATGGATTCCTTCCTGGTCCCAGTCACGCTGTGCTGGTCGTATTTCAAAAAGCTCACCTTAGTCGTGGTGTGGTCGTAGGACACCTTCGCGATGGCACGACCATCGATGACATTCCACGTGACGGCATGATTCACGGTGACTGTGGTTTGATCCTTTCCGATGACCCCGTCGTTGACCGAGGTCGTCCCGCTGCCTGATTCGTGGACCGTGATCGTGCCGTTCAGCCCGCCCGAGACGGTCTTCAATACCGAGGTGACTTCCTTGATCGCCTGGTCTGCTTCCGATCCTGCAGGCGGGTTGGCGCAGCCTGTCGCCACGAGAACCGCCGTCATGGCGACGAGCACGACGGAATACATTGGACGCTTCACAGATCACTCCCGACCAGGAACGGTCGTCTATGTCTCCGCGCTCACCGCGGCGATCAAGGCCTTGATGTAACCAAACGCGAACGCGAATCCCTGGACGCCACCGGTATCGCCTTCGACGTGCGGGACGTGGTCGGGCATCATCATCCCGTCGTAGCCCACTTCCTTGTAGACGCGCATCGCCTTCAGCATGTCCACGTCGCCGTTGTCGATGAACGTCTCGCGGAAGTTCAGGAAACCGCCGGCGATATTGCGGAAGTGCACGCTGAAGATCTTCTTGCGCGTCCCGAAGTAGCGAATCACGTCGAAGATCTCCTCGCCCGGCTTCTCGAGCATCTCGGAGACGGTGCCCTGGCAGAAATTCAGGCCGTGGTACGGGCTCTCCTTGATCGACACGAATCGCTTGAGTCCGTCAACCGATCCCAGGACGGTTTCGACGCCGCGCCAGCCCTTGCCGCGCGGCATGCCAGGATCCTGCGGGTGGCAGCCGATGCGGACCTTGTATTCCTCGGCGACGGGGACGACGCGTTCGAGGAAGTACGTGATGCGTTCCCAGTAGAGGTCGGCATTGACAGGACCGGCGATCGTGAGCGGCGGATCCTGTTTGCCCTCGGCGTAGACGAACGTGCTGTAGGTCGACGGTCCGCGTCCCTTGGCCGGCGTCGTCCGCGGAATCCCGATGAACGTGAGGTTGTACTTCGCCTGCATGATGCCGGCGCGCGCCGCGTTGCGGATCATCTGGCAGATGTCGTCGATCTGCCGGTCGCGATCGGGTCCACCCAGCAGGATGGCCGGGCTCTCCGACCGCGAGATCTCGTACGAGCTCAGCGGGAACGGCACCATGTCGAGCGAGATGCCGAACGATGCCACGCGATCCTTGAGGCGGCTGAGGGCATCGACGGTCCAGGCCTCGTCCATCTTTGGCGACGGCAAGCTGCTGCAGATGTTGTTCACGCCAAAGCCGGCGCACGCGCGGAGGATCGCGTCGGTGTGGCCGTGCTGCGTGCCGACCTTCATCAGCGCCTTCGTCGCGCGTTGAGCGACGGCCGGTCGGGGCGCCGCGGCGAGTTGCTCGGACACAACGGCTTCGGCCAGCGCGGCCGTGCCCGTCGGCGGTCGCCGCCAGACGGACGAAGTCTCGTCGATTCATTGTTTTGCCTCCGGGGGGCTTCGCTCCCGCGGACCCTCCGTACGCTCGTTGCTCGCACGCCGATAAGAGAAGATGGCCAGCGCCAGCTCGTTCCTTGGACCCGTCGCACCCGTCGTACCCGTCGCACCTGTGCTCTTATTGCGGCCAGAGCGTGCCCTGGTCCTGCTTCGTCACCGGTCCCATGCCCTTGTTCACGAACTTCTGCAGACGCTTGCCCTCGTACGATTCGGTCGTGTACACGTTGCCCCGCGAATCGGTCGCGATGCTGTGGACGCCGAAGAACTGACCTGGCTGCCGGCCGCCGTCGCCGAAGCTCGTGAGAACCTCCATCGTCTTTCGCAGCACGATGTAGACCTTCTCGTTGCGGCCGTCGGCCACGAACAGGAACTTCTGCTCGGGATCGCGCGAGAAGGCGATGTCCCACACGGCGCCGTCGCCGCGCGTCCGGCGTCGCGATGAATGTCTCGTTCACGAACGTGCCGTCGCGCTGGAAGACCTGGATCCGGTTGTTGGCGCGGTCGCACACATAGACGAGCCCGTCGTTCGAAATATCGGCGCAGTGCACCGGGCTGCGGAACTGGCGGGCCGGCGGCGCGTCCGGATCGTAGGCGCCCATCGGCGCATCGTCTGGCTTGCCGCCGTAGGCGCCCCAGTAGCGCTTGAACTTGCCGCTGTCCGCGTCGATGACGGCGACGCGCCGATTCCCATAGCCGTCAGCGACGTACGCCTCGTTCATCTTGGGATCGACCGTGACCTTCGCCGCGCGCCAGAAGTTCTCGGTGTCGTTGCTGCCGGCGTTCTTGCCGGGATGTCCGACCTGCAGCAGGAACTTGCCGTCACGCGTGAACTTCAGGACGTGCGCATCCTTCGGATCGTTGCCGCCAATCCAGATGTTGTCCTTGTAGTCGACGGTCAGCCCGTGGTTCGCGGTGGGCCAGTCATATCCGGCCCCCGGACCACCCAAACGGCTGACCAGGTTGCCGGCTTGATCGAACTCGAGCACCGGCGGAGCGCCCTTGCAGCACGAGGCCGGATCCTCTTTCAGGGTCGATGCGCCGGTGACGGTCACCGTCAAATGCCCCGTGGCCGGCTGCGTCGGCGCGGCGCCGGTGATGAAGATCGCGAGACCGCCGGTGCCCGTGCCGCCGCGGCTCGCGCCTGGCAGCTGCAGCCATGGCTGATCGCTCGTGATCGTCCAGGTCGGTCCCGAGCGGTTGTTGCCCTCCGTCATGATGTTGAGCGACGCGTCGCCGCGATGCACGATCCAGATGTGGTCGCGGGCATCGACGGCGACGCCGATCGTCTGACCAAGAATCCAATGATTCGGCAGGGGCTTCGGCCACAGCGGATCGACTTCGAATGTGGGCACCTGCTCGCCCGAGAGGCGCTGCGCGGAGGCGATGCGCCCGAAGGTGAAGCGCGCGATGACGAGCGCGGTGACAATCGCGAAAAAGAACGCAACGACAGAGGCCTTCCGCAGAATTCCCATGCGCGCCCTCACACTCAGCTGAATTCGTGGTGGGTCGGAAGTATATCCGCGGCAAGCCTATAATCGACCCCCTTGCCTGGCTCGTCGCCGGGAGCCGTTTCGGACACTACGCCATCAGGCCACAGCCAGTCGATCTTCTGATCGATCCGTCGGTGCTCGAGCCTCGGTTCGACTGCGCTGCGACCACTGCTTCCGGTCGAGACTACGCGATGATGGCCGTCGGAACCCGGTGTCGTCGCGGCCGGGCTCATCGTCGCGGTCGCCGCCACGGCGTTTGTTGTCAGCAGGCTTGACAGTTCGCCTGCGAAATCAAGCACGTTCCCGCATCACGCGACTGTCGCTCACCCTGCCTGATGGCGACGCGCTCGCGAATTTCTGCCAGTGCCGTCAGTCGCGGTATCACCGGACGGACGCACGTGGTCTATGGCGGCGTCCACGCCGGCGTCTCGCAGTTGTTCGTGAGGGCCCTCGATAAACCACGAGTCCAGACCAATCCTGGGAACCGAGAACGTCTATGATGCCGTTTTTCTCTCCCGACGGAGCATTGGGTGTCGTTCTTCGCTCAGTACAAACTGAATAAGTTCTCGCTGACCGGTAGCGCCCTCGATGTGCTCGCCTACACCACGTTCGGATACTGCACGCGCTCTCTCGTCTGCCAGTCGATCGACGCTGGTTCTGAACGCGGTTCCAGCAGTTGAGGCGGCCGCCAGGCTAGTCCGCATGCCGCGGCATCTCTACTCGATCGTGTCTGGCCGCCGCACTGGTCGTGTGGGCAACCGGGCTCACGGCGCACGATCTGCCCACCGACGTCCTCGTGCAGGCGTTCGTGAAGCCGGAAGGCCACGCGGCTCCGGCTGGTCGTCCGCGTGCCGCTCGCGGCGATGGGAGACGTCGACTTTCCCACGCGCGGGCCCGCTCGGTCTCATGGATCTCGCGCGCATCGACCAGGCGCTCGCGCGACGCGGTGGCGTTGTGGATTGTGCCGGGCGTCGTGATGTACAAGAACGACCGCCCGCTGGGCCAGCCGCAACTCGTCGGCGTTCGTGTCTCACTGCCGTCCGACCGATCGTTCGGGAGTTACGCGGAGGCGCTCGCGCACGTGAGTGCACCTCGAATCGACTCCCGACGTCGATCTGTACTGGAACCAGGCGATGCTCGACGCGGTGCTCGACTACGACATCCAGTCCGATCAGTCCGCCTTTGCCGTTCGCCCCTCGTTCGCGCGGCTGGGAGTCCACGTGACGACGGCCCTGCGGTTCCTGCCACCGGGCGGCGCCGTGCGCGCGTTCGAGTTCCGCGGGGATCCCGGACGCATCCGGCTCGACCCGCGATGGCACCAGGCGGCGCTTCGGTTCGTCCAGCTCGGCTTCGTGCACATCCTCGACAGGCGCCGATCACCTGCTGTTCCTCGTGTGTCTCGTCATTCCGCTGCGGCGGCTTCGATCGCTGATTCCAGTCGTCACGGCATTCGCGGCCGCGCACTCGATCACGCTCGTCGCCTCCGCCTTCGACATTGCGCCGTCCGCCCTCTGGTTTCCGCCCCTGATTGAGACGCTGATCGCCGCGTCGATCGTGTACATGGCGATCGAGAACGTGCTGGCGCGGCGGTTCGATCACCGCTGGAAGGTCGCCTTTGCGTTCGGATTGGTGCACGGGTTCGGGTTTTCGTTCGCGCTCCGCGAATCACTGCAGTTCGCGGGCGCGCACCTGTTCTCGTCGCTGCTGTCGTTCAACGTCGGTATTGAGCTTGGACAGGTGTTGATTCTCGCGCTGCTCATTCCGCCGCTCAATTTCGTCTTCCGACATGCCCGATCGGAGCAGCGTCGGGACGCTGGTGTTGTCGGCGCTCGTCGCGCATACGGCCTGGCACTGGATGGTCGATCGGGGGAGCGAGCTCCGGCAGTTCAGGTTCGCGTGGCCAACGCTCGACGCGGCGTTCGGCGCGCAGGCCATGGGGTGGCTGCTCGTGGCCGTGATCGCCGCGGGAACGCTCTGGTCATTGTCGGCGTTGAACACCTGGATTCGGCAGAACACGACGTCTTCCATCGATTCGTAGCGGCCCGCAGAGCCTATGCCTAGGCGCGGTCCATTCGTCCCGTACAGGCAAAAGGGCCGGCTCTGTTCAGCCGGCCCTTTGCCTGTGTTCTGCGACCGCCGGACTAACTAGCGGCGTTTCATCGCTTCGTAGATCGTGCTGCCGCCGCCGCCGATCGCCGTCCCGATCAGCGCGCCCTTCTTGCCGCCGATCAGTCCGCCGATGCCAGCGCCGGCCGCCGTCGAGCCACCGATCACGAGCGCCGTCTTCTTCCACGTCCGGCCATTCGAATTCTCGACCTGCCTGGCACGTCCCGCCGGCGATGCCGCCGTCGTTCTCGCCACCGTCGCGGGCGCCGGCGCGAACTGCGCGGGACTTGCCGCGGCGGCCGTGGTCAAGGCCGCGGCCCACGGCGTCGAGACCACCACGCACTGGCTGTTCAGCCCGCGTTCGCCCTGGAAGGTGAAGTGTTGAATGACAGCCGCCTCGTCGGGCCGGCATCCCAGCGCCAGCGCATCCGCGCCTGTCAGCAACGTACGGGAGCCCGCGATTTGCGACGCCGTGACGTTCGTGTCGTCGCTCTGTGTGAGCGCTGTGGCACCGACGATGGTTCCGATCGCCAGAGTGACGCCCGGCCAGGGCGCCGCCTACGATCCTTCGATCGATCAACATCTTGAACTCCCTGGGAGGGGAACGACTGGCTGGTTCTAGAGCAACCGCCATGCCAATCCGATCCAGGAAAACTCGAGGATTTGAAGAGGATCCCCGGCGGTCGGTGTCCTCAGATGAGGTCGGTCAGTTCAGCGGACTCGCTGCCGTGTCACGCCACACGGAGTACGGGTCAATTGGCGTGCCCTCCCACCAGCGCTTTTCGACGCCCATGATGAAGATGGCGAAATGCAGGTGCGGCGTGTCTGGTGGCGCATTGCCCGACGTGCCGACGTAGCCGATGACGTCGCCGCGGCGGACCGGATCGCCTTCATCGATCTCGTCCGCATACCGCTCGAGGTGGGCGTAGTAGTAGGTATAGGTCAGCGTCGGGTCGAACTGATAGACCGTCAGGCCGCCTGCCTTGCTCTCGAACAGCTTCGCCACGCATCCATCGTCAACCGCCTGAATCGGCGTGTTCCGTGGCGCCAGGATATCCATCGCCTCGTGGGCGCGCGAACCCCCACGCTTCTCGCTGAACGAGCTGCGAAGATCCTTCACCTTCAGATCGGGGAGCGGCAACTGAAGCCGGCGATGTCGAAGGTACGCCGATCGCATCGTCCTCGGACGGCGGCGTACGAAGGTCGGCAGTCACGGCCCGGCGATCGATGTCCGAGCAATCGCGCGGCGCCGGGGCCGCGCTGATGGATTCACCAGCCGGAGCGCTCGTCGCGACTGGTGTCTCGGGAATGACGATGGCGTGACTGCTCGGCTGGCGCGCGGCTCACGACAGCACGGTGGCAACGACGCCGAGCAGGAAGCTCGTGATGCCGATCCACAGACCGCTCGTGGCCCTCATCTCGTCGCCGCTATGGCCGGAAGCGCACCGGCGTGCCTGCCTTGACGAGTCCCGCGACCGTGGTCGCATCCCAGTTGGTCAGCCTGACGCACCCGTGCGATTCGGTGTGGCCGATCTTGCCGGGCTCGGGCGAGCCGTGCAGTCCGTAGTGCTCTTTGGTGATGTCGATCCAGACGACGCCGACGGGGTTGTTGGGTCCGGGTGGGATCTTTGACTTGGCATGCGAAGGTTCCGCATCCCAGAAGAGCGACGGGTTGTAGTTGAAGACGGGATCCCGGCTGATGCCCGTGACCTTCCAGTCGCCGATCGGCAGCGGATCATGCTCACTGCCACTCGTCACCGGCGCAAAGAAAATGACCTTGCCTCCCGCGTCCAGAACACTGAGCGTCGAGTCCGCTTTTGACACGATGACTTCGGCGGCACTGCCCGGCGCCACGAGAGGCTCGGCGACATTCGGGACAAGAATCTCGACGCCCTGGCTGAACTGGACGCCGGGATTGAGGCGCTGAAGAAGCGCCGGCGCCGCATGAAACCGTTCGCCGAGCGCTTCGGCGATCGACGTGAATGAGAGGCGGGGCAGCGCGGCCTTCGCCATCATGTCTTCCGGAATCGCGTCCGCGAACGGACCGGCCACGTCCTCCGCGGTGATGACGTACTTCACGGTGGCCGGCGTCGTGCCCAACCCAAGCGCCTCGCGGAACTCCGGCATGTCGACCGACCCGGACAGCCCTCGCGATTTCGCAAACGCCGCTGCGGCCTTCCGGGTGTTGGAGCCTGCCATCCCGTCGATTTCGCCGGGCGAGTAGCGGAGCCGGTCGAGCAGCACCTGCAGATCCAGATCGGCCGCCTGATTCGGCTGGGTTGGCGGGGTCTGTCCTCCGAAGGGATACGGCGCCCAACAGCAGAACAAGCACGACTGAGAGCGGCGTCTTCGTCATCGCACGCTGTGGGAATCTTCGACCATCATCACGGCGCCGCCGACGCCAGCGGGCAGGTTTGCGCCAAGCCCGCCGAGGTTGAAAGGCTCGCGGATGGTGCCTTTGACCTTCACTCGCGCGCCGTCGCGTGGCACGCCGCGATCGGACAGAACCCACAACTGGCCGCTGTCATCGCGGACGCGGTAGACGCCGCGGCCGAGAACCGAATAGCTGTCGACGACCTCGCCGGCGATCTCCACTTGGCGGTCGCGATAGCGCGTAGGGTCCGCGAGCACGCGGTCAATTGACTTGGTCGCGCACCCGGCCGCGGTGAGCGCGACAAGAAGCAGCACACTGCGGGCAACGAGCCTCATGTGTCTCATGGCTGTGTCCAGCTTCAAGAATCGGACCAGCGGTGGAGGCGCCCGTTGATGGATGTTTCCTGTGCTAGAGTCCGCGCCCAGGAGCTCCCCTTGAGACAACGTGCCGCTTTGATGTGTCTGGTCCTTCTGGTGTCGTCCGCCCCGGCGTCCGCGCAGAGCGCGAACCCTTCGTCGTGGGGTGTTGTTGGCAGTTTCGTGCCCAAATGGTACGTCCCGTCGTTTCTCGAGCCTCTGGCGGCTCTCCACTTTTCGGAAGACGACATGTCGATTGAGGATCAGGATCTCAAAGGCACGGAGTTTCGGATCGGCATCGCGCGAGGGCGCGCGCTGTCTGGCGATTGGGGTGTGTCGTACGTTCGACGGACGTTCGATGAGAGCACGGTCTCCGGGATCAACGGCACGGTTGCACCGGCGGGGGCAGTGGGGCCATCGTCCTCCAGTGCCAGGACTTGGAGTCAGAGCTGACGCGCCGCGACGTCTTGCTGAACGGTCTCGAGGTCCACAAGTTCATTCCGTTCGTCACGTTCAGTCAGCGAGTGCAGGTGGGACTGAATGTCGGCGGCGGGTTCGGGTTCATGAGTGGCCATGTTGATGCGGTGGAATTCCAGACCTCGTACACGTGCACCTTCCCGCCCGGAGTGTTTCCTGATTTCGGGGCCGGCGGTGACGAGCCGCCCAATCCATGTTCGAATGCGACCATCACCAATGTGACAACCGTGCAGACGGGTTCGAGCTCGGATGACGTGTCGAGAATCCTGAAATCGGACTCGGACCTCATGCCGATCGGCCGCGTTGAAGTGGCCGCCGCCTTCATCGCCGGGCCACGTCTCAAGATTCGCGTTGCCGGCGGCCTGAATTATCCCGGGTGTCAACGTGGTCTCGATCACCGGCGTGTACTTTTTCGGCGGGAACTGACTGACGAGATCGTCGGCGCCGTTTCGAGTTCGGAACAATCGAGCGTGCACGTTCGGCCATACCGGGCCAAGCCGCGCCATCGGTGACATCGTCCCGCTGGCGCGGCTATTGCCCTCCCGTATGGATCCGTGCCGAGACCATCTCTTGTCATTGCGGTTCTGGCGCTCGCCCTCGCGATCGCCAGCGGGTGTGACGAAAACGAAACGCCGCCGTCGAGCTCCGACGGCGCCCTCAGAAACAACCTCGTCGCCCACGCCGTCGCCGGCACCTGCTCCCGACCCGTCGCCAGCACCGACGCCCACTCCGCCGCCGACCCCGGTCCGTCGCCGGCTCCCGCGCCTGCTCCCAGTCCAGCGCCGACGCCCGATCCGCCCGCGACGCCGAAGCCCGATCCGCCGTCAACGCCGAAGCCACCGGCGCCGCCCGCACCGCCACCGCCTCCTCCACCACCAGCACCGCCGTCCCTGGTGCTCCTGAACGAGCATCTCGGCTCGCTCTTCCCGTCGTCGAACTGGTGGAACCGCGACATCCGCAACGCGCCCGTGGATCCGGACTCTGACCGGTTCATCGACTTCGTCGGCCGCTCGCGCCGGCTCCACCCTGACTTCGGACCGCCGCCATACGGTATGCCGTACGTCACGGTCGGCAGCGGCCAACCGCGCGTGCCGGTGACGTTCATTTCGTACGGGTCCGAGAGTGACACGGAGTTTCGCGGAGTGCCGGGCTACCCGATTCCGGACGAAGCGAAGACGCGGCCGAACTTCATCGAAGGTGGCGCGCCCGGCGGTGGGTCCAGCGGCGATCGCCACCTGCTCATCGTTGACCGCGATCGATGGGTGCTGTACGAGCTCTACGCGACGCGGTGGAACTCATCCGCGGGCCGGTGGGAAGCCGGCTCAGGGGCCATCTTCGATCTGAACCGAAACGACCGGCGTCCCGAAGGCTGGACATCGGCGGATGCTGCCGGCCTCGCGATCCTTCCCGGGCTCGTTCGCTACGACGAGGTTGCCGGTTCGGGCGACATCCGGCACGCGTTCCGCGTCACCGTGAGGGCCACCAACGACTACGTCTGGCCCGCCTCCCACCGGGCAGGCTCAACAAGCGGTGCCTTGCCGATGGGCGCGCGGCTGCGATTGAAGGCCTCCAAGGACATCTCAGGATTTCCGTCCGACATGCAGCGCATCTTCCGCGCGATGAAGACGTACGGGCTGATCGTGGCCGACAACGGGTCGGACATGTACATCACGGGCACGATGGACTCGCGATGGGACAACGACCAGTTGAATCCCGCGTTCGCGGCGCTGACGGCCGGCGACTTCGAAGTCGTCGAGCTCGGCTGGCACTAGTGTTCCGCGATCGACGGTCGACCGAGTCCTTTGGCGATGGAACGGTCGTGGCGTGAGACACGGCCAGTCTATTCCGCTCGAAGGGTCTCTGCCGGATCGACGCGCGCCGCACGTGCGGCCGGCAACCAACTCGCCGCCACGGCCGCGGCGACGAGCGTCGCCACGACTCCGGCGAGCGTCAGCGGATCGGCGGCCGGCACCTGGTACAACACTGACGCGATAGCGCGTCCGAGGAACCACGCACCTGTCAGCCCAAGGGCGAGGCCCGCGGCGGTCACCACGAGCCCACGCCGCAGGAACATCGCGCGGATATCCATCGGCCTCGCGCCGAGCGCCAGTCGCACACCGATCTCCCGTCTTCGTTCCTGCAACGCAAAGGCGAGAAGGCCGTAGATGCCGACGACCCCGAGCAGCAGACCTGTGGCGCCGAACGCCGCCAGCAATACGGTCAACAAACGTGGTCTCGTCAGCGCGACGCCGACCGCGTCGTCAAACGTGAAGATCTCGGTGATGGGCTGAAGCGGATCGACCGACCAGACCGCCTCCTGAATCGCTCGCGCCATCGCGAGCTGGTTTCCCGGCGTTCGCGCCACAATCGTCGTCTTCACGCGGCCGTTCTGGAGGTTGGCGATGTAGACCGTCGGTTCCGCCGGTTCGTTCATCGCGATCTGCCGGATGTCGTTGACGACGCCGACGATCGGCACGCGGGTGGACTGGCCGACGACGATCGCCTTGCCCGTTGTTCGTTCCCCGGGAAAGAACCGGCGCGCGAAGGCCTCGTTCACGACGATGGTCAAAGGCGCGCCCGCACGGTCGTCGCGCGTGAATTCCCGTCCCTCGATGATCCGGGCGCCGATCGTCCGGAAGTACCCATCGCTGACGTGGATCGCGTGGCGCCGACGGCAACGCGTCACCCGCGCCAACCGGCCGTCCTTCGATACGAAAGCCGACGCGCTCGCCGTTCCCACGGAACGGCGCGTCCTTGACCGCGGCGGCCGACAGGACGCCGGGCAGGTCACGCACGCGATCGATGACCTCGCGATAGAAGGTGGTGTAGGGAGGCTCTCGATTCGTTTGGCCGTCCGCCGGTCCGAATCGCGCCTGCTGCCGCGCGACATCGATAGTGAACATCACGGCGACGAGTTGGTCGGCCCGGAATCCCGGATCGACGCGAAGCAGTGCGACGAAGCTCCTCGTCATGAGGCCGGCTCCGGCCACGAGCACCACGGCGAGCGCCACCTCCGCGATCACGAGACCCGAGCGCAGCCGATGGCTCTCGACGCCGGCCGTGGCCCGGGCGCTCATCTGCGCCGATTGCCAGACCGTCGCGAGCGATAGTCGAAGGGCCGGGATCAGGCCGAAAAGGAATCCGCTGAACACGGTCGCCGCCGCCACGAATCCGAGCACCGTGCCGTTGACGCCGACCTCTTCCGCGCGCGGCAACTCACTCGCGCCGAGCGCCAGGAGGCCGGCGACGCCGCCGTACGCCAGAGCCAATCCTGCGGTCCCTCCGAGCGTCGCCAGCACGAAGGTTTCGGTGAGCATCTGCCGGACCAATCGACCTCGGCGTGCTCCGAGCGCGACGCGGATGCCCATCTCACGCGACCGTGCGGCGCCGCGTGCGAGCTGCAATCCCGCGAGATTGACGCACGCGATTAACAGCACGCAGCCGACGGCGCCCATCAGCACGACGAGAGGCCGCCGCACGGGTCCCGACACGATCTCCGACAGCCGTTCCACGCTCGTCGTGTCCCACAACCGGTTCTCCGGATACTGTCCGGCCAACCGGCCCGCGATCGTGTCCATCTCCGCCTGCACCCGCTCGATTGGCGTGCCTGGCTGCGCGCGAGCGACGACGCCCAGGATTCGAACCGGTCGAATCCGAGGGATACCGGAATCCGGAATGTTCGAGTACGGAACGTAGACATCGGCCAGTGGTGCCGGGAATCGGGCGTCCGGAGGGAGGACGCCCAGCACCTGCACGGGTGCGCCATTGAGCGTCAGGGTTTCGCGAACAGCCGCGGGCGATCCGCCGAATTCGCGCATCCAGAAACCATGGGACAGGACCACCACATTGTCCGGTCCTCCGCGCACGAGCTCGTCTTCACGGGGCAACCGGCCGAGGGCTGGAGCCACGCCCAATGCTGGGAAGAAGCCCGGGGTGACGAACACAGCCGTCAGACGCCGCGGCTCGCCGCGATTCGAGAGGTCCACGCCCGTCGCGCCGTCGGCGTAGAAGTAGCCGCCGATGTCCACGAGGGACTGCTTCTGGGCGCGCCAATCATCAAGGTCCACCGCGGAGGCGCCCGCCTGCTGTCCGGCTGTGCGATTCACCGTGAGCACGGCGTAGAGATCGGACGGGCGCGAGAAGGGCAGCGGACGAAGCAGTACCGCGTAGACCACCGAGAAGATGGCGGCGTTCGCGCCGATGCCGAGCGCAAGCGTCGCGACCGCGGCCAGGGTGAAGGCCGGGGTCTGGCGCAGCCGCCTCAGGGCGAGACGGATGTCCTGGTGGAATGTGTCCATGACGGGATTGGACGAGATTCTACGAGGTCGGTTAACCAGCCGGTAAAACGTGCGGCATGCGCCACAACCGGTTCGTCTCTTCGCTCGGGCTCCTGGCAACTGTCGGGGGGTTCGGTGCGTCGCTGCTCGGGCAGCAGGTAGCCGTGCCCCGCCCGGACGCGCGAGGCGTTTCTCTCGCGCCTCGATGGCCTTGTCAAAGCCCTTCGTGGCGATCCCGGGTGCGCCGGTTACTGCTACACACAGTGGACGGACGTCGAGCAGGAGATCAACGGTCTCATGGCCTTCGAGCGGAAGCCAAAGGCGAATCCGGACCGTTCGTCGTCAGGCCCGCGGCGATCGCGAAAGTGTGCGCGAGGAAGTCTCGCCTTGTCGTCACGCGAGGATCTTCGAGACGACGGAGCCGTGCACGTCGGTCAGCCGGAAGTCGCGGCCCTGGAACCGATAGGTCAGCTTCGTGTGATCGATGCCGAGCAGATGGAGAATCGTGGCCTGCAGATCATGAACCGACACGGGATCCGACGCGACGTTGTAGCTGAAATCGTCGGTCTCGCCGAGCACGAATCCCTGCTTGGTGCCGCCACCGGCCACCCACATGCAGAAGTTCCGGGGATGGTGATCGCGCCCGTAGTTGGCAGCCGTGATCTTGCCCTGGCTGAAGACCGTTCGGCCGAACTCGCCACCCCAGACCACGAGAGTATCGTCGAGCAAGCCGCGCTGTTTTAGATCGGTGACGAGCGCCGCCGTGGGTTGATCCGTGCCCTGGCATTGGAGCGCGAGGTCGCGCGGCAGATCGTTGTGCTGATCCCAACCACGGTGGTACAGCTGGATGAACCGCACGTTGCGCTCGGCCAGTCGCCTCGCGAGCAGGCAGTTCGACGCGTACGTGCCGGGCTTGCGCGATTCCGGACCGTACATCTCGAAGACCGAGTCCGGTTCCTTTGAGAGATCCATCAGGTCCGGTACCGACGTCTGCATCCGGTACGCCATCTCGTACTGTGCGATCCGCGTCTCAATCTCCGGATCGCCATACGCCGCCTCGCGCATCGCGTTCAATTTGGCCGCTGCATCGAGCATTTCGCGCCGGGTCGTCTGGCTCACGCCTGGCGGGTTTTCGAGGAACAGCACCGGCGTGCTCCCAGCGCGGAACCGCACGCCCTGGTAGCTCGACGGCAGGAAGCCGCTCGCCCACAGACGCGAGAACAACGGCTGGTCGGCGTTGATCGCGTGCGCCTGTGACAGAAGGACGACGAACGTCGGCAGCGTCTCGTTCTCGGTGCCCAGACCGTAGCTCAGCCAGGCGCCCATGCTCGGCCGTCCCGGCTGCTGGAATCCCGTCTGAATGAACGTGATCGCCGGGTCGTGATTGATCGCGTCGGTATGCATCGTCTTGATGATGGTGATGTCATCGACGATCTTCGCGGTGTGCGGCAGGAGCTCGCTGACCCACGTGCCGGCCTTGCCGTAACGCGCGAACGAGTACGCGGAGTTCACGACCGGCAGCGTCGATTGGCCCATCGTCTGGGCCACGCGCTGACCCATGCGTATTGAATCGGGAATCTGGGTGCCGAGGTACCGAACGAGGTTCGGCTTGTAGTCGAATGTTTCGAGCTGTGAAGGCCCGCCGGACTGATGCAGGAAGATCACGCGCTTCGCCCTGGGTGCGAAGTGGGGCACGCCTGCAAGTCCGCCGGCGTGGCGGTCGGGCGCCTGAGGTCCGATGGCCGCCGCAAGTCCTTCCGAGCCCAGCAGTGAACCGAGAGCGCCGATGCCGATCCCTCGTGCCGTCAGCCCGAACAACTGCCGTCGCGTCAGGTGCAGGTTCAGAGGATTGGGATCCATGGCGTCACTGCCTGGTGATGGTTTCGTCGAGATTGAGGATCGTGCTCGCGACGGTGGTCCACGCCGCGAGCTCGGCGGCGTCGATCTTCGTGCGGCGCGGGGACTCACCGACCGTGAGCAGCGCCTGGGCGGCCTGACGATCGCGGCGATACGAGGCGCGGGACGTTCGCAGCAGCTCCCTGAGGACCGCCGTCTCATTCACGGTCGGCCGCCGGGAGGTGGCGAGCCTGAAGGCGTACTCAACGCGCGCGGTGTCATTCCCTCCGGCCTCGAGGGACACGCGTTCAGCCAGGGCGCGGGCCGCTTCCACATATGTCGGGTCGTTCAAGAGCACGAGCGCCTGAAGCGGCGTGTTCGTCAACACACGCCGGGCCGCACACTTCTCGCGGTCCGGCGCATCGAACGCCGCCAGTGATGCGGGCGGCACGGTGCGCTTCCAGAACGTGTACATGCCACGCCGGTAGAGATCGGCACCGTGGTCCTGCTCATACGCCTGCGCGGTAAACCCCTCCCCGAACGCCATCTCTTCCCAGAGCCCGGCCGGTTGATACGGGAAGACGCTCGGTCCGCCAATCGCGGGGTTGAGCAGGCCGCTGACCGACAACGCGGTGTCGCGAATCATCTCGGCCGGCATGCGCGTGCGCGGCGCGCGCGCGAGCAACCGGTTCTCAGGGTCTTTCTCGAGCAACGCCCGGGTCACCTTCGACGACTGGCGATACGTTGCCGACGTCACGATCAGGCGTTGCAGCGCGCGGACGTCCCACTTGGACCGCACGAACTCGGTCGCCAGCCAGTCGAGCAGCTCCGGATGCACGGGCGGTTCGCCCTGTACGCCGAAATCTTCCTGGGTCTTCACGATGCCGTAGCCGAAATACATCTGCCAGAAGCGGTTGACCGCGACGCGGGACGTGAGTGGATGCGCCGGATCCACAAGCCACTTCGCGAGCGTCAATCTGTTTGCCGGCGCGTCCTTTGGCAGGGAAGGAAGCATCGACGGTACGCCCGGCTCGACCTTCTCGGTCTTGTTCCGGTAGTCCCCACGCGCGAGCACGAAGGTCTCGCGGGGCGTGGCCAGCTCGCCCATGACCATCGCCGTCGGGATCGTCCGCTCGAGGTCCTGCTTCTCGGTTTGCAGGCGCTTCAGTTCGCGGTATTGGGCACGCAGCGATTCGGGTGCAGCCTGAGTGAGAAAGTACTCGCGGACCTCGGCGGCCTCCGCCGGCGAGCGTTTCCCTCGAACGCCAGACACGATGGCGCGCGACGCATCGTGAATCGCCAGGGTCTCGATCTCGGCGGCGGTCAGCACACGGTTGTACAGACGCAGGTCGTCGATTTGTCCATTGAAGGGCTTGCCGATCGCTTTGCTACCGACTCGCAGCGGTGCGCTCGTGGCGATCGAATCGCCGAGCGCATCACGCACGACGTCGATCGTGGCCGGAATGCCGTTGACGGACAGTTTCAAGCCGGACGCCTTTCCCGACCCGTCGTAGGTCATCGCGACGTGATACCAGTCACCGAGTCTGAATCGATCGCGAGTGCGGATCTGGATCGCGCGCTCGGGGCCGTCCGACGTCAGCGCGATCGTCAACCGGGCCGCCCACCGCTGCACGCCGGAGAGCACGACGTCGTCGAAGCCCAACTCGTAGCCTCGGCCGCCGGCGCGCTCGACCTTCTGGAACACCGCCATCGGGAGCTTGCCGCGCCCGCGCAGCCAGACCGCCAGACTGAAGGCCTCCGCGCGGTCGAACGCGCCGACGTTGCCGAAGCTGACTTCGGTGTCGCCGTCAAAAGATGCCGTGCGTCCGACCCGTCCCGTCTCGAACGTCGGATCGCCGGCGACCGTGCGGCCGTGCTGGTATCGGCCGGAGATGTCCGAGAAGCTGCCGTCGAGTTCGTAGTGAGCGGTCAGCCCGTTCGTGACCACCGGTCCCGACCTCGCGAGGGACGTCTCCCATTCCGCCTGCAGCGGTGCGATGACGGCATCGGCGAGCGCGCGCTCCGCAGCGGCGATGGCGGTGCCGAGCTCAGCCAACCGCGCGTCCTGCACCGGAGACGTGAGCAGAAGCACCGGGTCGGCATTTCCGTTGCGCCCATCGAGACCGCGCTCCGGCACGTTATTGAAGAACGCGTAGAACTGATAGAACTCCTTGTGGGTGATGGGGTCGAACTTGTGCGTGTGGCATCGCGCACAACCCATCGTCAGTCCCATGAATGCGGAGGACGTGGCCTCGACGCGATCGATCACGTACTCGACCTGGTACTCGTCGGCGATCGCTCCGCCTTCGAAGTTGATCATGTGATTGCGGTTGAAGCCCGACGCCACTTTCTGGTCGCGCGTGGCGTTCGGAACGAGGTCGCCGGCCAGTTGGTCGACCACGAACTGGTCGAACGGCAGATTGCGGGTGAAGGCGTTGATGACCCAGTCGCGCCAGGGCCACATGCCGCGCACGCTGTCGATGTGGTAGCCGTGCGTGTCGGCATACCGTGCCGCGTCGAGCCACGGCATGGCCATTCGCTCGCCGTACCTCGGCGATGCCAGCAAGGCATCGACGCGCTTCTCGTACGCGTCCGGCGAATGGTCGTTGAGAAACGCGTCGACTTCCGCCGGTGTGGGCGGCAGTCCGGTCAGGTCGTAGGTCAGGCGGCGCAGAAGTGTCGTCTTGTCGGCTTCGGGCGATGGCTGCAGCCCTTCCCGCTCGAGGCGCGCGAGAATGAATCGATCGATCGGCGTGCGCGGCCACGCCGTGTGGGTCACGGCTGGCGGCTCGGCTCGTTTCGGTGGCGCCCAGGCCCAGTGCGAGCTCCACTTCGCGCCTTCGTCGATCCATCGGCGCAGCAACGCGATCTGTGAATCGGTCAGCGCGTGGCCCGAGTCGGGCGGCGGCATCCGCTCGCGCGGATCCGGATTCAGTGATGCGTTTGACGAGCAGGCTCTCAGCTGACTTTCCGCGGACGATGATGCCGTCGTCGACAAACGCGCCGTCTTCCGTATCGAAATGGAAGTTGGTCTCGCGCTGCTGCTCGTCCGGCCCGTGGCACTGAAAGCAGTTGTTCGAGAGGATCGGACGAATGTCGCGGTCGAAATTGACGGGCGCCGGGCTTTGCGGCGGCTCGCCCGCGCGGATGCTGGTCGCGCCGGCGAGGGCAAGGCCGAGGCCCACTGCCGCAACCGCCACCGCCCGGACGCCCGTCGTCCCGCGCATTGGGCAGATATTACTCCTATGCGGGTACGACAGGTGCGACGGGTTCGACCGGTCCGAGGAACGAACTTACGCCGGTCGACTTCTTCAGCTTTTTGAGCGTCGATCAGCGCAGGAATCCACCAAGACTAAGAAAGATGACACGCGCCAGTTGATTCCTTGGACCTGTCGTACCCGTCGAACCTGTCGTACCCGTCGTCCTCCTACAGGCAGCCGGCGCCGATCCGATACTTGCTGCAGGCCTATCTGGAGATCGGCGTACTCGCCGTCCTATGAGTGTTTCCCCCTCCCGGGGTGTCCGAAAAGCCACCCAGTCCAAGGCACAGCACGGGAAGGGTCCCAAGTTGCGCCCGCTGCGCAGAACTGCGCAGCCGGCTCGCCCGGCCGACTTCGAGACGGCATTCAAGGAATCCGAGGCCTTTTACCACTCGCTCGTGGAGACGCTGCCGCAGAACATCTTCCGGAAGGACCTGGAAGGGCGACACACGTTCGTGAACTCGCGATATTGCGAGACGCTCGGGCTTTCACGCGACCAGATCCTCGGACGAACGAATTCAGACCTGTTCGCGGCCGACCTGGCCGCCAAGTACACCGCAGACGATGAGCGAGTCGTCGCGACGGGTCAAACGCACGACGTCATCGAGAAGCATGACACCCCGACACGACGATTGTTCGTCCAGGTGATCAAGACGCCGGTTCGAGACGAATCTGGCCGCATCATCGGAACGCAGGGCATTTTCTGGGACGTCACGGAGCGCAAGGTCATCGAGGAGCAGCTGCAGCACGAGCGTGAGCTGCTCGGCGCGCTGCTGGACGCGAGTCCAGATGCCATCTATTTCAAGGACCGGTCGTCGAGGATGTTGAAGGTGAGCGCCTCGATGGCGCGGCGGTTCGGCCTTGCCGATCCGGCCGACGCCATCGGCAAGACCGATGCGGACTTCTTCGGTGGTGAGCACGCGACGGAGGCCTTCGAGGACGAGCAGCGCATCATGCGCAGCGGCGAGCCCATCATCTCCAAGATGGAACGCGAGAACTGGCTCGACGGGCGTGAGCGCTGGGTCATCACGACGAAGATGCCGCTCCGCGACCCGTCCGGCACGATTGTCGGCACCGTCGGTGTCTCCCGCGACATCACCGAGCTCAAGGAGGCCGAAGCGGCGTTGGCCGTGGCCCGCGACCAGGCTCTGGAGGGCTCCCGGCTCAAGTCGCAGTTCCTCGCGAACATGAGCCACGAAATCCGGACGCCGCTCAATGCCGTCGTCGGGATGGCCGGGCTTCTCATCGACACGGAGCTGAGCCCCGAGCAACGCGATTTCGCCGAGACGACGCGGACAAGTGCCGACCTGCTTCTCGGGATCATCAACGACATCCTTGATTTCTCGAAGATCGAGGCCGGCAAGATGGTCATCGAGACGGTCGACTTCGACCTGACGCAGGTGATCGAGGAGACCGCGGACCTCGTGGCTGACCGGGCCCAGAACAAGGGCATCGAGCTGCTTGACGTGGATTCCGCCAGACGTGCCGCGGTTTCTTCGGGGTGATCCCGGACGCATCCGCCAGGTCGTCGCGAACCTCTTGAGCAACGCGGTCAAGTTCACCGAGAAGGGCGAAGTCGTCGTCGAAGTGACGGTTCCCCAGGCCGCGGAAAGTGCGGAGGCGATTCGAATTCAGGTCCGCGACACCGGTATTGGCATTCCACGCGAGGCGCTCGAACAGGTCTTCAGCTCATTTACCCAGGCTGACGGATTCCATGACTCGTCGCTACGGCGGGACGGGACTTGGTCTGGCGATCTGTCGTCAACTCGTGACGTTGATGGGCGGCCACATCGGTGTTGAGAGCGAACCGGGCCGCGGATCCACGTTCTGGTTTTCGCTGCCGCTCGAGCGCCAGCAAGGCGAGGTCACACGACGGCCGCCGGAGCCCGTCACTCTCGAGGGCGTTCGCGTGCTGATCATCGACGACAACCACACGAACCGAGAGATCCTGCAGCGTCAGTCGGCCGCCTGGCGAATGCGGCCCGAGATGGCGACGAGCGGTGCCGAAGGACTCGCGGCGCTCTACCGGGCCCTGCCGGAGGATCCCTACCAGCTCGTCATCCTGGACATGCAAATGCCGGACATGGATGGGGTTGCCGTCGCCAGGGCGATCAAGGCCGACCCTCGACTGCGCAGCGCGCGCGTGGTCATTCTGACGTCGCTCGGGTACCACCCCGACGAAGCGAATCTTCGGGACATCGGCGTCTCGTCGTACCTGACGAAGCCGATCAAGCAATCGCGGCTCTTCGACGCCCTCGTGAACGTCATGGCCGAATCCCCGGCGGTGACGACGCCAACGCCGACGGTTCGGCAATCTGCACGCGTCGTGGATCGTCGATCCGGTCGACGCTCGCGTGCACTGCGCGTCCTCGTTGCGGAAGACAACGCAATCAACCAGAAGGTGGCGCTCCGCCAGCTCGTGAAACTCGGCGTCATGGCCGATGCCGTCGGTGATGGGGAGGAAGTGCTGGCGGCCATCGAGCGGACGCCGTACGACATCATCTTGATGGACTGCCAGATGCCGCGTCTGGACGGTTATGAGGCGACGCGGAGAATTCGCGCAGAGCGAACACGCCGCGCCGCTCAAGTCGCGCCACTACATCATTGCGATGACCGCCCATGCCCTCGATGGCGATCGCGAGGGATGCCTCGCCGCCGGCATGGACGACTACCTCAGCAAGCCCGTGCGACTCGACGAACTGGGTAACGCACTCGACCGTTATGTCCCGCGCCGCGGGGGCGATCGAGCCTGAGCGCGCCCTAGACCCCGTCGACGTCCTGTGATCGAGCGCTGTTCATCTGTTCGACAAACACCGCCCGGCCTTCGTTGACCGCGTCTTCAACGCGGGCGCGGCCGGCCTCAGCTGCCCGGCGGCTCTGGTCGACGACTCGACCGAAGGCCTCGTTTGCCGCGTCGTAGGTTTCGCGACCCTTCTCGCGTAGCCGTTCGGCGGAGTCAGCCAGGGTTCGTCGCATTTCGGCGCCCGATCGGGGTGCGAGCAACAACCCGATCGCCGCGCCCACCGCCGCGCCGCAAAGCAGTCCCGTCACAAAACCGCCGTTGTGGTCCGACGTCGTGCTGCCGTATTCAGTACCGTGCATGGCCTGTCCCTCCCGCGCCGTTCGCGCGTGAATCGTTTCTTCCGTTGAGCAGAACCGACAATGCGGCAGTTGCGCCGCGAACGATGCCGACGAACGGCGATGAACCCGCGCGCACGAGATCCGACACCTGATGTACGCGATCGCCCGCCCGACTCACCGCGCGACGGAGGTCATCGTCGTAGGTGCGCACCCGTGCGACGACGCTGTGCACCTCGTCAATCGCGAGGTTCGCACGCGCGACGAGCGGTGTGATCTGTTCCCGACGAATCTCGGCGGCCAGCAACTGCATCTTCCGCGCGTTCCTGGCAAACATGATCACCGCGACCACGAGCATCGTGACTTGCAGGAGGCTCGCGAGAGCGATGAGGCTCAGCCACAGTGGAATCGTTGAGTCGCTCACGGGAATTCGTTGATTCAAGGCCTGTGCCACGAAGCGACCGGCAATCTGTCCACCTACACGCGGAGAACTCTTCAGTTCAACAGGCCAAGAGCATAGGCGTGCCTACGTTGTGCAATGCGCTGATCGTGCGAAAGGAATCTCGGCGCGCCCAGCCGCTCGGCGGTTCCCTACTGAGTCACGAACTCTGGAACCTTGGAACCCTGGAACCGTGGAACCCTGAATCCGTCTCGAGCTTCCGCTTGAGCTGTCGCAGAGGCTTCGCGCACCTGGCTCGCGGCGCCGTGCCCGGTGAGCCACGCCGCGGCGGCGCCAATCCGTCCGGCCGGCGGGGCGTATTGCATCGTGACGGTGACCTCGGTGCCGTCACGACCAGCCTCTCGAAACCGCACCGAGCCGGCGCTGGCCACATCTGCGCCCGGCAACGAGCGCCATCCGATCGTCTCGAACGGGACTTCGTTGATGATCTCCGCGTCCCATTCGAGGTAGGAGCCCGCAGGACCCTCGAGGACCCAGTGGGACAGCCGGTCGTCGATGGTCTCGACGCTCCTGAGGTATGGCAGCAGCCGGGGGAGATTGGACGGATCGCTCCAGAGCTCGAAGAGCGTCTCGATCGGTGCGTCGATCGTGATGCTTTCCTGAACGAACACGCCGCGCGATCCACCGAGCGCCTGTCGCGTATCGCCGCGCGTGAGGCCGCGGCCGGTTGCCGCATTCACTGGGCAGTAGCCCGACACGCCGCGCGCAATCAATCCCGTGCCGACTGTCGCCGCGGCCCGGCGGGTGACACCACTGCGCCGCCAGCCGGCCGCGACGAGACCTGCGCCCGCGGCGACTGACACCAAACGTTCCCAATTTTCCACATTGCGATGCATGAGTTTGTTCTCACTTTCTGCCCGTCCTCGAGCGTGGCGGAGAAATGTGGCCGGTCACTTTTCAGGTCGGGCCTAAAAAGTCACCGGGCCACATTTTTCCGGGAAACTCTCGGAGCGTGACGCGAACTGCGTTGCGGATCTCGTGCCACGACCTGTGTGTGGAGCCGAATGCCCAACGTCGGCAACACCTTTCTGCGTGACGATTCCATGACCTAACAGAAGCGCGGCATGCTTGTTGCTCGGGTTGCCGCGTGTCCGGCGTGCTCCCCACGACCACGTCCTACTGGCTTGCTCGCGACTCGCGCCCGTCGCGGCCACCTGTCGAGGCCGACGGCGAGTACGACGCAGTCGTCGTTGGCGGTGGCCTCACCGGCCTCACGAGCGCCTATCTCCTCAAACAGGCCGGTCGGCGAGTCGCGCTCGTCGAGGCCGGTCGCTGCGCCTCTCAGGACACTGGTCAGACGTCCGCCCACCTCACGTACGTCACGGATAAGCCACTCTCGGACCTGGTCGCCGCGTTGGGCAGGGATCGCGCGCGAGCATTCTGGGAGGGCGGGTGGGCCGCCATCCAGACCATCGGGGACATCGTCGGCCAGGAAGGCATCGACTGCGGGTTCCGGTGGGTTCCCGGATACCTTCATCTGCCGATGGTCGAGGACCTGAATACTGGACGACGCGGTGAAGCTCAGAGCCGACGCGGATCTGGCGGCGGATTTTGGGTTCAACGCGACGTTTGTCGAGAATGCGCCGTTCGTGAGTCGGCCGGCCATCCGGTTCGACAGACAAGCCCGGTTCGAGCCGCTCCGCTATGCGCACGCCCTTGTCGATCTCATCGCCGGAGACGGGAGTGACGTGTTCGAGTCGAGCCCGGTCAGCGAGATTGGTGGTGATGACCTGCCGGTCGTCACGGTCAATGACCACACGTTACGTTGCCAGGACGTCATGGTTGCGACGCACTTGCCGACGGTCGCGCAGCCGGCCCTCGTGCGGGCAGCGTGGAGCGAGTCGGCGCTGGCGCTATTTACGAGCTATGTGATCGCCGCTGATGTGCCGAAGGAGGCCGCGCCCGACGTGCTCTTCTGGGACACCGGGGACCCGTACCGATATCTGCGTATCGTGCCCGGTCAGTCGTCCGATGTCGTGATCTTTGGAGGGCACGACCATCGGTCGGACGAGTACGTCGATCCCGCCGAGCGGTACGCGAAGCTCGAGCGTGACCTCGGCCGAGTTGTACCCGATGCCCGCGTCGTGAACCGGTGGAGCGGCGAAGTCATCATCTCGGCCGACGGGTTGCCGATCATCGGCTGCCCGGCGCCGCACCAGTTCGTGGCCACCGGATTCAACGGCAACGGCATTCCGCTCGGCACGCTGGCTGCCATGATGGCCACTGACGCCCTGACCGGGCGCCGCAATCCGTGGTGTGAGCTCTTCGCGGCCGACCGCCCAGCATTGCGCGAACCGGTCGGCCACTCGCTTCAGGGTGGTGCGTGAGGGCTCTCGCCATCGTCGCGAGCCTCGCGTTTCTTTCAGTCGGCTTCGCGCAACCGGTTCCCGACACCACGGTGAAAGCCGCGTTCGTCGCGCGATTTCCTGAGTTCGTCGAGTGGCCTCCGTCGGACCACACGCCATCCCGGGCACTCTCAGTGTGCCTGTCGCCAGCTCATCCATTCGGGACGAAAGTGGCGGAGTCTGCCGATGCCGCCGCCGGCGGCCGCCAAATTAGCGTAAGAACGCTCGGCCGAATCGACGTGGTCGATGGTTGTGATGTCTTGTACGTCGCCCCCGCTGACGTGAGTCTGCTTCAGCGCGCGCAACGCAAACCGATCCTGACCGTTGGCGATCAAGCGGACTTCTGCCAACTTGGCGGCATCATCAACTTGCGGGTCATCGACCGGCGCGTCCGGTTCGAGGTGGATCTCGCACAGGCGCGTCAGGTCGGCCTGACGATTGACTCACAGTTGCTGCGGCTCGCGGCGGCTGTCCACGGAGGTCGATCGTGATCGGTCTGGGCGGTCCCGACAACGCGGGCAATTTGAGGCGCTGGTTCAGCAGGCAACCGATTCACCGGAAGCTCGTCCTCACCTCGATGGCGAAGACGACAGTCGTCCTGCTGGCGGCCATGCTGATTCTGCTGGCGCTCGACTCGTGGCGATTCCAGCGCGCCGCGCAGGTGGACGTGGACACGCTCGCCAGCATGACCGCCGACAACATCCGCGCCGCGCTCGCCTTTGACGATGGCCCGGCGTTGGCCGCGTCGCTGGGGGTGCTCCGCATGCGTCCGCAGGTCCGGGTGGCGTGCGCCTATCGGCAGGACGGCCAGCTTGTATCAGCCTTCGCTCGCGATGAGAATTTCCCGTGCCCGAGCCGACAGCCCGAGCCGCCATCGCGATTCGTATCGGTTCGCTGATGCTCGTTCAGCAGAACGAACAGGTGATCGGTGCCGTGTACATGGAGCGCGACTGGTCCGCGCTTCAGGATCGGTTGCTGACCGCCGGCATCGCCAGCCTCGTCGTGCTCGTCGGTGGCATCCGGGATCATGTTCGTGGTGTCTCACCGGTTGCACCGCACCATTTCAGAACCCATCGGTGAACTGGCGCGGGCGGCGCGTGACATGGGCAAAGGGGAGGTTGCCGATCTGTCGGCAATTCACGCCCCTCCGGACGAAGTCGGCGACCTCGTCACGGCCTTTCGCGCCATGGTCGAGCGCGTCCAGATCGCGAATGCCGAGCGCGAAGCGCTGTTGCAGCGCGAGCAGGACGTGAATCGGTTGAAGGACGAGTTCCTGGCGACCGTGTCGCACGAGCTCCGGACACCCCTGAGCGCCATCGTCGGATGGTCCCGTATTCTCTCCACGGCCAGTCCTGACAGCGCGACCGCGGCGAAGGCCGCCGCGAGCGTGCACCGGAACGCACTGCTCCAGGCGCGCATGATCGATGACCTCATCGATATCTCGCGCATCGTGACCGGCAAGCTGCGCGTCTTGACCGAGCCGTTGGACCTGCGCGGCAGCGTCGAGTCCGCCGTGGACGCGATCCGCGCGTCGGCCGAGCTGGCCGGCATCACGCTTCGGCTGCACCTGCCGGTCGATCCGTGTCTCATCAAGGGTGATCGGGATCGGCTGCAGCAGATCGTGTGGAACCTGCTCTCGAACGCCGTGAAGTTTGCGCCAGGCGGCGACGTGAATGTCGAGCTGGCCGGGGCCGGTGACCACCTCGAGTTGTCGGTGGCCGACAACGGGATTGGCATCGCTCCGGAGTTCATCGACAAGGTGTTCGATCGGTTCCGGCAGGCTGACGCATCCGTCACGCGCGAGCATGGCGGGCTCGGCATCGGCCTCGCCGTGGTCAAGGAACTCGTCGAGCTGCACGGTGGCTCGATTCGGGTTGAGAGTGCCGGTCGCGGGAAAGGCGCCAGGTTTACGGCATCGTTCCCGTGCTACGACGGCGACGTCGCGCTGACCCCGGTCGAGGAAGGCGTCCCGTCGCTCGCGGGGATATCAGTGCTGGCCGTGGACGACAACCCGGATGCCTTGCAGATTCTCGAGACTTCGCTGACCCAGGCCGGAGCCAGCGTACAGGACCGCCTCGTCCGGTGACCAGGCACTCGATCTCTGGCGAGAGGCCTCCGCCGACGTGCTGCTCTGCGACCTCGCGATGCCGCATATGAGCGGGTTTCAGGTGCTGTGGAAGATTCGCGATCTCGACAGAGAGTCCGGCCGCGTGACGCCGGCGATTGCGGTGACGGCTCACGCCACCGACGAGCAGATTGCGCGAAGCGCGCAGGCCGGATTCCAGATGCACATCACGAAGCCATTCGACCCCAATCGTCTGATCCGCACGGTCAGTGCGGTTCGAGCCCGGGTCTGAGGCGGACAGACGGGAGCTATCGCTTGCGAGGTCTGCGGAACCTGGGCTCGCCCGTTGATCCTGCTTCGCTTTACCCGCCGAGCAATTCGAGCACGAGGTTTGCACGATGAGATCCCGGAGGATCTCATGGCATCCGTTCGCTACGCCGTAGTCGGTCTCGGCCACATCGCCCAGGTCGCCGTACTGCCGGCGTTTGCTCATGCCCGCCGCAACTCCACGCTGACGGCGCTCGTGAGCGACGACCCGACGAAGCTTCGGACGCTTGCAAGACGCTACGGCGTGCGGCGGACCTATTCCTACGATGAGTACGAAGGGTGCCTGCAGGACGTGGATGCGGTGTACATCGCGCTGCCGAACTCCATGCATGCGGAGTACACGATTCGGGCCGCGAGAGCCGGCGTCCACGTGCTGTGCGAAAAGCCCATGGCCGTCACCGAAGACGAATGCCAGAAGATGATCGACGCGTGCCGCGACACCGAACGTCAAGCTCATGGTGGCGTACCGGCTGCACTTCGAGGAGCTCAACCTCAAGGCTGTCGACCTGGTCCGCCGTGGCCGAATCGGCGACGCCGAAGTTCTTCAACTCGTCGTTTTCAATGACCGTGCGCGCCGGCAATATCAGGACGCAAAAGGAACTGGGCGGCGGCACGCTCTACGACATCGGTGTGTACTGCATCAACGCCGCCCGGTATCTCTTCCGGAACGAGCCGACCGAGGTGATGGCCCTCTCGGTCAACAGCGGAGCGGCGAAGCTCGGGGAGATCGACGAGTCCACCGGCGCCATCCTTCGCTTCGGCAGCGAACAGATTGCGACCTTCGTCACGAGCTTCAACGCCGGCGACGTCGCGTCCTATCGAATCGTCGGAACGAAAGGTCAGTTGCGCGTGGATCCGGCATACCAGTACGCGGAGGGGCTCGCGTACGAGCTCACCGTGAACGGAAAGACGACACGAAAGCGGATTGGCCGGCGCGACCAATTCGCCCCCGAATTGCTCCACTTCTCGGATTGCATACTGCACGACCGGACGCCCGAACCGTCCGGGGAGGAAGGGCTGCAGGACGTCCGGATCGTCGAAGCGCTGTATCGGTCGGCGGATACGGGGAAGGCCGTGGCCATCCCGCCGTTCTCACCCGCGAAGCGGCCGGATGCGCGGCAGATCGTCCGCCGACCGCCGGTGCGCAAGCCGTCCCTCGTCAAGGTTCGGAGTGGGAGCGTCGACTGACAAACGCCGGACGCGACCGCCGTTCGCGACCCGCGCGAGCGGCGCTGCACCCGCGTTGACCGCGACTGCGACGGGCGTCGTCTTTGCCCTCGCGAGGCCGGCGCGCTCCATGGCCATACGACGGCGTTCGCGCTCCAGCGTGTCCGCCCGGGCCGCGGCTTGGCCTGCTTTGGCCTGGTCGTAACCGGAGTACATGGGGCGGGGGCGAGTCGTCGACTCGAGTCCGGAGGCCCATGTCGCCCCGCAGCCGTTGCAATGCCATCGCGCCTTCTCGCGATCGGGACCTCCGCCGGGTACCGGAGGCAACAGGCTGACGTCTCGATGCCAGCACCGGCCACCGAGCCAGGCGGCGGCGACCACCGTCAGGCCGAGCGGCAGCGTCCACCAACCGATGTAACTCATCGCGAGCGCACCTGCGACCACGAAGACACCCAGCACTGCGGCGCTAATCAACAAGTGACCTTTCAAGATCCGCCTCCCGTATGACGAGTCTCACGATAGCACCTCCTGTGCCAAGGGGGCAGGCGAAATCCGATGCCTTGGCAGCGCGTCCGTCTACCCACTGTATGACCGGCAGGTCTCTGCTTGGGTATGAGTGGCCCAGACGATCAGTCTCGGACGTTCCAAGGGCGGTGGCAGATATTCTGCAGCTTCCACGGCATCCATCTATGAGCATCCCGAGTAGGGCAGACATCCCGCTGATCGCCCGCAGTCCCCATGCTGCTGCCGGCTCAGCCGCTGTCCGCCCTGCCCGGAGCGACGGGAATGACGTCGCGCCCGGTTGGCGAAGCCGGCCGTCGTCCGCCGGTCTACCATGGGACATGCGAATCACCGATGTGCTGGGCGTCGTTGAGCACGAAGTGCGGGGCGTCGCCGCAACTGTGGGCACCCTCGCCACGCTCCTCGCTGACGGCCGGCTACCGCAGGCCGAGCAGCGCAACGCGTTTCAGCGGCTCCAGCGCGCCTCGGCGCGGCTTGAAGCGCTTTCGGCCGACGCGCAGGCCCTCGCTGATTGGACGATCACCGACTCGGCGCCCGAGCGGCAGTGGCGGGTCGTCTCGCTCAGCGCCCTCATCGAGGGAACTCTCAGCGAAACCGAAACCGACGCGGCGCGTCTGATCGTGCCGCCGGGCGACCACGCCGAGGCGTGGCACAAGACGCTGGTTCGTATCAGCGCGGACACGGCGTTCGAAGACGCCATTCGGGCGCTCTACGCCGTCTGCTCTCGTGAGCAGGGCACCCCGGTGTCGTGCCAGGTCCGGATCGTGTCGCTATGGTGCGAGGTGTTTTTCGGCCCGGCGTCCGTCCAAGGCTGGGATGACCCGCGCGTGCGGGTGCCGGTCGATGTAATTGCAGGGGGTTTGAAACCGTTCGTCGCGCTCGCGGTGTTTGCCGGCCACGGCGTGGCCGTCTGGCGCTTCCCGGGAGGCGATGGAATCGGACTGTCGATCCCGCTTGCCCCGGCGGATTCTCACGCGTAGGTCTTAGCTCGCTCCGCCTTCCGGTCCCTGATCGTTCGTGATACCGCACTCCTTCATCTTGTTCAGCAGCGTCTTGTAGCTGACACCGAGCTGCTTGGCGGCACGCCGGCGGTTCCAGCGGAACGCCACCAGCGCGCGAAGAATTGCGGATCGTTCGGCGGCCATGGCGGCGTCGCGCGCCAGTTGCAGCAGCGATTTCGAGCCGGGCTCCGGCTCGTCGTCTTCCGGCGCCTCGTCGTTATCGAAGCGATTGTTGTTGAGCGGCGGTACAGCCGTGGACCCGATCTCGGTGTCTGTCAGTGTCATCGGTCCCGACTGTTGGAGCTCGCTGAGGACCAGCTTCTCGTCCTGCAGGATGACGAAGCGCTTGACGACGTTTTCGAGCTCGCGGATGTTGCCGGGCCACGGATAGGTCAGAAATGCGTCGCGCATCGCGTCCGAGACGGCCACCGGCCGGTGCTTGTACCGGGCGGCGTAGGTCTTGAGGAAATATTCGACCAGCGGGATGACCTCTGTCCGTCGCTCGCGCAGTGATGGCACATGGATCTGAATCACCTGCAGCCGGTAGTAGAGATCCGCGCGGAACTGTCCATTGCGCAGCAGTGTCTGGAGCGGCCGGTTGGTCGCCGCGATCACCCGGACATCCACAGGAATCGCGCGATTGCTTCCGAGCTTCGTGACCGCATGGTCCTGAAGGACGTGAAGGAGCTTGGCCTGCAGCAGCGGCGGCATCTCGCCGATTTCGTCCAACATCAGCGTGCCGCCGTCGGCGAATTCGAACTTCCCCGCGCGCGGCGCATGAGCGCCGGTGAACGCTCCGCGCTCGTGCCCGAAGAGCTCGCTTTCCAGGAGCTCCAGCGGAAGGGCGGCACAGTTCACCTTCACGAACGGGCGGTTGCGGCGTGGCGACTGGCGGTGCAGTTCCTTGGCGATGACTTCTTTCCCGACGCCGCTTTCGCCTGTGATCAGGACAGGCACGTCGCTGTCGGCCACGCGCTCGACCATCGTCAGCACCGGCTTCATCGACGAGGAATTGGACCAGCACGGCTGGAGCCGGTCTGCCGGGTCGTCGCTCATCTTGGCCTTGAGCGTGGCGACCTCAGACGATAACGCGCGCTTTTCGAGCGCACCTCGAATTGCCCCTTCGAGCGCGGCAGGATTCGACGCCGCCGCTGCACTCTTGACGATGTAGTCCAAGGCGCCGGCGCGCACGCTGTCGACGATGTTCGCCGGCTTTTGTTGGCCGGACACCATGATGACGGGCAGATCCGGCAGCTGCATACGGGCGCGCTTCAGCGTGCCCAGCCCGTCGAGGCCTGGCATGACCATGTCGAGCAGCACCACATCGGGCACGGGTGGCTGCCCCAGGCCCGCCAGGAACGCGGCGCCCGACTCGTACAACACGACGTCATAGCCGTGACACCCGAGCATCTGCTCAAGTACGGCGGCATATTCAGGATCGTCATCGACAATGGCGATTCGGGCGGATGGAGTCATGGACGTTCCTGCCTTCTTCCAACTCCCGTGCCACGTCAGCCTCCCCGGTTTTCAAGGGAGAACGCGAAGCGTGGGTCAGAAATGCTCAGCCGTCAGGCGTGGGACGTGTTAGTTTGCCACGGGAAGTACCTCGACGACCGGGAGACTTGCGAGCGCATGAAAATACTCGTCGTAGATGACAACGTGGACAGCGCCGAGTCGCTGGCGCTGCTCCTCTCGATGGGTGGGCACGAGACCCACGTGGCTCACGACGGTCCGGCGGCCATGGACGCGGCCGCCCAGCTGCTGCCCGACGTGATGCTGCTCGATATCGGCCTTCCCAAGATGGACGGTTTCGAAGTGTGCCGGCGCGTTCGGCAGGAACCATGGGGCCGCACCATGGGGATGGTGGCGCTGACAGGGTTCGGCCAGGATCGCGACCGTGCCGAGTCTGAAAGCGCTGGATTCGACCGGCACATGGTCAAGCCGATCGACTACGACGCGCTCATGCGTGCGCTCGCGACGTTTACCGTGCGCTGACTACGAACGGCCGGCCGTGGGCGAATGCGTCCTCGTCGTCGCACGGATGTTCGTGTTCGGTAAGCGCACCGAACTGCCGCTCCAGAAATGCGATCGCGTTGTTGAGTGCCTGAGTGGCGCTTGCTGCGAAGACCTGGGCGCGTTGTCCGGTTTCCAGCTCGATCGGCCGGAGTTCAGTGCCTCGATCGTCAACGACCGACATGCGGCACTTGTAGGCCGGCCGGTCGAACGTCGCAGCGGGGTAGAGCACCTTCAGGCGGCATACGGCGCGCGCGAACGCGGCTTCGTAGCACTCACAGTCGCGAGAAGTGGCGTCATCGGTCGATGTCATGAGGCCCTCCGGTGTTCTGCCAACTGACCAGGGTGATTATGGCCCCGACTTTACACCAGCGACAATCCGAAGGGCGTTAATAACGTCCTTGACGCCGCTCACGCGCTCCGCGAGGTCTTCAGCTCGCCGCTTCTGGTCCCGGTCTTTGACCGTGCCGGTGAGACTGACCTCCCCCTGCTTGACCTCGACGGCGATTTCCGACGCATCGACCATCGCGTCGTCGGTCAGCCGGTCCGACACATCCTCCAGGATCCGCTCGTCGGGACGCCGGTAGTTCCTCGGACCACGCCCGGTGAAGTCTTCGCGACGGCTGTAGTGTCCACGGTCCGCGGCCCGCGTTGTCTGCCGCGCCGCGTTCGCCTGCCCAGGGGTCCGAACGGGAGACTCCAATTCGACCGAACCCGCGCCCGCTGTCCAGCCCGCCGTCCGGACCGTGAGCCCGGTCCTCTCGGCGGGGGATTGCTCGGCTCTGCCGGCGGTCTTCCGGGGAAGGTGTCCGGCCACGGTCGTCCTCGGCGTTGGGTCGCCATCGATCCGTCATCGTGGGCTCCTGCGGAGAGTTGACCCTGGAGTTTGCAAGGGCATTGCCACGGCCGCGCGATTCACAGTCGGCGGCGAGAGTGGAAAGACTCTTCCACAGGTGTGGCGCTGCGTGACTTTCTTGCCGGTCGCTTGCGCTGACCAGCGAAAAAAAATCGCGACGATTCGTGTCGGCCTCCGTGGTACCGCTCTTGCCAATATCGCCGACCACTAGCCGTGTCCGTTCGTCCCGTGGGGGCATCCATGGAAGCCAGCACCCGTGTTGTGGTTGCGCTCGGACGTCTGAAGGACCTCTTCCTCGAGTTCCCGGACTCGCTGATGTCCCTGGATGAGGCATCGTGCATCCTCGCCCTCGAGCCGCATCAGTGCCATGCGCTCTTGTCGGCGCTCGAAGACGTGCGGTTTCTGGAGCGCACGGCGGAGGGGAAGTACGGCCTTCGATACGTCGAGGTTTCGTCGATGACTGCGCCGATGGCCATGCGGGCGCCGACGGGGCCGAGCCAGCCTACGGCCGCGGCATAGGCCGGTCCGCGAGCCACCGGCGGAACCGCTCGATATCCCAGCAGTTCACGATTCGGCTCGACGGAATGTTCGCGAGCCGGGCGTGCGCGAGCGCTGTCTCGGCATACAGGAGCTCTCGCGGACTGTGGGCATCACTGTCCAACGCAAACAGGCAACCGGCCCGCAGGGCGCGCGACGCCAGGTCGTAGTCGAGATCCTGGCGGGCCGGATCGCCGTCAATCTCGACCGCGACGTTGGCGGCGGCCGCCCGTTCGAAGACCTCGTCCCAGTCGGCGACGACGCCGGCCCGTGTGCCGGCCATCCGTCCGCGCGGATGCGCAAGGATGTGGGTGCCGGGGTGCTCGATTGCACGGACGAGGCGCGTGGTCTGGTCCTCGAGCAGCCGGAGCTTCGCGTGCGGCGCCACGAGGACCACGTCGAAGCGGAGCGTCTCCCCGGGCGACAAGTCCAGCGCGCCGTCTGCGCCGATGTTGGCTTCAATTCCCTTGAAGAGATGGAAGTGTGTCGCGCCGGCGTTCAGCCGATCGATCTCGCGATGTTGTTTCGTCACGTCCGTCATCGACATGCCGCCGGCGATCGCCAGGCCAAAGGAGTGGTCTGTGACCGCCGAGTACGCGTAGCCACGCGCGGCGCACGCGTTGACGAGCTCCGGTAACGTCATGGAGCCATCGCTCCACGTCGAGTGCATCTGCAAGTCGCCACGATAGTCGGACAGCGCCGGTCCGCCGAGCGCCTGGTCCGCCAGAACGTGCCGCACGGCCGCGCGGCTCAGAAAGTTCGAGCGAAGTGCGCGCCGTTTCGTGATGTCGGCACGCTTGCCGGCGGCGTCAATGGCCTGCTCGACCGTCGGGGAGTCGCCCCGGTCGAGTACCTCCGCGATGACGCGCGTCGACGAGGGGCCGATGCCGGGCACTCGTTGCGACAGGGCACCGCCGGACCATAGTGTGGTGAGCGGCTCGTCGAGCCCGAACACGGCCGCCGCTGCGCCTTTGTAGCCAAACCCCTTCTGGCGGGACGACTGAACGGCCGCCAAGTCGCGGAGCAGGAACGAGACGACCGCGTTGACGTCTATCGCGTGGACCGCACGCGAGCTTGGACCTTTTTTCTGGCGGTCACGCAACCCGGCCGAGCCGAACGTCGCTGCGGCGCATGTTCTCGAGCAGGCGAACGACGGCCATTTCGTCCGCGTTCAGACCCGGTCAAGCTCTTGACCTTCTGCACGCGGGGCCAGGGCAGACCACGTGCCGCGGCCTCGAGCACGTGTGGATGGACGTAACACTTGCGGCAGATCGCGCGCGTGTTGCCCAGCTGCGACGCGACTTCGTCCAGCACCGTGAGCTCGACGCGCTTGTGGCGGCGTGCGGATGTCGGTGCCGGCGCGTGACGCAGCAGGACCGCGGCAGACACCGTGCCCCACCAGGTGCGGAAATCCTTCGCGGTCACGTCCGGGCCCGCGATGCTTGCCAGGTACGCGTTGACATCAGATGACCCGACCTTCCGCACACGATTCAGATCATCACGATACCCGAAGAGCATTTGGCCGGGGAGGTCCTGGCAGCGCCGCACATCGCGGGCGAGGCGCGGGTCTTCGATCGTGATGTCGTGGCGGATGCCCGACTTGCCCTTGAAACTGAATTCCATCCGCCGGCCTCGCACGCGGACGTGCCGGTCTTTCAGCGTCGTGAGCCCGTAGGACCCATTCGCGCGCGCGTACTCGTCGTTGCCGACGCGGATGTGCGTCCGCTCCAGGAGCGCGATAACCGTCGCCAGCACACGCGCGCGCGAGAGGGGCGGCGCCTGCAGATCCGCGGCGACACGTTGACGGATGGCCGGCAGCGTGTGTGCAAAGTCGATCAGGTGATCGTATTTGGCGACGTCGCGCTGAGCGGTCCACTCGGCATGGTACCGATACTGTTTGCGGCCGCGCGCGTCCCGGCCGGTGGCCTGGAGATGGCCGGCAGGATCGGGAGCGATCCACACGTCGACCCACGCCGGCGGAATCGCGAGACGCCTGATGCGCGCAAGTGTTGCCGGGTCTCGCACGGGTCGGCCGTCGGCGCGGCGAAAGTGAAAACCGCGACCGCGTTTGACGCGGATGATCCCAGGACGATCGTCGCCAGCGTATCGAAGACGCACAACCTCGCATCTAGCGAGAACGATGCCAAACTGGGGCCTATGGCTTTACCGACGTGGCTCGAGCCCATGGCGGCGACGCTGACCGCCGATCGGTTCAACGATCCCGCCTGGACGTTCGAACGGAAGCTCGACGGCATTCGGGTTCTTGCGTACAAGGATGGCGCACGCGTCGAGCTCTGGTCGCGCAATCGGCTGTCGCTGACCGACAGCTATCCCGAGGTCGCTCGCGCGATTGCGTCGCTGCCCGTGAAGAACGCCGTCTTCGATGGAGAGGCCACCGGCGCATGGGGCCGGCAAGGCGACGCGGACTATCACGTGTTCGATGTGCTGTGGCTGAACGGCAAACGCGTCACCGCGTTGCCGCTCGACGAACGACGGCGGCTTCTTGCCGGCATTTCTTTTCGCATGCCCGTCGCCCGCGTGCGAGCGCTTGCGGGCGACGCCCCCTGGGAACACGCCTGTCGCGAGGGCTGGGAAGGCGTCATCGCGAAGCGCCGCGATGCGCCGTACGAGGCCGGCCGTTCGAAACTCTGGCTGAAGATGAAGTGCGAGGCGACCCAGGAGCTCGTGATCGGCGGCTTCACCGACCCGCAGGGCGCGCGTGTCGGCCTCGGCGCTCTTCTCGTCGGGTACTTCGAGAAGGCCGACCTGGTGTTTGCCGGCAAGGTCGGCACGGGATTCAACACGGGGCTCCTCACGGATCTGCGCCGGCGTCTGGACGCGATCGAGCAGAAGACGCCGCCATTCACCGTGGCCATCGGCTTGCCGAAACTTCGCGCGCATTGGGTCCGTCCGGAAATTGTCGTGCAGGTGGCCTTCACCGAATGGACAAAACACAACAAGCTGCGCCACCCTCGGCTGCTCGGCCTTCGTCACGACAAGGCCGCGCGCGACGTCGTCCGGGAGCGACCGTGATCACGCATCCGGACAAGGTGCTGTTCCCTGACGACGGGATCACCAAAGGCGAGCTGGCCGCGTACTACGATGCCATCGCGCCGTTCATGCTCCCGCACCTGCGGCAGCGACCGATCACGATGGAACGATTCCCGGCAGGGATCGGCGCCAAGGGGTTTCTTCAGAAGGACGTCGTCAAAGGTTTTCCGGCGTGGCTCAAACGCGTCGAGGCGCCGAAGAAGGGCGGGACCGTGCACTATGCCCTCGCCGGCGATCGGCGATCGCTCGCGTGGCTGGCCAATCAGAACACGATCGCGATGCACGTGTGGACATCGCGCGCCCCCCGGCTCGATCGTCCGGACATCTGCGTATTCGATCTCGATCCGTCGCGTGAGGATCCAGACGTCCTTCGCACCGTCGTGCTCGGTCTCCGGGACCTGCTGGACGAGCTCGGGCATCCCAGTTGGGTCAAGACGTCCGGTTCGAAGGGCTTTCATGTCGTCGTCCGTCTCAAGGCTCGCGCGACATTCGACGATTCGTCGCGACTGGCGTCTCGCGTGGCCGACGCGTTCGTTCAGCGCTATCCCAAACTCCTGACCATGGAATTCAGCAAGGCCGATCGCCGCGGCCGAATCTTCGTCGATATCGGCCGCAACCGCGCCGGCGCGACGTTCGTCGCCGCCTACAGTGTGCGTCCGAAACCCGGCGCACCGGTCTCAGCGCCGTGTACCTGGGAAGAAATTGAACGCGGAGTGGTCGGTCCGCAGACGTTCACGCTGCGCACGATGGCGGCGAGAGTCGCGACCGTGGGGGATCTCTGGGCGCCGCTTGCGCGGCGCAAGGGCCGACGGCGGCGATGACATTTGCTATTGGTTATTGTGCTATTTGCTATTGGTATTGGTCATTTGGTTATTGGACTTGACCGTGGGAGCCGGTCCACGATCGAGCGCAATAACAAATGACCAATGCAATCAACAAATAGCAAATAACAAACAACCAATAGCAAATGGTTCAGTGTTTCGTCCCCGAGCTGTCGATCCGCCGGGCGTCGATTGCCCAATCCAGCGCCTGTGCGTGCGCGGGTGGGAGCCACGTGAGGCTGATGCCCAGGCCGCCCGCGAGCGTGAGCGCCGTCGTCCAGTCGCCGCGCTCGTAGGCGATGATGCAATCGAGGAGTCGGCGCGAGGCGTTGTCGTGGCCGAGCAGCGCCGCAGTGAGCTCCGGCGACATCGGCAGATCCTCGAGAATCGACGCCATGGGACGTTGCAGCATCGCCTCGAGGCATGAGCACATCCCGAGCAGGAATCCCTCGCCGCCGGCTTCGGCCCCGCCGCGGCGGGCCGAGATGATCTCGCAGAAGCGGCCGCGAATACTGGCCATCGTCACAAGCTCGGAGTGCGCGCCGGTTCCGAGGTCGGCCAGCACCCACAACGTGGCCCACCGCCGGATGATGTCGCGTCCAAGAAGCAGGAGCGCGTGGCGGATCGACGTGATCTCCCGTGTCTGCGCGAAGCCCGCCGAGTTCACGGTGCGCAGCATGCGATAGCAGAGCGCCGCGTCGTGCTTCAGCGTGTCCTCGAGATCGTCGAGCGACAGGTTCGCGTCGTTCAGGGCGGACAGGAGCCGCAGCGAGCCGACGTGGCCATGCGGCACGGCTTTCGATTCGAGATCCGTGTCTCGCGCGAAGAAGTAACCCTGCGCGTGACTGAAGCCCTGCTTGAGCGCCTCGTTGAATGCCTCCGCTGTTTCCACGCCGGTGGCGATGGCTGCCGGCTGCTTGGTGAGATTCTTCCGGGCGTCGAGGCAGGCCTGTGCGGCGGCAGGCTCAGTGGCGACGAAGTCGTGCGTGATGTAGTCAGCGAGAGGCAGAAGCGCTGCGGCGTCAGAGCCGGGCGCGAAACGTTTCAATGCCAGTGTGTAGCCCGCGGTCTTGAGCCGAGTGCACGCCTCGACGGCTTCGGCGTCGATTGGGCCATCGGCCGGAATGGCGATGACCACCCGTGACGCCGGCAGGACGGCGATGACCTCATGGCTGAGCCATGCCGGAGGGATCTCGATGAACGCGCGACGAGGACCGACCAGCCGGTCGAGTCCGAAGGACAGAATGCCGTCGGCGACGACGTGAGCGGCGGCCGTGCCTGGCGACACGTCGGCGGTAGCCACCGGGCCGTCCAGGTTGAAGACCAGCTCGTAGCCGAGCACCCGCCGCCGGCGGTCGAGAATGGGCTGGCGGCCGATCATGACCTGCACCGGCCGGTCTGCCCCCTTCTGGGCGGATCCCTTGGCTGGGCTCGTCTGTTCCTGCTTCGAAGATGCCATCGTCAATCCTTTGCCGCCGGAGCGCGGCACATTGGAGTCAATCGACCGGGATGGCGAAACCTTGAATTGCGCTACCAGCCGTGGGAAAGGGCCGGGAAACATTGAACTGGCGCGGAGGCCCGGCAGAGCAGACCATGGAGGGAGGACGGTGGAGTCAAAGTTGCACTTCGGACGATGAGCGCGGCTGGTCGCGCGGGAGGAGGGACATGGCCCGACGTTTGGTGGACCACGCAAGCATCCTCGAATGGGCCAATACTCGCGGGGCGAGCCCCGCGCGTGTGGCTACGCCGCTCCACAACGAGTCCGACCCCGGGCTTCGTCTCCAGTTCACGGGCAACGGGCACAGCAACGATGAGGTGTTGGTGCCGATCAGCTGGGACGAGTGGTTCAAGACGTTCGACGCGTATCGTCTGGCGCTCGTCGTGGACGATCGGGACCTTGCGTCGAAGCACGTCACGAACGGCGTGAGCGGACCTCACTAGCCTCAACAGGCCGGCGCGGGCAATGAAGCACCAAGAGCGACAACGACGGCCGGGCGGTCTGCCCGCGCGCAGGGATTGCCGGCGCCGACTCCGGCACGCCCCGTGCCGCGTTGGTATCCAGAACGGCGTACCACAATCCGCCCCAGCGTGAAGACGGCAGCTGGAACGTCTGCGCGTCCAGGCACGCATTAAAAAGAAGATAGAAACGATCGGACTTGTCAGGCGGCACGGCGCCCGACGCGCGATCGTCAAGGTACAGCCCGAAGCTCCGTGTCTCGCTGTTGTCCCAGTTCTCCTGCGTCATCTCGAAACCGCCCTGGTTGAACCAGGCGATCCCGGCCAGCGTGCGGCGTGACGGCCGGTACGGCGGCCACTTCCGCCGCTGGAACGCGCCGTGATTGCGGCGAAGTGCGATCACACGCGCCGTGAACTCGATCAGTTCCTGGTCACGGTTCGCCCAATCGTGCCAGCTCAGCTCGTTGTCCTGGCAGTACGCGTTGTTGTTGCCCTGTTGTGTCCGTCCCATTTCGTCGCCGCCGAGGATCATCGGCACGCCGTGCGACAGCAACACGGTCGCGAGCATGTTGCGAACCTGCCGGCTTCGGCGCGCGACGAGATCCGGGTCGTCGCTGGGACCCTCGGCGCCCAGGTTCCAGGATCGATTGTCGGTCGTGCCGTCACGGTTCTCCTCACCATTCGCCTCGTTGTGCTTGTCGTTGTACGAGACGAGATCGCGTAGCGTGAAGCCGTCGTGATATGTCACCGCGTTCACGCTCGCCGTGGGAAGCCGTCCATCGTCCTGATAGAGGTCGGAGCTTCCCGTGAGCCGGCCGGCAAACTCGCCGACCCTGCCCGGCTGGCTGCGCCAGAAATCCCGCGCGCAATCGCGGAACCGGCCGTTCCATTCCGCCCACCGGACGGGGAAGTTGCCCACCTGATATCCGCCGTCCACCACGTCCCAGGGCTCGGCGATCAGCTTGACCCGCCCGAGGACCGGATCCTGCTGAACCGCCGTCAGGAACGCCGAGCGTCGATCGAAGTCGCGATCGCCACGGCTCAGCGCGACGGCCAGATCGAAGCGGAACCCGTCCACGTGCATCTCGGTCACCCAGTACCGCAGGGAGTCAAGGACGAGTTGCAGCGTTTGTGGATGTCGAAGATCGATCGTGTTGCCGATCCCGGTGAAGTCCATGTAGTGCTGCGGCGCTTCCGAGACCAGCCGGTAGTACGCCGCGTTGTCGATGCCCTTGAAGCTGAGCATCGGACCCATGTGGTTCCCTTCCGCGGTGTGGTTGTAGACGACGTCGAGTAGCACTTCGATGCCGGCAGCGTGGAGCGCCTTGACCATCGACTTGAATTCGGTGACGGCATCCCCGTTGTCGCCGCCCACGGCATACTCGGAGTGCGGCGCAAAGAACCCGATGCTGTTGTAGCCCCAGTAGTTCCTGAGGCCACGCTCGAGCAGGTACGACTCGTGGACGAACTGGTGAACGGGCAACAGTTCGACCGCGGTCACGCCAAGCCGTCCCAGGTAGTCGATCGACGCCGGGTGGGCCAGGCCTTCGTACGTGCCGCGTATCTCGTGGGGTACGTCGGGATTGGAGGCTGAGAAGCCTTTGACGTGGACCTCGTAGATCACCGTCTCGGCCATCGGGCGGCCAGGCGGACGATCGCCTTCCCAGTCGAAGTGCGGATCGATCACGATCGATCGCGGTACGAAGGGCGCGCTGTCGAGGTCGCTCTTTGTATCTCCATCCGAATCGGTCACATACGGCAGCACGGCCGGGTGCCACTGCACGTGACCCTTGATGGCGCGCGCGTACGGATCGAGAAGGACCTTGGCCGGATTGCAGCGATGTCCTTCCGCAGGTTTCCACGGACCGTGCACGCGGAAGCCATAGGCCTGTCCTGGGCCGATCCCGGGTATGTAGGCGTGCCAGCAATAGTCGGTTCGGTCCGGCAGGTCCACGTGGCGGACGGAGTGGCCGTCGAACAGGCAAACCTCCACCCGCGTCGCGACCTCCGAGAAGACCGAAAAATTGGTCCCGTGCCCGTCCCAGTGGGCTCCGAGCGGATGAGGGGTTCCCTGGTCGAACTCCGGGGCTGATCCGCCAGTCGTAGAAGGGAGCCCCGCTCGCTCCGTGCCGGTCGGGTAATGGGAGGGCGATGCATGGAAGCCTGCTGACCAATGCAAGAGGAACGCCACGACCACAGACGCTGCGAGTTTTGGCTCGCACTCTGCAATGGGTAGCGACCGCGTGAATGCCTATCGTCTCCAGCTCAGCCCTGAGCATGGTTTTGACAGGGCCGCCCACACCCTAACCTATCTCGTTCGCCTCGGCGTCACGATCGCTTACACGTCTCCTTATTTCATGGCCGGGTCCGGCAGCTCCGGCTACGACGTCTGCGACCACACACGTATCCAGCCGGAGCTTGGCGGAGACGAGGGACTCAACCGGTTCATTGCCGCGCTACGACACTGGAAGCTCGGTCACCTCATTGACCTCGTTCCGAATCACATGGGGGCCGATACCGGGCGCAATCGCTGGTGGCGCGATGTGCTCCAGCACGGCGTGCGCTCGGAGTTCGCCGGATACTTCGACATCGACTGGGATCCTGTAAAGCCGGAGCTTCGCGGACGGATCCTGTTGCCGCTCCTGGACAAACCATACGGCGACGCACTCGACGACGGCGACGTTCGGCTCTCGCGTGAGGATGGCGAATACGTCGTCTGTGCGGGCTCGCAAACGCTGCCCGTCAGGCCGGGCTCCGTCGCGGACGGGACGCCTGTTGAAGCGTTGACACCGCAAGACCTCCACACCATCCTCGAGCGGCAGGTGTACCGGCTCGCACATTGGCGGACGGCATCAGACGAGATCAACTATCGGCGGTTCTTCGATGTCGGCGGGCTCATCGGCCTGCGCATGGAAGACGACGACGTCTTCCGCGCGTCTCACCAGCGGGTCGCCCAGCTCATCGCCGACGGCGTCGTGACCGGCGTTCGGGTGGACCACCCGGATGGGCTCGCCCGGCCCGCCGAGTATTTCCGCCGCCTGCGAAGTCTGAAGCCGACGTCAGATGGCGCGCCACTCACGTCGTGGTTGAGAAGATCCTCGTGGACGGCGAGCATCTGCCGCAGGAGTGGCGGGTTGACGGCACGACGGGATACGAGTTCCTCAACCTTCTGGGCGGCCTGTTCGTGCATCAGGCCGGCGCCAACAGGCTGCGCCGTTTGTACGCGCGGGTGACGCGGCGGGTGATTGCGTTCGACGAAGAATGCTACCGATCGAAGAAGACGATCATGGCGACAACGATGGCCAGTGAGGTACATATGCTGGCCCGTCGGCTGAACCGGATCTCGGAGCGACAGCCCCGCTCGCGCGACTTCACGTTGGACAGCCTCAGGCGCGCGCTGATGGAGATTGTCGCGTGTTTCTCCGTGTACCGGACGTACATCACCCAGGAGGGCGGCAGCGACGAGGACGTCGCGCACGTGCAGCGCGCCGCGTCGCTCGCGACGAGCCTGAATCCCACACTCGAAGCTTCGGTCTTCCGCTTCATCGTCGCGGTGATTCTCACGTCAGCCGGTCGTGGGAAGGACGGCGACTATCGACCTGCTGACGCCAGGGACGCATCAGACCGCGGCCGATTCACCGAACGCCTTCAGCAGTTCACCGGATCGGTGTTCGCGAAAGGCGTCGAGGACACCGCGTTCTACCGCGTGCAGCCGCTGTTGTCGCTGAACGAAGTGGGCGGGGCGCCCGCAATCGCTGGACGCAGCCCTTCCGCGTTCCACGCGTCGAATCAATGGCGCGCGACCAACGCGCCGCGAGGGCTGCTGACCACATCGACGCACGACACCAAGCTCGGCGAGGATGTTCGCGCAAGAATCAGCGTGCTGTCGGAGCTTTCGGACGACTGGGGCCGCGCCCTGAGCCGCTGGCGGCGTCTGGCCAGGGCGTCGCGCACCAGCCATCGCGGATCGATCGTGGATCCGAACGATGTCTATCGCTTCTATCAGGCCGCCGTTGGAACGTTTCCGTTCGGGGCGGGCGAGCCCGCCGATGTTGAGGCGTACGCAGAGCGGCTCGTCGCCTTCATGCGCAAGTCGATACGTGAGGCCAAAACCCACACGAGCTGGCTCAATCAGAACGATGCCTATGAGACAGCGATGTCGGCGTTCGTGACCAAGGCCATCGCGCGCCTGGCCGGCGCTCCTCCGACCGATCCGGGCGTCATGTTCCTCCGTCGAGTCGCGCGGATTGGCGTCGTGAACTCACTCGCTCAGCTCGTCCTGAAGCTTGGCGCACCTGGGATCGTGGACACCTATCAGGGCGCGGAGCTGTGGGACCTCAATTTGGTCGACCCAGACAACCGCCGGCCCGTGGACTTCGAGCGGCGGGCGAAGATGCTCGACGCGATCGAGCCGCTGCTGTGCCATGCCGCGGCCGGTCAGCCCGGCGCCGCAGCGGAGGTGCGCCGACTGCTCGACGAGTGGCCGACCGGCGCCATCAAACTGCTCGTCACCGCCGCCGGACTGAGGCTACGCCGCGAACATCCCGAGGTGTTCATAGCCGGTGGCTACGAACCGCTCGAGGTCGACGGGCCTCTGTCGGACCACGTCGTGGCGTACCTGCGGAGTCATGAAGGTCGGCATGTCGTCGTGGTCGCCCCGCGATTCGTTAGCGGGATGATGAACGGCGAAGGCTGGCCCCTCGGTGAGGAGGCGTGGGAAAGCGCGGACCTGCGTCTTCCAGACACCCTGGCCGGGCATCCGTTCCACAACGTCCTGACGGGTGAGTCCATTCATGCCGCGGAGCACAGCGGCCGTGCCACGCTGTGCATCGCCAAAGTTCTTCAGTCGTGTCCCGTTGGGCTGCTGACGCTGATTCCCTGAGCGATCGCGCCCGGATCATCATTCTTCTTCCTTCATGGTGAGTCCTGACGAGCGACTGGACGCGGCCGTCGCTTTCCAGCTTCGCAACACCTCCGCCACGCTCCATGCCTGGGCAATACATCCGCGCGC
>CAVSRY010000026.1:0-43065 GCA_963730485.1 uncultured Acidobacteriota bacterium | reverse complement strand
CCTCAGTGGATTGCGACGAATAGGCTTATTGAAATCAACGTGACGGACGGCGCTCGCCGCGTTGACGATGGACGGGTCGACAACCAGACCCAGCTTGTCGGAGATCGCATCCAGATTCGCGGCGTCGAACTGACGAGGATCAAGCACAACACCTCGACCGGGGCCGAGTGGGCCGAAGTCGAGCTCGACGACGACGGCCGCCCGGAAAACCAGTAGCCGCGATCGAGGGGTCAGGTCTTGAATTGACGTACGCGGTCCAAAGGGTCATGACGACAGCGACTACGTACGTCAATTCAAGACCGGCCCGCTCTAAGGGCGCCGCTTCGGCGCCGGGCGGTTCGCGGAACGGGTCCATCGGAATCGGCGCGTACTCGACGTCGAGGATCTCGAGGTGTTCGGTCTTCGTCGGCGCGCGCAGGACGACGCGATCGCCCGGGCTCGACTTCATCAGCGCGCGCGCCAGCGGCGACATCCAGCTGATGTAGCGGCGGTTCAGGTCCACTTCGTCGATGCCGACGATGCTGACGACGTGCTCGTGGCTTGCCTGGCCGAAGCTCGCTGGCGATTCACCCGAGCGAAGGCTGGCGGCAGAATCCTATAGGTGACGGTCGCCCCGAAGAACACGCGCGTGGCTGCCGATCCCGGCCGCGGCGCGGCCGGATCGACGACTTCGGCCGCATCGATGCGTTTCGTCAGAAAGCGGATCCGCGAATCGATCTGGCGCAGCCGCCGTTTGCCGTAGAGGTAGTCGGCGTTCTCGCTGCGGTCGCCGTTGCCGGCGGCCCACGCCACGACCTGCGTCACCGCCGGCCGCTCCCGGTTCATCAGGAACCGGTGTTCGTCCTTCAGGCGCTGCAACCCGGCGGGCGTGATGTAGTTCTTCAGCTTCGGCCCCGGCGCGTCGCGCACGGGTTCTCTCAGGGGCCTCTTCGTTCTCATCGTCCGTTAGCCAGAGTGACCTGAGTATATGACTAGGCATCACTTGACCTCGGGCCACTGGTGTTTCGGATAGCGCGCGCGCAGAGGGCCGCGCAGTTCCCGATACGCACCGGTCCAGAAGCTCTTGAGATCGCTCGTCACCTGCACCGGCCGGCCGTTCGGCGCGAGCAGCTCGAAGGTGATTGGGGTACGCCGCGGACCGAGCCGCGGGCTCTCGGTGAGACCGATCACCCACTGCAGCTTCACCGACGCCACCACACGGCCGTCGTCTCGATAGTCGAGACGAGCGCGGCGGCCGGCGGGCAGCATGGCGCTTTCGCAATAGCTGTACCCGTGCATTTGCCCGCCGCTGCGGTTGGGATTGGCCATCGGCGACCGGCAAAGGTCCAGAAATTACCCGCCTTTGACAGCCGAATCGGCGTTGAAACAGCCGCCGGTCCAGTGCGCGCACAAATTCGTTATCTGAAACGTTCGTCGGCTCCATGGCTTCTGAGGAGCGCTGACATCTCCTCGTGTCCCCGCCGTTCAGCCCATGCGAGCGGTGTCGCCCACGGCTCATCGTCTGGAAGATTCGTCGGCGCGTTGCGGCCAAGCAGGAATGCTGCGACCTCCAGCGAGTTCGCGCGCGCAGCCCACGCGAGCGGTGTCGATCGATACTCGTCGTCTCGCGCGGCAATATTGGCGCCGGCCTCGAGAAGGATGGTCGCGCGGTCGATCGCGCCGATCGTTCGGTCACGTCCACGATAGTCGCGCCCGACACAGACAAAGTGCAGGAGCGTCTGATGTTGCCAGTTCATCAGGTCGGGATTCATGCCGTGCGCAAGCAGCGTGCGAAGCATGTCCGTGTGTGCGAGCAGATAGGTCTGGCAGCCGGTGAGAACGCGAGGCGCGCGCAGTCCAGCCCCCAGCAACCGTTCCAGCCGGTCCCGTCTGCCGTCACTGACCACCATCGGAAACGCCGCGGACACGCGCACGATTTCCGTCGGATCGGCAGCCACGCGCCGGAGTTCCTCATCGTCGTCAATCCAGGTGGTGTCGTACGGGTCGGGCGCGCCGCCACGGGCAAGAAGAAGCGTGCGAACATCCGGCGTGGCCGCCGCGGTCACCGCGTTGCCGGACGAATCCACCCCGCCGTTTGGATCCGCGCCGCGGTCGAGCAGCAACTCGACGAGCGCGCGATTGCCCGCACGGGCCGCGGCCCAGAGCGCCCTGCCCTTCGGCGCGGTGGGCTCCGCCCAATTCGGATCGGCGCCGCGATCGAGCAGCAGACCCGCGATCGCGTCATGCCCGGCTTCAATCGCGGCCGAGAGCGGGCGACGGCCACTCGGCCGAGTCTCGCGGATTCTCTCAGGGTCACCGTCGAGGATTCGCCGAACCTGCTCACAGTCGCCGAGCGCCGCGGCCACCGTCAGGTCACACGTCGAACCATGGTCCAACAGTAGCTGGATCATGCGCGGGTCTCCGGGACGACGCCCGTCCCAGATGGCCAGATCGATGGCCTGTAGATCGGTCCAGAAGCTTCCGCCAAGGCCACGCGCCGAGCTGAGCACCGCGTGCACGTTGGCGCCGCGATTGAGGAGCAGTTCCGCAAGCTCATGGGAACCGCGTCCAACGGCGCGATGAATCGGCGATGCGCCGATTTCGTTGCCGATGTTCACGAGGCCTGGATCGGCATCCAGCAGGCGCCGAACCTCGCTCGTGTCGTCGCGCGTGATCGCGTCGTGGATTGGATGACCGCCGGACCCGGCCAGGATGCGTCCGCGCTGATCCCGCGACTCCTCGAGCAGCCGTGCGATCTGTGCGTGCCCCCGCTCCCGCGCCATTGCGATGAGACTGCCGTCGTGAAGTCCGTTCCACTCCGGATCGGCGCCGGCGCCGAGCAGCAGTTGTACGGCTTCCTGGTGCCCTTCCCGAACCGCAAAGTGAATCGCCGGCGTGTACCAGTACTCCGCCCGGCTGAGACGAGGGTCCTGGTCGATCAACTCGCGCAGCGTGGCGACGTCGCCATCGTCCGAGGCGGTAAGGACGTTCCAGATCGAGCGTCCCTCGTCGGAGTCGAGCTCGGGCGGTTTGATGATCGAGCGAGACGCGACGCCGTTGATCGCCTCGACATGGCTTCGCAACGTGTCCCAGGACGTGAACCCGTAGTCCTCCGCGATGGCACGCTGCGCATCCCGGAGACGGCCGAACTCCGGCTGACGGCGCAGCAGCTCCTTCGCCTGACGCTTGAGCTGATCGAGATGGGGACGAGGGGGCAGAGATCGAACAGACACACGGACCTCCTTCCGAAACTCGCCTGAGGTCCGCCAACAGGCCGAAAGAAGGTCGTCGCTGAGTTGTCCGAAAACAGGTGGACTCAGTCCTTGGCGGACGATTGCGCCCTGCCGCGCGAGATCCACACTAGCGTTTGCCAGCTAGGAGAATCAAGATTGAACATCATCCAGATCGCGCTCAAGGTGTTCGCAAAAATCCGCTGCTGGTTCAATGAACCAGTGGCAGCGGGTTCATTGGACCACCGCGCCACGGACGGGAATCAGGCCCAGGTCTACAGCCGGGCCGGATCCGAACCACTACACCGGCCCTGCACGGGCGTAGATCTGTTCGGCCGATCGAACGTAGTTCACTTGGTGCGACGCGGACACGTCAGAGCAGTTCCTGTCTACGCCCCCACTCACGTACCAACTCAGAGAACTCCGGGTTGTTCGTGGCTTTTTTCAGCGCGCGGTCCAGCAACTGCTTTGCCTCGTCACGCTCGCCGAGAAGCAGGCTCGCGTGCGCCGCCCAGAACAAATCAGGACTTGCTGCCAGATGGTCGCGGACGCCGCGAAGCGTGCTCAATCGCTCGAAGGCGGGGAATGCATGTCGTTCGAGCGCTTCCCGCAGTTCGCGTGTCGCCTTCACATGTTGATCGGGTGCCTTGCTGTCGGCGCGCCGATCGAGCCACTCGAAGAAGCGCCCGAAAAATCCTGGGAGGTCGGGATCGGGCGTCGCGCGGCCCGGCACCCGTACTCGCCAGCTGCTGCGGCCCCCCGCTCCTGGACGCAGCCGCACCTGGCAGTCGTGCTCCTTGGGTGAACTGGTCGGCTTGTACAGCGCAATGCTCTCGGCGAGCTCGCGAGAATACACACCGGCACCCAGCGAAAACTCGCCTTCCACCCCGCGATCCCTGGGACTCCACTCCACGTCGACCACGTGAACGAGTCCGTTGTCGAGCACACGGCGCCACGTCCGGCCGGATCGCTTGAAGCCGGCCGCCGCGAGTGGCTCCGCGATCGCCTGGTCGGCAATGCGGTTGATCAACTTCGCGATTTCACCGCCGCGCCGAAGGTCCTCGGGCTCGATGTCGCGCTCTTCGTCCTCGTCATCTTTGTCATCGGGGGCGCGCTTGCGCTTTCCGCGTGGCTTGGCGGGCTGACGAGGTTTCTTGCGTTTGCCGTCGCCGAACGGTCCGCCGGCAAGATCGACGAGGTCCGGGCCCTGCGGATCCCACACGACGAACCCGCCTTCGCGCACCATGATCTCGAGATACCGCCAGACGTCTTCCCAGTCTTCGTCGGTGCCGGCCGTTGACATGTCGACGCTGACGTAGTCGTCGTAGATCGTGATCTCGATGCCGGCTCCTCCCTCCGGCGTGGACACCGTCCACCACCGAAACCGGTCGCGGGCTTGTTCCTCGCTGATGTTCTCGGCACGCGCGAGGGCCTCGTAGTCCGGTTCCGCGCCCTCCAGCTCGGGACACTCCGCCACGAGCGCGTCGACGAGCGCGCGCTTGCGACGTTCGACCTCTGCATCACGCGGGCCTGGCGCCCGACTGTCTTCGGCTTCCGTGATCGAATGCGCGATCCGCCTGACATCGTCCTCTGACGCGCCGGGAGGCACACGAAGGAGGAGCAGCTCGTAACTCACGATTGCGGCAACTTACCATCACCGGTTCCGCGACGTTTTTCGGCCCTCCGCGCGTCGGCTCGCTCCGATGTCGGGCCGATCCGAACCACGACACGCAAGGCGCCGGTCAGCGCATCCACGGCGTGAACGTGATGCCGATCAGGATCCCCTCAGGGCTCAACATGCGCGTCACCGTTTGGCCCCACGGCTCCTTCCGGCAGTCGACGAGCAGCCTGTATCCGCGAACCTTCAGGACCTCGGTCGCAGACGCGACGTCTTCGACGTCGAACTCCAGCCAGGAGTGCGGAACGGGCACGTGTTCGGGCCAGACATCCATCGCGAAACACGATTGAGCCGCGGATGCGAGCGGCCACAGGGCGAAGTGCCGCACGCCGTCGAGCTTCTCCCCGTGCAGATACGCGGGATCGTCAGGCATCGCCTCGAGCGGCAATTGCAACGTCTCGAGATAGAAGGCTTTGCTGGCCTCGGGATCGCGGGTCACTGGTCCAAAACCCGCGACGAATACGACCTTCAGTCCTGCGATCTCGGTCACGATGGCGCCTCCCGCGTGGGTCTGCGTTCACGTCAAGTATCACGTAGTCTGAGGACTCGAGGAATCGTTGTACCGAGGGAGCGCCGACGTTTCATAATGAACGGACGGCAACGCGACGATCAGGTGGACGAAGACGATGCTTCCGAGAACACGAAAATGGGTCGAATCTTGGGATCGTGTGAGGGGACTTCCCGAAGACGAGCTCAAGGATTATCTGGTGAAGAAATGCCGCAACGGCTTCCAGGTGGCAAAGAAGCCGGCGCGCAATCAGCGCGACGCATGGGTCACGCTGCTCGCTGAGGTCGATGAAAAAAAGACCGGACTCGGGCCTCTCGCGATGCGAATTGTCGCGCATGTCCGCCGTGCGCTCGAGGAAGAGGGTTACGACTGCGAGGTCAACCTCGATGACACGGGCGGCGTCTCGTACGCGGAGGTCCATTTTCGGACGTTGACGAAGAAACCCTCTACTGCGGCGTGAGACGACTCGCGAGGGGGGCCGGGAGCCGGTATCAGCGCACGCGCGTGTTGAGGTCCTGCAGCCAGCGTGCCGCCCTCGACGAGCTCCAGCACGAGGAACCGCATGCCGTCGGACTCTTCGAGTCCGTGGATCGAGGCAATGTTCGGATGCTTCAGCGCAGCGAGGAGCTTGGCCTCGCGATCGAATCTCGCCAGTCGATCGGTATCGCCGGCCTCCGCGATGGGCAGCGTCTTGATGGCCACGTCACGGTGGAGGCTGGTGTCGCGGGCGCGCCACACTTCGCCCATGCCACCCTTGCCGATGGCGCCGACGATCTCGTAGCGGCCCAGTCGGTCTCCCGGTTGCACGCGGAGATACTACGACACACGCTAGACTGAGACACTCCCTCGAGGCGCCTGTGACTATCAACCTCTACAAGAAAGACACGAACGCGCTCATCGGCACGATCACCGAGGCCGATCTCAAAGTTCTCGCCGATGCGCTCGAGGAGGAGTCGACGACCGACAACGACTACTTCATCGACCAGGCGACGATTGACGTCATCGGCGACGGTCGCGCCAGCGACCATCTGCTGAATCTGCTTCGCAACGCCATCGGCTCCGGCGACGGGCTCGAAATCCGCTGGGAACGTCAGACGGCGTGAACAGCTCATGACAAGTTCGAAGTGAGAAGCCAGAAGTCAGAAGTCGCATGATCAGCGAAGGACGGGCGGCCGAGCCTCCAACGGACGCCGGTCCGGCAAGGGCAGGGAGCTAGAGCGATTTCACTTGCGTGTCGTGCTTCGGCTCGGCCCTCCACGTCGACTCGCCGGAAAAACGCCGCTCCAGAGCTCTTTCTTGGCGAACTCCGGCTGGGTCCCCGAGACCCAGCCCTCGGTCGCCCTCTTCCGCGCCGTTTTTCGACCTGTCGCGCGTCGGCTCGCTCCGATGTCGGGCCAATCCGAACCACTACACGCAAGTGACACGTGCTCTAGTCCGGAATCTCCGCCTCGACCAGCTGACCAAGCAGCACGAGCGACTCCTGCCAGCCGAGCAAGCACGCCTCGGCGGGGATCGCGTCGGGAATGCCCTCCTGCACGATGTTCACCTCGGTGCCGACGGACACCTTCTTCAGCGTCACCGTCACGTCCATCTCGCCCGGCAGATTCGGATCGTCGAACTTGTCGGTCCACTTAGGCGCTCGTTCGGCACGAGCTCGAGGTACTCGCCGCCGAACGAATGGCTCTTGCCGGTCGTGAAGTTCGTGAACGACATCTTGTAGGTGCCGCCGACCCGGGCATCCGATATGATGGACCTTGCCGGTGAAGCCGTGCGGCGGCAGCCACTTCGCCATCGCGTCGGGATCGAGGAACGCGCGGTAGACCCGCTCGGGCGTCGCCCGAAGGACGCGATGAAACTTGACTGTGCTCGGCATTGTCTTCTCTGAATAGCACAGGTTGAACTCGACCTCTCCATTCTTATGACGTGGAACGCGCCGCAGAACAGTGCGACGCGCGAGGGGGGTGTTGAAAAAGCTGGAGAGACGCGCAAGACCGGTCGCGCTACGTCTGCTTCGACGGCGCGGTTGCAACCGGCACCGTGACAAGCCCCATGCCGGTCACGACACCGCCCGAAGCGCGCGTCGGCACGAAGCAGGTCCCACTGTGGCGAGACGGCGAGATCGACGAGGCATGGATCGCGGCTCTCGAGCGCGCGCTCGAGATGCGCAATCGCGCGGTCCAGATCTCCTAGCTCGCCATACATCAGCGCGAGCTGCACCGCAGGAAGGGAGTCGGCCTGCTCGAGACCGAGCTTCACGACGCCGGCACGGCCGCCGGCTTCGTAGGCGCGTCGCAGTCCGTCGAGCGCGTCGGGCGGGCACCCGTGAGCCTCCGCATGCGTGAGGTTCTCGGCCATATGTCGATCGAAATCGCCGAGCTTCCAGTACGCTCCGGCAAGAAACTCGCGCGCGAGGCCATGCGAGCCGTCCAGCTCGAGCGTCTTGTTGGCCCAGCGGATCGCTTCGTCATAGCGGCGCTGGTTCCAATAGGACAACGCGAGCGCCAGATGCACCGACGGCGAAAATGGCGCCGTCTCGAGCGCGCGCAGCCGCATGGCGAGCCCGTCCTGCAGCCTTCCCTGCGTGTCGAGCAGGTGCCCATACAGCAGGCGGCCTGGACGTGATCCGGATTGATTTCGAGCGCACGCTGCAGGCTGCGCTCCGCGCTCATCCAGTCCCATTCGCCAAGAAACATCACCGCGCCGAGGGCGACCCTCGCATCCGCGGAGCCATCGTCCATCGATAGCGCGCGCAAGGCCGCGCTCCTGGCACGTGCATAGGCGTCCGGAGGCCGCGCCAGACGCCATTCGGCCTCGGCGCAGTAGGCGAGCGCCAGGCCCGCATGTGCTGGCACGTGAGTCGGGTCGAGGTCGATGGCTTCCTGAAACGTGCGGATGGCAGCCGGGACGGCCGCGCGAGAGGCAGTCATCAGAAGGGCGCGTGCGCGCCCCACGAGCTCGTGGACTTCAGCGCGCGCCGGTCGTTGTCGGAGATTTCGGACTGCCGGTTTTCTGAACGGAAGCGATGAGCCGGTATCCGCTCTTGGCAACGGTCTCGATGCACCAGGGCGCGCGCGGATCGTCACCGAGTGCGCGGCGCAGCCCGGAGACGTGCACGGCCAGAATGCCTTCTTCGACGATCGCCTCCGGCCATACGGCCTGGAGCAACTCCCGCTTCTGGACGAGATGCCCGGCATGTCGGACCAGATGGACGAGCACGTCGTGCGCCTTGGGAGACAACGGCACCGCCCGCCCACGGCGGGTCACGCGACGCTCGTCGACGTCGAGCATTGCCTCGCCGAACGTATAGCGCTCGTGTTCCATAATCGCCAGAAGGCCGGCAGACTCTGACCGCGTTGAGATTTAAGCGAATCTTAGCAAAATCTACAGGACGCCAATCCTGCTGCGCGCGCATGCTCATGACCTGACATTCAGGAGGTCCGCATGAACGCTCACGATCAGCAGGAGATCCTCACGCAGGAAGATCGGCTCACCCAGGCAACCCGCGCGATCGACGTGGAGACGCTGGACCGCATCTACGCTGACGGCCTCATCTTCACCGGCGTGACCGGAGTCGTTTGCGACAAGCGCGCGGTCATGGACGAAGCCAGGCGTGGCGCGGACGAGCGGCAGGCAGCCAAACAGTCCGGAGCCGCCGCCGTCGTCGCCTACGAGAAGGACGATGTGACCACGATACGGCACGGCGACACGGCCGTGACCAGCTACCGGTTCGGCGTGACCATTCGCGCCGACGGCAAAGACGTCGTACGCCGATATCGCACGACGAACGTCTGGATGAAACGAGAACAGGGCTGGCAAGTCATCGCGGCGCACACGTCGGCGCACGGATAACTGGCCAGGTGACTGAACCCGGCGCCGGGCGCGCGGAGTCGAAGTCACCGGGCTCCTTGGCCATGCTACGTTACCGGTCCAACTCGCCCGTGCCCATCATCGACCCGCATCTTCTTCACGGCATCCAGCTCACGCGTTTCGCCCGCGCCGGCGCGGACGCCAGCGAGCCGGACGATGACACCGTGTTTCAGGCGTCGTCGATTGCGGCGCTGCTCGACGGCGCATATGAGGGGGACCTGACGTTCGGCGAGCTCGCCGAGCATGGCGACTTCGGCATTGGCACGCTGCAGCAGCTCGACGGCGAGATGATCGCGCTCGACGGGACGTTCTTCGTCGCGCGCGTCGATGGCCGCGTCTCGACCATCCCGCCCGACACCCGCACGCCGTTTGCCGTCGTCATTCCCTGGCGCGAGGACAGCGGGATGGCGCTCGAGGCCGTGCCGACGATGCAGGCGCTGGGCGCGGCGATCGATCGGGCGATTCCGCCGGCCGGGACCATCCTGGCCGTGCGCGTGGACGGCCGCTTCGCGCGCATCCAGGCGCGGAGCGTCCCGAAGCAGTCGCCGCCGTATCTCCCGCTGGCCGAGGTCGCGACGCAGCAGGTGATTTTCGAGTGGCACGACCTCGACGCCACGCTCGTCGGCTTCCGCTGCCCGGCGTCAGTTCAGGGCTACGACCTCGTCGGCTACCACTGGCACGTGCTGTCGGCCGACCGCACGAAGGGCGGGCATCTGCTCGACTGCGCGCTCGTCAGCGGCCGCGCCGCGTTCAACGGCGCCGACGAGCTGCATGTGGAGATTCCGAGCGGGCTGACGTGGAACGCGCCGCAGAACAGCGCGGCGCGGGAGGCGGTGTTGAAAAGACTAGAGAGTGCGCCGGGGCGGCCTTGAGGCGCTTGCGGACTACTTCGGCCGCGCCAGCACTGCCCACATCGTCACGGTGACGTTCCCGCGCGGGCCGAGATTGGTTCGCCGAACGACGGGCCCCTCGAGGCGCTCGCCCTTCACGAACAGATCGAACTCGAAGGTGCTCGGGCCCATGTCCGCCTGACCTTTAAGTGTCCCCGAGGCTTCCCCGCGGGCGGCCGCGCCCGCGTCCGCGGCTTGCGTCGCATCCTCGCCGAGCGTCGCGACGAGATCGTGTGTATCTCGGATATCGAGCGCAAACTCGAGCGCGCGGGGGCATGAAGTGATCGTGCCGCGCCACTGGCCGCGAAGCTCGGGCCCGGGCGGGGGAAGCGGTGGTCGCGTCGCCGGGGCACCGGCGGGCGCCTGCGCTGCGGCCGCTGGCGTGTCCGCCTCTAGCCCGAGCACAGACGCGAGAATTTCGCCCGCAAGCTGATTGACCGGCGCGCCGATCTGGTTGGCGACGATAGCGACGGCGACGCGTTCGGTCGGCACGATCCAGAGCGCGGATGAGGCGCCCGGTTTGGCGCCGCTGTTGAAAATGACGCGGCGGCCGCGCCAGTCGGCGTTGACGAGCCAGCCGAAGCCATAGCCGCCGATGCCCTGTTGCTGCATCGCGGTGCGTGACTCGTCGCCGATCACCGGCCGGGATGGCTGCAGCCCGCCCGCGTGGAACAGCCCGAACCGAGCGAGGTCCTCGACGTTGATGTAGAGATCGGACGCCGCCGAGTGGTCGCTCAGATAAAACGGAATCGGCTCGCCGTCGGTACCGTGGAGCGTCGCGGCGCCGGCCGCGTCTTCCGCGCTCGCGCGATCCGCGCCGATGAGAGGCCGAGCGGTTGCAGGACCTCCCGGGTCAGGAAACGCTCGTATGTATCTCCCTGACGCGCGCGCGACCACTTCCCCAAGCACGCCATAGCCGAGGTTGGAATACACGTACCGCTCACCTGGCTTGTGGACCTCCGTGCCGAAGCACCGCAGCGTCTCGATGATGGGCAAAGGCCGCGCTGGCCGATCGAGGTAGAACCACTGCGCATGGATCGGAAACCCGGCGACGTTCTGGAGCGTGCGCCGGATGGTCACCTCCGCCGGCGCGGCGGCATTCGGCCGCACCGTCGGACCAAGGTAGGTTTCGATCGAGTCGTCGAGCGACAACCGGCGTCGTTCGTTGAGCACCATCATCGCTGTTGCGGTGAAGGTCTTCGTCAACGACGCGACGGCGTACGGCGTCGTGGCCGTCGCCGGCGTGCCCTGGCTCTTGTCCGCGACGCCGAAGGCATCACTCCAGACGACACGTCCATCGCGCGCGACCGCCACCGCGATTGACGGTGCCCTGCCGGCCGCGACGACGGCCTCGATCTTCGCGCGCAGGTCAGCCGGCGCGCGTTCGGGCGCGCTCGATTGCTCCGCGGCCAAACCGCACGTCAGAACGATGACCAGTGCAACGCGGATGAATTTCATGGGCATCAACATTTCACGAAATCGGGCACGTGCATGAGTCCATCCGCGGTGCCACCGCGGCTCCAATGCCCCTTCGTCTGCAGACTTCGCATTGTATGTATTGACGCGGTTTCACGCGCCACGGTTGAACGGACGCCGTAATCGTCCCTGTTCGAGCTAATCTCGTCGCATGACACGTCGAGAAATGCTCGAAGCCGCGATCGCGGCCGGATGGCTTGGAACCGGGACGGTTGCGGCGCAAGGCACGGCGCCCGCACGCCCGCCGATCTTCGAACACGATCTGCCGGCGGTCGCCCTCGACGGCTGGAGCGTGACCGCCGTCGAGCTCAGATATGAGGCCGGCGCCAAGCCGTCGCCGCCACATAAGCACCCAGGATTCGTGCTCGGCTACGTGATCGAGGGCGCGATCACCTTCCAGCTTGCCGGCGGACCGCAGCAGGTGCTCCGCGCCGGGCAGATGTTCTACGAGGCGCCCGGCAGCGTGCATCTCGTGTCCGGAAACGCCAGCGCCACCGAACCGGCCCGCGTGCTCGCCATGGTGTTCGCCGAGAAGGGCGTGCCTCGGACCACGCCGGCATGAGGACGTCCGTGTTGCCACCGCATCGGACGCGAGGTACATCCGAGAAACCCCGGTCTGTGATTGGCGCCGAGCGGCTTTGAGACCTCGCGGAAGATCGTGACCTTGATGGACGAGGTTGCGAAGCCGGAGCCAACGGAATAGACACGTGCCAGACAAAGCGATGACTGAGGCGGAGATCCAGGCTGCGCACGTCGGCACCGTCAGACCGTTGGACACTCCGATCCTGATTGTCGACACTGACCCCGAGTGGCCGAGGCTGTTTGATCGCGAAGCAGCCAGGATTCAGGCGGCGCTTGGCGACCGAGTGTTGCTACTTCAACACGTAGGCTCGACAGCCGTGCCAGGGCTGGCGGCCAAACCCATCATCGACATGCTTCTCGTAGTCCAGGACTCAGCGGACGAGCCACACTACGCCATCGATCTGGAGTCAGCGGGCTATATCCTGACAATCCGCGAACCCGCGTGGCACGAGCACCGCATGTTCAAAGGACCAGACACGGATATGCATCTGCATGTGTTTTCGTCAGGGTGCCACGGGGTCGGCCGATGTTGCTCTTGCGCGACTGGCTAAGGCGGGATGCATCTGATCGCAAGTGGTATGAGGACACCAAACGCGAGCTTGCGCGCCGGACTGGAATACTTGCAGAACTACGCGGATGCCAAGACCGCCATCATTGATGCGATCCTTGCGCGCGCTGAGATCGGGATGACCTCGGACAGTTAGGACAAGTCCTGTGACCCCAGGGACGTACTGCACTCCCTCGTTCCATTTCGGTTCCGACTCTCTTCCATCTCCGGTTAGGCCCACTCATTGCGCGACGCATAAGATGCTCATCGGTCACTGGCCCTTCACCAGTGGGTTGGGCCCAACTTCGGTGTAGTCGCGTCGTCTGCTCGGAAACGTCGCCACCACGTCAACCGGATCCGTACCGGTGTTGATGAACGTGTGCGGCACACCGGCCGGAACGCGCGCAATGTAGGGGCCTTCGGCCGTCACCTGCCGGTCGCCGATAATGTACGTCACCCTTCCGCTCAGTCCGACATGCGCCTCTTCGACCGTTTGTGTATGACGGGCGGCCCGCCGTTTGGCTGGGTCTCCGTGAGCAACAAAGGAAAGACGGTCAAAGCCATAGTCTTCGCCGTGTATCGCATAACCAAACTCGCCGGGCTTGTCGTAGAAGCTGCTCATCTGGGTGATCTTGATCACGTAGTCCGATTGATCGAACGGCGCATCCGGCGGCCGGGAGTAGCTGTCACGGCGAGCGGGATTTGGTGCCGGCCCGCAACCGAGTGCCCCTCGATTGAGAGTCTGTTGCTCTCGAGCATCGAAGAGACAACGAATTGAGTGGTGAGTCTCAAATCGCCTCGCTCCCCGAGTCCACCGCCTTCCTATCGCCCCACAAACGCCGCCAAGTGCTCCCCCGTCAGCGTCGACTTGCCCTTGACCAGCTCCGCCGGCGTCCCCTCGAACACCACTCGCCCGCCGTCGTGGCCCGCGCCAGGGCCGAGGTCGATGATCCAGTCGGCGTGCGCCATCACTGACAGGTGATGCTCGATCACGATGACCGACTTGCCGGAGTCGACGAGCCGGTCGAGCAGCCCGAGCAGTTGCGCGAGGTCGGCGAGGTGCAGGCCGGTCGTCAGCTCGTCGAGGACGTAGACGCCGCCCTCCTCGCCCATGTGCGTCGCGAGCTTGAGGCGCTGGCGCTCGCCGCCCGACAGCGTCGTCAGCGGCTGGCCGAGACGCAGGTAGCCGAGGCCGACGTCGGCCAGGCGCTCGAGGATCGCGTGCGCGGCGGGCGTGGCCGCCTTGCCCGGCACTCGAAGAAAGTCAACCGCCTCCTTCACCGGCAGGTCGAGCACCTCGGCGATGTTCCTTGCCGACCGAGCTTGTACTCGAGCACCGACGCCTGGAATCGCTTGCCTTCGCAGTCCTCGCACACCGTGCTGACGCCGGCCATCATGCCGAGGTCGGTGTAGATCACGCCGGCGCCGTTGCAGGTCGGGACACGCGCCCTCGGAGTTCGCGCTGAAGAGCGCGGGCTTGACGTTGTTGGCCTTCGCGAACGCGGTGCGGATCGGATCGAGAAGACCGGTGTACGTCGCGGGATTGCTCCGCCGCGATCCGCGGATGCCGGCCTGATCGACGGTCACGACGCCCTCGCGGTTGCTCACCGATCCGTCAATCAGCGAGCTCTTGCCCGACCCGGCCACGCCGGTCACGACCACGAGCACGCCGAGCGGGATGTCGACATCGACGTTCTTGAGGTTGTGCGTCTTGGCGCCGCGCACCTTCATCACGCCGGTCGGCTTGCGCACGGTCGGCTTGAGCGACGCCCGGTCGGTGAGATGCCGGCCGGTGAGTGTGTCGCTCGCCCGCAGCGCTCGACAGTGCCCTCGAACACGACTTCCCCGCCTGCGGTGCCCGCGCCGGGACCGAGATCGACGACGTGATCGGCAATCGCGATCACCTCGGGCTTGTGCTCGACGACGAGCACGGTGTTGCCCTTGTCGCGGAGCCGCAGCAGCAGCTCGTTCATCCGCTGGATGTCGTGCGGATGCAGACCAATCGTCGGCTCGTCGAACACGTACGTCACGTCGGTGAGCGACGACCCGAGGTGGCTGACCATCTTCGTGCGCTGCGCCTCGCCGCCCGAGAGCGTGCCGGACGGCCGATCGAGGCTGAGATAGCCGAGCCCGATTTCCACGAACGAGTCGAGCGTGTGCCCGAGCTTCGCGAGCGAGCGGCGCGCACCGACGGGCTCTTTCAGACGCCGCGCACCCACGCGGCCAGGTCGCTGATCTGCATCGCGCACGCGTCGGCGATGTTGATCTTCCCGATCTTCGACGACCGCGCGGCCTCGTTGAGCCGCGTGCCCTTGCAGTCGGGACACGTCGTGAACGTGACCGCGCGCTCGACGAACGCGCGGATGTGCGGCTGCATCGCGTCCACGTCCTTGGACAGAAACGACTTCTTGATCCGCGGGATCGAGGCCTTCGTAGGTGAGGTTGAGCTTCTCGACCTTGACCTTGATCGGCTCCTGATAGAGAAAGATGTCGAGCTCCTTCTTCGTGTACTTCCTGATCGGCTTGTCCGGATCGAGGCCCGCGGCCGCGAAGATCCGCATGTGCCAGCCGTCGGCCGTGTAGCCGGGAATCGTGAGCGCGCCCTCGTTCAGCGACTTGGTCTCGTCGTAGAGCTGCGACAGGTCGATGTCGTTGACCTGCCCCATGCCCTCGCATCGCGGGCACATGCCGCCCTGATAGACGACGTCGCGGACGACGTTGCGCTCGGCCTCTGCCCTTCTCGACGGTCATCGCCCCGCTGGCCCTGCGCGTCGGGATGTTGAACGAGAACGCGTTGGACGACCCGATGTGCGGCTTGCCGATGCGGCTGAAGAGCACGCGCAGCATCGCGTTCGCGTCGGTCGCCGTGCCGACGGTCGAACGCGAGTTCGCGCCCATCCGTTCCTGGTCCACGATGATCGCGGTCGTCAGCCCTTCGAGCACGTCCACTTCGGGCCGCGCCATCGACGGCATGAAGTTCTGCAGGAACGCGCTGTAGGTCTCGTTGATCAGCCGCTGCGACTCCGCGGCGATGGTGCCGAACACAAGCGACGACTTGCCCGAGCCCGACACGCCGGTGAACACCGTCAGCCGGCGCTTGGGAATCTCGACGCTGACGTCCTTCAGGTTGTTGACGCGCGCGCCCTGGACGCGGATGAGGTCGTGAGCATCCGCGGCATGCCTCTTCGGTGAAGACATCCCATGATCATGCCATCGACGCGGCTCGTCGGGACGCGGCTCGCCGTTGCCCTGCTGTGTTTCGCGCCTCCGCGGACACGACGCTCGAGACCGCTGCCTCCATTCGCTCGGACCGCAGACTTCGCCCACCGCGCCGGTCCGCAAGTGTGCGGACTGCGGCGCGGGCGCTCCTTCGCTCCTTACGGCGCGGTCTCACGCTGACGCCCATCGCGTCGGTCCGATGTCGGCGCGAAACACATCAGCTCAACGACGAGCCGGCACGTCGCGTCCGCGGAGGCGCGAAACGCATCGGCTTGGCGACGAGCGGGCCACGCCTTTCTCAGCCGAGGTCGCCCTCGTGCTAGGCTGCGCCGTGCTTCGCGAACTGACGCTGCGCGGCATCCTGCTGGGCGGCCTGATCACCCTGCTGTTCACCGCCGCCAACGTCTATCTGGGACTGAAGGTCGGCATCACCTTCGCCACGTCGATCCCGGCGGCGGTGATCTCGATGGCCATCCTGCGCTTCGTGCGCGGGTCGACCATCCTCGAAAACAACATCGTCCAGACCATCGCGTCGGCGGCGGGGACGCTGGCGGCGATCATCTTCGTGCTGCCGGGCCTGGTCATGATCGGCTGGTGGCAGGGCTTTCCGTACTGGACCACGGTCGCGGTCTGCGCGATCGGCGGCACGCTGGGCGTGATGTTCTCGGTGCCGCTCAGGCGCGCGCTGGTGACGGGATCGGACCTGCCCTATCCCGAAGGCGTGGCGGCGGCGGAAGTGCTCAAGGTCGGTTCCGGCTCGGTCGGCGGCGCGGAAGAGAATGCCAAAGGCCTTGCCGCGATCGTCGCCGGCTCGCTCGCCTCCGCCGGCTTCGCGTTGCTCGCCGCGATGAAGCTGGCCGCCGGCGAGCTGGCGACCGCCTTCCGCCTCGGCGGCGGCGCGGCGAGCGGCGCGTCGACCAGCCTGTCGATGGCGCTGATCGGCGTCGGCCATCTGGTCGGCATGACCGTCGGCATCGCGATGCTGGTCGGCATGCTGACCTCCTGGGCGGTGCTGGTCCCGTGGCTGACCTCGATCCAGGGCGTCGGCGCGGACGTCGCGGCGACGGTCAACGGCGTGTTCCGCAACCAGGTCCGCTTCATCGGCGCGGGCACGATCGGCGTCGCCGCGGTCTGGACCCTGCTCAAGATCATCGGCCCGATCGTCGCGGGCATTCGCTCGGCCATGGCCGCGTCAGCGGCCCGCGCCGGCGGCGAGGCGCTGGAGCTCACGGAGCGCGATCTGCCGATCGGCATCGTCGGCGGCACGATCCTGGCGTCGCTGGTCCCGATCGCCGGCCTCCTGTGGTGGTTCTCCGCGGGCGGCCCGATCGCCGCCGACGCGCCGGTCGTGATCGGCGCGACGCTCGTCTACATGCTGGTGATCGGCGCGATCATCGCCGCGGTCTGCGGCTACATGGCGGGCCTGATCGGCGCCTCGAACAGCCCGGTCTCGGGCGTCGGCATTCTCGCCGTGCTCGGCGCGGCGGTGCTGCTCTCGCTGTTCTACGGCACGCATCCCGACAACGCGCAGGCGCTGACCGCCTATGCGCTGTTCACCACCGCGATCGTGTTCTCGATCGCGACCATCTCCAACGACAACCTCCAGGATCTGAAGACCGGCCAGCTGGTCGGCGCGACGCCGTGGAAGCAGCAGGTCGCGCTGGTGATCGGCGTGATCTTCGGCTCGCTGGTCATCGGGCCGGTGCTCGATGTCCTGAACACCTCCTTCGGCTTCCAGGGCATGCCCGGCGCGGGTCCGAACGCGCTGGCCGCGCCGCAGGCGGCGCTGATCTCGTCGCTCGCCAACGGCGTGCTCGGCGGCGACATCAGCTGGAATCTGATCGGCTACGGCGCCCTGATCGGCGTCGTCGTCATCGTGATCGACGAGGTGCTGACCCGCACGAGCAAGTACCGGCTGCCGCCGCTCGCGGTCGGCATGGGCATCTATCTGCCGATGGCGCTGACGCTGCTGATCCCGGTCGGGGCGTTGATCGGCTGGCTCTACGAGCGCTGGGCCGAGCGCGCCGCCAATCCGGAATTCGCCCGGCGCATGGGCGTGCTGGCCGCGACCGGCCTGATCGTCGGCGAGAGCCTGTTCGGCGTCGCCTTTGCCGGCATCGTCGCCGCATCGGGGAGCGATGCGCCGCTCGCCGTGGTGGGCGAGCATTTCGAGACCTACGCGATCTGGATCGGCCCGCTCCTGTTTGCCGCCATCATCGGCTGGCTCTACGCCCGCACGAAGCGCAGCGCGGCGTAGGTCTTCGTTTCGCTGCGACGAAAAAGGGGTCGGGACACTTTTTACCTCGTAGTCTCACGCTCCAGCAGCGCCCAGACCGTATTGCCCATCCCCGTGTTGGAGGGGATCACCATCTCACGGAGCTGCCATCCCTGTTCACCTTCTCTGGTCAGGCTGGCTGCAACCGTGTCTGCCGGCTTCCCTGTCAACAGACTCGCCTTGAAGGTCATCGTCTTGTATTCGAAGGTCCTCATGACTTGCTTCTCCTTTGCCTGAAGATTCAGCTCGTTCACTTCGATGTCGAACGCCGAGGCTAAGGCTTTACGCGATTGGAGTGAGGCTACGCCGTCGGATTCAATCCGTTGAATGGTTCGAAGGTTGAGGCCGGCGGCCGTGGCAAGTTCCTCCTGCGACCATGACTTCCGGTGGCGAAGGACGATAACGAGCTGCGCGTTGATTTTCATGTTCGTGTCTTGAGATACGAGAAGGATGGGCGTGCCGCCGCGTCAGCGCAGCGGCAAATCGCCGGTGTCAAAGCGGCAGAACGACGACAGTTATACGACACTCCAATGTCAGGAGTTGAAGCGACGGTCATGGATGAATTGATCTCCCTCATCGGATTGACGGCCCGAACGGCAGAGGCGTAGGCTCTGCCTATGGGTCCAATTGGCGTTCCCGAGGTTGTGGCGCTGATCGGTTATTCGCTGATCGGCTACGTCGTCTTCCGGGTGCTGCGCGTAGCCTTCAAGGCCGAGCGGCAAAAGTAGGCCGCTCAGTCTTCATGGAGTGGTTGCACTGGCTGTTCTTCGTACCGTTTTTCCTCTTCGCTCTCGCTGTGCATAGCGGGACGCGGTACGCGTGGAACATCCGCGCCGCCATCTATTTGGGGCTGAGTGGTGCTTTTGCCCTGTTCTTATGGCTGGCTCTCCCCGGCTGAGCCCAAGGCTCAACGCCCAGCTTTCAACAACGACCTACTCCCGTTTTTCAGCCGCTTCATTCAGCACCCAGCCATCAGGTCCGCGACTCGGCGCCGGTCGCCGCAGCGCCATAGAATGCTCCGCGACGATGAAAATCAGGGTGGTCGTCATGGCGGTGAGCGGACTGCTTGCCGCACCATTCGCCGCCTCATCCGCGCAATCGTCACCGCCGGAGGGGACGTTCTCGATCGTCGCTCGCGATCCGAAAACCGGCGACCTTGGTATGGCCGTGCAGTCAAAAGCCCTGGCGACGGGCAGCCGTACGGTCACCATCAAGGGCGGCGTCGCAGTGGTCGCCCATCAATCGCAGTCGAATCCCATGTACGGAACTCTCGGCATGGAGCTGCTCGCGGCGGGAATGTCGCCGCAACAGGCGTTGGACCTGATGCTCCGGAGCGACGATCAACGCGACACCCGGCAGGTGGCGATTCTCGACCCTGCCGGTCGGAGCGCGGCATGGACGGGTCCTGGCTGCCCTGGATTGGAAGGGCCATCGATGCGGCACCGACTTCTGCACGCAGGGCAACATCCTGACGGGCCCCGAAGTGGTCCAGGCGATCGCGGACGCGTTCGAATCATCGACCGGACCGCTGGCGGAGCGCATGCTGACCGCTCTCGACGCCGGACAACACGCTGGGGGTGACGCGCGTGGAACGCAGGCGGCCGCGCTCGTGGTCGCCCGGCCACTCGCCGGAGCCGGCGGCTTTGGAGATCGCGTGATTGATCTCCGTGTCGATGATTCCCGCGCGCCGCTGGTAGAACTGCGGCGCTTGCTGAACATGTTTCGCTCCCGCGAGCTCGTGGCCACCGCCTACGCACGGCTCAAGGCCAAGGAGCTTCCGCAGGCCTCCGAGGCTGCGTCGGCCGCGCGCGAGAAATCACCAGAATTTGATGAAGCGTGGGTGGCCTGGGCTGCCGTCGAATTGGGCGCCGGCCGAACGGCTGGCGTGCTGGACGCGATACGGCGCGCGTCGAGCTCAATCGCGGCCAACAAGCGACAACTCCCGAAGGATACGAACTTCGAGGCCCTGTGGTCCGATCCGGAATTCAAGAGACTCGTCGGCTCCTAAGGGCCTGCTCTGCGTCAGATTCCGAACTCAACCATGAAGAACATGAAGGTTTGTCTTCATGATCTCCATGGCCTCCATGGTGAAGCTCTGGAGGTCGAGTAACATCTCTCTTTTTCACCCCCAGGCGCTCCGGTCACGCCATGCCGATTACCACCGTCGAAGACCTTCGGACGCATCTCCAGTGGGCGATTGAAATCGAGCACAGCATCATCCCGCCCTACCTCTGCGCGCTCTACTCGATCAAGCCGGGCACGAACCGCGAAGCGGTCGAGGCCATCACCTCGGTGTTCATCGAAGAGATGCTGCACATGACGCTCGCCGCGAACGTGCTGAACGCCGTTGGCGGCGCGCCCCGGCTGGATGCGGCGGACTTCCTCCCCCGCTATCCAATGCCCCTTCCCCACAGCCGCGGCCTGTTCCTGATCCCGCTCGCGCGGTTCTCGAAATCGACGATCGAGACGTTCATGCGCATCGAGAATCCGGAAGCGCCGGACGCGCTCCCGGAGGCCGACCGATATGACACGCAGGGTCAGTTCTATCTCGCGATCGAGGAGGCCCTGAAGCAGCTCTGCGCCGAGCACGGCGAAGACAAGATCTTCTGCGGCAACCGGGCGCGGCAGGTCACGCCCGAGTCGCTCAACTACACCGGCAGCGGCCGCGTCATCCCCGTGTACGACCTCGCGTCGGCGCTGGAAGCCATCGATCAGATCGAAGAACAGGGCGAGGGGCTGACGCCGAAAGACGTGTGGGACGGCGATCGCGACATGTTCCATCCGGAAGTCGAGGAAGTGGCGCACTACTTCCGCTACCAGGAAATTCTGCTCGGCCGGCTCTACCAGCGCGGCGACACGCCGAAGTCCGGGCCAACAGGCCGAGCGTTCACGATCGACTGGGACGCCGTCCACCCGATGCGCGACAACCCGCGCACGGCGGAGTACCCGCCCGGCTCACCGGTGCGCCAGAAGATGGAGACGTTCAACCGCCAGTACTCGGACATGCTGCGCGCGCTTCATCGCGTCTTCAACGGCGAGCCCGCTGGCATGTTCGCCGCCGTCAGCGGCATGCGGGATCTGAAATCACTCGCCGAGGAGCTGATGACGATGCCGAGCGGCGATGGTCAGACGACGGCGGGACCGTCGTTCGAGTGGGTGCCCGCCGCGCCGGCCGTCGCTCAGGCGGACGCGGCCAGAGCCTTCTCGATCACCGTCCGCAAGGACGGCCCCTACGTCGTCGAGGGCGGCGTGCCGCTGACGCGCAAGTCGATTGTCTACTCGGAGTGGCACGAGCCGATGTCGTTTCGGAAGAACGCCGAGCTCGGCGCCCGGCCGACCTACCGCCTCTGCCGCTGCGGCCAATCCCAGAAGAAGCCCTACTGCGACAACACGCACGTCAGGGTGCAGTTCGATGGCACCGAGAACGCTCCCACCGAACCCAGCGAGAGCCGGCGCGTTCGGGTCGAGGCCGCGCGCATCACGGTGACCGACGATCAGATGCTCTGTACGCGCGCGGGCTTCTGCGGCAACCGCGTCGAGAAGATCTGGAACCAGCTCGAGCGCGCCGACGACAGCCGTGTCCGGTTCGATATCATCCAGCGCGTCGAGCGGTGCCCTTCGGGACGACTGGGCTACGACCTCGGCGACGGTCCGATCGAGCCGGACTTGCCAGCGGCGATTGCCGTGACGGGAAACGGGCCGTACTGGGTCACTGGCGGCATCACGGTCACGATGTCGGATGGGCGCACGCTCGAAACACGGAACCGCGTCGAGCTGTGCCGCTGCGGCCATTCGTCAATCAAGCCGCTCTGCGACGGGACTCACCGGGACGTGAAGTTCAGAGACGAGTGACGGGCCGCCTGGCGTCGACAAAAACGCCAGGCGGCCATTTGCGATCTGCGATCTGCGATTGACGGATTGCATTGCTCGATTTGTGATTGCCGATTGAGGATTGAGCGCGGTCGACGTAGGACGCGACGCTAGCGTCCGTCGGTGACCCGGCCGCTCAGCGCTCGCAGAAACGCGACGAGATCGGCCTTCTCGGGCGAGGACAACCCGAGGGCCCGAATCTTCGGATCCAATCCAGGATTGAATCGCCCGCCGAGGTCGTAGAGCTCGACGACGTCCTCGAGCGTGGCGATGCTGCCGTCGTGCATGTACGGCGCCGTTCGCGCGACCTCACGGAGCGTCGGCGTCTTGAACGCGCCGCGGTCCTTGTCCGCGGACGTGACCGCCGCGCGGCCGAGATCCACGACAACGGGGATCCCGTTGTCCCCGTCGCGCCACGCGACGCCGGTGTTGTGAAAGAGCTCGTCGGTAAACGTCGGACCGCTGTGGCACGACGCACATCTTCCCGGTCCGAAGAACACGGCCACGCCCCGCTCTTCCTGGCGAGTGAGCGCGGACCGATCGCCGTCCCGGTATCGATCGAAGGGTGAATCGCCCGCCACGATCGTCCGCACGTAACTCGCCACCGCCCGGGCCACGTCTTCGAACACCGGGTCGGCACCGAAGGCGCGCTGGAAGTCACGGATGTAGCTGCGTGATCGGACCAGCGAGAGCACGTGATCTCGGGACGCGCCGAGCTCGAGCGGATTCAGGATCGGCTGGAGCGCTTGTTCCTCCAACGACGCCGCGCGTCCGTCCCAGAAGAAACTTCGTCCCCAGGCTCGGTTGATGATCGCGGGCACGTCGCGGCGGCCGATGCTCCGCCCGACACGGACCGCGCTCGAGCGATCGCCGGCAAACGCGCGGCCGGGATCGTGACAGGTCGCGCACGACACTTTGCCATCGGGCGACAACTGCCGGTCGTGGAACAACCGGCGGCCGAGTGCAATCTTCGCCGGCGTGAGCGCGTTGTCCTCGGGCACCGGGCGGTACTGGTCGAGGCCGCGCGGCACGCCTGGACCCGCCGCGGATGCCCCCACGATCGTCAGGAAGGCCAGCACCGAGGCGGCGGCCAGGACCATGCGCATCGGTTATCTCCTGGCGTCGAGTTGACTGAGGAGGTTTCTCACGACGTAGAACTCAGCGGAAACCGTGCGCCGACTGAACAGCATCGACGTGCCGTCAGGTGAGAAGACAGGCCTGCTGTTCCTCCAGGAGCCGACAACTCTCGTCGGCGTCCCTCCCGACACCGGCACCGCCCACAGCCCATCGCTCTCGCCTTCATCGACCACACCCAGCAGATGTCTTCCGTCGGGCGTCCAAGTCACAGGCGCGGGCATGAGGCGAGTCGGGCCGCTCCGATAAATCTCGCGTGCCGATCCGCCGGCTGTCGGCACGGCCAGCAGCACGAGGCTCGAGTCGCGCCGCACGACGAATGCAATGAACTCTTCGTCGGGCGACAGCGGCAATTTGGCGATGCCGGCTAGGTATTTGATCGACGCCGCATCCCACTCGGCCGGGGTACCCTCGGTTCGGATCAGTTCCGTCTGTGCGCCGGTTTCGAGGTCGCGCTTCATGAGGCGAAGCACGAGCCGTTCTTCGCCGTTCTCTCGGGCGACGAAAAAAAGGTCCCGACCATTCGACGACAGCGCAAATTGGTGCGTGCTGCCCGCGAACGGAGGATCGAAGACCGTTTTCTGATCGCCCGTCTCCACGTCGATCTTCTTGAACGCTCGCCGGTAGTTCACCAGATCCTGCGTGAGGATCGAGCGGCCATCTGGAAACCAGCGCGTCCCATGCGTTCTGGCCCATTGGCCGTCCTCGAGTGTCGTCGCGAGCGTGCGCTCCTCAGCCGTCGCGACCGTACGAATCACCAGTTTCACAGACCGGCGATCGTTGCCTCTGAACATCGCGATCAGCTTGCCGTCCGGCGACCACGATGGCGTGTGGTTGGACCCGACGCCGTTTTCGGACACTCGCGCGGGCGCTGCGGGCTGAAGCGTGCGGGAGTCGAAGGGCGCGACGAACACATCGTTCAGCACGTTGCTGACTTGATAGAACGCCGAGCCGTCGAGGCCGAACTGAAAGACCACCGGTGCATTCTTCCCGGCGTCGAGCGGTCGCGGATCTCCTTGGGGGCGCCCGTTCAGAGATCGACAGGTACCAGAGGTCCGTCGTTCCTGAACGATCGGTCGAGAACACGATCCCTCGTCCGTCCGGCGTCCAGACCGGTGACGAGCCGTCCGCAAGTCTCGTCTCGCCGCTTCCATCCACTGCCAGAAGGAAGATGCCGTGATCCGGATCGTTGGACGTCTTCACGACGGAATAGGCCAGGTACTTCCCGTCGAGTGAGAACGTGGCGCCCAAGGCCTTCCGCCATCCAGTGGACTTCAAGGTCGTGAGCTTTCCATCGTCGGTGGCGAGGAGCGCGAGGCGGCTCTGGCCGCTTTCGTAGAGATTCACGGAGACGAGCTTGCCGTCCGGAGACCAGTCATATGGAAAATCCAGATTCATCTCTGACTTGCCAAGTCTTCGACGACTGCTCCCATCCACTCCGATGACATAGAGCCCGCTCTCAGCCGGACCGTCCCACATGAAGGCGACTCGCCGTCCGTCTCGCGAGAATTTCATCGAGCTGGCTTCAACGCCACCGGTTCCCTGCGTCAACTGGCGTGTCGCACCGGTCGAGGTATCACGCAGGGTGATGTTCGCATTCCCACTGGCGTCGTAGTCGGAATAGGCGAGCCATCGGCCGTCGGGAGAGAAGCTGGCGTTGATGGGGATGCTATTCGACGACCACAGCCTGGTAGTCGTTAGCGCCGCCTGGGCTTCAATGCTGGCCGGCCCGACGATGGGACTCGCTGATGTGGTGAGCAACAGGAGCCCCGCGAACGGCGCCACGATCAAGGCACGCCTGTCACGCGAAGGCAACCGCAGTTCGGGTTGCTTCGAATCCGGGTTGGCCGCTTCCGTTTCCACGCGTCCAGCTCCGCCGGATAGGCGTAGACGCTGCTCCGTGCGAGATGCTGGAGGCGGTGGCACGGGCAGGCCTTCGTTGACCTCCCACCGCTTGGCGGTACGCACGTCGCGATTGAGATACGTGGCGATCGCCTTCCATCCCTCGAGGACGGAAGGGTCAGTCTCGGACGGTTGGGCGGGCGCTGAACGGTCGAACATGAACGGCTCCTCTCGGACATGCGACGAATGACTGTCCGAGGCGACGGTACGGGTGTCCGCGGAGCCCCACAATCCGCATCAGGGGATCCCACGTTAGCGTCCCGCTATTTCCTACGTCGGGCCGCGTGCCCACGCAAGTGACATTAGGGGACATCGGGACGTTTCTTCTGGTTTTCTACCGGTCAGGTCGCCGCACCGACTCGGATTCAGCCGGCAGGCACGCCGAGCACGTCGGCGCCGGACGCGGCGTCGAAGCGCCGGCAGGCGTCCTCGACCATGCGGGCGGTGTCCGCGACGATCGCATCGAAGTCCTGCCGGCCGGCGAGCTTCGTCCACTCGGGACGCAGCGTGAGCGCCGCGTGACAGGCGTATCCGGCCCCGACCGCCTCACGAAGCACCTCGATCGCCGGCGTCGGGCGCGCCCGCCCAGGCGAGCATCAGCGCGCCGGTATAGATGCCTTCGGGATCCGCGAAGCCCTGCGCCCGCAGTTCCCGGATGCCGGCCAGCGCGTCCTCGAAGCGGCGCTCGACGATGAGCCGATCGACCTTGAGGACCAGTCGGGCGTTGGCGGCGCGAGCGCCCGCTTCGATCGCGCGGAGCCCGGCCGCATCCATCGTGCCGAGAAGCACACGCGAGATCGCCGCGCAGAACGCCGGAGAGCTGTTGTCAAGTCGTGCGGCGGTCTCGTAGTCGCCGCGCGCGAAATACGTCCACGCGACGCTCGTCACGAGCGCGGGATCGACCTTTTTCCCGAGGCGGTCGGCAGCCAGCGAGGCCTCGAGCAGGCCCGCATACCGGCACGTCGTGACGAGACCGGCGAGTAGACCGACATCGGTGCGGCGGGAACCGGCGCGCCGCAGCAACCGCTCCATCGCTTCGGACGCCAGCCCGAGCTCGGCTTCCGCATACGCGGACAGGTCGTGCGCGATGGACAGGTCGGGATTGAGATCGAGCGCACGGCGAAACGCGGCCTCGGCGGCCGGCAGCGTCGCGCCGGCGTTCGCTCCGCCCCATTTGGCGATCAGGCGGCGCGCGCGGCCGAGCCGCGCCCACGCCGGCGCGAACTCGGGATCGATCGCGACGGCGCGTTCGTACAGTCCGCGCGCGACATCCCACTGGCCCGAGTCGGTCATCAGATCGTTCGCGCGCATGTAGAGCTCGTAGGCCTCGGCGCTGGCCGGCGCCTGGCCGGCGAGCGTGCGCCGATCCGAGTTCGTGAGCGGGAGGGCGAGCGACGACACGATGCGCTCGGTCAGCGTGTCCTGCAGCTGAAACAGATCGTCTATCGGCGCCTGCGCGGTGTCGGACCAGATCAGCGTGCCCGAATCGGCATCGAACAACCGAGCCGCGACGCGAACCTGCGATCCCACACGGAGCAGGGTGCCCGTCAGGATGACGTCGGCCGACAGCTCCCGTGCGACCGCCCGCATGTCGCTCGTTTGTCCGACATCGCGGAGCGCGCGGACGATCAACCCCTCCACGTTGGCGAGCGCGGCAGACACCGCGTCGGGCACGCTGAACGCGAGAAAGTCGGTCTCGGGATCGGGTTTCAGCCGCACGAGCGGCAGCGCGGCGAAGCGCGTCACGGCTCGCCGCACGGGGGCGATCGGCGACTCGCCCGGCACGCGCAGCGTGAATGGCGGCCTTCAAGCCTTCGGCGCGCGGGAGCCGCCCTGCCGGATCCTTCTGGAGCGCCTGGCGCAGCACGGCGTCGATCGCAGGGATCGGGTCAGGCCCGCGGAGCTCAGGCGGCTCTTCGTACCCGACGGCGTGCACGATCTCGAGGAGCGTGCGGCCGTCGAATGCCGGACGGCCGGCGATCGTCTCGTAGATCACGGACGCTGCCGCGAAGACGTCACTGCGCTCGTCGGCCGGTTCTCCTCGGAGCTGCTCCGGAGACATGTAGCGGGGTGTCCCGGCCAGCACGCCGCTGTCCGTCAGGTCGGTCTCGCCGGTCTCGCGCGAACTGCCCGGCTTCCGAGCCAGACCAAAGTCGACCAGCTTCACGCCGTCGGCGGTGAGGAAGATGTTGGCCGGCTTGAGGTCACGATGAACGATCCCGCGCCGATGCAAAGCCGACAACGCGTCGAGGATTGCGTCTGCCACGACGATCGCCTCGTCGACCGGCAGCGGCCCGCGCTCGAGGCGCGCGGCGATTGTCTCGCCCTGCAGCAGTTCCATCACCAGAAACGGCTGGCCGCCATCCTCATCGAGCTCATAGAGCGCGCAGATGTGGGGGTGGCTCACGCGAGCGGCCGCGCGCGCCTCGCGGCGGAAGCGCTCGAACGTAACGGGATCGGCGACGATCTCCGGACGAACGACCTTGATCGCCACGTCACGATCCAGCCGATCGTCATGCGCCGCATAGACCACGCCCATGCCGCCCTGGCCGAGCGTGCGAGTGACGCGATACCGGCCAATTCGCTCCGGCATGATCCGTTGATTCTACAGGGCGCGTCCGGACAAGAGCGTGAACCATGAAGGCGATGGAGAGCATGAAGGTTATCTCCATGATCTCCACGATCTTCATGGTAAAAGCTCTTTCTGCGTGCAGGTATGCGTCTCGAGCGACTTCTCTGCGCGATCGTGATGACCCTTTGGTCAGCCGGGGTGAACGGTAGCCAGGCGGAGCTCCCGGCTGCCCTGCCCGAAAGGCTGCGGGCTCACGTGAAGAATGAGCAGCTTCAGGTTGTCACGTCCCTTCGAGGACTGCCGCTCGGTGTTCGTGGTGCGCTGGGGAAGCTGTTCGGCAGCTACACGCTCGACATCGCGGAGCCCGGGACAAAGTTCCAAGCCACGGGCGTCGCCGGCAGTTCCACGCGGCCAATCCGGCGACTGGTCGCAGCCGGGTGCTCGATGGATCACTGCCTCATCTACTACGAGCGCGGCGGCCGCCGCCTGACCTGGAAGGTGGCGTTGTTTCAGTGGACACCGGAAGCGACTCGGTTCGAGTCGGGCGGCACCGCTCCCGGCGGTCTGAAGACCGTCGAGGCCATTCGAAACGCCGTCCTGTCCGGAGCGATCAAGAGCTCGAACGGTGTTTGGTAACCGTGGCTACTTTCTCCCTCGGGGATTGAGCGGCCGCGACTTCGTCTGCCGCGAAATCGAGCGCCCGGTGCGGGGATCCATGTCGGGATACACGACCGGCGTCCGAGAGTTCGCCACGGTTCCTGTTTGGAGCAGTCGATCACGGCGGGGCCCTTCGAGGCGGCCGGCGAGAGAATCGCAAGGAAGGTGAGCGGCCGCTTCGTCGAGTTGTACGTCGCGTGCACAACGCCTTTCGGGATGTAGGCAATTTCACCTTTGCGAAGGCGGCGCCGGTCACGGTCCACCCACTGCTCGGCAACACCGTCGACAACGTAAATGATCTCGTCGAGCTCGGGATGGACGTGGAACTGATGCCCGGTACCCCGTGGCATGCTCACGCGAATCAGCGTGAGCGACGTCGTGCCGGTGAGTGCGGGTTCCGAGAGCCACACGTGTTTGCCCCACGGCGCGTAGTGGACGCGCGCCTGGGCCGACGTCACGAAACGGCGTGCGGTTCTCCTCACTGCGGCTCCGCGCCTCGCGGGAGGCGGATCTGCTTGAACGTGCGGATCTGGTCGGCGATGGCCCGTTCGGCCGGCAGGCGCTCGACGGAGCTCGCCCCGTAGAATCCGTCGAGGCCGCGGCAGCGCGCGATCACATAGGCCGCGTCCGGCGGCTCGGAGATCGGCCCGCCATGGCAGATGACGATCGCGTCCGGGTTGACGCCGCGAGCGGCGTCGGCAATCCGTTGGATCGCGGCCACACAATCGTCCAGCGACTTCGCGCTCTTCGCGCCGATCGATCCGCCCGTCGTGACCCCCATGTGCGCCACGATCAGATCGGCGCCGGCGTCGGCCATGCGCTCGGCTTCGGACGTGTTGAAGACGTACGGCGTGGTCAGGAGATCGAGCGTGTGTGCCAGTCGAATGATCTCGACCTCGAGCTGGTAGCTCATGCCCGTTTCTTCAAAAGCCGTGCGCATGTCGCCGTCGAACAAGCCGACCGTCGGAAAATTCTGAATGCCGGCAAAACCCAGCGTGCGCAATTCCTCGAGCAAGAGTCTTGGAATGATGAACGGGTCGGTGCCGTTGACGCCCGCGAGCACCGGCGTCTTCTTGACGACCGGCAGGATCTCGTAGGCCATCTCCTTGACGATCTGGTTCGCGTTGCCGTACGCGAGCAGTCCAGCCGAGCTGCCGCGTCCCGCCATGCGATAGCGGCCGGAGTTGTAGACGACCAGCAGGTCGATGCCGCCCGCCTCTTCGCTCACCGCGGAGAGGCCGGTGCCGGCGCCGCCGCCGATGATCGGTTCGCCGGCCGCGATCTTGCGCGCGAAAGCGCGCGAGGATGGACTGGCGACTCATTTGCGATTGGTTATTTGTCATTTCATATTTGCGGCATCGATCATTGGCCATTTGCTATTGATTGCGCGGCTGATTCCATCGTGTCGACTCTGCAAGCAACCAGGGTCAATGACCAATGGCCCAATGGCCAATGCCGCAAATAACAAATGACCAATAACCAATAGCCAATGCGATTGACCCGCATCCAGCCCGTCACTATAGTCGCAACACCCGCCATGAAAGCACTCCACCTCGCCGCTGTTGGTCCTGGTCGTGTTGTCTGGTAGTCGGCTCGAACGCGGCGTCGCACGTCGCAGGCAGGAACCGCTTGACGTCTTCATCCGCTCCGGCCCGAAGTCACACGGGCCTGGCGCGCACGACTATCCCCGGTTCCTGAAAGAGTGGGTGCCACTTCTCAACGAGCGCGGCGCCCGCGCCATCGGCGCCGAAGCGTTTCCGACGCGTGCTCAGCTCGAGGCGACCGACGTGCTCGTGCTCCATGCGCAGGAGGCCGGCAACATCGCCGACGCCGCCGACCGGGCCAACCTCAACGCCTTCCTCGCTCGCGGCGGCGGCCTCGTCGTCATTCACGCCGGCGCCGTGTCGCGCGATCCCGACTGGTTCAAGGGGGTCGTCGGCGGCTCGTGGCGCGAGGGCACGACACGTGGCTCGAAGGCCCGATGCATCTGTACTTCACGGATCGCGATCACGCGATCACGTCCGGTGCATCCAACTGGTCGATGGACGACGAGATCTATTACGACATGGACATCCTGCCCGAGGCGCGTGTGCTCGCGGCGGCGTACACGCCGAAGCCCGTCGGCGCGCGCGATGCGAACGCGTTGAAGCGGGCCGAAGCGCTCACAGGTGGCGGTAAGACGCGTGAGCATCTACGACATCCAGCCGCAGATGTGGACCTACGAACGGATCGCGGAGGGCGGCGCCACGCCGTACCGCGCGTTTGTCTCCATCCCCGGCCACCTCTACGAGAACTTCAACCGGCCGAACTACCGGGCGCTGCTCCTGCGCGGCATTGCCTGGGCCGGCAAGCGATCGAACGTCGACGCACTCCTGCGGCCCGACGAGATCGGCGACGGCTTGCGCTACGTCGAAGGCGGACCCACGCATCCCGACAAGGCCGCGGCGACGATCGAGGTCCATCCGGAGTTCGATCTGTCGCTCGTGGCGGCCGAACCGCTGATCCAGAAGGCGATGAATCTCGACTGGGACGAGCGCGGCCGGCTCTGGGTCTCCGAAACGCCCGAGTATCCGAACGGCCGGCGTGTCCTGACTGCCGCGTCGTGGAAAGACAGCGGATCGCTCGTGTCGTCCGGCGCGACACGCGACCCGGAGGACACCATTTCGATCCTGTCGGACACGAACGGCGATGGCCGGATGGACCGGAAGCACGTCTTTGCCGACAAGCTCGAGCTCGTGACCGGCTTCGTGCTGCATCGATCGGGCGTGATCGCCGCGACGGCGCCCGACATCTGGTATCTCGAGGACACGAACGGTGACGAAGTCGCCGACAAGCGAACCAAGCTCTACACAGGTCTCGGCATCGCCGACACGCACGCGGTGATCAACAACCTGCGCTGGGGACTCGACGGGTGGATCTACGCCACGCACGGCTACAGCACCGGGGCCGCGGTGACGTCACCGGACGGCACGAAGAACTTCGGCCGCGACGGCAGCGGCGTCGTCCGGTTCCGGCCCGATGGGAGCGCGTTCGAGCAGTACAGCAGCCGGGGCGGCAACACCTGGGGCCTCGACGTGACCTGGGACGGGCAGGTGTTCTGGACGCAGCCGACGAGCGGCACCGTCCTCTTCCACACGGTGCTGCCGGAGAGCGTGCTCGCGAAAGGGCGCGTGCCGAACACGACCTCGGCGAAAGGGATGATCAGCGGCCAGCGCGCGTACCCGCTGATGACGTGGCCGGAGCAGGCCTACGTTCAGATCGATCAGGTCGGCCAGTTCACGGCCGCGGCCGGCTGCGCCATCTACGACGGCGGTGCGTGGCCCGACCGGTGGAAGGGCGCCTACTTCACCGGCGAGCCGACGCTGAATATCGTGCACCAGCAGTTCCTGCGGCCAGACGAGCGTGAGCTACACGACGGTGAAAGAGCCAGGCCGCGAGCAGACGGAGTTCATGCGCAGCCGCGATCTCTGGTTCCGGCCGATCGAGACGCGCGTCGGTCCGGACGGCGCGCTCTACATCATCGACTTCTACAATCAGGCCGTCATTCACAACGACACGCGTGGGCCGGCGCACGGTCCGGCGAACGCCGCCGTGCGGCCCGACCGCGATCACTACTTCGGCCGCATCTGGCGGGTGCAGCACAAGCAGGCTCGGCGACTCGACGTGCCGGTCCTCGATCGCCGCGACCTCGCCAGTCTCATCCGTGTGATGGAGACGAGCCCGAACGCGCACGTCAAGCACACCGCATGGCGCTTGGCACACGAACAGTTCGCGTCGGATCCGCGCCTGGCCCAGGTTCGCAGGCCGATGGGCAGTTCGGTCCTGGCCCTGTACGAACGGTCGCGAGCCGCGACGACGAACGCCGAGCGCGCCGCGGTGCTCGATCAGTTCGCGGCCGCCACCGACAACTGGACGCGGTCGGCGTTGACGGCGGCCGCCTCGGAACAGGCCGCGACCTACGTGTCGCAAGCCTTCAGGCATTCGCGTCCGGAGGCGCTCGCCGATTTCGTGGCGGGCGTCCTGCCGGCCGCGCTCCCCGCCAGTGCCGAGGCGCTCGTCGTCGATGCCGCGACCCACGGACCCGCCACCGCGCCGCTCAAGGCGATCGTCCTTCGTGCGATTGGGCAACTGGACGTTCCAGCCCGGCCGCTGACCGCGGCTTCGACCAAGGCGTTGCAGACGCTGTCACCGATCCGGCCACGACCGCGGCCGCTCTGCCGGTGGCCGCGAAGTGGGACAAAGCCGGCGCGCTCCGCACGCTGACTGATGCTCGAGGTCGCGCGCTTCTTCGCGAGCTTGGGGGCGAGCTTGGGTCAGCGTCGAGCCCTCCAAGTGACGACCGCCGCGTCGAGCTCGCGGCGAGCCTGCTCGCGGTGCCGGCCCGGCGCGCGGAGGCGCTCGCGACCGTGGCTCCGATGCTCACCGACCCGGCGCTGGCCCAACCGCTTCGAGAGCGGCTGATCGCGGCAGTCGGCGACGCGGCCGGCAAGGACACGGATGCCGTCCTCATCTCGGCGCTGGGCGAGCCAGCCTCGACGCCGGTGGTGAATCAGCTGCTGCGGCGGCCCGAGTCGGCGCTCGCGCTCGTCGCGGCGCTGAGGAGAGGCGCTCGTCACGCCGGCCGGTCTCGGGCCCGCGAACGTCGCACGCCTGCGGAATCACCCGAACAAGGAGGTGGCGACCGAAGCCTCGGCATATCTGGACTCGGTCGCCTCCGCCGCGCGAGCACGAAGCGACGTCATCGCCGCGCTCCTGCCCGACGTGGCCAAACCGGGCGACGCGACCCGGGGGCGCGCGCTGTTCATCAGCACCTGCTCGACGTGCCACAAGCTGGGCGCCCTCGGCACGACCGTCGGGCCGCCCCTCGACGGCATGGGCACCCATGATCGCGCCGAGCTCCTGACGCAGATCCTCGACCCGAACCGCGCCGTCGATCCCGCCTTCTGGCAGGTGAACGTGACGACGCGGCGTGGCGACAGCGTCGCGGGCGTGATGGCCGCGCGAGAACGCGGAGAGCCTCACGCTCCGAAATCCGTCGGGCGAGGTCGAGATCCGCAAGGCCGACATCCTCACGCGCGAGGTCACGCGGCGTTCGCTCATGCCCGAAGGTTTCGAGGCGCTCGGCGCTGAGGCGCTCCGCGACATCCTCACATTCCTCTCGTCTCGGGCGCCGCCGGAGCGGGCGCGGCGACACCGCAGGGCGCGGCGTCAGGCCCGAAAGAAGGTGGGAAAGGCGATGCGCCGCTGCCCGCACCGACACCGATCGTGTGGGCGGCGGGCCGGACGAAAGTGCTCATCATCGGCGGCGGCAGCTCGCACAACTTCGGCGTGTCGTTCGGCACGACGGACCGCACAACGCTCGAAGCCGCCGGGTTCAGCGTCAACTACACGGAAGATCGCGACCAGGCCGCGGCTGAGATCGGCAGGGCCGACGTCGCGGTCATCAGCGTCAATCGCCAGTTCTTCGACACGCCGGAGTACCGCAAGGCGCTCTTCGACTTCGCGGCCGCGGGCAAGGGTCTGGTGATCCTGCACCCGGGCACGTGGTACGGCTACGCCGCGTGGCCCGAGCTGAACGCCACGATCGTCGGCGGCGGCGCGCGCGGTCACGACCGCATCGCACCGTTTTCCGTGAACGCCGTGAACCCCGGGCACCCCGTGATGAAGGGCGTTCCAGCGTCATTCACCGTGGAGGACGAGCTCTACTGGATCAACCCGGAGGCCGGCTCGATACCTGCCGGCACGTCTGCGATCGACGTCCTCGCCGAGACGTCGCCGAGCGTGCGCTTCAAGCAGCCCCATCCGGCGGTGTGGGTCACCCGCCATCCGACCGCGCGCATCGTCGGCATCACCATCGGGCACGATGAACGCACGCACGGCCTCGACGCGTTCAAGACGCTCCTGACGAACGCGGTCCGGTGGACCGCGCGCGTGCCGTGAGGGCCTTCCCACTTCCGGCTCCCCTCACTTAAATCTCACATCCCGCTCACCCCGGCGTGACGTCTTTAGACGGTCCGACGTGTATTAATCTCCGCCCATGGGTATCTGGAGTGATCTGGTTCATGCCGGCCGGTCGCTGGCGAAGGCTCGAGCGTTCACGTTCGTATGTGTCGTGTCGCTGGGAATCGGCATGGCGCCCGTCATCGCGATTCCCTACGCCGCGCGAATACTCAAGATGCCGCCTCCCGGCCTGAAGACGGAGGGTCTGGTCGAGGTCCTCACGTCGCCACGCGCCTCGCGCGAGGCCAGCAACAATTGGTCCTATCCGGACTTTCTGGACCTGCGCGACGCCGAGACGGGCATGACCATCATCGGCTGGACCAGCGCTGTAGAAAGCGAAATCACCTTTCAGACGCCAGGAGAAGAGAAGACGACGTCGTCGACGATGTACGTGTCGGCCAACTACTTCAGGGCGATCGGCGTGGCGCTGGCGCGAGGAGCGGGATTCGACGAGAAGACGGACGACTCGCCAACGGCGGCGCCCGTCGTGATCGTGGGATACGACTTCTGGCAGAACCGGCTGGCCTCCGATCCGGACATCGTCGGGAAGACGCTGACGTTGAATGGCATTCCCCATGTCGTGGTCGGCGTCGCACCGGATCAATTTCAGGGGCACCTCGCTCTTATGGGAAGAGCACTTTTTGTTCCCCTCGAACGGCATCCGCGTCTCCGCGCCGGCAACACCGCTGACAGCAACGCTCGTTCTGACCGGGGCAACGAGTGGGTACACATCCACGGCCGCCTGTCGCCCGGTGTCGGCATGGCGCAGGCGAGCGCGACGGTTGCTGCCGTCACAGCGCGGTTGGCCAAAGAGTATCCCGCTACGAACGAGCTCAAAGCTGGCATCGTCAAGGCGTACGACCCCGCGGGCGTTCTCGATCGTTCCCAACTCAGGATTTTCGAGGCCGTCGCACTGACCCTGACCGGAACGGTGCTCGTGGTCGTGTGCCTGAACATCTCCGGCATGATGCAGGTTCGCAGCGCGATGCGCGAGCGCGAACTATCCATCCGCCAGGCGATCGGCGCGAGCCGGGGACGGCTGATGCAACATCTCCTGTCCGAAGCGATCGTGCTGGCGGGTCTGGGAGGGGCTCTCGGCTCCGTTGTGATCTTCAACATTCCCTCGGTGTTGTCGTGGTGGGTCGATCGACCACTCCCGCTTCACATGCAAGAAGCGCTGAGAATCGATTTCTCCATCGTCGCGATCTGTGTCGGGCTTTGCCTGGTGACGAGCGTCGTGTGCGGATTCTTGTCGGCCCTCGATTCAGTCGTCCGGTGATTCTCTCCTCCCTGAAGGATGATGCCGGCGTCGGCGGGTTCCGCGCGGGCCGCGTTCATCGCGTGACGGCGGCGTTGCAGGTTGCGATCGCGGTGCCCTTGATCGTGATGAGTGGCATGTCGCTCGATCGGGCCCGTGCAACCGCGACAGCCGACCTCGGGTTTTGCATCGGACTTGCTCTACGCCGCGCCGTTGAAGCTCGACGCCGCAGCGCCTGAAAGCGCCGGGTTTCGAATCCGAACCGTCCGGGGCAATCTCGAACAGGCCAGCGGTGTGGCATCCGTCACGGTGGCTGATGGCCTGCCGCTGGGCTTCTCGGGCCGCACCGCGAGGGTCTCGCTGACGACGGACGCGAACGTGGCGCCGAGGTTCCTCTCCGTCTACGAGACGCGCGTCGGCGACGGCTATCTGAACACGATGGGCATCCCGCTCTTGCGCGGGCGTGGCTTCACCGTTGATGACGGCGCTGGCTCGGAAATGGTGACCGTCATCTCGAAACCACTCGCCGACCAACTCTTTCCCGGCGCCGACGCGGCCGAAGCGATTGGCAAGCGGTTGACGTACGAAACCCCCGAAAACGCCGAAAATAACGAGAAGCAGCAGACACTCACCATCGTGGGTGTGACCGGCGATTTCCCCACGTCGCAGATGAGCACGAAGCGCGAACAGTTGCTGTTGCCGTTGGCACAGCACCCGTCGCCGACGGTGTTTCTGATTGCGCGCAGCGCGCCCGGCGAACAACCGATGAATATGAGCGCGGCCCTCGAGAACGCGGTCCGCGATCTGGGTCCGTATTTCAGCCAGACCGTGAAGTCGCCTGACGGCGTGCCCTATGCCAACGTCGTCACCGGCGTGTGGCTCCGGCAAAACAGCATGCGCGACTTCCTGGTGCAATCGGCGGTCGGGGGCGTCAGTGGCGGCGTGATCCTGACGCTGGCTGCACTCGGGGTCTACGGCGTCGTCGGATTGATGGTGGCGGCGCGCACTCGCGAAATCGCCGTACGCGTCGCGCTCGGCGCCTCGCGACGACGCGTGCTTGGCATGATCGTGTTCGACGTCGTGAAACTCGCCATGCCTGGTGTGGCCGTCGGACTCGTCCTCACGGCCGTCCTCCTTCGCCTCAACAGCGAAAACATGGGCATTCCGATCAGCACCGTGGAGCCGCTGGCCTACGTCGCCGGCGCCGCGGTTGCGATGCTGGTCGCGGTCTTCGCCAGCCTCGCCCCTGCTCGCCGCGCCGCGTCGGTCCAGCCGATGGTGGCGATGCGAACGACGTAGGAGCACCTCATTCCTGCGTCGCACCTCACGAATCAATTCACGGGAACGAGACGCTTCAGTTCGTCCAGCCAGTTCTGGACGACGACAATCTGCGGTGGTGGGCCGATTTCATCCAACGTACGGGCATTTTTAATCATCAGAAACCGACCATCGCGCGCGATGTCGTAGTGACGTCCTGCGAACAGCGCGGGGTATCCACCTTTGACCATCGTCGCAGGGGGTCCGAAGGTGAACGTGCTGTCGGCCCGAACCGGCACACGAACGATGGCGCTCGCCGGAGCTTGTCGGGTCTTGTCCTGCAGATTCGTCAGATCCAGCGAGTAGAAGAGGTAACGTCCGTCGTGCGACCAGGCCGGCCTCGTGCCGCCGCCGGTGGACACCTGAAATCGGGCGTTCGTCACCTCTGGAAACGGACGGACGTCACTTCGTAGCGGCCTGATTCGTTCGACTGATAGGCCAGCCACTTGCCGTCAGGAGAAATCTCGCCGTTCAGCTCATTGAAGCGTGTCTCGAGCAACCGTCGCGGACTGCGCGAGGTGTCGCGAAGATCCACGACGATCAGATCGAACGGCTGCACGCCCTGACTCACGAGCATCCATCGGCCGTCCGGGGAAAATGCCTTCGGCACTAGCACGCTTTGATCGGAGGCGAGCGACTCGGCCGGACTCGATCCGTCCGCAGCCTGCCACACGGGCTGTTCCACGCCGTCGCGTACCGAGAGAAGGCGAGCCGGCGCCCATCGGGCGGCACCCACACGGGATATCGATTGATCGTCGTGTCGAGCGTGAGCCGGGTCATCGTCTTCAGTGCCAAGTGCCAATCCAGATGTCGAGCCCCTCGTCGCGCGAATCGAGGGCGATGCGGCTGTTGTCCGGTGAGAGGATCGCATAGCGTAGGCCCGTCGAGGCGCCCCAATCGCTTCTTCGCGGCCGGCGCTATCCACCCACACGATGGACCGTCGCCCGCGGAGACAGATTTCCCTTCACGAAGGCCGCCGTTCCGCTCGCCGACACGCTGAAACTCGCAGTGCGATTCGTTTCAGTGACGACGCGGTCCAGCACCTGCACGGGGGCACCCGTCACCTCGAGGGTCGCGGGATCGAACCGCACCGCCCGCATCGCGCCTTCTGTCGCATACACGAGGTGACCGGAGGGCAGATACTGCGGCTGAACGCCGCCGCGAAGAACGACCGTTCGTTTCCCGCTCTCGAGGTCGAGTGCCTCGATCTGCATCGTGTCGATGGAAGCACCAACCTCGCCGCTGTCGAACAGGACGGTCCGTCCGCCCGGAAGAAATGCCGGCCGCCGAACGATCTCCATGCGCGTCGTGCTCAGGCTCCAGAACGCGCTGAGGCGTGCCACCGGCCGCCGACACGCTCCAAAGGCCGGCGGATGTCGATCCCTCTCCGATATCGCAAAAATTATTCGGTCGTTCGTGCTCCAGGCGGCGGCGCCTGGAGCCGCAGGCAGACCGCCGCACACCGTGAGGGCCGCCCCACCGGCGACGTTGATTTTCATCAGGCTTCGCGTCGCGACATCCACGTATCCGATCCACTGTCCGTCGGGTGACATGGACAGGCTTTGCGACCTGTCCAGCCGACCCGACCGCGACGGGATGCCATGCCGATCGAGCGATCGCACGTAATCTGCTTTCCGCCGGGCGGCCCCGCCAGATACGCGACGCGACGGCCGTCCGGAGTGACGACGATGTCTGTCCCTACTCCGCCGATCACGCCGCTGCGGTGCTCGAACACGCAGCTCACCGGCACGGCTCGCGCGTCCGGCCTGGTCAGGGTCCGACATCGTAAATGCCGCGATGCCCATCGCGGCCAGTCCGGCGACGACGACAGCTGCCACCAGACCGGTCCGGCGTTTCGAAGGCGTCGTCGATCGAAGCCGACGACAGGTCTCGGTCGAACGCGCCGTCCAACACCAGCCGAATATCGCCGGCGTCGCGAAGCCGGCGTTTGGGATCCTTGACGAGACACAGCCGCACCAGTGTTTTGAGCGAGTCGGGCGTCTCCCGCGGCAGCGCGTCGAGATTCGGCGTCTTGTGAACGATGGCGCCGATGATCTCGGTGACGTCCTCGCCGTCGAACGGGCGCCGTCCCCGTGAGCATCTCGTAGCAGACGCAGCCGAAGGCCCAGATGTCGGCGCGCTTGTCGACCGATCGGCCCGCGCGCCTGTTCGGGCGCCATATAGGCGGCCGTCCCGAGAATCATGCCGGCCTGAGTCATCGCCGGCGACGTGATCGTCGGCGACTGCTCAGCTCGCCTGCCGCCGCGCTGCGTCGGCGGTCGAGCGCCTTCGCCAGACCGAAGTCGAGAACTTTCACGGTCCCGTCCGTCGCGAACCTTGACGTTCGCTGGTTTGAGGTCGCGGTGCACGATGCCCTGCTCGTGCGCCGCTTCGAGCGCCTCGGCGATCTGACGTGCGATCGCCAGAGCGTCGTCGAGCAGGCCCTGAGCCGTGAGCCGCTGAGCCTGCGATGAGGTCCGCAAGCGTCGGCCCCTCCACGAGCTCCATGACGAGCGCCGTCGCGCCATCCGACTCTCTCGAGCCCGTAGATCTGCGCGATGTTCGGATGGTTGAGCGCGGCGAGCACTTCGGCTTCGCGCTGGAAACGGGCGAGCCGATCTGCGATCGGCGGCGACGGCATCTCGGCAGGACTTTGATCGCGACCGTCGCGTTTCAGGTTGGTGTCGCGTCGCGCGATAGACCTCGCCCATCCCGCCCTGCCCAATCAGCGCGGTGATTTCGTGCGAGCCAACCCGCGTGCCGGCCGTAAGAGGCATGTGGCGCCGACGCGATTATAGTCACGCTGCCGTCGAATGCGCCGAATGGCGAGGCCAGCCTCGCCCTGCTCCGCGCCGCGTCAGTCCAGCCGATGGTCGCGATGCGAACAATATAGAAACGCGTTTGATTCAGAAGCCAACATAAAGGCCATGGAGAACATGAAGGCTCTGTCTTCATGATCTTCATGGTGAAGCTCTCTCCACAAGTTGGGCGGTACTCTCCCCCATCGGTTTCGATTGGCTGACGGGCGCTGACAAAAGGCACGTGCCTTGCTGAGTCAACGGGCAAGGAGCACGTCATGGCCAATACGCAACGGAAGACCCCTCACGGCAACGAGTCGCCGCGACGGCCGGGGAACATGGGCGGTCAGGGCATGGGCCAGGGCCGCGGGATGAATCCCGGAGAGGCACATGCGGTGTCGACGCCCGGCGGTCAGCCCGGCCAGCCGGAGGAACCCAACACGCAGTCGCCGCCGAACAAGCCGGGTCAGTACGACGAGAACGATCAGAAAGGCGGCGACCGCTCTGATCGCGCGGCGCACAGCGGTGCGACCGGCGAGCGCAGCACATCCGGCGGATAGAACAAGCCGGAGCCGAAGGACCAGGATGAAAAAGAGAATGAGCCATCGGTGAAACCGGTAGCCGGAACCGCTAGTCGCGATCCGACGTGTTCAGCTTCACGGCGGCTTTGATGAGCGCCTTCAAGCGCGCGCTCGTTGATCTTGTCGCCCTCGTGGAAGTCGATCGCGCGCCTGAGGTTGCCTTCGAGACTCGAATTGAAGAGGCCCGAAGGGTCCTTCACGAATGCGCCCTTCGCGAACGTCATCTTCACGGCGTTCTTGTAGGTCTCACCGGTGCAGACGATGCCGTCGTGCGACCAGACGGGCACGCCAACCATCCCGTTCGACGGCTTCTTCCACTTCCGCTCCTCGACCATCTCGGGATCGGCTTCCTTGATCAGCGCGCGAATTCTCGCCAGCGTCTCGTCACGCCAGTCACGAGCGCCGCGCGCCGGCGATCCGCTCTTCTTCTTCGAGGCGGCTTTCGGCCATGTCAGGCCAGCCACTTCAGCATGCCCAGCTTGTACCCGTCGGGATCCGTCAGCGAGAAGAAGCGGGCGCCCCACGGCGCATCCACGGGCTCGGAGTCGAGCTTGCCGCCGCTGGCTTTGATGCGGTTGGCAATGGCGTCGATATCCTCGGTCACCGAGATATTGATCGAGAAGCCGAGGCCCTTGGTCCGATCCCATCCCTTGGCGCCATCGTCTTGATTGAGGCTGATGCGCACGTCCCCGGCCTTGAGCGCGATGAACACACACTTGCCGTCACGTTCGACGGCACGCTCCACGCCGAGGCCCAGAACGTCGTGGTACCAGGCGAGGCTCTTCTGGATGTCTTTCACGGTAAAAGAAACGGATGCGGCGCCACGGAACTTCTCAGGTGATGCTGACGGAGTGATCATTTAGGGTCTCCAGAAATGAGGGTCCATCATGGGCCAACGGGACGACGCGTGACAAGCGTCTGATACGCTTCACCGCGAAATTTTCGCGCGCCGTTCGGCGCGCTTCGAAGGAGTCTCATGCGAACCAAGCCGTGTCTGACCGCAGACGACGCGCACAAGATGATGGCGGCCTGTAAGACCGAGGCCGCGAAGAACGGGTGGAAGGTCGCGATCGCGATCGTGGACGACGGCGGCGCCGCGTTCCTCGTCGAACGACTGGAGGGCGCCGGCGGCATCGCCTCCGACGTCGCGTTGGCCAAGGCGCGCACGGCCGCGGTGACCAAGCGCCCGACGAAGGTCTTCGAGGACCGCGTCAAGGAACGTCCGGCATTCGTGACGTTCCCGACGCCCGGCATCATGATCCAGGGCGGCCTGCCGATCATCTACCAGGACGAGTGCGTCGGCGCGATCGGCGTGTCGGGCGTGCAGTCGCACGAGGACGAGCAGATCGCCAAAGCCGGGATCGACGCGTTGTAGGACTAGACACCACGGGCTACGCAGCAGTCCTTCGCGGCTTCGTGCGGTGATTCATCAGCGCTACTTCGGCGTCACGCGGAACAGCCCGCCGGGGTTGGCGTTCTCGATCATCCACACGGCGCCGTCCGGGCCGACGGCCACGTCGCGAATGCGGTGACCGACGTCCCAGCGTTCCGCGGTCGCGGCGCCGCCCTTGCCATCGAACGTGATGCGGTTGAGCGTCATGGAGGCCATGCCACCAATCAACGCCGACCCCTGCCACTGCGGGAACATCGCGCCCTTGTAGAACGTGAGGCTTCCCGGCGCGATCACCGGCGTCCAGTAGATCACCGGCTTCGCGAGGTCGGGCCGCGTGTCGGGATTCGGGATGGGCGTGTCGTTGTAGTTCACCGCGTACGCGACGAGCGGCCAGCCGAAGTTCTTGCCGGGCTCGATCAGGTTCAGCTCGTCGCCGCCCTTCGGGCCGTGCTCGAGCTCCCACAACCGGCCGTCGGGCGCGAACGCGAGGCCGTACGGCGTGCGATGCCCCGTGGTCCACGTTTCCTGACGCGCGAGGTTCGGTGAGGGGAACGTGTAGGTGCTGACCACCGGCGCGGTCTTCGCGAGCTCGGTATCGCGCGGCGGATCGATCAACGGCACGGTCGCCGCGCTCGGCTGTCCGGCCATCGGGTTGCCCGGCGCCGGCTTGCCGTCGAGCGTCAGGCGCAGAATCTTTCCGAGCGCCTGATCCGGATCCTGAGCCGGCGTCATGCGCTGGCGATCGCCCACGCTCAGGAACAGATACTGATTGTCGGGAGAGAACGCGATCGCGGCGCCGAACTGGCCTCCACGGCCCTTCGGCATCTGGCGCCAGATCACCTGCAGTCCATCGAGACTGGCCGTGCCCGCGCCGATCGTCAACTGCGCGCGAGCGAGCGCGAGGCTCGACGCGTTGCCTTCGCCCGGTTCCGAGTACGTGAGGTAGACGCTGCGGTCCTTCGCGTAGGTGGGCGAGACGTACACGCCCAGCATGCCGCCCTGCCCCTGCCACAGCACGGCCGGCACGTTCGCCACCGGCGTCCTTTCCCCCTGCTGCGTCACCAGCCAGACGGGTCCGACCTTCTCCGTGATGAGCATGCGCCCATCCGGCAGAAACGCGATGCGCCAGGGCAAATTGAAGGTCGTCACCTGCGTCATCGTGAACGGCATGGTCGCTTCGGGCTTCTGTGCCCCCGCGTTCACCTGCGCATGCGCCGTCCCGGAAAATAAAGCCATCAGAGCCAGAACCGCCGCCGTACTCGTCAGCCGCCTCATCTGTCGTCCTTTCGGTTGCGATCTCGCACAGTAAAGGTATGCCATTCGAGCGGCAGG
>CAVSRY010000025.1:0-351893 GCA_963730485.1 uncultured Acidobacteriota bacterium | reverse complement strand
TTCGAATTGCCGCTGCTGACCTTACTCATCGTTCATCTCCATTTCCGAAGTCGGTCCACACCAGCCGAAGCGGATGCGGGCGTCGTCTCTCCGTCATAATAGGCCGCTGAGTTCGCGATTATTAGGTTAACGCGTCAGGTCGAGACATCCGACCTGAAAACCTGACCCAAAACCGGACACCAGTTGCGCCTGTCCGCTCACCCGAGTCCCCATGCAAGCATGGGGCCGCTTTCTAAATCAATATGGGCCGCCCGGCTGAGCAAGCCAACCCACAGATAGCGGGGCGGCTTGTCGCAGCCGACTCCAGGCGGGAAGCCGAAACGCCCAGGCGTCCTTCGGCCCCTGCCCGGCTATGCGGCGCCGGGAAATTGTGTAGATAAAACGTCTTTGAGGTGACGATCCGTTTCCATGGGCCCGGCTTGTGCCCTGTGAGCCGGGTCTCCTGCATCTTGTCGGGTTCGCCGTACTGCTTGATGACAAGCTGCGCGGCTTCCTTAGACTCCTCGGGCCACGCCTGGATAATTTGTGACGCTTGCATTACCCCATAATTCACCTCCTTGGTTAGCTCCATTCGAAACGCGCGTCGAATCTGACCGAGCGACGAGAGCCGGTTACGCGAAATACGACTAAGATGGAGTAATCGGGTGCGTTCGACCCAGACGATCGTCACGCGCAAGCCGACAGTCTCTCGCGAGTGCTTAGAAATTCGGCATCCCTTAAATGAACTAAGGCAGTTATCATGGCAGTAGTTCAGCCGCCGAACGAACTTAGCCACGTACCATTTCTAGGAAAAGCGCACGAATTTAAAAACACATGATGGTCCGCCATGAGGCACTAAGAATCGCCGGACCGGCCTTGTGACGGTAACTAGAGCAACCTAACTGCGGTGGTATACTTTTGGTAGAACTTTAACGCGAAACAGAACAAAGAGGAGGCCATGATTATGAACAAACGCTTCAAATTTTTCGGAAGCATCGGAGTTGGCGCGTTGTTAATGTATGTTTTGGATCCGCAAGTTGGCCGAAGGCGCCGCGCAATAGTACGCGATAAACTCAATCGCTTGGCTCACAACGCGACCGATGCGGTCGACGTAACCGCACGTGATCTGCAGAATCGCGTGCAAGGAATCAGGGCCAAGGCAAGAAGCCTGATGGCGGAAAAGGAGGTAAGCGACGACACCCTGGCGCTGCGTATACAGTCCAAGCTCGGCGGCTGGGTCAGCCATCCAAGCTCTATCGAGGTAAATGTTCAAGGTGGGAAAGTAACTTTGAGTGGTCCGATCCTTGCCCGGGAAGCCGACCGGCTCGTAAGCCAGATCTCCTCCGTGCGACATGTGAGCGAAGTCGATAACAAGCTCGAGGTCCACGAGAACCCCGATTCGGTTCCGGGCCTTCAAGGCCAATCTGCTCAGCGCTACGGCCAAGTCCCAGACTTGCTGCAGGTGAACTGGTCGCCCACGAGCCGGTTCATTGCCGGCACATTGGGTGGGAGCCTGGCGCTTTACGGTGCGCGAAAGCTCAGTATCTTCGGAACCGCAGTAGCAAGTTTGGGCGCGGCTATTCTCGCCCGAGCTTTAACCAACATGGAATTTAAGCGCTTGATTGGCATTGGCGCCGGACGGCGTGCGATCGACTTTAACAAGATCATAAACGTCGCAGCACCGGTGGAAAATGTTTTTTCCTTTTGGAGCAATTACAAAAATTTTCCGCGATTCATGACTAACGTCCGCGACGTACAGCAGATTGGAAATGATAAATCGCATTGGGTAGTGGCCGGTCCCGCTGGAGTACCCGTTGAATGGACGGCCGTTGTCACAAAGTATGAACCCAACCGGAAAATTGGCTGGAAGACAATACCCGGGTCGCCGGTCGCGCACGCAGGCCTTGTGCGATTCGAGCGAATCCGGATGGGACGACACGGATTGATTTAAGACTTAGCTACAATCCAGTTGCAGGAATGTTAGGGCATTTGGTCGCGTCACTGTTCGGTGCCGACCCAAAGAGCGAGATCGATGCGGATTTGGTTCGCATGAAGACGATGATTGAGGATGGTGTGCCGCCGCACGATGCCGCGCAAAAAGCGCCGTCGGATAGAATGTCGAGCTGAGGAAGAAGAATATTTCAGCGAAGTTAGATCAACAGTCCATGCCTGCAGACCCTCTCCAGGAGGAAACGAGGTCTCCGCGTGAACGCCATGCAGTGCCGATGTGGATTTATTTAACTTGCATGGGTTGATACGAGCTGCCCAGTCGATTGCTGCCTAACGCCTTGACAGGTCCCTTATCAGGATTAAATTTTAGTCGAGAAACAAATAGCGATGAAAGGAGGTACTAAGTTATGTTCGGCGAATTGATGAGATGGAATCCGTCTGAAGAATTGTCTAGCTGGCACCGTGATATTGACGATCTTTTCAGTCGGTTCTTCGGACGCCCTGAAACTTCTTTGGGCGGCTGGGTGCCTCGGATTGAAACATACCGCAAGGACAATGAGTATGTTGTTCGGCTTGATCTGCCGGGTGTTGATCCCAAGGACGTTCAGGTCCATGCGGAAGGCAATGTTTTGTCAATTTCCGGGGAACGCAAGACAGAGCAGAAGGGGCAGGATTATCAAGAAACATCGTACGGCAAATTCCAGCGGAGTCTAACCTTGCCGCAAGGTGTAGAGACGGACAAGATTGCGGCCCGCTGTGAACATGGCGTTCTCGAAATCCGTGTGCCGCTACCAGCGCAGCTTACTGGACGGAAGATCCCGATTCAGATCGACCAAAAAGACAACAAGAAGCTGGAAGACAAAGCGGCCTGATCTAAGCCGGCTTTCTAAAACCGCCTCTCCGGCGGTTATGAAGGTCCCCTAAACGGGGGCCTTTTTTTACCGAGTCAATGGCCATTTTCGGTTGCTTAAAATGTCCCTCTATTACTCACATAGTGGCCTCGCCCGTCGAGCGCGGCGGCAATACAACTGCGTCTTTGTGAAAAGAGATGGATGGAGCCATCGCCAGTGGAGCGTAGGAATTTTGTTCCCCGATGTAGCTTCCATCCCGCGCCTGCAACGACCCTTTCGGTTTTAATCTCAGTTCTATAACCCTCAGACATGCGAATGCGAGATTATTGTCAAATGATGGCGGGTTCTGTCGCGCATTGGCATGTCGAGAACCCTTTTGGGATTTGCTGGCATTCGAAATGCTGTACTAAACTCTCCCGGCGCCGATGCATAGGCGACTTGGCCGAGTGTAAGGACCGATTGATCGGTATGAGAATCAATCAAACTGCCCGGGAACGGTCCCAATGAAGAAAGTTCTAATTATCGACGATCATCGGGATTTGCGTGAACTGCTCCGCGCGCAAATTGGTTTGAAAGGCTTCAGTGCAATCGGTGCAAAGAGCGCTAAAGAAGGCATAGAGACTGCCATTGCAGAAAAGCCGGACCTGATTTTAATGGATATTATGATGCCAGAGATGGACGGTCGCGAGGCGACGAGAATCCTTCGACAGATCACCGAGACTAAAGAAATCCCGATCGTGGCGGTGACGGCAATGTTCCGCCCGTCCGATCTGAAGAGCTGCATAGAGGCTGGATGCAATGACTACATCAGCAAGCCCTTCACGCTGGAACAACTACGAGAGAAGATTAGTGCTCTCATCTGAATGCAGCCTACCGGTATATTCCTGCCGGGCTGCTTGCTAGTAAGTACATGCCCCCACCTGGGGTAATGGCATCCTCTCGTTTGGGCTGGTAGATCCCGGTCCGAATCCATACCGCGACGAAAAGCGAGCCCGTCTCATTTCACCTGCTACATAATAACTGTGGCTCGCGGGTGCGTAATCAGTACTATTGCCCCGTGCAAAATCGTCGTTGAGCGCGCGATCTCGTCCGCGGATTCCAGCATGCTAAAGATCAATACGTGACGATTACGAAGAGGAACCTGAAAGCCTCGAAGCCGAAGCCAACAAGAGCATCGATCTTAAAGAGTTCATCCCGCTCGCGTCCGTGGATCCGGTCTACTTCGAAAACACTCACTTCCTGGGCGCCGACCAAGGCGGAGAGAAGCCTTACCGTTTGCTTGCCGATGCGATGGCGAAGAGCGGCCGTGTTGCCATCGCTGAGCTCGTCAGCCGCAGCAAAGAGCAGCTCGTGCTGATTCGCCCGTACTGCAAAGGCTTGGTGCTGCACACGCCGCTGACAAGTATATCGAAGTTGCTCACCATCGCCTTTTCGCTAAAACCGTCTCTAACGCTGCCTATTGCCACTGTTCAATCATCAAGCCTAGCATCGCGCCCGCCAAATGGGTGCAAATATCTTTGCCGAGGGTGTTCGATTGTGGCTGTAGACCTGAAAAAGTTCGAAGTGTGGGAAAGCGTCAACGCCAGCAGAAGGGGTAGCCCCCATTTTCTCCCCTGGAGCTGAGTCGCGAAACTCTCGCGGAAATAAGTATCCGAAAGGAAGGAATAGAACCACATTGCCGAGAATATCTGCAACCGCAAGTGGATGATGATCATAGAACGAGTCCAGCGCACCTCGTCCCAATGAGGATGACCTGCATAATTGCTCCACGGCATTGTTGTTAATGCCAGCATGACTGCGACCCAAAGAATCTACAGCGTAGCCGGATTACAAAGCGCAAGAGGTGAAAGTCTCGTCGCGGATCCTCGCGATCTTTTCGGCATTCGATGGTCAAGGCCGTTGGCAATAACCAAGCAAGAACCTTCTGATCTTTCAAATTCCACGAGCTTGCCTTGAACGTTAACATAACCAAGTAGTCATCAGGATCGATGTAAGCCTTAAGCTTATGCCAGATAGCTTTCGCCGGCTCATCTGCGGTAATCGCGTAATTTGATTCGGAGAGCTTCGTCCAGCGGTAGGTTTTGATGGCTTCGTAAAAACCGTCATAGTCTGCTTTGGACGTTTCCGGATTGTATTTGTAGCTAATGAGCAGAACAGCCATCTGTTCACCTGCAACGAGCTTTTCCTACCTCGTGAATGGGCCTCAGCAGTGCTTCACGTTGAGAGTTTTTTGCGGTTGTCCGGCCACGGGCGGCCCTTTTCATCGCAATCTTCTAAACTTTTTTCTTTCCTTCTGCAAAAGAACATCGCACAATGTCAATTATGCGACAACTTGAACAAGTGATCTCACAATCCACTGACTTAATCAGTCAAGCTCGAGCCTCCTTGGAACGTGACAAAAAACTGATCGAAAAGTCTATCGACCTTATGTCGCGCAGTTTCATCCTATTGAAACAGATGTCGGCAGCTATGGAGCTCAATGAGTGGCTTGAAGCTCAGCTAGCCGGTATGGAGTCCACCCCCAAAAAGACCGTCTCAGGGTAGACGGAAATTGGAAAAAGATCTTTGGCAGGTTCCGAACTACTGGCATCACTCCCTGAACCGACGGTTTCGACGTGCCGTTAGAGAGCTTTCTCGTGTCACCGACTATGACTTACAATTTACGGCTCTCATAATCGTGCGTTCGGTCTGTTCAATACTGATTTTGATCTAGCAATCACAGATTCGACCTGAGCTCTGATAACCACGTCTTACCTGAGAAGGATAAAAGCTGATGATTCTCAGGAAATGCGCTAACTTGCGGCTAGGTCCGTTTATTGCTGTCCAAGGGGAATTATTTTCCCGGAGGATTCCATCGTGATCAGCACCATGGCCATCGATCGAGACCAATTACTTGCCCAGCTCGATGACATAAAATCAAGGACAAAAAGCTCGATCGAGCTTACTACACGTTTAATCGACCAGAGTTTTCTACGATTTAAAGCATCTCACCGCACGCTTTACGCGGTACGGCAATCTCACGAGCTGTTGGATCGGCTGCTCAATCATTGGACTCAGGCACTGTATGGGACGAGGCTGTCAGGCAAACCTTTAGTAGCTAAGAAGCGTCCGGCTGCGCTTAAAAACTCGAGAATGAACGCAGCAAATTTAATGTGCGGCCATTGTGAGGGCATCCTCCTCAACAAGAAAGCCTATCGAGTATGGACCGAAGAATAGTGGGCTCATCTTGCTCGATATGATCGTATGCTACGCTTGTAAAGTGGAGGCAGAAAAACTCGGCCTTAACACTGATCAAGTTAAAAGATCAGCAGCTCCACGCAAGAACGCGGGACGCCGAATGAAGATGCTTCTCAGTTGCTCGCCCACTGCGAGCACTGAGAGTTCAACCACGGAACAACCCGGATGATTCGATGAAAGCCCGATTTCTTTAAGGAGTTAAGTTCTGCGGCAGCGTGGAAACTCTTCATTCCTTTCTGATCCAGAATTAACTAAAGCAGCTAAACCTGAGTTCGATTAGCTCTCTGACTGGCCTGCCGCTTTCGCCTATGACGACTTAGCCGGGGAGTGTAGGTACAATCTAAATTTCGCAATCCGTTTCGCAATCACTATTTGATTTAGGTCTGCCGTGACCATGACGGCCTACATTCGGTACTTAGTCTACGGTGGTGATAACAGCAGCAAGCTGCGAAAAAAAAGGCGCCGCGAATTTTAGCTCAAGCCGTAGTAGTCAGAACCTCTTATTGTCTCTTCAGATTCAGGAGTTTGATGACGGCCAGGATGAAGACACCTGTCAGACAGAGATTCAATGCCAGAGCTGAGTCCACCGAGAGAGATGCTTTCGTTAATCCCGGGAACATCCAAAGAACCTGTCTGATGGAAGATCTCCAGTGAAACCAGCAACACTCCGATGCCAACTTCTCCGCGAGGAAACATCCCGAGGCTAAGCGCGGCCCGCTCCCTTACACTAGCCTCGTCGCCGTAAGCTGCTAGCGGCACGCACTTGCCGAGATTCATCAGGAAAGTCAGTACTAGCACGTGGACCGAAACAATGCCGATGCCCATGGCAGCGAACTCAATCGGCGGAAGCGCCATGCCGGCAAGTAACATGAACGATCCTTTGATAAAACGATCAAGCACGTCTTCCCATTCACGATTGTAAGGGTCGGGGCCTCTTGCGTCCGGATCAAACTCTTCCGAACCGTGCAAATGATCCGATTTGATCAGGCATCCTAAGGCAAAAGCCGGCAGCAAAACTTCCAGATGCAGGTCGGTGACATAATCGAATGCGACGCATGAGCCCCATACAAGCGCGGCATAACCGGCAACCCAGAAGTTGTTTGTCGGAACCCGCAGCCAATGGATCATGTAATACGCGGCTGCTAACAGGCAGACGACCACGATGCCGAGACCAACCAGTTTGAGTGTAAATCCGAGTAGCATCATCTTGAGTGGAATCATCAACAAGACGGTATCGAGATCGTCGAAGATTGCTAAAACTCGCGCCTTCTTATACGTCCACGTTGCAGCCAGTCCCGCGGCTGCGAGCATCGTAAAGAGTATTCCGGCCGAAGTCGGCGCGGCAAAGCGGCCTATCAAGAGGCTTTCGGCGGTCCCGATCTGGAAGAACCACCAGAAGTATGCCGCAGCCGTCAGCCACGGCACTGCCGCCGCAGCCATTGCGACAAGGTAATCGACTCCATATTTTCGCAGATTGTTTTTGTCGATCTCGAATTCCATGCCGACTTGAATCATGATGTAGGCGAGAAAGATCATTGTGAGCGCGGAAATTTCCGGCTTCAAACGATCGATGGCGGGCAATTGAGACAGCACCATCCCAATATCAGCAGCACGCTGTAGGTCAGTACTCGTATCATTGGCAACTCCTTTCATACCATAGCTATCGATAGACGCTGCTTCTCGGATTCGAGCAAATGTCGCCGGGCCACAGCGGGAGTCATAACGACAGGAGACAAGCCATCGGACCTGACGGTAGAGCCGACGGTTTGCAACGTGAATTCAGCTAGGTCTAACGGTTTGAATTGAAGGCCGGGGGTGATCGAGTAATTCCGGTAAAGATAAATGGCCAGAGACGAGTATTCTGTTTGCGATCGAACTTGAGGTAGGAGAACTCTACAAATCGCAAATTACCCAAAGCGCAAAGCCGTGGCAGCGTGGGATTTAAATGGCCGGTGTTGAGATCGCTCAAAGTCACTGTTGCCGATCTTTGCAGTGCCGACAAAAACGTACTCGCCCACCGGTTCTGGCGTCGGGGTCGCCCCAACTGAAAGCACGGCGAGAATGAAAATCAGAATGAACGGAAGACCGCACCTACCGAACCGGCTCATGATTAGACGCTAGCGGTTAAACGAACACAAAAAAGTAGTTCAGTATGATGTTTTCTCATTCGCTGGAAACTTACTGACGTAGCACGGCTCAATCGTGCCCCTAGAATTGAGCCGCACCAACTAACCTCAGGATGGTTTTTTGAAGAGTGGTGCATGCCAGCGCGTCATGTCTGCTCATTAATTATCGCACGGCATTATGACTCGGCTTCTGCGCATCGGTAGCGAGGGCAGACTGCCTTTGGCTTTGAAATAGTCCTGAATGCCTTTTCCCGGAGCGCCGGTAAACGCTTTCCCGCTGCACGGGATCCATGGGAATCCAATGCAATCTTTCCGAAACGCCTTGGCGGATGATTGGAACTCCCTTCGCCTTCATCTCATCCAACCGAAGCAGACTCGCACACATGCCGTCGATCTCGTGGGCATCTGTCCAGTCGGATTTGTAAACCACTGTGCCTTCACGGTCGATCAAATAAACCATGTTGGGCAATAAGCCGTAAGCTAAATGGGTGAACCCTCGATGTCGTCGAGCAAAATCGGAATTTCATTTACCTTGTCCAGCTCGCGCAATTTTTTGGCATATTCTTTTTTCTGCTTGAACGACTGATGATGCGAATAGTTTTCGCCGGGATGTGCTTCGCGCGAGTAGACTATCAAGAACTGAAATCCCTGATCTCTATATTCCCGGTACAGCTCGGTCAGTGGAGGAACCTCCCCCACAAACGGCGGTCAGGTAATGCTACCGAACTCGAGAAGCACATGCTTCTTGTTCCTGAATGACGAAAGCGAAACTTGATTGCCGTCGAGATCGGTCAGAGAGAAATCCGGCGCTTGGCTGCCGACTTTCGCCACGGCGCGAAAGTCCGGCGCGCCGACATCGCGCTGACCAAACGAGTCGTAGTTGTAGTTTTCCATAGCTTCCTCCGAATGTTGAAGCAGTGACTGATATGCGCTGACTTTATACAGCGGTCCAGTGATGTCAAACCGGTGCTGACTCACGTAAAAAGCAGCAGGGAATTTTTTTAGGTCAATCCTTAAATCCAACGAACGCGATGTAATCGGCATCGAGTTGAGGCCAAGCCGGAGGGGGAGTTTACACTTTACTCATGGCGGTTTATCTCGCCAAAACGCCCTATGTGCGGCAACTATTTCGGGGTCGTAATCGCGAGGTCGAACAACAGCGGCTATAGGTCGATTCATCGCCGCTGTGCCACCTGCAGCTACCAGATATATGCGCTCATAAGCTCCTGAGACCCCACGCGACAAAACCGCATTTCAGCGGTCACAGATGGTTACCGCTCGTACTCACAACCGAGTCGTATAATCATACAAGAACCCTCTGTACCTGACGATTTCCACCGAAAATGTTGATAACCTGTGGATAACCCTTACTGCCGCGCGGGGAAACGTCCGTCAGACTCAACCGACAGCCGATTGCTAAAACATTGAGCGCCATTTTTATAAAGTTTCCCATAACTTATATGAAGTGAAAAATTTCGCTGAATTTTAAAAGGCTGCTTGCGTTAGGCTCTCACAGCTGCAACGTTTGACAACTCTTGTCAAGAGCCGTCCACTAAGATCATCAATATTAAAGCTGCTTCTATGACTTATCCACAGTCTGGCCCCTTGACACAGCAGCTCACTCTCGTCTATCGGGAGGCACTGCCAAGAGTAGTGTCTGAACAATGTCAACAATGACTGTTTGATCCCGCAGCAATTAACCACTGCGGATATTTACACGGGTAAACATTGGCAAGCTATGGCAAGGGACTAGCAACGAACTTTCCTCGGTCATTGTGCAGCGATCATCAATTCCTCTCGCCATCTATTCTGAAAATCAAAACCGCCAGCCAAGCCTGCCGACGTTATCAAAGCGAATTATGCACCAGCGGTGCACAGTTGCCGAACAACTCGCGTATTAAATTATTGCTATTTCACCGGGCCAAGAGTAGATTCCGAGCCTCGTGAAAATTCAATTCTCGATTACTCAAAGCGACTACGACTGTCCATTGAAAAACATGGGTCATAAGTCCGCGTGTGAGTCGTTGTCCAATGCTTCATCAACACGTCGTAATGGTTCCAGACATCAAAAATTAGTCTGGGCAGTTGATTATAACTCCATCATGCCATTCAGACTCTTAGAACAGCGCATGACTTTTGCGCGGAAGCGATTGGCCGATATTGGAGAACGCATCGCCATTTATACTTCCAAGTCATAGTTACCTCGTGAAGGGCGGAGTCAGACGATTCGATCCTAGACATGAAGATACTGATCGAGATGGACGGCGATTGTGTCGATCGTCTATCGAGCGAAGTTATGAACGGCTCTGCTGTTCATAACCTACTTCAGACAGGAGTGCGGACGATACGGTGGATCGAAAGAGATTCATCGCGGTTAGCTAACGCAGAATGATGCAATTGTCCGAGACAATTAAATAAAATGAATCGTGTGCCGTTCCAGGCCCTGAATCAATGTCGATAACCCGCCCTGGCTTTTACCGCGCTGGCTCGAGAAAGCGCGATCATGCGAAAGCCAGGAGCATCGCTTTCCGCGAAAGATGCCAAACAGCTCTTTTGGAAGCGGTTCGTCGAAGTTTTTCTTGATGCGGTTTAAGCGCACATGGCTCCCGGACTGTGCGCGATCTCTTTCGCTTGGTAGGGAATAAGATGGCAAACCTGTTTTATAACGACCGACTCATTATCGCGTATGCATCTTTGCAGCAAAGCACCAAACTCTGGAGCGCGGGCGCAGAAATCACTTGGAAGATAGATGGCCAGCGGTACTCACACACAATCGATGGACTGCCTGATCGGTTCAAAACCGCTGAGGAAGCAGAACGGTTCGTAGATTAATTTTGCCAAGAGCTGGATTGACGCGAACGCGTAGCTCGCCGAGACAGCGTCGCAAGAGCGGTCGTTATTTCCCGGAAAATCAGCGAATGAAAATTGATCATCCATTTCGGCATGCGCAATCGAAAAACTCTTCGTCGCGTTTTGCATAGCACGTCGGAGGATTAGCGCAATCGTCAGGCGTCATGGCGGACATGATCAGGCCCTGCGGCTGCGGTCCGTCGAGCGCTGCCTCCTCGGTTACGTTAATAAGGCAGCTCACCGCCGCGGAGCGCCGCGACGGTGAGCTGGAATACATCGGCTCGCCAAGCTGCTTATTTCCTACCCCCTTTGGAGTTGCGCGGCTTGCAATGCCGCAACTCCGGCTGAAGACAGGTCGCCGTTCGGTGGCGGGACACCGGCGGCCAGTCCTACCTGGACCAGTCGGTCGATCTGGTCATCGGCGTCCTCACACAGCAGCAAGCGATCCCTGACCATGTTGTCGACCGCGCGCTTCACCGGATTGTAGTAGTCATCGAACGAGGCATAGCGCTCCTCGACCGACCGGCGCGGATCGCCGGAGGCTTTGCGCTCGGCCTTGGTCTTGGCGAACGGAATGTATTGGCCGGCTGCTTTCACAACCGTCGTTGGCCTGTGCGCCCCTCGCAGCGCCCAACCGGTGTACGTGGCGAGAGGAACCGTTACGTCGGGAAGTCGCACGCCCGCGATGTCGTTGCCGTCTTTGTCCGTCTTCGGCACGAAGCTGGGATAAACCGGACCGTTCACCGACATGATCGGCACCGCTGCGTCAGTCATAAGCGGCATAAGCGGCGGGGTGATCACGGGCGGAAAGATGGTCGGGATGCCGAGGTGCCGGGTTGCTGTCGTCGTAAAAGCCCGGCCCATAGTCAAACCGGTAGCGACTGGTCTTCAGACCGGTGTAAGTTACTTTGCCGTTGGGAGTTTCCCCGAAGGGATCTGGGATATCGGTGGGGAATCCAGTGTTTGCCGGCAGCACCAGCGTCCCGTCGGCGAGCCGGGGCACTCTGCTTGCGGCGGCGGTGTGCCGTTGTCGGCCCATGCATCCAACGCGAGGAACAGCGCGCGCTGCACCGGCGCGGAATTCAACGGATTGCCGAACTGCTGGCAGCTTCCCTCTGTTGGTTGCGTTGCCGGTGCCATGTTGCATGCTGGACATGAAATAATTACGGGTGTACTGGAATCAGGAAGGTCGGCGCTGCCGTCCGGCTGGGTGTGCAGTAGCGAAGCGCGTTTTGACCCAGTACTCGTTGGCCGAATAGATCTCAACTCCGAACGCGCACGTGTTGGTCAACTGACATGCGTCATACCGGCTAGCGGTAATGCCCGTGAACGGATCGGTCGTCCTCACATTGGCGAACGGAAAGAGGTTTTCGGCATATAGGTGGTCCTGGCGGTTGCGCTCGGTGCGGCCGGACTGCGAGAACCGGTAGTTCATGCCGATGCCGCTGCCCGCAGCGATCCACTGCATGTGGCCGTCGAACACCTTTCTGCCGATTCTGCCGCGATCGTCTTCGTTGAAGCCGAGCTTGCGGAAGTCGTTGAACATACGTCCGGGTTGCGAGGATATTTCGGTATAGATGCGGGTGATGTAGTTGGCCAGCGGGTTAGGCGTGCCGTTGTCATCCTGCGCCTCGTAGCGCAACCAGGAAACCCAGTCGCGAACGGCCGCAAAGCCAAGACCGGCCACGGTCGGATCCTTGGCCGTGTACGAGAACTCATAGATGTCGTTGGCGACGAACCCCGCCGGTTAGGGTAATGGCCGTTCCGTCCGCGTTGTAATTCCAATTCGCAGCGGGAACCACCTGCGGGACGTCGTCAAGATGAACACGATGGGTCAGTACCGCTGTGGTTTTGTCCGCCGTGTCGGCCGCCGGATAGCTCAACTGAGACTGAAGTTCCCCGACGTTCACGATGTATTCGTATGCCGGACCGGTGATCGCTGAGCCGTCTGCATTTTTGGCGATCGGCAATGCAACCGACGGGGTCAGGTGGTGCCCAAGTTGGCAAGGGGCACCAATGGTTCCCATCCGCTCCAGACCAGCGTGTAGCCGCGCGGCATCAAGAATGAGTTCGCGAGTATCGTCGGGTCCGTAATGGTGGCCGGGTCGTTACCGCCGCCGCTGACACGGCCCAATGCGGTCCACGTCTTACCGCCCCGGTTGGGCGGCTCATACATCATCTTGCCGTAGCCGTTGAGTTTCCGATCGACCTGGTTCAAGTTGACCGGCTTGAGAATATAGAAATTTAATAAGTAGGCGACTTTGCCGCTGGGAGTCTTGCCTGGCTGTCCGGGAGCGGCCTGCGTTTGGGCAAGCGCAGATATCGACTATTACCCCGTTCTCGACGATCGGCGGGATCGACCTCGGCGTAAGCTACGCCGGTAATCTTCTCATACTGTCCGACGCCCGGCCAAGAGTAGCCGCCAAACGCGATCGTGGGGGCACTCAACTGAACGCTGATGACGCGCGCCTCGCTAAAAGCAGGAATCAGCAGCAGCGCGATGAGTACACAGACTGATCTTGGTTCGATTCACGATCCGAGTTGTGCAAATCATCTCTGTTCCTCCTTTTGAGGATTTCCCGTTAAGGTTCGAAAGGAGGGAATGATTAGCGCAGCGTTACCGAAAGCCCCGAATGGAAACCTCACCGCCCACTGAGCACGAGCTCCGTCGGGGCACATGATTCGAGAACATTTCAGTTCTCCTTTCCATTCAGGGCCAGCCTGCGGCCTCTTTCAAAACTCGAGTTTGCTCAGATAGGATTTAATAATGGGCTCACGCCAGTCCTCTCATCCTGACTCTAGAGCAGCTATCTGAAAACTAGGCGGTTGACCAATCACTTTATTGAATGGCCGCCATAAGCTTTTCTTATGGGCCGCTCTAAGAACAAAAAAGATTGGCGCTCAATGAGAGGACGGGCGCTGTGCAATCGAAAAAAACCGTTAGAATGGGGGCACAGCGTGTTTACCAGGTTGGCAATCTGTTAGCAGGAAGTCTGCCGCTTCTTGCTTAATGCGTTAAGCATTTTGCAAAGGAGCAGCCAATACTGCTCAAGGAAATCGGTCGTTGATCCATTTCGCGGCGTAGTTGAAAAATTGTTTGTGACGTTGGAATACGCCGAAGCGGGCAGCGGACAGTTCGTGCAGGGCGTCACGCCGGTGGTCGCCCCTTCCACAACAATAAAGTCCTTGTCCGTGCTTTTCGCATACAAGTAATTGATCTCTACTTCTTGAATGAGGTTCTGAAAGGAGGCCTGATTGGCAGCGGCCAGCAACGGCACTGATACATGCTGAAGCATACACGGGGTCGAGTTATTGCTGGAGCAAAGGTCGATTTGAGTTTCATCCATCGAATTTGCTGCGCGTATCGCATTACTGCTTAGGAAGGATCGCACAGTCAAACCTTCGCGTGCGCCTTCGCTGAATGTTTGGTTTGCCTCTCGGAGTTCCGGCCGCGATGGAGCGATACTCTCCACGATTTTAACTTCGATGCTGCCGTCGTTCTTGAGTAATTTCTCGGGGAACAGCGTCGTGTGACGGATGCTCGGGTCCAAGGAAAGCAGGCGGGCGCAGTCGAATTTTGGAATGTTGAAAGGAGCGTCGTCGGTATAGATGTGTTTACCTGCCTCGATTCTTTGCAGGATCTCCAGGGCATCATCGATCAGCCGGTTCATCCGCTCGGCCTGAGCCCTGATATCTACTCTTGAACTCCTCGGAATAGTTTGACGCTCCATCGGGGTTGTAACCGTTATTGGGGAGGAAAGGATCGAGGCGAGGATTTAAGCGATCGGGGTTTTGTTCATTATTCAACCGCCGGATGATGCTTCTGAGCCGCAGGATCGGATTCCCGGGATGTCCATCGTTGATTTGGGGGAAAGGTGACGTTGGTCTTCGAGAACGAGCCCGCGCCGTTCGTTAGTGCGACTTCGCCCGACGTTAGGCCAGTGTTCCAGAGGATGCCGCCGGTGTTGCTCGCATCCCCTGGGTGGATGTGCGCCGCGGTGATGGTCGGACCAGCCGGGAACCCTACCATCGAGACGTTGAAGTCAGCAGTCGCGGAAACGATGTTGTTGCTTGGGTCACGGGTGATTCTGATCGTAGAATCCCCGAGCCTGTCGCGGACGCTTCGGGCCCGCTAATAGGATTCGGCTTTTCGTTGCTCGTCTCCAGATCCAGTCTGAATTCAGTCGGCGTCGTGGTGTTCTGCGCCGGCGGGTCGTTCGTCGGCGGTGTCGGGGAATCGCTGCCGCAACCGGCCGCTGCGACGGCCAGTGCGAGGGTCAGGATCGGAAGTGCCTTCATGCTCTCTACTCCTTCACGGGTTGACTAAAAGAACTTGCGACTGATGTTGAACCCCATATAGAGCTGACCGGGGTTCCCTCCGCGCGCGATATTCGCGAGCGTCGACGCGTGGCCGTTGTTGAAATTCAGTTGGAACAGGTGCCCGCCGGCGCGTCTCTCGATGGCGAAGCCATACAGCGACGTGCCCGGCTCATAACCGCCGGCACGCGGGGCCACCTCGCCGACGACGTAGACGGTCGGCCGGATGCGAAGGCGGCCTCCGAACCCGACGAAGACCGTGTCGCGAGTCTCGCTGGTCAGCGCCGCCGTGTTGTGCACCCACATCGGCGTGACGTAGGCCGAGGCCCAGTTTCCAAACGACCGTCCGACGATGGCGCCGACTCCCGGGGCGTAGCGCTCCTGAAAGTTGTCGGCGCCTTCGACGGACACGAATGCCGAGATCGAGACCGGCATCCGGCCTCGCTGGCGCCAGCCGTCGTACCTCGAGTAGAGCTGGATGGTCTGATCGGCGCTGGATCGGTACGCCGCTACCTGCAGGCGCCGAATCGGTGCGTAACGGAACTCGAATCCGATGGTGGCGCCGTTGTCGAGGCCGAAGAGATTGCTGAACGCCTCCTCGAATGAGATGCCTCGAAGATTGAGATTGAACCGGTGCGTGAGGTCGAAGTTGCCCTTGTGTCGCGGCAACCTCAGATTCGTCGGCAGGTTGATCAGCCGGAACGTCGGCTGCTCGAGCTGCAGGGCGGAGTCATCGTCTTCGACCAACTGTGCCGACGCTGGCGCCGCTGCGAGCACACACACCGACAGCCACAGGAGCGCCGTACGAAATAAGGCCACGCCTCCTGTTCAGCAAGGACGGGGCCAGCCTGTTTTGGGCCGAAAATTGCGACAGATGGGTCCGCGACTTACTCGTGACGTAAGAACTTACGGCGAGTGAACGCGCGGCGGCTCGCTGGCGGATTCGGCCGTTTCCGGCTCTAATGACGGCCGTGCCGCCAACGACCGATTCCGCGATCCGGCCTGCGCCGACGACTGCGTGGGAAATCCTCAAGGCCATCGGCCCCGGCCTCATCCTCACTGCGAACATCGTCGGAACCGGTGAGCTCATCGCGACCACGCGGCTCGGATCACAGGTCGGATTCCTGTTGCTCTGGTTCATCGTCTTCAGCTGCTTCATCAAGGTGTTCGTGCAGATCGAGCTGGGCCGGTACACGCTCGCGGAGGGTGTCGGCAGCCTGGAAGCGTTGAACCGGTTGCCCGGTCCACGCTTTCGAGTGTCGTGGGTGCTCTGGCTCTGGTTCGTCATGTATCTCGGCACGCTCTGCCAGATGTCGGGCATGGTCGGAGGCATCTCGGAGCTCTTGGCGGCGAAGTCGAACATCTGGGCCCATCGTGGATGGGCGGTGGTGATCGCCGTTGTCACAGGGCTTCTGCTGTCCGCCGGCCGCTACAAGCTCGTCGAGAAGAGCTCGACCGTGATGGTGGTGCTCTTTACTTTTTCGAATCTCCTGGCGGTGGCGCTTCTCCAGACCACCGAGTCACGCATGACCGGCGCAGAACTTGCGCAGGGACTGAGCTTCGGCTTGCCGGACGACCTCATCACGGCGTTTGCCGTGTTCGGAATTACCGGCGTGGGCGCGGCGGAGCTCATCTTCTATCCCATCTGGTGCCTCGAGAAGGGGTACGCGAAAGCGACCGGTCCGCGCGACGACAGCCCCGAGTGGTATGAACGGGCCCGCGGCTGGATGCGCGTCATGAAGTACGACGCGTGGTTCTCGATGGCCATCTACACCGTTGGCACACTGAGCTTTTACGTCCTCGGAGCCTCCATCCTGCATCGCCGCGGCGCGACGGTCGGCAACGAGGGCGCGATCGACACGCTGGCAAGCATGTACGTGCACACGATCGGGCCGTGGGGACTTTGGATCTTCTACCTCGGGGCGTTCATGGTGCTGTACTCGACTCTATTCGTCTCGTCCGCCTCGAACGCGAGGTTGTTCGCAGATATCGGCGGGTTGGCAGGCGTGTTTCGCTACCGGACGCCGGAAGACCGGATGCGGATCGTACGCTTTGCAGTCATTGGGATCCCTATCGCGGTCATGCTCGTCTACCTGCGTTTCGAGTCGCTCGTGACGCTCGTCCTGATCGGCGGTGTCGCGCAAGCGATGATGCTGCCGTTCCTTGCCGGCGCCGCCGTCTATTTCCACCATTTCCACATACCGCCCGGCCTTCGTTCCAGCGGCGTGGGCACGGTCCTGCTGTGGATCGCGTTCATCGCCATGAGCGGCCTCGGCGTGTTTCAAGCCTGGCGACTGATGTCATGAGGATCACCACAACTAACGGCGTCGATAAGGTCCGAGGGTTCCAGCGTCCGAAGGGGCGACGGCTTCTGCTGCTGCCATCGATCATCGCCGTTTGTGCAGTCACGGTGACCGCGCAAGCGCCACCGTACTTTCCAGAGCGGTTTGACTGGCAACGGCGTGCGCCCGCTGAAGCCGGCTTCGACGCGGCCGTGTTGGCTGAGGCGATCAAGTTTGCCATTGCCAACGAGAACCCGGGACCCCGGGATCCGGTCATCGCCCACGCGACCACGTTTGGCGCGACGGAACCATTCGACGCGCTCGTTGGTCCGGTCAAGGAACGCGGTGCGCTGAACGGCCTCGTCATTCGTCATGGCTATGTCGTCGCGGACTGGGGCGAGACGATGCGCGTCGATATGACGCACAGCGTCACGAAGACATTTCTCTCGACCATCGTTGGCCTTGCGTGGCAGAGAGGGTTGATCAGAACCTCGATGATCGAGTGGGCACGTACTTGCCGCCCGGTCCACTCGGCGCCGGGCTCTTCGACGCCGCGCACAATCAGCCAATCACCTGGGACCATCTGCTGCGCCAGACCAGTGACTGGCAAGGCACGCTCTGGGACAAGCCGGATTGGGCCGATCGTCCAGAAGGGCCGGCGAGCGGATGGGCGAACCGCCCGCTGCACGAGCCAGGGACCCGGTACAAATACAACGATGTCCGCGTGAACTTGCTCGCTCTGGCGACTTTGCACGTGTTCCGCCGTCCGTTGCCCGACATCCTCCGCGAGGAGGTCATGGAACCGATCGGCGCGTCGAGCACCTGGCGCTGGCACGGCTACGAGAACTCGTGGATCGATCTCGACGGGCGGCGCGTGCAGTCAGTCAGTGGCGGCGGGCACTGGGGCGGCGGCATGTTCATCAACGCCTGGGACATGGCGCGCTTTGGCTATCTGTTTCTCCGGAACGGAACGTGGAAGGGCCGGGAGATCGTCTCGCCGAAGTGGATCGCGATGGCGCGGACACCCGGGAAAGCCAACGCCGAATACGGGTTCATGAACTGGTATCTCAACACCGCCAAGAAGCCCCTGCCTTCGACGCCCGAGTCGAGCGTGACCTTCCGTGGCAACGGCCAGAACATTGTCTACGTCGATTGGGAGAACGACCTCGTGGTCGTCGTGCGATGGATCGGCGGAGACAAGGCCCTCGACGGATTCCTCGGGCGCGTGATCGCCGCGATCAGAAAATGAGCATGAACATACGAACAATTCACCCGACCACTTTTTCGTGGCTTACTGCCGCGACGGTCGTTGCCGGACTGGCGGCCATCACCCCGGTGCGTGGGCAGGGCGCGTATCCGGCGGCGCGGACCGGCGCCAACTACATGCACAACTATTACTTCCCGCCGGCACCGAGCTCGACGCCGTGGGCGCCGTCGTGGTCGCCCGATGGGAAATCGCTGGCCGTGGCCATGAGCGGATCGATCTGGAAGGTGGATCCCACGACGGGAGTCGCGCAGGAACTGACCTACGGTTCGACGTATCACTCGTCGCCGAACTGGTCACCCGATGGCCGTTGGATCATCTACACCGCGGACGACAGCAGCAAGACGATCCAGCTCGAAGTCCTCAACGTCGCAACCGGCGAGTCACGACCGCTCACGACTGACGGGTCCATCTACGCCGATCCGGTCTTCTCGCCTGACGGCGGTCGTGTGGCCTACGTGTCCACGAAGCCGAGTGGCTACTTCAACGTCTACATCCGTCCGATCAAGAACGGACAGTGGGCCGGCGACGAGATCGCCGTCACGAAGGACAACCTGTTTCCGAGCGACCGACTGTATTTCGGTGCCGCGGACGTTCACATCACGCCCGCATGGATGCCTGACGGCAAGGAGCTGCTGCTCGTCTCCAACCGCGACGTCGCGCTCGGATCGGGCAACGTGCTGCGCGTGCCGGCATCAGCCGGTGGCATGGCACAGGCGCGTCCAGTGCTCGTGGAACAGACGCTCTACCGGACGCGGCCGGACGTCTCGGCCGACGGCAAGCGGTTCGTCTATTCCTCGACGCGCGGCGCGGCCGATCAATTCTCGAATCTCTACGTCCAGCCCACGATGGGCGGCGAGCCATACAAGCTGACGTTCTTCGAGCACGACGCATTTCATCCGCGCTGGTCGCCCGATGGCGAGTGGATCGCGTACATCGACAACCGCGACGGTCTTCCCGAGCTGGCGCTTCTCGAGACGCACGGCGGCAGCAATCGCATCGTCCGCATCGCAGACCGCCGCTGGAAGCGGCCGATGGGCGTGCTGGTCGCTCGCGTGGTGGACGATCGCGGTCAGCCGACCGGCGCGCGCGTCCACCTGACGGCCGCCGACGGAAAGGCGTATCCACCGGCGAACGCGTACGGACGGGTGAGCGCGGCTGGCGACAGGATGTTTCACGTGCCGGGCGAATTCCGCGTGGAGGTGCCCGTCGGAAAGGTGTCGCTCACGGCGGTGAAGGGCTTCGAGTTCGTTCCAGCGAGTGCCTCAGCCGAGATTCGCGCGAACGAGGTGACCACGATCGCGATCCCGCTCACGCGTCTGACCGACATGAACGCGAAGGGTTGGTACAACGGCTCGACGCACGTGCACATGAACTACGCGGGCAATCTGCACAACACACTCGAGAACCTGATGATGATGTCGGCCGCCGAGGACCAGGACATCGTGCTCGAGCAGATCGCGAACAAGGACAACCGCATCCTCGACTATCAGTTCTTCATCAAGGGCGGCGGTCCGCACCCGCTGTCACGTCAGGACATGCTGCTCGTCGTTGGCCAGGAGTACCGCCCGCCGTTCTGGGGCCACGTGTTCATGTTCGGACTGCGGGAGCACCTGATTTCGCCGTTCACGACCGGCTATGAGGGCACGGCAATCGAGAGCCTGTACCCGACGAACACAGACATGTTCCGGAAGGCGAGAAGCCAGGGCGCGTACGTCGGCTACGTCCATGCGTTCGCCGGTGAGGCCGATCCGACTGGTCACCAACCTGGGGGCCGGAAAAGGCTTCATGGTTGACGCCGCGCTCGGCACGACCGACGCCGTCGAGTGGTCGGCGGCGGGCCGGTCTGGTTTCTTTCCGCTCTATGCGGCATGGAACAACGGACTGAAGGTCTCGGCAGTCGGCGGCGAGGATTCGATCAGCAGTCTCCACATGAGCAAGCTCGTCGGGTCACACCGGACCTACGTGCACACGGGCGGCAAGGGGCTCGACATGCACGCGTGGCTGGACGGCATGCGGCAGGGCCGCGCGTTCGTGACCAACGGCCCGCTCGTGGAGTTGTCTGTGAACGGCATGCTGCCCGGGGAGAGTGTCATCGTCCCGGCACGCGGCGGGCGCATCCGCGTCGAGGGCCGCGTGCGATCCATCGTTCCACTCCAGAGCGTGACACTCCTCTTCAACGGTCAGCCAGTCGAACAAATTCCACTGAGCGCGGACCGGAAATCGGCCGACCTCGACAAGACGCTGGAGGTGTCCGGCAGCGGGTGGTACCACCTGCGAGCCGAGGGCGTGCCGGCCGACCGGTTCCCCCTCGACACGGGCTACCCGCAGGCCTTCACGAATCCTGTCTGGATTATCGTGGGCGACCGGCCGGTCCGTGACCGTGCGTCCGCCGAGTATTCACTGAAATGGATCGACAAACTCCAGCAGCTCGCCGAGGCGTGGCCGGGATGGCGGTCGCAGAAGGAAAAGGACCACGTTTACGGGCAGCTCAATGAAGCGAGGGCTGTCTACAGACAGCTGATGGGTGAAGCCCGCTAAAAAATGGTCGGGTGAATTCTTCGAAAGAATTCACCCGACCACTTTTTCTGTAGTCCCGCAACCCGTACGCCGCCAGGACGTGGCCGCCGATGACGGCGACGAACTGCCTGCCGTCGGCCTCGTACGTCATCGGCGAACTGCGGAGCGAGACCGACCCGAAGCTGGTCTTCCAGAGCTGGGCGCCCGATCGCGCGTCGAGCGCGTAGAAGTAACCGTCGCGGCCACCAGTAAACAGCACGTCCGACGCGGTGGTCAGCACCCCGGCATCCGTGAGGTCGTACATCGGAAACGTCCACTTGCGCTGACCGGTCGCCGGATCGAACGCGACGACCGAACCGTGTCCGGTCGCATTGGTCCACGTGTTGATGGGACCGCGATTCAGCGAAGGGGGCGTCGGGGCGTCGGGCACAATGGGCACGCCTCCCATGTTGCCGCCCCGGAACGGCTGGCCCGGCACGTACGTCTGCGCCTGCGGTCGAAAGGTTCCCGCGACTTCTTCCCAGATCGAGACGTAGAACAGCCCGGTGTTCGGACTGTACGAAGGCGAGTACCAGTTGGTCGCGCCTTGCTGATGCGGGAAGACCGGTGTGCCTGGGGGCGGCGGCGTCTGAACAGGGCGGCCGTTGTCATCGAGTCCGCTCGCCCAGGTGACCTTGACGAAGGGCGTGCCGGACAGAAACCGTCCGGTCACGCGATCCAGCACGTACAGGTAGCCGTTGCGATTTGCGAACAGCATCACCTTTGTCGGCGTGCCACGCCAATTCATGTCCACGAGCACGGGCACCTGCGCCGCGTCGTAGTCGTACGCGTCATTTGGCGTGAACTGGAAATGCCAGCGAAGCGCGCCCGTGTCCGCATCGAGGGCGACGACCGAATCTGTGTAGAGGTTGTCGCCAGGCCGCTGCGCCGGGTTGTAGTCGGGGCCCGGATTGCCGGTGCCCCAATAGGTGAGGTTCAACGCCGGATCGTACAGTGCCCGTGAGCCAGACCGACCCGCCTCCGGTCTTCCAGGCGTCTCCGGACCATGTCTCGGAACCGCGCTCGCCCGGCGCGGGAACGGTGTAGAAGCGCCACGCCTCCTTGCCGGTCACGGCATCGTACGCGGCGACAAATCCACGGATGCCCCACTCGCCGCCGCCAACGCCGACGATGACCTTGTCCTTGACCACGAGCGGCGCGAGCGTGATCGAGTAGCCGAGCGAGAAGTCCGCGACGACCGCCGTCCAGATCGGGCGCCCGTTCCTCGCATCGAGCGCGACGAGGCGCCCGTCGAGCGTGCCCTGAAAGAGCGTGTGCCCGCGAACCGCGAGCCCGCGATTTTCGGCGCCGCAGCACACACGCACGTCCGTCGGGCCGGTGTGACGATACGTCCAGAAAATCCGGCCGGTCTTCGCGTCGAGCGCGACCACGTCGTTCGGCCGCTGCGTGACGTACATCACCCCGTCCACGACGATCGGCGTGGCTTCCCACGGCCCGGCCGCCTGGGCCTGCAGCACCCATTTCATCTCGAGGCCGGCGACGTTGGCTGGAGTGATTTGATCGAGCCGACTGTGGCGCCACCCGTCATACGCACCGTGGTACGTCAGCCAATTGCCGGGGTTGGCGCGGGCGCCGAGGAGCTGCTCGTCGGTCACCTGCGCGGCAAGGCCGCTCCCAGCCGCGAGTGCGATGACGAGCGCGAGGGGCCAGAGTCGAAACATCGCGCCTCAGTAGGTGGCTCTTCCACCCGACAGGTCGAACACCCCCGCCGTCGTGAACGAACAATCCGCCGAGCACAGCCAGGCGACCATCGCCGCGACCTCAGTCGCCTTGCCCACGCGGCCCATCGGAATCCTCGACAACATGTAGTCGATATGCGACTGGGGCACCGTCTCCAGGATCTCGGTTTCGATGACGGCAGGCGTGATGCAGTTCACGATGACGCCGTCTTTCGCGAGCTCCTTGCCGAGCGTCTTCGTGAGGCCAATCACGCCGGCCTTGGTGGCGCTGTACGGCGAGGCGTTCGGATTGCCTTCCTTGCCGGCAATCGAGGCCACGTTGACGATTCGGCCGTACTGCTGCTCGAGCATACGCGGGACGATGGCGCGGCAACACAGGAATACGCCGAACAGGTTGACCTGCAGGACGGCTTGCCATTCGTCGGGCGAGATCTCCCACGTGCGCTTCGTCGGACCCGCAATGCCGGCGTTGTTGACCAGAATATCCGTCCGATCGTTCAGCCGCATCGTCGCATCGGCGGCGCCCTCGACGGACTCCGGGTCCGAGATGTCGACCGTTACCGTGTGAACGGCGCCCTTGGCGGAGAGCGTGCGTGCCGCCGTGGCGAGCCGGGCTTCGTCACGGTCCCACAAGCAGCATGACGCGCCGGAGTCGAGGAGACGATCCGCGATGGCATACCCGATGCCGCGTGCGCCACCGGTGACGACGGCAAACTGTCCGTGCAAGTCGATGCGATTCATGCGCGCATCATCTTAATTGATGGCTTAGGGCGTAGGGCTCACGGCTTAGGGCCAGGGGCCGGAGAAACATCACGTTCCTGTTGCTGAAAGCGTGCCGCACGGAACAGCGGATCAGCGGATGCCAGCAGGACCCAGCGCAGGCGAGGCGGGTAGTCGGCCGGGAGCGTGTCGATGAACGACCGGACCTCCGCGGCCGTTTGCACCGACTGGTAGCCGCTGAGCGTCGCATCGGCCCATCGCTTCGGGAAGAAGATGTCACCGGTGCGCTGAATCTCCCGGACGAGATCGAGTGCCGGCCGCAGGTGCTTGCGTGACGCCGGCGGCGCGCAGGGGGTGGTGGAGGTATCGCGCCGCATCGAGCACCCACGCTTCGCGCGATCGGTTCCGCACGTCGCGGAGCGACGCGAAGAATCGATCGCGTTCGGCCGCGTCGGCGGAGAGCGCCGGCATGAGGAACTGAAATCGAGCTTTCCGATCGGGATTCTCGAGCCGTTGGAGCTGGGTGGCGAGAATCTCTGCCGTGGCCGGCACCTCGCGCAACGCGAGGTCGGCCGCGAGATCGGCTTCGTCGAGTTCGCTCAGTCGCAGTCCCGGAATGCTGATGTCGCGCCGCCAGACCCGTTCGAGCCATCGCAGCGTGTCCGGCGTCGTCGCCGTCGATCGAATGGCGGCAAACCATGCGGCCTTCGCGCTTGTCGAGGAACTCCGGGCCAAGCCCGCCCGGAGCATGGGTTCGAGCATTTTGGCCACGGCGGCCCGATCGTCAGGTGGCGTGAAGCGCCAGAACGCCAGACGGATGTCGTCGAGAATCTGCTGGAGGTTCAGCTCCGTCGTTTCGAGGGGCGCGGCCGTCCATCAAGGTCTTCAGGACACTCGGCCGGCGAAACTCGTCCCTCGAGCATGGCCTCCCAGAGAATGACGAGCGCCGTTCCGCGCGTGAGCGGATCTGCAATCGCGTGGAGGCGGCTCGTGAGATACGCGAGGGTTGTGGCGTCGACGTCGAAGAAGCCGTAGCCTGTGCCGAGGCCGTCCGGAACGATCCACAGCGGCGCCGGCAAGACCCGCCGCGCCCTGCACGACGGTTTCGGCGCCGTCGAGGGTGACGTCGAATGGCCGGATCTGGCCGCCCGCGTGCACGAGCACGCGCAGCCGTTCAGGCCATACGATCGCGCGCTTTCGCGAATCCTCCTGAAGAAGTGCCAGGCGCGTGATCACGCCCTTCTCGACCCGAAGATCGGTGCGGATCGTCGGTCGACCGGGCTCGTCCACCCACGCGCGGCTCCAGGCGCCGAGATCCGTCGGCGTGCGCGCGTCGAGCCGCTGCACGAGATCGGTCCAGTCCGCGTTCCCGAACCGATGCGCGTCGAGATATTCGCGAACGCCGTCTCGAAAGGCGTCCTCGCCGACGAGAAGTTCGAGCTGTCGCATGACGACCGGCGCCTTCTGATAGATGATGGCGCCGTAGAGAGAGCCGGCCTCGTTGAGATTCGCGAGCGGCTGCCGGATCGGGTTGGCGCCCTCCGTGCGATCCACGTCGTACGCGGCCGGCAGGTGTTGCAGGACGAAGCGCAGCGCGTGGTTCATGGCCGGGAACGACGGGTTGACGATCTTCGCCGCCATGAAGTTGGCGAACACCTCCTTCATCCAGACGTCGTTGAACCACGACATCGTGACGAGGTTGCCGAACCACATGTGCGCCGTCTCGTGCGCGATGACGTTGGCGCGATTGAGTGTCTGCTGCTCGGTGGCGGTCTCCTCGAGGAGCAGTGAATTCGCGTTGTAGTACACCGCGCCCGGATGTTCCATTCCGCTGAACTGGAACGCGGGCACCAGCACGAAGTCGAACTTCGGGAACGGGTAGCGGATACCGGTGTATTCCTCGAGCCACCCGATCGCTTGCGCGTGCTGATCGAAAATCGCCGCCCGATTCCTGGCGATTCGCGCCGGATCGGTCTCGCGGTGGAGCATCCGGAACGTCCGGCCGTTTCGTTCCTCGCGCTCCTCGCTGAACCGCCCGGCCGCGAACGAGACGAGATAGGTCGGCAGCGGTTCCGTCGCGTCGAAGACGATCATTCGCCGGCCCTTGTCGATCTGCCTCTTCCCTGGCAATCGGCGCGTTCGACACGGCGGACCAGCCTCCCGGCAACATCAGCGTCAGTCTCCAGACGCCTTTGAGGTTCGGCTGATCGAAACACGGGAACGTCGCGGAGGCGCGGGCGGGCACGAATAGCGTGTAGAGGAAGTCGTCCTGCCGATTGAGTGGCGGATCGCCGGCCACGACATCGACATCGACGTTGTTCTCGCCCTCGATCAGCAGGGACCGGGGAATGATGAGGTGACCATTCTGGATGTTCCCTTCGAACGGACGGCCGTTGGCCGTCGCCGACGTCAACTGGTCGTTGCCCGGTGCGAAGTCGAGCGCGAGCGGCCTGGACGCGTCCGACAACTCGAATCGCGCGACCACCCGCGCTCGCACGGGCTGCGTGCGCGTCTCCGGCACGTCCACCGTCAGGAAGTACTCCAGCTTGCTGATGCGCGCGGCCCGGTCGCTCGCCAGGTCGATCGCAACGCCAGGATCAGGAATGGGCACGGGACGCCGGGTCAGCCAGTAGACCACCGCGCCCAGCGCGGCGAGGGCGACCAGCGCGGCAAGGACCGTCAGCGCGCGTTTCATCGTTCATCAAACAACGCCATGACGGCGGCGTAGCCGCGCCGCGCGCCGTCTTCGAGCACGGTCCGGCGGCGCTCCAGACGGCTGATGTGACAGTCCAGCACTCGAACGGGGAGCACGTGCGACCGGCCAAGCGGGCCGGTGCCGGCGTCGATGTAGCGAATAAGCTCGTCGTACGGCGCCGCGCGGTTCATGTACCTGTCGCGCGAGGTTCGGAGAAATCCGGCGAAGGCGCGGCGCCACGTAGTAGCGGTCGAGCGAGGACGGTTGCGGCCGGCTGGCGCCGCTGCGCGTGAGCAATGCCAGCACGTGCGTATGCCCATCGCGTTCCGCCGTGGGCACGGGGATCGGCTCGCTGATCGAGGCGTCGAGGTATCGCCGGCCACCGAAGGAACGGGGGCCACCCGCCACAACCGGCATCGTCGCGCTCGCGCGGAGCGCCGCGACGAGATCCGTGGCGTTGGCAAACGATCGCAGAGCATGCGCCTCGCCAGCCTCGACGTCGGTGGCGACGATGGTCAATGGCGAGGCGGAGGCAAGCACTCGATCGAGTGGCAGCTGCTTGCGCCGGACCGCGACCTCGTCGAGCAGAAACCCGAGGTCGACGATGGGTCGTCCGCGAAAGGGGCGCGCGAGATCGATGAACTTCGGGGAGTTGATGTCCTCGTAGTAGATCGTTGTCCCGACGCCTGCGCGTCCGCCAAGGAAGTAGGCGGCGTTGATGGCGCCGGCCGACGAGCCATACACGGCATCGAACGCGTCGACAAGACCGAGGTCCTCGAGAGCCCAGACCATGCCGGCCGAGATCACGCCACGCATCGCTCCGCCCTCGACCGCGAGCGCGATGCTCGCACCGTCCCGATGGGGCGCGCGGCTGCCCCGCGCGCGGCGGGCACGAAGCAGATCGATCATTCGTTCCGCAGCGCCTCCATCGGCCTCACGGCGACCGCGCGCCGCCCCGGAATCCAGGAGGCGATCGCGGCAGCGCCGAGAATCAGCACGAGCGACACACCGTAAGTGAGCGGGTCGCCTGGACGGACGCCGTAGAGCTGGGCCTCGAGCAGTCGGGCAAGCACGGCGGCCATGGCGAGTCCCGCCGTGCAGCCGACGATCGCAAAGCGCAGGCCTTCGCGAACGATCTGGAACACGACCTGCGTCGTGTCGGCGCCCAGAGCCCGGCGCACGCCGAACTCCTGTCGGCGCGTCGCCACGGCATACGCGAGCAAGCCGTAGATGCCGATGCTCGTCAGCACGAGTGCGGTGGCCGCGAAGACCGCCGCAAGGAGCATGACGAAGCGCCTGACCGAGAGCGCCGCATCGAGGTAGGTCCGCATGGGACGGACGTCGTAGATCGGCAATTTCGAATCGACCGCAGTCAACGCCGATTTCACGTGTGCGACGAGCGCAGAGGGATCGCCGCTGGTTTCGATGACGTAGGCCATCGGGTTCCGCTGCCAGAGGCGGTAGGGCAGAAAGATCTGTGGGGTCAGATCCGCGACGAGACTCCGTTGGCGGAGATGGCGAATGACGCCCACGACCGTAACCCGGCGATCGGCGGCGGCCTGACCGACCAGAAGGGGTTGTCCTACGGCGCTTCTGATCCGGCCAGAGCCGCCGAGCCAGCTGATCGTCGATCACGGCGACGGCTGCGCGTTCCGCGTCGGTGAAGAATCGGCCCTCGACGAGTTGAACACCCATCGTCTCGAACAGTCCGGTGGAGATCGATCGCGTATCTGCTCGTGCCTCGACCGATTTCGTCGAGCCAGGCTCGCGAGCGTAGGCAAGAGCCCAGTTCGGCAGCTCGTCGTAGGGGAGGTGGCTGATTGCGCCGACCGACGTCACGCCCGGCATCGCCGCGAAGCGGAGACGAAGATCATCGGACAACGCCACCGCCGCCTCGCTGTTTGCGTAACGGCTCGCTGGCAAGAGCCACGCGAAACGTCAGGCGTCGATCCGCGCGAAATCCGGGATCGACGTTTTGAACCTCGACGAACGCACGGACGAGCAACCCGGCGCCGACGAGCAGAACGAGGCTGAGCGCGACCTGCACCGTGACCAGTACGGTGCGCATTCTCTGGCGGATCGGCGTGGCCAGGGATCGCCATTGAGGCTGAAGCGAACGAAGCGGCTCGTACTCTTCAGCAGTTCGATGGCCGGCGCGAGCGAGAACAGCAGGCCCCACACGAGCGACGTCGCGACGGCGAAGGCGATCACGGCGCCGTCGATCCGGGACGCTCCCAGCCGGCTCAGCGACTCCGGTGCCGCAGCAACGAGCACCCGAAGTCCGACGTGCCCTGCGAGGACACCCGCCGCAGCGCCGAACGCCGTCAGCAACAGCCCCTCGACGAACCACTGCCGGACCAACCGGCCCCGCGAGGCGCCCAGCGCGAGCCGCAGAGCCGTTTCACGCGCGCGGGCCGCGGCGCGAGCCACAAGCAGACTCGCAACGTTGACGCACGCGATCATCAACAGCAATCCGACGCCGACGAAGAGCGCGACGAGCGGTCCGCGAATATCCCGAACGCCATCGTCCTGCAGCGCCACGGCGGTGAACGCCCGCGAGATGCCGTCCTGAGCCTGGAGCTGGCTCGTGATCGCGTCGACCTCCGCGCGCGCCTGGTCAATCGTGACGCCCGGACGAAGCCGAGCGACCACACGAAGGAACTGCGCCTCGCGAAATCCGCCGTCGAAGTCGTGCCAGAAAGGCTGCCACGCTTGAAGGCGATCGGGAACGCTTGCGTCGGCCGGCAGGAGCAGACGGAACGCTTTCGGCATCACGCCAATCACGAGCGTCGGCTCGTCGTTGACGAGAATCTGTCGGCCGACGATCGACCGATCGCCGCCGAAACGGCGTTCGAAGAGATCCCAGCCGAGGAGGATGACCGGCGGTGCACCGGACGCGCCATCCGCGGCCTGAAAGGTTCGCCCGATTGCGGCCGTCGCGCCGAGCACCTCGAAGAAGTTCGTCGTGACCCACGCCGATCGCAGTTGCTCGGGTTCTGCGTCACCGGTCAGCGCGACGGTGCCGCTGGCCCAGATGCCAGCCATGGCGGAAAAACTTCGCGTCGCGCGCTGGACGTCTCGAAAGTCCGGGCCAGACAACGGCATGCGCGGATAGCCCATCGCGCGCTTGTCGAGCCAGATGAACGAGAGCCGGCCGGCCTCGTGATACGGGAGGGGCTCCAGCAGCATCGCGCGCAGTGTGCTGAAGATGGCCGTGTTCGCTCCGATGCCGATCGCAAGGGTCGCGACCACGGTCGCCGTGAGCCCTCGCGCCTTCCGGAGGCTGCGCCAGCCGGACCGGAGGTCAACGAGAAAGGACTCCACGCAGGAATTCTATGTGCCTTCGTCCTGCTCGAGCGTTACGTGTGGACGGCGGTTCCGCAGCTGGGGGCATTCCGCTCTTGACCCAGGCCGAATGCCACACGTCGCGTAGAAGTGCGGCGGCGACAGCCAGGCGATTCTCGATGAACACAGCCCTTCCGACCCTGCCGCCTGGCGCCAGATGCGCAGCGTTTCAGTCAGCATCTCGGCGTGCTCGACGATCGCGCCCCGAGACGGCCTGCCGCCGGCACGAGCACGACAACTACGGTAAGAACAACGGCGCGAAGTTGTCGCCTTGTTCGAGGGCGTCCATGGGAGGGCATGGGAGCCCCGGAGTCTCCCATCCGGACAGGTACGAGTCAAGCCGGTCAGCCGTGAAACCAGGTAGGCTGGCGAGACATCTGAACGTGGGGGCAAATCGACGATGAAAGACGACAAGGACTTTCCGGTGACCAAGTCGGATACCGAATGGCAAGCGACCCTGACGCCGAGCGAATACACCGTCCTCCGGCAGCACGGCACGGAGCCCCGTGGCTCGAGCCCGCTCAACAAGGAGAAGCGGGCTGGCGAGTTCCGATGCAAAGGGTGCGGCCAGCCGCTGTTCGATTCAGAAACCAAGTACGAAAGCGGCACTGGCTGGCCGAGCTTCTACGCGCCGCGCGAGGGCTCGGTCGAGACAACCACCGGCCGATCGCACTCCATGACCCGGACCGAGGTGCACTGCAGCCGTTGCGGCGGACATCTCGGCCACGTGTTCGACGATGGTCCTAAACCGACGGGTTTGCGTTACTGCATGAACGGCGCCGCGCTGTCGTTCAAGACTGAGGAGTAGTGGCAGCCGCCCGGACAATCTCGCGCACAATCGCCTGGGGACGCTGATTGATCGCGAGGAACATGCGTCCGACGTACTCGCCGATCAGCCCGAGCAGCACCAGTTGTGTGCCGGAGAACACCAACAGAGCGGCCATCAGCCAGCCGAAACCGTAGCCTGGTCCGATGTTCTGCAGCCACAAGTACGCGACGGTTCCGAGCGCGACGACCCCGGCGCCGGCGAGAAAGAGGCCGAGCACGGTCGCGACGCGGAGCGGCAACACCGAGAAGTTGACCCAAGCGCTGAGCCACAGTCGCACGAGTCGGCGAAGCGTGTAGGTACTCTGTTCCCGCGCGCCTTGGATCGTGACGAACAGTGATCGATCCGATGCGTTGCGTGACCTGCAGAATCAAGCCATCGATGTACGGGTACGGTCCCGCGTAGGTCACAACTTGCCGGGCGACGAACGCCGACACGCAGCGAAAACTCGACAGGTAGAACCCCGACGGCTTGTCGAGGGCCCAGTCAGTCATCCGGTTCGTGAAACGGCTCCCGAGGTTGCGCCACCGCGAGTGCTGCTTCTCGAGGTAGTGACCGAAGATGACGTCGAGGCCCGACCGGGCCGCCTCTTCCCACAGACGCTTGGCTTCGGCTGGCGGATTCTGGCCATCGTCGTCGAGGTTGACGATGTAGTCGCCCGTGGCGTGCCGCCACCCGGTCAGGACGGCGTTGTGCTCCCCGTAGTTGCGGGCATGCTCGATGTAAGTGATCGGGACGCGGGCCGAGGCCACGAGCTTGCGGCAGACGTCACTCGTGCGATCGTTGCTGCCGTCGTTGACGAGGATGATCTCGTGGCCACCTTCGATCGGCAGAGCCTCGATTTCACGTACGACGGCCGAGATGGTCTCCGCGCTCTCGTACAGTGGAATGACGAATGAGAGAGCAGGAGTCATGCTGGTCATCGGCGCCAATCCACGGACGAGGTCCGCGTGGAGCAATCGATGGAACAGATGTTCGCCCGCCTCACGGCGCACTGACAAACGCCCTGCTGTGTAAGCGCGCGACCGAAGCCCGCGCTGGACCGATCGGCAGATCGCGTCATCCTCTTCCTGAATCTGGTGGCTGACGTCGATGCTGGCCAGGTTGCGGGCCCGGGCCGTCTCCGACGCATCCGAGAAGAAGAAGTCGAACACGACTTCCGTCCTCTCGAGTCCGAGCGGTAACACCAGGTTCGTGTCCATCGCCTCGCCGTAGATGTTGATCATGAAGTTCGGATAGATCCAGTAGTAGAGTGCGCGGTCGCCCTGCCGGACCTCCCCGGTTCGCGGCTCCGCGCCGTCACTGACGAGCGGACTCGACTGAAGGCAGTGGCGCTCGCCGCATTCGATCGTGTACTCGCTGTAGTCGAGCACGCTGTTCAGATCCTTGTGCAGGTACGGCACGTGATAGCCGCCGTCGAGGTAGTTGTCCACGAACACTTTCCAGTTGCAGTCCAGCGTGTAGGTTCGTCGCGCGGTCCAGTGTAGAGCCTGAAGACCAACGCCTTCGGCCGCTTCCGATGAGATCGGCGCCGAGGAACTCGGGCAGCGACGGCCCGTCCGTCTCGAGCTTGACGAACACCCACTGCTGCCAGACACCGGTATCCACCGGGACGAGGCCGTGCGCCTCGCGGTCGAAGTGACACACCCCAGCGAAGTCCGGTGTGCCTTTCAGGGCCCCCTCGAGCGAGTAGGTCCAGCCGTGATACGGACAGCGCAAGACCTGCGCGGATCCTGCCGGCGCGGTGACCACGGCCGCGGCGTGGTGACGGCACACATTGAAGAATCCGCGTAGCACGTCGTCGTGTCCGCGTACGACGACGATGGGATCGCCCGAGGGCATTTCGGCCGAGAGGTACTGGCCCGGTACTCGTACCTGGTCAAGACGTCCCACGCATAGCCAGCTGCGTGAAAACGCGGTCCGGTGTTCCAGCGTCAGTATCCGTTTGTCGACATACCAGCTCGCAGGAATGGTGGACGCCTCCGCAAGGTCGGCGTGCGGGTCGTAGCTTCCGACGAGGGCGTCGAGAGACGAAGACATCGTCTGCAGGCGCCATGATAGCGTGGCGTTTGTCGCTGCCCCGACACGCGGAGCCGCCTGATCCGCATCTGAGTCTCAGGAGAATCTCGATGGCTCTCTTTACTGGCTACAAGACGACTATGCCCCAGGCCCGAAGAGGCCCTGAAGGGCCGCGAGGCCGCGATGCCCGTGGCAGACCGGCACGCCGTGAACGGCACGCCGCTCGTGGGGCCGTTTCCCGCCGGACTCGAGCAGGCGATGTTCGGCCTCGGGTGCTTCTGGGGCGCCGAGCGGAAGTTCTGGCAGGCGCCCGGTGTCTACACCACGGCAGTCGGATACGCCGGCGGCTACACGAAGAACCCGACGTACGAAGAGGTGTGCTCGGGTCGCACCGGCCACAACGAAGTCGTGCTCGTCGTGTTCGACCCGTCGAAGATCTCATACGACGATCTGCTCAAGCGGTTCTGGGAGGCGCACGATCCCACGCAGGGGATGCGGCAGGGGAACGACGTCGGCACGCAGTACCGCTCGGCGATCTACGTGTTCAGCGACGAGCAGCGGAAGGCGGCAGAAGCGTACGCGCGCAAGCTATGAGGCCGCGCTCAAGGCCAACGGTCATCGCCCGATCACGACCGAAATCGTCGACGCGCCGCCGTTCTACTACGCCGAGGACTACCATCAGCAGTACCTCGCGAAGAATCCGGGCGGCTACTGCGGCCTCGGCGGGACGGGCGTCCGCTGCGTCTAGCTGCAATACTCCTCCGGAGATCGCCGAACACGGGTTGCGTCCTCACCCGCGCGGCTGTCTAATGGGGCCTTCCCGAAGGAGAGTGGTTCATGCGAACCCTGCTGAAGCTTGCGCTGCTGGCCGCGCTCGTCGTCGCCACGTCGTCTGTACACTCCACGCTCGGCGCCATGGCGCCGGTGCGCGTTGGACCGGCGCTTACGTCCATTGGTCCGCTCGCGTTCGGGCCTGATGGTGTCTTGTTCGCCGCCGATCGGCAGGCCGCCACGATCTACGCGCTGAACCTTGGCGCACAAGGCGCCGGTGCGCGCACCGGCACGGCGGACGTCGCCGGGATCACGCGGCAAGATTGCCGCGATGCTGGGCACGGCGCCGGCGGAGATCGCGATCACCGACCTGGCCGTGCATCCAGCCTCGGGCAACTCGTTTCTGGCCGTGACGCGAGGACAGGGCACGAACGCCGCGCCAGCGCTCCTGCGGGTCGACGGGGCAGGCACGCATGTCAGTCGTCTCGCTCGACAACGTCTCGTACACCAGCGTGACGATGCCGAACCCGGCGGCCGACACGACCGGCCGAGGCGGACGCACGCAGTCGGTGACGGACATGGCGCTGTCGAACGGCCGCCTGATCGTCTCGGGTCTCTCGAACGAAGAGTTCGCGTCGAAGCTCTGGTCGGTGCCGTATCCGTTCGCGGCGGCCGATCGTGGCGCGAGCGTCGAGATCTACCACGGCAATCACGGTCAGCTCGAGACGCGGTCGCCGGTGATGGCGTTCCTGCCGATGGCCGTCAACGGCCAGCCGCACGTCATCGCGAGCTACACCTGCACGCCGCTCGTGCGGTTCCCGATGTCGTCACTGCGTACCGGCGAGAAAGTCGTCGGCACGACCATCGCGGAGTTCGGGGCTGGCAACCAGCCGCTGGACATGATCCAGTACCAGAAGGACGGGCAGTCGTTCCTGTTGATGTCGAACTCACGTCATGGCGTGCTGAAGATCCCCACCACGGACTTCGGGTCGGCCAAGGGCATCACTGAACGCGTCGGCGGGACGGCGGGCGTTCCGTACGAGAAGATCGCCAGCATGACCGGCGTCGAACAGCTCGACAAACTCGATGCGAACCGCTCGATCGTGATTGCGACGACGGCGACGGGCGATCGAAACCTGACGGCTGTTCCCCTGCCGTGACGAGACGGACGGGGAGCTGCGCGTTCGCGGCGGCCCTGTTGTTCGTGTCTGGATGTTCGCCGGCTGGCCGCGCGCCGGCCGGCGACATCGCCTTCTCCCTCGAGCCCGCTCGAGCCTCGCAATCCGGCATTCGTTCGCGTCAGCGGTGTGTCCTCGGACGAGCAGGCCGCGGCTCAGACCCTCACCGTGACCGTGCAGGGCGCCGATGTGCCGGTGGTGGGTCGAACGGTCGCGAACGGCACTTCCCTCGAGTTTCACCCAGCGTTTCCGTTCGATCCCGGCCGGCCGTACGTCGTCAGACTCGACACGAGCCGCTGGCGCGCGCCGCGAACTCCGGCCGTCTCGGAGGCCGTCGTCAGTCTGCCGGCGCTCGCGGAAACCGCGCGCGTGACCGTTTCCGCCATCCGGCCGTCACAGGATCGATGGCCCGAGAACACACTCCGCTTCTACGTCCATTTTTCAGGGCCGATGTCGCAGGCCAGCGGTGTGGGCAAGGTCCACCTCGTCGGCGAGGACGGCGAGGACATCCCCAACGCATTGCTGCCGCTCAACGTGGATCTGTGGAACGAGGACCGAACGCGATACACCGTGTTGTTCGATCCGGCGCGCGTGAAGCGCGGCATCCTCGTCCAACCGCGAGATGGGACGGGCGCTCGTGAGCGGGCGCCGGTACACGATCGTCGTGGACGCGGACTGGCGGGACGCGAGCGGGCGGCCCCTCACCTCCGCCTACCGGCACGAGTTCACGGCCGGTCCGCCGCTCGAGCATGCGCTGGACACGAGCACGTGGCGCGTCGCCGCGCCCGATGCCGGAACGCGAGACGCCCTAGTTGTGACCTTTCCGTTCGCGCTGGATTCCGCGTTGCTCCAGCGCACGATCGAAGTGGCCTCCGACCGAGCGCGGATCAGTAAGAGGCACGATTGAGGTACCGACGGACGCGATGTCCTGGCGGTTTGTTCCCGAGGTGCCGTGGCAGCGCTGGCGCGCACCGTCTGAATGTCGCGTCCATCCTCGAAGACCCTGCGGGCAATCGCATCGGTCGGCCGTTCGAAGCGGACCCGAAGGCCGCTGCGACAACGGAGGGCGATCCGTCGCCTGTCCGGTTCACCGTTTCCGCGCGCCGCTGAGGGTCTACCGTCCCGAGAACGTGTCGCAGGCTTTCGGGTCTCCAGATTCGAGACCGCGGCGGAACCACGCCATCCGATCCGCGGACGAGCCGTGCGTGAAGCTCTCTGGTGAAACGCGGCCGCCGCCCATGCGCTGGATGCGGTCATCCCCGATCGCCGCAGCCGCGGTCAGGCCTTCCTCCACGTCACCTGGATCGAGCTTGTCGCGGCGCGCGGCGGAGTGTCCCCACACACCCGCGTAGCAGTCCGCCTGAAGTTCCATACGCACTGACAGATCGTTGCGACTCGAGGGATCCCCGCGCATCGCCTGGCGGACCTTGGGCTCGGTGCCGACGACGTTCTGGACGTGGTGGCCGATTTCGTGGGCCAAAACGTAGGCTTGCGCGAAGTCCCCGCCGGCGCGGAAGCGCTGCTGCAACTCGTCGTAAAACCCCAGGTCGATGTAGATCTGTCGATCGCCCGGACAGTAGAACGGTCCGGTCGCAGCCTGCGCGAAGCCGCACGCCGAACTCACGGCATCACGAAACACGACGAGCTTCGCGCGGTCGTATCCGTTGCCAAGAATCTGGGTCCACGTGTCCTGCGCGTCGTCGAGGACAAACGACACGAACTTGACGAGACGCTCTTCCTCAGGCGTCGTGGCCGCTGGCGGCACGTCCCCTTCACCGACCGACGGCGGCACACCGCCCCCCGTGGGATCGACGTTCGACAGGAAGTCCTGACCCGTGACGAGGCTTAGGATGACGAGGAGAGCCAGACCCCCGAGTCCGATCGGCGCGGCGCCCCGCATACCAAATCCGCCGGCCCGTTGGCCGCGTACATCGATCACATCCCGACTTTTTCCCCCAGGCGTCCAGCGCATAGGTGCTCCTCGTTAGCCGGATCCTTGCACATTCCGTTCCCGTTGGCGTGTGTCTCTGTTCATCAGGTCTCGCTCGCCGGCGGCGCGATCGATGCGCTCGCGGATGGCGCGGCTCGTTCTCAACAGCGCCGAGAAATCCCTCCGATCGAGGACGAGCAACTGGCAGTACGACAACGCGTTGACGTCCGCCTGCCGCGCCTGATCGTGGAGCAGCGCCATCTCGCCGAAGAACTCGCCCGTCGTGAGCAGGAATCGCTGGCCGGCGGCCAGCACCTCCACCACACCGGATGAGATGAAGTACATGGCGTCGCCCGGTTCGCCCGTTGAGATCAAACGTTCCGACGGAATCGCGAATCGCGGTCGAAGTAGCCGAACGACGGCGTCGAGGTGCTCTCGGTCCAGCCCGGCGAACATCGGCACGCGCGCCAGGAGCGCGCGAGTCTCGAGGCCGAGGTCGAGAGCCGGGCGCGAATCCACCGCCGACCGCGCCGCCGACAGATCCCGCTGGAGCGCGCCGTGGAGCTCCGGGCCGATGACGCGCTCGTCGAAGAGTTCCTGATACTCGAGCGCCTCGCGGCGGAGCGCCACCCGTCGCAGAAACCGTTCCTCGAGCAGGGCGGCGTACGCCGGGTACTGGGCTTCGAGCGCTTCGAACGCGGCGTCGGTCATCTGCTGGCGCTTGTGCAGCAGCTCTCGAAGCGGCGGAATCGCCTCGGCCTGGAGCAGGGGCGCGAGCGTCTCGTCGATGTACGGCGCGAGCTCCTGCAGAACGATGCGGCTGACCAGCAGGCGCTCGAATCGTTCCGCCAGCCGGTCCACGAGTGGACCGGTGAGCCGGAAGCGCCGCTGAAGGAACAGCGCGGCACGAAACGCCCTCGAGAATCCGACGAGCTGCTGGCCGGTCCGCAGGTACGCGTCAGGCCCCCGGGTCCGCGAGCGATCGAGCAGATGGCCGGCGTCGGTGACGAGCGCTTCCACGGTTCTGCCGGAAATCGTCCGCCGGCTGAAGTGCTCGAGCACGATCGCGCGCTCCCGCTGCGTGAGTGCGACGAGGCCGAGCTGCAGATGTTCGGCCGCGATCGGCGGTGACGGCCACATCGGCGGGCCGAGCCTTGCCCTTCACCCGGTACGGCGCGATCGACGCGGCCGACAAGTTCCGAATTGAAGCCGTAGCGGTCGCCGATCGTCCGAACCGTGTCGGCGACCCGTCCGCGCGACATCGTCAGCACGTGCGACCGCAGCGCCTCGTCGAACGCGGACAGCCGATCGAGGCCGAGCTTCCGGATGAGCGGACGGAGGGTCAGCCCCGGCACGAGGAGCGTGAAAAGCACGAAGCCCGTCGCGTTCACCGCCACGAACCGGCGGACTTCGTAGCTGACGGCATCGTTCTCGACGATGGCCAGAGCGAGCGCGAGCGTGACCGCGCCGCGGAGCCCGCCCCAGAGAATGACGATGTTGAATCGAGTGCCGATGCGCTGGCTCAGGCCCGCGCCCGTCAGCAGCGGGAAAGAACCCCCACAACATGAACGCGCGCGCGACGAGCGACGCCACGATCATCACGGTGAGCGTGATGACGTCGGACCACCCGATGTCCACGAGCAACCGCGGCACGAGCAGGGCCGCGAGCACGAACACGAGCGAGTTCGCCCAGTACGCGAGCTGCTCCCAGAGATCGAGGAGGAACCGCCACGCGGCGGGCGCGATGCGCGCCGGCGCCGTCGCGCTCATGACGAGGCCCGCCGTCACCGCCGCCGTCACGCCCGACACGGCCAGGCCGCGCTCGCCGATGATGTACACGAGATACGGCAGGGCGAGGGTCATCGTCGCCTGCGCGAGGCGCAGCTCCTGCAGCCACGGCAGCAGGCCGACCACGAGGCGCGCCCCGATGTAGCCGACGGCGAGACCGCCCGTGAATGTCCACAGGAAACGCAGGACCGCGGCCGTCGGCCCCGAGACATCCGCGCCCGTCAGCATGTCGAGAAGAACGGCGAACGTGATGATCGCGGCGGCGTCGTTGAGCAGGCTTTCGCCCTCAACGAGCCGGCACAACCGGGCGGGCGCGCCGACGTCGCGGAAGATGCCGACGACCGCCCCCGTGTCCGTCGTCGCCACGATCGACGCGAGCAGCAGGCACGCGACGAGCGACACCTCGGCGACCGGCGCCACGGCCAGTCCGATCACGGCCGTCGCGACGAGGACCGCGACGACCGCCAGGAGCAGGATCGGCGCGACGTCGTCGATCATCCGTTTCACGTCGATCGTCAGCGCGGCCTGGAAGAGAAGCGCCGGCACGAACACGAACATGAACGTCTCGGACGTGACCGGCACGTCCACGAACGCCCGCGCGATCTCGCCGGCCATTCCGGTGGCGCCGTCGCGCAGGGCGAGCATGGCCGCGCCGCCGATGGTCATGCCCATCACGGCGAAGAGAATCGACGCAGGGAGCGCCACGCGGGCCGCCAGGCGCTGCAGGAGGCTGACGACCACCAGCAGGCCGGCGACGACGAGAAGAATGACGGGCAGGCTCATGGCCGGGCGAGTGAGGGTACAACGCCATGCGCACCTTGCGCCTGCTGGCACCAAGTGCGTCTTGAAAGAGCACGAAACATGAAGACCATGAAGAACATGGAGTTGTTCTCCATGGGCTCCATGGCCTTCATGGTGAATGTCTGATTACTTCCCGTAATCACACGCAGCAGACGTGAGACGGGATCGTAGAACCGATCGACCACGCGCTCCTTGAGGGGATGATCGCGTTGTCGGTGATCGTGATGTGCTCGGGGCACACCTTCGTGCAGCACTTGGTGATGTTGCAGTAGCCAATGCCGAACTGTTCCTTCAGTTCGCCGACTCGATCGGCCGTGTCGAGCGGATGCATTTCGAGCGCCGCGGCGTGTACGAGCAGCCGCGGGCCGATGAACTCGTCGTGCTTGTGGTGATCGCGCAACACGTGGCACACGTCCTGGCAGAGGAAGCACTCGATGCACTTCCGGAACTCCTGGACGCGGTCGATGTCCTCCTGCTGCATGCGCCAGGTGCCATCCTCGGCGTCGGGCGGCCGCGGCGTGAAGGCCTTGATCTTCTTCTTGGCCTCGAAGTTCCACGAGACATCGGTGACGAGATCCTTGAGGTGCGGAAACGCGCGCAGCGGCTCCACGGTCACCGGCTTGTCTTCAGGCAGCTCGTCGAGCCGGGTCATGCACATGAGGCGCGGCGATCCGTTGATCTCGGCCGAGCACGAGCCGCACTTGCCGGCCTTGCAGTTCCACCGGCAGGCGAGGTCGAGCGCCTGCGACGCCTGGATCGCATGGACGGCGTCGAGCACGACCATGCCTTCGCCGGCGTCGGTCGTGTAGTCCTTGAACTCGCCGACGCCTGCCTGTCCGCGCCAGAGCCGGAACGCCCGCATCGCCATCGCTACTTGTTCTCCTCGATGACCTGCTTCAACTCAGCCGGCATCTCCGGAATGGGTGTCGGCGTGAGGGTCATCTCGCCGCCGGCGCCCTTCCGAATCACGTAATTGAACGTCGAGTACGCATCCGACTTCGCAGGGAAGTCGTCGCGGAAGTGTGCGCCCCGGCTCTCCTTGCGTTCGATGGCGGCGATCGCGATCGCCTCTGACACCGTCAGCAGGTTGTGGAGGTCAATTGCCGTGTGCCAGCCGTTGTTGTACTCGCGATTGCCGCCGACGCCCGCCTTGGCCGCGCGCTGCCGCAGGCCGGCGAGCCGTTCGCGGGCTTCGCGCATTTCCGACTCCTGCCGAACGATCCCGACGAGGTCCTGCATCATGTCCTGCAGGTCGTGCTGGATCGCGTACGGGTTCTCGCCCGACGCGCCGCGTTCGAACGGCTCGAGCGCTCTGGCGACCGCCTGCTCGACGTCGCTCTCGTTCACGCGCACCGCGCCGTTCGCCTTCGCAAACGCCGCGGCGTAGTCGCCGGCGCGCTTGCCGAACACGATGAGGTCCGAGAGCGAGTTGCCGCCCAACCGGTTGGCGCCGTGGAGGCCGGCCGCCGCTTCGCCTGCCGCAAAGAGACCCGGCAGCGTGGACATCTGCGTGTCGCCTTCCACACGGATGCCGCCCATCGTGTAGTGCGTCGTCGGCCCGACTTCCATCGGCACCTCGGTGATGTCGAGGTTCGCGAGCTGCTTGAACTGGTGATACATGCTCGGCAGCTTGCGCTTGATGTGGTCGGCAGCGTTCGGCAGCTTCTTCTTGATCCACGCGATGTCGAGATACACGCCGCCGTGCGGGCTTCCACGGCCGGCTTTGACTTCGCGGTTGATGCAGCGCGCCACGTGATCGCGGGTGAGCAGCTCGGGCGGCCGGTTCGCGCTCTTGTCCCCCTGCGTGTACCGCCAGCCCTCTTCCTCGTCTTTGGCCGTCTGGTTGCGGTAGTTGTCGGGGATGTCGTCGAACATGAAACGGCGGCCATCCTTGTTCAGCAGGACGCCGCCCTCGCCCCGCACGCCTTCGGTGACCAGGATGCCCTTGACGCTCGGCGGCCAGACCATCCCAGTGGGATGGAACTGGATGAATTCGAGATCCTGCAGCGCCGCGCCGGCGTCGTACGCCAGCGCGTAGCCGTCGCCGGTGTATTCCCAGCTGTTGCTGGTGATCTTGTACGCGCGGCCCAGACCGCCGGTCGCCATGACGACGGCCTTGGCGCGGAACACCTTGAAGCGCCCGCGCTCGCGGTCGTAGGCGACCGCGCCGGCGACGCGTCCGGCGTCCAGGAGCAGGGTCACGACCGTGTGCTCCATGTGGACGTCGAGGCCGCGGTGGACTCCCGTGTCTTGAAGCGTCCGAATCAGCTCCAGGCCCGTGCGGTCCCCGACGTGCGCGAGGCGCGGATAGCGATGGCCGCCGAAGTTCCGCTGAAGGATCCGCCCGTCCGCCGTGCGATCCCACACCGCGCCCCATGCTTCGAGCTCCCGGACACGCTCTGGCGCTTCCTTGGCGTGAAGCTCGGCCATGCGCCAGTTGTTGAGGTATTGCCCGCCGCGCATCGTGTCGGCGAAGTGGACCCGCCAGCTATCGCGGTCGTCGACGTTGCCGAGCGCGGCCGCCATGCCGCCCTCGGCCATGACGGTGTGCGCTTTGCCGAGCAGCGACTTCGTGATCACCGCGACCGTGGCGCCTTCGGCCGAGGCCGCGATGGCGGCTCTCAGTCCGGCGCCGCCGGCGCCGATGACGAGCACGTCATGGTCGAGATGTCCATGCCGGGTAATCCATCGAGCCTCAAAGAATCCGGTAGTCCGTCCAGATGCCCATCGCGCACATCCGGACGTACAGGTCGGTGAACCCGACCCAGAACAGACTGATCCAGGCCCACTTCATATGCCAGCGGTTCAGGCAGCTCACACACGCGTAGGCGGTCTTGCGGACCGGCCGGCCGGACATCACGTCGAGCACGCCACCGACGAGGTGGCGCAGCGAGTGGCAGCCGAACGTCCAGCAGCCCAGGAACACCGCGTTGAGCGGCCAGCACGATCGTGCCGACGCCGATGCCGAACTCGCGTGGGCGCGCCGCGCTGTCAGCACGGTCGATGCCATCCGCCGGGAACCACATGGCGATCCACGCGTCGTAGGTCAGGATGCAGATGAAGATGACGCCGACATACATGAAGTAGCGGTGGATGTTCTGAAGCACGAGCGGAAACCACCGCTCGCCCAGATACTTCTTTCGTGGCTCACCGACGGCGCATCCGGGCGGGTCGGCCCAGAACGCCTTGTAGTACGCGCCACGGTAGTAGTAGCAGGTGACCCGGAATCCGCCGGGCGCCCAGAGGATCAGGACGGCCGGGGAGTACTTGAGAAACGTCGGCCACCAGTCTGGCTGGAACGGACCGCCGAACCACGCGTGCGCCGATGGGCCGAAGAGCAACGGTGAGTACATCGGCGAGAGATACGGGCCGTACTCGAAGTCCGCCGCGACAAATCCCGCGTAGGTGGCATACACGATGAACGCCATCAGGCCGCAGAAGGTGGCAGCGGACTGCAGCCACCAGGCGTCCCGTCGAGTTGTCTGGCCGAATCCTCGCGCGACCGGCAGCGATGTGGAGGCGGGCACGAACGCAAACGATATCGCCTATGCGCTCCTGCGGCAATCAGGGGATGCGCCGCTGGCATGGGGCAATCGGAATAACCAATAACTCAATAACGGAATGCCCAATACCCCAATGCCCGATGCAATCGCCGATAACCAATTGCAAATAGCGGATGGCCTTCCGCTCATCCCTCCGTTTCCATCGCCGGCTCGGCAGTCGCGGCCCCTTCAATCGGAGGCGCGTCGAGCGAGCCGCCGTTGAGCAGCTCATCGGTGATGTAGTCCATCGCCGCGTCATCGGTGCGCGCGAGCAATGCTTCGAGCGCCGACCGCGGTTCGAACGCCGGCTCGCGCCCCTGCATCGTCGGCCACGATCCGTCGGCGCGCTGCGGCGCATAGCGCACCCAGAAGCCGACGTGCCAGCGCAGGAACTCCCGAAGGCGCTGCCGTCCGTAGTCGTCGAGCGCATCTGGCGCCGTCGCCGCGTCGGGGTTGACCGGTGCACGCCAGTGGGCCGTCGCCAGCTCGACGTATCGCCGGTACAGCCCAACACGTTCCTCGGCGGTGATGTCCCAGTACCCGTCCGAAGCCTCGCGGAAGATCCATGGCTTGATCAGCGCGCCGCGGGCGGTCATCACGGCAGCGCAGCCAGACGAGGCCAGGCGATTCTGGATGTCGTGGGCGAAGAGCAGATCGCCGTTGCCGATGACCGGCACGTTCACGGCCGCGGCGACTTCGGCGATCGCGTCCCAGTCCGCGGGATGCCGGTATCGCGCTTCTCGCGTGCGGCCGTGCACCGTGATCGCGGCGGCCCCACCCTCGATGGCCGCCTGCGCGAGGGCGAGATAGTTCCGGGTCGTCGTGTTCCAGCCCAGCCGAATCTTCACGGTGACCGGCACGGTGACCGCGCGGCGCATCGCGTCCACGATTCGGTGGACCCGCGCCGGCTGGCGTCCCAGCGCCGCGCCGAGCCCTTTTCTCGTGAAGTGATCGATGGGACAACCGAGGTTGATGTCGACGAAATCGGCGCCGCGGCTCTCGACGAGCATCGCGGCCCACGCCATCTCGTCAGGCTGGTTGCCGGCGAGCTGCACGCCGAAGCACGGCTCGTCAGGCGCGCGGCGAATCAGGGCAAACTCGCCGCGCCGCCGCTGCTTGAGCCGCCGCGCCACCACCATTTCGCTGACCAGCACCCGCGCGCCCAACTCGACACACAAACGTCGATACGGAAGGTTCGACCCCTTCGTCATCGGGGCTAGGACCACCGCGCCGGGAAGAGTGGAAAGAAACGACAAGCTTACAGATCGTACGACAGGTGCGACGGGTACGACTGGTCCAAGGTACGGGCTGGCGCTTGCTCATCTTCCTTGGTTTTCCTGAGCCAAACTCAAGGAGAAGTGGATGACGAGCGTCAGTTGGTTCCTGGGACCTGTCGTACCCGTCGCACCTGTCGTACTATCTCAGCCCGTGCCTTCGATTCTTCCGCCCGCGTATCAACGTCAGCATGGCCACGCCGAATGGGTCGAGCTCTCCGGCGATCGGCAGCTGAGAGAGCGCAACAAGATCAGCTACCGCCTGGCGCACTGGCCGATCTGGATCTGGGTGTTCTTCATCGCGCCGGGCCCGGTGACGTTCAATCTGTTCGCGCATGGTCCCGATCGTCTGACCATGTTGTGGCTGGCCATCGTGATGGTCGGCACCGGAATCGCGGGATATTTCGGCCAGCTGCCGGGTGTCGAACCGGCGCCGTACATCCTGCGCTTCAACGAGGACCGGCCGAACCCGTTCTATCGCCGTTTCTGTTACACGCTCGCGTGGAGCGAGGTGGCAAGCTACGCGCTCTTGAACATCGCGGGTCTTCTCGACGCGATCGTGAACGGCACCTGGCGCATGCGCGCGATCTACGACGCCGGGTACCTGCCGATCGCCGGCACGTTCTGGTTGCTCGGCGCGGTGGGTTGGCTTCCGCGGGTGCGGCGTTCGACGAAGGGCGAAGGACAGGAGCGGCGCTACTTCTACGGCTCCGTGTGGGCCGCCTGCATCGCGCAGCCGGCTTTGTGGTTCTTCTGGAAAGTCCTGCCACTGACGAGAACGTTCGACATCCTGAAGCTCGTCATCTTCCTCGGCATCCTCGCGTTCGTCGGCAACCTGGCGCGTAGAGGGGTGCTCCCGCGGACGCGGCCGATCCTTCCCGGCGAGACGATGGTTGCGGACTGATCAAGTCAGAAGTCAGAAGTCAGAAGGTCAGAAGTCAGAAGCAATGCGGCAGCGTTCGACCGGTTGCCTTTTGACCTCTGACCTCTTGACCTTCGATCGACAGGACGAGCGATAGTGGCGAAACGAGAGGGATGGTTCGGCTGGGACGCGTACGCGGATTTTTACGATTGGGAAAACGCGCGCACGGTCGGACGGCGGGACGTCAATTACTGGCGGCGGTTCGTCCGTGAGTCGACAGGCGCCCGTGCTCGAGCTGGGGTGTGGGACCGGCCGGGTCCTGGCGCCGATCGCTCGCGAGGGTGTTCCCGTCGTCGGCGTGGATCGATCGGCGCCGATGCTGGCGCGCGCGGTGGCGCGCGGCCGCCGTGTTCCGCGAAGTGCCCGCCCCTCCATCGCCCGCGGCGACGTTCGGCTGCTGCCATTCCGATCGGCGTCGTTCGGTGCGGTCATCGCTGCGTACGGGCTCCTCCAGTCGCTTACTCACCGACGACGACCTCGATGCGACGCTGGCCGAAGTCGCTCGAGTACTCGCCACGGGTGGCCGTTTTGGCATCGATCTCGTGCCGGACCTCTCCGCGTGGGACGAATATCGGCGGAAGGTGCGCCTGCGCGGCCGTGTCGGCGCCCGGCGTCGCATCGCGCTCGTGGAATCCGTCCGTCAGGACCGGCGCCGGGGGGTGACGATCTTTGACGAGGAGTTCACGACGACCGACGGCCGTCGAACGAGCCGCCGCCGCTTCGAGCTCGTGTTCCGGACGGTTGCGGTGGATGAGATGATCAGGCGGCTGGCCCGTCGCGGTTTCGAAGTCGAATCGGTGGCCGGCGACTACAAGGGCGGCCGCTGGACGCCCTCGTCGGAGACCTGGCTCGTGAGTCGCAAAGACGGTGCTAGAATTTCCAGTCCACCGCGACAGTTTTCTGGAGAAACACAAGACATGTCAGGCCATTCCAAGTGGCACACGATTAAGCACAAGAAAGGTGCCGCCGACGCCAAGCGCGGCCGGATCTTCACCCGCATCATCAAGGAATTGACCGTGGCTGCCCGCAATGGCGGCGGCGATCCGGACATGAACCCCCGACTTCGCACGATCATCGCCGACGCGAAGCAGGTGAACATGCCGGCGGACAACATCAAGCGGGCCATCCGGCGCGGCACGGGCGAGGAAGCCGGCGTGACCTACGACGAAGTCACCTACGAGGGCTACGGCCCCGGGGGCGTCGCCATTCTGGTCGAAACCCTCACCGACAACAGGAACCGGACCGTCGGTGAAATCCGGCACACCTTCGGCAAGTACGGCGGAAACCTCGGCGAGGCGAACAGCGTCGGCTGGATGTTCGAGAAGAAGGGCCTCGTCATCGTCGCCAAGGAGAAAGCCGCTGAAGACGCCCTCATGAACGCGGCGCTGGATGCCGGCGCCGACGACATGAAAGACGACGGAAGCGCCTGGGAGATCGTCTCGCCGCCGGAGGCGCATCCAGCGGTGGTCGAGGCCATCAAGGCGCTCGGCGTCGAGCCCGAGACCGCCCAGATCGCGATGCTGCCGCAGAACTACATCAAGCTCGAAGGCAAGGCGGCCCAGCAGATGCTGAAGCTGATGGAGGCGCTCGAGGAGTACGACGACACCAAGAACGTCTGGTCGAACGTCGACATCGACGAGAAGGAAATCGAGGCCTCCCTGGCGTGAGGGTGTTCGGCATCGATCCCGGGTCCGTCCGCACCGGGTATGGGTGCGTGGACTCGGACGGCACGCGGCACAGGCTCGTCGCGTGCGGTGCGTTGTCGGCGGCCGCCGCGGCCGGTTTGCCCGATCGGCTTCGCGCGATTCATGACGGTCTGCTCGAACAGCTTCGTGCGTTCAAGCCCGATTGCGTCGCGATCGAGAGTCTCTTCCACGCTCACAACGTCAAAAGCGCGCTGGTGCTGGGCCACGCGCGCGGCGTCGCCGTCCTGGCGTCGGTCGAGGCCGGCGTTCCCCTCATCGAGTACTCGCCGAGCGAGATCAAGATGGCCGTAACCGGGTACGGCCGCGCCGAAAAAAGCCAGCTGCAGCAGATGGTGCAATTGCTCCTGGGACTGGACACTCCGCCGTCGCCGCACGATGCCTCCGATGCGCTCGCGGTCGCCATCTGTCACGCGCACGCCGGCCGCGCGCCGACGTCGGGCGCTGCGCGCGTGCCACGCGAACAGCGCAGCTGGCGGCACGCCAGGCTGCCGCAAACGCTCAGGCGCCAGGCGCCGTGATCGCGCACCTCTCGGGCGAGCTTCTCGAGAAACACGTTCAGCGGCTCGTAGTTGGCGTCGGCGGCGTCGGGTACGAGGTGCTCGTCCCCCTTTCGACGTTCTATGCGGTCGGCGAGCCCGGGCATCGTGTGGCGCTCCGTATCTACACCCGCGTGACCGATGACGCGATTCAGCTCTTCGGGTTCCAGACGGCGCTCGAACAGCAGCTGTTCGAACGGCTGATTTCGGTGAGCGGCATCGGACCGAAAATTGCGTTGTCTGCGCTCTCCGGGATCGAGCCCGCCGAGCTCGTGCGCGCGGTCCGCCACAGCGACATCGCGCGCCTCACGCGAATTCCAGGAATCGGGAAGAAGACGGCCGAGCGGCTGGTCCTGGAGCTCAAGGACCGCCTTCCGGACGGCGCGGCTGCCGATAGCACGGAAACCACGCCCGCCGGCGATTCAGTGAAGGACGACGTGCTCTCGGCGCTCGTGAACCTTGGCTACCAGCGCGCCGCGGTCGAGACGACGGTCGAGAAAATCACCAGGCGCTCGACGGTCGATGACTTCGAGCCGCTGTTGCGCGAGGTCCTGAAAGAGCTGGCGCGGTGACGGACTCGCGCCTCACCAACGCCGCGCGGGCCGACGACGACGCCCAGTACGAGTCGGGTCTTCGGCCCCGGACGCTCGACGCGTACATCGGGCAGGAGCGCGTGCGCGAGAACCTGCACGTGTCGATCACCGCGACACGTCAGCGCAGCGAAGCGCTCGACCACGTGCTGCTCTACGGTCCCCCGGGACTGGGCAAGACCACGCTGGCGTATGTCATCGGCAACGAGCTGGGCGTGCCGGTGCGTTCGACGTCCGGGCCGGTGCTCGAACGGCCGGGCGATCTCGCGGCGATCCTGACGAACCTGAAAGCCCGTGAGGTCCTCTTCATCGACGAAGTCCATCGCATGAGCCCGGCGATCGAAGAGATCCTCTATCCGGCGATGGAAGACTTCGAGCTCGACATCGTCATCGGTCAGGGACCTGGCGCGCGATCGGTGAAAGTGCCACTGCAGCCGTTCACGCTCATCGGTGCGACCACGCGGGCGGGGCTGCTCACGTCACCGCTGCGGGCGCGTTTCGGGATCGTGCACCGGCTCGACTTCTACGGGGCGGCCGACCTCACGACCATCGTGACGCGATCGGCCGGAATTCTCGGCGTCGAGATTGCGCCCGAGGCCGCCGCAGAGATCGCGCGCCGATCGCGTGGGACACCGCGCATCGCGAACCGGTTGCTCCGCCGCGTGCGCGATTTTGCCGAGGTGCGCGCGGATGGCCGCGTGACGGCCGAGGTCTGCCAGAAGGCGCTCGAGCTGCTCGAGGTGGACGCGCACGGCTTCGACGAATCGGATCGCCGGCTGCTCCGGACGATCATCGACAAGTTCTCGGGCGGGCCGGTCGGGTTGAACAGCCTCGCCGCGGCGATCGGCGAGGAAAAGGACGCGATCGAGGATATCTACGAGCCCTATCTGATTCAGATTGGCTTTCTCGATCGCACCTCACGCGGGCGCGTGGCCACGGCCCGCGCGTACGAATACTTCGGGCTCATGGCGCCAGGAAAGGATCGGTTGTGGTGAACGGGTTGCGGCGGGTGCGGATCGCGGGCCTCGGCACGTACGTGCCGGCTCACGTGCTGTCGAACGCCGATCTCGAGAAGATGGTGGACACGACGAACGAGTGGATCGTTCAACGCACCGGCATCCTCGAGCGTCACATCGTGGAGCCCGGAGTCGGCACGTCTGAACTCGCCGTGCCGGCCGCAGAGGCCGCCATGTCCGATGCGGGGGTCACGCCGAACGACATCGGGTTCATCGTGGTCGCCACCACGACGCCGGACATGATGTTTCCGAGCACGGCCTGCCTCGTACAGTCACGGATCGGCGCCAGTCGGGCCTGGGGCTTCGATCTTGGTGCCGCCTGTTCGGGGTTCACCTATGCGCTCAGCGTCGGCTGGTCGATGGTGGCCACCGGAAGGACCGACCATGCCCTCGTCATCGGCGCGGACGTCATGTCGAGCATCATCGACTACACCGACCGCGCGACGTGCATTCTGTTCGGAGACGGCGCCGGCGCCGTGGTGCTCTCGCCGGCCGGAAACGACGAACCGGCGATCATCGACTTCACCCATGAGATCACGGGCGAGGGCGGGGAAGCCCTCCAGATGCCGGCCGGTGGCAGCCGGCGTCCTGCCTCGCACGAAACCGTGGACGAGCGGCTGCACTTCGTGAAGCAGGATGGTCAGGCCGTCTTCAAGTTCGCGGTCAAGAAGAGCCAGGACATGGCGCTGCGCATGCTCGATCGCAACGGGCTGAAGGGCGACGATCTCGACCTGTACGTGTCGCACCAGGCGAATCGCCGCATCATCGAAGCGACCGCCGACCGGCTGGGCCTGTCGCGCGAAAAAGTCGTGATCAATCTCGACAAGTACGGCAATACCACGGCCGCGACCATTCCGCTGGCTCTCGGGGACGCGCGCGCCGACGGCCGCCTGAAGCGCGGCAACCTTGTGCTGCTGGGATCGGTCGGCGCCGGGTTCACCGCCGGATCGGTGCTGCTACGCTGGAGTCTCTAAATCGAAAGACCGCGGACGAGTGCGCGGTCAGGACAAATGCCGATTCCGCGGCGTGCCGTGTGCCTGTGACCGCTGGTTGCGCGGTGTCGACAAGCAATTCCCACCCGTCGCCGCCGGCCAGCGTTGGCAGTGTGAACGACCACCTCGCCGGGCCGCGGCACTCAGCACGACCAGAAGCGAGTCTCCGGTGATCGGGCGCCCTGGCTCGTCGACCTCTCCGATCGCCCTGCCGTCGAGCAACACGCCCAGGGTCTGACGCTCGGGATCGGCCCAGTCCGCGTCACGCATCTCGCGACCTTCCGCGGTGAGCCACAGCACATCCGCGCGGTCACCCGATCGGCCCTGCAGGAAAGTGTCGCGCCGAAGAACGGGCTGAGCCCGGCGCAATGCCGTCACCGACTGCACGAACTGAAGAAATTCCTTCGCGTCGTCGTCGAGAGACCAGGACGTCCACGTGAGCTCCGAGTCGTGACAGTAGGCGTTGTTGTTGCCACGCTGCGTTCTGCCGAGTTCATCGCCGCCAGAGATCATCGGCACGCCGAGCGACACCATCAACGTCAGCATGAAGTTGCGGCGGCGGCGTTGCCGAAGCTCGATGACGGCCGGCAAATCCGTCTCACCCTCGACGCCGGAGTTCCAACTCAGGTTGTGCCGGTCGCCGTCCTGGTTGTTTTCACCATTGGCTTCGTTGTGGCGCTCGTTGTACGCAGACGAGATCGGTCAGCGTGAATCCGTCGTGTGTGGTCACGGCATTGATGCTCGCGGTGGGCCGGCGGCCCGGGTTCCGGTCTCGATACAGGTCACTGCTTCCGGCCAGACGCGTGGGCAGGTCGCCAAACGCGCCGGGCTCTGCCGCTCCAGAAATGCCGGATGGTGTTGCGATAGCGATCGTTCCATTCCGACCAGCCCGCCGGAAAGTTTCCCGACGTGGTATCCGTCAGGACCGATGTCCCATGGCTCCGCGATGAGCTTCACGCGCGAGAGCACGGGATCCTGCAACACCGCCTCACAGAACCCCGAGGCGGTATCGACCTCGTCGGACTTGCGCGCGAGCACGGTCGCGAGATCGAACCGGAATCCGTCCACGTGCATGTCTTCGACCCAATACCGCAGGCTGTCCATGACGAGCTGCGAGCGCACGAGGGGAGCGCATGTCGAGCGTATTTCCGGTGCCCGCGAAGTTCTGGTATCGCCCCGGCCGGTGGGGATCGAGGCGGTAGTAGCTCGCGTTGTCGATGCCTCGGAACGAAAGCGTGGGGCCCGTTTCGTCGCCCTCGGCTGTGTGGTTGTAGACCACGTCGAGAATCACTTCGAGCCCGGCGGCGATGCAGCTCCCGGACCATCGCCTTGAACTCGTCGACGGCTCGCACTGGCGATCGATCGGTCGCGAAGCGATGGTCCGGTGCGAAGAACGCCAGCGTGTTGTAGCCCCAGTAGTTGACGAGACCGGCCCGCACCAGCCGCCATTCATCCGCCCGCGTCTGGATTGGCATCAACTCGACCGCCGTGACACCAAGCGCCTTGAGGTGATCGATCGAAGGCTCGGACGCGACACCGAGATAGGTGCCGCGCAGGTGAGCCGGGATGGCGTTGTTCAGCGCCGTGAAGCCCTTCACGTGCAGCTCGTAGATCAATGTGTCGCGCCAGGGAGTGCGAGGCGCGCTGTCGCCTCGCCACTCGAAAGCCCTGGCGGCGTCCGGGTCGGGAACCATCGCGAGCGGCGCGAACGGCGCGCTGTCGGCCGTGCCTGGTGAGGCTTCGCTCTCGCCTGCTGTCCGGGCACTGAGAAGCACCGCATTCCACCGGAGTGCGCGACCCAGCTGACGCGCATAAGGATCCAGCACCAGCTTCGTTGGGTTGAAGCGGTGTCCCACTCGCCGGATCCCATGGTCCGTGTACGCGGTACCCGTAGAGCTGGCCCGGGCGGAGATCCGGTACGTAGCCATGCCAGACCTGGTCGGTGCGCTCGGCGAGCGGAATGCGGGTGTGCTCGACGAGCGCGTCGGCCCGATCGAAAAGGCAGAGCTCAACCTTCGTGGCGTGCGCCGAGAACAACGCGAAATTGACCCCGGATCCGTCGAACGTGGCGCCGAGAGGCGTCGGGGAGCCGGGGCGCTGCCTGGTACCAGCTTGATCATGCCGGAACACAGTGTACGCGCGGCTCGGCGCGGTCTGGAATTGCGGCGCCCGGACCCTCTCGACACTGATCGCACGTGCCCGGCGGCTCCGTTCGACCTGATGTCACGCTCGCGTGGCTTCGCACGTGGGCCGTGCTGCTCGACGCCAGGTTCCGGATCCCCGGAACGCAGATCCGGTTCGGCATCGACCCGCTCCTGGCGCTCATCCCCGGCATCGGCGATCTCGCGAGTCCTGTCTTTGCCACGCTGCTGATCGTTCAGGGGCTCCACCAGCGGGTGCCGAAGATCATCCTGGTGCGGATGCTCGGGAACGCGCTGCTGGATGCGCTCATCGGCGTCGTGCCGATTGCTGGTCCGGTCGGGGACATCTTCTGGAAGGCGAACGTCAGGAACCTCGCGCTTCTCGAGCGCCATGCGCGGCCGGGCTTGAAGCCGGCGCGATCCGACTACGTGTTCGTGTTTGCCATCGTCGCCGTCTTCGGGATGATCGTTGTCGTGCCGGTCGTGCTGGCGATCTGGATGACCGCCTGTTCCTGCAGATGGTGGCTGGCCCTGCCCTGCGATGACGCTCGTCTCGTCGTTCGACTTCGAGCTGCCGCCCGATCTCATCGCTCAGGAGCCGCGCGCTCGCGGAACAGTCGCGCCTGCTCGTGGTCGATCGCGACGCGCGCGAGTGGAAGGAAGCGTCGATTCAAGATCTGCCGTCGCTGCTCGCGCCCGGCGATCTCGTGGTGGCCAACGACACCCGGGTGTTCCCGGCGCGACTCCTCGGCCGGCGCGACCCGAGCGGCGGCGCCGTCGAATGCCTGCTCCTCGAACCGGCCGGCCCGCCCGGCCCGCAACGGTAAAGAAGAGTGGTGGGCGCTCGTCCATCCGGGTCAGAAGCTCAAGCCCGGGACACGGCTGGTCTTCGACGATCCTGAGCGTGCGCCGGGCATCGCGCTCGATCGCCGAGATTCTCGAGCAGCGATTTTTCGGCCGGCGGCGGCTCACACTCCAGCCGATCGGGACGCCCAGTGTCGCCGATGCGATCGACGCGCTCGGACACGTTCCGCTTCCGCCGTACATCCATCGGCCTGACCGCGCCGAAGATCGCGAGCGCTACCAGACGGTCTACGCGCGCGAGCCTGGCGCGGTCGCCGCACCGACGGCCGGCCTCCACTTCGACGACGCACTCGTCGCCCGCCTGGCGGCGGCCGGCATCGGCTGGGCGACGCTGACACTGCACGTCGGCTACGGCACGTTCAAGCCGGTTCGCGTCGATCGCGTCGAGGATCACCACGTCGATCCCGAACGATTTGTCGTGTCGCCTGCGACCGCTCACGCCATCAATCGCGTCCGGCGCCGACGGCGGCCGCATCGTGGCCGTGGGCACGACGACGACCCGGACGCTCGAGAGCGTGGCGGGCGCGGACGGCCTCGTCGAGCCGCGCGCCGGCACGACAGACCTGTTCATTCACCCCGGCTACCGCTTTCGCGTCGTCGACGCGCTTCTGACGAACTTCCACCTGCCCAAGTCGTCGCTGCTTGATGCTCGTGGCGGCCTTTGCCGGGAAGGACCTCGTGCTTGGCCGCGTACCGGGACGCGATTCAGAAGGGCTTTCGCTTCTACAGTTACGGCGATGCGATGTTGATAGTATGACGCCGGATTTTCGGCTTGAGGCGTGGGCCTCGGGGCTTGAGCCCTGAGGTGGCCCCAAGCCGTCAGTTTCGAGACCCAGGCTCGGAGCGTGAAACGTTGCCCTTCTCTTACGACGACTTCGATCTCTCCGATGTGCGGACGTATCCGCTCGCGTCACGCGCGAGCAAGGTGCGGCGCGGCGATTTCGCGCGCGCGTGGGATCCGGCGACCGGCGTCGCCGGGTGGATCGAGTCGTTGCCCGCGATTCTCGCGGCGACCGACTTCAGGCAGATCGTGGCCGCCGTTCGAGCCGCGCGAGCGAATCAACGCGGCATCCTCTGGGGATTCGGCGCGCACGTCATCAAGACCGGCCTCGCGCCCGTCCTGATCGACTTGATGGAACGCGGCTATGTGTCCGCCGTCGCGCTGAACGGCGCCGGTCTCATTCACGACTTCGAGATCGCGCTTGGCGGCGCCACGTCGGAAGACGTCGATGCCGGGCTCGGGCCCGGCCAGTTCGGCATGGCTGAGGAAACCGGCCGCGAGCTCAACGACGCGATCACCGCCGGCGTCGGCCGCGGCCTCGGGCTCGGCCAGGCGGTTGCCGCTCATCTTGCGGAGCGCCGGCCCGCCCACGCCGACGTCAGCCTCGTCGCCAGCGCGGCGCGGCTCAATATTCCCGTCACCGTGCACGTCGGCATCGGAACCGACATCATTCACATGCATTCCGCGGCGTCCGGCGAAGCGATCGGCGCCGGCAGTCTTCGCGACTTCCGCTACTTCACGTCCTTTGTCTCTCATCTCGCCGGTGGCGTGTACCTCAACTGCGGCTCCGCGGTGCTGTTGCCCGAAGTGTTCCTGAAAGCCGTGGCGCTGGTCCGCAACAAGCGCATTCCGCTCGACGGCCTGACGACGGTCAACATCGACTTCGCGCGGCTCTATCGGCCCGAGACCAACGTCGTCCGGCGTCCGGTCGCGGGCATCGGCAAGGGCTATTCGATCACCGGACACCACGAGTTGCTGATCCCGCTCCTCGCGGCCGCCCTGGTGGCGGGAGACACCGGGGAAGTTAGAAGTTAGAAGGCCAGAAGTTAGAAGTTCTGGCAAGGGAGGCATCGATGATCGTCCGAATCGTTAGTCGAGCGTGGAGCGCCATTCGCCGTTTCGTCCGAACTCACATGTCGTGGCTTGATCTGAGCTGCTGGGCGTGATCGAGCACTGGGTCACGTCTGATATCCACGGCTCTCGTGTGCCGTGTCTAACTTCTGGCTTCTCTCTTCTAACTTGTCTATCATCGATGGTTCTGCCGGTGTAGCTCAGTTGGTTAGAGCATGCGGCTCATATCCGCAGGGTCCGGGGTTCAAGTCCCTGCACCGGCACCAAACTTCGCGTGAGGCTTAGGCTTGGGGCTTACGGCTCAGGGCCCGGTGAGCACTCTCCGCCGCGCGCTTGACCGGCCCTGAGCCGCGAGCCCTGAGCCCTAAGCCACGTCAATGTCCTCCGTCGCGTCCCGCGTGGGTCGAACGATTCGGCGGCGCGAACTGCTCGGCGACGACGACCGCGTCGCGGTGGCTGTGTCCGGTGGGCCGGACTCAGTGGCGATGACCTGGGTCCTGCGCGACCTCGAGCGGAACGCCGGCTGGCGGCTCGCCGGGTTGATTCACGTCAACCATCGTCTGCGGGCGAGCGAGTCGGACGAAGACGAGCGGTTCTGCCGCGACCTGGCCGGTCGACTCGGGCTTCCGATTGTCGTCAAGGCCGCCGACGTGCTCGAGCGCGCGCGCGAACGGCGCCAGTCCATCGAAGCCGCGGCGCGCATCGAGCGCTATGCATGCTTCGAACAGGCGGCAATCGAGCTTGACGCGACGCGCGTCGCGACCGGCCACACGAGAGACGACCAGGCCGAGACCGTGCTGTTGCGCTTGTTTCGCGGCGCCGGTGGTCGCGGCCTCTCGGCGATCCGGCCGCGGCGTGGCATCTACGTGCGTCCGCTGATCGACGTCTCTCATGATGAGCTGCGCGCCGACCTCGCGGCGCGCGGAGAGACAGCGCGCGAGGACAGCTCGAACAGCGACCTCACGATCCCGCGAAATCGTCTCCGGCGATCGGTGTTGCCCGCGATCGTCGGTGATTGGCCGGGCGCCGTGGCTGCTCTGGCGCGGTTCGCGGAGCTGGCCGCCGACGACGAGCAGTTCCTCGCGGCGACCGCCCGCGAGGTCAGCTCGGCCGTGGCACTTCCGGCCGCCGGCGGTGTCCAACAGATTGATGGGCGGGGACTCAATCAACTTCCGGCGGCCTCTGGCTCGTCGAATCGTCAGGCAGGCGCTCGAGGCGGCCGGGGCGGCGCCGAGCTTTCGGGACGTCGAGGCGGTTCGGGCCCTGGCTCGCTCCCGGAAAGCGGCAGGGCACACCTCGACCTCGACGGCGTCGAGATCGAGAAGGCCGGATCGGTGATTCGCTTCGGTGGCACCGAGTCCGTTGAGGCCCTGGGAGCCTTCGAGTATCCGCTGGACGTGCCGGGAATCGTGACGCTTACTGAAACCGGAGCCACCATTCGCGCGTCATTGAAAAGAGGACCCGCAGTCAGGCCGATACTCGGAGAACCAGAGTCGGTGGCCGTCCTCCAGGCCGAGGCGGTCACGCTCCCGCTGACGGTCCGCAGCCGCCGTCCGGGGGACCGGCTTCGGCCTCTCGGATCGCCCGGTTCACGGAAGCTGCAGGATCTGTTCGTCGACCGTAAGGTGCCCGGAATTGCACGCGATCGTGTGCCGCTCGTTGTCGATCACTCGGGGCGGATCGTGTGGGTTGTGGGTCATGCCATCGCGGACGAGTGCCGGGTCACGAGGCCCGAGTCTGGCATGGTAATCTTGGAATTGAAGGGAAACCTGTGAATTCGACCTTGAAGAGCCTGCTGTTCTGGATGGTCCTCGTGGTCATCCTGGCGCTGATCTGGCAGTTCTCCGTGAACCTCCAGACGAGCAGCCAGGTCATCACGTTCTCGGACTTCCTCGAGCGCGTGAATACGGGGCAGGTTTCCGAAGTGAAGTTCGTGGGCAACGAAATCACCGGCAAGTTCGGCGCCGACAACGCCACGACCTTCCGGACGACGATGCCGCCGGCCGTACGAGAACCTGGTCAACGACCTGATGAACCGGAAGATCACGGTCTCAGCCGACACCGAAACCGCCGGCGCCTGGACGACCATCCTGCTGTCGTGGGCGCCGATCCTGCTGATGATCGGCTTCTGGGTCTTCATCATGCGGCAGATGCAGAGCGGCGGGAACAAGGCCCTCTCGTTCGGCAAGAGCCGCGCGAAGCTGTCGTCCAGCACGCAGAAGAAGGTCACGTTCAAGGACGTGGCTGGCGCAGACGAAGCCAAGGAAGAGCTGCAGGAAATCATCGAGTTCCTCCGCGAGCCCCAGAAATTCCAGAAGCTCGGCGGACGCATCCCGAAGGGCGTGCTGCTGATGGGCCCTCCGGGAACCGGCAAGACCCTCCTGGCGCGCGCGGTGGCTGGCGAAGCCAACGTGCCGTTCTTCTCGATCAGCGGGTCTGACTTCGTCGAGATGTTCGTCGGCGTCGGCGCGTCGCGCGTGCGCGACCTGTTCGAGCAGGGCAAGAAGAACGCGCCGTGCATCGTCTTCATCGACGAGATCGACGCGGTCGGCCGCCATCGCGGCGCGGGCCTCGGCGGCGGGCACGACGAGCGCGAGCAGACGCTGAACCAGCTCCTCGTCGAGATGGACGGGTTCGAGTCGAACGAAGGGGTCATCCTCATCGCGGCGACGAACCGTCCGGACGTGCTCGACCCGGCGCTCCTGCGGCCGGGCCGATTCGATCGCCGGATCGTCGTGAACCGGCCTGACGTGAAGGGCCGTGAGGGCATCCTCATCGTTCACACGAAGAAGATCCCGCTCGCCGACGACGTGGACGTCAAGGTGCTCGCGCGCGGCACGTCGGGCTTCTGCGGCGCCGACCTGGCGAACCTGGTGAACGAGGCGGCGCTGAGCGCGGCGCGGTTCAATCAGAAGGTCGTTCGCATGAACGACTTCGAGTACGCCAAGGACAAGGTGATGATGGGCTCCGAGCGGCGCTCGATGATCATCACCGAGGAAGAGAAGCGCATCACCGCCGTCCACGAGGCGGGCCACGCGCTCCTCGCGGTGCTGCTGCCCAACGCCGACCCGGTCCACAAGGTCACCATCATTCCGCGCGGCATGGCCCTCGGCGTGACGATGCAGTTGCCGATGGACGACAAGCACAACTACTCGCGCGACTACCTGATGGATCAGATCGCGATTCTGCTCGGCGGCCGAATCGCCGAAGAGCTCACCAACGGCAAGCTCACGACCGGCGCCGGCAACGATCTGGAACGCGTGACGGACATCGCGCGCCGCATGGTCTGCGAGTGGGGGATGAGCGACGCCATGGGCCCGCTGACGTTCGGCAAGCGCGACGAGCAGATCTTCCTGGGCCGCGAAATCTCCAAGTCCCAGGACTACAGCGAGGGGACGGCCACGTCGATCGATCAGGAAGTGAAGCGCATGGTCATGGAGAACTACGACCGCGCGCGGGTCGTCCTCGAACAGCACAAGCCGGAGCTGCTGAAGATTGCCGACCAGTTGCTCGCGCGCGAGGTGCTGGACGCCGACCAGGTCCTGCGTCTCGCGAAGGGGCTCGATCTCGCGGAGTTCGTCCCGCCGACGCCCGCTGCCGCTCCGCCGTCGGGCGAGCCGCGCCGTGAGCCGTCCGAGCGTCCGGCCATCGTCCCGTCGCTGAACAAGCCGATCGGACAGGAATAGGCAGCTCCACAGACAAGTCAGAAGTGCAGAAGTCAGAAGTTAGAAGTTACGGTACGCTCGTTCAGGAACGGCGCGCCCGTCAGTAGCTTCTGACTTCTGACTTCTCACTTCTGACTTGATTCGCCGTCCGCACTTCACGGTTCCTCTTCCCGACAACCGCGCGCTCGACCTCGGCGCCCGGACGCTCGTCATGGGCATCCTGAACATCACGCCCGATTCGTTTGCCGACGGCGGACGCCGTCTCGATCCCGGCGTCGCGATTGCCGACGGCGAGCGGATGCTGGCGGACGGCGCGGACCTGATTGACGTCGGCGGCGAGTCCACTCGTCCCGGCGCGCCGCCGCTCGACGAAGACGAGGAATGGCGGCGTATCGAGCCGGTGATTCGCGGGCTCCGCGCCCGCACGCGTGCGCCGATCTCCGTGGACACCTACAAGGCCTCGATCGCCGAGCGCGCCATCGACCTCGGCGCCGACATCATCAACGACGTCAGCGCGCTGACCTACGATCCGCCGATCGGCGGCGTGGTCGCGCGGGCGGGCGTTGCCGTGATCCTGATGCACACGCGCGGGCGGTCGGCCGACATGTATGCGCGGGCCGAGTACGCCGACGTCGTTGCCGAGGTCACGGCCGAGCTGTCCGCTCGTGATGCCGCCGCGCGCGAGGCGGGCATCACCGCCGACCGCATCATCCTCGATCCCGGACTCGGTTTCGCGAAACGCGCGGCGCACTCGTTCGCGGTGCTCGCCGCGTTGCCGCGCATCGCCTCGCTCGGCCGACCCATCCTCTCGGGACCCTCGCGCAAGTCGTTTCTCACGGCAGCCGTCGGCGATCGGCCGCCCGACGAACGCGTCTGGGCCACCGCGGCGGCCGTGACCGCCTCGGTGCTCTTCGGCGCGCATATCGTGCGCGTCCATGACGTCAAAGAGATGGTGGATGTGGTGAGGGTGGCTGATGAGGTTGCGATGCACGAAGGACGACGGGCAGAGGACCGCTTGCCTCTTTTCATCTGCGTTGCCCTTTGCCCTCTAGCCCTTTGCCCGTCTGATAGTCTGTCCGCGGCGATGCGGCAGCTTTCCGCGCTATTCAATCGGCCCGCGATGACGTGGTGGGATGTCGTCGACATCCTCATCGTCTCGTTGCTGATCTACGAAGCGCTGAAGCTGATTCGCGGGACGCGCGCGATGCAGATGGCGATTGGCTCGGTCGTCGTCATTCTGCTGCTCTACGCGTCGCAGGTCTTTCCGTTGCGGACGGTCGGGTGGCTGATTCGCAGCGTGCTTGCCTACATCGTCATTGCCGCGATCGTCCTGTTCCAGTCCGACATCCGCCGCGCGCTGTCGCACCTGGGCCGGGCGCCGTTCTTCCGATACCTCAACCTGGGTCAGACGGAGCACGCCGCCGAAACGATCGAGGAAGTCATCACGGCGTCGGCGCTGCTGGCCAAGGCGAAGGTCGGCGCGATCATCGTGTTCGAGCGTGAGATCGGTTTGCGCAACTACGTGGAGAGCGGCATCCCGATCGATTCGACGGTGAGCTACGACCTGCTGACGAAACATCTTTCAGCCCGGCACGCCGCTTCACGACGGCGCGGTGATCATCTCCGAAGGCCGGCTGGCGGCCGCCGCGTGCTTCCTGCCGCTCGCCGTCAGTCCGAAGCTCGATCGGGATCTGGGCACCCGTCATCGGGCCGCCATCGGGTTGACGGAAGAGACCGACGCCATCGCGGTCGTCATCTCGGAGGAGCGCGGCGAGATCTCGCTCGCGCGGCACGGCCAGATCTCCGCGGCGCCTGTCGATCGAGGAGCTGCGCGACAGGCTGCAGACGCTGATTCTTCAGCGCCGGCGCAACACCGATCAGAACGCCGGCGGGGACGGCGTGGACGCCTGATGGCGTGGCATCCGCTTCCGCAATGTCGGGCTCAAGGTGGCCGCGCTGGTCGTGGGCACCTTGCTCTGGTTCATCGTCAGCGGCCATGAGATCGAGCGTCGCGTGCGAGTGCCGGTGGCGTACAGCAGCATGCCCGCCGGGCTCGAGATGACGAGCGAGCAGGACGACGTCAGCGTGCACGTGCGCGGCACGGATACCGAAGTCAGCGGGCTCGGACCGGGCGACCTGCGCGTGATCGTCGATCTCGCCGACGCGCATCCGGGCACGAATCTCATGCCGCTTCGGCCGGAGCTGGCTGAGGCGCCTCTCGGCATCGAAGTGTTCCGGATCGAACCTGGAACCGTGACCGTCACGCTCGAGCGGTCCGCGAGGAAAGAGGTCCGAATCGATCCGCTCATCGAAGGACAGCCGGCCGCGGGATTCGTCGTCGGCAACGTCTCGGTCGTGCCGCGGACGGTTCCGGTCATCGGGCCGGAGAGCCGCCTCGCGCGTCCAATCTCCGTCGTCACCGATCGCATCCGTCTGGACGGCCGCCGGAGCCGGGTCGAGGTCGACGCGAACGTCGTGTCCGTCGATTCGCAGGTACGTCTGGTGGAGCCGCGGCGCGTTCGCGTCGTGGTCCAGATCGTGCCGGGCCGGGCCTCAGAGTGAGCGAACGGCTTTTCGGGACGGACGGCATCCGCGGCGTCGCCGGGATGTGGCCGCTGGATCCGCCGACGATCGCGCGAGTCGGCACGCGCGCTCGTGCGCGTGCTCGTCACTGGACCGGCGGGCCAGAATTCTCGTCGGCCGCGACACGCGTGAATCCGGCGAGTGGATCGAGCGCGAGCTCGCGCGAGGCCTCACGGCCGCTGGCGCCGACGTCGTGAGCGCAGGCGTCGTGCCCACGCCAGCGGTCGCCTATCTCGCCGGCGCGCTCGACGTGGACCTTGGCGTCGTGCTGTCGGCCTCCCACAATCCGCACCGCGACAACGGCATCAAGGTGTTCTCGGGCCGCGGTGAGAAATTCGGCGAGGCCGAGCAGGCGAGCGTCGAACGCCTCGTGGCCGACACCGGGTGGACGGTCGGCGCCTCGTCGCGGCAGCGTGAGTCCGAACCCGTCGCTCGTGGACGCCTACCTGGATCACGTGCAGAAGCTGATGCCGTCGGCAGGGCCGCTCGCCGGAGCACGTCTGGCGATCGACATGGCGAACGGCGCGACTACCACGACCGCCACACGGCTGCTCGCGCGATTGGGCTTCGACGTCGTCGCGCTCGGGGACAGTCCGGACGGGCGGAACATCAATCTCGCGTGCGGTTCCACGCACCCGGCGAACGTCGCCGCCGCCACGGTCGCCGGCCACTGCCGGCTTGGCGCGGCGTTCGACGGTGACGGTGACCGCGTGATTCTCGTCGACGGCCGCGGCCAGGTCGTCGACGGCGACGCCGTGCTGCTGATCCTCGCGCTCGCCTACCATGCAGCCGGACGGCTCACCGGCAACACCGTTGTGGCGACCGTGATGAGCAACATCGGCCTCGAGCTCGCGCTGGCCGAGCGCGGCATTCGGCTCATCCGGACACCCGTCGGTGATCGGCACGTCATGGAAGAGATGTCGCGCGGGCGGTACGTGCTCGGCGGCGAGCAATCGGGTCATGTCATCCTGGCAGAGCATCTGCCGACCGGCGACGGCGTGGCGACGCTGCTCGCGGTGCTTCGAGTGATGGCGGAGAGCGGCCGCGAACTCGCCGATCTGGCCGATCAGCTCGTGACCTTTCCTCAGACGCTCGTCAATGTCCGGGTCCGGACAAAAACGCCCGTCGAAGACGTGCCGGAGATTGCGGCGGCGATGGCGCGTGTCACCTCGGCCCTCGATGGGCGAGGCCGTCTGCTCGTGCGGTATTCCGGCACCGAACCGTTGCTTCGGGTGATGATCGAAGGAGAGGATCAAGCCTCGGTCCAGATGTGGGCCGAAGAAATTGCCGAGGCGGCCAGGACGACGCTCGGCTGACGCGCACCGGTTCATGATTCAGCTCTCCGTCAACGTCAACAAGATCGCGACCCTCAGGAACTCGCGCGGCGGATCCGATTCCGAGCGTGCTGCAGGCGGTCGAAATCTGCCTCGATGCCGGCGCGCCCGGGATCACGGTGCACCCGCGGGCAGACGAGCGCCACATTCGTCCTGGTGACGTGACCGACATCGCCGCCTTCCTGAAAGCCCGGGCCGCGTCGTGGCCGGTCGGCCGAGTTCAACATCGAAGGCGATCCGGGCGACGCGTTTCTGGAGATGGTGCTGCGGACGGCGCCGGACCAGTGCACGCTCGTGCCGGTGCGTCCCGGCGAGATCACGAGCCAGGCCGGCTGGCCGCCGGACGATCGTTCGGCCTTTCTGGGCGACGTCATACGCCGGCTGAAGTCGGCCGGCGTTCGCGTCAGTGTGTTCGTCGATCCGGATCCGGCCGCGGTGCGGTTCGCGGCCGAGCAGGGCGCCGATCGTGTCGAGCTCTACACGGAGCCGTTTGCCACGGCGTTCGCGCGCGGTTCCAACGCCGGCGACCGAGAGCTTCGCGACCTACGTCGCGGCGGCAGAGCTCGCGCACGCGCTCGGCATGGGCGTCAACGCCGGACACGACCTCGACCTCGAGAACCTCCGCCTCTTTCGGACCCTGCCGCACCTCGACGAGGTCTCCATCGGGCACGCGCTGATCTCACGCGCGTTCTGGATCGGCCTGGACAAGGTCGTCCGGGAATATCTCGACGTCCTCTCCGTCAGTGCGACCGGTACGACGGGTCACGACTCGGTTCAAGCCGAATCTGAGACGTCAGAGTTCCGTCGGACCTGTCGAACCTGTCGCACCTGTCGTACCGAATATGATTGTTGGCAGCGACGATGAAGAAAGAGACTCCCTCGCGTTTGCCCTGTCCGGCACGTTTTTCGGCCTGCTGGTCGGGTGGATTATCGGCAGTCAACATGGGCAGCCCCCCGCCCCGGTTGCACCTCCGCCGCCACCCAGTCGGAAGCCGCTCCCGGTCGGCGCGACACCGCCGGCCTTTCGATGCGGCCCGGGCGGCCGATCTCGAGCGGCAGGCGACGCGCGGCCGACGGACGCGGCCGTGCGCGCCGACGCTCGGGAACCTCTATTTCGACGGGGAGCGCTACGATCAGGCCGCTACCTGGTACGAAGCGTCGCTGAAACTCGACCCGAATGCCGTTGAAGTGAGCACCGACCTCGCCGTGGCGTACTACTACACGCAGCAGGCGGACCGGGCGCTCGCGCAGCTCGACCACTCGCTCAAGCTCGATCCCGCGCATCTCAAGACCCTGCTCAATCAAGGCATCATCCGCGCGTTCGGCAAGCAGGATCTGAAAGGCGCCGCCGAGTCGTGGCAGCGGGTCGTGGCGATCGCGCCGACCAGTGAGGAAGGACGACGCGCCCAGCAGGGGCTGGACGGATTGAAAGCGGCCCACGCATCTTCGCCTGGGGCGTCAGGAGGCATCGCACAATGACACCGCTGTTACTCTGGATCGTGCGCGTCCTCGTGCTCCTCGTGGTCGTTCGGCTGATCGTGCGTGGCGTGTATTCCGCGATCGGGCAGCGTCAGGTGCCGAAGCCGTCGTCGCGTGTCCCCGAACGCGTGGGCGGCGCGCTCGTTCGCGATCCTCAATGCGGGACCTACGTGCCCGAGTCCCGCGCGCTTGTTCTGGGCCGTGGGCCGGACGCGCTGCATTTCTGCTCGGCGACGTGCCGCGACGCCTGGACCTCGGCGCACGGCGGCGCGCGCGCGAAAGCGTAAGCGGACACCCACGTGACCGCACTCGATCTGCAGTCAACCGCCGCGGACATCGTCGAGGTCGGACGCCGCCTCTGGACGCGCGGGTACGTCGCCTCGAACGACGGCAACATCAGCGTTCGCATCGACGCCGAACGTCTGCTCATGACGCCCGCGAGCGTTTCCAAAGGGTTCATGACCGCGGACATGATGGTCGTGACCGACCTCGAGGGCCGCCTGCTGTCCGGCTCGCCGGGCCGCAAGCCTTCGTCAGAGATTCAGATGCACCTGGTCGTGTACCGCGAGCGGCCCGACGTCGGCGCCGTGGTCCACGCGCACCCGCCGCTCTCGACGGGCTTCGCCGTTGCGGGCATTCCGCTGGATCGCGCCGTGCTGGCCGAGGTCGTGACGACCTTGGGGAGCATCCCGATTGCGGAGTACGGCACGCCGTCCACGCAGGAACTGGCCGACGCCGTCGCGCCCTATGTGCGCATGCACGACGGCCTGCTGCTCGCCAATCACGGCGCACTGGCGCTCGGGCGGGACCTGTTCGGCGCGTACTACAAGATGGAGACGATCGAGCATTTCGCGCGCATCAGCCTGGTCGCGCGCATGCTCGGTGGCGAGCGGCTGCTTTCGCGCGAAGAAGTCCTGCGGCTTCAGGACCTGCGCGGCCGGTACGGCATCGCCTCGCCCGCGCCGATTTGCCCCGACCCGACGCCCGCCGAGCCGGCCGATCCGAGCTGTCAGGTTGTCGTCGCGCCGTCGGCGCCTGGTGAGCGACTCGTTCCGGACACGAACATCACACCGGCCGCAGGCACGCGCGGCGAGATTCGGCTAACATACGCCGAACTCACGACGCTCATTGACGAGGTCGTGAGTGCGATTGCAAAGGCGTAGGGCTTAAGGCTTACGGCTTAGGGCGAGTCTCGGGACTGTTGCTGCACGGCTGTGAGATTGCCTCTGGCCTTGAGCCCTAAGCCCTGAGCCCTGAGCCTCCCTGGAGGAACAAATGGGCGAGGCGCTCGGAATGATCGAGACGAAGGGGTTGGTCGCGATGATCGAAGCGGCCGACGCCATGGTCAAAGCCGCGAAAGTCACGCTGGTCGGCTGGGAGAAGATCGGAGCCGGATACGTCACCGCCATCGTCCGGGGCGACGTCGCCGCGGTGAAAGCCGCGACCGACGCCGGAGCCGCGGCCGCCCGCCGCGTCGGCGAGCTCGTGTCCGTCCACGTCATTCCGCGTCCGCACGCGAACCTCGAGGACGTCCTGCCAATCGGAAAAGCCTCGAAGGGCTGACAGCTTCGAGAGAGCGGCAAAGGGCAGAGGACAAGGGCAAGGAAGAGGCAAGAAAGGCAAAGGTGAGCGGAAGCAGCTGCCCTCTTCGCCTCTCACCTTTTTCCTTTACCTCTCCTTTGCCCTTTGCCCTTTGCCCTTTGCCCTGACAAGCCTCTCCAGGTCCATGCTTCTCGCCAAGATCGTCGGCACCGTCGTCGCGACGCGCAAGGACGAGCGGCTCGTCAGCAGCAAACTCCTCATCGCCCGTCCGATCGATCCGACTGGAAAACCGGAAGGCAACTATCTCGTCGCCGTCGACACCGTGGATGCGGGCTACGGCGAAACGGTGCTGATTGTGAGCGGCAGCTCCGCCCGTATGGCCGCCGGTCTGAAGGACTGTCCGGTTGACGCCGCCATCGTTGGCATCGTGGACGCCATCGAGATCAAGGACTGACGTGCAGATCGCCCGCGTGATCGGCGACGTCGTCGCGACGGTGAAGCAGCCGGGTCTGGACGGGCAGAAGCTGCTCGTGCTGCAGCCGGTTACGCCGGATCGCCAGGCCGTCGGCCGGACCCTCGTCGCGGCGGACGCAACCGGCGCCGGCGTAGGCGAGCACGTCTTCTTCGTCCGCGGCCGCGAGGCCTCGTTTCCCTTCCTTCCGGCCGAAGTGCCCGTGGACGCGTGCATCGTCGGCATCGTTGATCACTGGGACGTCGAGGCCTGACACGACATGCAGATCGGCCGCGTCGTCGGTACGCTCGTCAGCACCCAGAAGCATCGAAAGCTCGAGGGCGCGAAGCTGCTGCTCGTGCAGCCGTTGGCGCTCGATGACACGCCCCGCGGCGCCCCGCTGCTGACGATCGATTCGGTTGGCGCAGGTGTGGGTGAGAAGGTACTGGTCGTCATCGAAGGCCGCGCCGCCGGCGAGGCGCTGAGACGCAAAGGCCGCGCCCGTTGACGCGGCGATCATCGGTATCATCGATCGCGTCGATCTCCATGAATAACGACGAGCTTCGCGCCCTCGTTCGGCAGATCGTCGCGGACAAGCTGCGCGAGCGAGCCGGCGCCGCCGAAGCGGCGCCGGTCCCGCCTGTGGTCGCGAGTCTACTCAGATCATTCGAGCCACAGCGTGCACGTGACGATCGTCAACGCTGGCGACGCCTGCGTCATCGAGCCTGACGTCCCCTGCACGCACTGCAACTACTGCAAAAGTCACGGCTACTGACGCCGTCGCTACTTCGCGGTCAGCTGTGCCGGCAAACGCGGCGCCGTTGTAGAACAGCCAGTCCTCCTTGATCTGTCCCTTCTCAAACCGCATCACCTCGAAGAACCGCAGGATACCTTCTTGCCGGTCTTCCGAATGCCCATCGACGGCAGAGGGCCGGTGTTGTGTCCCGGCGAAAGTGCCCGCGACGGCCACGTAATCGCCCGCGGCCCACATCGTGGACGGCGTGATCGCGACGTCCGGAAACGCTCCCAGCATTTCCTTCGTGCTCGCGAGCGCGGCCTTCTTGTCCATGTCCTTCGGCTGAGCGACTTCCACGAGCTTGTAGTCGTCGGGCAGTCGCCTTGCTGATGGTCGCAAAGTCGTGCTTGTTCAGGACCTCGAACATCGTCGCGCGCCGCCGCCTGGTTCGTGCGTTCGGTTTCGTCGTTGCGCGCGATGACGATGACCGGGCTCGCGCCGGATGGCTTCTCTGCCGGCCGTGCCTTGGCTTTGCTCACCCCGAGCTGCGCCGTCGAGCGTGGCTTCCTCGAAGTACACCGCGTCACGGACGACGTGCGAACCGGTCGGATTGAGCTCCGCGGTGTGCGCGATCAGCAGTCCGATTGGTCTCTTCGTCGCCGGCATGGATTTGCCGTCGGGCCCCGGCGGCAGCGGACCTGTCTGCGTGCCCGTGTAAAGCGCGATGCTGGCGACCCGGTCCGCCGTTGATCAGCACCAGGCGCACCTCGCCGCGGCGATCCGGAAACCCCGCGGCTTCGAGTTTGTTGCGCGCGATGATGTCCGCCCGGCCGGTCACACGACGGCGGATTCCCCTCCACCGACTCCGAGACCGCATTCTCCGCGTAGCACGCTCCGAACTGATCCCACGCCTGATTGTTGAAGTGGTCCCAGCACGCCTGATACCACTGCACCCGCTGCTCCGCGCGTCTTCACCGGCGGCGCCGCCGGTGCCGGCGGCGGGGGCGGCTCCCCACAGGCCGTCGCCACGAACACGGCGCCGGCCGCCAACACAAGTCGAGTGCGACGAGCTGCGGAAAGCACGTGAACATGACAGATCCTCCTTGGATGAGGGGCCTCATCATACGCCCGCCGTCGCTTGCCAGAAGGCACGTTGATTTCAGATCCTCAAGACATGTCGGCAGGTCGGATTACCGAGGTTCTCCGCCGGATCGGTCACGCCATGCGCGGTATGAACGAGCTGGCGGTGGAGAAAGTCAGCAAGGAGAGTCGCGAGGATCCGTTCCGCGTGCTGGTGGCGACGATGCTGTCGGCGCAGACCAAGGACGCCGTGACGGACGCGGCCTCGAGGCGGCTCTTCCGCGTGGCTCGCACGCCGCGGACGATGGCCTGGCTCAGCACCCGAACGATCGAGCGCTTGATCTACCCGGTGAGCTTCTATCGCACGAAGGCGCGTCACGTCAGGGAGGCGTGCCGGCAGATTCTCAACCGCTACCGTGGCGTCGTCCCGGACAGCATGGAGGAACTGCTGACCTTGCCGGGTGTGGGCCGCAAGACGGCCAACCTCGTGCTGATCCTGTCGCACGCGAGCAAGGACAACATCTGCGTGGACACCCACGTGCACCGGATCGCCAACCGGCTGGGCTGGGTGCGGACCCGCACGCCCGACGAGACGGAGCAGGCGCTGTATCGCGTCGTGCCGCGCCGTCTCTGGCCCGAGGTCAACCTTCGGCTCGTGACCTGGGGCCAGAACGTCTGCAAGCCCGTCTATCCACGGTGCCCGGCCTGTGCGGTGAGCTCACTGTGTCCTAGAATTGGCGTCATTCAGATTTCCGTTTCCTAACCAGGTGGTGGACCATGCGTCGATTCGCATTCATCGTGTGCGGACTTGTCGCGGCGGCAACCTATCTCGGCGCCCAGACGGCCGGCACGCGCGAAGCCGTCAGGTACGGCGAAGCCAGCGGCGGCGGCGCAGGCCGCCCTGCCTGTGATGGTGCTCGAGACCGACAAGGGCACAATCGAGATTCAGCTGTTCCAACCCGAGGCGCCGAAGAGCGTCGACCACATCATCGGGCTCGTGAACAAGAGCTTCTATCGCAGCCAGCGCTTCCATCGTGTTGAGACCTCGGTCGTGCAGTTTGGCGATCCGCAGTCGCGCGACATGACCAAGCAAGGATCGTGGGGCACCGGGTCGAGCTACAACCCGATCGGCGTCGTCGAGCTTTCGAAGCGGAAGAACATACGCGGGATGGTCGGCCTGGCCCATTCGGGCAACGCGCGACTCGCCGACAGCCAGCTCTACATCTTGAAGCGGGCCAACCCGACGCTCGACGGCCAGCACGTCATCGTCGGCCAGGTCGTCAGCGGCATGGCCGTCGTGGACAAGCTCGAGCGCGCGGACATGCTCAAGATGGTCACGATCAAAGCGGCAGGCCAGAAGTAGCGACGATTCCGGACAGGTCCGGATAGCGGTCGAGCATCTCGCGCGGGTAGTCGCCAGGAATCAGGTCGCCAAGCTGATGCTTGAGCACCGCGGCGTTCGCGACAGCTTTCGCCGAGAAGTGATTGTTCAGATACATCACCACGCGGCGGCCTGACTCCGACGCCTTCTTGGCGGCGTCCGCGAAAGGCCGCAGCTCCTGCGGTTGGTAGAGATAGTCGTACCGATCCTCGGCGTCGTCGTGCGTCCACCAGTTCGCGGCGTTCCGGCCGTGGAGCCGCACGTAGTAGAGCGGCGCCGCGTCGGCGTCCACTGAGAAGTCCTGTGCAATCGAGTCCTCGAACTGCGGCTCATCGATTCGCACCCAGGCGGCTCGATGCGCCCCGAGCACCCGTCGCGTGTCGGCCGCGCGGTCGCTCCATGAGCGGTGCCGCAACTCGACCGCGAGCGGATAGTCGGACAGCGCCGTCAGCAACCAGTCGAGGTAGTCGGAGGTTTCCGTCTCGGCGTGAAAGCTCGACGGGAACTGCACGAGCAACGCCGCCAGTCGACCGGCGCGCGCGATTGGGTCGATCCCGACGCGAAACTCGTCGAGATCGCCAGGCGTCACCGTCCAGTCCGACACGCCCGGCCGCTTCAGATACATGTCAGGGTGCGTGAACTTCTGGTAGAGCTTCACGGAGAACTCGAACGACGAAGGCGTGCGCGCGAGCCACCGCTCCGACAGGTCGGGTGAAGGGACCCGGTAGAACGTGGAGTTCACTTCGACGGTGTCGAAATGTTCCGCGTAGTAGGCCAGCTCGTCGAATCCCTGCCACCGGCGTGTGGGATAGAAGATCCCGTTCCAGGTGCCCCGGCCGTTCGGATAGTTCCAGCCCGACGTGCCCACGCGGATGGCCATCGTTCCGAGACTACCAGAGGCCAGCCTTAGGTCGGCGTGACGAGTGTCAGAATACGCAGGAGTGCTCACGATCTACGAGATCTACGCGTCGGTGCAGGGCGAGTCCACGCACGTCGGCCGCCCATGCGTGTTCGTCCGGCTGGCCGCCTGCAACCTGCGCTGTGTCTGGTGCGACACGCCCTACGCGTTCACCGGCGGCAGGAAGATGTCCGACGACGAGATCGTCGCCGAAGTCGCGCGGCATCAGTGCCGGCTGGTCGAGATCACGGGCGGCGAGCCGCTCCTGCAGCCGGCGTCCACGACCTCATGGCGCGCCTCGTCGCCGAGGGGTACGAGGTCCTGCTCGAGACCGGCGGGCACATGCCGATCGACGATGTGCCCGACGACGTCGTCACGATCCTCGACGTCAAGTGCCCTGCGAGCGGGGAAGCCGCGGCCATGCACTGGCCGAATCTCGATCAGCTGTCGGCCCGCGACGAGGTCAAGTTCGTCATCCAGGACCGGTCCGACTTCGACTACGCGCGCGATGTCGTCGACCGCTACCGCCTCGCCGATCGCACGGCGGCCGTGCTGTTCTCGCCCGTGCATGGCGTGCTCGACCCCGCGGAGCTGGCGCGTTGGATCCTCGCGGATCACGTTCCCGCTCGACTGCAGATTCAGGCGCACAAGTACATCTGGACTCCGGAGACTCGAGGCGTCTGATGGCTCGCCGCGCCGTCGTGCTGCTCTCGGGAGGACTCGATTCGGCCACGGCGGCGGCGCTGGCCAGCCGCGACGGCTATGAGCTCTACGCGCTGACGGTCCGCTACGGACAGACGCACGTCCGGGAGATCGAGGCGGCCCGCCGAGTCGCAGAGTCCATCGGTGTCAGCAAGCACGTCGAGATCGACGTGGATCTGTCGGCGTTTGGCGGGTCGGCGCTGGTCGGCGACGGCGATATTCCGAAGGACCGCGCGATCGACGCCTCCGGCATCCCGTCCACCTACGTGCCGGCGCGCAACACGGTGTTTCTCTCGCTCGCCCTCGGCTGGGCGGAGGTCATCGGCGCCGACTGCCTCGTCATCGGCGTCAACGCGCTTGACTACTCGGGCTATCCGGACTGCCGCCCGGAGTACATCGCGGCCTTCGAGTACCTCGCGAGCCTGGCGACCCGCGCCGGCGTCGAGGGCCGGCCCCTGCGAATCTGGGCGCCGCTCCAGCACCTGACGAAGGCCGGCGTCATTCGTCTGGGCCACGAGCTCGGCGTCGACTACGGCCTGACGCACAGTTGCTACGACCCGCAGGACGACGGGCGTCCGTGCGGCCGGTGCGACAGCTGCCAGCTTCGAGCGAAGGGATTCGCAGAGGCGGGTTTCGCCGATCCGTTGCTGAATCCTTGCGGACGCTGGACTTCGAACTCCTGGAACTGCGTCGAACCGCGTGGAACCCTGGAACGAACCGAATGACTGACCGTCTCTACTACACCGACAGCCATCTGACCGTCGTTCGACGCCGTCGTGCGTTCCTGCGACATCGTCGACGGGCGTCCGCACGTCGTGCTCGATCGCACGGCGTTCTATCCCTCGTCTGGCGGCCAGCCCTTCGACACGGGCCGCCTCGGCGGCCAGACGATCGTGGATGTGATCGACGACGACGCGGGCGACGTGGTGCACGTGCTGAGCGGGCCGCTGGATCCTGGCGCCGCGGTGCACGGGGACATCGACTGGGCGCGCCGGCTGGATCACATGCAGCAGCACACCGGTCAGCACATGCTGTCGGCCGCGTTCGATCGGCTGATCGGCGTCCGCACGGTCAGCTTTCACCTCGGGGCTGAGGCGTCAACGATCGATCTGGCACGCGAAGTGAGCGCGGCAGAGATCGACGCGTGCCGAAGCCGAGGCGAATCTCGTCGTCTGGGACGATCGGCCGGTCGGCGTCCGGTTCGTGAGCGCCGAGGAGGCCGCCGAGCTTCCGCTCCGCAAGGAGCCGGTTCGGGGTGGCACGCTTCGCCTGGTCGAGATTGCCGGACTTCGATCTGTCCGCCTGTGGTGGCACGCACGTTCCGCGTACGGGCGTCGTGGGCCTCATCGCGGTTGCCGGTGTCGAACGGTTCAAGGGCGCGAGCCGTGTGTCGTTCGTGTGCGGAGGCCGGGCGCTCCGGTCGCACGCCGCCCTGCGTGACGTGGTCCTTGGCGCGACCCGCGCGCTGTCGGTCACCGCGCCCGAGGTCAAGGGCGCCATTGAACGCCTGCAGTCGGACGCGCGCGACACGAGCAAGCTGATTCGTCGTCTGCAGGACGACCTGGCGGTGTTTCGGGCGGCCAGATTGCGTGAGGAGGCGGAGACCATCGGCCCCTATCGCGTCGTCATAAGAGCTGAACCAGAGCTCGATGGCGGGGCGTTGAAAGGGTTGGCGTCGGCCGTCGTAGAGGGATCAGGGCTCGTCGTCGTGTTCGCTGGCCGCGGCACTCCGGTGCCGGTGGTCGTCGCGCGTTCGACAGATGTGTCGATCGATGCGGCCGCCCTGCTGCGTGAGATCGCGTCCGAGTTGGGTGGGCGCGGAGGTGGCACGGCGTCGCTCGCGCAGGGCGGGCTCACCGCGACGGCCGACGCGGTGGTCGCGGCCGCGAAGCGCAAGCTGTCCCAACAGACCTGACTGAATTTGACGCGTCCCGGATGGTCCAGACCTATGGGATACAATCGGCGCTTCCGTGTTTGACTCGCTTTTTCGCACCCTGTTCAAGTATGAGCGGCTCGTGTTCGAGCAGGGCCAGTTTGTACTGGGTGCGACGCAGTCGATGTGGTTCGTCGCGGCGATCACTGCCGCAGCGGCGCTCTACGTACTCTGGACATATCAACAGCTGACCGCACTCAGAGGGCGCGACAAGGTCGTGCTCTCGGTGACGCGCGTCGCGCTCCTGGCCGTCGCGCTCTTCGCGGTCCTCCGGCCGATGCTTCTGCTCAAGGTGGCCGTCCCGCAGCAGAACTTCGTCGGCGTGGTCCTCGACGACTCGCGCAGCATGCAGGTCGCCGACGAAGCCGATCAGGCGCGCAGCCAGTACGTGCTCGATCAATTCGGCAAGCCGGACACGCCGCTGATGCGGGCGCTCGGCGAGCGCTTCGTGACACGCGTTTTCCGTTTCTCCAGCGTGGCCGAGCGCCTGCAATCCACGACGGACCTCACGTTTCAGGGCACCGGCACGCGGTTCAGCGACGCGCTGTCGCGCATCCGCGACGAGATGAGCGGCCTGCCGGTCGCCGGGCCTCGTCGTCGTGAGCGACGGCGCCGACACGTCCGAGACCACGCTCGACCAGGCGCTCGCGGGACTGAAATCGCAGGCGCTGCCGGTGTTTACGGTCGGCGTCGGCAAGGAACGGTTGTCGCGGGACGTGCAGATCACGCGCGCCGAGACCCCGTCGCGCGTGCTGAAAGGCGCCTCGCTCGTCGTCGATGTCGTCGTGACGCAGTCGGGGTACGCCGGCGCGAAGGTTCCGCTCATCGTCGAGGAAGACGGCAAGACGGTGAGCACGCAGGACATCACCCTGCCGGCCGACGGTGAGTCGCAGACGGTGCGCGTCCGTTTCAAGGCGACGACCGCGGGCGCCGGTCTCTTCCGGTTCCGCGTGCCGCTGCAGGCGAACGAAGAGGTCACGCAGAACAACCAGCGCGACTCGCTCATCGACGTGTACGACCGGCCCGAGCGGATCCTCTATCTCGAAGGCGAGCCGCGGCCGGAGCCGAAGTACATCTGGCTGGCGACCGAGGATGATCAGAACGTCCGCATCGCGCTGGGTGCAGCGCACGGCGGAAGCGACGGTCAACGCTCCGAACAAGTACTACCGGCGCGGGATGACGACTGCCGAGGAGCTGCAGGACGGCTTCCCGTCCACTCGCGAAGAGCTGTTCAAGTTCCGATCGATCATCCTGGGCAGCATCGAGGCCTCGGCGCTGACGCCCGAGCAGCAGCGAATGCTCGAGGATTTCGTGGACGTGCGCGGCGGCAGCCTGCTCGTGCTGGGCGGCCTGCGATCGTTCAGCGAGGGTGGCTGGGCCGGGACGCCGCTCTCGGACGCGCTGCCCGTCAACCTCGACGCCGCGCGCGCGAAGCCGCTGGCGCCGCCACTCGAGATCGTCGTGCGGCCGACCCGCGCCGGCGACTCCCATCCGGCCGCGCAGATCACGGAGCGGCCGGAGGACGCGGCGGCCAAGTGGAAGGAAATGCCGCCCCTGACGGCGGTCAACCTGGTGCCGGTCTCCGATCTGAAACCCGGCGCGAACGCGCTGTTGACCGGCGTCGATCAGAACGGCCGCGAGCAGGTCGTGCTGGCGTATCAGCGGTACGGCCGCGGCAAGGTGCTCGTGCTGCCGGTCCAGGACACCTGGATGTGGCGGATGCACGCCAACATGACCGTCGAAGACACGACGCACTTCAACTTCTGGCGGCGGCTCACCCGGTGGCTCGTGGACGGCGTGCCGGATCGCGTCATGGTCTCCTCGACTCCGGATCGGGTGCAGCGCGGCGAGCCGGTCACGCTGACCGCCGACGTGGTCGACCCGGAGTATCGCGGCGTGAACGACGGCCGCATCACGGCGCACGCGACCGCGCCTTCCGGCCGCGTCGAAGACGTGCCCATGGAGTGGACGGTCGAGAACGACGGCGAGTATCGCGCGCGTTTCACGCCGTCCGAGGACGGGCTCTATCGGATCGCCGTCGACGGCACGAGCCAGGCGGGAACGGACGTCGGCCGCGGTACGGTGTTCCTGCGCGTTGCGCCGAGCGACGCGGAGTACTTCGACGCCGCCATGCGGCCGTCGCTCCTGCGGCGCCTGTCCGAAGAGACCGGCGGCCGGTTCTTCCGCTCGGCGGACACGGCGGGCCTCGTGGATGCCATCAGTTACAGCGGCCGGGGCGTGACGGTCATCGAAGAGCGTGAGTTGTGGGACATGCCGATCGTCCTCGTCCTGCTCCTCGGGCTGATGGGCGGGGAATGGCTCTACCGCAGGCGGCGAGGCGTCGCGTGAAACGCGCGCTCGTGGCGACGCTGCTCGTCGCGATGGCGGCGACGACCGCCATGGCGCAGCGCGGCGGTTTCGGCGGGATGTTCCGCAGCTATTCCGGCAACGCGCGCTACGACGGCAAGTTCGTGTTCGTGCGGATGAGCTATCCGGAGAACGGTTTTCGACGACAACCGTTCTGGGCGCATGACTACCCGGAAGGCGAAACGCACTTCATGAAGATCCTGACCTCGGTCAGCAACGTCGCGGCCCACACCGAGGAGACCGCCATTCTGGATTTTGGCAACCCGGACATGTTCAAGTTCCCGGTCATCTATCTCGTGGAGCCGGGCTACTGGACCATGGACGACGCGCAGGTCGAGGCGTTGCGCGGCTACCTTCTCAAGGGCGGCTTCCTGATCGTGGACGACTTTCCCTACTGGGCCTGGCAACAGTTCGAGCAGCAGATGGCTCGTGTGTTTCCGGATGGCCAGTGGCAGGATCTCGACGTCACGCATCCGATCTTCCATTCGTTCTTCGACATCAAGACGCTCGACATCGTTCCGGCCTATCCGGCGCTTGGCGATCGCCCGATCTTCCGTGCGATGTTTCAGGAGAACAACCCCGAACGGCGGATGTACGTGATCGCGAACTACCAGAACGACCTGTCGGAGTTCTGGGAGTTCTCGGAGCAGGGCGCCTATCCGATCGGCGAGACGAACGAGGCGTATAAAGTCGGCGTGAATCAGTTTTTGTATGGGCTGACGCACTAACGGCTTGAGGCTTGGGGCCTGAGGCTTGGGTAAGGGCACAGGGTACTGAAAGGAATACTCACCGTGGAAACATCCGTCCAGAACAGCGTCGTCGTCATGGATTCGCCGGAGGATATTGCCCTTGCCGATCGGATGAACGACGGGCGCCGCAAGATTGAAGCGGAACTCGCCAAGCTCATCATCGGGCAGAAAGGCATCATCGACCAGGTATTGCTGACGCTCTTCGTCGGCGGGAACAGCCTCATCATCGGCGTGCCGGGCCTGGCGAAGACGCTCCTGATTCGCACGCTCGCGCAGGTGCTGGACCTCAAGTTCAACCGGATCCAGTTCACGCCCGACCTGATGCCGTCCGACATCACCGGCACCGACATCATCCAGGAAGATCCGGTGAGCGGCGCGCGCCAGATGGTGTTCGCGCCCGGACCGATCTTCTGCAACATCCTGCTGGCCGACGAAATCAACCGGACCCCGCCGAAGACGCAGGCGGCATTGCTCGAAGCGATGCAGGAGCACCGCGTCACCATCCAGGGGCGCACCTACATCCTCGACGAGCCGTTCTACGTGTTCGCGACGCAGAACCCGATCGAGCTCGAAGGCACCTATCCGCTGCCCGAAGCCCAGCTCGACCGGTTCATGTTCCACATCGTGATTGAGCATCCGCCCGAGGACGAGGAATTCGACGTCGTGCGGACGACGACCGCGATTCTCGACCCGAAGTTCGAGCGGCCGGTGTCGGGCGACGATCTGGTCGGGTTCCAGAAGCTCGTTCGCCGCGTGCCGGTCTCCGAACCGGTGATGCGGTACGCGCTGCGGCTGGTTCGGACGAGCCGGTCGAAAGCGCAGAACGCGCCGGAACTGATCAAGAAATACGTGTCATTCGGCGCAAGCGTCCGCGCGGCGCAGTATCTGATTCTCGGCGCCAAGGCGAAGGCCCTGACCGAGGGCCGATATCACGTGAGCTTCGACGACATCCGGGCGCTGGCGCATCCCGTCTTGCGCCATCGCATTCTGCTCAACTTCCGCGCCGAGTCCGAAGGCGTGACGACCGACGCCTTGATCGACGAGCTGATCAAGCACGTGCCGCTGCCGAAGTCGGGGATGTAGTGAGGCAGAGGCTTAAGCACAGGGCGAGATCCCGATGGAAGCACACGTCGTCCCGGCGCACGGTTCGTCGATCCGAAGGTCCTTGCACGCATCAAGGACCTCGAGCTGCTCGCGCGCTCGGTCGTCGACGGATTCATCAACGGCCTGCATCGGGCGCCGTACTTCGGCGCGTCGATCGACTTCGCCGAGCATCGCGGCTACGTGCCGGGCGACGACATCCGTCGCGTGGACTGGCGGCTGTACGCGCGGACCGACAAGTACTTCGTCAAGCAGTACGAGGCGGACACGAACGCGAACTTCTCCGTCCTCCTCGACACGTCGAAGTCCATGTCGTTTGCCAGCGGGGAAGTGTCCAAGCTCGACTACGCGAAGTTCGTCGCCGCGTGCCTCGCGTACCTCTCGCACCGGCAGCGTGACCGCGTCGGCATCGTGACGTTCGACCAGGAGGTCCTGTCGTACGTGCCCTCGTCGGCGAAACACTTCAACGTGTTGCTGCACACGCTTGACCAGGCGCGCGCGGAACGGCCGGGACGGCTGCTCGCGATGCTCACGCAGATCGCCGAGCACTTCAAGCGGCGCAGCATCGTCGCGCTGATCTCGGATCTGTACGAGAACCCGGAGGAACTGCTCGACGCGCTGAAGCCCTACAGCTTCCGTCGGCAACGACCTGGTCGTCTTTCACGTGCTCGATCCGGCCGAGATCGATTTTCCGTACCGCGACTCGTCGAGATTCCAGGATCTCGAGAGCGGCGAGGAGATGCCGGTCGTGCCGGACGTCTTCGCCGAGCAGTATCGAAAGATGATTCGCGACCACATCGATGCGCTTCGCTCGAAGTGCTCGGATTCGCGCATCGACTACGTGCTGCTCAATACCTCGAAGCCGCTGGACGAGGCGCTCTTCAGCTATCTCGGAAACCGCGAGCGGTTGATGCGCGTTCGCTGAACGATCATGTCTTTTCTCGCGCCGCTGTTCTTCGTCGCTCTGGCCGCCATCGCGGTTCCGATCTTCGTCCACCTGATCCAGCGGGAGCGCAAGGACATCGTCGAGTTCCCGTCGCTGATGTTCATCCGGCGCATTCCCTATCAGTCGGTTGAGCGCCGTCGGATCCACAACTGGCCGCTGTTGCTGATGCGAATTGCCGCCATGGCGCTCGTGATCGCGGCGTTCTCCCGTCCGTTCTTCGCGACGGAGGCCGCGACCGCGGCCATCACGTCCTCCGGCGACCGCGAGGTCGTCATCCTGCTCGACCGGTCCGCCAGCATGGCGTACGGCGACCACTGGACTCGCGCCCAGGACGAGGCGCGGCGCGTCATCAACGGACTCGGCGGCCAGGACCGCGCCACCCTGGTGCTCTTCGACCGCGGCGTCGAAGAAGCCGTGCGCGCGACGACGAACCGAGGCGAGCTCGAGCTGGCCGTGCGCCAGGCGGCCGTGTCCGCGGAGGCCACGCGCTACGCCCCCGCGCTGCGTGAAGCCCAGAGCCTGCTGAGCCGCTCCGACCGTCAGCGCAAAGAGGCCTACCTGATCAGCGACTTTCAGAAGTCCGGGTGGGAGCGGCAGGAGGAGATTCAGCTGCCGCAGGGCGCCGTGCTCACGCCCGTGTCGGTGAGCAACAGCGACACCGCCAACCTCAGCGTCTCGTCGCTCGCGATTCAGCGTGCCACGTTCTCGAACGAAGAGCGCGCCACGATTACCGTCGGATTGATCAATCGCAGCGGCACCGCGGTGACGAACCAGCCAGTGCGCCTCGACATGGATGGCCGGCAGATCGCCACCCGCAATGTGACGATCGCGCCGAATGCCTCGGGAAGCGTGGCGTTCGATCCGGTGACCGTCGCCGAAGCCAACATGCGCGGGATCATTCGCGCGGGATCAGACGCGTTCGCACGCGACAACGACTTCTATTTCGTGCTCTCGCCCAGCCGGACCGTCTCGGTGCTGCTCGTGCACGCCGACGGCCGGCCGGCTGACGCGCAGTTCCTCACGATTGGGCTCGGCCGTAGCAAGACGCCGCCGTTCAAGGTGGACGCCGTGCCGGCCTCCCGGTTCACCGCCGCGAACCTCGATGGCCGGTCCGTGGTCGTGCTCAATGATGCCGCGCTGTCCACGGCAGGGGCCGATCTGCTCACGAAGTTCGTCGGACAGGGCGGTGGCTTGTTCATGGTGCTCGGGAGCCGCACGCCGGTGAGCGGTGCGTGGCCTCTGATGCCTGGAAGCCTCAGCGCTCCCGTGGATCGCACCGGATTCCGGGGCGGCACGTTCGGCAGTCCAGACTACAGCCACCCGATCTTCGAGCAGTTCAAGGATCCCCGGGCCGGCAGCTTCGCCAACATGCGGTTCTTCCGTTACCGCCGGCTCGCCGTCGCACCGGACGATCGCGTGCTCGCCCGGTTCGACGATGGCGCGGCGGCGATCGTCGAGCGCCGGGCCGGGAGCGGACGCGTCATGGCGTTCACGTCCACGCTGGACGGCGACTGGAACGACTTTCCCCGTCACGCGATGTTCCTGCCGCTGCTCCACGAGACCGTCAAGTACCTGGCGCAGTACGGCGACCTCGAGGAATGGCACACCGTCGGCCGCATGCTGGACATTAGCGCGCCAGTCGCGTCGATGGTGCGGCAGGGGCAGGCGAGCATCCTGCCCGGCGCGGGACGAAGCGGCGTCGTCGTCTCGCCCGGTGGGCAGCAGACGACGCTTGGCGGCGAGGGCGCACCGGCGGTCGAGCTCGCGGAGCAGGGCTTCTACTCGGTCCGGCTCCCTGGCACGGGCGACCGCCGGCCATTCACCGTGGCCGTCAACCTCGATCCCGCCGAGTCCGATCTGACCGCGTTACCGCCGACGGATATTTCGGGCGCCGTGGGCACCGCGTCGACGACGACCGCTGGTCAATCCTTCGATCGTCCGGCCCCAACCCCGGTCGACCTCGAGAAGCGGCAGTCCCTCTGGTGGTTCCTGCTCGTGGCTGGACTGTCGCTGCTCCTCGTCGAGGCCGTCCTGTCGAATATCCAGTCAAAGAGGCTGGGACTGAAAACATAGGCTTGGGGCTTGCGTCTTGGGGCTTGAGACCTGGCAGTCAGTCTCAGGACCCAGGTCCCAAGCCTCACGACCCAAGCCAGCGCCCAGCTGTGACATTTCTGCGGCACAGGCGCTTGACTAGAGATGGAATGCTAAGCTCGGACTATCCGTTATCCGAGGAGAACCCATGACTGATCCAGTGGGCGGCGGTCATCAGGAGCTGGTCGAAGTCATCCGGCAGGTCAGGCGCCGGTGGCGCACGAAGCTCCTGCTTGGCGGGGGCATCATCGTGCTCGGCGGCGGGCTCGTCGCGCTCACGCTGGCGTCCTGGGGTCTTCAGGAGCTCCGCTTCAGTCCCTCGTCGGTTACCGGTTTCCGCATTGCGTTTCTGGTGACGCTGGCGGCGCTCGTCGGGCTCTGGCTCGTCCGCCCGATGCGCCGGCGCGTGACGCGACCTCCAGGTCGCGCTGTACGTCGAGGAGCACGAGCCGTCGCTGCAGGCCGCGATGTTGAGCGCTGTGGATATTGGCGCCACGAGCGGTGGCGAGCGGCCGGCCGGCGTGCCGCGCGTGATTCTCGACCGCATGGTGGAGCAGGCCGTCGAGCGTTGCCGCTCGATTCAGGGCGGCCGCGAGATCGGCAAGACGACCATTCGCCGGCGCACGTTGGTGCTCGGCGCGTTGGCCGCGGCTGCGGCGCTCCTGCTCGCCGTTGGCCCTGAGTTCTTCCGTCAGGGCGCGTCCGCCCTGCTCGTCCTGTCGCGAAGCGCGGAAGCCGCCAGCCCGTACGCGATCAAGGTCGACGCCCGGCGACGTGACCGTGCCGAAGGGTTCCGACCAGTCCGTCTCGGCCATGCTCACCGGATTCCGATCCTCGAACGTCGCGCTGATGATGCGCGCCGAAGGTGAACAGACGTTCCAGCGCGTGCCCCTGGTCGAGTCCAGTGAGGCCGGCTCGTTCGAGGGCATGTTGTTCGACCTCAAGAAGCCGCTGTCCTACTACGTCGAGGCCGATGGCGTCGCGTCGCCGACCTACAAGATGGCGCTCGTCGAGCTGCCCGCCGTGGACACGCTCGAGCTCGAGTACGTGTTCCCGGCCTACACGGGCCTGCCGCCGCAGACGGTCGAGTCCGGCGGCGACGTCGCGGCCCTGCGCGGGACTCAGGTGCGCGTGAAGGTGAAGTCCACGATGACGACGCCCGGCGGCGCGCTGGCGCTCGATCCAGGCGCGCCGGCGCCCCTGGCCGTGGCGCGGACGGCATCCTCACCGGAGCTTCACGATTGCCGACGACGGCTACTACCACGTCGAGCTGACCGGCCCGAAGGGCGAGCGCGTCACCGCGTCGCCGAAGTTCACGATTGACGCGATCGACGATCAGCCGCCGACCGTCACCTTCGAGAAGCCGAAGCGCGACATCAAGGCCAGCCCGGTCGAGGAAGTGTTCCTGCAGGCGCGCGCCGACGACGACTTCGGCGTCCGGTCGCTGGACCTCGTGTACTCGGTGAACGGCGGTCCCGAGAAGACCGTGCCGCTCTACAACAAGGGCGCGCAGTCGCTCACGGAAGTGAGCGGCGGCCACACGGTCTATCTCGAAGAGATGGAGGTGAAGGCCGGCGACTTCGTGTCGTACTACGCGAAGGCGACCGACACCGACACGGTCAAGGGCCCGAAGAGCGTCTCGAGCGACATCTATTTCATCGAGGTCCGGCCGTTCCGCCAGGACTTCCGTCGGGCGCAGTCGCAGGCCGGCGGCGGAGGCGGCGGCGGTGGCGGCGGGCAGCAGAACCAGGCGGGCGCGCTGTCCGAGCAGCAGCGGCAGATCATGTCGGCGACCTACAACGTCGAGCGCGACAAGCCGAAGATGACCGCCGACAAGTTCAAGGAAGACACGGTGTTCGTCGGCCTCTCGCAGAGCAAGCTGCGCGAAGAGGTCGAGGAGCTCGTCGGCCAGATGCGCCAGCGGCTCGGCGGAGGCGGGACGGAGAACCTGCGCAAGATTGCCGAGCTGCTGCCGAAGGCGGCCACCGAGATGAGTGCGGCCGAGGCCCAGCTCAAGGCGCTCAAGCCGAAGGAAGCACGCGCGCCGCAGGGACGCGCGCTCAAGTTCCTGCAGGAAGCCGAGCAGCTCTACGAGCTCGAGGTCCAGCAGGGCGGCGGTGGCGGTGGCGGCGGCGGTGGTGGCGGCGGGAATCAGAACGCCTCCGAGCTGGCCGACCTGTTCCAGCTCGAGCTGGACCGCATGGCCAACCAGTACGAAATGCAGCAGCAGGCCGCCCAGCAGCAGGGCAGCCAGGAAGTCGACCAGATTGCCGAGCGCCTGAGAGAACTGGCGCGGCGCCAGCTGCAGGCCGAGGAACAGCGTGCGCGCGCGCAGCGCGGTCAGCAGGGCGGCGGCTCGGGCGGCGACTCGCAACGCGCGCTCGCGGACGAGCTGGAACAGACCGCGCGACAGCTCGAGCAGCTTCGTCGCGAGGCCGAGCGTCAGGGCCAGCAGACCCAGGCGCTTCAGGACGCGGCGCGCCGGCTCCAGGAGTCGGCCAACGCGATGCGTCAGTCGGCGGCCAACGGGCAGGCCGGCAGTGCATCAGCGCAACAGGCGGCCCAGCGGCTGCAGGAAGCCGCACAGGCGCTCCAGCAACAGCAGACGCAGCAGAACCAGCAGTCGATTCGCGACACGCTGAGCCAGGCGGAGGCGCTCGCGCGCCGGCAGAGCGAAATCGCCGCCGGCGTACGGCCGGCCAACGGCCAGCCGGCCGGTCAGCAGCGCGATGCGCAGATGCGCCAGCTGTCGCAGCAGAAGGACCAGCTGCGAAATGGCGTCGCCCAGCTCGAGCAGCAGCTCGACACGCAGGGACGACAGGCGCTCTCGGGAGGCGAACGTGAATCGGCGCGCAAGCTGCAGGAAGCGGCCGGCACGATTCGCAGCCGTCAGGTCAAGGAGATCATCGACTACTCGAAGCAGTTGATGTCGACGCCGGACGCGGATCGCGCGGAGACGCGAGTCTCACAGGATCTCGAGACGGTTCGTCAGCGTGTGGGCGAGGCCGTCGCGGCGTCCGACAAGGCACAGCAGGGACGTGGTCTCGATCGCGCGACGCAGCAGGCCGGCAACCTTCTTCGCGGCCTCTCGACGCTGAACGATCAGATGAGCCAGCAGGGCCAGAACGGCCGGCAGGGCCAGCAAGGTCAACAAGGCCAGCAGGGTCAGCAGCAGGGCGAACAGGGTCAAGGCCAGCAGGGCCAGCAGGGTCAGGGCACAGGCCAGGGCCAGCAGGGCCAGGGCCAGCAGGGCCAGGGTCAGCAGGGCCAGGGCCGGCAAGGTCAGCAGGGCCAAGGCCAGCAAGGCCAAGGTCAGCAGGGCCAAGGTCAGCAGGGTCAAGGTCAAGGCCAGGGTCAGGGCAGCAAGGCCAGCAAGGTCAGGGACAAGGCCAGGGCCAGCAGGGCCAGGGCCAGCAAGGTCAGGGTGGGCAGGGTCAAGGTGGACGGCAAGGTCAGGGCCAGGGTCGAGACGGCGAGATGCGTCTCGGCAACGGCGACTTCGGCGGCCGTCTCGCTGGTGGACCGGCGGGTGGTGACGCGCGCACCGGCGGATACAACGGCGATCCTCGTCAGCTGCGGAATCAGTTCGGACAGATGTCAGCCGAAGCGGCGGACCTGAGACGTCAATTGCAGGCGGGCGGCGCGGGCAACGCGGACCTTCGCGCGATCGATGACGTCGCGCGCGCGCTCCGCGAGGGCACGAGCAGGCTCGATGGCGACCCGCGCGGCATCCAGGAGCTCACGGCGTCCGCGCTCGAGACGCTGCGCAAACTCGAATTCGATCTTCGGAAGCGCACCGATCCCACGAGCAACGAGCTGTACCTGTCCGGCGCCGACGACGCGCCGGCGCCGTATCGCCCGATGGTGAGCGAGTACTTCCGCGAGCTCTCGCGCAGGTCGGGAGGGCAGAAATAGGCGGAAGGCGGATCGGCGATGAGCGCCGACCGTTCCGTCGACCTCGTACGCGCAGGTGTTATCGTCGCGTGCTCGCTGATTGCCTGGCCGGCAATCGCACGCCAGGCCCAGTTCCAGTCCACCACCGATCTCGTCCGGGTCTACGCGACCGTCAAGGACGACAACGGGCACCTCATCGCTGATCTGCGACAAGACGAGTTCGACCTTCGCGATCGCGGTACGCGAACGCCGCTCACGGTCTTTTCGACCGATCCGCAGCCGATTGCGGTTGCCGTGCTTGTGGATATGAGCGGCGCGCTGTTCGAGCGCCGGACGTACGAGCTGCTGCAATCAGGATTGACGGCATTCGTGGACCGGCTCGGGCCGCAGGATCGGGCGCGCGTCGGCTGGTTCACCAAACACGAAGTCGCACTGGGGCCGGAGCTGACCTCGGATCGTGACGCGCTGAAAGCCACCGTCATGAGCGAGATTCGTCTCGAGCGGGTTCATCCCAACGTTCCACCCGGAGACTCGGTGCTGACGCTTGCGTGGGCTGGCCGTCCGCTGTGGAATGCGATCGCGCAGCGCCATTCAGTCCATGGCGAAGGAACCGGGCCGCAAGGTCGTCCTCGTGCTGACGAACGGACCGAACACGCTGACGCTCGGCGGCTCTGCCCGGTCTCAAGGAAATCAAGGCGGCGATCCCCACCGACGAGTACATGATTTATGCGGTCAACGGCTTCGAGCCGCGGCTGTCCGAGGGCCTACGCGGCAGCCAGTACCGAGGACGCGCCTGTCGCGGACACCCAGAACACGCTCGAAGATCTCACCGAATCCACCGGCGGCGGTTTCCTGCATGCGCCGTTCAATCCCCGCAAGCACGGCCTGGGCATGACCGGCGACCGAGCCGGCGCACACCCGCTCAGTCCTGCGTTTGCTTCAATGCTTGCCGGTATCGCGGACGAACTCCACCACCAGTACACGCTCGGATTCGTCCCCACCCGTCGGGACGGCAAGATCGGCAAGATCGAGGTTCGCGTCAATCGTCCCGGGATGAAGGTCTGGGCCCGAAAGACCTACCTGGCACCCCAAGGCTAAGGAACAGTCGAACATCTCGACAAGTTGTTACGTAATATATCTTGTGTAACAAGATATTGTTCGTAACAATGCTAATCCATGGCTCAAGACAACGACGCCAGCCGCCGGGGGATCGAGCGGGAGCTCAAACGGGGCTCGCTGGAACTCATCGTTCTGCACCTGCTGAACGGCCGCGAGGCCTATGGCTACGAGATCGTTTCCGAGCTGACCAGCCGGACCAACGGCTCGCTCGAAGTCACCGACGGCACGCTCTATCCCGTTCTCTATCGCCTGGAGCGGGCCGGCCTGGTGGCCGTGCGGTGGGAGACGCCAGTGCGTGGCGTTCCCCGCAAGTACTACCGGCTCACGGACGAAGGGCGCCGCGAGTTGACGACGTTACGCAGGGAATGGATGAGCTTCGCCCGCGTGATGGGCGAATTGCTCGGAGAAGGAGGAGACACCGATGACAACCGCTGAGGGGTACATCCAGGAAGTTCTCCGGAGCATGCCCGCCGCGACGCCGCAGCGATCGCAGATCGCGCTCGAGCTGCGAGGTCACATCGCCGAGCGTGTCGCAGCCGGCCAACCCATTGACGAGGTCGTGCGCCAGCTCGGCAGCCCGATCGCGTTGGCTGAGTCGTACCTGAGCGCCGTGCCGCTCGTCGCGCCCACGCTCTGGCGACGGTTCGCCGCGAAAGTCGTGGACTTTCTCGCGTCGTTCATCGTGCTCGTGCCGTTCGCGTGGATGATTTGGGCCACCTTCGCCGAGAATGTTTTCGTGTTCGCGTTTCTGCCGCTCATCGTCATCGTCGGAGGTTCGCTGTTGTTTGCGGCGGGCACCGTCCTGGCCGAATACTGGTTCGGCCAGACCTTCGGCAAATGGCTCCTCGGCCTTCGCGTCGTCCGCATGACCGGAGCGCGCATCAGTTTCGGACAGGCGTTCGTCAGAGTGTTGCCGGTCGCCCTCGAGGGAGTCTTTCCGGTAGACGCCGCGTTCGTCTTCTTCACCGAGAAGCAGCAGCGGGCGTTCGAGCTGCTGTCGAAGACCCGCGTGGTGATTGCATCCGTGGACGAAACGATCTGACATGGCGCCGTTCGCCGCAGGGAGACGGTTCGGGGCCTATCAACTCGATGCCTTGATTGGAACCGGTGCGAGCGGCGATGTGTACCGCGCGCGCGATCTCGAGCTTGGACGGGACGTCGCGATCAAGGTCCTATCCCGTCCGTCGTCGATGGAACCGGAACGGCGGCAACGTGTGGGGCGCGAGGCGCGGCTCCTGGCGTCGCTGAACCATCCCAACATCGCGGCGATCTACGACACGGTGGACGTGGAGGACACCTACGGCCTCGTGCTCGAGTTCGTGTCCGGTGAAACGCTGACTGATCGGCTCGCACGCAAAGGGCGTCCGATCCTTCCCACCGACATGCAGGAGACACTCGCCCTGGCCGGACAGGTCATCGACGCGCTCGAGGCCAGCCACACCGCGGGCATCGTTCACCGCGATCTCAAGCCGGCGAACATCAAGATCACTCCGAACGGCACCGTGAAGGTCCTTGATTTCGGCATCGCAGAACCGCACGTCAACGGGCCGGTAGGAGATGTGGCGACGCTCACGCGTGGATCCACCCTGGAGCTGGCGATCGTCGGCACGCTTCCCTACATGAGCCCGGAGCAGTTGCGCGGGCAGACCGGAGACCAGCGCGCGGACGTGTGGGCGTTCGGCTGCGTGCTGTACGAAATGCTGACGGCGCGGCGCGCGTTCCCGGAAGAGCTGTTCACGGACGTCATTGCTTCCATCCTCCAGTGCGAGCCGGCCTGGGACCGGTTGCCCGCTTCGACTCCCGTACGGGTGAAGCGCCTGTTGAAGGAGTGCCTGAGCAAAGATCCCGCGGGCCGCCCGGTCACGATCGGCGACGTCCGCCGCCGGATCAACGGTCCCGAACCTCTGTCGACGCCGGTCGTCACTCCGCAGGTGCGGACGCGGCTCAAGACGGCGGCGTACTGTCTTGCGAGCGCGCTTGCGGGGTCACTGGCCACTGTCTGGCTGCTCTGGTAGCGGTCTCGCGCTTGCGCGTTTGCCGGGGCCTAAGTAAGCCCTAAGCCGTGAGCCCTAGGCCTGTCACTGCACGAGTCTTTCGAGCGCCCTCTCCACGATCGCATCGATCTCAGCGCTCGGCGCTGTGTAGTGATTGACGATGATCGAGAACACCAGCTTCTCGCCGTCGGCGCGGGCGAGATAGCCCGACAGCGCGCGCACGTTGCTCAGCGTGCCGGTCTTGGCCTGGACGTTCCGCGCGAGCGACGTGCCGCGCATTCGCAGTGTCGAGCGTGCCGTCCTACGCCCGCCGACCGGCAGGTCGGCGACGAACGGTCCGCGCAGACGTTCGCTCCGCCACACGTGAGTGAGCGAGCTGGTGATGGCCGACACCGTGAGGTAGTTGTAGCGGGAGAGTCCGGATCCGTCGACGAGCACCAGTCCGTCCATCGGCACGCCCCACCCGGCCAGACGATCCCGAACAGCGGCGAGCCCGGCCTCCGCGGTCCCGCGTCCGGTCGCCTTCCGGCCGAGCGTCTTCAGGTACGCCTCGGCGTACATGTTCTGGCTCACCTTCATGACGTGACCCGCCAGTTCCGAGAGCGGGGGGGATGTGTAGACGGCGACGGTGCGACGGTTGCCGGCGGCCGGTCGCGTCGCGAGCGCGTCGATGTCCCACGCGCCGCCCGTCACCGCAATGCCTCGCGAGGCCAGCGCCAGCCGAAGCGCCTCGACAAAAAACAATGTGGGATTGTCGACGGCCGCCGTGCGAACAACCACGACTCCGGCGGCCGGGACGGAGCCTCGCAGCGCGAGCGCGGAGGTGCCGGGCTTCCGGACGAACAGCAGATCAATCGGCGAGCCGGCCTGGCCCGTCACGACTTCGCTGCGAAGCTCCAGCCCGTGACCGGCCGGGCCGAACTCGACGCGTGCGGCGCCGCCGGCCGCCGCCGCGGCCGAGACGCGTGCGACCGCCGCGTTCTCGTTGAAGTTCAGCGCGCCCACCGGCGCGGAGTAGCCCGCCGCCAGGTTGTCCCACGCCCAGCCCGTGCCCAGTCCTTCGTCCTCGAACGCGTCGTCATCACCAACGATGCGGCCGTCGATGCGCTGGATTCCCGCGCGGCGCAGCGCCTCGGACCACTCGAGAAACAGGGACGCGTGACCGCCGTCCGGCGATCCGATCGACGGGTCGCCGGATCCAACGACGATCAGATCGCCGGTCAGCGTGCCGTTCGTGATCCTGCCGGCTGCTTCGAGGCGTGTCTCGTAGCGGTAGTCCCACCCGAGTACGTCGGCGGCGGCCGCGATCGTCAGGAGCTTCATGTTCGATGCCGGCATGACCAGGCGTTCGGCGTTGCGGGTGTAGATCAGTCGCGTCGGGCCGGTCGACGATCCCCGCGGGCCCAGTGACTCGACACGCGCGGCGACGAGCGCCCGCGCGAGCGGGGGCGAATCGAACAGGCGATCGAGATCGCCTCGAAGGGCGTCGAGGGCGGCGTCCTGTCCGCGTGCGGACAGGGGCAGGGACGTAAGAAGCAGGCTGAGCGCTGCGACGAGCAGGCGCCCGATCACTTGGCGCCCGTGAGCTCCTTGAGCTGGTTCACGGCCTTGTCGAACTCAGGCGTCGGCACCACGGCGGCGCCGGCCTCATTCGCGCGGATCGCATGGACGGTCGTGCCGGACTTTCTCAGCGTCACTCGCTCCTCGACAGGCTTCGCCGCATCGCCGGACCGCGCGACCACGACGAGATCTTCGCCGGAGGTCGCGGCGGCCGGAACGAACCTATCGGCACGCAACGCGGACAGCGTGTTCAGAAGATCGGTCATGCCCGTCTGGTTGACGTCCTTGGCTTCCGGCTTCGTCTGCTTCCAGACGTCGGCCGCGGCGGCGTCACCTCCGGCGGGCTTGGATTTCTCGAACGAGACGGTCGAGCCGGCGCGGGTCAGCTCGAGACCAAGTGCCGTGTACGGCTTGAAGGCGAAGACGTCCTTGACGCGCAGATCGTCTGCGGTCTTGCTCAGATCGTTCAGCAGACTGGCATCGACCGTGACGACAACCGCCTTCGACACGTCGCGCGCGTACACCGAGCTGTCGTCGAGCTTGTTGCCGATCGCGATCGACGCGCGCGTCGATCCCGCGCCGAGCTCGAGGATGAATCGCGGCCGGTCGAGTCCGTACTTGCGCAGGTCGGCCTCGGACGCCGGCGCCGGTTCTCCCGCGACGACCCCTTTGAACGTGGCCTGCGAGGCGCGATTGATCAGCGAGTCCACGGCACTCGAGTCGGCGCGCGTGTTCACTGGCGCCGTGAGACGCCAGTCAGCGCCGTTTCGAGCAAGCGTCACGGCCGGCGAGCCTGCTGGCGCAATCCGGATGGCATCGACGCTGTCCCGCTCGAACTTGAGGATCGATTTTTCACGCAGGTCGAACGTCGAACGATTCAGCGTGTCCTCGAGGTGCGCGGCGATCAGGAAGAGCTTCGGCTGTCCCGCGATCCGGGCGTAGAGGTCGGAACCGGTCGGCGTCTTGTTGCCGATGTCCAGGCGGCGCTGGGTCGCGTCGCCGGCGACCTTGAAGGCGACGGAGATTCTGGCAGGGTCCGAGCCCGAACTGAGCGACGGACGTCGGGTTGTCCTGCAGGGACCGCTGCATCTCGAGCGTTTCGAGGGCAGACACGAGTGAACTGACGGTGTACTCGTCGGCCGCGGCCGTGACCGGCGAGACGATCTGCCAGGTCGTGCCGTTCTTCTTGAGCGTCGTGTCGCCGTTCGGCGAACGCAGCTCGACCTCCTCGATCTTCCCGGTCTCGACCGTGAACACCTTCTCCTTCCTGGTCTCGGGGTCGGTCAGGTCGCGCTTGGATTCGACGAAGTAGATGTACGCGCCGAGCCCCGCGCCCAGGACCAGCAATACCAGCAGGGACCGTGCGCTTCTCATCGCCGTTTCCACCAGACGCGAATGCCGTTGCCGATGAGCAGCGCCGGCACGATGAACATCGTGAAGTAGAAGACCATCCGCTGCTGGTCAGCCGTCATCGTGAGCGGCCGGTCGTCGGGACTCTTCGGCCGAATGGCGATCAGATTCTCCTGCTGCGCGAGCCAGTTCACCATGTTCAGAAAGATTTCCCGGTTGCCCTGAATGCCAAGGGCCCGGTTCGTGGCGAAGTCGCTGTCGCCGACGACGACGACGCGGGTCTCGGGCTTCGGAGCTTCTTCCGGCTTGGGCGCATTCGGCGCGGGCGGTGTCGCCGGCGCCGCCGGAGCCGCCACGTCGGTCGCAGGAGCTGACGAGGCCACGGCGATCGAGACGGGGCCTGCGGCGTCGGTGGCGCCCTTCTCAGGACGACCAGTCGCGTACAACCCTTTCACGTCGGTCTCTGCCCAGCTCTGCGGACTCGTCTCGAGCACTTTCTGCGCGACGTGACCGCCCGTGCCCCCCTCGATCGGGGTGACCGAGCGCGCCAGCGGAAACGCGCTCATGACGCGGAAATTCTCCGTGATCGGATGCCGGACCGGCATCGCGACGGGCGTCGTCGGACCGGTGCCGACGAGCTGGCCCAGACCGCTCGCGTCGATGATGAGGTTGTTGCCGATGTCGGCGCCCCACTCACGTGCGAGGGCGATGAGCCCGGCCGGATCGGGCGCGGAGCCCTTGTCCGGTGGATCGATCAGCACGAGCAGCTTGCCGCCGCGCTTGAGAAACGCGCGGAGCGCCTCGAGCTCCGCCCCCAACAGGTCCGTCGACGGGCCAGCCACGACGATCAACGTCGCGTCGTCCGGCACCTTGCCTTCCTGCGCCAGCGTCAGCTTCGCGACTTCGAAGTTGTCCGTCTTGAGCGCCTCCGACATCCCGCTGTAGCCCGTCGGCTCCGCGCCGATCGGGTCACGTTCGCCGTGGCCCTGAAGGAAATAGACCTTCTTCGCGCGGCCCTCGATGATCTTCTTCAGCGCGTTCGTGATGCTCTGTTCATCGACCGCCGTGGCCTTTTCGCTTCGGCCGGCATACTCGAGAACAACCGTCGGCACCATGGTGATGCCGTACTTCTGCGCGTCAATCGGGTTGTTCTCCGCGTCGACGTATTCGGTCGTGACCTGCTTCGACAGGTACGGGTACTCCGCGAGCCGATCCCGGTACTCAGTCGCGCTGTTGACGTAGAACGTCTTGATGATCAGCGGCTGCTTCAGGTCCGCGAGGATCTGTCTGGTCTGGTCCGAGAGCGAGAACTGGCCACTGGCGGTCAGGTCCCATCGCTTGTTCTGCCGGTTCGAGATCCAGTTGATGGCGATGAGGATGCCGAGCACGACCAGCACGCCCGTGGCGGCAATCGATCCGTATTTGACGTTCCGTCCCTGGAACGAGCGCGCGATGTCGCGCCACTGGCTGAGCGTGTAGAGCGCGGTGACGACGAGCCCGCCGAGCGCCAGGCGCTGATACCAGGGCGCCAGGTCCGGACGCGTGAAACGCAGGACGACGGCGGCCACGACGAGCAGCACGCCGATCCACCCGAGAACTCCGAGGAATCGCTTCACGGCTAACCTCTCCACCGTTCGGAGTCCACCGACTTGAGCGTCAGGAACAGCCCAAACGCGATGAAACTCGCATAGAAGACCAGGTGCTTGGTGTCGATCACGCCTTTGCCGAAATCATCGAAGTGCTGCGTGACGGACAAATAGTTCAGGATGGCGGCGGTGGTCGGTCCGGAGCTGTCGGCGAACCAGTTGATGATCCAGAACATCAGCAGGACGACGAAACTGGCCGCGCCAGCCACCATCTGGTTCTTCGTCGTGCTCGAGATGAAGAGCCCGATCGAGACGAACGACGCGCCGAGCAGGAACAACCCGAGGTAACCCGAGAGAATCGGCTTCCATTCCGGCGATCCAAATCCGAAGAGCAGGATGACGTAGAGGAACGTCACGGCGAGCAGTCCCGCGTACAGACCGATCGCGCCGACGAACTTGCCAAGGATGATCTGGACGTCGGTCACGGGGGACGTGAGGAGCAGCTCAATCGTCCCTGAACGCTTCTCCTCCGAGTACGTCCGCATGGTGATCATCGGCAGCAGGAAGAGGATCAGCACGCTCGCGTTCTGCAGAAGCGGCCGGATCATCTCGCTGTTGACGTTCTTGGTGGGCGGAGCTCCGAACTGCTGCTGCATCGGGCTGACGAAGAAGTTCAGGTAGACGTTGTAGAAATACCCGAACAGGATCGCGAACAGGCCCATCAGGACCCACGCGACCGGCGAGCCGAAGTAGCTCCGCAGTTCCTTGCCGGCAATCGTCATCACGTTACGAATCGTCCTACTCACGGGCGGCCTCCTCCGGCTGTTCCTCGGTCGTGAGCTGCAGGAAGATCTCCTCGAGGCTCATCCGAAGCGGCCGCAACTCGAGAAGTCCCCAGCCGCGGTTGACGATGGTGCGTGCAATCTCGCGCCGGACGTCGACGTTGGGCTCGACGTCGATCTCGTAGCCGGTCGTTTCCGCCGAGCCGTCCACGCGCAGGACGCCGCGAATCCCGGGAACCGCGCGCAGCACGTCAGCCGTATCGCCGTTGGCCGCAACCTGTACATAGAGCGTCGCGGCACCCTTCAATTGGTGCGTAAGGTTATCCGGCGTGTCTTCCGCGACGACGCGCCCCTTGTTGATGATCACGACGCGTTGGCAGGTCTGGGCGACCTCGGGCAGGATGTGCGTGCTCAACACGATCGTGTGATCGCCCGCCAGGCTTCGAATGAGGTCTCGTGTCTCGATGATCTGCTTGGGATCGAGCCCTGCCGTCGGCTCGTCGAGAATCAGCACGTCCGGATCGTGAATCAGCGCCTGCGCAAGACCGACGCGCTGCCGGTAGCCCTTTGAGAGCTTTCCGCAGTGCCGGTTCGCCATGTCGTCCACGTGCGTCCGGCGCATCGCGGTCTCGACACGCTGGTTCCGCTCGGCCCGTCCGAGCGCGCCGAGCTTGAGCCGCGCGACGAACTGCAGGTATTCACGCACGGTCATTTCGGGATAGAGCGGCGGCGTCTCCGGCAGATATCCCGTTCGGGCCTTGGCCTCGATCGGCTGATCGAACACGTCGAAACCGGCGACGACCGCCTTGCCCTCGGTGGCCGGCATGTACCCGGTGAGGACGCGCATCGTGGTCGTCTTGCCGGCGCCGTTCGGACCGAGAAAGCCGAGAATCTCGCCTTTCTCCACCCGGAAACTGACGTCATCGACCGCCGTCACGGGACCGTAGCGCTTGGTGAGGTGTTGGACCTCGATCATGGTGCCTTCCGCCCCGGAAAGGGGCTCGAAAACCCTAGGGGAAAGTTACTGTTGAGACAGCCTTGAATCGTAGTGGCTGCCGAAAAGACGTGTCAACAGCACCGACGGTCTTGATGGGCGTTCTTGGCTGGTCAAAAGCTTGATATATGAGCAGATGTTCATATATAAATAGGTCATGAGCGCCCCGACGCCCAGTCATCGAGTCCCCCTCAACGGCCGAATGCGAGACTCCGCATTCGAGTGATTCGCGCGTGCTCGCAGCCGTCCAGGAGCGTTTGCTCGGGGCCGCCACTGTCGACGCGATCGCCGACGTGTTCAAATTGCTGGGCGATCCGACCCGCGTCCGGCTGGTCGATGCCCTCACGCACGGCGAGCGGTGTGTGTGCGACCTGGCCGGGCTCGTGGGCCTGAGTGAGTCGGCGGTCTCGCACCAGCTTCGACTGCTTCGGGCCGCCCACCTGGTGCGTGTCCGACGCGCCGGACGCATGGCCTTCTACTCGCTCGACGACCACCACGTCGTCGGTCTCGTGCACGACACCCGCAAACACGTCGAGGAACACGCGTGAGCGAGCCGTGCTGCGGGGCCACGTGCGAGCTCCCCAAGGACGAGGCGCACACCCGGCATTCGGAACTCGAGCCGTCAGGCCGTGCTGATGTCCGTGGCCGGCGTGTTCATCGTCGCCGGGATGGCGGCCTCGTACGCGGGCGCTCGCGAAACCGCCGTCGCCGCCCTTTGCGCCATCGCCGCCGCACTGACCATTGGCACGCCGTTGCGGCGCGCGGTCAAGTCGCTGCGGAAGCGCGTCCTCGACATCAACGTGTTGATGGTGATTGCCGTGGCCGGCGCGGCCGCGCTCGGCGACTGGGTTGAGGCCGCCACGGTGGTGTGGCTGTTCGGCATCGCTCAGTGGCTCGAGACGTGGAGCATGGCGCGCGCGCGCCGCGCGATCCGATCCCTCGCCGCACTGGCGCCGGCCGCCGCGACGATTCGCCGTCGAGGCGTCGAGTTCCAGGTTCCGGCGGCGGACGTCGTCGTGGGCGATCTCGTGATCGTCCGGCCCGGTGAGCGGATTCCGGTCGACGCGGTGGTGGCGGCGGGGGAGTCCGACGTCAATCAGGCGTCGGTCACCGGCGAGTCCTTCCCGGCCGAGAAACGAGCGGGCGACGAGGTGTTCGCTGGATCGATCAATGGCATGGGTGCGCTGGAGCTGACGGCGACGCGCCTGGCGTCCGACAGCACGATCGCGCGCATCATCCATCTCGTCGAAGAGGCGCAGAGCCAGCGCGCTCCCATTCAGCGATTCGTCGACCGTTTCGCGCAGTCGTACACGCCGGCTGTGGTGCTTCTGGCGGCGGTCGTCGCGTTTCTCGTGCCGCTGGCCGTCGCCGGTCCTGCCGGCTGGACCGCGGCGTTCCCGACATGGAGCTATCGCGCGCTCGCCCTGCTCGTCGTGGCGTGTCCGTGCGCGCTCGTGATTTCCACGCCGGTGTCGATTGTCTCGGCGCTCACGGCAGCCGCGCGCGCCGGCGTGTTGATCAAGGGCGGGGCCCACCTCGAGCGACTCGGTGGCATCACCTGCGTGGCGTTCGACAAGACGGGGACGTTGACCGAAGCGCAGGTGACGATCGCCGAAGTCGTGGGCGTCAACGGACACTCGACGCAGGGCGTGCTCTCGGTTGCCGCCGCGCTCGAGGCGCGGTCCGAGCATCCGATCGGGCGCGCCATCGTTCACCGCGCGCTCGCGGCGGGGCTCGACGTCGCGCCTGGTGAGGGTTTCCGCGCGCTTCCGGGGCTCGGCGCCGAGGCGACTGTCGCCGCCACACCGGCCATTGTCGGCAGCCATCGTCTGTTCGAACAGCGGCAGCTCTGCACGCCGACGCTGCACGCGCGCGTCGAGGAAGTCGAGGCACGCGGCGGCACGGCGGTGCTCGTCAGCTCGGGCGGACAGCCGCTCGGTGTGATCGCGTTGACCGACCGACTTCGCGACGACGGGCGGCAGATCGTGCGACGCCTTCGAGCTGAAGGCGTCAAACACGTGGCGCTGCTCACCGGCGACCGCGCGGCGAGTGCGTCAGCAATCCGTGACGAGGCGACCCTCGACGAAGCGCACGGCGATCTCCTCCCGCGGGACAAGGTCGATCACATTGGGCGTCTGCGCGCCGCGCATGGCCCGGTCGCCATGGTCGGCGACGGCGTCAACGACGCGCCGGCGCTTGCGGCGGCCGACGTCGGCATTGCGATGGGCGTCGCCGGCACGGACGTCGCGCTGGAAACGGCCGACGTCGCGCTGCTGGCCGATGATCTCTCGCGCCTGCCGTACGCGCTGCGCCTGGGCCGCGCCGCGCTCGCCAACATTCGACTGAATCTCGCGATCGCGCTCGGCCTCAAGCTCGCCTTTGTCGCGATGGCTGCGCTGGGTGTGGCGACGCTCTGGATGGCCGTGCTCGCCGACACGGGCGCGTCGCTGATCGTGACGGCGAACAGTCTGAGACTGCTCAAGGTCAAGTAAGCACTGACGCTGTCGGCCGGACTCTCGAGCCACCGATCCGGCGTCAGCGCCTAACGCATGCTCGTCGATGAAGGCGTCGATGACGCGCTGGTGATTCGCGGAGACGCGCTCGAACTGCACGCCCATTCCAACCTTGCGATCGCTCCACGCCACCTGGCCGGCGGCGTCGATTTCCGCGGACGTTCCGGGCAGCTTGAAACGCACCTGAATCGGCGTGCCTTTTGGCAGGGGATTCATCGTCCGAATCGCGAGCCCGCCCTTGCCGACGTCGAGCGTCACCGCGCCGGCAAGCGTGTCTCCACTGCGATATGTCACGGGCACGCCGATCGCCATCCGCGCGCTCATGCGCCGGTTGAAGCTGTCAGGGAAGAGGTGCGGCGCGAGAGCGGGCAGAATGAGCGGCGTGCCCGCGTGCTCGTTGATGTAACCGACCTGCATCGCGGCGAGGGCCGGCACGTCGGCCGCCGATCCGACGGTTCCGGCGAACACGACCACCGGAAGCGGCTCGGGACCCGACGTCCGGACGGCCCGCACGAAGTCGACGGGGTCGGCTGAAAGTGTCAGGTCGATCAGGGCCAGGCTGATCGGGCGTGCCGTGACGCTCAACGGCCGCCCGGGCTGTCGCCTCGCTGTCGGCCATCACGAACTCATGACGGGCGTCGGCCAGCGCCACCGCGAAGCGGTCGCGTACTGCCGCGGCCCGATGCGCAATCAGAATCGTCTTTGCCGACACGAGGACTCTCGCCATTCTGTCAGGTCACGTTAGCTCTTGACGATTGTTTCGGAGCGGTCGATATAATCGAGTTCGGAGAGGCGTATGGCGACTTGCCCAGAGTGTGACGCGGAACTGGAAATCGACGACGACGATCTCGAGGAAATGGAGGTCGGAGATCCCTGGGACTGCGAAGCCTGCGGGAGTCGGCTGCGCGTGGCGGCGCTCAATCCGCTCGAGTTCGACAGCGACGACGAGGAATCGGACGACGAGGAGGAAGCCAAGGAAGGCGAGGACTCCGACGAGGAGTTCGAGGAAGACGATGACGACGAAAAGGACGACGGAGACTGGGAAGAGTGAACGAGTCCGCTGAAGCCGTCGGCGGCGACGACGCACGCCGGAGCCGCGAAGCCGCGCTGGTCGCACGACTGCGCCAGCTGCCGTCGCTCATCGTCGCCTACAGCGGTGGCGTGGACTCGGCCTACCTCGCGTGGGCAGCCAGCCGGGTGCTCGGCGAACGGGCCTTGTCGGTGACGGCTGACAGCGCCAGCTATCCGGAACGCCACCGCGAGATGGCGCTCTCCATCGCACAACAGTTCGCCCTGAACCACGAAATCATCCAGACCGCGGAGCTCGAACGGCCCGAGTACCGCGCGAACAACCCCGATCGCTGCTACCACTGCAAGAACGAGCTGTTCACGCACCTCGCCCGGCTTGCAGGCGAGCGCGGCTTTGCGGCCGTCGCCGATGGCAGCAACGCCGATGACCGCGGGGACTACCGGCCCGGCCGGCGCGCCGCGCAGGAGCTCGGCGTCATCAGTCCGCTTGACGAAGCCGGCCTCACCAAGGATGACGTTCGCGCGCTGTCGCGCGAGGCGGGTCTACCGACGTGGGACGAACCGGCGTCGGCATGTCTGTCGTCTCGCATTCCCTACTTTTCGGAAGTGACCGAGGCCAAGCTTCAGGTCATCGAGCAGGCGGAAGAAGCGGTTCGCGCGCTCGGATTCCGTGTCCTCCGCGTTCGGCATCACGGCGAGATCGCCCGGATTGAAGTCGCCCGCGATGAGATGTCCCGGCTGCTCGACCCCGAGATCGGCGGCGCCGTGGATCGCGCGCTCCGCCTCCTCGGGTTCCGGTTCGTGACCGTTGATTTGAAAGGCTACCGCCTTGGCAGCCTGAACGAAGGCGTCGTCCTCCGTCCCGTCGATCGGTAGTCCGTCGTCGAAATCGATAAGATCGCGACCCTGATGGACCACGAGGCCCTGAGGTCACGCGTCAACGCGCTTCGCTGGTATCACACGATCGACCTTGGGGAAGGGATCGTCACGCCCGGCCTCGACGATACCGCGTTGCGTCTGGCCCGGATCGGTTTGCCACAGACGTTGTCCGGGTTGTCGGTCCTCGATATCGGTGCGTGGGACGGATTCTTTTCATTCGAGGCCGAACGGCGCTCCGCCGCGCGTGTGGTCGCGAGCGATCACTACGCGTGGCACGGCACGGGTTGGGGAACCGGCCAGGGCAAAGCAGCCTTTCAACTTGCTCGGGAGACCCTCAAGTCGCGCGTCGAAGACGTCGACATCGACGTCATGAATCTCACGCCTGAACGAGTCGGTGTGTTCGACGTCGTCCTGTTCCTTGGCGTCCTGTACCACCTGCCCAATCCATTGCTCGCACTCGAGCGTGTCTCGTCGGTGACGAAGAAGCTGCTGATTCTCGAAACCGTCGTCGATATGGTGGGCGTGGACCGCCCAGCCGCCGCGTTCTACCCAGCCCGCGAGCTGAACGGAGACCCGACGAACTGGTGGGGCCCGAATCACGCGGCCGTACGAGGCATGCTGACCGGTGCGGGCTTCGCACGAGTGGAGACCCTCACACCGCCGCGGTCGGCACCATTCCGGGCCGCCCGGGCCGTCGTCCACGCACTGCGTGGTCAAAACGGCCTCAGCTCCGCCTTTCGCCAGGACCGCGCGGTCTTTCACGCCTACAAGGCGTGATGCCGTGATCGCTCGAATACTCCCCCTGTAGTAAAGTAACCGGCCCGCACTCCCCCGGTGAAGGTCAGGCTTCGACGGCTCTCGCTCCTACTCGCGCTCGCCTTTCTGGCTGCGCACGCTGCTCGTCTACCCCAAACGCTCGAAGACATCGATTCGATCAACTTCGCGATGGGGGTCGAACGATTCGACGTCGCAGGACACCGGCCGCACCCGCCGGGGTATCCCGTGTTCGTGCTGGTCGCGAAGCTGTCCACGGCCGCCGTGTCCGCGCTTGCGTACCGGCTGGGACCGGGACCATGTGGCCGCTGCGGGCCTTGCGGTGCTCAGCGTCATTGCCGGGGCGCTTTCGGTGCCGGTGTTCTCAGGATTCTGGCTGGCCGTGGGTCTCAGCCCGGCCGGCGCGCTGCTCGCCGCGATCCTGGCCGCCGCAGCGCCGTTGTTCTGGCTGACGGCCAGCCGTCCGCTCACGGATACGTCGGGCCTCGTCGCCGCCGTCGCCGTGCAGACGCTGCTGATTCGAGGCCTCTCATCAATACGTGATCGCGAGGCGTCACTGTCACGCGTTCTCCTCGGCGGCGCCTTCGGTGCCGGGTTTGCGGTGGGTGTTCGCTCGCAGACGCTCTGGCTGACGGGACCTCTGGCTGTGTGGGTCTTCGGGCAACTGCTCTGGCGGCGTCGCTTCGGACACGCGCTGCAGTTTATTTCCGCGGCAGCCGCCGGGGCCTTTCTGTGGGCGGTGCCGCTTGTCTACACGACCGGAGGACTCGCAGGGTATCTGAAGGCACTCGGTGGACAGGGCCAGGAAGATTTCGCCGGAGTGCAGATGCTGGCGACCACGCCGAGTTGGTCGCTCTTCAAGTCTGCAATGGGCCGGACATTCATCGATCCCTGGCAGGTCAAGGCGCTCGCGCACGTCGTTCTGGTGCTGGCGCTGTGTGGCCTCGGCGTTCTCGCGTGGCGCAAACGGCCGGTGCTGGGCGTGGTGATCGTGGCGTTCCTGCCGTACCTCGCGCTTCACCTCGCGTTCCAGGAAACCGTCACGATTCGGTACGCGTTGCCGGTTCTCGTTCCTGTCGCGGGCCTGGCGGTGGCCAGTCTCGAAGCGATCGGTCCCCACACCGCCGCGTTTGGCGCCACCTGGCTCGTCGCCGTCAGTCTCGCGTTCGCCACGCCCCGGCTTGATCTCTACGTTCGGGATGGCGCACCGGTCTTCCGCGCGTTCCGGGACATGCACGCGGCCTGGGAGCGGTCACCGCAACGGCCCGTGCTGAAAATGCATCACCAAGTCTGGTGGGGCGTTCGCCGCATCATTGATTGGTATGGTCCCGTCTGGGACATCGGACCTCAGCCGTTCCCAGGCGATCGGGAGTGGCTCGACGTCGTGGAGCATTTTCGATCGGGGCAGCGGCGGCCGGTCTGGTTCCTCGCGCACCTCTCACGCCCAGCTCTGCCGATGTTCGACGCGCGCTCGGTCCATCGATCAGCTCGCTACCAGTTTCCGCGGGAGCTGCAGACGCTTATCGGCGGTGCGCGCCTCGACAGCGTGATTTGGCACTCGATCCGGCCACCAGGCTGGATGCTGGGGCGCGGCTGGTCGCTGACGCCGGAACTGGCTGGAGCGACTGCCCAGGATCGGCAGGCCTCGCGCGATCGACGCCACCGAGGCCTTCCTGCGTCGGCGTCCCGGACCGCATCGACTGCTGATCGGCGGCCGGTACCTTGGTCCTGACAACGGACCGCCGGTTGACGCTAATGGTGTCAATCGACGAGCGGCCGGTGGTTCAGTTGCGCGCGACCTCTGACTCTCGCTGGTTCTTCCAATGGGTTGACCTGCCGGATGGCACGGCGGCGGGCCAGGACGCCTATGCGCGGCTGGTCGTGACCGCGCGCACGCCGCAGGGCGCCGACGCCGGCGAGCTGGTCGGCCTGGAACAGTTCGACGTCGCGTCCGTCGATGACTCGATGTTCGCCTTCGCGACGGGCTGGCAGGAGAGCGAAGCGAACCCGCTCACGGGCCTCCAGTGGCGCTGGTCCAGTGCAGCGAGCTCGATTGAGATTCGCGGGACCGACCGCGACCGGCAGCTCGTAATCGCCGGCGAATCGCCGCTTCGCTACTTCGATCGCGCGCCGCGCGTGACCGTGCGGGCTGGCGATCGTGTGCTCGGCACCTTCAGCCCGAGTGCGGACTTTGTGGAGACGATCGCGCTTCCTGCGGACGCGATCGCCGCGGCCTCGGGCCGGGTGACGATCGAAACCGACCGACCTTCAGCCCCAGCGAGACCGGTTCGCCCGACCGCCGGGTCCTGGGTTTGCGACTGTTTTCAGTGACAATTCGATAGGAAAAGTGGTCGGGTGAATTATTCGCAAATAATTCACCCGACCACTTTTTTTCTTGCCACGGCCATCACGGACGTGCCGATCGGCAGGTTCACGACGCGCAAGACGGCCGCCTCGGCCGACAGCGTGATGTTGAAGAACGCGTTGACCGGCCAGGCCGGTACGCGGAGGTCGTGGTCCGACGCCTCGCTGGCCCGCCCGCTGATCCGTTCGAACCCGCGAAGCACGAGCGCCACCGGGAAGGGCGTGAAATTCGTGAAGGTCAGCCGTTCGACGGTGAACCCGGCGTCCACGAGCCGCGTGCGCAAGCGTTCTGGCGTGTACCGCCGCACCTCATGCGTGAGCGTCGAGTGCGATCCGCGCAGGACGTCCAGGGCCGCGGCGTTGACGATCACCAGGCCGCCGGGCCGGAGGATGCGCCACATCTCCGTGAGCGCCTTGCGCTCGGTGGCGTCGTCGAGGCAGTACGAGCACGTCGAACGACGTCGCCAGATCCACGCTCGAATCAGCGAAGGGAAGCGCCGCCACCGATCCCGCAACGAGCCGTGCGGCCGCTCGCACGCCCCGCTGCAAGGCCCGTGGGCGAGAGCTCGACACCGACCGCGTCGCCGTACTCTCGGAGCCAGTCGAGATTGCGTCCCGTGCCCGCACCACAATCGACGATGCGACGAAGCTCGTGTTGCCCGCGGGCGGCGTCGATCAACTGACGAGCTGTGCGTCGCAGCCCCTTGAACCAAAAGTGCGCGTCTTCCGCACGCCGAGTGGCGTCGAGCATGCGCTCCATCGCGGCGTGAATTGTACGTCCCGTGTACACCGGAGGTCGTTCAAAGCGCGAAATAGCGTGCAGATTCGATTGACAGGTACACTTTCACCCCGGTAAGCTCGGCGCAACTCCATGTCCCGCAATGTCTGATCGGGATCGACCTCCGAGGAGAAGCCTGATGTCACGACGACGGAACCGCCTCCTGTCAGTGGTTGTTGTACTGGGAGCCGTGGTGTTCATCAACGCGTGTGGTCGCAAGCAACCACCGGTCACGCCACCGCCGCCGCCACCGCCACCGGCTGCGCAGCCGGCTCCGCCGCCGCCACCACCGCCGCCGCCACCGGCACCAGCACCACCGCCACCGCCGGCGCCACCCGCGCCGACGGAAGCTGAGCTCTTCGCGAAGATGTCGCTCAGCGAGTTGAACGCGCAGAAGCCGCTCGCGGACGTGTTCTTCGTGTACGACCAGTCGGACTTGAGCGACACCGCTCGCGCCAGCCTGCAGAAGAACTCGGAGTGGATGCGCAAGTGGCTGTCCACGACGGTGACCGTCGAAGGGCATGCCGACTCGCGAGGCACGAGCGAATACAACCTGGCCCTCGGCGAGCGCCGCGCGTCAGCGATTCGCGACTATCTGGTGAGTCTGGGCGTGACCGCCACGCGGGTCAACGTGGTCAGCATGGGCGAAGAGCAGCCCGCGTGCACGGAAGAAGCCGAGGCCTGCTGGCAGCAGAACCGCCGCGGGCACTTCGTGATTACCGCGAAGTAGCGATTTCCTCAGCCATGCGCTGAGCCGCGCCTCTGGGATCGGCCGCGCCGGTAATCGGCCGGCCGATCACCAGAAACGAGCTGCCGGCCGCGATGGCGCCCGCAGGCGTCGCCGTCCGACGCTGATCGTCTGGTCCCGACGTCGCTGTTCCCCCTCGAATGCCAGGCGTGACCACCACGAATGACGGGCCGCAGGCCCGCCGAATCGCCGTCGACTTCCTGCGGCGACGCCACGACGCCGTCCAGGCCTGCCGCCTGGGTCATCCGCGCCAGCCGCTCGACCTGATCGATCGGCGTGTGATTCACGCCGACCTCACGAAGCGTCGCATCGTCCATGCTCGTGAGCACCGTCACCGCGATGACGAGAGGCGGAGTGCCGCCACGTCGCCCGGCGGCCTCCTGAGCCGCCTGCTTGGCCGCGGCCAGCATCGCCGGCCCGCCGGCGGCGTGCACGTTCACCATCCACACGCCGAGATCGGTTGCGGCCGCGACGGCGCCAGCCACCGTGTTCGGGATGTCATGAAATTTCAGATCCAGAAACACGCGATCGCCGCGTTCGACGAGCGCGCGCACCACCGACGGGCCTTCGGAGGTGAAGAGCTGGCTGCCGACCTTGTAGCCGCCCACCGACTCCGCGAAGCGTGTCGGCGAGCGCCAGCGCGTCTCGAGCGGTCGAGACGTCGAGGGCCACGAGAATCTGGTTCACGCGTGCGTCCTCTGCGGGATGTCAACCGAGCCGACGAGGTCGGCCACACGAGACACGCCGTGGCGCTCCATGTAGCTCGAGATGCCGTCGAGAATCTTGCTCCAGATGAACGGGTCCACGAAGTTGGCCGTGCCCACCTGAACGGCCGATGCGCCGGCGATGATGAACTCGAGCGCGTCCTCCGGCGTGGCGATGCCGCCCATGCCGATGATGGGAATCTTCACCGCTCGATAGCAGTCCCAGACCATTCGCACGGCAATCGGCCGGATTCCCGGGCCGCTCAGGCCCCCGACGACGTTCGTCAGTTTCGGGCGCCGCGTCTCGACGTCGATGGCCATCGCGAGGAACGTGTTGATGAGCGACACGGCGTCCGCGCCGGCTTCTTCAGCCGCCCGCGCGAACGACGCCACGCTCGTGACGTTGGGCGTCAGCTTCGGAATGACGGGCAGCGTCGTGACCTTCCGCACGGCGCTGACGACGTCGTGCGTGCCCGTCAGGCTGCACCCGAACTCGATGCCGCCTTCCTTGATGTTCGGGCACGAGATGTTGAGCTCGATCGCGCCGACACCTTCCGCATCGGAGAGGATGCGGGCGATCTCGCAGTACTCGGCGATCGTGGAGCCGCAGATGTTGACGAAGACCGTCGCGCCAAGGCGCCGAAGCTCCGGCAGCTTCTCGGCGACGAACCGGTGAACGCCGATGCCCTGGAGCCCGATGGCGTTCAACATCCCGGACGGCGTCTCGACGATGCGCGGAGGCGCGTGCCCCTCGCGCTCGGCGAGAAACAGCCCCTTCACGGCGACGCCGCCGAGCGAGGCGAGGTTCACCGAGTCGGCGTACTCGACGCCGTACCCGAAGCATCCGGATGCGGCGATGACCGGGTTCCTCAGGACGAGCGAGCCGATGGGGATGGAAAGGTCCATGCAGGTTCTCAGCGTCGCGATCAGTGCCCGGCCGGCAGCCGTTCCCAGACCACGTCCGACGCCCCGAAGACCGGGCCGTCGAGACAGGATCTCACGAAGTGCGCGCCGGAACCGCGGCGGACGGGCACGACGCAGCTGTAGCAGCCGCCCATGCCGCATCCCATCACCGGTTCGAGCGACACGAAGACCTTGCGATTGGCCGCGCCGCCGAGGTCCGCGACGGCCCGCATCATTGGCGTCGGGCCGCACGCGTAGATCGTCACGTCCTGGCCGCGGCGCGAGCGACCGCAGCGCGCGTTCGAGCGGCGCGGTCACGCGTCCACGCTCACCGCGCGTTCCGTCTTCGGTCGTCAGCACGAGCGTCGCGCCGAGCCGTTCGAACAGCGCCGCGTAGTACAGATCCGCCGCCGATCGTCCGCCGTAGAAGAGCGTCATCGGCGTCCGGCGCTCCGCGAGCGCCTCGGCCAGGGTCGCGAAGGGCGCCAGGCCGACGCCGCCGGCCACCATCCAGGCTTGCGCCGGCGGATCGACGGGCACAAACGGCTGGCCGAGCGGTCCGAGGACCGAGACCTTGTCGCCCTCGCGCGCGGCTGTAGAGCTGCGAGGTGCCACGCCCGATGCGTTTGTTGAGAAGGCTCAGACCCGAGATCGCGCCATCCCGATCGCGCAGTCGCTCGAAAATCGAAAACGGGCGCCGCAGGAGCGGGTCGAGTCCGTCCGCCGCCTTCACCATGACGAATTGCCCCGGCTGCGCGATGCGTGCGATAGCCGGCGCCGCCAGTTCGATCACGTTGTAGTCGGGAGAGAGACGCGTGTTGGCGGCGACGTCCGCCAGAACCTCGATCGGCATGGAACGTTGAAAAGTATAGCCAGTTATGATCCCGCGAGCCGATGCGCTACTTCCGCATGCTGACGAACGCCATCGCTGGCGCGGTGCTGATGGCCGTGTACGTGGCGGTGCTGGTCTTCCAGCTCAACCCGCAGCTGCCGGTGGTGTCGTGGACGGCGCTGGCGTGGCTCGGCGCGATGGTCGCCTTTTACGCGCCGTATCTCAGCGTGGCGTTGTTCTTTCTGATGCTCGGGCGGGATCTGCTGTCCACCGAGCCGCTGCGGCCGGCGTGGCTGAGCGTCCGTATTCTGGCGTGGCTTGCGGTCGTCGGCGCCGGCGCGGCCGCGGCGCTGACCTGGACGAACCTGGCCGCGTTCTCCACGATTCTGAGCGAGGTCGCGCGCGAACGGATGCGCGCCGGCGCCTATGCCACGACGGCGACGGCGGCGGCGCTCCTGGTCATCGCCGCGCTGCGCTATTCGGTCGCCCGACGGGGCAGCCGGCCGGTCGCGGCATTGCTCGTCGAGCTGTCTCGTCTTGTCGGTGGCGGCGCCGATCTGGTTCCGCGGGCCCGGCGAGGTGTCCGTCCTGCCGCGGCCGGTGGCCGGTGAACCGCATCAGGACCTCCGCGCGGCCGTCGCGTCGGTGGCGTTTCCTCCGCAGGTCTCGATTTTCGCGCTCGACGGCGCGTCGCTCGGGTTCATCCGGCAGCGCGTCGCGGCCGGCCAGTTTCCGAATCTCGGGCGCCTGCTCGATCGCGCGGCGACGATCGATCTCGCGACGTTGACGCCCACGCAGGCCGAGCCGATCTGGGCCGCCGCGGCCACGGGCAAGTCCCCGCAACAGAACGGCATTCGATCGAACGCGAGCTACCGCGCACGTGAGGGCGACGTGATCGCGGCCGACATCCTGCCGGACTACTGCTTCGCCTCGGCGCTCCCCGATCAGGGCTTCGTCGAGCGCTCGGCACCGACCTCATCGTCTCTGTCCGCGCGTCCGTTGTGGGACATTCTGTCGGACTACGGGATTGCGTCGGGCGTGGCCGGGTGGCCGCTCTCGTACCCGGCGCGTGCCGATCGCGGGTTCGTGCTGAGCGATCGCTTCGACGAAGCCGCGAGTGAGCCGCTCCGGCTGCGAGACGCCAGCGCCGGTGATCCGACGACGGCGGTGGACATCGCGCGCGAGATTTTCGACCGCTGGCAGGCGACGTCGCGGGCCGAGATCATGCCTGCGCTGGCGTCCAGCCTTCCGGATCCCATCGGATTGAACCAGGCGCGGTGGGACCGCGCGTATCACGAGAGCGTGCTGGCGCTCGCGCCACAGTTCGCGCCCAGGTTGACGGCGGTTCGCTACGAAGGGCTTGCGACCTTCGGCCACTCCTACCTGAGCGACGCGCAGCCGGAACTGTTCGGCGATCGGTTGCGCGTGGACCCGCAGCGATCCGTGCTCGACCAGTACTACGCGTTCATCGACAGCGAAATCGGCGAGGCGACGAGACGCCTGGCTCCCGGCGATCTGCTGCTCGTGATCTCAGGATTCGGCATGGAGCCGACCGCGCTCAGCAAGCGCCTGCTCGCGCGCGTTCTCGGGCGCCCCGACTTCACCGGCACGCACGAGAGCGCGCCGGATGGATTCCTCATGGCCTATGGCACCAACGTCGCCAGCGGCTCGTTCGGACGCGGCACAATCCTCGACCTCGCGCCGACGGTCCTCTACTACATGGGGGTGGACGTCGGAAAGGACATGGACGGCTTCGCGCGCACCGATCTCTTTGTGCCGACGTATGTGCTGGAGCATCCGGTGAAGTACGTGGCGAGCCACGAGAGGTAAATGCACGCCATGTAGGTCATGTAGAGCTGTAGGCCATGTAGAGAACCGGCCATGTAGAGAACTTATTAGAAATGCTTCCTACATGGCCTGCACCTCTACATGACCTACATGCCGTGTGTTAGAATTCCCTCCGCTCTTTAACGCGGTCCTGAGAGGCCGCAAAGAGGTGGGTATGGTGTCTTCTGGCTCTGGCCGCGGGCCTGCCTCCGCGCGGTCTCACACGTCACTCCCACGCAATCGCGCCGGTATTCTTCCCTTCATCGAGGTCGCCATGGCGATCGTGATGGATGCGGACCGCGTGTCGCGAAGCATTACCCGCATCGCGCACGAGATCCTGGAGCGCAACCGCCCGATCGGCGATTTGGCGCTCATCGGGATTCACGCGCGTGGCGTGCCAATCGCGGGGCGGCTCGCTGCCGAGCTCAAGACCATTGCCGGCGTCGAGCTGCCGGTCGGTTCGCTCGACATCACGCTGTATCGCGACGACCTGATGGGGCATTCTGCCGGGTCCCAGCCGGTCATTCGCCGGACCGAGATGCCGTTCGAGCTCGACGGCCGGGTCATCCTGCTCGTGGATGACGTGCTGTATACCGGGCGGACGATTCGCGCGGCGCTCGACGCGCTCATCGATTTCGGAAGACCGCGCGCCATTCAGCTCGTGGCGCTCGTCGATCGCGGCCATCGCGAGCTCCCGATTCGCGCCGACTACGTCGGGCGCAACATTCCGACCTCGCGCCAACAGACGGTGCATGTGCGACTGACCGAGATCGACGGCCGGGACGAAGTGGAGGTGGAAGGATGACCACGGCGACGGCGCTCCGAAGCCGGCACTTGCTGGGGATCGACCAGCTCGATCCCTCCGAGATCGATCTGGTCATGCAGACCGCCTCGGCGATGAAGGAAGTCGCGCTTCGGCCCATCAAGAAAGTTCCGACGCTCAGAGGCCGGACCGTCATCAACTTGTTCTTCGAACCGAGCACGCGCACGCGCATGTCGTTCGAGCTCGCGGAAAAGCGCCTGAGCGCCGACACCCTCGGCATGACCACGTCGGGCTCGAGTGTGGTCAAGGGCGAGACGCTAGCCGACACCGCGCGTACGCTCGAGGCCATGTCACCAGACATGATCGTGATGCGCCATGGCGCGTCCGGCGCCGCCCATCAGCTCGCCAAGATTTGCCGTGGCAGCATCGTGAATGCCGGCGACGGGATGCACGAACATCCCACGCAGGCGCTCCTCGATGCGTTCACGATGCTCGAGCGGAAGGGCCGCATTGCCGGCCTGACCGTCGCGATCGTCGGTGACATCGCTCACAGCCGCGTCTTCCGATCGAACGCGCTGCTTCTGACCAGGATGGGCGCCACGGTCCGCGCGTGCGGCCCGGCCACGCTCATCCCGCCGGGCCTCGACCGCCTCGGCGTGACGTTGACCACATCCATCGACGAAGCGATCGATGGCGCGGACGTCGTGATGATGCTGCGGGTCCAGTACGAACGGATGCACGGGCTCTTCCTGCCATCGGTGCGCGAGTACTTCTCGCTCTTCGGGCTCACGCCGGCGCGCCTGGAGCGGGCCGCGACGGACGTGATCGTCATGCACCCTGGCCCGATGAACCGTGGTGTCGAGATCGATTCGGAGGTCGCGGACGGCCCGTGGTCGGTGATTCTCGACCAGGTGGCCAACGGTGTCGCCGTGCGGATGGCGGTGCTCTACCTGCTCGCCGGCGGCGAGACGGACGAAGGACGGTGTCCATGGCGTATGTCAGGAGCGACACCGTACGTCAATTCAAGACCTGACCCCATCTGGGCGGAGGCGTAATGGGACGGTTGTTCAGGAACGTGCATCTCGTCGATCCGGCCGCGGGTCGCAACGGAACGTTTGACCTGCTGATCGACGGCGATCGCGTCGTTCGCATCGAGCCCAATCTTCCGGTCGATGGCGCGGAGGTCGTCGAGCTGCCATCGTCGTTCATCGTCACGCCCGGCCTGATCGATATCCACGTGCACCTGCGGGAGCCCGGCCAGGAACACAAGGAGACGATCGCGACGGGCACGGCGTCGGCGGTGGCCGGCGGCTTCACGGCGGTCGCGTGCATGCCCAACACGTCGCCGATCAACGACCACGCCTCGGTGACCGAGTTCATCGTCAAGCGGGCGAAGGACGCCGGGCTCGCGCGCGTGTATCCGATTGGGGCGGTCTCGATCGGCTCGAAAGGACAGGCGCTCACGGAAATCGGTGACCTTCGCTCAGCCGGTTGTGTCGCGATCTCTGACGACGGCCGCCCGATCGAGACGGCGCTGCTCATGCGGCGTGCTCTCGAGTACGCGTCGATGTTCGACATGCCCGTCATCGACCACTGTGAGGACCCGTCGCTCCGCGGCGATGGCGTTGCGCACGAGGGTGCGGCGGCGGCGCGTCTCGGGCTGCGCGGCATTCCGGGCGTTGCCGAATCCATCATGGTCGAGCGCGACATCTCGTTGGCGGAGCTCACCGGCGGCCGTTTCCACGTCGCGCACATGAGCGCACGGCAGTCCCTGCGCGCCGTCCGTGACGGCAAGGCACGTGGCGTCCGGGTGACCACTGAGGTGACGCCGCATCACTTCGTGCTCTCGGACGATGTGCTGACGGACCGCGGAGACTACGACACGAACTTCAAGATGAACCCCCCGTTGCGCGAGGAGGCGGATCGGCTGGCCATGATCGAGGGCATCCGAGACGGCTCGATCGACGCGATTGCGACCGACCACGCGCCGCATCATCCGGACGAGAAGGCGCTCGAGTTTGATCACGCGCCATTCGGCATCGTGGGGCTCGAAACGGCGGTGCCGCTCTGCTTCGATCGACTGGTCCACGCGGGCGTGATCGGGCTGAGCCGCCTGATCGAGTTGCTCACGGCCGGTCCCGCGCGCGCGCTCAGCCTTCCGGGAGGTACGCTCCGTGAAGGCGGAGTCGCCGACCTGACGATTCTGGCGCCTGACGCTTCGGTGACCGTGCGCGCCTCGACGTTCCGGTCGAAGTCGCGCAACACGCCGTTCGATGGCTGGACGCTGAAAGGTGGCGTCGCCGCGACGATCGTCGGCGGGCGCGTCGTGCTACGTGAATCCGGACGTGCTGGGACGGAAGACGCTGTAGAGCTCGGGTGCGACGGGTCACAGACGAGGTAGCGAACTGGATCGCGAGGAACGCGAACGAGCCGTCGGCGATTGGCCATGCCTTCTTGGACCCTGAGGACGCGGCGGAGTGAGCGAACGAGCGAAGCGAGTGAGCCGCGCGAACGGAGTGGGGCATTGGGGCCCCGCGAGTGAGCGCGCAGGGGGTCCGGGGGCAAAGCCCCCGGAGTGAGAATGACGCGTCGAGACGATCTGCGGAAGAAAGCACTCGCCAACCTTCAGGAATTCGAAGTGCTCATGATCGACGGGCACTTCGACTACGGCAACGGCTACCACGGCCGTGTCTACCTGAATCCACATCGGATATTGCGGCAGCCCTCGATGATCTGGCGCCTCGGCCAGGATCTGATCGATGTGTTGCCGGACGACGTGATCGGGGCCACGGAGGTCGTGGCGGGCCCGGTGCTCGGTGGCGCGCTGCTGGCCCACACGATCGCGGGTTTGCTCGACAGCCGCCGCAGCCTGAGCCTGCCGCCGACGAGCTTTGCGCCGCTGTCGCCGAAAGGGGAAGGCATGCGCCCTTTCTACCGATCTGTCGTCGCAGGGAAGCGCGTCCTCGTTGCCGATGACGTGCGGAACACCGGGAAGACCTTCGAGCGCGCGAAAGCCGTCATCGAGGAAGCCGGGGGCACCGTCATCGCGACGTGCCAGATCTACGACCGGCTCGAAGCGATTGTGGACCTGGGCGTGCCGAACTTCGCGCTCGCGGAGTACAAGGCGCCCGAGAACTACGCCGTGTCGGAGTGCCCGATGTGCCGATCAGGTCTGGCAATCGCCACGTTCTGAGCTCTCTCGCGCTCCGCGGTGCGCTCGACTCGCTGTACGCCGGCTTCAATCATCCTGACTCGGCGCTCGACCCTGTTCAGATCGTCAGGCGGTACGAACGCACCGACGACAGGGAGATCGTGGCGTTCGTGGCCGCGGCCCTCGCCTTTGGCCGCGTCGGATCGGTCATGGCGTCGGTCGAGGCGTTGTGCCGGGTGCTCGGACCAGAACCCGCGGCGTTCGTGCGAGGCTTCGACCCGGCACGGCATGGTGCGCCGCTCGTGCCGCTCGTGCATCGCTGGACCCGGGGCGCGGACTTCATCGCACTCCTCTGGATCCTCCGGCGCTTCGTCGAAGAACACGGGTCGATTGAGAAGGCCTTTGCAGCCGGGGTGGATCCGGACGCGCCCGACTTCGGACCCGCGCTCGATAGCTTTTCCGGGTGGGCGCGTCGCGTGGACCTGCGTCCGGCGTACGGCCGCCGCGTGCCGGAACGTCCCGGGGTCTTCTATTTTTTCTCGCAGCCGTCCACCGGGGCCGCCTGTAAGCGGCTCAACCTGTTTCTTCGTTGGATGGTCCGGACGGATCGTGTCGATCCGGGCGGATGGACGGCACTCCGGCCCAGACAGCTCGTCGTGCCGCTCGACACCCATACGATCCGAGTCGGTCGATGCCTGCGGCTGACCCGTCGCGCATCACCCGGCTGGAAGATGGCGACTGACATCACCGCCGCGCTCCGCGCGCTCGATCCGGACGATCCAGTGCGCTACGATTTCTCTCTTTGCCACCTGAGCATGATGGGTGCCTGCGGCTGGCACACCGCGCGCGGCAATCGTGTGTGCCCGCTCCGCGAGGTCTGCCGTCCGGCCAGGGCGTGAAAGGAGCCCGCATGAACGAGATTCGACAGCTCCTGGCGATCATCGATCAGGCGTACGACAAGAAGTCGTGGCACGGGACGAACCTGCGCGGGTCGATCCGCGGCCTGTCCGCTGCCGAGGCCGCCTGGCGCCCGGCCCGCAACCGGCACAACATCTGGGAAATCGTCGTGCACGCGGCCTACTGGAAGTACGCCGTGACCCGGCGTTTCTCCGAGGCGCCGCGCGGTTCGTTTCCGCTGAAAGGCTCCAACTGGTTCAAGAGGCCGGAGGGTCCGAAGGCCGCCGAGTCAGCCTGGCGCAAGGACGTCGCGCTCCTCCAATCCACGCACGAGGCGCTTCGCGCCGAGGTCGCGCGGCTGAAGGGCGGCGTTCTGGGCAGGACGCCTCGTCGATCGCAGGTCAGTAATTTCGATCTGCTCGCCGGAATTGCGGCGCACGACCTGTATCATGCCGGTCAGATCCAGCTCTTGAAACGCCTGCGGCATCGTGTAGCAACATAGGGCTCTCTATCTGTAGCTTCGCCCTCATGAGACATCCCTTCACCTCGGGAAGTCTGGCGGTTGCCCTCGTCCTGGCATGGGCGTGCGGCACCTCAACACAGGGTGAACAAAGCCCGCAGACGACCACGTTGTCGATCGTCGCCACCAATGACCTGCACGGCGGGTTGCTGGAGCGAGACGGGCGCGGAGGCCTGGCCACGTTCGGGGGGTATCTCAACAACCTTCGCGCGACCCGCAAGCGCGACGGTGGCGTGCTGCTCGTGGACGCCGGCGATATGTTCCAGGGCACCGTCGAGTCGAATCTCGCCGAGGGCGCCCCGGTCGTGGCCGCGTACAACTCGCTCGGCTATGCGGCGGCGGCGATCGGGAATCACGAGTTCGATTTCGGTGTGGCCGGTCCAGGCGTTGCGCCACGCGGGTCATCGAGCGATCTGCGCGGCGCGTTGAAGGCACGAGCCGCCGAGGCGAAGTTCCCATTCCTGGCCGCGAACCTCATTGACACGGTGACGGGCCGTCCCGTGAACTGGCCCAACGTGCGGCCGTCGGTCGTGGTGAACGTCGCGGGCGTCAAGGTCGGCTTGATTGGGGTCATGACCCTCAGAGCGCTTTCGGCAACGATCGCCACGGCGACCGGTGGCCTCCGCGTCAATCCCTTGGCCGCGACGCTTCTGGCAGAGGCGCAGTCACTACGTCGGAACGGCGCCGATTTCGTCGTGGCCCTGGCTCACGCCGGTGGGCGTTGCACACGATTCGACGATCCGAATGACCTGTCGTCCTGCGATTTGTCGAGTTCTGAAATCGCAGCCGTCCTGCGCCAGCTACCGACCGGAACCATCGAGCTGGTCGCGTCGGGCCACACGCATGCCGGCATGGCGCACGAAATCGACGGCACCATCGTCATGCAGGCGTTTTCAAAAGGCACCGCATTCTCACGCGCCGACCTGACGGTCGATCGGCGAACGAAGAAGGTCGTCGAGAAACGAGTGTTCCCGCCGCGTGATGTCTGCGCCCGTGTGTACGAGGGAACCACGCGCTGCGATGCCCAAGCCGCCGGCAACCGCGCGCTCGTGCCTGCCGAGTATGAGGGGCAGCCCGTGAGCACGGATTCCGCGATCGCGCGTGTCATCGCACCGGCCGTCGAGCGCGTCAAAGCGCATGCCGGAGAGTCGCTCGGCGTGGTGTTGGACACGCCCATTCGTGTCGCGCTGATTGGGACCGAATCGCCTCTCGGGAACCTCTTCACCGACGCCATGCTCTCGGCGATCCCGGACGTCGACATCGCGATCAACAACACGCGCGGCGGCCTGCGTGCGGATTTACCGCGGGGGCCGCTGACCTATGGACGACTCTATGAGACCTTTCCGTTCGACAACCGGCTGGTCCGTCTCGACCTGTCAGGCGCCGAACTCCGACGCGTGTTCGAGATCCAGTTGCGGGAAGGCCGGGCGCTGCCCGGCATCGCTGGTGTGCGGGTCGCTGCGAGCTGCAGAAACAGCCGGTTGGCCATTGTGATGACGCGCACCTCCGGCAGGACGATCCGCGATGACGATCGGCTCGTCGTGGTAACCCATGCCTTTCTCGCAACCGGCGGCGATCGCCTTCTGACTCCCGTCATGCCTCCGGGAGGATTCCCGCTGGACGACGATCTGCCCCTCGTTCGCGATGTCGTTGCGGACTGGCTCGAGGACCGCGGCGGCCGCCTGCGCGAGAACCAACTCATCAACACCGCCCAGCCGCGGTGGCGGTACAGCGGGACGCTACCGCTCGTCTGCCGCTAGGTTCGAACCGCTAAAATGTCCCATGACCGATCCTCGCTATCCCATCGGGAAGTTCGCTCCGCCCGCCGACTACACGGCTGATCTGCGCGCTTCGTTCGTTCGCGAGATCGCCGCTGCGCCGGCCGCGCTGACGGCAGCGGTTGCCGGTCTGACGACCGACCAACGTCTCACGCCGTATCGTGACGGCGGGTGGACGGTTGCCCAGGTCGTGCATCACGTCGCCGACAGCCACATGCACGCGTACGCGCGTCTGAAGTTCGCGGCGACCGAAGACGTTCCGACCATCAAGCCGTACAACGAAGGGGTCTGGGCGAACTTCCCCGACGCGGCCGACGCCGATGTCGACTCGTCGCTTCGCCTCATCGAGTCGCTGCACGCACGATGGGCGATGTTTCTCCGGCACCTCGCGCAGGAAGACTTCGAACGCGGGCTCATGCACCCGGAACGCGGCCCGATGACCGTCGATCGCATGGTCGCCCTTTACGCCTGGCACGGCCGCCATCACGCGGCGCACATCACCGAACTGCGAAGAAAATGGGCTGGTGAGGCTTGGCACAGTCGTTCCTCGTTCCACGGTTCCTTGTTCTGGTGCGACTGAACGGGGAACTGGCCGCTGGTCACCCTTCTTCCCACCACCGTTCGTACACCCTGCGCCGTTCCCTCAACGAGCCGTTCGACGCTGAACGCGTCGATCACGCGCTGACGGCCGGCTTGACCGAACTGGTCGCGGAGGTCTGGCGACCTCAGTAGCCGCAAGATCCCGGCGGCCAGCGCGTCTTCGTCGTGCGGCGGCACGATGATGCCCGTCACTTCGTCATCGACCGCTTCGGGGATGCCGCCGGCCCGCGTGGCGACGACCGGCCGCCTGCAGACCATCGCCTCGAGGATCGCGGACCCGAGACCTTCGGTGATCGAGCTCATCACGAAGAGATCGAACGACTTGACGAGGCCGAGCACGTCGGATCGGAATCCGGTGAGCACGACGTGCCGGTCGAGCCCGAGGTCGTGGATTTGCCGCTCGAGCTGATCGCGCAGCTCGCCCTCGCCGACGATGAGGAAGCGCGTGTCGGGCAGCTCACGCACGACCTTCGCCGCGGCGGCCACGAGGTGCCGCTGTCCCTTGTGCGCGGCGAGCGCGGCCACGTTGCCGACGAGCGGCGCGCCCTTGGGCAGCCAGAACGCGGCGTGCGCGTCGACGACCGGCTGCTTGTCGATCGTGGTCACGTTGACGCCGTCGTGCACGACCTCGATGCGGTCAGCGCGGCACGCCGTCGGCGGTGAGGATCGACTTGATGACCTCGGAGGCCGCGATGAACACGTCGACGTGGCCGTACTTCCACTTCGAGAACGCGTGGCGCTTCAGGTGGAAGTCCACGCGGCGCGAGGCGACGACGAGCGGTTGGCGGGGAAGGCCCGTGCGCATCTGCAGGGCCATGGCGGCGAGCGACACCGCCATGGGATCGTGTGCGTGCACGACGTCGGGCTCGATCTCCCGCAGCACGCGCGCGAGCTGCCAGCCGGCGTGGACGTCGAACTCGCTTCGCGGCGAGAACCCGATGAACCGGAGGCCCTCGCTGGCCCGCCGGCGCAGCTCACCGGCCTCGTGCGCGACGAGGATCGCCTGGTGCCCGGCTTCCGCCAGCCCGGTCACCGTCATGAGCACTTGATTCTGGCCACCGCGCCAGGTTCGCGCGGTGTCGATGTGGACCGAACGCATGGCCGGCACGTTCGATTCAGGGTTCAGGCGCGGCGCGGGGCCTTGTCCGCGATCACGAGCGCGCGCAGCTTGGCGAGCTTCAGGAACACGTAGTAGGCGTTCATCACGGAGATGATGAACCCGACGGCGCCGTCGAGGCACCCGCGGCGCAGCACGTAGTTGCGCAGGAACGCCGCGGGAGGATGGACGACCAGGTCGAGGACGCTCGCCGATCGACCCGCGTCGAACATCTCGTCGGCCGCGAGCGTCGTGTAGCGATCCATCGTCGCGTGGTGGTGGCTGATGTCCCGATACGCGTAGTGCTGCAGGTCCTGCGTGAGGAGCGCCACCGGTCCATCGGCGGTCACCGATTCATGCACGCGGCGTGGCGCCCAGCGGGCGCGGCGGCGATCGTAAAGGCGAAGCTGGTAGTCCGGATACCAATCCGTCGTTCGGATCCATCGTCCGAGGTGCCACGTGAGGCGTGGGACGCGGTAGCCGGAGGCCGTGGGCCCTGCTGAGCACCTGGCGAATCTCGGCCGCCAGCTGAGGCGTGACGCGTTCGTCGGCGTCAATCGACAGAATCCAGTCCGACGAGGCCTGCTCGGCGGCCCAGTTCTTCTGCGCCGAGTAGCCCGGCCACGGGCGGACGACCACGCGCGCGCCGCGCGCCTGCGCCCGGGCCACCGTGTCATCGGTGCTTTCGCTGTCGACGACGATGACCTCGTCGGCCCATTCGACGGAGGCCAAGCACGCATCGATGTGCGCCGATTCGTTGCGGGTGATCACCGTGACGGAGACGGTCGTCACGGCAGCGGACTATATCAGCCACGCGGGTCTGTCCTCGCCGCATGCGCGACGTGGGACTGACCCCGCGTGGGCGTGGGCCTCAGAGGCTTGAGGCTATGCTCTTGGACATGAATTCTGACGCGGTTCTTTCGTTGTACCGTCAGTCGGGCGCCTTGCTCGAGGGGCATTTCCGGCTGACTTCCGGGCTTCATAGTCCCGCCTATCTCCAGTCCGCGCTCGTCCTGCAGCATCCCGTCCACGCCGAAACGCTGGGCCGTGCGCTGGCCGATCGGCTGCGCGCGGCCGCGCCAACGGCGGTGCTGTCGCCGGCGCTCGGGCGGTCTGATCATCGGCCACGAGGTCGCGCGCGCGCTCGGCGTGCGCGCGATTTTCGCCGAACGGGTCGATGGCAAGCTCGCGCTTCGACGAGGGTTCTCGCTGTCGTCGGCCGATCGCGTCGCCGTCATCGAAGACATCGTCACGACCGGCGGATCCACGCGTGAGACGATCGTCGTCGCGACGGACGCTGGCGCGACCGTGATCGGCGCCGGGTCGATCATCGACCGCAGCGGAGGATCGTCAGATGTCGGCGTGCCCTTCCAGGCGCTGGCCGCCCTGCAGGTCCCCACCTACGATCCGGCATCGTGTCCGCTCTGCCAGGCCGGGACGCCGGCCGTGAAGCCGGGCTCGAGAACCTGACATCGCGCGTGCGAACGCTCAAGCTCACGATCGCCTACGACGGGACGAACTACGTCGGCTGGCAGCGGCAGACCAACGGGCTGTCGGTTCAGCAGGCGATCGAAGACGCCGTGGCGCCGCTTGTTCGACGATGCCGAGCGGCGGCCAGGCGTGGCAGGAGCCAGCCGGACGGACGCGGGAGTGCATGCCGCCGCGCAGGTGGCGAGCGTGAATCTGGACGTCGATCTGTCCACGGCAAGCCTCCTGCGAGCCATCAACGTGCGGTTGCCGGTCGACATTCGGATCCTCCAGGTCGAAGACGCCGCACCCGGTTTTCACGCGCGGTTTCACGCGCGCGGGAAGTCGTATCGCTACCGTCTCGCGCGATCGCTCGTGATGTCGCCATTCGATCGCGCGTTCGCCTGGCACGTCCCGGACCTCTCGGACGTCGGCGCTATGCGGCACGCGGCGGCGGCCTTCGTCGGCCGTCACGATTTCGCGTCGTTCCAGGCGAGGGGATCGAGCACGCTCGACACCGTGCGCACCATCGGACGTCTCGATATCGACGAGCGCGGCGACGAAGTGGTGGTGGAGATCGAAGGTGACGGGTTCCTTCGCCACATGGTGCGCGCGATCGTCGGAACACTCGTCGAGGTCGGGTCCGGTCTCCGGGCCGCCGACACCGTGCCGGCGATTCTGGCGCGAGCGACACCGCCGGGCGGGCGGCCCGACGGCGCCCGCGCGCGGGCTCATGCTGATAGCGGTCCGTTACTGACGCTGCTAAGATCCTGCCCAGATCAATGGCTCTTGCCGACATGCTCGCGGCCGTGCCCCAGGGGTCCGTGGAGGACGCGCTCGTGCGCCGCGTGGATTTCGGGCGGTTGCCGCGCCACGTCGCGATCATCATGGACGGCAACGGCCGCTGGGCGGCGACACGCCATCTTCCGCGGGTCGAAGGGCACCGTGCCGGCACGGAGGCCGTACGATCCTCGGTCGAGACGTCGGCGCGGCTCGGGATTTCCGTGCTCACGCTGTACGCGTTCTCGGTCGAGAACTGGAAGCGTCCGGACTCCGAGATCGCCGCGCTCATGGGGCTGCTGAAGCACTATCTGCGCCGCGAGCTCAAGCTGCTGCTCAAGAACAACATCCGGTTCCGCGTCATCGGCCAGCGCGAGCGGCTGAGCCCGGACGTCCGCGACGAGCTGGCGGCGACCGAGGAACGGACGGCCGGCAACACGGGCATGATCTTCAACATCGCGTTGAGCTACGGTGGCCGTGCCGAGATCGTAGACGCCGCGCGCCGCGCGATTCGTGAAGGCGTGGACCCCGAGTCGCTCGACGAGTCCACGTTCGGCTCGCTCCTCTACACGGCCGGACAACCTGATCCCGATCTGCTGATCCGCACGAGTGGCGAAATGCGCGTCAGCAACTTCCTGCTCTGGCAGATTGCCTATGCCGAGATCTGGGTGACGGATGCGTTGTGGCCCGACTTCCGCGCCAGCCATCTGCTCGAGGCCATCATCGACTACCAGAAACGCGACCGACGATACGGAGCCATCCAGTCCGACGCGATGGCCGCCGGAAAGCGGTAGCGAGACCTGATGCGCCGCATTCTGTCCGCGGTTGTCCTGATCGCGATTCTCGGGTTCACCATCTGGACGCTGCCCGCGTGGGCCACGGCGGCGGTCGCCGTCATCGCGGCCGCCCTCGCCGGCGTGGAGCTCGTCGGTCTCGCCACGCGCGCGAACGCCCCGTTGTCCGCGGCGTTTGTCGGATTTTCCGCCGCGGTTCTCGTGCTCGCGGTCGCCCAACTCCCGGAGCTTCCGCGAGAAGTGTCGCTGGACGCCGTGCTGCTCGTCGCTGCTGGTCGGCGCCGGAGTGGTCGCGCTTGGATTCGGCAGCGCCCACGCCGGAGAGTCTGCCGCGCGCCTCGATGCTCGTGATGGCGCCGATCTACGTCGGGCTTCCGCTCGGCACGCTGGTGTGGACGCGCGCCGAGCTCGGGCCGGCGGCCGTCACGTGGCTGCTCGCGACGATCGCCATCAGCGACTCGGCGCAGTACTACACCGGCCGCCTCGCTTGGCCGCACGAAGCTCTCGCCGGCCATCAGCCCGGCCAAGACGGTCGAGGGCGCGATCGGGCGGGCTCGTCGCCGCCGGCCTCGCCGGATTCGCGCTCGGCCCCTGGTGCGTGCCGGGTTGGTCGCCCGTCCGCTGCGCGGTCATCGCCGTGATCCTCGCGATCGTCGGCATCACCGGGGATTTGTTCGAATCGCTCCTCAAGCGCAGTGCCGGCGTGAAGGACAGCTCGCAGTTGATTCCGGGACACGGCGGCGTGCTCGACCGGCTCGACAGCTACCTGTTCGCCGCGCCGGTCTTCTATCTGCTGGCCGCGTTCCGTGCCTGACCGATGAAACGCATCGCCGTGCTCGGCTCCACCGGTTCGATCGGGCAAAGCGCGCTCGATGTCGTCGCGGCGCATCCGGACCGGCTCTCGATCGTCGCGCTCGCCGCGGGCGAGAACGCGTCGCTCCTTGCCGAGCAGGTGAGCCGTTTTCGACCGCGGGCGGTCGGTGTCGCGACCGACGCCGCGCGGGACGAACTGACGGCGCGCGTGAACGGGCAGTCCGATCTCGAGATTCTCGCGGTCGGACGAGACGGGCTGATCGCGGCCGCGACGCACCCGGACGTCGACCTGGTTCTCTGTGCCTCGTCCGGCACGGCGGGCCTCGAAGCCGCGCTCGCGGCCATTGACGCGGGCAAGACGCTGGCGCTCGCGAACAAGGAAGTGCTCGTGATGGCCGGTGCGCTGATGGTCGAGGCGGCTCGGAAACGTGGCACCGCCATTCTGCCGGTGGACAGCGAGCACAACGCCATTCACCAGTGTCTGCATGGCCGTGACCCCGGCGACATTCAACGGCTGATCCTGACGGCTTCCGGCGGCCCGTTCAGGCAGCTGAGCCGTGAGGCCCTTCAGCGCGTGACGTTCGAGGACGCGCTCCGTCACCCGACCTGGCGGATGGGGCGCAAGATCACCATCGACTCGGCGACGCTGATGAACAAGGGGCTGGAGGTCATCGAAGCGCGATGGCTGTTCAACGTGCCCGTCGCACGAAATCGACGTCGTCGTGCACCCGCAGTCGATCGTCCATTCGATGGTGGAGTTCTGCGACGGCTCGATCATCGCGCAGCTCGGCGTCACCGACATGCGGCTGCCGATCCAGTACGCATTTTCGTATCCGGAACGGTGGCAGACGCCGATAGCTCGGTTGGATGTGGCGCAGCTGGGCGCGTTGGAATTCGAGCCGCCCGACCCGGACCGGTTTCCTTGTCTTCGGCTGGCCTACGCCGCGCTCGAGCGGGGAGGCGCGTGGCCCGTCGTCCTGAATGCCGCCAATGAAATGGCCGTCGAGGCCTTCCTCGCCGGCTGCATTACATTTCCGATGATCCCCCACGTCATCGAGCAGGCATTGGGCGCGGCCGATCGGAGCACGTCGCCGCCGGATTCGCTCGCCGACGTGCGGGCCGCCGACGCCTGGGCCCGCGAGTTTTCGGCCGAAACTATCAGTACGCTACCATCGTCATAGACGAGAACATGACCACGATTCTCGCCTTCCTGTTCGTTCTCGGTGTGCTCGTTTTCGTGCACGAGCTGGGACATTTTCTCGTGGCGCGATGGCACGGCGTGCGCGTGCACACGTTCTCGCTGGGGTTCGGACCGAGGCTGTTTTCGTTCCGCCGCGGCGACACCGAGTACTGCATCAGCGTCATTCCGCTCGGCGGCTACGTGAAGCTGGCCGGAGAGAACGCGCTCGAAGAGGAAGCGACCGGGAGCAGCGATCCGACCGGCGTCCGACCAGTTCATGGCGAAGAGCAAGTGGGTACGCTTTCAGGTGTACGTCGCCGGTCCCGTCATGAACATCCTGCTCGCGATCGTGGTGGGCGCGGTCGTGTTGAGCCGTGGCGCGGACGTGCCGCATCTACCGATCGGGCCCGCCGGTGATCGGATCGGTCGAGGAAGGGAAACCCGCGGCCGCCGCCGGCCTGCGCGCCGGAGATCTCGTCGTCAGCGTGGACGGCGTGCCGATGTCCACGTGGGATGAGTTCGAGATGGCCGTCGTTCCCAAGGCCGGCCGCGAGCTCACGCTCGATCGCGAATCGTCAGGGAGAGCGCGTGTCGGTTCGGGTCACGCCGGTGGCGACGGGCAGCTACGAGATGGGCGACCTCGGCATCGGCCCAGTGCTTCGTCCGCAGATTACCCAGGTGAACCCCGGAAGCCCCGCGGAACAAGCCGGACTCGAGCGTGGAGACGTGCTGCTTGCCGTCAACGGCGCGCGGAACCTGACGCAGGACGAGATCGTCGAGCGCCTTCGCGCCAGCGCGGACACGCCGCTCACGCTCACCGTGGAGCGCGCCGGAGCCTCGCGTGACACGACGGTCGTGCCGCGCGGTCCACAGGGCGCCGCCATGATTGGCGTCGGCATCAGCGGGTACGAGGTCCGCCGGATCGATCCGTCGGTGGTCGAGGCCGTGAAACTCAGCGTTCAGCAGAACTGGGAAACCACGCGGCTCATCGGCAAGACGCTCGGCGGACTGCTGACGCGCGAGACACCCGGTGCGCCAGTTGATGGGACCGGTCGGAATCGCTCAGCTCTCCGGCAGCGCCGCCGAGCTTGGCTGGGTCGCATTGCTGAACCTGATGGCGATGATCAGCCTGAACCTGGGCCTCCTCAACCTCATGCCCGTGCCCGTCCTCGACGGCGGGCACATCGCGATTCTTGCGGTTGAGGGCCTCGCCCGGCGAGATCTCAGCATCCGGATGAAGGAGCGGATCCTCGTGGCCGGCGCCACGGTGATGGTGCTCCTGATGGTGACCGTGATCTACAACGACATCGCACGGCTGATGCGGTAGGCACCGACGCTCGTCGGTCCTCCGTCCAAGGTCCTTGTCAGACGCTCTTAACGCCCTCTCCGGAGAATCGGATACGTCTTTCCGTCGCTCACGCCTGGAAGCGTCGCGACGGAGTCCTCTGAGGTCGGTTCCAGCAACGCGAACGCGAGGCGCGACAGCGGCTGGTTCATTCGAACTGCCCAGCTGCCCGACGGAACCTCCGCCGTGCTTCGCTGCCAGGTGCCGGCAATCCTGCCAGGAGCCGATCCAATCGGCGCCGGCGTCACGACGAATTCTTCGGCGCCCTTCGTCCCCTGAGTCAGCTGCCGGAGCTGCACACCGTGTTTCTTCAGCAGTTCCACGACCGCGGTTTGAGACGCGGGCACGAAATATTCGGCGGCGACGATCTCGTCCGACGCCGGTTCGAAGTGCAGCTGATCGCGCATGGAGACCACCCGCGACGCGCTCGTGCGCTTTCTCGGCGAGTCACCAGACGAGGCGGCGTCGCTCATCAAGACTTCGACCTGTCCGACCGTGGCCAGACGGGTGCTTGTCGGGAGCGATCGGCCAACGAGGCACCCCCAGGTCAGCGGCCTCGGTTGCCTTCTTGATGCCGTGTGTTCGCGCCCCAGGCGAACGCCAGCGCCTCTTCGAGGAAATGTGCGGCAGCTTTCGCGCGGTCGTCCGGGGCATCCTTCGCGTGAACGACGCCGACGATGGAGAAGCGGTTGCGAACGCCGAGGTAGTTGGCGGCCAGACCCAGCTGATAGCCGGAGGCCTGCCAGGCGGGCTGCTGTAGCTCGGCGGTGGGCGTGGGAACCGGACCCGTGCCTCGTCCGCCGGCGCGGCCACGGCCCGCGGTCGCGGGCGCCGCGCCACGACGGCCTCCCGCGGGCGCGGCCGCGACCTTTTCGGCCTTGTCGGTTTTTTCCGGGAGCTTCGGCGCGCACCCGTCATCACCGCCCACGACGTTGCCGCGATAGAACGCGTCCATCGACCACTTGGACTTCAGGCTCCTGACGATGAACGGGAAATACTCTTCGCGCAGTGCGCCGAGGATGTGTTCGCTCGTGTTCGGATTGAGCGGTGGAGCGAACGTGACCGCATACGCCGAGCACGGACCATCTTCCGTGCGGATCTCGATGCCGACGTGCGGGTCGTAGTCCGTCAGGGCTTTCGCGAACGTCGACGCCTCGGGCGTCTCGAGGAACACGTACTCGCGTCCCGACGGTTGGCGCTTGGGATCGCCGATCTCCATGGGACTGACGAGCAGCACGACCGCGCTGAGCCACAGCTCGTTCTTTCCTGCCGCCATATCCTTCAGCAACATCAACGCCGCGTCCGTGCCCTCCCGGCTGGCCGCCTGCACCCACACGCGAAGCTTGCCCGAAGCCTTGACCGCTGCCGGGCGTCGTGTCCGTGACGTTGTTGCCAACGACCACGAGGGGTACGTCCTTGCCGCCGAGCTTGCCGAGCGAACCGAACTTCACTCGCTCGGGCGCCGCCGCGGCGGCCGCCGCCGCGAACGAGACGACGTCGTCGTACGCCTTGGGCGACGGTTGTGTCTGTCCGGCGAGCGCCAGCACTGACGAAAGCGCAATCGCGGATGTCAGAGTTGTCAGGAGTGGGGCGTTCACTGGTCAATTCCCCTGGAAAACCAAGAAGGCAATTTCAAATTTCAGATCCCGACGTGCGGGCATCTGAGTTCCTTCTTATCGACCGATCAGCGAGGCGGCTTTGACCGACGCGCCAATCAATGCGGCGCTGGGGTTGAGGATCACTTTAACCGGAATGCGCGCCAGGACGTCGTCCATTGGCGGCTTGGCGCGGAACGCTTTCATGAACCGTCCGTTCTGCAGCGCCGGCAGGATCTTCGGCGCGATTCCGCCGCCGACGTAGACCCCTGCCGTCGTCATCGACCGCAATGCGAGATTGCCGGTCTCGGCGCCGTAGGCGGAAACGAACATGTTGAGCGCGTCGACGCATCGCGGACAGCGATCGACCGAGCGCGGACGCGGTGATCTCGGACGCGATGTTGTCGTCCGAATCCGCGGGACACAGGGCAGTCGGCCGGCCGGCGTCCGTTGCGGTGCGTGAAGCGGTAGAGGTTTACGAGTCCCGGACCCGACAGCACGCTCTCGACGTCCGCCCGGTCCCGCGTCCGCACGAAATCCTGGACGAACGCGATCTCTTCCTCGGTGCGCGCGGCGAAATCCGCGTGGCCGGATTCGGACGGCGACGGGACGTAGCGACCGTCGATGAACTGGATGTGCGATTCGTTCAGTCCCGTGCCCGCTGCGATGAGTCCCGGCGTTGCCTGTCGGGTTGGGTTCGCCGGCCTGGAGCACGACGAGCTCGTCGGCGGTCAACACCGAGACCGAATACGCCATCGCTTCGAGGTCGTTCAGAAGCGCGGCCTGGCAATGCAGGCGTTCGGCGATCTCGTTAAGATTGGCGCTCCACGGCGCGTTGGTCAGTTCCGCCTCGAGACCCGCGGACGGGTCCGGCGACGCCGGCGACCACCGCCTCGACCGACACGGAACCGATCTCCCGAAGAAACGCGTCCACGAGCTGGCTCATGTTCTCGAAGTCCAGCGTGGCGTACACTCGCGACTCGACCGGCGTCGGACGAGGACCGGGCGGCCGGTAGAGCCCGATCAGTGTCTTGGTTCCGCCAACATCAGCCGCCAGCAGCATCAGCTCTCGATCATATGGCACGTGGCGCGAGGAAAGTGGAGCGGCCGGCCTTCCGTTCGGCCGACTCGTGACTGGGGTGAAGCGTGACAGAACGACCGGCAATCTCGCGGGTAGGTTTCGTCGGGCTCGGCATCATGGGCCGGCCCATGGTGCGCAATCTGCTGAAGGCCGGGTTCGACGTGACGGTCAACAGCCGGACGACGGCTTCCGTGGACGAGATGGTCGCGCTCGGCGCGAAGCGCGCCGCGTCTCCGGCCGAGGCCGCGGCGGCGACGGAGATGGTCATCACGATGGTGCCGGATTCGGCCGACGTCGAGGCGGTGGCCACCGGTCCAGGGGGCGTGCTCGAGGGCGCGCGCGCCGGTCTCGTCATCGCGGACATGTCCACGATTTCGCCGGCCGTGACGAGGGCGCTTTCGACCGAGGCGGCCGAACCGCGGGTGCGACTGGCTCGACGCGCCGGTGTCAGGTGGCGAGCTCGGCGCGATCGCCGGCACGCTGACAATTATGGTGGGTGGAACCGCGGGCGCCTTTGACCGTGCGCGACCGGTCTTCGGGGGCATGGGCAGCCGCGTGACGCACATCGGTCCCTCCGGTCACGGCCAGACGGCCAAGCTGTGCAACCAGATTCTGGCCGCTGTGAACCTGCTGGCGTCGTGCGAGGCGCTCGTGCTCGGCGCGAAGGCCGGTCTCGACGTCGTCAAGCTTCACGAAGCCCTGACGGGCGGCGCCGCGAACAGCTGGGCCTTTCAGAACCTCGGCAAGAAGATCATCGACCGCGACTTCGCGCCGGCGTTCAAGGTCACGGCTCCAGCAGAAGGACCTGCGGCTGGTGGGTGAGGCCGCGCGCGAGCTTGGCGTACCAATTTTCGCCGCCGGGCTGGCCGAACAGCTTCTTCGCGTGCTCGAGGCCGAGGGCGCCGGCGATCAGGGTACCCAGCAACTCGTCACGGTGCTTGAGCGACTCTCGGGCACTACAGTCCGCGGGCGCTGAGCGAGCGTGAGCGAGCCCGCGCGAACGGAGCGGGCGGTGATCGGCGGCCCCCGCGAGTGAGCGCGTCGGGGGGACCGCGGGGGCGGAGCCCCCCGGATGCTGGACCGTCCGCTTGACTTCGCGCGAGGAGCGATTCATCGTGACGGTCGAAGCCGTGGTCATTCCTTCGGCCGATCGTCCGCTCACCGGGCAGCATGTCGCGCTCCTCGGGAAGCTTCGCCTGCTGTCGCGACGTGACGTGCGCGTCGATCGTCGAGCGCATGGGCGGCGCGTTCTCGTCCGACCTGACCCCGAAGACGACCGTCGTCCTCACCGGGACCGATGCGCCACCGCCACCGGATCATGTACGACGCGTGGTGACCGAGGAGGAGTTCTGCCTCGAGGCGGGCCTCCCGGATTTCGAGACGCTTCGCTCGCAGGACTACGCCGCGCGCGATCTGCGCAGCCGTTATCCCGCGCTTCGTGACGATCACCTGCGCTACCTCGAGCGCTGGGGTCTGATCCGGCCTGTGGTCGGCCGGTATTCCTTCGCCGATCTCACGGTCATCCGGCAGGCCGCCGCCGAGATCGAGCGCGGCTCGTCGCTGCACGGCTGGCTCCGCGCGGTCACCTCCGAGCGCGAGGGCCAGCTGGCGCTCGATTTTCAGCCAGCCCGGACCGAGCGAGCTCGCGTGGTGTCGCTGCCGGCGCCCACGGCGGCGATCGACCGGCTTCCGCGCCCCGGCGCTCGCACTGAGCAAATCGCCGCCGCCAATCACGCGTTGGCCGCGCGGTATTTCCTCGAGGGCGCCGAGCTCGACGACGGGGAGAACCGCGATCTGGACGCCGCGGCGGCCGCCTATCGTCGCGCGGCGCTGTTTCAACCGCAGCTGGTTCCGGCGCTCGTCAACCTCGCGAACATCCACTATGAGCGCGACGAAATCGTCGAAGCCGAGGCACTCTACGAGAAGGCGATCCGCCTCGATGCGGAGTGCTTCGAGGCGTACTTCAACCTGGGCAACATCCACCACGATGTCGGGCGATTCCAGGAGGCCGTGGCGGCGTACCGGGACGCGCTCGCTATCAATCCCGGATATCCCGAAGCGCATTTCTATCTGGCGGTGACACTCGAGAAGCTCGGCCGATCGGCCGAGGCCAGACCTCACTGGCGCGAGTACCGCGCCCTCGCGCCCGACGGCGAGTTCGTCGAGCTCGCGAAAGAGTTCTCGGACTAGGCCCGCCGATGAGCGTCTCCGTCCGCGCGTTTGACGTGCTGCGGGTGAGTGCGCGCGACTCCGGTCCCGACCGCGATCGGGTGGCCGTCGAGCTGCCGCTCGAGGTCCGGCTGAACAGCGAGCCGTTCTCGGTGATCATGCGGACGCCCGGCGACGATCGCCACCTCGCGCTGGGGTTTCTATTGAGCGAGAGCGTGATCGGCGGCGTCGACGAGATCGAGCGCGTGGACCTCGACGACGTCGAGAACGTCGTCAATATCTGGATCGCACCGGCTCGGGTCACCGAAGTGCTCGGTCAGCGGCGTCAGGTCGCGATGAACTCGTCGTGCGGCATGTGCGGCCGGCGCAGCCTCGAGTCGCTGGCAGTTGATGCGAAGCCGTTCGTGACGGACTGGCAAGTGAATGAGGGCGTCGTGCTCGGTCTTCCCGCCGCCCTCGGCCAGGTGCAGTCCGCGTTCGCAGAAACGGGCGGCCTTCATGCTGCGGGCCTGTTCAGTCTGAACGGCGTGACTCGAGGCGAGCGCTGAAGACGTCGGCCGGCACAACGCCGTGGACAAGATTCTCGGACGCATGCTCTCCGAGCGGCGCCTGCCGCTGCGACCGTTCGATCCTCGTCGTGAGCGGGCGCTCGTCGTTCGAGATCGTGCAGAAAGCCTGGATCGGCGGCATCCGCATGATTGCCGCCGTCTCCGCACCTTCGAGCCTCGCGATCGATCTGGCCCGCGAAGCCGGCATGACGCTGCTGGGTTTCGTCCGCGACGGGCGGTTCAACATCTATGCGGGCGCCGACGCGCGTTCAGGTGCGGGCCTTGAGCCCTAAGCCTTGAGCCCTGAGCCTAGCTCGTCATGTACCACCCGCCATTGACGCTGATCGTCTGGCCGGTGATGTAGCCGTTCGTCGCGAGGAGGACGGCGACTGCCGCCACTTCGTCGACCGTTCCGAATCGGCCGGCAGGAATCAGGTCCGCACGGGCGCGTGGGTTCGACGTGACCATTTCCGTGCGCGATGAGCGCCGGCGCGATGGCGTTGGCCGTGATGCCGTCCTTCGCGAGGAGCGCGGCATACGAGTGGGTGAGGCCGATGAGGCCGGCCTTCGACGCCGCGTAGTGCGGGCCGACGACACCGCCAAGCTGGGCGGCGACTGACGACAGATTGATGATGCGGCCCCACTGCCTCGTCCGCATTGCCGGGACGACGCGCTGCGTGACCAGGAACGCTGACGTCAGGTTGACGGCAATCAGATCGTGCCAGTCCTGCTCCGTGATGGCCTCGAGCGGCTGCGGCCGCGTGATGCCGGCGTTGTTGACCAGGATGTCCACACCGCCAAGTCCACTCTCGACGTCGCGGACCAGCCGTTCGACCGCGGCACTCTCGGAGACATCCGCCCGGGCGGCCAGGCACCGGCGCCCCAGGCGTTCAATCGTTCGGCCGGTCTCCGCGGCGTCGTCTTCGCGGGTGTGGTACGAGATCGCGACGTCAGCGCCGGCCTCGGCCAGAGCCTCGGCGATCGCCCGGCCGATTCCCGCGATTCCCGCCTGTGACGAGCGCGATTCTGCCGCTGAGCGAATGCCGGGGCGCGTCCGTCATGCCTCGAGACAGCTTAAGGGATCCAACGGTCTACTTCTGATTGCGGAAGACGAACGACTGCGGTTTCTCGCCGCCGGCGCCGCTGACGGTGGCTTCGAGGGCACCGTCCTTGCGCTTCGCGTATCGGATGACCTTCGGAAAATCGTGCGCGGGATTCTCGAACACGGCAAGCTCGTGCTCGAGACGTGTCAGCGTGAACTCGACTGGTGGCCGGCCGTTTGGCTGCGCGATGTAGACGAGCGTGCCGGCCTGTTCGACGATGCGCAGATACTCGAAGGCCACCAGACGATCGCCTTGGACCGTGCGCGACACCGCGAGCATCGCGCCGCCGGCCGGCGACGTCCACCGCTCCTCACTGCTGACTCCGCCGTCACCGCCGATCCACGTCCCGGCGATCCAGGCCACGTCCGCGATGACCGCCTTCGTGGATGAGCGTGGTGACAACTGTGCCGCCAGTGCCGCCCAACCCATGACGACGATTATGGATAGCGTAGGAACGAGTGCCCGAGGCATTCGACCTCCAGCCGGGGACTGACGTACTGGCGAAGTTCTCAGTCGGCGACGAGCTTGAGCCCGAACGCTTTCTCGATGTCTTCGAGATCCTGGCGTTCGTGGGGATCGGCGAGTGTGAGGGCGTGGCCCGTCGCGTCGTTGCGGCCGGTGCGGCCGACGCGGTGCACGTAGGTGTCCACGTCGCGCGGGACTTCGTAGTTCACGATCAGGCCGACCGAGTCGATGTCGAGGCCGCGCGCGGCGACGTCGGTCCCGACGAGCAGCCGGATCCGGCCGGCGCGGAACGCCTCAATGGCCGCAGTGCGATCGTTCTGCGACCGATCGGCGTGAATCGCCGCGGCTCTCAGGCCGAACGACTGCAGCTGCCGCGCGAGGCGATCGCATCCGATCTTCGTGTTCACGAACACGATCGCCGATTCATGAGACCGGCGAAGGTAGCGGGCGAGGAACGCCGTCTTCTCGCGCGCCGGAAGAATCTTGGCTTCGTGCGAAATCGTGCGGGCCGGTCCGCGGCGCGATCCGACCTGCACGAACACCGCATTGGGCGCCAGCGCGTCCGCGAACCGCATCACTTCGGCCGGCATCGTCGCCGAGAAGAGCATGGTCTGGCGCGCCGTCGAGGGCGGCATGGCTTCCGTAATCTTGCGGACGTCGGGCCAGAACCCCATGTCCATCATGCGGTCCGCTTCATCGAGCACGAGGACCTCGAGTTTCGAGAAGTCACCGACCTGGCTCCGCATGTGATCGAGCAGGCGTCCGGGCGTCGCGATGACGATCTCGACGCCGGCCTTCAGCGCGCGTTCCTGCGGCTCGATCGGCACGCCGCCGTACACGGCCGCACTCGACATCGGCGAGTGATACGCGAATCCCTGCACCTCGTCGTCAATCTGGGTCACGAGCTCGCGCGTGGGCGCGAGCACGAGCGCACGAATCGAGCGTGCCGGCGTCGCCGACTCGCGATGCGCGCGAATCAGACGGGCCAGAATCGGCAGTAGGTACGCCGCCGTCTTGCCCGTGCCCGTCTCCGCGCAGCCGATGACGTCTCGTCCGGCGAGCGCGTACGGCAGCACCGCGCTCTGCACTGGCGTCGTCTTCTCGTAGCCGCGCTGCTCGAGCGCGTCGAGCAAGTCCTGATCGGTCACGAGCGCGGCGAAGGGAACGGGCGCGGGATCGTGCGGCGCCGATTCGCGTGGGGCCGGAGCGGCGGGACGTGCCGCGGCCGCTGACGTCTGCGGACGGCCGCCTGGACGCGCCGCACCGGGCCGACGACGCCGCGGCCGGCGCGGTGTTTGGGGTGTCGCTTCAGTACTCAAGGGGCTTGAACGCTATCGAGCGCGGAAGGTGATGATGCCGCGGACGGGATCGTAGGGTGAAACGCCGACAGTCACGCGATCACCGGGCACGACCTTGATGCGGAAGCGGCGCATTCTGCCGCTGAGCTGGGCCAGCACCTCGTGGCCTGACTCGACTTGCACCCGGTAAAGGCCGCCGCTGTGAACGGCGACGACCGTGCCCTGAACGTCTATCAGGTCGTCCTTGCTCAAATTCGCTGTCCTTTCATTGGGGTAAGCATAGCAGACGGCTCAGGGCTCAAGGCTCAGGGCTCAGGGCCAGGCACGGCCTTAAGCCTTGCGCCTTAAGCCTTAGGCCCGATTTTGCGAGGGCCTCAGAGACTTCTGACTGCCTGCTCCACCTGGCCGGCGAGCGAAGCATAGTCCTCGCCGGCGAGTCTGATTGGCGCGCCAAATGCCACACGCACGGGCCCTCGCACCGGAAATTTCATCTTCTGGTGGAGCACGGTTTCGAGTCCCTCCAGCCGGACCGGCACGACAGGCACCGACGAGCCGCGCACCGATCATGCCCACTCCCGGCATGAACCGGCCGATGTCGCCGGTCATCGTCCGCTTGCCCTCAGGAAAGATGAGGACCGAGTACCCGTCGCCGAGGACTTCGCCGATGTATCGAAGCGTCTGCCGCGTGCCCGCCTCGCGCTGGGGCAGCGGAAACGCGTTGAAGAACTCAGAGGACAGGTAGTAGTTCAGGCTATTCGTGAACCACTCGCGGCGGCTGTACTGCTGCGGATTGAAATGCGCCTTGAAGAACTCCTTTGCCATGGCCGGGGCGAGCCGGTAGCGCCACTTCGCTGGCAACGCCATCATGATCGCCGGCGTGTCGAGGTGACTCTGATGGTTCGCCGCAAAGATCACCGGTCCGTCGATCGTGCGAAGGTGCTCGAGGCCCTCGATCTTCAATTCCATGAAGATGTACCCGAGCGGCAGAATCCAGGTCGGCAAGCTGATGCGCCGAAGGAACCAGGCGGGGGCCGATCGGTTCCAGGAAGGAAATGCGATCACCTCTGGTCGCGCCGGCTTGAGGCTTGAGGCCTGGGGCTTGGGGCTCTGAACCAGAACCGGGAACACGGAACCCGGACGGACCGTTCCGCTACACGAGCGCCTCAATCTCCCCAATCGTCCTGTCGCTCGCGAGCGCACTTTCTTCGAGCGTCGTCTGAAACGCTTCCTCGAGCGCCATCATCAGCTCGACACGATCGAGTGAGCTCAGACCCAGTTCCTCGAGTGTGGTCGCCGGTCCCGCCTCGCGGTTTGGCGCAAAGCGCTGCACGATCTCGGCAACGCTTGTGCCGGCATTGGGTGCCGCGCCAGTGGTCGACGCGCCACCGGCCGCCCAGCGCTGGATGTCGCGACGCTTCAGCTTCTGCGTGCCCTCGGTCCGGGGCAGCGACGCGCCTGGTCCCCCTGGCCAAAGCGACGTGCTCCACACTCGCTGGTGATCTTCGAGCCGCGCGTTCGCGCCGCGGACGACCCGGTCCGCGTCCGTGCCGGGCGCGAGCACGAGCACCGCATGCACGCGCTCCTCGCCGTTCACGTTCAGCCCGACGACGGCCGCGTCCTTTACACCCGGTTCGGCAGTGAGCGCGCGTTCCACGTCCTCTGGGAACACATTCAATCCCTGAGGCGTGACGATCATTTCCTTCTTCCGGCCCTTGATCAGCAGGCGTCCGGTTTCGTCCAGCGTGCCGATGTCGCCCGTGTGGAACCAGCCGTCCTCGAATGCCGAGGACTCCTGAGCGACTTCCGCGGAGCCGCCGGGTGCGTAGTACCCTTTCGTCACGTTCTCGCCGCGCACGAGAATCTCGCCGTCCGGCGCGATGCGAACTTCGACGCCTCCGATCGGCCGGCCGACCGTGCCCTGCCCGGCGCGCAGCGGGTGATTCAGCGTCACGATCGGCGCGGTCTCGGTGAGTCCGTACCCCTGCACCACGAGGAAGCCGAGCTTCCGCCAGAACGCCTCGAGCTCCGGATCCAGCGGCGCCGCACCGCACACCACGCACCAGAACTTCCATCCAAGGAGTCTGTGCACGTCGCGGTACTGCCACCAGCGTCGTGACCAGTGCTTACCCGCCAGCGTGTCCGGGCCGGTAGTGTGCGGCGCGATTCGCTCGACATGCGACCGAAGGACATCGAGCACCTTTGGCACACACACGAGCACCGACACGCGGCGTGACTTGATCTGGTGGATGATCTCGACCGGGCTGAAGCCGTGTGAGAAGACCACGGTGCCCGAGAGCATCGGTGGCACGAAAGCTGCCATCGACTGCCCGAACATGTGACTGAGTGGAAGAAGATTCAGGAAACGGATGGGATGGAACGGCCGGATGTACTTCCGGTACCTCGCCATCTCCTTCTCGATCGGCAGGATGTTCGCGAGGATGTTCCGATGTGTAATCGTGACGCCTTTGGGTTCGGCCGTCGCGCCCGACGTGAAGATGATCTCGGCTAGCGGCACCGGATTCGAGGTGCGCGCCGCCGCGCGCGCGGTTCCGCTTGCGTCCACTCCATACAGCGCGACGGCCTCCGACAGTTTCCTCACCTCGCCGGTCACGCCGGCCGGCAGCTCCACTTCGTCGCCGACGAGCACCCATTTCGCGCTCACGATCGCGCTGACGCGGCGGACCAGATCGGACGACGCGCGGTAGTCGACCGGCACGACCACGACGCCGGCGGCCAGGCTGCCCCAGAGCGCGACAATCCATTCCGCCCGGTTTTCGGACCAGATGATGAGCTTGTCGTCCGGGACAAGCCCTGCGCCCCTCAGGGCGTCTGCAAATCGGTGCGCCGCGTCCCCCACCTCCCGATAGGTCGCCTGACGGGTCCGATACCCATCGTCGTGGACGAGGTAAACGGCGTCCTGTCGGGAGTAGTCCTCAAGGAAGTCGAGGAGCGTATTCCGGGGCATGCGGCCTCATCATATCGATCACGACTTTTGGGAGGATTCATGAGGCGACAAGTGCTGGGTCTCGCAGTGATGGCGTGGGCGGTTTTCGGATTGGCGGGCGTGGCAGCCGCGCAGGCGCCCGGTGGCGCAGGGATGGCGGGTGGCCGGCAGGGCGGCGTCCCGCCGATTGACGTCGAGTGGAACGACGCGCTTCCGGCGGGGACGGCCGATCACGCGGCCCGAGCCCTCAAGGAGTCACCACGCCACGGCGAGTGGGTCGACATCAAGCTGTCGGATGGCAGCCTGCTGAACTCGTGGGTCGTCTACCCGGAACGGTCGACGAAGTCTGGCGTCGTCCTCGTTATCCACGACATCAACGGCATGCGCGACATCCCCCGCGCGGTCGGCGATCAGCTCGCCCAGGACGGGTTCATCGCGATCGTGCCGGACTTTCTCTCAGGGAAGGGTCCCAACGGTGGCGGCAGCGCATCGCTGGGCACGGGCGTCGGCCAGGCGATCCGCACGCTGACGCCGGATGAGGTGAATGCGCGGCTGAATGCGGCGATGGAGTACGGGAAGAAGCTGCCGGCGTCGAACGGCAAGGTTGGCGTTGTCGGCTTCTGCTGGGGCGGCGCGCGGAGCTTCGGCTACGCGGCCGCGCAGCCGGGGTTGAATGCGGCGGTGGTGTTCTACGGCGAGGCACCCGGCACGGCTGACGGCACTGTCGAGGCGCAGCTCGCCAACCTCAAAGCGCCCGTCCTTGGCCTCTACGCCGGCAACGACGCGCGGATCAACGAATCCATTCCCGCGACCCAGGCCGCGATGACCAAGCTCGGCAAGAGCTACGCGGTGAACAGCTTCGAAGGCGCAGGTCACGGCTTCATGGGCAACCATGCTGGCGCCGGCGGCGCGAACCTCAAAGCGTCACTGGCGGCGTGGCCGATGGTGGTGGAGTTCTATAGAAAGCACTTGAACTAGCGGACCAGGGCTTAGGGCTCAAGGCTTAGGGCTTAGGACGCGGCCCTAGGCCTTAAGCCCTAAGCCTTAAGCCTCGACCGCGCATCTATCTGATCGATATCCCCGCCGATATGATCCGCAGCGAAGAGCGTCCGCGACCGGGGTAGAAGACCGTCCGATCCTCAGGATGAGTCTGGTAGAAACGCACGTCCACGGCGAACGCGATGTGGCGCCACGCAAACCAGCGGGCGCCCGCGCCGTAGTTGAGCGTCATGGCCTTCGGTGCGCTTTCGAGCGGCGCCGTGTCGGTCAGATATGAGCCGAAGCTCATTGGGCCCGTGCCGCCCGTGATGTAGCTCCACCCATTGCGGTACCCGAAGTTCAGCGAGAACTGGCCGGACAAGCCGAACAGCCGCTGATTCACGATGGTCGAGCGGAAAGTCCTCGGTTTCCGACTCGGTGACGGCCCTGCCACGCGCGAAGATCATTTCGCCACCGAACCCGAGCGCGACCGATCGGCCGCGGAAGGGATAGAGGTGCACGCCGGTGACACCGCCGAAACCCCGGTTGGGCATCTCGTCAGGCGCGACGAGCAGATCGGCGGCGGTCACCGGATCGCGGCCGAGCCCGCTGTAGAAACCACGCGCGTCCGCGACGAACAGCGGCAACCGCTCGCGCGTCTGGGCCCAGGCCGGGACGCCCATCGTCACGAGCAGCAGCGTCAGCACGAGATGGCGCATGGGCGTCAGCGTACAACACGCGCGACGCCGACCTCTCGCACGACCTGACGGTAGAATGCCGTGCGATGGAGGTCATCATTCGATCGACGGCCGACGAGGCGGCGCGTCTCGTGGCGCGGTTGATTGGGCACGAAATCCACGCCAACTCCCACGCTCGTGCTCGGCCTCGCGACTGGGCGGACGATGGAACAGGTCTACGAACGGCTGGTGGACATGCACCAGTCAGAAGACCTCGATTTTTCGTCCTGCCGGACGTTCAACCTCGACGAGTACGTGGGCCTCGCGCCCGACGACCCGCACTCGTACCGGCACTACATGGACGAGCACTTTTTCAATCGCGTGAACATCGATCGGCGGAACACGCACCTGCCGAACGGGCTCGCCGAGGACCTCGATGCCGAGTGCCTGGCGTACGAGGCGCGCATCAAGCAGGCTGGCGGCATCGGCCTGCAGATTCTGGGCCTCGGCCGCTCCGGACACATCGGGTTCAACGAGCCGCTGTCTGCGCTGCGGTCGCGCACACGCGTCAAGGCCCTGACGCAGACGACGATCCAGCAGAACGCGCCGCTCTTCGGCGGCGCGTTCATGGTGCCGACGCGCGCCATCACGATGGGCGTCGGAACGATTCTGGATGCACGCCGCGTGGTGCTGCTCGCGACAGGCAGCGAACAAGGCCGACATCGTGGCTCGCACGGTCGAGGGGCCGATCACGTCGATGATCTCCGCGACGGCCCTGCAGCTTCACGAGCGTTGCACCGTCATCGTCGACGAGGCCGCCGCCGTCGAGCTCAAAGGCGCGGACTACTACCGGTGGATCTTCGAAAGCGAACCGGAATGGGAAATTTACAGAGACTGAATCATTGCATTGCGGATTTGCGATTCCATTCCTCCCGGAGTTCGCGGCCAAGTAGCTGAAGCAACTACAGATTTGCTTGACTGTCCACGGCGTTCGTGGACAATGTGACGAACGCTACGCCGCACTGAAAATACGTTGGCGTTCTATACTCGCCAGTCGTCCCTCCTGAACGTAGAGGCGTCCCGCCTCCGAGCATGACCCGTTTTTCCCAAAGCGCAGCGCGGCGAACCGACCGACCCGACGAGCCGCAACGCCTCGCAAGTTGGTACACGCCCTGCCTGTCGGACGCGATCGGCGACCGGCTGCTCATGTTCGACAACTCGACCTCGTCGTCGCTCGAATTGCTGCGGTTCACGCCGGAATTCAGCAGGTACCGGCGTTCGAGGACGCGCTGCGCCGCAGGGCGGACGAGTTGGCGCACTTCACCCACCCGTCAATCGCAAAGGTACGGGCGGTCGAGTCGCTCGACGAGGAAGACGGCCTGGCACTGATTTCGAACCACACGGTTGGACGACGGCTGTCGGAAGTCCAGCAGCTCGCGCACGGTCCTCAGTTTGCGACGGAGCTCGTCGCTCAGCTCGTTCCGGTCCTCGCAGCGCTTCAGGCGCAGGGCGAGGGCATGGCTCACGGAATGCTGACGCCCGAGCGCGTCACCGTGACGCCGGGAGGCCGCCTGATGCTGAGCGAGCACGTGCTCGGATCAGCCATCGACGCGCTCCGGCTCTCACCGGCACGGCTCCGTGACGAGCTCGGCCTGATGATGGGGTCTGTCACATCGGGTGTGGACAATCCGCGCGCAGACATCGTCCAGCTCGGTTATCTGGCCGTCACGCTGCTCGTCGGCCAGCCCGTTCGATTGCTCGACGCGGCGCGTGAAATCGTGAGCCGGTTGAGCCGTCAGTCGCTTGGCAATGGTCGCGACGCGCCGGTGTATTTGAGGCGCTGGCTCGGCCGGGCGCTCGACGTAGAAGGGACGCCATTCGCGTCGGCGAACGATGCCGAACGCGCTCTCACTGAGTGGCCTGAAAGCGAGCTCCCCTCCGACGACCCTATCCCCAGAGAGGTAGTCGCTCCGGCCATCGACCCAGCCAGAGAGCCCGCAGTCGCGGCGTCATTTCGGCGTGAGCCGTTCGTCGTTCAAAGCCTGCTCGGCCTCAGGACGCCAACGCCGGCGCCTGAGGTCAGCGAGCCGCCGGTTGAGCCGATTGAACGAACGACCGGCGAGCCGGTTCGGCCTGTCGTCGAGCCTGTCCGACGGGACGTCGAGCCGGTCCGGCAGGCGCGGGAGTGGATCAAGCCAGTCGAGCGGCCGCAGGCGAAGAACGAGCCGTTGCAGTTGCGTATCGACCCACGGCCAGCGCCGGACCCTGATTTGGTGCAGGAAAGCGAAGCGCCGGCGCCAGTCGCACCGGAGGTGGCACGGCCCCACGGACTGCCGATCGCGCGGTGGCTCGTCGCTGGCGTGATGCTCGTGTGCCTCATAGCGTCGATGATCATCGCGGGCCTCCTCGCGAGCCGGGTTCGGACAACCCGCGCGACAACCATCGAACCCAAGGCAACCGTGGCCACGGTTCCGGCCGCACCGCCAGCGTCATCGCCGGGCGCTCAACGCGCACCCGGAGAGCCCGCGGCAAGGCCGCCAGCTCCAACGCCATCGCCGGCGGCTCGCGGCACGCCCGATGTGCAGCGCGCCGACGCGGCAGTCGCTGACGCCCGCTCCGGCACCCGGTTGGCTCACGGTTGATACGCCGTTCAAGCTTGAAGTGTTCGAAGGACGCACGCCTCTCGGAACCACAGGCGAGCGCATCACGCTGCCGTCCGGGCCACATACGCTTCGGCTCGTCAATGCGGCGCTCGACTTCGAAGCGACCGTGCGCGTCGACATCCCGGCCCGCGGCGGCATGACGACACGCATTCCGGTGCCGAATGGAACACTGTCATTGAATGCGCTCCCCTGGGCCAACGTGTCGTTGGATGGACAGCCGCTCGGCGCGACGCCATTCGCGAATCTCTCGGTCCCCATCGGTTCGCACGAAGTAATTTGGCGTCACCCGGCGCTCGGCGAACGCCGGCAGACTGTGGTTCTGACCGCGACAACGCCGATCCGTCTGGTGGTGGATCTCCGAAGGTAACCTGATGCTCAGCGGTCTTCTGGCCGTCGTGGTCTGGGCCGTCGCGGCGCAGGGACAGGTGACGCTGGCGAGCTCGGACGACCTGGCCTCCGCGCGCGCTCTCTACGCGGCGGGCGACTACGAAACCGCGCTCACACGTCTGGCGGCCGCACGAACCGACGCCACCGCCGACGAAGTCGATCAGGACCGTGCCATGTGTCTGCTCGCGCTCGGCCGCAACAGCGAAACCGAACAAGCGCTTCGCGAGCTCGTCGATCGGCGGCCGCACTATCGGATGTCCGAGGACGACCTCTCGCCGCGGCTCGTGGCGATGTTTCGAGGGATCCGGAAGCAACTCCTGCCAGGCATCGTGATGGCGTTGTACGGGAAGTCCCAGCGAACCTTCGAGGAAAAACGTTATACCGAAGCGTCATCGGGCCTGCGAGACACGCTCGACCTTCTGGCTGATCCCGATCTTGCCGGCGCTGCCGAGTCGATGCGCGACATCAAACTCCTGGCGGAGGGCTTCTTGAAGCTGGCCGACATCGAGGTGGCGAGCGCCAAGGACGCGGAAGCTGCGGCCGCAGCCGCGCGGACACGTGCGGCCGCGGCCCAGCAGCCTCCGCCGGCCCCGCCGAGGCTCTACTCGGACAACGACTCCGGCGTGACGCCGCCGGTCGCGATCGAGCGTACGCTTCCGCCCTGGCGGCCGTCCAATCCGTTGGTTGCCTCCCGGTCGTACCAGGGCCACCTTCGGGTCGTCATCGACGAAACGGGACGCGTGGAATTGGCGACCCTGCTCCGGCCATTCCTTCCCGGCTTCGACACAGACGTTGTCGCGGCGGCAAAGAAGTGGCGCTTCCGGCCTGCGACGCTGGCCGGCGTGCCCGTCAAGTTCACCAAGCTCTATACGATCGACGTTCCAGCCCGATAGCGGTTCCGACGTCTGCGAGCGGCGCTCGTGGCAGTTCCAGCTCATCACCCACGGGGTGCCGCACCACCTAGCATCGAGCCAGCCAGAACGAGCCCTTCTTCGAGCGACGTGACCTCGCCATCGAGCTGGCGTTCATAGATGGACCGCAGAATCTCGCCCATTCGTGGGCCCGGTTGTACGCCGAGCTCGAGCAAATGCCTTCCAAGCACGAACGGCGCCGGTGGGGCGTGTTCGACGCCCAGCGTGCGCGCGCGATCGAGGAACCACTGGCTGCCGGAGCAGTCGAATGATCCGCCGCGTCCCCGGCAATCCGCCTCCGCGAAGCGCGCGAGGAGCTCGAGGTCGACGCGCTGCGCGAGCCGACGGAACGCGCCGTCGCTGACGGGCGTCGCCGACTTCAGGAACGCGTTCGGTCGCATGTGCTCCGCGACGAGTCCGAGCACGGCGCCGCGCACGTCGTAGCCGTCGAGCGACTGCAGGTTCAGCCGATCGAGCAGCCGGGTCGCGATGCGGAACGCCGGCCTCCTCGTGTCCCGGCGACTTCACCCGGCCGTCATGGTCGATCGTCGTCTCCGGCTTGCCGAGGTCGTGGCACAGCGCACCGACCATCATGGCCACCGCCGGTCCCCGCTCCAGACCTTCAATCCGCTGACGGGCCTCGTCCACGACCATCAGGGTGTGCGTCCACACGTCGCCCTCCGGGTGCCACTCCGCATCCTGCCGGCACGTCGCCAGCGGCACGAGTTCCGGCAACAGTCGGTGCACGACGTCGAGATCCCAGGCGAGTCGGAGGCCAATCGATGGCCGTTCCGCCTGCAGAAGCAGCTTCTCGATTTCACCCCAGATCCGCTCGGCCGGGAGGTCATCCAGGGGCGTCGATCGACAGACCGCCCTGGTGTCTTCGTCCATCACCAGATCGAAGCGCGCCGCAAACTGGACGCCGCGGAGGACGCGCAGGCTGTCCTCACCAAACGTCCGGCTGTCCACCATCCGCAGGCGCCGCTCCCGCAGATCGCTTTGGCCATTGAATGGATCGATCAGCTCGCCGGTGATCGGATCGCGGGACATGGCGTTGACGGTGAAGTCGCGCCGTCGTGCCGCTTCAGTGATCGACAGCGCCGGATCGCCTTCGACGGCGAAGCCCTTGTGGCCGCGGCCGACCTTGGACTCGCGGCGGGGCAGCGACACGTCGATCGGACCAAGCTTATAGACGGTGAAACTCTCGCCGACGGTGTCGACGCGGCCGAATGAGTCGAGGAGCGCGCGCAGCCGATCGGCCGCGAGCCCGAAGACTTCCAGATCGAGGTCCTTGGAATCGCGACCGAGCAGCTCGTCCCGGACCCAGCCGCCGACGATGAGCGCGCGCCCGCCGGCTGAGTGAATCGCCCGGGCCAGTTCGCGCACGCGCGCCAGGATTTCGTCCGACGTCTCAGTCGCCACCGGGTTCCGCCGATCCCGTCCGCGGCACGGTACGCCGGCCGAACCGCTTCACGAACTTGTCCGCCTGCGCCGGCGCGACGACGCTGAGAACGGCGAGCCACTTCGCGTGGCCGAACGGGTACACCTCGGCGCGCGGATTCACCATGCACTCCACGATAGCCTGCGCGACGCGGTCGGCCGACTGCTTTGGCCCCTTGCCTTTGACGGTGTGGCCGAAGTCGCGGGCGATGGCCTCGTGGAACTCGGTGACCGTCGAGACCGGGTAGATCACTGAGGCACGGAGGCCGGTACCGGAGAATTCCGCGCGCAGGCCTTCGATGAAGCCGATTTGCGCGGCCTTCGTCGCCGAGTAGACGCTCGATCCCCCAACCCCCCGTCGCCCGGCGATTGAAGACACCGCAATGATGTGACCCGTTCCCTGACGGCGCATGACGGGCAGGGCCGCGCGAGCCGCGTAGAGCGTACCCATCAGGTTGACGTCCACGAGGCGGCGCATGACCTCGGCCGGTGTCTCGTCGAGTGGGCCGTGGTAGCCGATGCCCGGCGTTGCAGACCATGATGTCCAGACGGCCGAAGGCCTCGACCGTCTCGGCGAACGAACGAGTCCATGTCGGCCGCGTTCGTGACGTCGCCGGCGACGACGAGCGCCCTTCCTCCCGCCGCGCGGACCTCCGCGGCCAGCGCGTCGAGCTTGTCGGCGCGGCGCGCCAGCAGCACGACGGTCGCCCCCTCGCCGGCCGCGCGAATCGCCGTGGCGCGTCCGATACCGGCCGACGCGCCGGTGATGGCGACAATTTTTCGGGCAAGACGAGACACGCCGATCTCAGGCCTCTTCGCGGAGGAGCCCCTTCACAACGAACCCCACGTTGGCCGGCCGCTCACCGAGTCGCCGCATGAAATAGGGGAACCAGTCCGTGCCGAAAGGCACGTAGACGCGGAACGGATACCCCTCCGCGACAAGGCTCCGTTGCAGATCGCGGCGGATCCCGTAGAGCATCTGGAACTCGAATGTCGACTTGCCGATGCCCTGCTCGGCGGCAAACTTCTTCGTCTCGTCGATCATGACCGGGTCGTGGGTGGCGATCGCGGGATAGGTTCCCTCGCGCAGCAGCACCTTCATCAGATCCACGAACGCCGCGATCGACGTCTTCTTTGTCCTGGAACGCGATGTCCTTAGGTTCGCGGTACGCGCCCTTCACCAGCCGCACCCGCATACCGAGCGCCAGCACGCGCTTGAGGTCATCCGGCGATCGCTTGAGATACGCCTGAATCACGACGCCGATGTTGTGAGAGCCGATGCCCCACAACGAGTTCACCGCTTCGAGCGTTTGATCGGTGTACGCGGACCCTTCCATGTCGATGCGGACGAAGAAGTCCGCCTTCGACGCCACGTCGAGCACCCGGCGGATGTTGTCCACCGACGTTGCCCGGTCGATATCGAGCCCGAGCTGCGTGAGCTTCACCGAGATGTTCCGGCTGATGCCCGCTTTCGCGATCGACTCGACCATGGCCATGTATTCGCGCGTGGATCGCGTCGCTTCCTCCCGCGTGGTGACGCGCTCGCCAAGGTGATCGAGCGTGACGGTCATGCCTGACCGTTCGATGCGGGTCGCGCACTCGATCGCTTCGTCGATGGTTTCTCCCGCCACGAAACGGCGCGCGAACCCCGTGCGGTCGCATGCCGTAACGAGACGCGATCTTCTTGAGCGTGCGGCTGTCGGCGAGCGTCGAAAACGTCGCCCTGGACAGCGCGGCAATCATCAGTGCGTGATCCCGACCGGCCGTGAAGCGCCCGGCAATTTCGACCGGTGCAGCAAGTGCTCAATCGTGCGGCCGTAGTAGCGAAGCGCAACACGATCACGCACGCGGACGCGCGGTCCCCGGGCTTCCACCACGACGATGCCTCGTTCATTGAGGAGCTCGAGACCCTCGTCCACGGCCTGCCGCGCCGAGGTGACGGCCAGATTCGCGCCCTGTGCGCGCAACACGGCCAGCAGCTCCTCCACGCGGCCAACGAGATCCGCGTCCAGGCTGTTCGGCCGCATCGCGGCGGCGACGAGCGCGGTCGGCAGCACCTTGTGCAGCAGTCCGACGGCGTCGTGGACGCGGTGGGTCAGCGACACCAAGTCCCGTCGCGAATCGGGATCGTAGTCGGACATCGGAATCGGCTGGCCGAACGTGACGAATGCGCGCGACTTGTAGCCGACGGCGTGCCGGACCATCTCCGCGACTTCCTGCGAGAACGGGCGGCGACGGCGGCGCGTCGCTTCGCGCGAGATGATCCGCTCTTCCAGGACGAGATCGTAGGCGACCGCCATCGGCACGATGGACAAGGCGGCGCGATCGGCCTGCAAGGCAGCTTGGAGCAGACCGGTCTTCGGCGCTTTGAAGTCGCCGCTGTAGCTGCGCCCACCCTCTGCGTAGTAGAGCAGGTCCCGCCGGTTCAGCAGTTCGGCGATGTACGCGCGCAACGTCGCCAGGTAAACCGGATCCTTGCTGTTGCGTCGGATCGGGATCGCGCCCGTCACGTGCCGATGCAGCAGCCCGAGTGGTCCGCCGAAGAGATTGATCCCGGCCGCGACGACCGGGGGCCGGATGCCGTTGTCGTCGAGCACCAGCGGCTCGACCAGGTAGTCGAGATGGCTCTTGTGGTTCGACACGTAGAGCACGCGGCCCCGAGTGGTCGCCTCGCGGGCGAGCTCGACGTGCTCCGCGACCCGACGGACCTTCCGCAGGATCGGATAGAGCGGATGTTGGAGTGCGCGATAGAAGCGGTAGCGCTGTTTGGTGCGCAGTTCGTCGAGATACGCCTCGACCCGCTCCCGGGCATCGTCTTCAGGTGAGGCGCCGCCGGAGCGGAGATACTTCGCCACATCATTGCGTGCCAGAACTGCCCGCGTGATGTCGTCGGCTCGCACCTGGCGAAAACTATAGCAGAGCGAACCGTGCGGTTCAGCGTTCATGGTTCCGGATTCCAGGTTCTGGTTCAGGGTTCCGGATTCAAGGTTCGACGTCCGTGAACCTTGAACGATGAACCATGAACCTGAACCCGGAACCGAACCTGAACGCTGAACCCTGAACCGCGCCTACACCGCGTCCATCTCCTTGCAGAGCGCCTCCGCAAACTCCGTCGTCGTTGCAGAGCCGCCGAGGTCGCGCGTCCGGACCGAGCCTTCGGCGAGCACTCGATGGAGCGACGCGCGCACACGCGTCGCCGCCTCGGCCTCGCCGATGTGCTGCAGCATGAGCACGGCTGAGAGGAGCAGAGCCGTCGGGTTTGCGACATTGCGTCCGGCAATGTCAGGCGCTGTCCCATGAACGGCTTCGAACACCGAATCGTGCTCGCCCAGGTTGGCGCCGGGCACGACGCCAAGACCGCCGACGAGGCCGGCGCAGAGGTCCGACACGATGTCGCCGTACAAATTTGGCAGGACCAGCACGTCGAACTGCTCGGGCTTCATCACGAGGTGCATGCAGGCGGCGTCCACGATGCGCTCCTCATACGGGATATCCGCGTATCGCTTGGATACCGCTCGCGCGCACTCGATGAAGAGGCCATCGCTGAGCTTCATGATGTTGGCTTTGTGGATGGCCGTGACTCTCTTCCGGCCAAACCGCCGCGCATAGTTGAACGCGAACTCCGCAATTCGTGTCGATGCCTTCTCGGTGATGATCTTGAGACTTTCGACGACGCCCGGGACCACCACGTGCTCGAGCCCCGCATACAGGTCCTCGGTGTTTTCGCGAACGATCACGAGGTCCACGTTCTGAAACCGGCTCGGGACGCCGGGCAGGTTTGCGACTGGCCGTAGGTTCGCGAACAGGTCGAGCGTCTTCCGGATTTCGACGTTGACGCTGGCGAACCCGCCACCGATTGGTGTCGCCACCGGGCCCTTGAGTGCGACGTGGTTCCGCCGAATGGAGTCCACGACTTCGACAGGCAGCGTCTTGCCGGTTCGTTCCACTGCTGTCAGGCCGGCGTCGTGACGCTCCCAGTCGATCGAGACGCCGGAGGCGGCGAGCACGCTGACGACGGCGTCCGTCACCTCCGGCCCGATGCCGTCGCCGGGAATGAGGGTAATCGTGTGGGTCCGCGGCGCCATCAGTGCCGGTCCGTCGCTTCCATCCACAGCAGACCGACGCCCGCGGCCAGCGTGAACGCCATGAGGCCCGTGGACACGGCGTGCCATTCCCCGAATTCCACGCGAACAGGATTGTCGTCGGGAAGGGAGGCGATTGACCCGGACGTGCTCGAGCGGAGCTGTTCGATGCGGGGCGTGACGTAGAGCACGGTCGCCACGCTGGCGGCGAGCATGGCGGCGGCGATCCACATCCGAACGCCGAAGTGCCGCGGACGTGGCCCAAGGGCGGCCCGGCCGCCGAGCGACAACAGCAGGACGACGCCTGCAATCCAGCTCGCGCGTTGAAAGTGCTCGAAGAGCGAGCCGAACACGACGCCAGCCAGTTCACGGCCCGACGCGGGGTCGCGCGCCCCAAGCACGTCGAACAGGACGGGAGCCGTCAGGACTCCAAGGGTCGCCAGCCCGCCCATCCAGAGCGAAAGCGCCAACAGGCCAGCGAAACGGAAGAACGGCATGACGCGATTGTAGACTGATGGCAATGCCTTCCTCCTCTCGTCCCTCGCTCGATGTCCTCCATAACCTCGCCACGCAGCTTCGGATCGACTCGGTCCGGTCCACGTCAGCGGCCGGCTCCGGGCATCCGACGACGTGCTTGTCGGCGGCCGACATCGTTGCGGCGCTCTTCTTTGCCGAGATGCGATTCGATCCCGCGGACCCTCAGCATCCGGAAGCGGATCGGTTCGTGCTCTCGAAGGGACATGCCGCGCCGATTCTCTACGCGGCCTGGGCGGCGGCCGGCGCGTTTCCGCGCGACGAGGTCCTCAAGCTGCGGACGATCGGATCGGACCTCGAAGGCCATCCCACGCCGCGGCTCCCGTTCGTCGATGTCGCGACGGGATCGCTGGGACAGGGGCTGCCAGCCGCGATCGGCATCGCGCTGAACGCCCGGCGGATCGACTCCGACTACCGCACGTACGCGCTGCTCGGCGACGGCGAGTGCGCGGAAGGATCCGTCTGGGAGGCGGCGGAGGTTGCCGCGCATGAACGACTCGACAACCTGTGCGCGATCGTCGACGTGAATGGCCTGGGCCAGAGCCGCGCCACCCAGTACGAGCACGACACGGATAGTTTCGTCCGCCGGTTCGAGGCCTTCGGCTGGTGGGCGCGATCGATCGACGGTCACGACATGGGGCAGATCCTGGCCGCGCTCGACGAGGCGCGGAAGGTGAGCGGCCGTCCGGCGCTCATCGCCGCGCGGACGCTGAAAGGGAAGGGCCTCGCGGCGATTGAAGGCAAGCCCGGATGGCATGGCAAGGCGCTGAAGAAGGGCGAAGAGACCGACAAGGCGATCGCCGAGCTCGAGGCGCAGTACGTCAAGACGGCCGATCCGGCAGCCGTGATCAGGAAGCCAGCGCGGCGCCGGGCCGAATCCGCGCCGGCCGACTTCGTGGCGGAGATGCCTGCGCCATCCTGGTCGCTCGGCGACAAAGTCGCCACGCGCGAGGCGTTCGGGCCGGGCCTCGTCGCGCTCGGCGGCATGGACCGGCGGATTGTGGCGCTCGACGCCGACGTGAAGAACTCGACGTTCAGCGAGGCCTTCGAGAAGCTCTACCCGGACCGGTTCATTCAGTCGTTCATCGCCGAACAGGCGATGGTCGGCGTCGCAATGGGGCTGGCCAGCCGCGGCGCGATTCCGTTCCCTTCGTCGTTTGCCTGTTTCCTCGAGCGGGCCAGCGACTTCATCCGCATGGCGGGCATCTCGTCGCTCGGCGTCAAGCTGGCCGGCTCGCACGCGGGTGTGTCGATCGGCGAGGACGGGCCGTCCCAGATGGCGCTCGAGGATCTCGCGATGGCGCGCGGCGTACCGAACTGCACGGTACTGTATCCGTCGGATGCCGTGAGCGCGTACCGGCTCGTTGCGGCCGCCGCGGCCACGCCCGGGCCGGTCTACATCCGGCTCAGCCGGCCCAAGACGCCGGTCATCTACCCGACCGGCGAGACGTTCCCCATCGGCGGATCGAAGACGCTTCGTGAGACGTCGAGCGACGTGGTGACGGTCGTGGCGGCTGGTGTGACGCTGTTCGAAGCGCTCGAGGCGCATGACGTTCTTGCCAAGGAGAACGTCGCGATTCGCGTCATCGACGCGTACTCCGTGCAACCGATCGACGGCGCCACGCTCGTCGCCGCTGGCCGCGCGACAGGCGGCCGCATGATCACCGTCGAGGATCACTACGCGCACGGCGGCCTCGGCGATGCCGTGAGCGAGGCCGTCTGGGATCAGGCGTTCCGCGTCAGGCGGCTGGCTGTGCGCGAGATCCCGAGAAGCGGCCAGCCCGAGGAACTGCTCGAGCGATTCGGCATTTCATCCAAGGCCATCGTGGCCGCCGTCCGCGAGCTGCTCGGCTGAGGCATGAATCTCCGCGCTGTGCCACCTGCAGACGCGGACACGCCGCTCCGGCCTGAGCCGGCCGTTCCGCGCGCGCCTCGGGCTCGGTCAACACCTGGCGCGATTTCTTCGTTCAGCTCGTCATCGTCACGGTTGGCGTCCTGATCGCGCTCCTGCTTCAAGGGCTCGTGGATTGGCAGCGCGGCCAGGCGCTCGTGCGCGAGGCGCGCGCGAATATCCGCCAGGAGCTCCAGGACAACCTGCGGGAGGTGGACGGCGAAATCGCCGGCCTCCAAGCCGCCAGGCCAATCTGGAGAACTGCCCTTCAGCTCGCCGACGACCTCCTGGCGAGTGGAAGATCCGACATCAACCAGATCGACCTCGGTTTGTCGCTGGCGAGTCTCAGCTCGGCGAGCTGGCAGAGCGCCGAACGCACCGGCGCTCTCGCGCTGATGGAGTACCGCGACGTTCAGGCCTTGTCGAGGGTCTACGACGCTCAGGATCTGTATGTCGCGCAGCAGCGGCGCAGCTCTGGAGCGGGTCGCCGACGCGATGGCTACCGTCGCCACGGGGCCACGAAAGCCGCGCCACGCGCCGATCTCGAGGCCTTTCGGCACGAGGTGCTGGCGCTCTCGGCGACGCTGTCTCGTCGAAGGCCAGCTCGCCGGAGCAGCTCAGCCGGTCGTACAAGAGCACGATCGCCGACGTTTTCGAGTAACGTTAGTCCTTCCTCGCGAGGTGCCGTGATGCGGTCCAGCCTTTCCGCCGTCCTCCTGTCGGTGCTCTCCTGTCTGCGGGTCTGCCGTCCGAGGCGCGTGCGCAGGGCGCTGCGACCGGGTTTCTCGACCGCACGGTGACGATCGCCGGCGAGGCCTACCGCTACCAGGTCTATGTGCCCGCCGACTACACGCGGTCGCGCACGTGGCCGGTGGTCCTGTTTCTCCACGGCGGTGGCGAGCGCGGCACCGATGGCCTCATCCAGACCGAAGTGGGCATCGGCAGCGCCATCCGGCGTTTCTCGACCCGCTTTCCGGCAATCGTCGTGATGCCTCAGGCCCGCCCGCCAGCCGGCTGGACCGGCGCGAATGCCGACATGGCGCTCAAGGCGCTCGACCAGACCGAGGCCGAGTTCTCGATCGACAAGCAGCCGCGAGTACCTGACGGGCCTGTCCATGGGCGGCGCCGGCACGTGGTACGTCGTCGTATCGCCACCCGAATCGCTTCGCCGCGCTGCTCGCGATCTGCGCGCGCGTCCGGCCCTCGGCGACGACGACCGATCCGGTGGTGCCGGCGGCGGACGGCGAGCCATTCGCGACGCTCGCCGCCCGGGTCAAGCACCTGCCGATCTGGGTCTTCCACGGCGACGCCGACGCGACCGTTCCGGTGGACGAGTCGCGTGGCGTCGTCGCCGCCCTGAAAGCCCTCAACGTGCCGGTCAAGTACAGCGAACTTCCGGGCATCGGCCACAATGCGTGGGACACGGCCTACCGGGATCCCGAAGTCGCCACCTGGCTGTTCGCGCAGAAGAAGAACTAAGCACGTTCACCGTTCCCCGTTCCCGTTCCCCGTTCAGCGTTCTGTTTCCGTTCCGCGATGGCGCCCGCTGGGCCTTGCGGCGCTGTCGTCTGAAACGTGCCGGTCAGCGGCACGCCCATCGGGCCGGACGGGATGTACACCACCGTGTGATTCGGTGAGTTCACCATCAGCTTCTGCGCTTCGATCGCTTCGTGCTGGATGTACATGGCGTTGAGCTGACCGCGGATGATCTGCATCGCGTTGGCGATGCCCTGCGCCTGCACCTCGCGCTTCGTCCGTTCCTTCCGTTCGATCTCGATCTCGGTGTCCTTTCGTTGAAGCTCCTGCGTGGCCGCGAGCTTCCGGGAGACCGCATCGGCGACCTCCGCGGGTACTGGACGTTGCCCACGACGACGCTCGTGATGAGAAAGGGCGAGTCGGCGGCGTATTGCCGAATCCTGGTCAGCACCGCGTCGCCGATCGGGATCAACGCCTCCTTGACGTCCAGGCCGTTGCGCCGCTGCACTTCGTCGCGCGCGAACGTCCGGATGGGCTCGCGGATGAAGTTGGCGTAGGCGATCTTGACGATGGCGTCGGGATCCTTCTCGACGACGTTCTGTCTGGACGGTCGTGCTGAAGCGATCCATGAACAGCGGCACTCGCGTCTCGTCGATCCGCCAGACGGTGTGGATACTGAACGCAATCTTGAGGTTGTCGCGGCTGAGCACCGCATCGTCTCCCGAGAACGCCTCGGCATAGGTGTACGGCGTGACGCTGATGTTGTCCACGTGCACGAGCCAGCGCCGGCCCGTGGAGACCGGGCCACGCTGCACGCCGTAGAAACGAGCCTGTCCGAATACCGGCGCCGCGCGTGAGGTAGCCGACGTATCCAGCGGGTGTGTACGGGTTCGACGAACCGACGAACCAGACGAAGGGCAGAAACGCGGTCAGAAGCACAGCTGCCGCGACCACGACAGGCAACAACCTGCGAAGGGTCAACACGGTAGGCTCCAAGCGCCGACGAGGTTAGCTGACGGGCTCGAGGTTGGAGTCCTCGTCCGCCTCCGCCCGCCGACTTCGTCTGTGAGCTTCGGCGAGATTCGCCCCGTGGCGCGGGATATCGCGCCGGTGGTTCCCCCGCGGCACCTTGCGGTGCCTTAGGCGTCGATCGACGCTACTCCTCGTGCCGCGCCCCGTCAATCGATCGACTGGCCATCGAAGCGCAAGCTGGCGCTGCCGAGAGCACAGCGTGTCAAGCGCCACCGTTCACTCACGAGCGTGTCGCGCGTAGTAGTCGCCAGGAGAACCTGCATGCGACGCCTGTCTGCCGCGCTCGTTCTTGTCAGCCTCGTCGTTCTCGTGAGCGCCGACCGCGCTGCCGCGCCCAGTCACGAGTCGAGCGGAACGTCGTCTACGGCATGTATTCCGGGCTGGCGCTTCTGATGGACGTGCACCATCCCGACACGCCGAAGGGCTTCGGCGTCATCTATGTGCCAGGCAGTGCGTGGCAGGCGCCGCTCGGCTACGGCGCGAGCAGCCTGAAGGATTCGAACTACACGCCGCCGAATGGCTCGAGGCGCTCCTCCGCGGCGGCTATACCGTGTTCATGATCAACCATCGCGCCACGCCGCGGTTTCACTATCCCGAGCCGGTCGAGGACGTGCAGCGCGCCGTGCGTTTCGTGCGGCACAACGCGGCGCGGTTCGGCGTCGATCCCGGTCGGCTTGGCGGCGTCGGCGAGTCGTCGGGCGCGCATCTGATTGCGCTCGTCGCGATGCTCGGCGCGCCGGCGATTCCGAGCGATCGCGATCCGGTGAACGCGCAACCCGCGACGCTTCAGGCCGTCGCGACGCGCGCCGCGCCGGCCGACTTGAGCAAGATGGTCGGCGCAACACCATCGCGACGGCCGTGGTCGTGACGCTCGTGAACCGGCTGCCGACGCCGATGCCTGACGACCAGGCGGTCTATCGCGCCGCGTCGCCCATCACGCACGTGTCGGCGTCATCGCCTCCGATGCTGCTGACGCATGGCGACGCCGATGACACCGTGCCCGTTTCAGCAGGCCGTGGACATGGACGCCGCGCTTCGCAAAGTGAACGTGCCCGTCAAGCTCGTCCGCGTCGCTGGGGGCACCCACAACGGAGACTTCGGCACGAGCGGCAAGCCGCACCCGAATTTTCCCGAACGTCCTGACCGAAGCCGTCGGCTGGTTGAACCAGTACCTCAGCGGAAATCGTTGACGATGAACAAATCGGACCCGCTCACGTCCGGCCGGGTGACGAGCAGCGACTTCTCGTCGGGCGAGACCGCCATGCCGACGGGCGTCGGCAGGAAGTCGATCCGTGCGACATCGACTGTCACGTTGTCGCTCGCGCGCAGCAACCGCACCACGACCTCTTTATCGCCGGGCTTTGGGAAGCTGACGAACCACAGGCCCTTGGCGGAGGTCGCGAGCGAAAGAAACCGAGCATTTTGGGCCACGGCCACGGACTCGACCGCTTCCGTCGGAGGCGATACGTCGGATGTCACCGATGAAGGTGCTGCTGTAGTCCAGCCATCGGTCGTCGTGGGACAACGCTCCGTAGAGCCCAGCTCCTTCGTCAGCTGTGTGGGCTCGCCGCCTTCCACCGGCATGCGCCAGATTTCGTTTTGACCGCTGCGGTTGGACGAAAAGTAGAGCCATCGCCCATCGTGCGACCAGAACGGACGTCCGTCCTCCGCGGGATTCGTCACCACTGGCCGGATCTGGCCGCCGCCGGACGGCACGACGAAGATGTCCGAGTTGCCTTCGAGTCTGGCATCGAACGCAATCAGCCTGTCGTCCGGTGACCAGCGTGCCGTGCCGGGCACGGGGCCGCCGAACGAGGTCAGGGCCAGCGCGTTGTTGCCGGTGACATCAGCCACCCAGATCTCCCGCGCGCCCGATCGGTTCGACGAAAACGCGACGCGCGAGCCGTCCGACGAATAGCTGCCCCCTTCGTCGTGGAGCGTCGACGCCGCCATGCGGCCGCTCGCGCCAGGATTCTCGAGATCGATGCGCCAGAGATCGGCGTCGCCTCCGGAACGCGAAAAGACGAGCCGCGATCCGTCGGCCGATGTGGAAAACGAGTTCGGGTGCTCCAGGCCTCCGAGCCTGATGCCGGGACCAGAGCCGTCGAGCGGCACGCGCACGATCGTGCCGTTGCTGCTGGGGGCGCCGTCGACGATCAGCAGCTCGCGCCCGTCCGCGCTCCACACCGGGTTTCTCGCCTCGCGGCCGCCGTACTGAATCAGTCGCGGCGGACCGCCGGGCTTTCCGTCGGCGGCGACGGGAGCGACGAACAGGTCCGCAGAGAAGTCGTCCTTCAGCTTGATGAACGCGATCTGCCGCCCGTCGGGCGACAAGGCCGGATCGGTCGATTCCTCATACGACTTGTCGAGTGCTACCCAGTCGATCCGTTCGCCGGTGGTGGGAGAGATGAATGTGATCCCGCGGTCCCGAGTCGGCGCGAATGGTCGACAGGACTCGTGACCAGCCAGCGGCCATCCCGCGACCAGTCGATGCGCCGGGTGGCTCCGTCCCATTCGAGGAGGCGTCGCTCCGTGCCGCCGAGGGCCGAAATGATCGTGAGCACGGCTTGGGAGTTGCCGTTCACCGGCCGACGCAGTTGAGTGATGCGTGCCAGAACGCGATCGACTTCCCATCGGGCGCCCAGACCGGGAGCCCATGCGCGCTCCCATCGTCGGTGAGCCTGAGCGGCGTCGCCCCTGCGCCGATCAGCTGCACGTAGATGTCCGGCGTCGGCGCGCCTTCGCGCGTCCACGTGAAGACCACCTGGCTTCCGTCCGGCGAGAGGTCGGGTGAGCCCTCGCTGCCCGGCAGGGACGTGAGGGCAACCGGCGCGAACGACGTGGGCGGTGGCGGCGCGACGCGGCCACAGTCCCCACACGGCCGCCGCCAATCGCCAGCACAGCCACGAGGCCGCGCGCCGACGACGCCCATGCCGACGCCGCGGCCCTGGCCTGGAGCGCTGACCGCCGCGGACTTTTGAAGCGATCCGCTGTGACGAATCCTCCTGCAGATCCTCGAGCGCGACCTTGATGTCGGACGCGTGCTGGGCGCGCCGGCTCAGATCCTTTCTCAGGCACCGGCTGACCAGCTGTTCAACGGCCTGGGGCACGTCCTCCGCGACCTTTGCGAGCGGTTGCGGTTCGAGATTGATGACCGCCGCGAGCGTGCCGGGCGTCGAGTCCGCGCGGAACGCCCGTTTGCCCGACAGCATTTCGTACAGGATCGATCCGAACGAGAAGATGTCGGACCGCGCGTCCACCTTGCGGCCTTCGGCCTGCTCGGGCGACATGTACGCCACGGTGCCGAGGATCGTGCCCGGCGCCGGTCTTGGGCGCCTCCGACAGCACGCGCGTCTCGTCGACCGCCGTCGTCGGTTCGTGTTCGGTCAGCGTCGCCAGGCCGAAGTCCAGAATCTTGATCTGGCCCTGGTCGGTCACCATGATGTTGCCGGGCTTGAGATCGCGATGGACGATGCCGGCGCCGTGCGCGGCCGAGAGCGCGTCCGTGATTTGAATCGCGTACCGCAGCGCTTCCTGGAGCCGGAAACCTTTCTGCGGAATGACCTGATCCAGCGTGCGCCCGCGCACGAGTTCCATGGCGAGGTACTCGCCCTGATCGGCCGACCCGACGTCGAAAATCGTGATGATGTTGGGGTGCTGCAGCGACGACGCGAGCTGCGCTTCCTGGATGAAGCGGCGCCGGCGCTCGGGGTTGGCGACCAGGTCAGCCGGCAGCAGCTTCAGCGCCACCATCCGGTTGAGGCGCTCGTCGCGAGCCTGGTACACCTCACCCATGCCCCCGGTGCCGAGCAGGGTGACGACCTGATACGGTCCGAGGCGAGTACCCGATTCGAGCGGCATGCGGCGGTGACATTCTACTGTCCTCCGTCCGGTCCGCGTGTCCGTTCAGTCGATTCTCGATGTCCCGACCCACGACCGCGCGCGTCTCGATCAGGGCGACCGCCCGGCTTCGCCGAATGCCGAGAGGCAGCCAATGAAACAGCTCGCGCCCGAGATGTCGTGGGTTGCCGTAGTACTTCAGAAAGCCGTCAATCGTGACCGTGCGGTCCGCATACAGCCGTTCGTACGTGTCAGCCGCGGCTTTCGAGTGAGTACTGTTCTCGGACGAATCGAGCGCATGTCGCCTGGATGCGCGCGCCATGCTCCGGCTCCGACGAGCCGGGCGCACACCGCCTCGTGCATTTGCCGTGACCGTCTCGTCGTCTGACATCGACTTCGGCTGTTGCGGCCCTGGAAGTTCGTCTCGGCGATCGCCTGGATGTTGTCGTCGTCCACCATGCCGAGGTTGCGCGATCCCCAGGCCACGAGCGTCGGTCGTTCGAGCGCCACCGCCTCGATCGCGGAGCGGCCTGACCGCGATGCAGATGTCGGCCGCGGCCGCGTACCGAGTTCCGGTCTCGACGTCGTCGGTCACCGAGTACGCGAGTGGCCGGCCGGCCGCGGCATTCGCGTCCGGTCCACAAGCTCGGCGAATCTCCAGCACCACCGTCGGGTCCTCGACGTAGCCGGCGTGCAGAAACACGGCGGGCCGGCCCGCGCGCGTCAAGCTCGTCGCCAGTGCGATGCCCAGGCGCACGCTTCTGAGATAGACGCTCGCGCAACGGGCCACGCGGACGATCAGCAGATCCTCGTCCCCGACCGCGAAGCGAGGCCTGATGTCTCGGCGGGCGCTCTCGGACGAATTGCGCGATCGAGCGGACGGAAGTCGAAGCGCGCAGGAAGCACGTGGACGACGGTCCGTCGGGCTTCGACGTCGGACGTCCTCAGCGACCTCGGGCGTGAAGACGACCACGCGAGTTCAGACCGTAATATCCCGACGGGCACGCCGCCGGACGTGAACGTCCAGACGAACGCGCGACGTTCCTGCGGCGGCGACGAGGGCGGCGTCGCGGACACCGGCGTGATCTTCGAACCAGTGGATGGCGTCGTACTGGCGTCGACGTACGCAGATCACGCAGGTTCCGCCGAAACGACGGCTGGCCAGGCCGGCGCGTACAGACCCGCAATCGGAACCACCGGAAAGCCGGCGGCGCGAATCAGAGACGCCGTCACGGCCGATGGCCGGCGCTTCCAGCGTCGGTCGATGCGCTGACGAGGAAGTCGATGGTGTATCCGCGGTCACGCAGGACGTCCGCCAGCGGCGACCGCCGTTCGCGTGTGTCCGCCGAGACCGGGCGTGAGCAGTCCGAAGAGAACGCGCTGGTGAGGCATCAGCGGATACCAGAACTACGCCAGAGCTGTGAGATTATCGCGATTCTGTGACGCGTCGGCATTCGAACGGCCATCCTCGCCGTGATCTTTGGCGTTCAGGTCGCGGGCATCGTCTATGCGCGCTTCGTTCCGACGCGATACCTGTGCTGGGCGCCGTACGATCAGATCTCGTTCTACAGGATCGAAGCAGATCGCGGAGGCCGGGCGCTGACGCCAGCCAGGAGATTGGCGCGCGGTACCGGATGCCGCCCGCCGGCCGCGAGAACCGGTCCATCCACCATGTGCTGAATGCCGATCGCGCAGTTCGAATCGACGTACGGCCGGACCGATCCGGTACGGGCGCGTGTCGTTTACCGTGTCAACGGCGGGCCGGAGCAAACGTGGACGCTCCGGACTGACCGCGCGCGCAGACGCTCCATGGAATCCGCTTCGTTGCGACGGAACGACCTTGCCGCCGGGCTGGCTGCTCGCGGCGAAGCTCCTGGCGTTCGCCATGTTTCGCGGACCAGCATTCCTCGGAGCTGGTCCGCCGTTCCTCCCCTTCGTTCCCGTGCTCGACTCGCCCTGGTTTGCGCTGTGGCTGGCGCCGGTAACCGCGGTCGTGTTCTACGGGTCGTTCCTGTGCCTGATCTTCAATCGGATGGTTCAACCCGCCTGTCTGGTCATCGCCGGTTGCGTGCTCGTGCACGTCGCCGGGCATCGTCTGGAGTACGCGAACAACCTGATGTTTGCCGGCGTGTTCCTGCTGCTGATCGGTCTCCACGATTCGCGGACGGGTCTGTGGCCCCTCAGAATTCAGCTGGCGCTCGTTTACGGCGGCGCGAGCCTGAACAAGGCGCTCGATCCCGACTGGTGGAATGGCCGATTCTTCGACACGCTGATGATCGACGCGCTGGGCGTCCGGTGGTACGCGGCGGTCGCGGGCAGTCTTCCCGAACACTCGCTGGGGATGCGTTCTTGGCGTGGTCGCGCATTGTGACCGAAGCGACGATTTGTGCAGCGGTTCTCGGCAGCCGCGAACGGCCGCGTGGGCGTGCTGTTGATGCTCGTGTTTCACGTTGCTATGCTCGTCTCCACACGGGGCAGCTGTCGCTGCCGTTCATGTACGCGAGTCTCGCGGTTTCAGCGCGCGTTTTTCTATTCCCCGCATCCGGTGTCCGTGCTAGCTCGCGAGGAGTCGGTCTCGTCTTGTGACGCCGACAATGTGGTGGGTGGCCGCACTCTTCATTCGCTATTTTCCGAGAATTCTTGCGGCTGGCTCTGAGAGAACATGCAGGCATCGAATCAACGGACCGGCCTTAGTCGTCTGGTGGCGGGACAGCGCGATCGATGGCGTCGAGCTGCGCCGGCTCGACATGCGGCCCGACCATCGGGGCTCCTTCACCGAAGTCTTCCAGGAGCATTGGGGAACCTGCATCGCGCCCGTGCAATGGAGCGTCGTGCACTCGCATGCGCGCGTGTTCCGCGGTGTGCACCTCCACCGCCGGCACGATGAGTACTTCGCCGTGATCCAGGGACGTGCCACCGTCGGCCTGCGTGATTTGCGGCCCTGGTCGCCGACGCGCGGCGCATGGGCCATGTACGAGCTGTCGGGCGCCGAGCTCGCGTGCATCACCTTTCCGCTCGGTATCCTGCACGGCTGGTACTTCCACGACGACACGATTCATCTCCAGGCGGTATCCGAGGCGTACATCGACTACGGGAAAGACGACAACTGGGGATGTGTGTGGTCCGATCCGGCGCTCGAGATCCCGTGGCCGTTCACAGGTGAGCCCATCATCACGACGCGCGCCGGCGATTTCCCGACGATGAAGGCCCTCATCGAGGCGCTCGGGGAGTGGGAGCCGCCGGGGAAAGTTAGAAGTTAGAAGTCAGAAGTTAGAAGTTGCGAGAAGTTCAGTCGCCGTGGCCCAACCCCGCGAGCTCGCGCAGTCGAGCGACGCACCTGACGACCTCAACGCCCTCGGCCGCCGAGCTCTTCGGCGGCGGCCCGCCGTCGAGGAAGCTCAGAAACGCAGTGAGCTCGCGTGTCAGCGCGGATTCCATTGAGAACGCGCGCACCTCGTGGACGGCCGCGGCCGGCGAGCGTGGTGAGGTCACCGCGAGTGATCTCGATACGGCCCGAGTCGGGATCGGTCATGACGGCCACGCCGCCACGACCGTGCACGCGGACTTCGCGGCGTTTGTCGCGATAGCGGTTCGACACGTCGAACACGAGCCACGGTTCATCGCCCAGAAGGGCCGTCATCCCGACCGCTCGGCCCTCGTGCACCTCTGCGACGGCGGCGCGGGGCGCCGGGATGGCGCCGAGGATCTCGATCGCGAGCGTCAGGTCGTGCGGCGCGAGATTCCAGATGCTGTCCACGTCGGTGCGCGGGCTCGTCCAGTTCGTGCGCGTGCTGCGCAGCCCCACGATCGGCCCGATCTCTCCTGAACGTGCGATCTCGCCGAGCAGCTGAACGCCCGGATGGTATCGCCACGTGTGGCCGACGAACAGACGGCCGGCGCTCTGTCTGGCCAGGCGCTCGGCCTCGGCCGTGTTCGTCGTGAACGGCTTCTCGACGAGGATCGGAACCGCGCGCGGCAGCAGCGCGGCGACCACACGCGCGTGTGTGACGGCGGGCGTTGCGACAATCACGGCATCAACGGCGGGAGTTCTGACGCGTCTGCTACGGCCGTGACGCCGGCGGCCGCTGCGGCAGCGCGGGCGGCAGGATCGGTATCCGCGGCGACGACCCCGACGCCGAGCGCCAAGAGGTCGCGGAGGACGAGCTTGCCCCACAGGCCGCAGCCGACGAGGCCGATCGTCTTGCGCATCATGCGACCGGGTTACACTCCAGCGTCATGCGACGAGTGACCGATTCTATCGTGGCGGCCGGGCTGGTTCTGGCCGCGATCGCCGGCGGAGGCACCGCCTCCGCTCAGGAACGCACGCGGCCGAGAGTCCTCGTCGTCAACGTGCCCGACGTCAATCATCCAACGAGCGGTCCGGCGGGTGTCGTCGCGATCAGAGAGTTTGCCGCCTCGGACAACTACGACGTTGACGAGTGCACCGACTACGGACTCTTCACCGACCAGTACCTCGCGCCGTACGACGCGATGGTGTGGACGATGGCGGCACCGCTGACGTGGACGGAAACCAGCCGGGCGGCGTTCGAGACATTCGTGAAGTCGGGGAAGGGCTGGATCGGCCTTCACGTCGCCGCGTTGACCGGCATTTCGAAGACCCCCTGGACGTGGTTCGAGGATTACGTCGGCGGCCTCGTGTTTACCGGGCATCCGGCGCGGCAAACGGCGACGGTGCGCCTCGACCCGGCGGCCGTGAATCATCCGGTCCTTCGAGGCGTCGATCCGGTCTTCCGGGTCTGGGACGAGTGGTATTCGTGGAACAAGAGTCCGCGGTCGCGCCAGGGACTGACGGTGCTGGCGACGCTCGACGAGACCTCGTACAACGTCGGGAAGCTCGCGATGGGCGATCACCCGATTGCCTGGATCAGCGAGCAACCCGGACGGATGATGGTGGCCGGCTTCGGACACGACCCGTCGATCTATCGCGATCCCAACGTCAGACGGCTGCTTCGGAACGCCATCGTCTGGGTGATGGCGCGGCGCTGAGGCTCACCATCGGCCGCGCGCCGTGTTACCTTCTGCCGATGCAGACATCCCCCTCGTTGAGTCGTCGCGACTTCCTGGCCATCGCAGCAGCTGCGCCGCTCGCCGCGCGCGGCCTGTCCGCCTTTCAGGCCGGACGTCGCCCGGCCGTTGGCCTCGAGCTGTTCTCGGTTCGCGCGGAGCTCGCCAAGGACCTTCCGGGAACGGTGACGGCCGTCGCCAAGATGGGCTATGAGGTCGTCGAGTTCTTCTCGCCCGTATTTCAACTGGACGACCGCGCAGGCGAAGGAAGTCCGGACGCTCCTCGATGGACTGGGGATTACGTGCCGTTCGACCCACAACGGCGCCGCGGCGTTCGCCGGAGACGGCCTGAAGAAAGCGATCGAGCTCAACCAGATCATCGGCAGCTCCTGCATCGTCATGGCCAGCCCGGGAAAGATCGTCGGGATCGATGGGTGGAAGGCGCTGGCCGGAGCGGCTGACCGGCGTGAGCGAGATGCTCCGCCCGCTCAAGATGATGGCGGGGTACCACAACCACCAGTACGAGTGGCCGGCGGTCGACGGTCAGCGCCCGATGGACGTGCTCGCGGCCGGTACGCCGAAGGATTTCGTGCTGCAGTTCGACGTCGGGACGTGCATCGAGATGAAGCAGGATCCCATCGCCTGGATCAAAGCCAATCCCGGGCGCATCCGCAGCCTGCACTGCAAGGACTGGGGCGCGGGTGAAGGCCGTGGATACGCCGTCGCGTTCGGTGAAGGCGATTCGCCGTGGAAGGAAATCTTCGCGGCGTCGGAGGCCGTGGGCGGCGTCGAGTATTACCTGATCGAGCAGGAGATCAGCACCGAGCCCTTCAAGATGGTCCAGCACTGCCTGGACAACTACAAGAAGATGCGGGCGTAGCCTCGGGCCGACCTGAAGGTCGGCCCCTCCACCGGTTCCTGACGCTGGAGTGGAGCCGCCGACCTTCAGGTCGGCGGAAGTCTTTCGATCTTCAGATACAACGGCGCCACGCCGATCAGCGACAGAAACCCCAGCGTGAATCGTGTCGCGCAGTTGGCGATCTCGAACTGCACGTGCTCGCCCGGCGCCGCGGAGAACGGCACCGTCTTCCAGACGAGCGTATTGTTGGCTTTGATGGCGTGCTCGCCTGGCGCGATCTCGAACGTCGCGCTCTCACCGAACACGAGTGTTTTCTTGAGGCCGCCGTCGATCGACACGATGACCTGACGCTGGCCGATGTCGGCCTTCGACGTCCTCGCGATCGTCACGCGCGCGCCGGGAGTCGTCGCTCACGCCGTGGCCGCCGCGAACTCCTCGTACGTGCCCTTGAAGTCGGTGATGCGGCCGCCGTCGAAGTGCCACACCCGCGTGCCGACTTCCTCCATCAGGTCCTGGTCGTGCGTGACGAGCAGCACCGTGCCCTCGTACTTCTGCAGCGCCACGTTCAGCGCGTTGATGGACTCGAGATCGAGGTGGTTCGTGGGCTCGTCCAGGACGATGACGTTCGGTTTCTGCAGCATCATGCGGCAGAAGAGCAGCCGGGCCGTCTCACCGCCTGACAGCGCGTGGGTCGGCTTGTGGCCCTCTTCACCGCTGAAGAGCATCTGGCCGAGCAGGCCATGGATTTCCTGCCGTGATGCGCCCGGGATCGAACTGGTGCAACCATTCCACCGCGGTCATGCCGCGCTCGATCGCGCCCGTGTGGTCCTGCGGGAAGTAGCCGATCGAGACCTCGTGGCCCCACCGGATGACGCCCTCGTCGATATCGTCCGGCGAAGTGCGGCGTCCGGGCGCATCCGCGATCAGGGCCTTCAGCAGCGTCGTCTTGCCGAGGCCGTTGCGGCCGACGAGCACGATCTTCTCGCCGCGGCCGACGACGGCGTCGAATCCCTTGATCACCTGACAGGTCGCCGTACGCCTTCGACACGCCGGTGCACTCGAACGCGAGCTTGCCTGACGGTCGCAGCATCGTGAACTTGATGAACGGACGCTGGATGTTCGACCGCGCCAGTTCCGTCGTCTGCAAGCCGCTCGACTTCCTTGCGGCGTGACTGGACCTGGCTCGATCGCGTGCCCGCCGAGAAGCGCGCGATGAAATCGTTCAACTGCGCGATCTTCTTCTCACGCTGGGCGTTGCCCGCTTCCACGGTCGAGCGGATCTGCATCTTCGCGAGCACCATGTCGTCGTAGCCGCCGGTGTAGGTGATGATCGTCTGGTAGTCGATGTCCGCCGTGTGCGTGCAGACCTCGTTGATGAAGTGCCGGTCGTGCGAGATGACGATCAACGTGCCGTCGTAGCGGACGAGGAACTCGCGGAGCCAGTGGATCGAGTCGAGGTCCAGATGGTTCGTCGGCTCGTCCAGCAGAAGCGCTTCGGGATGGCCGAACAACGCCTGCGCCAGCAGCACCCGGACTTTCTGACCGCCCTGCAGCTCGGCCATCGTGCGCTCATGAAGCGCCGCCGGAATATCGAGACCCTGCAGCAGAATCGCCGCGTCGCTCTCGGCGGAGTAGCCGTCCTCCTCGCCGACGATGCCCTCGAGCTCGCCAAGGCGCATGCCGTCAGCGTCGGTGAGATCGGTCTTCGCGTAGAGAACGTCGCGCGCCTGGAGCGCGTGCCACAGCCGCTGGTTGCCCATCACGACTGTGTCGATCACGCGGAACTCGTCGAAGGCGAACTGATCCTGCCGCAGGACGCCGAGCTTGTCCGGCGCCACGACCGTGCCCTTCTGAGGGGGCAGGTCGCCGGTCAGGAGCTTCATGAACGTGGATTTGCCCGAGCCGTTCGGACCCGTGAGCCCGTACCGCCGCCCTTTCGAAAACGTCGTGGTGACGTCCTCGAAGAGCACCTTGTTGCCGTACCGCATGGACACGCTTTGAACCGAGATCATGAACTCATTGATTATAAAACAGGACCGGCGTCCGGCGGTCTTGCGTCTTCAGGTTGAGAACTTAAGGTGACGGGCCTCAGCGTCCCACAGTCTCCGCGACCCAGTCGTCCCGTCGAACTATCTCCGCAAGTTCTTGATCGCTTCGACCGCCGGCGAATCCGGCCACACGGGCTCCGGCGCGGCCGTGAAACTCGCGTGCGCGAGCTCGCCCTGGAAGAACACCACTTCGGACGCCATGAAGGCGAGCTTTGGCCCAGACGCGGCCAGGATGTAGAGCTGGCCGCCCAGCAGGGCGAGCCAGACCGGCGCGGCCGGCACCGGGCGCCGTCTGCAGCCAGAGCCGCAGAACCACCGCGGCGGCAAGAACGTTCAGGAGGTAGAGCGCCAGCACACGCGCCGGCCGGCGACGAATGAAACGGAGCGCCGCGCCGAGGGCGCTGATTGCGCTCCGGCGATCCTCGACGACCGCGCGGACCTTCGCGAAGTCGGCCACGAGGTTGACGGCCACGAGGAGACTGACGAAAACGAGATAGAGCGCGACGCGCACGCCGACGACCTGATGCTCGGCCGTGAGATCGCGCGTGAAGCGGTCGTACAGCGTGCCAAAGAGCCATGGGTGCAGCTTCGCGAACAGCAGCCAGTAGCACGGTCCGATGACGACGGCGAGGCGGACGAATCGCAGAAAGTACCCGCCGCACGCGGCGAAGAACGCAAACGGCCGCAGGGGACGTCCTCGCGCGAACCGGTCGAGAATTCCCCCGGACAGAAATACCCACAAACCGACGTAGCCGACGACGACGGCCGCGATGGTCGGGTCGAGCGACTCGGCGTCAAGGAAGCCGCTGAGCGTGGCGAGCGTTCCGCCGAACCCCAGGATCTCGTGCGTGAACGTGCGCGCCATCGGCGACGCCTGCGATTGAAACTCGCCGGCCCAGATGGGATTCCATGTCGACTCGGAACGCTCCGCTTCCAGGCTCGATCCGAGCTGACGCGCGAGTTCGCCCTGAAGCGCGATGCCGAGCGGCAGCGCCGTCACGAACGTCACCGACGAGAATGCCGAGCGTCAGGACCGGCGCACCGAGCGTCCGGCGCCAGCCTTCCAGGAACGCGCCGACGACCGACGCGCGCGGCCGGGCGGCGAGACCGGCCGCGTCAAGCCGAGCGGCAAGAGCCGCGTCGTCAGGCCGAGCGGTAGAGCCGCGTCGTCAGGCGAAGAAGGCATAGGTGACGAGCACCGTCTGGAGCCACGTCATCCAACGGAGCGCCCACCTGCGGGAAACCTCCGCGGCACGCGGCTCCGCCGTCCACGAGTTGTTCGTGTAGTTCAGGTCCAGCGTCAGGATCCGCGCCGGATCGATCTCGACCGTCCGGACATGCGCGTTGCGGCGGTACTTGAACGCCCGCCACGAGTCGCGCCCGTCCCACCGCTCGCTCGCGGACCATCCGTCGTCGAACGTCGTCCGCACTTCGACGGGAAACACACCCTCCCGGAGCCGGCGGACGATGACCGTGCTCTCCATGTCATCACCCTCGCCCTGGTCGAAGGCCTCGTCGACGGCGTAGTCGAAGGTCGCGGCGCTGCGGTGGACGGCGTCGAAGAACCAGGTCAAGTCACGGCCCGCGGCAGACGATGCGATCGCGAACAACTCGTCTGGATTCGGATGACGAAACGTCTCGCGGGCGTAGAACGCAGAAAGCGTCTTCTGGACCATTTCCCATCCGAACATGCGCTCGAGCGAGGTCAGCCAGAGCGCGGGCTTGGAGTAGGTCACCGGTCCCAGTGACGCCTGCGAATACTGCCAGGACGGCCTGGCCGGGGCGTCCCAGCCCGGTGCGGCGCGGTAGGCCAGCAGGTAGCTACTGTTCACGTCCCGCGACCATGGCGCGTCCACGTAGACCCACGGGACCAGACCTCCGAAGTATCGTTCGACCGCGGCAAATCGGCCCGGATACGCCTCCGCCATCAAGCGTCCGGTCACGTAGGTCGTGAGTCCCTCGTCAAGCCAGGCGTGCTCGAACTCGTTGTTGCCGACCACCCCTTGCCAGAACTGATGGCCGACCTCGTGCATCACGACATCTTCCGGGTCGACGTTGTTTCCACGGCATGGACCAGCGAGTGCCAGCCGTGATGAACGTCGGGTACTCCATGCCGCCGGTCCCGTCGCCTTGCACCTCCGGGTTCACGACGGTCACCGGGTCGACGATGGTGAGCTGCGCGTACGGGTACGGCCCGAACCATTCTGAGAATTTCGACAACGCCCGCGCAGCCGCGTCGAAATGGCGGTCGGCCTGGTTCCGGTGCTCCGGCTGCAGCAAGAGACGAACATCGACGCCGGCGCTCTTCGGCACCTCGACGCGGCGGCTCAACTCGATGAAATCCGGGCTCGTCGTCCACGCGAAGTCGTGCACGTCGGCCTGAACGTATCGATGGGTGGTCGTGCCGTCGCGATTGTCCGTCCTCGACTGCTCACGGCCCGTCGCACCGACGATCCAGCCGGACGGCACCGTGAGGCTGACGTCGTAGACGCCGTAGTCGGCGAAGAACTCGGTGTCGCGCGTGAAACTGATGGCTGTTCCATCCCGTGTCCTCGAGCACGGCGATCTTCGGAAACCAGTGTCCGATGAAGAAGTAACGACCCGAGGACACCGGTTCGCGCGAAGGTGCGGGGCACACGGCTCGTCCACGCGAAGTCGATGTCGATCACGCCGCCGGGACTGACGGGCTTGTCGAGCGCCACGGACAGGACCGTCCGGTCGTGCGCATTCCCATCGTCGGGCGCGATGTACTGCACGCGCGGGAGCAGATCCTGTGCGCCGCCTGCGGTGACGAGCGAGAGACTCGTCAGGTCGATTGAGCCCGGGTCCTGATTGGCCCTGTCGGCCATGGGGTCCCGGAGCTCCCGGAACCACGTGGACGAGGGGTCGCGCCAGGCGTTCCAGTACATGTGGAAGCGCAGTTCATTGGCCGGTGTGCTGGCGATGTTGCGCCAGGTCAAGTCGGCCACGTCCGGCAATCGTGTGGTTCGCGGTGTCGAGCGTGGCCGCCAGCCTGTAGTTCGCGTTCTGCGGCGATTTCTGACGTGCCGCCAGACCGGGCGTGACGACGCCGATCGCGAGAGCCACGGCGGCGATCCGGACGGACAGGCGCATGAGGCCGCCCGATCCTACAGAAAATGACGTCGGGTGTCTTTTTACGCTTTTGGTAAAAAGACACCCGACGTCATTTTTCTCATAGAGTAACGGCTCGCGTAGGAGCGTGGTTCGTGCCCATCAAAGTGCTGCATGTCGGAGTCGGGCCCATTGGCGCGGGCGTGGTGCGTCAAGTTGTCGGTCGCCGGTCGCTCGCGATTGTGGGCGCCGTGGACGTTGATCCGGAAAAAATCGGCCGGGACCTCGGGCAAGTGTGCGGTTTGCGGCGCCGGCTCGGCGTCAAGATCACCGACGACCTCGTGCGCACGATCAAAGCCACGCGCCCCGACGCCGCGGTGCTCTGCACGCAGTCGTCGATCAAAAAGGCGCTGCCCGAGATTGAGTCCGTGCTCAAGCTGAAGGTGCCCATCGTCTCGACCACCGAGGAGCTGGCGTATCCCGTTCGTGGCAACGCCGCGTTGGCCAAACGCATCGACGCGCTCGCGAAGCGTTCGCGCGTCGCCATCCTCGGCACCGGCGTGAACCCGGGTTTTGCGATGGACGCGCTGCCGATCGCGCTCACGGCGGTGTGTGAACGCGTGACGGCCATCGAAGTCGATCGGGTGCAGGACGCCCGCATCCGGCGCCTGCCCTTTCAGCAGAAGATCGGCGCGGGCCTCACGGTCGACGCCTTCATGGCTCGAGTGAAGGAGGGCACGGTCCGGCACGTCGGGCTGGCCGAGTCGATCACGATGATTGCCGACGCGCTCGGGTGGAAGCTCGAACGAGTGACCGACGACATCCAGCCGAAGGTCGCCGAGACGGCAGTGTCGAGCGAGTTCCTCGAGGTGGCAGCCGGACAAGTCGCCGGCATCATCCAGGACGGTGTGGGCTATCGAAAAGGGCAGCCCGTGATTCGTCTCCACATGGAGGCGTACCTCGGCGCGCCGGAGTCGTACGACGCGGTACGCATCTCAGGGAGTCCGGCCCTGTCGATGAAGATCGCCGGCGGCATCCACGGCGACATCGCCACGGCGGCGATCGCGGCGAACTCGATTCCGAAAGTCATCCAGGCCCCGCCCGGCCTGCGGACGATGCGCGACATGGTGTTGCCGTCGTTTAGCGGATAGAACCTCGCGTCGACCGAAGGTCGGCGCCTCCACCGAGGGATGTGCGCGCCTTCAGGTGCGCACGCCGGCAAATCGCTCGATCAGCGCCTCGACCAACCCATCCACGGTGTAGGTGTCCGCGATCAGCGGATCCTTGATCCCGAGTTCCCTCGCTGCGGCAGCGGTCACGGGCCCGATCGTCGCGACGACGGTCGTGTTCAGCAGATCGGACGCCTGTTCCTCGCCAATCAGCGAGGCGAAGCGCGCGACCGCCGTGGGGTTCGTGAAGGTCACCGCGTCGATCTTTCCCTCGAGCAGCAGGCGATAGAGATCCTGCGCGGCCGCGGAATCCGGGGACGCGGCGGCAGTGCGGTAGGCGACGAGGTCGGTCACGACGGCGCCACGGCGCGTGAGGTCCTCGCCGACGATGTCGCGAAGGTGGTCGGGCCGGATCACGAGGATCCGGCGGTTTGCGACCGGAGCCTTGGCTTCGATTGCGTCCCCAATCGGCTCCGCACCGGACTCGGCGGCCACGACATCCGGCTTGATCCCGCTTGCGATCAGCCGTTCGGCCGTGAACGGGCCGACGGCGCAAATCGATGCGGCGCCGAGCGCCCGCAGGTCGCGCGGACCGCGCGCCAGGGCCGCCAGAAACCGCGTCACGGCGTTCGCGGACTCGAAGACCACCCACTGATAGTCGTCGACCGACGCCGCGGCGCGGTCGATGGCTTCCGGATCCTCCGGCGGCGTGAGTCGGAACGTCGGCGCCAGGATCGCCTGCGCGCCCGCGTTCTCGAGCCGCTCGACGAGCTCGTGCGCTTGTTCCTGCGATCGCGTCACGACCACACGGCGGCCGAAGAGCGGCCGCTCGTCGAACCATCGCAGGTGTTCACGCAGGCCCGTGGCTGCGCCAACGACGAGCAGCGCGGTGTCAGCCGGCGGCGTCGTTGACGTCGTGTCGAGAAGCTCCGCGATTGTTCCGCTGACCGTGCGCTGCGTCGGCTCGGTGCCGTTGAACACGAGCGCCGCCGGGCTGTCGGTTGGGACGCCGTGCTCGACGAGTTGCTGCAGGATCGCCGGCACAAGCCGGCCCGCCGCGTAACAGGCCAAGGTGCCATCGAGGCGCGACAACGCCTCCCAATCGAGGTCCGGCACGCGCCCGGCTTCGTCTTCGTGCCCGCGCACGAGCACGAGGGCATCTCCAGCTTCCGGGTAGGTGAGCGGGATGCCGGCGTAGGCCGTCGCGCCGATCGCGACCGGAATGCCCGGAACGATCTCGAACGGCACGCCCTGTTCGTGCAGGAACAACGCTTCCTTCGCGCCGCTGTCGAACACGAACGGATCGCCCCACTTGAGGCGGGCGACGACATGGCCCTCGCGGGCCTTGTCGGCGACGAGCATCGAGAGCGCGTCCTGCGCGAGCGCCCGTTCGGCTGGCGCGCCCGCGGCGATGCGCTCGGCATCGGGCCTGGCCCATCGGAGCGACGCTTCGGTGGCGCGGTCGTAGACCACCACGTCGGCCTCCGCGAGCAGCCGGGCTCCGCGAACGGTCATGAGCCTGGGGTCGCCCGGGCCGGCGCCAATGATGTAGACGCGTCCAGTGTGCGGCGTCACCGGCGGTTCGAGGGACCGAAGTACCCGGCCCTGGTTCGGGCAATCGTTTCGGGGCGGCTCACGCGCACGTTCACCTGTCTCCACGCGCCATCGCGCTTGGGGTTCTTGGGGTTGTAGCCAATGACGAACTGTGTCGCCAGCTCCTCGGCAATCTGCGTGTAGATCGCCGGCAGCTGACGGACATCTTCCACGAAAAAGACCTTTCCGCCGGTGACCTGCGAGAGCGTCCGCAACGCGAAGTCGGCCTGGCTGAACTTGCGAGGCTCGTCCGGTGCCTTCTCGCGCAGCCCGATCGCGTAGATCGTCACGTCGGATCGCTTGGCCAGGTCCGCGACGTCGTCGTACGTCTTCAGACTGATCGTATTTTCGCCGTCCGAGAGCACGACGATGGCCTGGCGCCGGATGACGTCCGACATCTCGGCGCTGACGCGCGTCAGCTCCGACATCGCGATGTAGAGCGCCGTGTACAGCGCCGTCGATCCGCCGGCGTGAATGCGTCGAATCGCGGCCTCGAGCGCCGGCACGTCGTGCGTGAACGTCTGGCGGATCCTGGTGTCGCTGTTGAAGTCGATGACCTGGGCCACATCGTGCGGGCCGAGCCTTCGCGCGAATCCGATCGCGCCTTCCTGCGCGATGTTCAGCCGGCCTTCCATGCTCGTGCTGGAGTCGAGCAGGAGCGAGAGGGCGATCGGCTGCGGGTCGCGGGCGAAGACGGAGATGTCCTGCCGGACACCGTCCTCGAAGATCTCGAACTCCTCGCGTTCCAGGGTGGACGTCGGACGGCCCTTGGCGTCGGCCACCGACACCGACAGCATCACCGTGTCGATGCCCGAGCGGAAAACCTGCGCGGACGCGCCGGACGCGACGGCGCCCGCCAGCAACACGGAGACGCCGAGCGAACGCACGGTCATTCGGTCGTCCAGCGGGGCGCCGAGAGCTTCAGCGATTTGTCGCGTGCTTCGACGCTGAGTCGCTTCGGTGGAACGAGTGACGCGGGCCGCCCGTAGGTGACGTCCACGCGTCCCAGGATGGCGTTGGCGACCTCGGTGAATGCTCCTGGCACGCCCTGGGCCGACAGCACGGACTTGTTCATGCCGCCGCTCCAGGTGGTCACGTCGCCGATGACGGTCTCGCGTTCACGGGCCGCCGCGTTTCCGGGGCCGGTCGGCGTGTGCTGAAGCTGGATCGTCCAGAGGGACGCCTTCGCGCGATCGAGCGCTTCCTCGACGTTGCGGTGAATGCGATCGCTGAACTCCGGGCTCGAGTCCATGACGAACGCCAGAATCACAGGCCGCTCCGCCTTGGCGCGGCGAAAGGCCTCGGTCGTCTCCACGATGGCGTCGAGGAAATACGATCCGCCGCCCGGGCGCGGGAAGAGCTTCTTCACGCCGTTCTCAATCGCGATGTCGCTCGTCGTGAAATCCACGAGGCGCGTCGGCGCGCTCCGCGAAGGACGTCAACATCATCGCCGGCGGCGACGGAAGCTGGTTCATCTGCTGGGCCACGGCGGTGAGGCTGCCGCGGAGCTCGGTCAAGAGCTTGTTGCAGCTCGGCGGTGTTGTCCACGAGCAGTGCGACGTGTGTCGGCGGGGGCGCCGCGCCGACGCGCACGATCTCACGCGCGATGTCATCCTCGCGCACAAGGAGGTCGGCCGGGGTGAGCGTCGTGACCGCCGCGCCCTTCGCGTCAGTGACGCGAACGTAAACGTGGCGCTGTGCGATGTCGCGTTGCGCGGCGAGCGCCGCGCCGAAAGCCAGCACGGCGATCGCGGTCGTGTACGGAAACGTGCGACGAGACAGAAATGCCATAGTGAACTCGCTCGCTGGCAGGGCCTGTTGCGAGTATACCGACTCGCGCATCCTGGCACACCACTGGATGTGGTGTGCGGTGGAGGGCCTCGCATCAAGTGTGGTATACGTGTACGGCTCTAGTGCTCGACGCGAGCCCGTTATGCAGGGTAACGATCGCGCTCGCTCGCTGGGTCGCTCGCTCAAGACGCTGCAGACCAGCGTCCAGCGTGCCGGGCCGGCCGCCGCAGCCAGCTACTCGCTCATAGGCGCCATTCTCCTTTTTGGAGGGATTGGCTACGGGTGCGACCGCTGGTTTGGCACCGAACCGTGGTGCCTCGTGGGCGGGCTGATGCTCGGAGTCGTGTTGGGGTTCTATCAGTTGGCGAAAGCAGTCTGGCGGCGACCATGATGGCAGTGATGGGAATGGCGGCCGCGTGCGCGGCGATCTGGCTGGCCGTCGTGATGACCAGCCCGGCTCACGCCTCGTCGGTGTTCTTCGGGATGTTCGGGCCGTTCGCGGCGGTCGCCGGCACGTGGCTCCTCGTCGAACGGGTCGCCCGCCAGAATCCGGGGGCGTTGACGTCGCTGCTGATGACGGGCTTTGTCGTGAAAATGGCCCTGTTCGCGCTCTACGTCGTCGCCGTGGTCCGGCTGGCCCAGGTGGACTGGACCGCGTTTACTCTCAGTTTTGCGGCCTCTTTCATTTGCGCTCTATGCGGTCGAGGCCCTGCTCTTGCGGCGGCTCATCGCCCGCCTGACATAATAGGGGCCCGGCGAAGGCCCCACTAAGAACGAGGACCGACACCGCTCGATGCAGGATCCAGCACATCCCCCCGCTCCGCCCGAGGCCGAAGGGCTCGACATCATTGGCCACGTCGCGAACAGCCCGCCCGATCACCCGTTGATCCATTTGCCGCCCGTGTTCGGCATCGATCTATCGGTGAGCAAACACGTCTTCATGCTGTGGGTGGTGGCGGCCATTCTCTTCGTCGTGATCACGGCGATGGTGCGTCGGTACATCCGTCAACCCCGGCTCGTGCCGACCGGCCCGATGAACGTCCTCGAGATCGGCGTCGAGTTCATTCGCGATGGTGTCGCGCGTCCAAATCTCGGGGCGAAGTGGACGCCGGTGTGGACGCCGCTGCTGCTCACGTTTTTCGTCTTCATTCTCGGCGCCAATCTCATCGGCCTCTTTCCGATTTTCGACGCCATCGGGCTCTTCAACCACTACGTGCTCCACGGCGACGAGCATTCGTTCCTCACGCGGCTTGTGCATGGGAGCGCGACCGCGACGGGCAATCCCAACGTGACGGCTGGCCTGGCCATCATCACGTTCCTCGCGATCATCGTCGCGGGCACGCGGGCGCACGGGTTCGTGCAGCATTGGATCAACCTCGTGCCGCCCAGCCTCCCGAAGCCGTGGTCCTTCCTGCTCATTCCGATGGAAATCATCGGCATGTTCGTTCGGCCCTTCGCGCTCATGGCTCGACTTGCGGCCAACATGACCGGCGGGCACATCGCGCTCCTGGCCATCACGTCGATCGCGTTCATCGCGGCGGAGGGCTGGGCGCGGCCGCCGGCGTCGGCGTCGGCCTCGGGTTCTCGGTGCCGCTGAACGTGGGCATCCTCGGGCTGGAGCTGATCGTCGTTCTGGTTCAGGCCTACGTCTTCACCTTGTTGTCGGCCGTGTTCATCGGCATGGCCATTCACGCGCATCACTAACGTTCGTTTCTGGAGGGAGCAGCACACATGGGGGAACTGAGTATCGCGTATGCGGGTGCCGGGATCGGTCTCGGGCTGGTCGTCATCGGCGCCGGATTGGGGATTGGAAAGCTCGCGGCCGGCGTGGCCGAAGGCGTCGCGCGTCAGCCGAGCGCGGCCGGCACAGATCAGCGGCGCGACCAACCTGCCGTTGTTCCTGCTCGAAGGCGTCGCGATCCTCGCCGAAGTCTTCTGCTCTGCTCATCGTGCTGAAGACGCGTCGTCGTAGTCGTCTAGAAAGGATCGCGTTCGTGAATAACCCGCTGGTTACGCCGGATCCCGGCCTGTTCATCTGGACGATCGTCACGTTCCTGGTGCTCGTGGCGCTTCTGGCGAAGTTCGCCTGGCGTCCGCTGCTCGCCGCGCTCGAGCGCCGCGAGAAGCTGATCGCGAGAGCGATCGACGACTCGGAGAAGGCGCGAGCCGATCTCGAACGCGTGCAGCAGGACGCCGCGAAGATCCTGGCTGACGCGCGGGTCGAGGGGAGGCCATCGTGACGCGGAGCCGCGCCGCGGCCGACCGGCTGGGCGAAGAGCTCCGCCAGAAGGCGTCGGCTGAAGCCGCGGGGATCCTCAAGAAGGCCGAACGCGAGATTCAACTCGAGACCACACGCGCCATCGAGCAGGTTCGCCGCGAAGCGGTCGAGCTCTCGGTGGCGATCGCGTCGAAGATCCTGCACCGCAACGTCTCGGCCGAAGACAATCGCGCCCTGATCGAAGACAGCCTGCGCCAGCTCGATACCACACGCCACTGACCGCTCTCGCGCCAGGCATGCCGTCATGAGCGGTCCGTCTCCTCGGTCTCAGCCTTCCGGGCTGTCGCCGATGGACGGACTGCTGGTCCTGATGGTCATTGCCTGGGGCGCGAACTACAGCCTCCTCAAGCGCGCGTTCGAGGAAATCCCGCCCGCCGCGTTCAACACGCTGCGGATGGCGCTTCTCGTCCGCGGTCTTTCTCGCCGGCATCTGGTTCGCCAGGCGACGGGCCGCGCCGTTCCGCGGCCGGGCCCTCGTCCGTGTTCTACACGCCGCACGCGCTGACGTCGCGCGATCGCTGGGATCTGTTGTGGCTCGGCGTGGTCGGTCACTGCCTGTATCAGCTCTTCTTCGCCGGCGGGCTCGCGCGCACGAGCGCGTCGAACGCGGCGCTGATCTTCGGCGCGTCTCCGGTCGCCGTGGCCATCATGACCGCCGCGATCGGGCACGAGCGGGTCGGCCGGCTGCACTGGCTCGGCGCGGTGCTGTCCACCGCTGGCATCTACTTCGTCGTCGGTCATGGCGCCGCGACAGGCGGCGGCACGTTGTTCGGCGACCTCCTCATGCTCGTGCGCGGTCGCCTGCTGGTCGATCTACACGATCGGCGGCGGCCGGCTCATGTCGCGCCACTCGCCGCTGTTCGTCACTGGCATGACGATGGCGATCGGGACCGTGCCGTATGCGCTGCTGGCAATTCCGACAGCTCTTGAGGGTGGACTGGTCCAGCGTGAGCGCGACGGTCTGGCTGATGCTGTTTCCCTCAGGCCTCTTCGCGCTGAATTTCGCGTTCCTCGTCTGGTACACGGCCGTCCAGAAGCTCGGTCCCGCCCGGACGTCCATCTACTCGAACGCGGTTCCGCTCGTCGCGATGATCACCGCCGCGATTTTTCTCGGGGAACCGATCACGGGATCGAAGCTTGTCGGCGTCGCCGCCGTCCTCGCGGGAGTGGTGCTGACAAGGATCCAAGGGCGCCGAGTGGGATCAAGTTGAAGTGAGAAGTGAGAAGTCAGAAGCAACTGGGCGCGTGATCCGGCGCGTAGACGTTCTACTGGCCTTCTGCCTTCAAACTTCTCGAGTGCTACCCCAACGCTTTCCACCGCAAGTGACTCAACGCCACCGCCGCGCCGAGCGCGGCGACGCTGACGATCGACATCGCCATGAAGCGCGCGTAGAGCGTGCGGCCCATCACGTCGAAGATCGTCAGCCCCATCAGGACGAGCGACACCGCGGTCGCGACTTTCCACTCGCGGCTGACCTCGGACCACCGATCGAGCAGGCAGACCACCGCCGGCGTGCCGAGCAGCAGGACGTAGTCCCAGCCCTGCGGGGACAACAGCGGAATCAGGAGCAGCAGGAGCGCGAACTCGAGATAGTCCGGGTTGGCGATTCGCGGCGCCGCACCCAGACCGTCGCGACCAACCCCAGCGCCGCGCCGGTCGTCACGGTAGCCAGCGCCGTGGCCGGCGCGCCGATGCCGATCCACTTGGCCCACATCGACGCCAACGACACGTTGTCCGCTCCGAGGAGCGTCCCCTCGGTGGTGCCGCTGACGGTGGTGAACCAGCCCACCAGTTGATCGACGTTCCCCGACCAGCCGTAGACGAAGGCCGGCAGCACGAGACCCGCGACGAGGACGGACACCGCGCACAGAGCCGCCCCGCCGCCGTAGGTGAAACCGAGCCAGGGCAGAAGCAGCAGCGCGTAGGGCTTGATGAACGCCGCCGCGCCAATCAGCACGCCCGCGAGGTACGGCTGGTCGACCTGCACGGCGAGGAGCGATCCGACGAGCAACACCCCGAGCAGGATGTTCGTCTGACCCAGCGTCAGCTCGTGGGCGTAGAACTTCGCCATGAAGAGGACGGTGAGCCAGAGCAGCACCCGCTCCGATCGACGGCGCTCGGGGAGCGCCCGCACGGACCAGCGCACGAACGCGGTCAGCAGGCCCGCCGACAACGCGAACCAGATCACTTTCGCCCCTTCACGGTCCACGAGCGCGAACGGCGCCATGGCGAGCGCGAACGCCGGCAGGTACTTGAACCTGAAGTGACCGTCCTCGGCGCGGTAGAGCGGCTCGCCCGCGAGCGCGCGGTTTGCCGCCGTCCGGTACACGTCGAAGTCGGCCATCTCGCGCGCGATGCGCGACTGATAGATGAAGGCCGCGATGGCGAGGAAGATCAGGGGCCAGAGGAGCGGCCGGAACCAGCTGGGCACGTCAGTGATTCTAGGACACCGGGTTTCCTGCCGCGCTATGCAACGAAACCCGGTGTCTTTGGTTTGTTCACGCCGCGGCCGTCAGTCGCAGACGTACCAGACTCGCCGCCAGAAGGAGCGCACCCACCGTGATCGCCGACAGCGACATGAGCGACAGATAGAACGTCCGGCCCAACAGGTCGTAGATCGTGAAGCTCGTCAGCAAGAAACCGGATGCCGTTGCGACCTGCCATCGTCTCGGACTTCCGCGAAATCGATCGAGGAGGCAGACGATCGCCGGAGTGGCGACGAGCAGCACGTAATCCCAGCCCTGCGGCGAGATGAGCGGGATGAGGAGGAGCAGGTAGCTGACCTCGAGGTATTCCAGGCCGACTGACTTGGCCCCGTCGAACCCAGAGGACGATGGCGACGGCCAGGCCGGCGACGGCTGTGGCGGCAGCCAGGCCAGTCGCCGCCGGGCCGACGCCAATCCACTTGGCCCACATCGCCGCAAACGAGATGTTCTCGGGGAAAAGCAGGTTGGCCGACGTCGTTTCCACGACCGTCCGGTACCAGTCTGCGAGGAGCGTCAGGTTGCCGTGCCAGCCGTAGACAATGGCAGGCGCGATCCATCCGGCCACAAGCGCCGCGAGCGCCACGCCGGCCGCGGCGATTCCCTGGGCCGCGGCCAGCCACGGAAGGAAGAGCAGCGCATACGGCTTCACGAACGCCGCAGCAGCCACGAGGACGCCGGCCCGGAGACGGCCCTGTTGGGCGGCGGCGAGCGCGAGGAGAACGAGCACGCCGAGGAGGACGTTCGTTTGTCCGTTGACCAGCTCCTTGACCAGGAACTTGCCCGTCACGAGGAGCGTCCACCACGTGAGGAACGGGCACTGACGATTGGCGATCCGGCAGCGCACGAATTGACTGGCGGATGAACACGGCGATGAGCGCCACCGTCAGCGCGTACCAGATGACCTTGCCGGCTTCCGGCGGCATCGCACGCGAACGGGACCATCGCCAACGCGAAGCCCGGCCAGTACTTGAACTGATAGTGCCCGTCGTCCGGGCGGTAGAGTGGCTCGGCGGCGATCACGCGCGCGCCGGCCTGTGCGGTAGACCTCGAAGTCCCAGAAATCGCGCTTGAGCGCGCGCCGTCGCATAGCCCGCGGCGGCGATGAGCACGACGACGAGGGCGATGAGGAGCGGCGGCGCACGACAGATGCCGGGTCTGTATACGGTGCAGCCAAGCGTCCCGGCCTCCTGTCCTACTCCGCCGCGCGCTTCGGCCGCATGTTCGCGGCCAGGATCTTCTTGCGCAACCGGATGGAGTTCGGCGTCACCTCGACCAGTTCGTCGTCGTTGATGAACTCGACGGCCTGTTCGAGGCCCATCTTGCGCGGTGGAATGAGCCGAATCGCTTCGTCGGCCGAGGACGCGCGCATGTTGGTCTGCTTCTTTTCCTTCGTGATGTTGACGTCGAGGTCGTTCGGCCGCGCGTTCTCGCCGACGATCATGCCCTCGAAGACTTCCACGGCGGGGTCGATGAACATCTCGCCCCGCTCCTGCAGGTTGGCGATCGCGTAGGCGGTCGCCTTGCCCGGGCGGTCTGACACGAGCGCACCGTTGGCGCGCGAGGGGATCGGACCGTGCCACGGCTCCCAGCCGTGAAACAGGTGGTGCATGAGGCCGGTGCCGCGAGTCTCGGTGAGGAACAGCGACCGGAACCCAATCAGCCCACGGGCCGGCACCCGGAACTCCAGGCGGATTCGCCCGCTGCCGTGGTTGACCATCTTCGTCATCGAGCCGCGGCGCTGGCCGACCTCCGCAATGACGACGCCCTGAAAATCCTCCGCGACGTCGATCACCAGGTCTTCGACCGGCTCGACGCGCTGGCCGTCAATCTCCTTGGTGACGATCTCAGGCCGCGAGACCTGCAGCTCGAAGCCTTCGCGCCGCATCATCTCGATGAGGATCGAGAGCTGCAATTCGCCGCGGCCGATGACCTTCATCTGCTCCGGACTGTCCGTCGGTTCCACGCGAATGGCGACGTTGCCGAGCAGTTCGCGATCCAGTCGATCCTTGATCTGGCGCGACGTGACGAATCTGCCTTCACGCCCGGCGAGCGGCGAGGTGTTGACGCCGAAGATCATCGACACCGTCGGCTCGTCCACGGCGATATGGGCGACGGGCTCCGGATGTTCGGGATCGGCGATCGTCTCGCCGATCATGATGTTCTCGATGCCGGCCAGGCAGATGACGTCGCCCGCGGCCGCCTCGGTGACGTCCACCCGCTTGAGTCCCTCGAACGTGAAGAGCTTCGTGACACGCGTCGTCTCGACGGTGCCGTCGAGCTTGCAGACGCCAATCGGGTCGCCCACCTTCACGCGGCCGTTGAAGATCCGCCCAATCGCGATGCGGCCGAGGTAGTCGCTGGAATCGAGGTTCGCGACGAGCGCCTGGAGTGGGGCCTCCGGCGATCCGTGCGGCGGTGGCAGGTGCGCAATCACCGCATCGAACAGAGGTCTGAGATCCACGCCCTGGGGTCGCGAGATCGCGTGTGGCCGTGCCCTCGCGCGCGTTCGTGTACAGCACGGGGAAATCGAGTTGATCTTCCGTGGCGTCAAGGTCGATGAACAGGTCGTAGATCTCGTCGAGCACGGCCTGCGGTCTCGCGTCGCCGCGGTCGATCTTGTTCATCACGACGATCGGGATCAGGCGCCGCTCGAGCGCCTTGCGCAGCACGAATCGAGTCTGCGGCAGTGGCCCTTCGGAGGCGTCCACGAGCAGCATGACGCCGTCCACCATCGAGAGCGTTCGCTCGACCTCGCCGCCGAAGTCCGCGTGGCCCGGCGTGTCGACGATGTTGATGAGATGACCGTCGTAGTGGACGGCCGTGTTCTTCGCCAGAATCGTGATCCCCCGCTCGCGCTCGAGGTCGTTCGAGTCCATCACGCGTTCCGCCACGCGCTCATTGGCCCGGAACAGGCCGCTCTGCCGGAGCAGGGCGTCGACAAGGGTGGTCTTGCCGTGGTCGACGTGGGCGACGATGGCCACGTTACGAATCAGGGGATTGGCGATCGTCTGTGGGCTCACTTGGTCCAATAGCATCTCACCAGTATACCGGCGAGCGTCAGTTCACCTCGAATTCATACCCGCCCGGAGCAACGAGCAGACGCCCGTTGCTGGTGAAGTAGAGACTCGACGGCGAAAGCACACTGGCCCCGCGGAACTGCAGGGTCCGGACTTTCTCTCCAGCCTCGTTGTAGACATATGTGTAAGGGACGGTGAGCGAGATCCACAACCGGCCGTCCCGGTCCAGCGCGGCCGCGCGCACCATCGGCGGAACCACGGGCTTGGAGCCCGCCGCCCGAGGTGGCCAGACGGTTGGGAGCGCCAGCACGCGAGCGTCGAGCTCCGGTCCCTGGATGTGGCGCTCGAACTCGATTCGGCCGTCGCGGCTGTACTTGCGGAACATCGGCGCGCCGGTCTGAAAGACGAACAGAAACCCGCCGTCGCGCGTGCCGAGCGGGATGCCGATGCTCATCGCGATATCGAGGTCACGATCCGGCGCCGGCCCGACCTGCCGCAGATTGCCCATCTGACGGATGACTCGGCCTGTGACGTCATGCTCGGTCAAGAGCGCACCCCACTCCGGCCGATTGACCACGAAGGTGGAGCCCGAGAAGACGAGCGAGCCGCCGCTCGCGAGGAGCAGGTTCGCCGCCGTCAACCGCGGCTGAGGCGCGAGCGGCAGGTAGAAGCCTCCGACCCGCATCCCGTTCGACGCGAAGTACTGCACCCGGTCGAACCCGTTCGGCGAGTCTGCGACGGCAATGAGGTCGTCGGCGTTGAGCGCCAGCGCGAGCGGCTGGAACAGTTCGCCCGGCCCGGTCCCCGCGGACACGATGCGTCGCACCTTCGCGCCGGCGGCGTCGAACACGTAGACGCCGTGACCGCGGCGATCGAGGACCACGTACTCGCCGTCGCGGGTGACGGCAAACGCGGCGTCGTCATCGAACTTCGTCACGACGTGCGCCGGCGCCGCGGCGACTGCCTGCAGCACGTCCGCCGCCGGCCGGGCAAATCCCGTCGTCGTCAGCGCAAGCGCCACCGCGAGCACCGCGACCCAGTGAGCGATTTTGGTATCAGATATCATCGCGCCATGCGCCTGACGGCCGCCCAGCTCAACCTGACGGTGGGCGCGTTCGACGCCAACTTCGAGCGAATCCGCGCCGCCGTCGCCCGGGCCGACGCCGAATCGTCCGAGCTCGTCGTGTTCTCGGAGATGGCCACGACCGGCTATCCACCCCGGGATCTGCTGACGCACCCGGCCTTCGTCGACCGCAATCTTGACATGCTCGAGCGCGTCGCGCGCCTGTCGACAGGCCGGCTCGCCATTCTTGTCGGTTTCGTCGACCGGAATCCGTCAAGCCAGGGCAAGCCGCTGCTCAACGCTGCGGCGCTCTGCCGATCGGGTCGCGTGGTGGAGCGACGCTACAAGTCGCTGCTTCCGACCTACGACGTCTTCGACGAGGATCGGTACTTCGAGCCCGCGCGCGAGGTCTCACCGATGCCGTGCGGCGACGTCCGCCTCGGCGTCACGATTTGCGAGGACGTCTGGAACGACAAGGACGTCTGGACGAAGCCGCGATACCACCGTGATCCGGTGTGCGAGGTTGCCGCGGCCGGCGCCGACATCCTCATCAACATCTCCGCCAGCCCGTTCACGCTCGATGTGCCGGACGTCCGCCGGCGCCTGGTGACGCAGGAAGCGGTCAAGCACGGCCGCTACTTCTTCTACGTCAACCAGGTCGGCGGCAACGACGAGCTCGTCTTCGACGGCCACTCGATTGGCATCGCGCCCGACGGCACGACGATCCTGCGCGGCGCCGAGTTCGAGGAGGACGTCGCTCACGATCGACGTGCCGGTGGGCCAGGCGCCTGCCGTGAGCGGCGTCGAAGGGAAGCCCGCGCCGATTCTGCGGCCGGTTGCCGCGTCCGACGAGGAGTCGGCGTTCCGAGCGCTCGTGCTGGGCCTTCGCGACTACACGCGAAAGTGCGGCTTCTCGAGCGCCGTCATCGGCCTGTCGGGCGGCGTGGACTCCGCGCTGACGGCCGCGCTCGCCGCCGAGGCGCTCGGGCCGGCCAACGTGCTCGGTGTGGCGATGCCGACGCGGTACTCGTCCGCGCACAGCGTGGCGGACGCGGAAGCGCTCGCGCGTGCGCTCGGCATCGGCTACGAGGTCATTCCGATCGACACGGTGTTCCAGTCCTATCTCGACGTGCTCGTCGCCGGTTCTCGGCGGCGGTCCGCTCGGAGCGACCGAAGAGAACGTGCAGGCGCGTGTGCGCGGCGCCGTGCTGATGGCGCTCTCCAACCGGCGTGGCGCGATCCTGCTCTCGACGGGCAACAAGTCGGAGCTGGCCGTCGGGTACTGCACGCTCTACGGCGACATGTGCGGCGGCCTGGCGCTCATCAGCGACGTCCCGAAGTTGCTCGTGTACCGGCTCGCGCACTACGTCAACCGCAAGGGCACGATCATCCCGGAGTCCACGCTCACGAAGCCGCCGAGCGCCGAGCTCAGGCCGGATCAGAAGGACACCGACTCGCTGCCGCCCTACGAGATCCTCGATCCGATCGTGGCCGCCTATGTCGAACGCCATCTCGACGCCGCCGCCATCGCAACGCTCGGCTTCGACCCAGCCGTCGTCGCCGATGTCATCCGCCGCATCGACGGCAGCGAGTACAAGCGCCGCCAGGCGGCGCCTGGGATCAAGATCTCGTCAAAGGCGTTCGGAGTCGGGCGGAGATATCCGATCGCGGCGGAATATCGGTTCTAGCGCTGCAGCCTGAACGGCACCAGATGCCGCTCGGCCGCGTCGCCCTGACCGGCCGTGAGCTGGATGACGTAGTCGCCGGCTGCCAGGCTCCCCTAGCACCAGATCGAACATCACGATTCGTTCGCCGTCGCTATCGCTCTCCGTGGCAGGCAAAGGTGATCCAAGGGGCTGTCCGCGGCGGTCGAGGATCTGCGCCGTCGGCTGGGCAGCGCTCGCGTGCGATCGGCCACTGAACGCGAAGTCGTTCGTTGCGCCGGAACGCGAGCTCGGCGACCGGCTGCATTGCGGCGCGAACCGGTCCGGCGCCACGGAGCACGACCGGCGGCGCCGAGTCGGCCGGCGGCGTCGCCTCAGCGTCGACTCGGGTCTCAACGGATCCCTGTCCGTCGGTCACGCGGACACGAACCGCCACGGACCCTTCTGTTCCCGGCAGACAGCGGCACGCGAACGAGCGCCGCGCGGCGGCCTGGTTCAATCGCGCCCTGCCCCGTTGTCGTGACGCCGGCGGCGTCGGTGATGTTCGCGTCGACGCGTTGCGCCTTTCGCCCATCGCCCGCTGTCGATGTCGCGTTCAGCGAGGTCCGCGACGACGTCGACCGCGCCCGAGCGAACGACAGCCGTCGCGAACACCTCCTGTTCCGAACCGAGGCGCGCCAGCTGCCCGAGCGCGCTCGCGACGTCGTCAGGCACTGGCGGCCCAGCGGTGGCTGCCGCGGTCGGCCTTGGCCGCCGCGACCACGGCGTCCGACGGTGGTGCGAGATAGCCACGGCGCGCCGCGATCGACACACCGGGCCTCGTCACCTTGACCTCGATCTTCCGGAACTTGCCGTCGTTCACGGTGTTCGTCGAGTAGTAGCCGAGCAGGTAGTAGGACGTGAGTCGATCGGCGACGCGCCGGAAGCCCGCCGCGATGTCGTTGCTGTTCACCGCGGCGTAGCCGTCGGTGGCGCCGGCCAGCGTCCGGAGCGTCTCGGTCGTGCGCAAGTTGCCGTGGAGGCCGCCGACGTCAACCGGATAGAACGTGACGTTCGCACGCTCGGCCGCATGCGACCAGATCGCTGAACCGCTCGATGAAGTTCATCGACGCGAGCGTCGACGACGCTCCGCGCGGCATCCGGCCTGCGTCAGGATTGCCGGTCTGCGGATTGCCGCGCATGATCTGTCCACCGCGGCTGACGCCGATCGGTCGGGATTGGCGGCAGCCCGGAGTCCGGAAACTTGGCCAGATCCGCGCGTTCCCGCTCGGGCACCCAGCCTTCCGAGACCAGGATCAGATTCGTGCGTTCGTCGCGAATGTCGCGAAGCCGCCGGATCAGCGCGTCCAGGCTGTTGTGCATCAGGTGCTCGCGGAAGCGCCGGTGAATCGCGTCGACCTTCGTCGGCGTCGCCTGGTACACGTCCGATCGCGCAGCTGACGAGGTGTTCTTCGGCCGGCGTGCGAGGGATCAGCAACTGATCGCGCTCACCCCAATCCCAGTGCTTCGCGAGCTCGCTCTCGATCGTGTCGGTCCGGCGGGCGAACGTCAGCCCGCCGATCGGCGTTTCCGGCGTCATCACCGCAAACAGATCCGAGGCGCCGATCGTCCGGTTGAGGAAATCGACGAGCGGCTGCCGCGAGTCGCGCGAACCGGCACGCGTCGTGTGGAATCGATCGAGGTAGACGACGAACAGCCGATTTCGCGGATCGGCCGCCTGGCGTTCGCTGTCGGCGACCGACGTCGGGTCTCTCCGATCCGAATCCACCGGGCTCGACGCGAAAGTGATGAACTCGAACGTCTGGACGCTCTGCGGCTTGCCGTCCTCGAACACCTGAAAGTCCTTCGCCGTCAGCCCTTCGACGAGCCGGTCCTCGCGCCGCGGATAGACATCGACGTAGACGAGGTTCGCTTCCGCTCGGAAGACCTGGGCGGTCGCTCTTGCGCTCGGGCGCAAGCTGGTGGCGGCGATTGCCAGCGGCCACGCACAAGGCCATGCGAGCGCGGAACCGCGAGTTGTGCGCCGGCTCATGAGGACATTGTTTCTGAGCTCGCATGTTCAGTGCGCGACGCGCGTTGGCGCTCGAATCGTGACGCCCGATCGGTTCGACGATACCGAAATCTTCGCGCCTGGCCTCACGTCCGCCGACGCGGCGTAGCGAATCTCGTAACTATTGGTGAGCTCGGACGCGATCTGCCGCGTGGCAGCCGCCGGGTTGCCCGTCGACATCAGGAGATGCCGGCCGCCACTTTCGTTCGCGCCATCGATGATCTGCGACATCGCCAGGCCGAGCGGCGACGTCACCTGCCTGGCCGCGCGGGGTGTCGAGGCCACGTAGATGACGGCGCCGCTCTCGCGGAGGGCGTTCCGCACGCGCTCTCCGTAGAGCGGCGTCGGCCGTTCGGAGCCCCCGCGGAGCACGACGATGGCCGGCCGCCGTCCCTCGCGCCGAATCGTCGAGGACGCCTTCAGGATGGCCTCGACCAGCTCGGGGTTGCTGTGGCTGCCCAGACGCTGTTGCGCGGCGAGCCGATCGAGGGCGTCGCGACAGTCCTCGACGCGATCCGAGAAATCACTCAGCGTCTCGCCGTCTCCCATCACGGCGATGACCGAGATCTCAGCGCGACCGTCCAGGGCCTCGCAGAAGGCGCGCGCGCCCGGCAGCAAGCGCCCGGTCAGGCTCTGCTGGTGGGAGACGATCAGCGCCACGCGAAGGGGCTGCTGCGGCTGGCTGGACCTCGATCGATCGGATGCTGCCGTTCTCCCTGACGACGAAATCCGCGGCGCCCATGTCCAGCACCGGCCGGCCGGCGTCGTCTGTCACCGACGCGTAGATGGATCGCGTCGTCGGTGGGACGCTCGTCTGCCGCGCGGACATCGAGGCTGCCGCGGCGATCAGGACCATTGCGACGCCGCACCAGCGGGTGAGGGGCACTGCCTGGCTCAGTAGCGCGCGGTTTCCAGAATCGCTTCGAGAACGTCGGCCGATCCCGGCAGGATCGCGTCCTCGAGATCCGGGTGATAGGCCACCGGGACGTCCATGGCGCCGACGCGCCGGACCGGGGCGTCGAGGTATTCGAAGAGATTCCCGGCGACGCGCGCAGCCAGCTCCGCGCCGAAGCCGCACGTCAGCTGGTCTTCGTGCGCGATGACGACGCGGTTGGTGGCGCGAACGGCGGCCGCAATCGCGTTCCAGTCGAACGGCGCGATCGTGCGCAGGTCCACGACCATCGCGCTGACGCCGTCCTTCTCCGCCTGCTGCGCGGCCAGGAGCGAGCGCTGCACCATCGCGCCCCAGGTGACGACGACGACGTCCGTGCCGGGCCGGCGGACCGCCGCGCGGCCGAAGGGAATCGTGAAGTTCGCGCCCGGATACGCGCTCTTGTTGTAGGTCTGGCGATACAGGTGCTTGTGCTCGAGGAACAGCACCGGATCCTCGCAGCGGATCGACGTGCGTAGCAGTCCGGCCGCATCCTCGGCCGTTGACGGGTAGACGACGCGCAAGCCGGGGCAGTGCGCGAAGATGCTCTCGCCGGACTGGCTGTGGTACAGCCCGCCGCCCCGCAGGTATCCGCCAATCGCGACGCGAATGACCATCGGGCACGAGAACATGTTGTTCGAGCGGTACCGCAGCATCGACACTTCGTCGCGAAGCTGCATCATCGCGGGCCAGATGTAGTCGAAGAACTGGATCTCGACGACCGGCTTGAGCCCGCGCGTGCCCATGCCGCACGCGCGGCCGACGATGGCCGCCTCGGCGAGCGTCGAGTTGAAGACGCGGTCGGACTCCGAAGGCGCGCTGGAGCCCCAGCGTCGCCTTGAAGACGCCGCCCTTGCCGGGCACCTCCGCGAGGTTGGCCTCGTGCGTGGCGTCCGCGACGTCCTCGCCGAACACCACGATGTGCGGGTTCGAGGCCATCTCGTCCTTGAGCGTCCGGTTGATCGCCGCCACCATCGTGTCGGGATTGCCCTCCGGCGACGCCGTGGCGATCGAACGACGAGCCTGTCGGATCGACATCCGGCGAGTACACGTACAGGCCGGCCGTGTTCCGTTCGGGCTTGGGCGCGCGAACGGCCGCGTCGGCGGCCTCGTTGACCTCGCGATCCACGTCGGCCGCGATCTCGACCAGCTGCGACTCGGTCACGATCTCGTGTTCGACCAGGAACGACGCGAACATCGTGATCGGGATCGCGCGCCGCTTCCGAGGCTCGTTCCGCCGGCGTCTTGTACGCCTTCTCATCGTCCGAGTGCGAATGCGAGTACGGACGAATCACGGTCGCGTGTACGAGCGCGGGGCCGCGACGCTCGCGGCACCACCGCACGGCGTCCGTCATCGCGCGGTAGCTCGCGAGGACATCCGTGCCGTCGCAGCGGAGGACGTGCAGGCTGGGGAACGACTCGACGAGACGCGAGATGCTGCCGCCAGCCGTCTGCGCCTCGACGGGAACGGAGATCGCGTAGCCGTTGTCTTCGACGAGGAAGACCACGGGGAGCTGTTTCAGGCACGCGGCGTTGAGCGATTCCCAGAATTCGCCTTCGCTCGTCGCGCCGTCGCCGACCGAGACGTACGTGACTTCGTCCGCTTCGAAACGGTGCTCGCGATCGGAGATGTCCTTCAGGCGGCCGTAGAGCACGCCGGCCTCCGCGCATCCGATCGCGTGCACGCACTGCGTGCCCGTGGCGCTCGACTGCGAGACGATGTGGAGATCGCGGTCGCCCCAGTGCGAGGGCATCTGACGGCCGCCGCTCGTCTGGTCGTCGCGCGATCCTACGCCCGCGAGAAACATCGCGAGCGGCGTCATGCCGAGCGTGAGGCACAACGCGCGGTCCCGGTAGTACGGGTAGAACCAGTCGTGGCCGGGGCGAAGCGCCAGGCCGGCGGCGACGAGGATGGCCTCGTGGCCCGCGCCGCTGATCTGGAAATAGATGAGGCTCTGGTTCTTGAGCTGGATCTCCTTGTCGTCGATGCGCCGCGACAGCAGCATCGTCCGGTAGATCCAGATCAGATCGTCGTGTGTGAGGGTGTCTTCGGGCTTGCCGCCCACGGGCGACGTCGCGAGACGCTTCGGCACGGGGGGCCGTAGGGTGGACAGCGTACCGGTCTTCATTCAATCAGATCCCGTATCAGTCGTCTACGGTCTACTGGCGGTTCCGGCACCAGCGCAACCGCTCGATTATACTCCTCTCAACTTTGCATGCCCCGCGTCAATTTGTGCCGGTGGGACGAGCTCCCGCTCGAAAAAGTCACCGAAATGGTTGCGCGAAAAGTCATCGCCAGCGGACCCTCGACGCTGACGCAGGCGTACTTCAAGAAGGGCGCGGTCGTGCCCATGCACACTCACCCGACCGAAATGGTCGTCTACGTGCTGCAGGGCGCGCTCCGGACCCAGGTCGATCGCGAAGACGTCACCGTCCGTGAGGGCGAGGTGCTGATCGTGCCGGCCGGCGTGCCTCACCAGGCCGAGAGCCTCGACGATACGTTCGTGATGACGTTTTCCGGGGCTGTTCGAGCGTCCTCAACCTAGGGGAGGTTGTCATGATCCCTGTCTTTCTCGTCATCGGCATTGTCCTGCTGGCGGGCTTCTGGGTCATCGGCATGTACAACCGCCTGATTGGCCTCAAGAACCAGAAGGACAACGGCTGGAAGCAGATCGACGTCCAGCTCAAGCGTCGTCACGACCTGATTCCCAATCTCGTCAACACGGTGCGCGGCGCGATGGACTTCGAGCGCGACACGTTGACGGCCGTGATGGAGGCGCGCAACCGCGCGATGACCGCGGCCGGCCCGGTGGACGCGAGCCGGAAGGAAGGCGAGCTGACGCAGGCGCTGGGCCGTCTCTTCGCGGTGGCCGAGAACTACCCGCAGCTCAAGGCCAACGAGAACGTCAAGATGCTGCAGGAGGAGTTGTCGGCCACGGAGAACAAGATCGGATTCGCCCGCCAGTTCTACAACGACATCGCGACGAGGTACAACACGGCGCGAGAGACCTTTCCGTCCAGCATCATCGCCGGGTCGTTCAACTTCGCGGCGGCTGAGCTCTTCGAGATCACGGACGCGGCAGAACGGCAAGTTCCGACAGTGGACCTCGGCAGAAGATAAAGGGTTCGAGGAGTTCGAAGAGGTCGAGGAGTTCGAAGGGTGAGGCCCTGAGCCCCAAAGCCTTGAGCCCTAAGCCCCATGAATCTCTTAGAACAACAAGCCATGAATCGCCGCCGCACCTGGATGGTGATGGCGGCGTTCGTCGCATTTCTCGTCGTCCTTGGTGCGGGCTTCGATCTGTTCGTGATTGGTGAGGGTCCGACGTACGTGCCGGTCGGCTCAACCATTGCGGCGCTCGTCGGCGGCGGACAAGCCTGGTGGAGTCTTCAACGCGGTGACCAGGCCGTGCTGCACTCGGCCAGCGCGGTCGATGTCGAGACGCGCCTCGCGTCTGCCGAAAGCGAAGACGACCGGCTTCGGTATCGGCAGTACCACAACATCGTCGACGAGATGGCGATTGCCTCGGGGCTGCCGAGGCCTCGCGCCTACGTCATTCCCGACAACGACCCCAACGCGTTTGCGACCGGCCGCGATCCCGAGCACGCCTCGATTGCCGTCACCGACGGTCTGTTGCGGGCTCTGAACCGCGAGGAGCTCCAGGGCGTCGTGGCGCACGAGATGGGCCACATCCGCAATCTGGACATCCGTCTGATGACCGTCGTCGCCGCGCTCGTTGGCGCCGTGCTGCTCTTGGCCGACTGGTCCGGCCGCGCACTCCGCTTCGGCGGCGGCCGCCAGCGGTCCGAGCCGCGACAAGGACGGCGGCTGGGGCGCTCGGCTTGCTGTTCTTCGTCGTGTGGATCGTCGCGATGGCAGTCGCGCCCGTGGTCGGACGGCTCCTCGCGACCGCCGTCTCGCGCAGACGCGAGTACCTGGCCGACGCCACTGCCGCCGAGCTGACACGCAATCCGCTCGGTCTGGCCGGCGCGCTCGAGAAGATCGAGGCCGCCTCGGCGCCAACGCCAAGCGTCAAGCACGGCAGCGCGCATCTCTGCATCGCGGACCCGCTCGGCCGGCAAATCGACAGCCGCGAGGGGCGCTGGGCCGACCTCTGGGCGACGCACCCGCCGATGGCCAAACGGATCGCGGCATTGAAGGCGATGGCCTATCAGGCAGCTCGCCCTAAGCCTTGAGCCCTAAGCCCTAAGCCTTCCTGCTAGCATCAAACCGTGCCATCACCTCGCTATTCCGGCGTCGCCTTCAGCCCAGGTCCCATCACGCCGGCGGTCAAGACGATCATCATTGCCAACGTCGCGGTGTTCCTGCTGACGTTCGCGCTGCCCGAGACGGTGATTGGCCTCGCCGGCCTCTCGCCGGCGGCCGTGATCGAGCGCGGTTGGATTTGGCAGCTCGCGACGTACCTGTTCGTGCACTCGCCGTCGAGCCTGATGCACATCGTGTTCAACATGCTCGCGGTCTGGATGTTCGGCGTGGACCTCGAGCGCCGGTGGGGGACGGTCGGCTTCACGAAGTTCTACTTCGTGTCGGGCGTCGGCGCGGGAATTTGCACGGTGCTCGTCTCGCTCGCGCCGTTCGACTGGGCGGCCTCCACCTACCAGAGCGTGACCGTCGGCGCGTCGGGTGCGGTCTACGGACTGCTGATGGCCTGGGCGCTGCTCTTCCCGTACCGGGAGATCCTCTTCATGTTCATCTTCCCGCTCCAGGCGCGCATGTTCGTCCTGATCGTCGGGGCGATTGCGTTCCTGTCCGCCGTCGGCTCGAGCGGCACGGGCGTCTCAAACCTCGCGCACCTCGGCGGCCTGCTCGCCGCGTGGCTCTACCTGAAGGGTCCGGGTGATCTTCGCCAGGAGCTTCGGTACCGGCTGACGAAGTGGCGCATGGACCGCATGCGCAAGAAGTTCAACGTCCACCGCGGCGGCCGGGACGATGACTGGAACAGAAGAATTCACTAGAGGCTCAAGGCTTAAGGCTTAGGGCCGAGACTCGGGCCTGGGGCTTGAGGCTTGCGGCTTGAGGCCTGAGAAAACAGGCGCGCCACGGCAGTCCTGAATTCCTGAATTCGCATTGCCCAGGCGGCGAGAGCGAGCGTCGCCAGGCTGGCGCCGATCGCGGCGCCGACCCGCACGAGGCGCGTCAGCAGCGCGTCGCCCGGGAGCACGTCACGCAGCCACTCATTCGAGAAGTGCCCGGCAACGCCCATAAGCGCGGACGCGGCGACAATCTTGGCCAAGGACGAGCACGATCCGCGATCCGTCCACGCCGCCAATCCGCCGCCCAAGCAGGATCAGCAAGAGCCCCGCGTTGATGTTGGCGGCGATCGCCGTGCCGAGTGCCAGGCCGCGGAAACCGAGGATCGAGTTCAGCCAGAGGTTCAGCAGGAGATTGGACCCGATCGTGATGAGGCTCACGATGACCGGCGTGCGCGAGTCCTGCAGGGAATAGAAACTCGGGCCCGCAATTTTGACGATTGAGTAGCCCGCGATCGCCGGGGCATAGAAAAGAAGAGCGGTCGCGACCTTCTGCGGTGTCCGACGGCCCGAAGGCGCCGTGCTGGAAGATCAACTCCACGATGGGGACCGCGAGCACCATCAAGCCAACGCTGGCCGGCACGCTCAGCATCAGCATCAGCCGGACGCCGAACGAGAGCATCTCGCGCATTTCCGCGTAGGCATGCGTCGCCGCCTGCCGGGCGAGATCTGGGATGGCCGCCGTCGCGACCGACACGCCGAAGATGCCGATCGGCATGTACATCAGTCGAAACGCGTACCCGAGCGCCGACACGGCGCCCGGTTCGGACGGTCGCGAGCGACGTGTTAATCAGGAGATTGATCTGCGCGGCCGCCACACCGAGCGTGCCGGGGCCCATGAGCACGAGCACCGATCGCAGGGCCGGGTCGGACGGATCCAGAATCCACTGATGGCGGTAGCCCTCGCGGCGGAGTGCCGGCCACTGCACCGCAATCTGGATCACGCCGCCCAGAAGCATCGCGACCGAGAGCGCCATGATCGGCTCGATGCCGGTACGCGTGAACACCGGGACAAGAATCACCGTGCACAGGATGAACACGACATTGAAGAGCGCCGGCGACGAGGCCGGGATCATGAACCGTCGCAGCGAGTTGAGCATGCCCATGCAGGCCGCCGCGACGGCGACCAGCATCAGAAACGGCATGTTGATGCGGGTCAGCGAAATCGTCAGGGACGTCTTGCCGAGCTGTTCTTCGAATCCCGGCGCATAGGTTTCGACGAGCGGCCGGACGAACACCGTCCCGACGATCACGAAGGCGCCAGTGACGACGATCAGGGCGTTGATGACCTGCGATCCCAGTCGCCACGCCGCCTCCCGGCCCTCGGTCTGATGGATACGAGACAGGGTCGGGACGAACGCGGCGCTCATGGCGCCCTCGGCAAAGAGATCGCGAAGGAGGCTCGGAATGCGGGTCGCGACGCCGAACGCGTCGGCCGCGTTCGAGGTGGCGAAATAGGCGCCCTGGACGACCTCCCGGACAAGGCCGAGCAGGCGGCTCGCCAGGGTCGCCGTGCCGATGAGACCAGCCGAACGCGCCAGCCGGCGTGGACTCATTGAAATTCTGACAAGGTGGCGGGCGTGACCGGGAGAGCGTAGCCAAAAAAGTTAGGGGCCTCAACCTTTCGGCCAAGGCCCCTGCCCGGAGGATGGATGAGAGGCTCTGCTGTGCCTTTCATCAGTCTTAGACGGGGTTCCGCGGAAAAAGTTTGGACCGTTTTATCCGGCCAATCTTTTTTTGACGGCCTCGCTCAGGGCCCGCCCGTCGACCGAAAGCCCTGCCAGTTTCGCCGAAACTGCCTTCATGACCTTGCCCATGTCCTTCGGGCCAGCCGCCCCGGTCTCGGCGACCGCGGCCTCGATGGCGCTGGCAATGGCGGCCTCATCCGCCGCGGGCGGAAGGTAGCGCTGCAACAGGCCGATTTCGCCCTTTTCCTTGTCCGCCAGGTCCTGCCGGCCACCCGCCTCGAACTGCTCGATCGAATCGCGGCGCTGCTTGACCAGCGAGTTCACGACCTGCAGGGCCTCGGCCTCGGTCAGTGCCTGGCCCTTGGCCACTTCGCGGTTCATGAGCGCCGCTTTCAACATGCGCAGCGGCGCCAGCGTCGTCTGGTTCTTCTGCCTCATGGCGTCAGCGATGTCGTGGGTGATTTGTTCCATCAGGCTCGGCATAAGACCTCGGTGACTGATTGTGTCAGAAGAGCCCGGTCGGTACGACCGCCCCGTAGACTGCGGCGTAGGCGCGCCGCACCGCCGCCGCACTGAATCGGTCGCGCACCAGGGTACCAGTCCGTGGGAGTGTCCGCCTCGGCGTGGCGAGTGCGTCCGCGAGACGTTCGGCCAGCGCTTCTGCGTTCTGCCGCGGCACCACTGACACGTCGTCTCCAAAAATTTCGTTCAGTTCGAGACCGCCTGGATGGTCGGCCGAGATGACCGGCGTTCCCGCCGCCAGCGCCTCGACCGCCACTGTCGGAAGAGCCTCGAGCAGCGACGGAAGCACGAAGACGTCGGCCACGGCCGCGTAGCGCGCGACCATGTCGTTGGCCACGAGACCGGCGAAGGTGATCTTTGCGGTGACGCCGAGGGCCGAGGCGCGTTCCTCGAGGTCCTGCTTCAGCGGTCCGGTCCCGCAGATGACGAGCCGGACGTCGTCGCGGCGCCGCGCAACGCGCGCAAAGGCCTCAATCAGGTATCGCTGGCCGGCGAGCTCGTGCAGGCGCTTGACGTTGAGCACGACGAGCGGTTCGTTGATGCCGAGCTCACGGCGCCACGCGGCGCGCGTGTCCGCATCGCGCGCCACGAACGACTCGCTCACGGCCGGATACACCACCGACAGCCCTGGACGCTTCAGGCCGAGCGAGAGCGCGCGATCGAGCAGCCGCTGGCTGTAGAACGTGACCGCCGTCGCTTTCATGTAGGCGCGCGTGAACGGGTCGATGGGCCAGCGGCGCTTGTAGTGCCAAATCTCCGTGCCGTACAGCGTGAGCACGGTCGGCATGCCGCGCCGGCGGGCCCAGCCTGACGCCACCTCGATGATGAGCCCGTTGCTGTGAAGGTGGACGAGGTCCCGACCGGCCGCCATCTCGTTCAAGGCCGCGGAGATGGCGCGCGCGCGCATCCAGGAATCGACCCGCAGGAATCGAACGGCTGGAGACGACGAGCGGCGGGCGCTGACACGGCGGACCTGACCAGGAAGCGGCGCGGCCTGCGTGCGTCCTTGCGCGGGATCCTGGGTGACGAACGTGATCTCGTGGCCGGCGGCGGCTCCCCATGCGCCCAACTGTGCCGGCAGCAACGAATTAGCCGCCTGGTCCGGCGGCAGATGCGGTGAAACGTGGCAGAGCCGCATGCCGCGATCAGGCGGAGACCCGCGCCCCTTGGGGGTACGGGGCGGAGACGACCTGGCGGCGGTACTCACTGAACGTCATCGGAACAGCGCCCATCTCCTTGAGTGCGGCATCGAGGAATCGCTCGAGCCGATCGAAGAATCCCGACAACTCGGCGTCGGTACGGTTGTACGGACTGCCGCCGACGATGGCCTCGCTCGAATGAAAGATCACGTTCAAAAGAGGTACACCGCGAGCGGTGAGCTGGCGGCCGAGCGCGATCATCTCATCAGCTGAGCTGTACGACGGACGCAGCCATCGAACGTGCGCCAGGCGCGCCAGTCTCATCAGGCGTTTCGTCGTGTACGGCCACGGCAGCCGCCCGTAGCGCCGTTCGAGCCACGCCGGCAGGCGGCGGTTGAGCGCGGCCGAGACAGGCAGCTCGAGCAGCGCGCTCGACCCTGGCCTGGCGCGTCGTCGTACGACAAGAAAGTACGGCGCGATCGGGGCGTCCACGAAATCCGGTCCGCGCCTTGTGCGCTTCGTAGAGCAGCGGCGCCACGCTCGACTCCACTTCGTATCCCTGCTGTTCGAGTGATGACACGTGCGCCGCCGAGAACCCGAACCGGCCCGGATCGGTACGAGGTCGGCCGGCGGCCAACGGCCTCGTCGATGGCCTTTGTCAACGACGCGAGTTGTTCGTCGAAGCGTGTCAGAGGCAGCGAGAGCGCGTACGGGTGACGATCGACGTCGGCCGGTTCGCACGGCGGTGTTTCCCACGCGTGATGGTGCGCGCCGATCTCACAGTCCCCACGGCCGGCCAGCCGGCGGAGCGTGTCCGCGCTCCGTGCGTCACGAGCGACCGGATAGGTGACGAGATACGTCGGCCGCACACCGAGCCGAGCGAAGAAGTCGTGGAGACGATCGAGCGCGTAGATGTTTTCGAACGTCTGGCGGCGCCGGGCGGCCGCATCCCACTGGTTGTCGCCTTCCGTGTCGATGCCGACGAGGAGCGCCGGACTGACGCGCGCCATCAACGGTCCTGATCGGAATCGCCGAGGGTGACGTGCCAGGCGTCCCGTCGCCTTGTAGAAGTCCGGACCGACGTCCTGGCCGTTCACCTTTGCCACGAACTCCATCCTGCGACCTGACGGAGTAGTAGCCGGAACGCCGGAGCAGTTTGCGGAATCCCTCGTGCATCGCGAACGTTCGAATCTTGTCCGAGTCGGCCGCGCGCGCTTCGCGATCCACCCAGCGGACGAGCGTCAGGAACCCGGCCTCGTCGGCCGGGTCGGCCAGAAAATCCACGAGCCTCGTGACCCGGCCGCGCGGCTCCTGGGCATGACGATACACCGCGTATCCGGCCGGCTCGCCATCACGCATGAGCGCCCCGACGTTGTAACGGACGTGAGGCGCCTGGATGTATTTCCAGTTCAGATATGCGGCATCACGGCGGACGGCGAACGCAAACTGGCCGCCGCACGCGCTCCCAGAGCCGCGTGAAGCCCGCGTCGAAATGGCGAATGGTCCGCACTTCGCCTTGCATCGGGCGCGTGCGGGCCACACGCCGCATCCACGGGAAGCGCGACATACGACACGAGGCGATTGACGCCGACCGGCCACGTCGGCCGGCGAAGTGCGCGCCGGCTCAGCGGCTTGACCAGGCAGGGCACCGGGCCGACGTTCGGCCAGGCCATCTTCTGAAAGAGGCTATGGGACGCCGCGACAGTCCCAGGCCCAGGGCGGCGCCCGTGTGACGCTCCCAGGTGCGAAAGAGCGCATCACCCAGACCTTGCCGCTGCCGCTCGGGCGCCACCATGACGTCCATGCCCCAGGACGCATCGATCTCGCGTCCGCTGAGCGACAGCCGCACTGGCATCGTGGCGTATTGGCCGACGACGGTCGTTCCTTCGCGAGCGAGCCAGATGAGTGGCCCGTCGGTCGCGCACGTTGGGGTTGCGGCGATATTGCCAGTCCCACCGAAGCCGGTTGGCGTCCGCGGCGTCCGGACCGAACACGCGGCGGTACAGGGCTTCGACCTGTCGCCGATCGTCCGGACGGTACCGGTCAATCTCCGCCATGAACGCTCATCGTACCGGCTCGCTGGTGAACGGGACTTCCGCCACGGTGACACTCTTGATGACCTTGTGAACGCCTGAGACCATCATCAAGCGGTTGTCCGACCGGCGATACATGCGGGCGTTGATGCGCAGGTGCAGATCCATGGCGTCGCCACCGGTCGGGGCCGCGCGGATGAGCCGGTACCACGGCCGCATCTCGATGCGTAGCGTGTCACGCGACGAGGCGTTGTTCAGGTAAGCACTTTGCCGCCGGACCAGCGTCCGGCGGTCGATGACGTCGTGGGCCAGTGGAATGTTCGCGGTCGACAGAACCTCCCGCTCGCAGATGTCGAGGAACATCGGGTAGTTCGCGAAGTAGACGAGACCGGCGCCGTTCAAGTCGCGGTCCGGCACGAGGTGGTACTCGCCAGTCGATTGGTCCTTCAGTCATCGCCGTCCAGCCATGAGGATCGGGACCGAACTGACCGGCTTGTTCCGCGTCCTTTGCAATCGTGTAGGCATCGGGCGGTTCTGCGCTTCGCGGGAACTTCGGCGAACCGCTCGTGCGCCGGCCGGCCCTTTTTCAGCCACGCGGCACCCTCGAACTTCTTCACGAAGATGTTGGAGAGCCGCACGGCAGGCACACCTGCGGCGTTCGCTTCCGCGACAGACTCGAACGGCCTCACGGCGACTGGTTCATCGGCAGCGTTGTTCGTCGGGACGAGGTACGAGACGCCGTCCAGCATTGAGCCGCCGTATCGGGCGAGCGTGCTGACCACGACGAACCGGTCGTTTTCTCCGAATGACGCCGTTGGCGTCTCGGGCGGGAATGCGACTTCCACATAAAAGAACGTCGCGTAGAGCCGTTCTCCCCGGTCATCCACAATCTTGCCGCTCGGAACGTCGAGCACGCGACTGACGTGACGCCACCGCTGGTCGCCGAGATACTGGAGCAATGGCGTTTCGGCGAGGTTGTTCCGCCCTGTGAGGGGCATGCCGATCTCGAGTCGCTCGACCGTGACGCCGGCGTGTCGATATCAGCTGCGGACGCGCCGACGGCGCGGGTGCGTTCGAAGACGTCGGCGTCGAGCGCGGGGACGCGGCAGCCCGTGGCCTAACCGCATGCTCGAGGATCGCGGCCGGCGTGGTCGTGGTCATCCATTCATCGTCGGAAAAGACGATGCCCACGTCGGCCTGCAGCCGTTCGCGCAGGATGATCAGTCTCAGCGAGTCGATGCCCTGCGCATACATCGAGCCGGACAGATCAACCGAATCCGGCGACGCTTCGACCAGATCGCCGATCAGCGCTCGGATTTCACTTTCGAGTGTCCGGCGATCGCGCGTGATCACGTTGTGGATCCTCTCACGCCTCAGACTGACTTTGCGCCCCGTTCACGCAGTACGGACAACACGTGGCCAATCGTCTTGTCGGCCGCGAATGTCGTCTCCCCCGAGTCACCACCTCGAACGCGTCCTCGAGCTCGAACGAAAACGACACGGCGGTCATCGAGTCCCAGCCCGCGATGTGTCCCGAGGCGAAAATCGACCGATAGCCCGGCGGGCGCCTTGCGGAAGACGGCGACGAGCGCCTTCCTGAGCCGCTTCTCGACGTCGTCGCTCAGGCCCGAACCAACGTCGCTGCCCATGAAAGGCCTCCCCCGAAAACGACGAGCACCCACGAGATCACCCGGCCGCAGCCGACCTGATATGACCAGGCTCGTTCCGAACGCGATCAAGACCGACGCGGCCGCGGTATTGCCATACCGGTCAAGTGTGATCACAAACTTCGAGATGTCGATGTCGAGCCGCTCGGCGAGACTGCGGAGGACCGTGATGTTGGCCTGGTGCGGGACCACGAAGGCGACATCATGGCGTTCGACGCCGCACTCGGCCAGGAGCTCGTCGACCACCCTCGCGCCATACGTGGATGTAAACTCCTGCACTTCCTGGCCGCGCATCAGGAAATACACATCCTGCGGCCTGTTCAGCTGCCGATAGGGCATCATCGTGCCGCCCGCGGGCACCTGAATCAGGTCGCTTCCGGCGCCGTCGCTGTGCAGGCGGGATCGCACGATTACGCGACTCGTGTCACCGGGACCGACGAGGACTGCGCCGGCGCCGTCGCCAAGGCATGCGCACGTGGAGAAGTCACGCGGGTTGATGTGCGCTCTCGAATACAACTCGCTCGCGACGACGAGGACACGGCGCGCCTCGCCCGCCCGCACCAGCGCGTCGGCCAGATGCAGCGCGTAGACCGCTCCGGAGCAGACAGAATTCACGTCGAATGCGAAGGCCCGGCGCGCGCCGAGAAGCTCCTGGACGCGTGTCGCCGTTGCCGGTTGAATGCGATCGGGCGAGGAAGTCGCGAGCAGAATCGCATCGAGTTCGTCGGCCGGCACGTTCGCGCGCACGAGGCACACGCGTGCGGCTTCGGCGCCGAGATCCGAAGTGACCTGATCGTCGGCGGCATAACGCCTCGACGAAATGCCGGTCTTTTCCGCGATGAGCGGCAGTGTTGCCGGCGGGAACTGCGTCAGCGCTTCGTTCGGAACGGCGCGCTCCGGCAAATACGATCCGGTGGCCAGAATGCTGGTTGTGACGGCAGGCATCCTTCAGGCGGCGTGTTCACTTTCGCTGCGGTGTGAGCGGACGCTCGCAGGAACGTTCACGTCTCGCTAGTATATGCTGCTTGTCCGAGGCCGCTGTCGCGAGAGATCCGGATGCGGTGCGTGTAGAGATCGGCCGTCGGTCCGCGGCCGACGCCGACCAACTGGCCGACATCTATCGTCGAATTTTCGGTGCTGAGAAGGCCGCTCGAAAAGAGTCTGCATGGGCGTGGCAGTACGAGCAGGCGCCAGGGCTTGCCGCGGACTCGCCGATCTGGGTGGCACGCCGTGACGGCCGGGCCGTCGGCCAGGTGGGCACGATGCCCGTGTCGCTCTGGTGGGATGGACAGGAAGTCCGTGCCTCGTGGGGCATCGATTACTTCGTGGCGCCAGACGCTGAGGGCCTTGGCTACAGCATTGAGCTCGTGAAGGCCTGGATGCAGAGCGTTGACGTGGCCCTTGTGATGGGCCTTGCCCCCACCAGTTATCTCATTTGCAAGCGCCTTGGTTTCCGTGACCTCGGGCACATCCCATTTTTCACAGCCTGTTACTCTGACCCGGCAGCGATCGTGCGCCACCGGTGGGGACGTATGGCAGGCGGGTTGGCCGCGCCAGTGAGCGCCGTCTTTCGTGTCGTGCGTTCCCGACGGCGGCGAGGGCGACGAAATCGCGATTGCCGAAGCCACGGAAATCGGCACCGACTATGACGAATTGTGGGAGCGCGTCCGCGGTGGTTTTGCCGCGTGCGTGCGCCGCGACGCCACGTACAGTCCGCTGGCGATACCGCGCGGCTCCGCACCGGGCGTATGACGTGCTCGAGGCGCGTCGAGCCGATATGCTGTCCGGGTTCATCGTCACGAGCGAAGAGGACTACCGCGGCCTGCGGCTGGGCTGGATCGTTGACGTGTTCGCGACGTGCCCGGGGACGCCGCGGTTCACGAGGCGCTCATCGGCGCCGCGATGCAACGGTTTGCCCAGGCCGGAGTCGCCCGGGCACAGGTGTTCACACAGAACGAGCAGTTGGCCGCAGCGCTCAAGCGCCACGGATTTGCGCGTGGTGCCTCGCACTCGCGATTGTGCGTCCGGCCGAACGGCGTGACGGATTCGCCGTTCTTCTGCCTGGGCGATTTGCACGTTGTTCGTGGCGATAGTGACTCCGATCGCTGACATCCTTTTTCGTCATGCGTGAAATCAACCCCGACCTGATCAAGGCGCACACTGCCGTGCGTTTCCGATCGGATACGACTACGCACTCTTCGAGTACTACCGCAGCGCGAAGGTGATCGCCTTTCTCGAACGTGCGGGCGTCACACTCGCGGGGCGCGTGCTCGACTGCGGATGCGGTGGCGGCGGCATGCCGCTCTCGCTCGCCGAGCACGTTGCCGAGGTCGTGGGTATCGATCCGTTCGACCGCTTCCGCGACGCGGGCGTCACACTCGCGCGCGAGCGTGGAATGTCGAACCTCCGCTTCGCTCGCGCCGAGGTATGGCGCTGCCGTTCAAGGAGCGTTCGTTCGATCTCGTCTTGTCGCACGCCGTCATCGAGCATGTGTCGGACGCCTGCTCTACCTGAAGGAATGCCGCCGTGTGATGACCGATGACGGGCGGTTCTACCTGTCCACGGCGCCGTACCTGTCGTTTCCGGGCGCGCACTTGCCGCGCTTGCTCGTACCGATTCCGCTGCACCTCATCGCGGGACGGCCATCGCCTTCCGGACGTTCCGCTGGCTGGCACGGCGGGCGCCCTGGACGCTCAAGGAACCCGCGTACGAGAACACGTTCATCCTCAACGCGCAGCGCGGCATCGTGAAGGAAGATGACCTGCTCGAGAAGGTCAAGGTCAGTCGCCTGCGGCCCGATCGAGCCGGCAGGCCTGCGCATTGCGGGGTGCGTGAGCAGCTCTGGCCGACAGGCACGGTTTGCCGCTTGCCCCGGTCGTTGGGGAACTGGTTGACCGACAGCCCGCTCACGCAGGACGTGCTGTTGTCGAACATCGAATACGTTCTGGCGACCACTCCGCCCAATGATCTCCGGCCCTACCGGCGCTGACCATTGTCGTCCCGACCTACAACGATCCTGAGCCGCGGCGGCACACCTCCTCGCGGAGGCTCGGCGTGAGGCTCATCGATCGATAGTCCAGATCTCGATAATCGGGCCCGGCCGTTCGAGGTCGGGGCCGACCCTCGCGTCCGTGTTGTGAAGGAACGGCGCGGTCATCTTCCGCTCTCCGGGCGCTGCGCTGCTCGCGTAAGGCGAGAATGCCACGAGCAAACGGCCGTCGCGCCGAAGCGCCTCTTCGAGAAATCGACGGACCGGTTCAGGGCCATTGTACCGTTTGAGGATCACGTGTGTCACGGCGAGCGCGCGAAGCGGCGCGAGGCCTTGACGCCCATCCAGGTCGGCCGGATCGACGTAGATGCGATCCACGTCGAGGCCGCCGGAGCCCAGATAGATCGCTCGATACGCCGGCGCCGGGTACGGGTCCAACGCGAGGATGCGCTGGAATTTGATGGACGCTCGATCGGCGGAGCCGAGATGCTCGGTGAGGGCTTCGGCAAGCGCGTCGCGGGACATGCGGAGCGGCACGCTGTACGGCTCGACCAGGATCGTCGTGCCGGCCGGTACCTGCTGTTCGAGCCAGTCCAACGCCAGCGTGCGCGTGTCCGCTTGCCGGAAGAACCTATCGGTCCGTGCACTGGCCAGGCTCGCTTCCCCGATGGCAAGGACCGCGACCGTCGCGCCGGCAAGACGAAGCGCCCCGCCGCGCGCGACCAGCCATGAGACGGCAAGGCCTCCAAGAATCGCCACGAACGGGAGGACGGGGTTCAAGTAGCGGCTGGCCGGGAACGTGTTGGCAATGAACAACAGGAACGCCACGGGAAACGCCAGCACGATCGACGCGTTGCGGCTGCCGGACGCAAGTGCCACTGGAACTCCGGCGACCGCCAGCAGGAACGCGCCCGCGCCGGAGGCATCTCTGAAGAGCCAGCTCACGTAGAACGTCAAGCTGCCAAAGAGTCCGAGCGTATCGGTGGCTCGATCCATCACGATCTGACGATTTGCCCTCATGTCGGCGAGCGTGGCCGCCGGGTCGGCGAAGAGAAACGGCGACGTGACCAAGACCGCGACGAACCCACCCATGGCCGCGACGGCGAGCCCCCGTACCGCGTTACCGGTTCGTCCGTGTCGTGCATCGACCGCCAAAACCGCGAGAAACGGCGCGGCCAGCAGGACGGCATAGTAGTGAGTGGAGACTGCCAGTCCCGCGAGCCCTCCTGCGACGAACCACGCGCGCGGCGCACCATTCGCTCTCAGAATGGCGATGTGGGTCAGGACGATCAGCAGCGTGACCGGCACGTCGTGCTTGACATAGTGAGCGTCGCGGACCGCAAGCGGCGCGACCGCCAGCAACGCGGCCGCGGTGACAGCGGCGGTGCGGCCGGCGACGCGACGGGCGAGCGCATACGTCGCGACGATCGTCGCGACACCGCAGAGGGTCGTGAACAGCCTGCCGGCCGTGTAGATGTACGTCGGATCCACGAAAAACGATCGTTCGAATGCCGCAGTCGAATCGAAGACACCGGCGACGCGCCCGGCAACGAACGCGAGCCCTTCCCACGCGAAGAGCACGTAGAAGTACAGCGTGGGATAGACGAAATTGTGGGGGTTGAGATTGCCGGTCGCAAACGCGAGGGCGCGATTCATGATCGCGACCTCATCCGGGTTGTACACCGCGGGAAGGCCGTACTGCAGACCGACGAGCCGCAGCGTCACACCGAGGACGATGGCCACGCCCAGCAGCAGGGTCGCCCGTCGACGATCCATCCCCTCCGATCGCATCACGGTGTTCGTTCTTACGGCCGGCTGAAACGCAGCACGTTCAAGAAGCACCATCCCGGCACGGGCAGTAGCCCGCGTGAGGAAGGTGTGCAACGGCCGAAGCGTCGCGGGGTTTCGGCGGATCAGTCGTGTCAGGACGGGAACGGTCGGAAAGATTCCGTGGCGCTCGGTGAGCCGGAATCCGGCCGAATGGGCGAGTGACAGGTATTCGGTGATCGGTCGGTCCCCGGGGTGTTTGGCCAGACTCGCGGTCCGAATCAGACGGCCCGTGAGCAGAAAGTGCAGTCGCGACTGCAGATGCGCCAGGTTGGGCACGGTCACGTACAGCTCACCGCCCGGACGAATCACTCGGAAGAGCTCACTCAGCGCCCGTGCCTGCTCGGCAAAGCTGAGATGTTCGAGAACGTCCAGGCACAGCGCGCGATCAAACGCGGCCGCGTCGTAGGGCAGCCCGGTCAACGAGGCGCGCGTGACGAACGCGGAGCTGTAATTGGGGTCGAGCCCTTCGATGCGGAGCCGATCGCGAAACTCCTCGACGAGCACGCCCTCGCCGCAGCCTGCGTCGAGCACTCGTGTGCCGGCCGGCAGCGCGCCAAGATATCGGCGCACGCCGTCCATTTTGGCCAGATATGTCGGATAGAACTCCCATTCGGGAGAGAGCTGCCGATGGTACTCGCCGCGCTCCGCGTATTCCCCCGTCCGCGAGACGGAAGAGGGAGGGACCGTCACGGAGTGCGTGCCGGCGTGAGGCCACCCGGCGCCGTCGGCGGTGTGCCTGGCGACGGTGATGGGTCTGGTGATGGGCCTGCGGGCGTGATCGGAACCACCCTCACACCAGGCAGACTGACGCCCGATGGCGGAGCGTTAGGCGTCGGGCCGCTGGGTTCCGGGGACGGGTTCCCTGACGGATCGATCGGCTCAGGAATTCTGATCTGCATCACAGGAGGGATTTCGTCATCTGGCGCGCCCGCCGTCGGGATCTGCGCTGGCTGAAGCGAGATGACGCTGCCTGCACCTCCGCCCGCCGTCATGAAGGGAGCCGCGGGCGCGGCGGTCGGCAGAATGTAGATGGTCTCGTACTCGGAAGGCCCGGTCGTGCCGGGTCGCCGTGGCGTCAGCACATATCCACCGGCTTGCTTGAGCAGAGACCGAAGCACGACAGCCTGTGGGGCACGCTCGAACAGGACCGGCGTCGAGATGACCGAGCCCGCCAACCGGTTTCCGTTCACGACGACGCATTTGCACTCGGCGAGCCACACGGACAGGATCTCGCTGGTCGTGACGTTGCGGGCCGAGAGGGAGACGGTGCCGTCCTCGTGAAACTGGAGCTGCAGCGCCCGGTCCGCCGTCTGTGCCGAGGCGACTGACGCTGAAGCCGCGAGGACGCCGGCGACGAAAAATGCCCTCATCGCTGCCACTATAGCAGCCGCGAAGCGGTCCGGCGAAAAATGGCGGGATGAGTCTGACGAACAACTAAAACTCACCCGGCCACTTTTTCCACGGTCGCGCGCTCGTGGTCAATCACGAGCTGGAGGATCTCCTCGAGACGCTTGGTCGGCCGATACCCGATGAGGGCGCCCGCCTTCTCGAGGTCGGGAACGCGACGAGGCATGTCCTCGAATCCCGCCTCGTAGGCCTCGTCGTAGGGAATCAAGACGATCTCCGACGGGCTTGTGGTGAGCCGCCTCACCGTCTTCGCCAGATCCATGATCGACACTTCTTCGGTGCTGCCGAGATTGAAGACCTGCCCGATCGCGGCCGGTTCCTGCGCCAGTTTCGCAAGTGCGCCGACGACGTCACCGACGTAGGTGAACGAACGCGTCTGCCGGCCATCGCCGTAGACGGTAATTGGCTCACCGGCGAGCGCCTGACGGACGAACGTTCGGGATGACCATGCCGTAGCGGCCGGTCTGGCGCGGGCCGACTGTGTTGAACAGGCGAACGACGATCACGGGCAGCCGCCGCTCGCGGTGATAGGCGAGGGCAAGGAACTCGTCGATTGCCTTGCTGCACGCATACGCCCACCGGTGTTTCACGGTGGGTCCGATGACCAGGTCCGCGTCCTCGTGAAACGGCACGGCGGTGCTCTTTCCGTAGACCTCAGACGTCGAGAAGATGACGACCAGCTTGTCTTTCTTGCTGGCGTGCGTGAGCACGACCTCGGTGCCGTGGACGTTCGTTTCAATCGTCCGCACCGGCGCCTCGACGATCAGCTTGACGCCAACGGCGGCGGCAAGGTGGAACACGACATCGACGCGATCGATGAGCTCGGCCATCAGCCGCTCGTTCATCACCGTGTCGATCACGTACTCGAAGGCAGGATGCTTTTTCAGGGACGCGATGTTGTCCATCGATCCGGTGGACAAGTCGTCGATGACCAGGACCTGATGACCCTCGGCCAGCAGCGTCTCAGCCAGATGAGAACCGATGAACCCGGCGCCGCCGGTCAAAAGCGCTTTCATTCGCGGTTATCTTAGCAGTCCGCGATTCGTCCGCGACGGCCGTTCTCGGCGAGCACCTCGTCAGCGGCGGCAACGACCATGTCGACCTGGATGCCATCCATGCAATCCGGCACGTGGCCCCGGCAGCGCTCAGGCGGCAGCCTCACCTGACCACACGGACTGCACGGTAGGTCGACGCGCACCACGCGATGACGCGGGCCGAGCGGGCCGTACCTCACCGGTTGCGACGGGCCGAAGAGCGCAACCACTGGTGTGCCAACCACCGAAGCGAGGTGCATCGGTCCCGTGTCGCCGGTGACGAACAGGTCGAGGCGGGCCAGCAGTGCCGCGAGATCAACGATGCCCAGCGTTCCGCACGCGTCGATCGTCTGCACGCCCGGCAGCCACCGGCGAACGTCGTCAACGAGTCGACGATCGGTCGAATCGCCGGTAAGCACGATCGTCGCCTGATGCCGATCCGCAAGCGTTCGTGCCACCGCGCCGAATCGGTCGAGGTGCCACTGCTTGGACAGCCGACCGCCACTCGCGTGGAGTCCGATGAGCGGCAACCGCGCTCCGGCGACAAGCGCCTCGGCCTTGGCGACGCTGTCCGCTGGAAGTGCCGTCAACATGGGGCCGCGGGTCCCTCGTTGCGCTGGTCACCTCATCGGCCGATCGCGTTCGCTCCGAAGGGCGCGCGCAACGAGGCGACGCGCGTTGGCCGAGACGTGCGCGGTCGGGTTGTACGGCAGCCGCGTCGGTCAGAAAGGCCGCTCCGCCGCCGCTTGAATACCCGACGCGTCGCGGAGCACCGGTCAGCCACGCGAGGGCGTTACTCCGGATGTCGGGCTCGAAGTTGAGCACAAGGTCGTACCGATTGTTGCGCCAGTTGCGCGCGGCGGCGACGAGCGCGCTCCAGGAATCCCCGGACGTTTCTCGTGATAGCCACGGAGCGCTCGCGACCTCGACCCGCCGGATACCGGGAATGAGCCGAGCGATCGCGTCGTTCCAGGCGCCGACCGCAAGGTCAATCTCAGCGTCCGGCCATCCCACGCGCGCGTCCTGGATCGCTTCGAGCACCATGAGAAGATCGCCGATGCGCTCGAGTCGAAGCAGCAGCACTCGTCGGATGGCGGTGGTGTTCGAAGAACGGCGGAACCAGCGAAGCGGTGACAGCAGCGCGTCGGCGGCGCCGACAAGCCGTCGCTCTCGGGCGTCGTAAATCTGAAGTCCACGCCGCGCGGAGCCAGCCATCTCCGTCATGCCAGCTCGCGGCCGACCCCTCGCGCGAAAAGCACCACCCAGACCGCGAACGCTGCCATCGCGGCCGCCACTCCGGCCCGCGGAAGAAGACCGAGATAGAACAAGTACAGCCACCAGAAATCGAGGCTGAACGCGAACTGCTGCGAGAAGCCTCGATCGTCGTCGCTCCCGGGCCGCGAAATTCTCGGGATGGGACGCAATCCGGCCACGTATCCGACGTTGTCGGGCACGGCGGTGGCCATCGCACGCGTGTTCAGCACGAGTGGCGAAGCCTCCCAGCTCCATTGGCGCTCCCTGATCGTCATTTCAGCCGACGCGGCCTGACTGACCTTGGCGTAGTCAACGAGCACGCCCGGAAGCTGGACGACGATGCCGAGGGATGTCGCCATCACCATCGCCATCACACGCCACCCACGCGCCATCTGGGAGAGCCACACCGCCCAGCCCACCATCAGATACGGCACGACGACGACGAGGTACCTCGATCCCCATGATCGACCGCCCATCCAGTTTCCAAGCGTGGCGTAGAACCCGACGAACACCACGATGATCGACGAGCAGAGAATGGCCGCCATTCGATCCCGGTGCCAGAGACGGACGAGCCCGACGATGCCAAGGACGGCGACCGGTGAATACAGGAACAGTGACGCCCCGGGACTGAAGAGCAGGCCGGCCAGGCCCTCGAACACCGGACTTCCGAATCCTGGTGTCGCGTCGCGAAGGTATCCGGACTCGAAGGCGTCGCCGAAGCGCACGACGTTGAGGGCCATCCAGATGGCCACGCCAGCCAGCACTCCCGGCAGGAACGCCGAACGTTTGCCGTAGGCGATCGCGCCAGTCACGCGCGGCGAGCATCAGCCACCCGCCGAGGGGCAGCGCGGCGATGGCCATCTCGTGGCGGGTCAGGAGGCTCGCTGCGAGCCAGAGTCCACCAAGCGCGGTGCGGGATGGCCTTCGCTTGTCGGACGCCGGTCAGAACGCCGCCCACTGCCGCGGCGAGCGTCGCGCACGCGAGCGGTTGGTTGAACCCGAACTTCGCGTACGGCCAGAGCACGGTCCCGAATGCGGCCGTCAGCGCCGCCAGCGCCGCTGCCGATTCATCGCCCGTGACCGTCAGGCTGAGGCTGAAGATCAGCCAGATGATCCATGCGCCAATCAACGACTGTCCGAGCGAGACGGCCGCCTTCGGAATGCTGTCGGGCTTGCCTGCCGTCACACCGGTCACCTCCACGAAAACGGTGCCGGCGACGTAGAACGGGATGTTGTAGATCGACTGCAGGATTCCGAACGGCGAGTAGTAGCGGCCGTCCGCGCCGCGAAACGCCTCGAGGCCGAGCAGGTTACCCGACGTGGCCAACGTACCTTTTTCGACGATGTTGCGTGTGACGTCGAACGCGACGACCGCGTCGGTCGTCGTGAGACTGCCACCGGCGGTGAAGAAGTAGACGCCGAGCGCCAATCCAAACAACCACCGGCCGGCGTCGGTCGTTATGGCACGTCTTGCTTGATGGGATATCACGTGAGCTGATGCGATCGTTATGACGCCCACCATGCCAGGAGCCGGAACGGCACGAGGAATCGGGTCATCCACATGTCGAACGGCCCGTGCGGATACGGTGAGATCGTCTCCATGCCTTTGAGGGCGAGTTGGTACTGTAACAGGAGGAGCAGATTCGCCCCGACGAGCACCGAGACGATGACAAGGCGACGCGCGAGCGCAGGGCCCGGCGCGCTTGCGACGCGATCGAGCCAGACGGCCAGCCCGAGCACGAAAAGCGGAAAGAGCGACAGGAACCGTCGCGCGCCAAACGCTTCGCCCGCCCACCAATCCGCGACGGCAGCGTTCACATACCACGAGACGACGACCACGACCGAAATCGGAAGCGCCGTCGTCGGGTGCCTCCTCATGTAGTCAATCAGTCCGATGACCGACAGCGCGAGAAGCGGCGCCCACACGAACAGGCCGTGGCTGTCCGAAAACAGCACGGCCAGTGGATGTGGGGAAGTCCACTGCATGAACGACGGACCCTGAGGCACCGTGAAGGGCCGGCCGTACAGGACGAACCACACGACCATCTGCGGCGAAAACACGACCAGCCATGACGCGACGATTGCGGCGGCTGCGGCGGCGCGCGAGGACCACGCTCGCGGCGATCGGGCGACCTCGATCAGCGGGATGAGGATGAAGATCGCGTCCTGCCAGCGCATCAGCGCCACCGCGCCCGCCAGTGCTCCCAGGATCGATGCACGGGCGGCCGAGAGATCGGCTCGCCACCTGAGCCACGTCGAAAAAAACAACGCGGACGTCAGCATGGACGCAGAATGTGAGTACGCCGGCGACACGAGCGAGTAGTACAGCGCGTGCGTGCCCACCCAGACGGCCACGGCGGCGATCGCTGCACTCGACTGGCTGGTCTCGCGTGCGGCCAGCCGCCACGAGATCCACGCGGCAGCCGTCGACGCCGCGATTCCGGTGACGCCCGGCGTGAGCTGCAACGTCAATTCGAACCCGTCGGGGCGCGGCGCCAGCCCGGCGAACGCGAGGAGAAGTTGAATGCCGGTCGCGAGCAGATACAGCGGCGCCCAGAGAAGAGCCGGCCCCACCGGCATGAAATTTCTGACGTGCCCGGTTTTGGTGAAATCGCGGTACACCCACTCGGTGCCAGGTCCACCGCCCTGCAGATTGTAGATTCGGGTGTAATCGTTCTGGAAGTGGAGGTCCCGGTCGAACACCAGCGAACGCAACTGGACGAAAATATGCGTCGCGTCACCGAAGACCGCGCGACCGTTGGCGCGGGGTACCGCGGACAGGGCCGTGAGATAGGCGACGAGCATTCCCACACCCAGCATACCGATGACGAAACCTGCCCGTCGTCCCGTCAGCGCGACCACGTCAGCGAGTCGTACGCTCATCCGCCGAAGCCCAGCCGCAGCGTCGCGCTCTGCACTGCCGCAGCTCGGCGTAGCGCGATCCGGATCAGCCACGCGGCAGCCGCCAGCGGCAGCAGGCCTGCGCCGATCGCCACGGATCTGGGAAGCACGCCCAGGTGGAACAGATGCACCCACCAGAAGTCGAGGCCAAATGGCAGCCGCTCGAACAATGACCCCCCGCCGGAACTGCGATCTGCCCGGGGCGTGCCCGCCAGGAGGTCGGCGAAACTCGACCTCGCAGCCGGGCGCGAGGCACGCGCGTTAACGACGATGGGCGACCATCTCCACTCGTCACGGCGCTCAGACTGCGGGGGCTGACCCGCTTCGATTCCCGCGCGCGAGAAATCGACCGCGATTGCCGGCACCTGCACCGCCACACCGGCGATACACAACGCGGCCACTGCGACGCGAACTGCGCCCGTGCGCGCCTGCGCGAGCCAGGTCGCGAGCGGAGCGACGAGCAGCGGGCCGAGCGGTACGAGTACCGCGGCCCGTACGAACGCGTGCCAAGCCAGTCCTCGAGCGACGCGTAGAAGACGAACAACGCCACGGCAACCGCCAGCAGGAGGCGGCTCAGCGCGTTGCCCCCGCGCGCGAGAGCAACCAGCGCGAAACCTGCGAGGGCGGGTGGGGAGTACAGCAGCAGCGCACCCGACGGAGAAACCAGAAACGCACGAAAGCCCTCCGCCGCGAACGCGGGTTCATGTCCGGTGTGCCACACGTTACCGAACCGCACGGCGTTGAGTGTCATCCACAGGACGAGAGCGACGCAAACGGGCGCGGCGGCCGCTGCAATGAGACGCCGTGCCGACGCGTCCCGCCGCACCTCCCAGACCAGCCACGAAAGGCCGACCACGGCCGCGATGGCCATCTCGTGCCGGGTCAACAGCGCGGCGGCCAGTCCCACGCCGCCCGCGGTGACCGTCCACACGCGTCGATCCGCAGTTCCGGCCGCAACGCCGTACACGCCGGCCGTCAGTGCCGCCGTCGTCAGCGCCGCGTTGAACCCGAACTTTGTGTACGGCCACATCATCGTCCCGAACGCGAGGACGAGCGCTGTCAGCACGCTCGACCGCGCGTCCGACGACAGCCGCCACGCGATCAACAGTCCGAATCCAACCGCGACCGCGGCCGGAATCGTGCTCGCGGCGGCCACGAACGCCTTGGGAAGCGTGTCGGGATCTCCGATCCTGATACCGGTCACCCTGGCCGCCGTGCGGCCGGCGACGAGGAACGGCACGTCGAACAGCGACTGGCCGATGCCAAACGGCGTGTAGTACCGCCCGTCCGTCCCGCGCCATGCCTCGCTCGACTGGTGCGCGGGCACGTCGAGCGTGCCTCGGTCCACCATCGACCGCGCGGCCTCGAACATCGCGACCGCATCGCCGGTGGCCATCGTGCCGCCTGCGGTCGCGAGATACACGAACCAGACCGCCAGCGACGTGATGCCGGCGATCGCGCGGATGCGCCGGTCGGGCGCGATGTTCATCGCACCTCGACGCGAGTGACCATGACGCCGAGCGGGCGCGTATCCGAGCCGCCAGCCGTTTCGGCGGGCACCCATGGCGGCACGCGCAATCGCAGCCGGACGGAGTCGTCGCTCTGAGCCGCCTGTGCGGCCAGAACCGGCGGCAGGTCGAACGTGTACGGCGCGATCGGCGCGCCGACAATCGCCGTGCCCAGAACGTCTTCGCCAAGCGCCACCTCGACGGTGGCAGGAGGCACGTTCGGCGGCCTTCCCCCGTTGCTCATCCAGAGCGTGACGCGGCGCGCATCCGCTGGTATTCCGAGAAGAAGGACAAATGACTGCGGTCCGCTCCAGCGAAACGGCGTGCCGGCGGGACTCTGTCGCTCGCGCGCATGGAAGCGCACCACGGCTAAATCGTCGTTCGTGCCGATCTCGAACGCGATGGGGCCGCGCGGCGACGGGTCGCGCCGGGTGAGGTTGTACAGACCGAACTCGAAATCCTTGCGCCGGACGCCGACCGGGTACTCGTTCATGCGCGTGTCGTACTCGGGGACGTGAAACCGGTCGCTCGCGAGTGGCTCGGCAGCCAGATATCGTGACAGCAGGTCGGTGCCCCCGCCGCCGAGAAACAGCACGCGGTCATAGGTCGTCGATGCCCAGGTCACGAAATTTTCGAGTGCGCGCTTGGGTGGGACCACTGAATCGAGGACCAGCACGTCCTTGGCGTAGATGTACGCCAGCGGCAGCGCCAGAACGTGCAGGTCGGAGCCCGCGTTGCGCGATTCGACGAGCACGAGATCGCGCGGACCGATCGCTGTCCGCAAGCTTTTCGAGGTGCGAAATCAGTCCGCCATACTCGACGTGGGCGCGCACCGGCGCCGACGCCATCCAGAACGCCAGTCCCAGAGGAGCGAGGAGCCCGGCCACGAGAGCGCCGCGAAAGGCAGGCCAGCGCTCGCCAAGCCCGCGATCGACCGCAAGCCGCGCGAGGCCCGCCGTGACGATGAGCGCGCCCGGCAGAATCACCGCAAGAAAACGCCGGCTCGCCCAGAAATGCTCTGGAACGATTCGCGTCTTGTAGAAGAAGAACAGGCTGAAGGTCGTCAGTGTCAAAAAGAACGCCGGGTCGCGCCAGAAACGGAGGGCGGCGACTGCCACCATGCCGGCGACGGCCGCCGCCAGGCCCCACGGTGTGACGTACCACGCGAACGTCCTGAAGGCCATCGCGTCGTGGGGCGCGAGCGGGTAGTTTTCGACTCGGAAGAAGTACGCGTAGATGGCCAGGAGTGCCGCCGCGGCAGCGAGACCGATCGGGAGGCCCGTCTGCACGGCGTGCTCCAGCCGTTCATTTCGCATCAGCCAGCGAACTCCCACGATTCCGGCGAGGGCCAGCCCGATCAACGCCCAGCCGCCGAGGTCGCGCGTGAACCCCAACGGGTATGCGGAGTACGCGACCATCGGGTTCGCCAGGTACCAGAGTCCCCCAAGACCCGTGAGGACGAGCGACACCGCGAAGGCCACGCCGACGCGCCGCGTTGCCGGCATCACCGTGGCCGCAGCCGCGAAGGCGGCCATGGCCAGCACGACGTCGTACCGCAGGAACAACATCAGCCCGAGCAATGCTCCCGACAGCGCACCAAAGAACAGCCGACTGCCTTCGGTCGCCCGCGCAAACGCCAGAAGCGCGGCAAAGACCAACGCCTGCATGGGTGTCTCGCTGTTCGGATAGCGCGAGAACCACACCTGGACGACATTGACCGCGAGCAGCACGCCGGCGCTGGCCGCGGCCAGCGGCCCCACGAGCCGCGCGCCCACGAGATAGACGGCCACGAGTCCCAGAAGCGCCCACGCACCGACCGCATCTCGCGCGCCACTCAAGCCGTTCAAGTCGTAGCCGATTGCGATGGATGCCGGGAACAGGTGTGGAAACTGACCGATCACTTGCCCGGTTCCCGGATCGCGGATGAAGAAGCCCATGAACCGGAGGCCGTAGTAGTTGCGGGTCTTGTGCCACGGAAAAAACAGATCGCGCGACGCGGCCGGCACCGACGACACGACCGAGTCGGATGGGATCAGACTGCCGCGCTGGGCAAGCTGTACGCCCTCGTTGATGTACGTGCCGGGATCCTTGCCGCCGATGACGTACTCGGCGGAGGGGAAATAAAGAAGCGCGCCGATGATGACCAGACCCAGCGGGACGAGCGCCGATGCTCCGACGCGCACTGCGGTACCGCCGTAGACGAGCCTGGTCCTGAACGCGACCAGCAGGCCGCTGGAAAGTACGGCGTTCGTGACAATGAGCCGTTTGAACTCGTACTGATCGACAAAGGCCAATGCCAGGACGACCGTGAGTGACCAGCAGACGCTCAACACGACCGCCCAGAACACGCGTTCTTCCGCGGGGAGCGCGGCACGTAACGGACGTGCGGCGAACGGCACACGATATGCGAGCGCGCCGGGCAGATACGCCACGAGCAGCGACGCGATGACGGTCTGGAGCATCAGCGCGATGCCGGTGCGGACGGATGCTCCGGTTGCCAGGCGTTCACTTCCGCCGCGACCAGATCGATCTCGGCGTCAGTGAGGCCGGGATGCAGGGGAAGGGAGCACACCTCGGCGCAGAGGCGGTCCGCGACCGGCGTCTCGCGCTGAGGCCGGCCGGCCGCTGTTTCGAGGATGCCCGCGAACGCCGGCTGCTTCGGCAGGGAGATCGGGTAGTGCACGATCGTGCCGATGCCTCGCTGCTCGAGGTGCCGCATCAGAGCGTCGCGCGCCGGCGAGCGCACCGTGAACAGGTGATAGACGTGGCCCGAGTCACGCTCTGGCGTCACGCGTACGGGCGCGCCGGTGAGCGCCGCGCGATAGCGTCGTGCCAGCGCGCGGCGGCGATCGGTCCACTCTCGAAGAAACGGCAGGCGGGCCCGGAGCACGGCGGCCTGCAGTTCGTCGAGTCGGCTGTTGACGCCGAATTCCTTGTGCAGGTACCGGTCAACCTGACCGCCGTTGCGGAGGCGCTTCAGCCGATCTGCGATCGAGGCGTCGTTCGTGACGATGGCGCCGCCATCTCCGAGCGCGCCGAGATTTTTCGTCGGATAGAAGCTGAACGTTCCGGCGACGCCCATCGTGCCGACCGGCCGTCCGTCGGCCGTGGCCAGGTGCGCCTGGCACGCGTCTTCGACGAGCGCGATCCCATGGCGGCTGGCGATGGCTCCGAGGCGCGTCATGTCCGCGGCCTGCCCGTAGAGATGCACCGGCACGATCGCGGCCGTCCGTGACGTGATCGCTGATTCGACGGCCGCCGGATCCACGTTGCCGCTCTCGTCGTCGACATCCGCAAATACCGGCGTGGCGCCGGCCATCAGGATCGCGAGGCCGGTGAACGCGGCCGACACCGCCGACGTGATCACTTCGTCGCCTGGTCCGACGCCGATGGCCCGCAGGGCGAGGGCGATCGCGTCCGTGCCGTTTCCGACGCCGATGGCGTGGCGTGCGCCCGACATCTCGGCGAACTCGGTCTCGAAAGCCGCGAGCTCCGGCCCGAGCACGAACCAACCGCGCGCAAGCACGCGATCGATTCCCTGGCGGACCGCGACCGCATCGACGCCCGGGGTGAGCGACAGGAACGGCACGCGCATCACCGGCCGTCCTCGATGTAGTGCGACAAGTGCGCGCGGTAGTACGCGAGCGTTTCCGCAAGGCCCGCTTCGAGACGAACCGCCGGCTGCCAGCCGCTGATCGCAGAAAACCGCGACGAATCCGAATAGAAGGAACCGATGTCGATACGGCGCGCATCGGCCGGCCAGTCCACGAGACGCATCGAGCCCGACCCGGCGGTGCGAAGCAGCAGCGTCACGAGATCCCGATGCGAGGTCGGCTCGCTGCCGCCGACGTTGAACACACCGCCGTTGCACGCATCGAGGTATCCGGCCCGGAGAAAGGCATCGGACACGTCGTCGACGTAGACGAAGTCGCGGATCTGTGAACCGTCACCGAAGATCTGGATCTCGCCGCCCTCGAGCGCGAGCCGGATGAACCAGCCAATGAAACCCTGCCGGTTGTGGCGGATGAGTTGCCTCGGGCCGTAGACGTTGGTCAGCCGCAGCGAACAGGCCCGTACGCCGAACACGTTGTTGTAGACGAGGTGGTATTGCTCGCCAGCCGCCTTGTTGATGCCGTTGATGTCCGTCGGCCGGACGAGGTGCGTCTCGTCCACCGGCAACCGATCGGGCCGCCCGTAGATCTGGCGCGTGCCCGCGTACACGACCTTGGTGCCAGGGTTGTTCTGCCGGCAGGCCTCGAGGAGGGTGAGCTGGCTCCGACAGTTGATTTCGAGGTCCGTCTGCGGATCCCGCATGCTGTCGATGTGGCTCACCTGTCCGGCGAGATTGAAGATCACCTCGCGACCGCGCACGAGGTACGCCATCGTCGTGCCCTGGCGGATGTCCGCGATGTTGATGCGTAGCCGATCCTCGATCCCGTGGACGTTGAAGAGGTTGCCACCGTAGTCGTCGATGAGCGAATCGACGATCAGGACGTCGGCGCCGAGCTCCACGAGCGCCCGCGCGAGATTCGATCCGATGAAGCCGAGCCCGCCGGTGATGAGGACGCGACGGCCGCGATAGAAGTCGCGGTAGTCGTTGCTCATGACGGACTGCGCCGGAGCGGTTCGCGGGTGCTCACGGGCCGAGCCGGCCGGTGGCGCCGGACGATCACGAGCTCGACCCAGAGGCGCGAGAGGTCGATCGCCGTCTTGGCCAGGCGGCGGAAGTTGAAGAACTGCGAGCGTCCGAACGCACGATGGTAGTGGCGGACCGGCACTTCGACGATGCGGAAGCCCGCGTCGTGGATCTTCTTCATCAGCTCGACACAGATGACGCCGCTCGTCCGCTCGAGACCCACGCGATCGAAGATCGCGCGACGCATCATTCGGAAATCACAATCCACGTCCCGCACCGGGAGACCGAACAGCCGTTTGACCGTGTGATGGTAGATCCTGCCGATGATGATGCGGTGCATCGGATCAGACCGACTGATCTTGTAACCGTTGACCAGATCGACCGCGTCCGTCAGGTGCGGCCACAACGCGGTCATCTCGGACGGGTCGTACTGGCCATCGCCGTCGGTGTAGAAGATGAAGTCCTTTCGCGCTTCCGCGAAGCCCGTCTGCAGCGCGGCGCCGTAGCCCCGGTTGACCGGATGATGAACGACGCGCACCTCGGGGTACGTGCGCGCGAGCTCGTCGGCAATCTCGGCGGTGTTATCGGGACTGCCGTCGTTGACGATGATGATCTCAAAATCCGGTGTGAGGCTCGCCGCGGCGCGACGCGCGGCGATGACCAGGCTGCCGATCGTGCCGCTGTCGTTGTACGCGGGGAAGAAGATGCTCAGGCTGGGGACTTTCGGCCGACCGTCGGCTGACATCGGTGGGTGCACCGTAGCATCCCTGAACGTCGTGGACAAGTGATCCCCGCCGTCACTGAGCGGCCGGACGGGCCGCCAGCGCGGCCACGTCTTCGGGCGTCAGCATCCAGCCGTCGCGATCCACGTAGGCCGCGGGCGGCGCGTCCGCCAGCTGTGAATCACGTGAGCGGCTGACGCGGCCCGGGACGTCGAACCACCAGAGAAACGGTACGGACATCAGCCCGCCGCCAAGGCCGGCCAGCCACATCCGTCGCGAGACCCGGGGTGTCTTCTCGTCTGCGTCAGCCACGTCGTGCGATCTCATCCGCGAGCCGGACGGCCAACGCCACGATCGTGAACGTGGGGTTGGCGAATCCACCCGTGGGAAATACCGAAGAGCCGGCAACGAACAAATTGGCGTACCCATGGACCCGGCAGTCGCGGTCCACCACGGAATCGGCCCGGCTCCGGCCCATTCGTGTCGTTCCCATGATATGCCCACCGCCGGTGGCTTCGCGGTACAGGACGTCGTTGTTGACGAGAACGCGGCCCCGCTGCTGGGCGATCAACGATTCCCCCAGAAGTCTTAGCGTGGTGTCCACATTGAGGAGGTCTTCCGCGCTGAAGACGCATCGCGCCGCGGGACGGAAAATCGCCGGAACGGCTCCGTTCGCCGGTCAAGAACACATGGTTGGCCGCGGTCGGCCGCATCTCGGATCGCACGTCGATCTGGTAGTGATAGAACGGCATGCCGGGTCGCGCGAACGTGCGGATGAATTCGTGCTCCTGGTTCTGATGGTTGAAGTTCAGGCTGCACCCCATCAGGCCATGTTCGCGCTCGACCGACAGCTCAGGGATCAGCGCGTGTACGGACCGGCCGAAGCGGCGCGGGGGAGTGAATCGACTCAGGTCGCTGCCGAGGATGCTTTCGGCAGCGCCATAGAAGTGCGGATGTTCCATCAGAAACCGGCCGGCCAGGCCGCTCTCGTTGCCGACCGGCGTCGCGCCGTCCGCGCGGGGTTGAAGCAGAAGCTGAGCGTTGCCCATGCCACCGGCAGCGACCACCACTGACTGTGCCGGCGTGACGGGCATGTCGAACGGGGTGTGCGACGTGTGGTCGAACGCATGAAGGGCCGTGAGCGACGAGCGTCCGGCGCTGGCCCCGAGGCTCACGATCGACACGCCAAGGGCGACGTCGATCGTCTTCGACGACGTGAGCGTGCCGCGATACTTCTCGCCGAAGCGTGTGGGCGTCTGCACCGCGAACGGGTGGTAAATCCAACCAGGCAACACGACCTGGTCGTGGTTGTCGGCCGTGGACGGATGACGTTCCAGGAACGGCGCGGCCAGCCGGTATACGGAAGCACATCATCGAGGCGTGATGGGCCAGGACACCCCAATCGTCGGATGATTGAAATCGATGGCGCGAAGCGGACTGGTCCACCCCGTCCACGCGTTCGACGTGCCGCCCAGCGCTCGAATCGAGTGGGCGTTCCAGTAGGTGCCGGCGAAATGCCCGTAGCCGACTGAAAAGGGCAGGTCGCCATTGCCCGAGTCCGATTCGACGATCAAGACGCGTTTCCCGGCCTCCGCCAGCCGGAGCGCCGTCGTCATGCCCGCCGGTCCTGAGCCGATCACGAGACACTGGTAGTCGGCGCTTGTCGGTCGTTGTCCGGTCTCGAGGAACATGGGCGGCGGGCGTCTGGCGTCTTCGAACCCGGCAAGTGTGACCGAAGTGCGGGATGCTCTCAAGCCCGCACGCGTGCGTGGCGCTCTCGATAGAATGTCCGCGCCGATCGTTCGGCGCCAATCCACAGGTGTCAGCGACTCACGACGCACAGATCGTCGATCACGCGAGCCGGACATTCCACGACCGTCCGGCTGTTCGACTACCTCACGCCCGAACATGGCCGAAGACGTCGAACGCGCGGCCAATGTCTGGATCAAGTCGCTTCGGCTCGTGCGGTTCGACGGCGAGTCGTTCCGGGAGGCGTTTTCGTACCGGGGCGAGTCGCTCTGGTGGTTCGCCGAGATCTATCTTCACAAGCAGCGGACGATCAACAAGGCCCTCGCCGCGATCCGGGCTTTCGAGGCGCTCATCGAGCGCGAACGGCCGGAGCGCATTGGCGTGTCCACAGGCGACCGGATCGTCCGGGCCGTGGCGCGGCAGCTTGCCGATCGTCACGGGATCGGACTGGAGCCTGACCGCGCCGCGTCCGGCAGCAGCTGGCTGGCGCGCGCAGGATCGTCGGTCATGCCCGGCATCCACGCCGTGAGCCCGGTGATCAGGCGGTTTCGAACGTCCCTCCATCAGCCCCCTGCCGGCACGACAGGCGCCGTGGACGTCGTGGTGTTCGTCCACTCTGCATTCTGGCGCGGTGAAACCGGCGACGACACGTATGTCGGACCGCTCGTCGACGCGCTGCGATCGCATTTCGGCACGCGGCTCCGGATCGTCAGCGTGGGCCCGTCCACCACGTTCAGGGCACGAACCTGGCACCGGCGTCTCAAGGAGCTGTGGGAAGGAGGCCGCGGGCAAGGCGCGGCGTTCTCGTCGGCCCCCCCACACTCGATTGAAGCGTACTCGTCGATTGCCGCCCTCGAAGGCTCACGCAGGCTCTGGAAAGAACGCCGCGTCCTGGCCGATCGATTGACGTCGAGCGAAGAGCTGCGACGCTCGTCCGTCGTCGAAGGCGTCGATCTGTGGGATGTCCTGCAGGAAGACTTCACCGGAATTGCAATGCTCCAGGCGCCGTGGTCTGCCCGTGCGATGGACGAGGCCGCCGCCGCGCTCGATGCCTTGCGTCCGAGGGTCATCGTGACCTACGCCGAGGCCGGCGGTTGGGGACGCGCCCTCGTGCTCGAGGCGCGTCGCCGCGGCATCCGGTCGGTCGGGCTTCAACACGGCTTCATCTCGCGACACTGGCTCAACTACCTCCACGAGGGCGACGAGGTTCAGCCGGCTGACGTGCCTTCGGAGGACAAAGGTTTTCCGTTCCCTACCGTGACGCTTCTCTACGACGAGTTCGCACAGGAACATCTGCGGAGCCACGGGCGATTTCCGGCCAGCGCCCTGCGGATCGTCGGCAATCCGCGACTCGAGGCTCTCGTCGACGCCGCTCGGCGGCTCACCGAGGATGATCGGCGGCAGGCGCGCGACGCAGCAGGTGCGCGATCCGACCAGCACATCGTGTTGCTGGCGATCAAGTACCGTCCGGCGTGGAACGACACACTCCGCGCGCTGGCGGACGCCGTTCGGGGGCTGCCAGCCGTGCACCTCGCCATCCGCCCGCATCCTGGTGACGCCCCGGGGAGCTACGATGCGATGATCGCAGGCGTGCCGAACGCTCGCGTCATGCCCCGCACGCCGGATGCGGTGGCGCTCATGACGGCGGCTCGGCTCGTCGTGACGATCAATTCAACCGTGGCAATCGAAGCGATGCCCCTTGGCATTCCAGCGCTCGCGATGAGACTGCCGAACTACCTTTCGCCGTTCGTCGACGCTGGCGCGATGGCAGGGACTCGCACGCTGACCGACATTGGTCCGATGATCGCTCGATTGGTTGAGGACGGACCAGATCGTTCCGAGCTTCTCGAGTGCGCGCGAGCGTTCGTGGAGCGCTATCGAATGGTACCGGACGGACGTACTGCGGAACGGACAGTCGCTGCCGTTCGGGAACTGAGCGAGGACGTCTGAGCTCATTTTTCGAGCACCAGGCCGACAACGTCCGATCCGCTCTTCGAATAGAGAGACTTCGCTGCGTGAAAGTACACGGCCTCCGTGGGCGAACATCCTGACGCAACGGCCAGCGAGTCCGAGATGTCGCCGTCGATGAGATCGTAGGTCAGGATCAACCGTCCACCTGGACGAAGAACCCGAGCCATTTCTGTGAGCCCGCTCGTTCGTGCCGGTGGCGGCATGTGCTCCAGCACGCTGACGCACGTCACGACGTCGAACGTCTCCGCCGGAAACGGAATCTTCGTCAGATCCGCTCGAACGTACGTCACGCCGTACTTCCGCAGCAGCGCGGGTGACACGGGTCCCCAGACGTCCGGCTTGACGACGCGCGACAGGCGATACCGGTTCTGCCGAACGTGATATTTCACGAATCGTTGCAAACGCCCGGCAGCGGGACGCTGAGCGACCGTCGCGCGCGGTCCGGATCGTCGCGCCTCGTTCGAAGATCGTTCAGGCGGATTCAGTCGCCCGGCGCTCTTTCGCGCATCCATGACGAGATCGCGGACGAGCTGCTCGACGCACCACACCAGGTACCGACTCGTCGAGGCGATGACGGCGTCGCGGTCGAGCGCCGACACCATCGAGCCGCGGCGCGCCCACAGGAACGGTAATGGTGAATTTCCTGCGCCACAGTCGAGGATGCGTGCGCCAGGGGAGGCGCGGGCGCGAAGGAACGTCCACGGATATTCCCAGTCCCTCGTGAACTTGATACGGGCATTCGGGCCGTCGGCACGCGCGCGCCCGCGCATCTCGCCGGTGTAGAACGCGGCGATCTCGTCGAGGGCGGCCAGAAACGCGGGCTCTTCGCTCCACGGGCCGTCGATGTCGCGGTAAGGGATCAGCGTTGAATCAGGTCGGCCGGCGCGGTGCGCGCCGGCCGACGGTTGTCGCTACGGAATCAGACTGAAGTTCGCGATGCACGTCCGCTCGTTGTTGACGGTCATCGAGTTGGCGCAACCCGTACCGATCCATCCGGCGAACATGTAGCCGGACTGCGGGATAGGCAGCAGCGTCACCGCCGTCGAGGCCGAGGTACGTCCGCGACGCGCTCTGACCCGGAGCGATCCAGCCCACGCCGGACCAGTGGACGTTTCCGCCCTTCCCTGCGCCGCCATTGCTGGGGTTGATGAGCGTCAGCGAGATGCCGCCGGACGGCGGTGGCGGCAGCGGGCCTCCGCCGCCGCTGAACGTCGGCGCGCAGCTCTTGTTCGCAGTGAGGGCGAAACTGGATGCGCAGCCGCCCCAGCTCGTCAGGGTGTTCCCGGAGGCCGGAAGCGCGGTCAGTTTGATCGTCGTCCCGGCCGGCTTGGTGACCTGGCACTTCGTTCCCGCGGTGCTCGTCGTCCCGCAATAGATGTCCGGGCCGAGGATCAGGCCGCCTGAGGGCCGCGTGATTGTCAGCGTGACTGACCCTGACGGTGGCGGTGGTGGAGGCGGTGGCGGCGGATCCTCACCGCCGCCGCCGGACCCCCCGCCGCCCGCCAGCGGCCAAGTGCCGGTGCCCTGCTGACCATCGGCTGTGATCCTGACGCTCCGAAGGTCGCCGAAGGGGGCACCCGGCCCGCCCGTTACCATCATGAGAAAGTTCTGGCTGTTCGGGATGGCAGCGAGCCGCGGCCAAGGGCTCGCGATATCAAATGACAAGACCTCGTCGAAGGTCTTCGGGATCGCGACGCCGTTGGTGTCCAGCTCGACTGTGTACAGAGGCGCAAGACCGCCCGTGTCAGCGCTGTCGTTCCCGCGAACTCCAACCAGAAAGCGCCCGTTGAATGGGTTGTAGGCGAGTCCGAGTCCGTTGTTGCCGCCAAACTTGTCGTCAGCAATCGACAAGTTGCCGGTGTTGGCCGGCAGGATCGTGCGCTGCGATCCGACCACCCCATTCGGGTCGATGGTGTTGCCGAACACGTGACGTGGCGCTGTTGTCGCCTGTTTCACGTAGATGACCAGCCATTTGTCGATGAGGTCGCTGAACGCGACCCTTACGTCGCTGTAGCGCGCGCCCCCAATCGTTGCCTGGCTGCCAAGAGGGGAAATGGTCGATCCGTTGAAGCTGATCCGCCGCATCCAGACGCCGCCGCACCCGTCCCCGTCGATCCAGCCTGTCACCAGCGCGATATCTCGCTCGAAATCCCACGCGATCTCAGCAGCGATGTAGTTGCAGGCGCCTGACGTCAGCTGCACGGCCGACGAGACCTGCAGACTTCCCCCGACGACCTTGACCCATTTCACGTAGGCGTGATTATTCTTCCGATAAGCCACGAGAAAGGCGTCGTGCTCAGCCACGTACGTCACGCCTCCCGGGTTGCTGTACCAGACGACCTCGCTGTCGATCGTGACGGGTCCCAGGATCGTGGATGAAGAAGGATGCACGAAGATCGCGCGTTTCTGCTGGTCACCTGCAAGAAAGTACGTCACAAGGAAACCGCCACCACCGCCGGAGCGCGCGGCAAGTCTTGGGCCCCTCACTTCGTTGGCCGCGCTGGTCGTGAGGTCGAAGACCGCTGAAGCGGCCGCACCAGTCGGCCCCACGTACACGCCCCGCACTTTGAACATCCCTTTTTGACGAAACACGCCCAGGCCGACGTTGGTTTCCGTATCGAACGCGAAGTCGCTCTCCCAGATCGGTACGCCAGCCGAATGGAGCAGGACCGAGGGACTGAAAGTGAGCTTCGCCTGCGTCGCGATCGACCAGATCAGCACAGCGCCAACGAGCGCAAGGAGGTAGCGGGGGAGGGAATTGCGGGGGACGAACTGGTTCATCGCGTGCCCTTCGAGAAGTCCGGTGGACGAGGATCCGGGGAGGAGGCCCCTGCTTTTCTACACGTATCGGCGCAGATCGGCGCGGGCATGAGGGTATCCAACCCAGGGCGTCGGGCGCAACTACCTGCCGTTCGTGGCGCTTGGAGTCTGCTTGCGCTGGTGCGGCCCCGGACCCCCTGCCAGACGGGCCCAGCAGTCGGTCAGCGACGACGCCGCCACCGACGGATGTATCCGACGCCCGCTCCTCCGAGCGCGGTTCGTGCCGCGGCAATGAGCGCGGGACGTCCCCTGGTCTTCCACAGGTAGCGCGCATGGTGGCTCGCATAGGTCGCGCGCAGACGGGTCACCGCTAACCGGTTCGGCGGCACAACGCTCGTGATATTCCCCGGGCCGGCGGGGCCGGTCGGGCAGACGATGGCGAGGGCGCGGAGACCGCGACCGGTCGGGTCGAGCGCGACCGGCGTGAAGCCAGACGATTCCAGCAGCGATGACAACGCGCCCGCCGAAAACAACCGCAGGTGCTGCGATCCGAGGAACTCGGTCAGGCGATGGCGCGGCTTCGCGGCGTCCGGCACTTCGAGATACAGGCGTCCGACCGGCGACAGCAGCGATCGGATGCGGGCCAACACATCGCGAGGATCGGAGACGTGCTCGAGCACGCGAAGGGCGGTGACCACGTCAAAGCTCGCCATCGGTAGCGACACGCGCTCGAATAGGCTTTCGTGCACGTTGAGCCGGTAGTGTTCGCGCGCGAAGCGCGCGAACGCCGAGGGCTCGATGCCGGTGCATTGCCACCCTGCCTGCTGGAACTCGTGGAGGAGCGAGCCCTCGGCGCAGCCGATGTCAAGCACGTGACCGACACCGGTCAGCCGTTCGCGCAGCCATGCGAAATCGTCAGCCGCCAGGCGCTGCTTGGCGGCGAGGTGCGACGAGCTCGGCGTCGGGGACTCGCGAAACGATGCGTACAGTCGCGTGATCTCGTCGGCATCGAGTTGGGGGCGCGAATACACGAGGCCACACCGGCGGCACATGACCTTCCGCACGTCCGCGCCATGAAGTCCGAGTTGCTCGAGGTAGGGGTCGCCGCGGAGGCGCCAGACGGTCCACGCCTCAGTGCTGCCGCACACGAGACAGAGTGCCTCGATCATCGGATTTCCTCGGCGTCCTCAGCGAGAGGCCGCCTCGCGGAGCGCGTCGTGCAGCCGCGTCGCCTCTCGCAAGATCTCGGGCGCCACTGCCGACGTGTCGACGGCACGCGGCCTTGCGGGCCGAATCCGCGCCGCCGCCGTGAGCAGACCATCGGCATCTCGCACGGCGAGCCGATCGGCCAGCCGCCGGAGGCTCGGTGATGGATCCGTGCACAGCCGGTCGTAGTCGACAAGGTGAATGAGGGCGGCGTCTGCCGTGAGCAAGTGGCGATAGGTGGCCACCCAGTATTCCAGCCAGAAGCCCATCGTCTGCGCGTCCCTCGACACGCGCCCGTCGTACCAACCGTCGAAGTCCATCGGGCGGAGGTGGGCGCCGAAGTCGAAGTGCCCGATGGCCCGCATGTAGCGGGATGCGAACGGATCGCGCGCGTGAAGCGCCAGGAATTGCCGATGTTGTTCGAGGAGCGACGAGGCATGCGCGAGCGGCGACCGTAACGGCACGACGATCGTCCCATCGCCAAACATCTGACTGAGCAGCGGAACTCGCGCGATGTTCAGGTTGTTCTTCGAGACGTAGCGGACGCCTTCGGCCCGCTCGGCGCGGCGGACATAGATGATCTTCCGCATGTGCCTCGCGAAGAAGGCGACGAACTCGCGTCGGTCCCGCACGGGCCAGGGCAGGATGCGGTCGGCCAGGTACTGCTCGTCCCAGAACGTCATCCAGAGGACTTCCTCGAGAGCTTCCGGACTGTCGAAGTCGATCTGCATCCCGTCGCCGTGGGCCCGTGGCTGCAGGCGGCCTTCGCGCCGGAAGGCCGCGGAGAAGGTCCCCCACAGGCACGGGATCAGGACGAACGGCATGTCGCGGTAGGAATGCGCGGCGAACTCCGGCATCGCTGCACAACACTCGAGTAGCAGGGTCGTCCCGGCCCGCGGGAGCGACGTGATGAACACCGGCCGCTCGCTGGAGCAGGACCCGAGGCGGGCTCGGAAGAGGCGGTCCTCGATATCCGCCAGGTCGGCCTGAACTTCATAGGTCGCGAACGCGACCCGATGCAGCGCCCGGTCGACCGCCGAGTAGCCGGCGGGTTCCCGTGACGTCCGGGCCTCCGCCAGCAGTCCCACGACAACCACCGCGCCGCTAATGAGGAGGAACACCGGCGAGAAGGAGACGGCCAAGACGCGGCCGAACTCCATCCATCCCAGCCGGTCGAACACCCAGAGGACTGCGACCGGCAGCAGGAGCGCCGCGGCCAGACCGAACACGAGAACGACGGACGCGCGAAGCAGTGTCTTGGCGTTCGCCTGCAGCGCCGCTTCCTTCGCCTCGTCGGACATCGAGGACGCCCGCATCACGGCCATCGAGGCCCGTGTCGTCTCGAGAACCTGCCGGCTGCGTTCAGTGAGGCCGAAGGCGCGGAGCAGCAGGACGAAGGCCACGACGAGGCCGAACGCCCCCAGCCACGAGATCATTCGACGTCTGCCCGCTCCCTAGACGCCGCGCGCTTCACGCTGCGGATCAGTCGCTTGATCGGGTACCAGATGAAGCCGACGATGGCCACGACGATGCCGGCCAAAATGGCCAGAAATGCGCCGATCGCCGACAAACCCGCCCCTGGTCCGACGTACGCAATAACGAACACGCCTACCCCCACTTCTCGGAGTACGCCCGAGCACCGCGTCGCCCTCTCACCCGCGCAGGTGGCAGACGCTTTGACCGAGCACGATCAATTGCCATGAGGATACAGCCGGCCGTACGACGCCGGCAGCCTCGACGCCTCCTCGACGATCCCAATCATCCCGTCACCGACGGGATTCAGGTACTCCCACACCGTCTCGCCCTTCTGGTTTACCTCGAACGCGCGGCCGCGGCGGCTCTCGGTGATGAGCAGATTGCCGTTCGCCAGCCACTGGCTCTTCCCCATGATATTGGTGAAGAACGGGTGCGCGGCTGTGCCTTCGTAGGCAACCTCGACGGTTCCCTCGGGCGCGGTGAGGATCAGGATGCGGCTCTGGCGAGGGCTTGCCGCGGGAAGCACTCCCAGATTGTCGAACACCGAGATCCGGTTGCCGTCCATGAAATCAGGGTCGTGCTGGGCGCCGAAGTGCCCGGTGCTCACGAACTTGATCTTCCGCGTCTCCGTGTTGAAGACGAACACGGTGTTGATGTTCCTGAGCGACACGACCACGTCGCCCGGGCCGAAGAACCCCGGCGTCATGCCGGCGGGAAAGGGCTCGACGTCATTCAGGTGGAGCGGGTACTCGTTTCCCTCACCCGAGGAATCCGGACGGGCCGCCACCTCGAACAGGCCGCCGTAACCGTTCTTGACGAGAAGGTCCTCGATGGACCATTCGTGCAGGACCTTGCCATCCGGAGAGACCTCGAGCGCGGTGTATTCGTTGAACGGGACGGCGCGGCTCGGGAACCGGGGATTGGGGGTCTCGTAATCGCGAAGGCCGGGGACCCACAGGTGCCCGTCCTCGCTCAGAAAGACCGAGTGGTGCGTCAGGTAGGCCAGCCGCCAGACGACCCGGCCAGCGGGGTCGAGCCGCACGAGGCCCTGATTCTCGAAGTTGAAGACGACATCGCCGTCGGGCATCACGACCGCGCCATGGATGTGGGTACCCGGCCGGGAGACCGGATTGAAGCGGGCGGGCACGTGCGTGGCATCCGGCCACAGCGTGAACCAGTCGATCGTCCACTCGTGGATCGGTCCGTCCCTCCATGTCGGCAATCAGCACCGACAGCTGCCCCCCGGCCGCGACGCGGGTGATGAGGTTCACGCCGTCCTGCGCCTCCGACAGCCGGCGGATGGGAGTCCGGTCCGCGTTGGCGTCGCGTCGGGAGTACTCCGTCCGGCCTTCGAGACGGGCCCGGAGCTCGTTGTAGCCGTCGCGCGCCGATTTCATCAGGTCGTACGGGAACACCCGGAAGTGCATCACCGCCGCGCCGTACAAGAAGCTCAATACGGCTGTCGAGACCACGAACAGCAGCAGCGCCATGGTCTCGCCGCGGATCCTTCTCATGCGGTCGGTCCTCTCACGATCGCCCGCCGATCATCTGAATGACGCGCACGACCCGCTCCGCGCGATCGCGATCGAGCCCCTGATGGATGCCGTGATGGTGGTACACCGACGCCAGCGGCTCGTAGGCGATTCGGTGTCCGCGCGCCAGGACTTTCCGCGCCCAGTCCCGGTCCTCGACTCCGTTGATTTTCTCGTCGAACGGGACGTCGGTCCACACGGACCGTCGAATCATCGAGTTGGCATTGTGGAAGAAGTAGTCCTTGGACTGCACGCGCCGCTCGACACCAAACGTCGTCCAGAGGTCGCGCTTGTCGAACGGATGCGAGTCTGGCAGGGGCAACTGTCTTCCGTACACTCCGGCGACCGTTGGATCGTCGAATGGCGCGGCGAGCGTACTCAACCACCGGTCGTGTGCCGGCACGCAATGTCCCGACAGAATCGCGATGAGCTCACCTTGGGCCAGCCTGATGCCCATGTTGATCGCGCGGCCATAGCTGAATGCCTGCGTCGTGATGTTGACGATGCGGCAGCCAAACCGGCGGGCGAGGCGAGGCGTCCCATCCGTCGACGCATTGTCGACGAGCACGACCTCCCAGTCCGGCACGTCCTGGAGAGCCACGGCCGCGAGGCAACGCTCGATCCAGTGCGATTCGTTCTTCGTCCGAACGACGATCGAGATCATTCGAACTCCACGAGGCCGAATGTCATCGGATCGCCTGCTTCGACGTCATACCGCAGCCGGCGTCCTGTCAGCCACTGAAGAAGACGTGGACTGACTCCTTCGGCCGTCGTCCGCGCGTCGAGATCCGAGGCGCGCAACAGGTGCCCTTTCTGCATCGCCCGGCGTGCGACGAGACTTCGCTCATGCTGCTCGACGACGGCGAGTTCGTCGGCGAAAACGCGGCGGTCACGGACCGGCGCGAGCGCCGCGTTCAGATCTTTCAGACCGACGACAAGCGCCCGCAGCTCCGCCGGATCGAGGCTGGCCGCGTGATCGGGTCCTGAAAGAGACGTGGTCGAGTGTGACAAGTTTCTCGATCACGACGGCACCCATCGCCGCCGCAACGAACGACCATCCGGTGCCAGGTTCCCGGCCAAAGTACCCGACGGGCTTGCCGAACCGATCCGCGAGCCAGGGAATGTAGCGAAGCCGTGCGCGGCCGGGTGCGAGCACATCGGCGGCCACCGCGTGAAGCAGAACGATTCGACAGCCCCGGAGCGCGCGAACAGCCGTTCCGATGGTCGCGGATGTCGTTCCAGCCGTGACCACGAGCACAGGCCGGCGCTCCCGGGCGATTCGGCCGACGAGATCAAGGTCGCTGACGACGCCGGGATCGACCTGATACACGTCCGGTTTCAACCGACGCGCGAGCGCGAGGGCCTGGCGATCGTGCGGCGCCAGGACGAACTGGAGACGGCCGGCCGCCTCACGCCTGAGCGCCTCGCCACGCGGCGAGCGGCAGCCGGGAATCGGCCGCACCGGCCGCCGGCACGACAAATTTCACCGCATCGGCGCCGGCGTCGGCCGCGATCGTCACGAGCCGTCGCGCAACCGCCAGACGTCCACCGTGATTTCGATCGACAGCGGCCACCACGTACGGCGACCGCAGGTGGAAAGCGGCGCGCTCTCACCACACGCGCACCATGGTCTCGAACACTCGATCGTAGCCCGCGTCGCCGGAGAGACCCTTCGACGCCATTGTCGGACCGAGCACGCGTCGAACGAACGCGTCGGCCGCTTGCCCGACATTCATCCACTTCCCGTTCAGCGTGCGGTGACCGGCGACGCGCGCGTCCATGAGGAACCGCGTTTCGAGTGGCGAGTACACGAGATCGAAGCACGCCGCTGAGGCTTTGAGCCGACCCACGCGTCGTAGCCCCGTGTCCACGTTTGCCCGGATGTCCGACTCCGATGCCTGAAACCACTCGCGCGCGGCTGAGCCGTCGAGCGGCCCGTCGGCACGCACGAGGGCTGGACGGGCTGGACCAAGAGCAGAGTACGGTTCCACGAGAAACGCGCCGTCGGCGGCCCGCCGCCACCCTGACTGGCCTTTCACGGTCGCGTTGATGACGAGATCAGCGCTCCCGAGCCAATCATCGAGTCGATCTTCGCCGCCGCCTTCACCAATCCCGTAGGCGGATCGCACGGCGCCGGCCAGGTCGGACGCTTTCGCGGCCGTCCTGTTGACGATGCGAAGAACGCCATGACTTCCGAGCAGGGACGCGAGATAGAACGCCGTGCCCCGGGCACCACCGCCGGCCCCGATCAACACGACGCTCAGCCCCGCCAGCGTTTCCAGGAATGGCCGATCCATGCCCGGCAGCCTGCGTGTCAACGCATCGAGCGCACCCTGTCCGTCCGTGTTGAAGCCCACGAGCGCACCGTCCCGCTCGCGCACCACGGTATTGACGGCGCCAATACGCGCAGCCAGCGGATCGAGCCGATCGAGCAGCGGCACGATCGTGATTTTGTAGGGCACGGTCACGCTGAATCCCGCAACCTCCGGAGGACTCTCTCATCGTCTTCACGAACGGTTCGAGCGACACCGGATTGACGTCAAAACAAAGGGACACCGCGTTCCACCCGAGTTCGCGGAAGACGGCGTTCCAGAGATGCGGTGTTTTCGCGTACTTCGACGGTTCGTCGCCGACGATCCCCGTGACGATCTCCGCGCGGACAGGCTCGAGCGTGTTCGTGATGTGAGATTTCAGCCGTTCGTCGACGCTCATCACGCGCGTCCTACCGGTCGCCCTACTGGTCGATCGAGCGCCGCACCAATCTTGCGGAGGTCGGTCATGAGATCGCCGAACGCGGGATAGGAGAGCGCTTGCAGCGGATCGACGGCCGCCTTCTCGGGTGTCGGGTGCACGTCGAGAATGATTCCGTCAGCGCCAATCGCGAGTGCCGCGCGGCTGACGGGCGCCACGAACGTTCGCCGAAACGTCGAGTGACTTGGATCCACGAGCACGGGCAGATGCGTCAGTTCCTGGGCGGCCGGGACGACCTGCAGATCGACGATGAAACGTGACGTCGGCACATGTGTGTGCGGCGCCACGATGCCTCGTTCGCAGAGCGCGACGTGTTTGGCGCCATGGTAGAGAAGATATTCGGCGGCGCCGAGCCAGTCTCGAAGACTGGACCCGAAATGCCGCTTCAGGAGCACGGGTCGGCCGGACTTCGCGACCTCTTCGAGCAGGGTGAAGCTTTGCATGTTGCGCGCGCCCACCTGCAACATGTCGCAGATCGCGGCCATTTCGCCGACGTTCCGGACGTCGGTCACTTCGCTGACAATCGGCAATCCGGCGGCGTCGCCGGCCTCGCGCAGGAACCGCAACCCGTCGAGGCCCAGCTCGAACATCGTCGCCGATCGGTACGGGAACGTGAGCGGTTTGAACGCACCGCCCCGGAGCATCGATGCGCCGCGCTCTTTGACGGCGAGCGCGATGTCACGCACCTGTTCCTTCGATTCGACGGCGCACGGACCGGCGATCACCGCGAAGTGACCGCCGCCGAATGTCGCGTCGCCGACGCGGAACACCGTACGCTCGTCACCCTTTTTTGCGACGAGGCGGAGATTGCCGGAAAGATCCTGTTCGCTGACGTCCTTCATATGTGTGTCGAGAGAGGCGGAAAACCGCCGGAATCAGGGCTCTATCTTATAACCCCACTCGGCAATCACCCGGTCGGCCAGCCATCGCGTGAACTCGCTCTCGACGTCGATGAACACCGCGTCATCCGGATACGGCACGATGTCGACGGTGTCGCCGATGCGCCGGCCGGCGCGGATGATCGCACGCCCGCGACGCACACGCAATCCCCGTATGTTCGGTGTACAGCTTCTCGCGATGCTGTCGCGGTCCGTACGCGATGTCCGCGGCCAGTTTGACCCAGCGGCCGTTCTGCTTTCTCCAATAGTTCTTGTGCGTGGGGAAGCCGGCGAAGACCGTGTCGAGCGACGGATCACTCAGCAGACGTTCCACGACCTGGTGGACGATGCGTCGGCTTCGAAAGATGTCGGTTGGCTGCAAAAAGAGGACCGCGTCCACCGGCTGGCCCTCGGTGTTTTCGACAAACGCCAGCGCGTGCTGGAGTACCGGCTCGGTCGGCGCCGTATCGATCGCCAGCTCGGCCGGGCGCATGAAAGGCACATCCGCGCCGTACTGCCTCGACACGGCCGCGATTTCCTCGTCGTCGGTCGACACGATGACGCGCGTCACCAACGGTGAGCTTTTCGCAGCCTCGACGCTGTAGGCGATGAGGGGTTTTCCGGCGATCGGCAGCACGTTCTTCCGCGGGAGGCCCTTGGAGCCTCCGCGCGCCGGAAGGATGGCGAGGACGTATGGGAGTCACCATGTCGAACTAGCGAACCGGACGTCGATTGACCTGGGCGGCTGCCACGAGCTCTGCAAGCTCGTCGCCGTGCATGCCATGCATATCGACTGCGGCCAGCACCGAGTTGACGGGCAGGATGCCGAGGCGTTCACCTTTGAGCGTGCCGCGCGCCAGGATGTCGCGACGCACCATCGAGAAGAGTCCGCTCAGTTCGCGATAGATGGGCTGCCGCTTCGCGCGCGGCACTCGTGTATCAGTCGTGAGGCGCGCCGGCCGGCCGTCCTGGTCGAGGTTCCAGTACGTGTCGTATTCGGGAAACGCGATGAACGCCGAGTCGACGTCCTGCTCAAGCACGGTCCGGATAGCCCGGTCGATCATGCCTCGATCGCGGAACGGAAACGTCACCTGCAGCCGCACGATCCAATCCGGACGGAAGTCCGGTTCGGCGCGTTCGATGTGCCTGACCATTTCATCGATCACGAGTGCCAGCGGCTGGTTTCGATCGGCGGTGGGCCGCAGGAACGGCACGTCGAAGCCTGCCAGACGCGCCGCGCGCGCAATCCGCCGATCGTCAGTCGACACGACCACGCGCGAGAGCTGCCGCGAAGCGCGAGCGGCATCGAACGTGAAATCGAGGAGAGGGCGTCCGCCCAGCCTCGGAAGCCCGCCGCGGAACTCAGGGTCCTGACCCGAAACCGGAATGACCCCGAGCACGACCGGGCGAGCGGATGATTTCACCCGGCGAACTCGCGTCGGCATGCGAGGCTATTCTACCTTGCGAGGATTCGCAGGTGAGACGATCTCACCCTGCGACGGCGTCGTCGCGATGTCGCCCGCGAGATCCACGACCTCCACCGCTGGCGACGTCCCATCCGCCGGCGACCGGCCGCTCCGGTCGCGGAGAAGCGTGCGAAGTTCACCGGGGCGGATGACACCCACTGCAGCGAGGACGCCAAGATAGATTGCGGACGCGGTCATTGCGCGGAACAGCAGCCGAGCAATGAGCGTCCTGTCGTCATGAAAGCCGAGGACTGCGACGCTGTAGGCCAGAAGCCCGGCCGCGAAAATCGTGAGGAGTTTCGCCCAATCGTACTGGATGGGGTAGACGCGCTGCGACAGGACGTAGCCGACGACGGCGAGCGTTCCGTATGCGCACATCGTGGACCATGCGGCGCCGGCAATGCCGAACCGCGGCACCAATAGAAGATTTGCGGCGACCGAGACGGCGGCTGCCGCGACCGTCGCCATCGGCATCAGGGCCGTCCGCTTCATGATGCTCAGTCCCACTGCCGTGGTCTGGTAGAAGCCCTGACACACGACACCAGCGGCAATCCATGGGAATCACGGCTGCTGCACTGTGGAACGACGGAGCGGTCATGAGCCGTACGAGATCCTCCGAGACGGCCGCAAGCACCGTCGCGAGTAGCACGAGCAACCCCGGTGACGTAGATGGTGACGCGCCGGTACATGTCTTTCGCGGCCGGCTGGTTCATGGCTTCGAACGCGAACGGCGTCCACGCATAACCGAAGGCACTGAGAAACAGCTTGAGGCTCAACCCGAACGTCGCGCCGAGGGCGTAGACGCCGACTTGATCGGCCGAAAGGTACGCATTCAGCACCCAACGATCGGACAATGCGGTGACCTGATGCGCCATGCCATGCGGGAGGCGGGGCAGCCCGAAACCGAGGGCTTCACGCAACATTGGTCCTGAGAACCGAAGACGCAGCAGTTCCTTGACGGTGGGCGCCAGGCAGACGGCCACTGCCCCGGTCAGGATCAGGTCGGCGAGGACCAAGCCGAGCACGCCCATGTCGAACCACACGACCAGAATCAGGCGCAGTACGACCGTCCCCGCAGCGCGCAGAAACATGAGCGTGGCGAACCGGCCGGTTCGGCCCTCGATGCGGTACACGTTGAAGGGCACGAAAAAAAATCCGAGGGCGACTGTGTTCACGAAGAAGACGCGGAGCGTGTCCGTGTATGCGCGCGTTCCGAGCAGTGAGTCGCCAATCCATGGCGCCGCGAGCACGCCAGCCAGAAGCAGCGGGGCATTCACGGCAGCGAGAAACCACCAAATGCTGCTTGCGAGGGTTTCGCGGGCGTGCTTGTCTGGACAATCGTAGTAAAGGCGAATGAACGCACTGTCGAGCCCCCACCGCAAGAGAATTTTTGAACCGGCTTCGATCGTCAGCAGCAGAGCGAACACGCCGAAATCCGTCGGTCGTCAACACCCGTGTGTAGATTGGGATCAGAAGGAAGCTGACGGCGGAGACTGCGACATCGCTCGCACCGTAGACGGCAACGTCGCTGAAGAGCTTCCGCACGTTCATGCGCGTTGAACCGCCCGCTCGTACGCGAGTTCAAACCGCTCAGCGACACGATCCCATCCGAATTGTCGGATCACGGCGGCGCGCGCAGCGTCGCCCATGCGCCGGGCTTGTTCCGGATTGGCAAGGAGCGACCCAATCGCGTCGGCGAGGGCGCGAGCATCGCGCTCGGGCACGAGCCTGCCTGTCACTCCATCCTGGATGGCGTCTGGCAGACCCCCGACGCGTGTCGCGACGACCGGCGTGCCGGTCGCCATGGCCTCGAGCGCGAAGTTCGGAAGCCCGTCCACGTTGCCTCGGCTGATCGTGAACCGACGGCACCACCACGACGTCGGCCGCCGCCGCCAGCCGACCGACGTCATCCTGCGTGCGGCTGCCGACCAGCACGACAGCACCGCCGAGTCGTGCGTGCGCGCGTGGCTCAGCGCGTCCCGGAGATCGCCGTCACCGGCGATGACCGATGCGGATGCCGGCAACGACGCCGTCGAGCGTGGCCGACGGCATCGATGAGGTACTCGAAGCCCTTCTTGCTCACCAGACGACCGGCGCTGAAAACGAACGGCGCGTCGCCGACGCCAAGCTCCGCACGCACGCGCCTGCGAATATCGGGTGACGGACGCGAACCGCGGCGGTGTCGACGCCGTAGGGCACCGTCTCGATGCGGCGCGGCGATCCGCGCCGAGCGCAACCGCGCGGCGCGAAGATCGTCGCTGCAGGCCGTGACCCAGCCGGCGCGGCGGAACGCCGCTCGCGCCGCGGCGCCGGACGAAGTCGCGTGGCGTTCGGCGACGTACACGTCGGAGCCGTGGAGGCTGATGACGAGCGGCCGACCACCGCGCGCCGCCGCCGCCATGACCCCGCCGGGGACGACCCAGTGGCCGTGCAGGACCGTCGCCCGATGGCGCGCCGCGACGCGGCGCGCCGTCAGCCACCCGGCCGCGAGCGCGAGCGGAGCCGCCAGCCACGCACTCACGCGGAGGCTCGTATCGGCTTTCATGCCGGCGGCATAGCCGAACACGTTGAGAGCGGGCAACCGGCGCGTACCGGTAGAAGTGGAACGACCACGCCATCTTCGCTCGGGCGTCGATGATCAATGGATGCCACGGGGCCACGAGATGCACGTCGTGGCCGCGCGCCGCAACGCGCTTTGCGATCGGCTCCATGAAACTGCCGACTCCGTCGCCCGCAAATCGCGGGTATGACGTCGCGACCATGACGACGGTGTGGCGCATTCTTATGAACGGCGAAGCCGCGCCTCGCTCGCTGCGTCGTCATCGGCGCGGTCCGCCAGAGCCCTGCCGCGCACAGGATCAGCGTCGGATCGATCACCGGAATGCGGAACCGTTCCTGCGGGAAAAACACGAGCGCGACGGCGACGGCCGACGCGAAGAGCAGCCACAGCCCAGGCGTGCGAGCGCGATGCCGCTCCGAGCCGAACGAAGCCGGCGAGCGCGAGCACGAGGAGCGCGCCGTACGACACGACGGACGCGACGAAGTACCGGGTCGAGTGCAGCGTGTACGACGGACCGATCGGCACGACGAGATAGAAGAGCTTCTTCGCCTCGAGCGCCAGCCACGCGCCTGGGATTCGCGCGAATCCACGACAATGCCTCCCGATAGTACACGGGCTCCATCTGTTCTTCATTGAGATCCGGGTGCCGGGCTCGCAAGGCGGTGTTCGCCTCCTTGAGCCGTGGATTGGCGGCCATGTCGCCTTCGCCAGTGGCCAGCGGATTGTTGCCGGTCCAGAACGTCACGCCGCCGTCCGACGCGACGATGACGAATCGGCCGTGATGACCGTAGTTGCGGATCGCCCACGGCGTGATCACGACGGCGACGCCCAGCACGAACAGGAGCGCCGGCCGCAACCCACGCCGGAAGGCCAACCACAGAACGGCGAGCGGTAAGAACGTCGTGAGCGCCGCTCGCAGCAGTACCCCGGCGCCGCTCAGGGCGCCGCTTGCGAACGCCACGTGCAGGACGTCGCGCGTTGACCGGCGTCAGCCGATCGATCGACCAGACGATGAGCAGTCCGAATGGCCAGAAGACCGCTTCGCTGTACGCGTACGCCGACACCCACACGAGCGGCGGATACACGGCGGCGATGGCGGCGCCGGCGATGGCCGCTCGCGGGCCGGCAAGTCGCCCGGCCAGCGCCGCGACGAGCAGGACGCCGATCGCGCCAACGACTGATTGAGCGACTTTGACGGACGTCGGCACGGCGCTGACGACGTCACGGCCGCCGCCGACGAGCGCGAGAAACACGGGATAGCCCGGCGCGCGGCCGAACGGCTCGACGGGGCCACGGAGCACTTCGCTGTCGTAGACGTAGCCGCGGCCGGCCGCGAGGCTGCGAGCGAGCGACAGGTACTCGCGCTCATCGCGCGTCAGCGGCTGGTGGGTCCAGTAGACGAGGCCGAAGGCCAGGCGCAGCGCGAAGCCGACGAGGGCGGCGGCGGCGATCCAGCCGCCGGGTGTCATCGGCGGCCATCGGAGCGCAGCGCCGAGATCTGCTCGGAGACGAGACCGACGAGGAACACCATCACGGCGAACACGATCAGCAGCACTGAGGAATTGGTGATGTGGCTCTGGGTGACGATCGTCCACACCGCGTAGCCCGCGCCAACGAGAAACGCCGTGGCGGCGATCGGCAGGAAGATCCTGAACGGGCTGAAGATCGTCATCACCCGCAGCATGATCAGCAGAAACTTCGGACCGTCGCTCGAGAGCTTGATCTTCGACGCGCCGACGCGCTGACGCGCCTCCACGGGCTCGAACGCGACGCTGTAGCCGGCCTTGAGGAAGCACAGCGTCGTGGTGGTCGGCGTGGAGAAACCGTTCGGCAGGAGGCCGATGAACTCCAGCAGCCCAGAGCGCCGCGCCGCGCGAAATCCGGACGTGAGATCGGGAATCTCTCGCTCGGTGAGAAACCCGGCGAGCCAATTCAGCGCAGCGTTGCCCCAGCGGCGCGCCGATCCGGCCTGTGTCGCGGACGAGCGCGCACCAACCACGAGGTCGTACTCACCCAGCCGGCTTCGTGAGTCGCACCGCGTCGGCGGGCCGATGCTGGCCATCGCCGTCGACGATCAGGATGTACTCGCCGGTCGCCGCGCGGATGCCTGACTTCACCGCCGCGCCGTTGCCCTTGTTGTACGGATGCCGAATGACGCGGGCGCCGGCGGCCTCTGCCTGCGCGCCGGTGTCGTCGGCCGATCCATCGTCGATGACCAGGATCTCGTGCCAGCGCGCTGCCGCGGCGAGCTCGCGGACGACCTCGCCCACGGCCGCGCCTTCGTTCATGGCGGGAATGACGACGGAGACGGTTGCCGGTTCTGCCATTCAGCGCTCGTCGTTCATGCTGGCGGGCACCCGCGCGGGCGGGCCGTCGTCGTCACGCTCGCCGGCGTCGCCGCGGAGCTCCATCCGCCGGATGCGATACAAGCGCATCCTCGACGAGCTTCCGCATGCCCGACATCGCGTCGGCCAGCAGACCAATCAGGATGATCTGGAAGCCCACGATCATGAGGACCGCCGACAGGATCAGCGACTGGATCTTGCCGGGTTCGTAGTCGAAGAAGTAGTAGTAGAGAAATCGCATCGACACCGCGAAGCCCACGAGAAACAGCGCCGTGCCGATGTACGTGAAGACCTTCAGCGGCTCGTACATCGTGTAGATGCGCACGATGGTCGCGGCCGATCGCTTCAAGTACGACCAGACGTTGTCGAACAGTCGCGACGGCCGCGTTCGGGCGTTCGTGCCGACCTCCACGTGCGCGATCGCCATTCGCCGCTTGCCGGCGTGGATGATCGATTCGAGCGTGTAGGAAAAATCCGACACGATCATCATGCGCAGCGCGGCTTCCCGCGTGTATGCGCGAAACCCGCTGGTCGTGTCCGGCACCTTCGTGTTGGACACCTGCCGCACGACCCAGCTGCCGATGCGCTGGAGCGCCTTCTTGTGCCACGACATGTGACGGAGGTCGCGGATGTTGCGATCGCCAATCACGATGTCCGCTTCGCCGGAGAGGAGCGGCGCGACAAGCCGCGCGATGTCCCGTCCCGGCGTACTGATTGTCGGCGTCCGTGTTGACGATGACGTCGGCGCCGGCTTTGAGGCTGGCGTCGATGCCCGCGACGAACGCCGCGGCCAGACCCTTCTGTCGCCGGAACCGCACGACGTGGTGGACGCCAAGCCGCCGGGCGACCTCGGCCGTGCCGTCGTTCGATCCGTCGTCAACGACCAGCCATTCGATCGTGTCGATGCCCGGCACGGACGTCGGCAGGTCCGCCAGCGTCTGCGGAAGCGTCGCCGCCTCGTTCAGACAGGGGATCTGGATGATCAGCTTCATGCAGGAGCTGACGAGCGTTTCAATGACGCCGGCCCAGGTGACCTGGCGCGCGCGCTCGTAGCCGGCATCGCCGAGTGAGGCGGCGCGCCGGGCATCCGCCGCGAGAAACCGGATCGCCTCGCCCAGGGCCTCCGGGTCCGGCGCCGTCACGCGACCATTCACGCCGTCCACGACGAACTCCGTGGGGCCGCCGGCGTCGGTCGTCGTGACGACAGGTTTTCCCGACAGAAACGCCTCGAGGGTGACGTAGCCGTAGTCCTCATCGTACGGGGGAAAGATTACTCCGAGTGCGCCGCTGTAGAGGTCGATCAGTTCCTCGTCGCCCACCTCGCCGAGGAACTGGACGCGGCTCGTCAGGCCCAGCGTGTGGGTGAGCGCTTCGAGCTCCGCGCTCCGTGTGCCGGTGCCCGCGATCTTCAGCGACAGGCTGTCCGGCGCGTGGCTCATGGCGCGAATCGCGAGCTCGACGCGCTTGACCGATTCGAGCCGGCCGACCGACAGCATGTAGTCGCCCATCGGTCCGCGGCGCAGCCGGGCCGCCAGGCGCGGCGGATGGTACAGGGCCGCGGCCTCGACGCCGTTGAAGCGGCGTGCCCGCCTCGCCGTCGTTTCCGCGTTCGCGAACACGCGACGGCACTCGCGGAGCATCTCGGTGTCGAGCGTGACGAGGCGTTCGCGAAGCGCGACGTCCTCCGGCGTGTGGCTGAAGTCGCTGTAGGGCGTGCCGGCGAGCTCGTAGGCGGCGCGGTACTGATGAATCAGCCACGCGACCTTGCGCGGATGACGAACGAAATACGTCGGAAACTTCGTCGCGATGACGAGATCGATCGGACGTCCGTTGCTCTCGCTCAGATCGATGCAGACGCCAGGCGGCGGCGTGCGGCAGAATTTCGTGCTTCGGGTACCACTTGAAGGGCACGCTGACGAGCTCGGCGTCGTACCCCTGGCGCTGAAGTTCGTCGACGAGCGCGCGCACGTGATACTCGGCGCCGCCACGGACGAACGGCACCTGGGCTTCGCAGACCAGAATCGTGCGCAAGGCCGCGCGGATGCTATCACGTGGCGTGACGGAACGTGATCACGTCGCCGTCCGCGACCGGATAGTCTTTCCCCTCGAGACGCAGCTCACCGTGATCGCGGCACGCGGCGAGCGAGCCGCGCTCGAGGAGCCGATCGCACGCGACCACTTCGGCGCGGATGAAGCCGCGCTGAATATCGGAGTGAATCGCGCCAGCCGCGAGAACGGCCGGCGTCACGCGCGGAATGGACCACGCGCGGCATTCGTCCTCGCCGACGGTGAAAAACGAGATGTAGCCGAGCAGGTCGTACGCCGCGCGGATGATACGGTCGAGGCCCGATTGCTTCAGGCCGAGATCGGCGAGGAACGCCTGCGCATCGGCCGGTTCGAGCGCGGCGATTTCCAGCTCGATCTTCGCGCAGACGGCGGTCACGCGCGCGCCGCTGTCGCCGGCGTTCACGAGGCTGGAGAGGCGCGCGGCGTCTTCGACGACCGCGACGTCCGACTCGTCGACGTTCACGACGAGCAGAAGCGGCTTCGCCGACAGGAACTGAAACCCTCGCAGCCGATGCGCGTCGTCGCCGGACAAGCCGAGCGTGCGAAGCGCGCGGCCGTCTTCGAGCCGCGCGCGGCACTGCACGAGCACGTCCCGCTCGCGCGCGAGATCGGGCAACGCGTTCTTCTTCAGATCTTTCTCGAGCCGCTCGAGCCGGCGCTCCACGACGCCGAGGTCGGCAAGGATCAGTTCTTCTTCAATCGTGCGGACGTCGCGCGCCGGATCGATCGACTGACTGGGATGCGGAACGGACGGATCTCTGAACGCGCGCACGACGTGGAGCAGGGCGTCCGCGTTGCGGTACGCCGAGACGTCGAGCAGCGACTTCGCGTCACCGCGACCGGCGGCCATGTCGGCGAACTCCACGGTGGCCGGCACGCGTTTTTCCGGCTTGAACAGCGCCGTCAGACGATCGAGGCGATCGTCGGGCACACGCGAGACGCCGACGTTCGCCTCGGTCTTGCCGTGGGTACGCGGCGCCTCGCGGGCGCTCGTGAGCAACTGGAAGAGGGTGGTCTTACCCGCGGAAGGTAGCCCGATGAGGCCCGCTCGAAGCATGTCGAACCGTGAATGCTACCACGCACGATGATTCGCCGTTTGTTCGATGTCAAAAGTGATAGCGAAATAAAAACGTAAGCCCAATCGCATCATTACTTTGCGATTGACACCCTTCAGGTGTACCTCTATTCTCGCCGTGGAGTTTTTTGGAGCAAGTTGGAGTAAATGTGCTTCGCGGATGCCATCCCGCCAAGATCGATGACAAGGGCAGACTCAAACTGCCGACCGCCTTCAAGTCGGTCGTCGAGGAGCAGCACGGCGCCGGCGTGTACGTCACCAGCCTGACGGGCGACTCCGTACGCATTTACCCCATGCCGGTCTGGCTGGCCGTCGAACAGCGCGTCGCCCGTATGCCGAGTACGCACCCGGCGCGACTCAAGTTTCTCGACCGCGTCAACTATTTCGGCCAGATCGGCGAGTTCGATGCGCAGGGCCGGCTCGGCATTCACGGGCGGCTCCGCGACGCCGCGGGCATGGTCGGGCGAGGTGGACGTGCTCGGGCAGGTGGACTACCTCGAGGTGTGGAATCACGAGCGGTTCGTCGCGAAGCTCCAGCGCGATCCCTTTACGAATGACGACTCCAGCCAGCTCGCGGAGTTCGGGATCTGAGCCGTGGCACGAGCCGGTACTCGTGGACGAGGTGGTGACGCTGCTCTCACCGAGGGCCGACGGCATCTACGTTGACGCGACCGTGGGCCTGGGCGGCCATGCCCGGGCCGTGCTCGCGGCGGGCGCTGGCCGGCTGATCGGCATCGACCGCGACGCGCAGGCGATCGAGCAGGCGCGGGAGAGATTGGCGGAGTGGGCAGATCGCGTCGTGCTCGTGCACGACGCGCATGAACGGATTGGCGACGTGCTGGCGGCCCGGGGTGTTCCGCGGGTCGACGGCGTCCTGGCTGACCTTGGAGTGTCCTCCATGCAGCTTGATCACGCGGATCGTGGGTTCAGCTTTCGACAGTCCGGACCGCTTGACATGCGGATGGATCGGTCGCGCGGCGAGACGCTGGCCGAGAAGCTGGCCGCCGTCGATGAGCGCAGCCCTGGCCGACGTGATCTGGCAGTACGGCGAGGAACGGCGCTCCCGTCGCGTGGCGCGGTTCATCGTCGAGGCGCGCGATCGTGGCGGCCTCACCGACACGTCGGCGCTGGCCACCGTCGTCCGGCGCGGGGTCGGGGCCGGCACCTGGCAGCGGGTGGATCCGGCGACGCGGACGTTCCAGGCGCTTCGCATCTGGGTGAACGGCGAAATCGACGGCCTCGGGCGTTTCGTGCAGGCGGCCTGGGACGCGGTCGCCGTCGGCGGGCGGCTCCTGATCATCTCGTTCCACTCGCTCGAGGACCGGATCGTCAAGCAGACCTTCCGGCGGCTTGCCGAGGACGCCAGCGCGGCCCGGTTGTTGACGCGCCGGCCACTGGTCGCCGGCGACGAGGAGTCCGAGCGCAATCCGCGGGCGCGCAGCGCACGGCTCCGGGCGATTGAGAGGCTGGCATGAGCATCGACCTCGAATACGCAATCAAGTCCGACATCCGGAACAACCCCGTCATTCGCGAGACCGACGGTCGCGAGCGGCGCGAGTTTCGCCGGATTGTTCTGCTTGCCAGCCTGGCCGTCGGATTCGTGCTCTTCTCCGCCTGGCAGCACTTCGAGACGCTCCGCTACGGCTACAGCATCGAGCAGCTGCGCCAGGACCGTCGAGTACGAGGAGACCGTCAACCGGCAACTCCGTCTCAACATCGAGACGCTGCGCGCGCCACAGAAGCTGGAAGAGCGCGCCCGGCGCGAGCTCGGCCTCGTCGCGCCGACCGCCGCGGACACCGTCGTCATCGAACGCACGTATCTCTCCGCTCCGTCGCCCGGCGTCGTCGCCCGCGCCCGCTGATTCCCAATGCGCGTCCATCGAGCTCTGAAAGCCCTCCGTTCGCCGCGGTTCCGTCTCGATCTACTGCCGGCCGAGGACCGGCCGGATGCCGCCTTCGAGCGCATGCTGGCGGCAGAACGTCAAGCAGCGCGTGCTGGTCGTCCTCGCGTGCCTCACCGTTCTGGGCGGTCGCCATTGAGGCGCGGCTCGTTCAGCTGCAGGTATTCCAGCACGACGAGCTCGAAACCAAGGCACGCCGGCACCAGCAGCAGCGTGTGCCGCTCGAGGCCACCCGGGGCGACATCCTCGATCGCAACGGTGAAATGCTGGCCTACTCCGTCGACGCCAGGTCGATCATCGCCGACCCGGAGTCTGGTTCAGGACGCCATAAAGACGGCCGCCAGGGTCTGTGCCGCTCTTGGGGACTGCAACGCGAAGGAACGGAAGGAGCTCGAGGAGAAGCTGTCACGTTCGACGCGCTACGAGGTCATTCGCCGTTCGCAGGCGGTCTCACCGGAGCAGGTCGCCCGGGTCGCCGCGCTCCAGCTCCCCGGCATCGTGACCCCCTCCGACAGCCGCCGCTACTACCCCCGGTATGAGCTTGGCGCGCACGTGCTCGGCTTTGTCGACCGCGACAGCAAAGGGCAGGCTGGTGTCGAGTTCTCGCTACGACAAGCTGGTCCGCGGCGAAGACGGCCTGGCGTTCGCGCAGGTGGACGCCAAGCGCCAGCGGCTGGAATCGCGCATCGAGCGTGAAGCCCGTTCCGGGCGCGGCGCTCGAGCTGACGCTCGACCTCCAGCTTCAGTACATCGCGGAGCGCGAGCTCAAGGCCGGCGTCGAAGCGCATCGCGCGAGAGGCGGCACGGCCATCATCATGGCGCCCGCGACCGGCGAAATTCTCGCGCTCGCGAACTATCCGACGTTCAATCCCAACGCCGTGTCGCGTTCGAACGACGATGACCGTCGCAACCGCGCGACGCAGGACGTCTACGAACCGGGATCGACCTTCAAGATCGTCACCGCGTCGGCGGCGCTCGAGGAGGGCATCGTCACGCCGGACGAAATCATCGACACGCGCCCGGGCTACATCAGGTTCGGTTCGCGCATCGTTGACGACGACCACAAGTACGGCGTGATGACGTTCGAGGACGTGATCGTGAAGTCGAGTAATGTCGGCGCGATCAAAGTCGGACTGCGCACGGGCGTCGACCGGCTCAGCCGCTACGTCCACCGATTTGGTTTTGGCGAGGTGCTTGCACGGGACTTCGCCGGGCAGAGTCGGGGCCTCTGGAATCCCGAACGGCCTCGATGAAAGCGGGTTGGCGTCGGTGTCGATGGGCTACCAGGTGGGCGTCACGCCCCTGCAGATGGTGACCGCGGTGAGCGCGGTGGCCAACGGCGGTCTGTTGATGCAGCCACGCATCGTCCGCGCCGTCGTCCGCAATGGACACCGCGACGCGACGTCTCCGACGGTGCTTCGGCGGGCGATCAGCGCGGACACTGCCGCCACGCTGACCACCATCATGGAAGGCGTCGTGTCGCCGCGCGGCACCGCGCGGTTGGGCGCCCTCGACGCACTACCAGGCCGCGGGCAAGACCGGCACGGCCAAGAAGATCGTCAACAATCGGTACTCCGACACCGACTACAACGCGTCGTTCGTCGGGTTCGTCCCCTCCCGCCGTCCGGTGTTCACCATTCTCGTCGTCGTCGACACGCCGCGCGCGGGGACGTACTACGGCGGATCGGTCGCGGCGCCCATTTTCAAGCGCATTGCGGAAGCGGCACTTCAGCAGACGGGCGTGCCGTCGACGGTCAATCCTCCGCCGCCGGTGCTCGTGACCGCGGCGACGCCGACCCTTCCGGCGCGGCCGTCGCACCGCCTCACTCGTGGCTGCGCTCACCCCGGTCGGCGGCATGACCGTCATGCCGGATGTGACGGGCTTGAGCGCGCGCGAAGCGGTGCGCGTTCTGACCGAGTGTCGGGCTCACGGTGCGGCCGCGAGGGACCGGGTTTGTCGTGAAACAGAGTCCCTGCGGCGGGCGAACCGATCGATCCGGGTTCCTGGAGCCTTCTCGAACTTCAACGGGCGGTTTCGGCCGACGAGCCCCGAGGGCCGCGATGAGGCTCGACGCCCTCGTCGCCGCCGCGCGGACGCTCGCGCCGGATTCACGCCGGCGCGTCGAAGACTCCGGTCGGCAGACTGCGGTGGTGACGGGCGTCACCCATGACTCGCGCGCGGTGTCGCGCGGGTCCGTCTTCGTGGCGATCAAGGGACTGCGCGCCGACGGCGCGACGTTCGCGGCCGACGCGGCAGCCCGGGGCGCCCTGGCGATCGCGTCGGAGGGGCCGCCGCTCGATGGGCTCAACCTGCCCTGGTTGCGGACGACCGACTCCCGGATGGCCCTGGCCGAGCTGTCGCATATCTATTTCGGCAGGCCCAGTGAATCACTGAAGCTCGTGGGGGTCACGGGCACGAATGGCAAGACGACCACCACCTATCTGCTGGCCTCGGTCTTCGATGCGGCCGGACTGCCCGCGGGCCGGCTCGGCACGGTGACGTTCCGGGTCGGGCCGGCGGCCTCAGACGAGCGAGACGCGTCTCACACGACGCCGGAGTCTGCAGAAATCCAGCGGCTCCTTCGGCAGATGGTCGACCGCGGGTGCACGGCGTGCGCGATCGAGGTCTCCTCGCACGCGCTCGCGCTGCATCGCGTCGCGTACCTCCGCTTCGCCGCGGCGATTTTCACCAACCTCACGCGCGACCATCTCGATTTTCACGGTGACATGCAGCAGTACTTCGCGGCCAAGCGCCGGTTGTTCGAGATGCTGCCAACGGGCGCGCCATCCATCATCAACATTGACGATCCGCGCGGCGCCGAGCTGGCCGCCAGCCGATCGCCCGTCCTGACATTCGGCATCGACCACGCGGCCGATGTCCGCGCGACGTCGATTCACTCGTCGCTCGAGGGGCTGGCGTTCGACGTGGACAGCCCGTCCGGGCGTCTCACGATTCGGTCGCCGCTCGTGGGCCGGCCGAACGTCTACAACATTCTGGGCGTTGTCGCCGCCGCGATCGGCCTCGGCATCCCGGGCGACGCGATCGAGCGGGGCATTGCCGCGCTCGAACGCGTGCCGGGCCGCTTCCAGCTCGTCTCCGGGCGGCACCGACGCGGTTCGCGTGGTCGTCGACTACGCGCACACCGACGACGCGCTGCGGAACCTGCTCGAGACGGCGCGTCCGCTGACGTCCGGCCGGCTCATCACGGTGTTCGGCTGCGGCGGCGATCGCGATCGCACCAAACGGCCGCTCATGGGGGCCGTCGCCGCGCGCCTGAGCGACTTCGTGGTGCTCACGTCCGACAATCCGCGCTCGGAAGATCCCGTTCGCATCATCGACGAGATCACGCGAGGACTGTCGCCGACGCCGGAGCCCGGCGGGCCGCCGCGCAACGGGCCGGCCTTCGTCACCAATCCCGACCGCCGGTCGGCCATCGAGTTTGCGATTCGCACTGCCCGTGCCGGCGATCTGGTGCTCATTGCGGGCAAGGGGCACGAGAAGTATCAGGTCATTGGCGATCGAACGCTGCCGTTCGATGACGTCGAGGTCGCGCGCGTGGCATTGGGCCAGCGTCGCGCGACATCACGCGTGTGATCACTGTGAGCGCTATCGTGCTGACCGCCAGCCTGGTCGCCGAGGCGACCGGGGGCCGCGTTGCGGCCGGATCGCCAAACCAGGTGTTCACAGCGGTGTCCACGGATACGCGGACGATCGCGCCCGGTGCCCTGTTCATCGCACTCCGCGGCGACCGGTTCGACGGGCATGCGTTCGTCGAGCGGGCGGCGGCGAGCGGCGCGGGAGGTGTCGTCCTGTCTGAGATGCCGGCCGCGAACCTCGGCGCGACGGCCGTGATTCTCGTCTCCGACACGTTGCGGGCGCTCCAGGATCTGGCGCGCTCCGTTCGACGTCAGGCGGGCGCGCGCGTCATCGCGATCACAGGAAGCGCCGGCAAGACGACGACCAAAGAAGTCACCGCCGAGCTTCTTTCCACGCGTTACCGGGTCTTTCGAAATCGCGGAAATCTCAATAACCACGTCGGGCTGCCCATGTCACTGCTCGAGCTCGTCGATCGGCCTGACCTCGCCGTCGTCGAGCTTGGCATGAATCACGAGGGTGAGATCCGCACGCTCGTCGGCATTGCCGAGCCAGACGTCCGCGTGTGGACCAACGTCGGCGACGCGCATCTCGGCCATTTCGGATCGCGCGAGGCCGTCGCCAGCGCGAAGGCGGAGATCCTCGATGGCGCGGCAGTCTGGAACGCTCGTGGTGTCGAACGCCGACGACCCGCTCGTCAGCGAGCATGTCCGCCGGTCGCCGGCGCGGCAGGTGACATTCGGCCTCAGTCCGCACGCGACGGTGCGTGCGACCCACGTCGACGACCAGCGGGTTCGACGGGACGAGCGCCGACGTGCAGTCACCGTACGGCGCGCTGCACCTGAGCGTGCCACTGGCCGGCCAGGCACAGCTCACGAACGTCCTCGCCGCGACCGCGGTCGCGTTGGAGTTCGGTATTTCGCGTGACGCGATCGAACGCGGCGTCGCGGCGATTCAACCGGTGGCCCGGCGTGGGGCGATTCGCGCCCTCGCGAACGGCGCGCGGCTCGTCGACGACTCGTACAACGCGAGCCCGTCCGCCGTGCGCGCGATGCTTTCGGCGCTGGCGGCGACGCCGGTGGCCGGCCGCCGGGTCGCGGTGCTCGGAGAGATGCTCGAGCTCGGCAGTTCGAGCCGAGAGTTGCACGAAGCGTGTGGCCGCGCCGCGGCTGCCGCCGGCGTGAACGAGCTCGTCGTCATTGGCGGCGAGGCCGCTGACGGTCTGGCTGAGGGCGCGATCGCCGGCGGTTTGTCCCGCGCGCAGGTCCACCGCTTTGCCGACAGCGCAAGCGCGGCGGGTCGCGTTCAGGCACTCGTCGCGGCCGGTGACCTCGTGCTCGTGAAGGGTTCGCGGGGCACCCGCACCGACATCGTCGTCGATCGATTGCTGGGGGTGGCGTGATGCTCTACCACCTCCTGCAGCTTCCCGCGTTGCGCGACCTGCCCGGCATGGGACTCGTGCCCGCCATCACGTTCCGCACGGCAGCCGCGAGTTTGAGCGCGCTCGCGCTCAGTCTGCTTCTCGGACCCTGGTTCATCGACCGGCTGCGCCGATTCCAAATCGGTCAGGTCGTCCGGCAGGACGGTCCCTCGAGCCACAAGGCCAAGGCCGGCACCCCCACGATGGGTGGCCTCCTGATCCTGACCGCGGTCTTCGTGCCGACGCTGCTCTGGGTGAATCTGACCAATCAATTCGTCTGGATCGCCATTCTGTCCACGGCCGCGTTCGGCGCGATTGGTTTCGTCGATGACTACCTCAAGGTCACGCGGCACAGCCATCATGGTCTGTTCGCGCGATACAAGCTGATGTCGCAGGTCGTCGTGTCGATCGCGGTCGGCCTGGTGCTGATCTGGCTCGCGAGTCAGACCCCGCCGGCCTACAACCTGCGGCTCATCTTTCCGTTTTTCAAGAACTGGATTCCCGACCTCGGGTGGTTCTACGTCCTGTTCACCGTGATCGTCCTCGTCAACATGACCAACGCGGTGAACCTCGCGGACGGTCTCGACGGGCTCGCCATCAGCACGTTCGGCGTCGCCGCCGCGACGTTCACCGGCCTGACCTACGTGATCGGCCACGCAGTGTTCGCCGACTACCTGCTTCTCGTGCACTTCGAATCGGTGGGCGAGTTGACGATCTTCTGCGGCGCGCTCGTCGGCGCGAGCCTCGGTTTTCTCTGGTGGAACGCCCATCCGGCCGAGGTCTTCATGGGCGATGTCGGGTCGCTCGCGCTCGGCGGCGCCCTCGGCACCGTGGCCATCCTGATCAAACAGGAACTGCTTCTGCCGATCGTCGGCGGCGTCTTCGTCATGGAAGCGGCGTCAGTGATGATTCAGGTCGCCTCATTCAAGTTGACCGGACGCCGCGTGTTTCGCATGGCGCCGATCCATCACCACTTCGAGCTCGGCGGCTGGGCCGAGCCGAAAGTGATCATGCGATTCCTGATCCTCTCGATCATCTTCGCGTTGTTCAGTCTCACCACGTTGAAGCTGAGGTGATGCGATGAGCTTCGACGTCAGGAACCGACGAGTGGTGGTGATGGGAGCGGGCCGGAGCGGCCGCGCGGCGGCACGCCTCCTCCGGTCGCGGGGCGCCGAGGTCACCTTGACCGACACCGACGCGAGCGCACTGGACCAGGAAGTGGAACTTCGAACGCTGGGCGTTCGCATGGAATCGGGCGCGCACCGTCCCGACCTGCTGGCGTCGGCCGATCTCGTGGTGCTGAGCCCCGGCGTCCCGCCGGCCCAGCCGGCGATTGAGGCGGCGCGCCGGGCCGGCGTGACCGTCATCGGTGAGGTCGAGCTGGCCTCGCGCTGGCTCGCCGGCCGGATCGTCGCCATTACCGGCACGAAGGGCAAGTCCACGACGACGTCCTTGACCGCCGGCATTCTCCAGGAGGGCGGCCTCGAGGCCGCCGCAGGCGGCAATATCGGGATCGCGCTGAGCGAACAGGTCGCTGGGTCACGCGCCGACGCGATCCACGTCGTCGAAGTCAGCAGCTTCCAGCTCGAGTCCACCGACACGTTCCATCCGTGGATTGCCGTGCTGCTGAACCTCTCGCCGGACCACCTGGACCGGCATGCGACCGAAGAGGAGTACGCCTCCGCCAAGGCACGAATCTTCAGAAACCAGGCCTCGTCGGATTGGGCAGTCGTGAACGCCGACGATCCCGCCGCGCTCGCGCTGGCGCGCGGTACCCGCGCGCGCCGTTTCGACTTCTCGCTCGACGCTCCGCTCGAGGACGGCGTCACGGTCGCCGGCGATCACATCGTCGAACGACGGCGTGGAGTGACGACGCCGGTCATGCCGCGGGCCGCGGTCCGTCTACCCGGCAGACACCTGCTCGCCGACGTGCTGGCGGCGTCCGCCATCGGGATCGTCGCCGGCGTCCCGCCCGCGGCCATGCAGCGCGCCGTGGAGCGGTTTCGTGGACTCGAGCACGCCCTCGAGTCCGTCGGCGAACACGGCGGCGTCCGATTCGTCAACGACTCGAAAGCGACGAACGTGATCTCGGCCCGCCGGGCCATCGAGAGTTTTGAGGCTGGCGTCGTCGTCATCATGGGCGGACGCTACAAGGGTGGCGACTTCGGGGATCTCGCGGACGTTGTCGGTCGTCGCGTCGCTGCGATCGTGACCATCGGCGAAGCGAGCGACCGGATTGAGGCCGCACTTCGGCACCTCGTGCCCGTGCATCACGCGGCGTCCATGGCTGACGCCGTCAACCGCGCGTATGCCGCGGCGCCTCAGGGAGGCGTCGTCCTGCTCGCGCCCGCGTGCTCGAGCTTCGACATGTTTCGGGACTACGCCGATCGCGGTCGCGCGTTCAAGGCGGCTGTGACGGAGTTGAAGAAAGAACGGATGGCCCAGTGAAGAGCACGGGTGCGACAGGTGCGACTGGGTACGACAGGTACAGGGAACGAACTGGCGTTTGCCATCCTCGTTTGATTTGAGGACGCAAGCGAACGAGCAAAGCGAGTGAGCCGCGCGAACGGAGCGGGGATCGTGGGGCCCCGCGAGAGAGCGCGCAGGGGGTCCGGGGGCGAAGCCCCCGGAATAAAGGTGGAGCGGTGAACAGTCATCAGATCGGGTAGGCGGCCTGGAGCCAGCCGCTGGGAACGCGGACCATGTCGGTCCGTGAGGCTGGTGTCCGTGCCCGGTCCGACTGATGACTGTTGACCGCTCGCACTTCAGGAAGTGAGTGCGACATGGCGAGGACACTGAAATCCGACCGGACGCTCTTTCTCGCGACGATGCTTCTCATCGCGGCGAGTGTGGTCATGGTGTACAGCGCGTCAGCGGTTCAGGCGGATGCGCGGTATCAGATGTCCTACCTCTTTCTGTCGAAGCAGCTGATGTGGGCGGTGATGGGCACGTCGCTGATGCTCACCGTGATGCGCCTGGACTATCACGTCTATCGGCGCCTGACGTTGATCGGGCCTCTGCTCGCGGTGACCGTGGTCCTGCTGCTTGCGGTGTTCTTTTTCGGAGTCCGCAACGGCACGCAGCGGTGGATCACGCTCGGATTCTTCTCGCTGCAGCCGTCGGAGCTCGCGAAACTGGCGGTGATCTTGTTCACGGCATCGTTGCTCGAGCGCCGCATGCACCGGGTCAATGAACGTGAGCTTCGTGCTGGCGCCAATCGGCCTCGGTCACGGGCATCTTGGCAGGGCTGATTCTGAAGGAACCCGACTTCGGCACGGCCGCGGTCCTCGTCGGCATCGTGACGATGATGCTGTTTGCGGCGGGTCTGACGTATCGCTACGTGGTCGGCGCCTTTCTCGTGCTGATTCCGGCGGCGATGATCATTGTGATGACCTCGCCGTACCGGATCGAGCGGATCAAGACGTTCATTGATCCGTGGAAGGATCCGCTCGGCCAAGGGTTTCAGATCATCCATTCCTTGTACGCCGTCGCGACCGGCGGTGTGTTCGGTAAGGGCCTGATGGCCGGGGTCGAGAAGCTCTACTACCTTCCGGAACCGCACACCGACTTCATCTACGCCGTGATCGGCGAGGAACTGGGTCTCGTCGGCACGACGCTGGTGCTCACCGCGTTCGCGCTCATCGCGTGGCGGGGGCTCCGAGTGAGCCTGCTCGCGCCGGACCGGTTCGGTTCGCTCCTGGCCCTCGGCATCACGATGATGGTCGTGCTGCAGGCGTTCGTGAACATCAGCGTGGTCACGAAGCTCCTGCCGACCAAAGGTATTCCGCTGCCGTTCGTCAGCGCCGGCGGGTCGTCGCTCCTCATCAGCATGGTGGCCATGGGCATCCTGCTGAACATCTCGCAGCAGTCGTCGGCGACGGTGTCGGCGTCGACCGCCGTCGGGCGCCGAACCGACTGGACGGTCAGCGGCCAGGAGGCCTGAGGGTGAATGAGGCCAGGCGGATCGACAACGGACCCTCCGATCGCCGTGGTGATCGCCGGCGGTGGAACGGGCGGGCATCTGTACCCGGGCATCGCGGTCGCGCACGAGATCGTGCGGCGAATGCCGGGCGCACAGGTGACGTTCGCCGGCACGGCGCAGGGACTCGAAGCGCGAGCCGTGCCGCGCGAAGGGTTCGAGCTGGACGTGATCCGCAGTGCCGGCCTCAAGGGCAAGTCACTGGTCTCGAGGTTGCGGGGCGCGGCGCTCGTCGCGCCGGGTCTGTGGGACGCGTGGCGGATTCTCTCGCGCCGTCGACCGGCGGTGGTCATTGGCGTCGGCGGCTACAGCTCCGGACCGGTCGTGTTGATGGCGGCCGTGCGGCGGCGACGGACGCTGGTGCTCGAGCAGAACGCGGTGCCGGGCCTCACGAACCGTCTGCTCGCTCGCGTGGTCGACGCGGCTGCGGTGTCCTACACGGACACGTTGCAGTTTTTCGGCGGGAGGGGACTCGTTGCAGGTAACCCGGTGCGGGCCGAATTTTTCACGTTTCAGCCGGCGGCTGGCGGTGTGGCGCCGCCGAGAGTTCTGATTCTTGGCGGCTCCCAGGGCGCGCACGCGATCAACCTGGCCGTTGTGGCGGCAGCGGCGGACATGGCGCGGGGTACTGCCGGCCTGGAGATCGTGCACCAAACCGGCGTGCGGGATGAGCAGTGGGTGCGGGAGCAGTACGCGGCTGCGGGCGTTCGCGCGCGGGCGGAACGGTTTCTGGATCCCGTCGTACCTGAGGTGATGAACGCGGACCTCGTGATTTGCCGGGCCGGCGCGACGACGCTGGCTGAACTCGCCGCCGCTGGCCGGCCGGCCGTGCTGATTCCGTTTCCGGCGGCGACCGACGACCACCAGCGCAAAACGCACAGGTGTTCGCGGACGCCGGCGCGGCGGTCGTGATCGACGAGCGAGATGTTGACCGCCTCGAGGCTGGCGACCGTGACGCGGGATCTTCTGGGCGACCGCGCCAGGCGCGAGGCGATGGCGACGGCGATGCGCGGGCTGGCGAGGCCAGACGCCGCGCGGCGCATCGTGGATTGCGTGCTCGAGCTGGCTGGAGTGGCGCCGGGACGAGCGCATTGAGTCATGTGGTTGGGCCGCACGCGACGCGTGCATTTCGTGGGAGTGGGTGGCATCGGGATGAGTGGCATCGCTGAGCTGCTCGTAAACCTCGGTTACGAGGTCAGCGGATCCGACGCTCGTCGATCCGACATCACGGATCGACTGTCCGCGCTCGGCGTCCGTGTCATGACCGGCCACGATCGTCGCCACGTCGGCGACGCGGATGTCGTTGTCGTCTCCTCGGCGATTGCCACGGAGAACCCCGAAGTCGTCGAAGCGCGCTCGCGCCACGTGCCGGTCATTCCGCGCGCAGAGATGCTCGCGGAGCTGATGCGTCTGCGGGTTGGCATTGCCGTCGCCGGCGCCCACGGGAAGACGACGACGACGTCGATGATTGCGCTCCTCCTCGAGCGCGCAGGGCTGGACCCCACGGCGGTCATCGGCGGCCGGCTCAGCGCATTCGGCAGCAACGCGCGCCTCGGTCGCGGGCAGTACATCGTGGTCGAGGCAGACGAGAGCGATCGATCGTTCCTGAAGCTCACGCCCGCGATCGCCGTGATCACGAACATCGACCGAGAGCACATGGAGGCGTACGGTTCCTTCGACGGCATCGTGGACGCCTTCCAGCAGTTCGCCGATCGGATCCCGTTCTACGGCGCGGTCGTGGCCTGTGCCGACAACCCGGCCGTTCGCGCGCTGCTGCCGACGCTGGCGCAGGCGCGTGATTACCTACGGGTTCTTCGAGGGTTCGGACGTTCAGGGACTGGAGCCCGAAACGGACGGCGCGTCCGGACGGTGCCTGGTTCGCTACAGAGTGCGCGGTGTCGGCGAAAGCGACGGCGTGCAGCGGCTCCACCTCAATGTGCCGGGCCGCCACAACCTGCAGAACGCGCTGGCGGCAGTTGCGGTCGGCGTCGAGCTCGGGATCCCTTTCGATCGGATCAATGCAGCGCTCGCGGACTTCCGCGGCGTCGAGCGCCGCTATCAAGCTGCGCGGCGAGGCGCGGGGCGTTCGGGTCATCGATGACTATGGCCATCACCCCACCGAGATCGCGGCGGTGCTCGCGGCAGCCCGCGGGGGCCATCCGGCGAGGCTCGTCGCGGTGTTTCAGCCCCACAGGTTCACTCGCACTCGCGATCTGATGGCGGACTTCGGACCGGCGCTGGCCGAAGCCGACGTCGTGGTGCTGACCGACATCTACCCGGCCGGTGAGGCGCCCATCCCCGGCGTCACGCTCGAGGCGCTCGCGGACGCGGTACGGCCGTCGGTTGCCGAGCTGCACGTCGCGCGCCGGCTAGAGGACGTGCCGAGTGCTGTCGCGCGGCTGGCGCGTGCCGGGGACCTGATCGTGACGCTTGGGGCCGGGTCGATCGGCGCCGCGAGCGGACGTATCGTGGATGCGCTCGGCGAGGAGAAAGCTGCGTCATGAGTCGCACCACCGAGACGCCCCGCCGCGCGCGCCCCGCCGGTATCGCGGCTCCCGCCGACCGCCGTTTCCATCGGTCCGGCCTCCGGCCCGAGCAGCGCCGCGTCGGCCGGACGATCCTTCGCTCGGCAAAGTGGGTCGTCGGGATGGCGGTCGTCGTTGCCGGCGGGTTCTGGCTCACCGACGTCGTGCTTCACGCGCGGATGCTGACCGTGCAGCACGTGCGCGTGCGCGGTAACGTCAGGTTGTCGGAGGGCGACGTGCAGTCGCTCGTCGATGGCATTCGCGGCGAGAACATCTTCCGTGTGGACTTCGAGCCCTATCGGCAGCGCGTGCTGGATTCCCCGTGGGTGTCGTCGGTCGCGCTGTCACGCGTGTTGCCGTCCACGATCGACGTGCGCGTGACCGAGCGAACGCCGATGGCCGTCGCGCGAGTGGGACAGCAGCTGTTCCTCGTGGACGACGCCGGCGTGATCATCGACGAGTACGGCGCGGCGTATCGCGACCTCGACCTGCCTATCGTCGACGGTCTCGTGTCGAGCCCGGCCGGCAAAGGGCCGCTCGTCGACCACGAGCGCGTGGCGGTCACTGCCGCTTTTCTCGCAGCGCTCGCCGATCGGCCGGATCTCTCGCAGCGGTTGTCGCAGGTGGACGTCACCAACGCCCACGACATCATCGTGATGTTCGACCACGATCCGGTGTGGTTGCACCTGGGCGAGATCGGTTCGTCGAGCGCCTGAACCGGTACCTCGAGCTCGTTCCGACCCTGCAGGAACGGTTCGTGGACATCGACTACGTGGATCTCAGATTTGGCGAGCGTGTCTTCGTCCGTTCGCGTGGCCGGACCGACACGGCGGAGTGAGGCAGCTCATGGCACGGAAGGAACGGTATCTCGTCGCGCTGGACGTCGGCACCGCCAAGGTGTCGGTCATCGTCGGCGAGCTCATGGACGACGGCGGCCTGGACATCATCGGCATCGGGCTGGCCGAGTCGAAGGGCATCCGTCGCGGGGTCGTGAACAACGTCGACTCGGCGGCCGAGGCCATCAAACGCGCGCTCGACGAGGCCGAGCTCATGGCCGGCGTCGAGATCGACAGCGTCCACCTGGCGCTCTCCGGTGCCCACGTCAAAGCATTCAACAGCCGAGGCGTCGTCGCCGTCGCCGGCCGTAACCGCGAGATCACGCGCGAAGACGTCAAGCGCGCCATCGACGCCGCGCGCGCCGTCGCGCTGCCCGGCGGGCGCGAGATTCTTCACGTGCTGCCGCAGGACTTCGTCGTTGACGATCAGGACGGCATCGCGATTCCCGTGGGCATGACCGGCAGCCGGCTCGAGGTCAATGTCCACGTCGTCACCGGCAGTTCGTCGTCCATGCAGAACATGGTCGCGTGCGTGAACCGGGCGGGTGTCGAGGTCGTGGACACGGTGCTCGAGCAGCTGGCCGCGAGTGAGGCCGTGCTCACGCCCGACGAGAAGGAGCTCGGCGTCTGCATGGTGGATGTCGGCGGCGGCACCACGGATTTCGCGGTGTTCGAGCGCGGCAGCCTCTGGCACACGGGCGTGCTCGCCGTCGGCGGCGATCACTTCACGAACGACATCGCCGTCGGCCTTCGCATGCCGATTCCGGAGGCGGAGAAGCTCAAGCGCCGGTCGGGCTGCGCGCTGACGTCGCTCGTTCCCGACGACGAGACGATGGAGGTGGCGAGCATTGCCGGGCGCCGGGCGCGCGTGATGCCGCGGCGGATGCTGTCCGAGATCCTGCAGCCGCGGGCGGAAGAGATCTGCCATCTGCTGTGGGACGAGATTCGCCGGGCCGGCTACGAGAAGTCGCTGAACTCCGGCATCGTCCTGACCGGCGGGGCGGCCCTGCTCGAAGGGATGGCCGAGATCGCCGAACAGATCTTCGACCTGCCGGTTCGTCGTGCGGCGCCCGAGGGCGTCGGTGGACTCGCGGATCACGTCAGCAATCCGGTATTCGCCACGTCGGTCGGCGTCGTGGTCTACACCCATCACAACATGCAAGCCGAGCCCGCGCGCATTGGCGCCGGCGCGCTCGGACGAATCACGGGACGTCTGCGGACGCTCTTCAAAGAATTTTTCTAGGCCCAGGAAAGGACCGCTCAATATGGATGCTCGCCACTTCAAGGCCCACGGTTCCGAGAAGCTCCGGATTCTTCTGGACGAGGACATCGTTCGCACGGGCGCCCGCATCAAAGTGATTGGCGTCGGCGGCGGCGGCGGCAACGCCGTCAACCGCATGGCGCTCGCCGGCCTCGAGCGGCGTCGAGTTCATCGTCGCCAACACCGACCAGCAGGCCCTGCAGAACAACGCGGCGCCGGTGAAGGTGCAGATCGGCGCGCAGTTGACCAAAGGCCTCGGCGCCGGCGCCGATCCGAACGTCGGCCGCGCCGCTGCGCTCGAGGACACCGACCAGATTCTCGAGGTCTTGAGCGGCGCCGACATGGTCTTCGTGACGACCGGCCTCGGCGGCGGCACGGGGACGGGCGCCGCGCCGGTCATCGCCAGCCTGGCCAACCAGCTCGGCGCGCTGACCGTGGCCGTCGTGACCAAGCCGTTCAAGTTCGAGGGCCGCAAGCGCGCGACGCCAGGCCGAGGCCGGCTTGGACGAACTCGCGAACGCCGTGGACACGATGATCACCATCCCGAACGAGCGGCTGCTCGGGACCGTGGATCGCACGACCAGCATGTCGTCGGCGTTCGAAACGGCGGACGACGTGCTGCGCCAGGCGATTCAGGGCATCTCGGACCTGATCCTCGTGCCGGGCCTGATCAACCTCGACTTCGCGGACGTCAAGACGATCATGTCGCGGATGGGGATGGCGATCATGGGCACGGGCGTCGCCACGGGCGAGGATCGCGCGCAACCTCGCCGCGACGGCCGCCATTTCGAGCCCGCTGCTCGAGGACGCCAGCGTGAACGGCGCGCGAGGCGTCATCATCAACATCACCGGCGGTCCTGATCTGACGCTCTCCGAGGTCAGTGAAGCGTCGGAGATCATCCACGCTGCCGCGCACGAGGATGCCAACATCATCTTCGGCGCGGTCGTCGATCCCGCGATGGAGGGCAAGGTCAAGATCACCGTCATCGCGACCGGGTTCGATCGCGTGCGAGTGGAGACATCGCCGGCCGCACAGTCGGCTCGGACGACGCCGATCGATCTCGTCCGCCTACACCGTGCCGGAGCCGGCGCAGGAACGACCGATCGTCAGCCCCAGTCCGTTCGTGCTGGCTCGGCGGCCGATTCTCGACCCGGCGGTCCTTGGCGCCCGGCACGCGACGCCGGTTGCCGACGGCCGCCGCCGACGACGAATCGTCGCCGCTCGACGTGCCGGCGTTCCTGCGGAGACACGGGGCGTAAGGCGCGTTACGACCTGCGGTCCTTGGTCGTTAGGCCTCCTGGTCCTTGGGGCGAGTCCGAGCCGGTGCTCAAGTGCCTCGCAGGTCTGAGCGGCCCCAGCGCTCGGCCCAGGACCTGCGGACCCCAGGACTGACGGACCGACTCGTCAGGTCGTCCGCTCAGGTCAGGTACACTCCCCAGTACCACCGTCGTTTCCGCCGCCGCGTGAGGCGGGGCACGCAAACGACGACCTGAGCTTCATGGCCAACAGGCACGACCGCCCGGGCGCTGGACGCCCCGATCGGCGACGACCCGCCGACGATCCGGCGGACGGCGCCAGGGCGCTGCTCGCTCGCGAAGTCGGGACCATCCGCAAGTCTCACGCCGGCAGGCTGCGTGTGGCCCTGGCGTTCCCCAACTCCTACTTCGTGGGGATGTCGAACCTCGGCCTGCAGACCGTCTACACGCTCTTCAACGCGGACGATCGCGTCGTGTGCGAGCGCGTCTTTCTGCCGCCGAAGTCCGAGATTGCGGCCAGCCTCGCCCGGAAGGAACCGCTGCTGACGATCGAGTCGCAGACGCCGGTCCGGTCGTTCGATGTCTTTGCCTTCTCCGTCTCCTTCGAGTGGGACTACCCGAACGTCGTCACCATGCTCAGGCTGGCTGGCCTCGAGCCGCGCGCCGATCGCCGCCACGCCCTCGATCCGCTGATCGTCATCGGCGGCGCCATCACGTTCGTGAACCCGGAACCGCTCGCGCCGTTCGCGGACGTGATCACAGCGGGCGAGGCGGAGCTGCTCGTACCCTCGATTGTGGACTCGTTCGCCGACGTCGGCGATCGTGATCGTCCGGCGCTGCTCGAGCGGCTGGCGACCGAGACCGGCTGCTACGTGCCCAGCCTGTACGAGGTCCGCTACGACGGTCCGGGCCGCGTCGCGGCCATCACGCCACGGACCGGCACCAAGGCGCCCGCTGTGGTCCGGAAGGCCGCGGTCAAGGCTGCCGATCGACTCGATCCGCCCGCCACGAAGATCTTCACGCCCGACACGGAGTTCGGCTCGCGGCTGCTGATCGAGGTCGTGCGGGGCTGCGCGAATCTCTGCCGGTTCTGCTGGGCCGGCTACAACTACCTGCCCGTTCGCGCGTTTCCTGCCGAACGGATTCTCGCGATCGCCGAGGCGGCGCGATCTCATGCGACGCGCATTGGCCTCGTGTCCATCGCGCTGTGCGATCACCCGGAGATCGAGATCATCCTCTCGAAGCTCGTCGCCATGGGCTACGGCATCAGCCCGGCGTCGCTGCGTCTCGACGACCTGACGGAACCAATCGTCCGGCTCCTGCGCGAAAGCGGGGAGAAGACCATCACCATCGCGCCCGAGACCGGTTCCGATCGGCTCCGGCGCGTGATCAACAAGACGGTCACCAACGACGAGATCCTCGACCGAGCCGACCTGATCTTCCGGTCCGAGATCGAGAACCTGAAGCTCTACTTCATGATCGGGCTTCCCAGCGAGACCGACGAGGACCTCGAGGCGATTCGCGATCTCTCGCCTGGCCATTCGTGAGCGCATGACCGACCACGCCCGGCGGCGCGGCGCGATTGGCCGGATCGTCGCGTCCGTGAATCCGCTCGTGCCGAAGCCGGGCACGACGTATCAGTGGCTCCCCATGACCAAGGCTCGAGAAATCGATCGCAAGGTCGAACAGCCTCAGAAGCCTCGTTGACGGCATCGACAACGTGTTCTTCAACATCAAGTCGGAACGCCACTCGTTCTATCAGGGCCTCCTGTCCCTCGGCGATCGCCGCGTGGCCGACGTGATCGAGCAGGTCGAACAGAACGGCGGAAACTGGCGAGCCGCCGTCGCGGACGTCGGGCTCGACGCGGACGCCTACCTCTACCGCGACCGCTCGGCGGATCCCTTTCTGCCCTGGCAGATCATCGACGGTGGACTCAAGACCAGCTTCCTCCGGAGTGAGTTGGCCAAGAGTGAGCGCGCCGAGTGGACGCTGCCACCGAAACGGCAGCGCAGCCAGGACACGGACTTTGCCGTGGCCTCGTCGGTCAAGCCCTAGCTCGCGGCCGCCAGGTCCGCTTCGTGTTCCTTGTAGGCGTCGAGGATCAGATCGCGGAGCCGATCCTGCGATGAGGCGTCCATGATCGGCCGCAGCAGTGCAAAGCTCCGACGCTCACCATTCACGGAATACTGCCGGGCGGGCATTGTCACGTTTCGTCCGCCGCTCTTGCGTTCCCAGACGGCGAACCCCACCAGCTTCAGGCCGTCGAGCGGTCCGCCCGAGAAATGCAGCTCGGCGTCGGCGAGCTTGCCGGGAGGATTGCCTTTGTCGTTCGGAAAGAACTTGATTGTCATGTCGTCTGCCTCCGTGCGCCGGTTGCCGGCGCACTGGGAGTCAGCAAGGCTCGCGCCGCTCCAGGGCCGAGCCATCACGTCGAGCCAACTGCCTGTAGGATCGGGAGTTTGTTGCATGTGCCGTATCGAGGATCGGAGAACCTTCGACGGAGATGACCACTCCAGTTCACGTGTCCGCCCGAAACCGCCAAATGCCGACATCTGAAGTTGCCGAAGGCTTCGTCTGGGTAGAGACTCCGGCAGGTCGAGTTCTCACGGCGGAAGCCTTGACCAGGCATGCGCGTCACGCGTTCACGACGCGCGATTTCGGCGCGAGTCCGACCGCCGGCGCCGACAGCCTCGGAGCGCTCGCCGGATTCCTCGACGTCGAGCGAACCAGCATCGTCCGTGTCCGGCAGGTGCACGGCTGCGACGTGATCGACGTTCGCGCTGGGCACGAGCTTGCTCCCGGGCAGGCGGCCGATGCGCTGGTGTCGACCGACGCCTCGCGGCCGGTCGCCGTCGCCGTCGCGGACTGCGTGCCCGTGCTCCTTGCCGACCGTCGGCGCCGAGCCGTGGCGGCCGTCCATGCCGGGTGGCGCGGCACCGCGGCACGCGTGGTCGTCGCCGCGGTGCAGGCGCTCGAGCGCGAGGGCGTGCCGGCGTCAGACCTCGTGGCGGCTATCGGGCCGAGCATCGGCCCGTGCTGCTATCAGGTGGACGCGCGCGTGCGGGATGCCTCGCTCACGGGCTCGCCGCGTGCAGACGAATGGTTCACGCCGGATGGCGACGGGCACTGGCGGCTCGATCTCTGGCTCGCCAACGCCGACCAACTCACCGAGGCCGGCGTTCCCCGAGAGGCGATCCATGTGGCTCGCTTCTGCACGGCGGATCACCTAGACGACTGTTTTTCGTACCGGAAAGAGGGAGCTGCCGCCGGGCGGTTGTTTGGAGCGATTAGACTACTGCCACCAACCGTGAGTGCTCCGTCTCGAGTCGTCAATTCACCGGCTCAAGTCCTGTCCGCCAGCCTCGTCGGTACGGCGATCGAGTTCTTCGATTTCTATATCTACGCCACGGCGGCGGTCCTCGTCTTTCCCCGGTTGTTCTTTCCCGCAAGTGATCCGGCCACGGCGACGTTGGCGTCGCTGGCCACGTTCGGCATCGCGTTCCTTGCGCGCCCGATCGGGTCGGCGCTGTTCGGCCACTTCGGAGACCGCGTGGGACGAAAGGTCACGCTCGTGGCGGCGCTTCTCACGATGGGGGTGTCGACCGTGCTGATAGGGGCGCTGCCGACCTACGAGACGATCGGCTTCGCCGCGCCGTTGCTGCTCGCGCTCTGCCGCTTCGGGCAGGGACTCGGCCTCGGTGGGGAATGGGGAGGCGCCGTCCTTCTTGCGGTCGAGAACGCGCCGCCCGGAAAACGCGCGTGGTACGGCATGTTTCCGCAGCTCGGCGCTCCGCTTGGGTTCCTGTGTTCGGGCGGAATCTTCCTCCTGCTGTCCGCGTGGCTGACGGACGAGCAGTTCTTCAATTTCGGGTGGCGCATTCCCTTCCTGTCGAGCGCGCTCCTCGTGATCGTCGGCCTCTACGTCCGGCTGACCATCACGGAGACGCCGGTCTTCCGTGACGCGTTGAAGCGGGACGCGAGGGTCCGGCTGCCGATGGCCGTGGTGTTCGGCAAGCACGGCTTGACCGTGCTCATCGGGACATTCGTGGCGCTCGTGACGTTTGTCCTCTTCTACCTCATGACCGTGTTCGCCCTCTCGTGGGGCACGACGGCGCTTGGATTTCAACGGGAGACGTTTCTCGAGATCCAGTTGTTCGGGATTCTTTTCTTCGCGGCGACCATTCCGTTGTCCGCCAAGCTTGCCGACCGCTACGGACGACGCCGGACGCTGCTCTGGGTGACGGCGGCAATCGGCGCTTTTGGATTCGTCTTCGCGCCGATGCTCTCCGCGGGCACGTCAGGCGCCATGGTGACGATGGCGGTGGGGCTCGGCCTGATGGGCCTCACGTACGGTCCGCTCGGCACGGTGTTGTCGGAGCTTTTCCCGACGACCGTTCGTTACACGGGCAGTTCTGTGACCTTCAACCTGGCCGGCATCTTCGGCGCATCGCTCGCGCCGTACATCGCGACCTGGCTCGCGCAGAACTACGGTCTTCAGTACGTGGGCTACTACCTGACGACCGCCTCCGCCCTCACGTTCGTGGCGCTCCTCGCGACCAGCGAAACCCGTCACGCCGAGTTGTAGGGCGCCATGCGGCGACTCGTGCCTTCGTCAGCGCACCTCGAGAAATCACGAACTCGTTCACCTGCCGCAGCGAAGCCCTTGTCTGACATCGCGCGCCTGATCTCTCGCCGGGCCGTCCTGAAACGGGTTGCCGCCGCGCCGGCCGTGGCTCTTGCAGGTTGCCGTTCTCCGGCCGTGGTGCGGTCACGGCCGAACGACATCCGAATCGTGGACGTGACGCACGAGTTCGAGAATCATCGCTACCGCGCGCCCTACCAGTTCGGTGGCCGGACGGTCGATCGCGTCACGATCCTGAACGTGCACTGTCGCGTCCGCACCGAAGACGGCAGGGAGGCGCGTGGGTTCGGTTCAATGACGCTGGGCAACGCCTGGGCGTTTCCCGCCGCATCGCAGGATGAGGGACTCGGGGCGATGACGGCGCTCGCCGACGCGCTCCGGCCGATCACAGCATCGTGCGACGACACCGGCCATCCGATCGACCTCTTTCGCGTGCTGGAGCCGGCCTACCTTCGTGAGGCGGCGACACTGGCCGGCTCGCGTGGCCTGTCCACGCCTATTCCGAAGCTCTGCACGCTGGTTGTCGCGAGCGCGTTCGACGCGGCGATTCACGACGCCTACGGCAAGGCGCTTGGCGTCAGCACCTATGCGACCTATGGCTCGGCCTTCATGACACGCGATCTGTCGACGGATCTTGGGCCGGCGTTTCGCGGTGAGTACCTGGATCGGTACGTCGCCGACCACGCCGCAGCCGACGATGCCCGTCTTTCACTCGGTCGGCGCCAGCGATCCGATCGAGTCCTCAGACGTTCGTGTGCGGATCAACGACGGATTGCCAAACACGCTCGAGGAATGGATCGCCACGCGACGGCTTGATCCGTTTCAAGATCAAGCTCAACGGCGGCGACCTCGAGGCCGACTTCGAGCGGGTCGTGCGCATCGACCGGGTCGTCAGCCGCGCGCTCAGTGTAAGAAAGGTGAGCGACTGGAAGTACTGCCTGGACTTCAACGAAGGCTGCCCGAATGTCGGCTACCTGCTCGAGTTCCTGCGGCGGTTGCGCGAGGCGACGCCACGAGGGTTCGACCGAATCCTTTACATCGAGCAGCCGACATCACGCGAACTCGAGCGCGATCGGGGGAACGTCATGCACGAGGCGGCCAGGCTTCGGCCGATCGTCGCCGACGAGGCGCTCACCGATCTCGAGAGCCTGCTGCTTGCTCGTGAGATGGGCTACACCGGCGTCGCGCTGAAAGCCTGCAAGGGACAGAGCCAGGCGATGCTGATGGCCGCCGCCGCCCGGAAACACGGGATGTTCCTCTGCGTGCAGGATTTGACGTGTCCCGGTGCGTCGCTGATTCACTCGGCGGGCATCGCGGCGCGTGTGCCTGGCAATGCCGGCATCGAGGCCAACGCGCGCCAGTTCGTGCCGGCGGCCAATGCCCCGTGGGACGCCCGGTTCCCCGGGCTCTTCACGATCCGCCGCGGCGTGATGCTTACCGGACAGTTGACGGGCGCCGGTCTCGGCGCGACGCCAATCTGACAGCGTCACCGAGCGGGACGCCCGCCGACCTCGACGCGGAACTGGGGCCGCGTTCAGGCGTCGTCGCTCGTCCGGAAATCGCGAATCGTCAGGCTGCCGAACCGCGATCCCGAGTCCTCGCGGTAGTGACGACCGAATCGGTTCTCGAGGAAGTCGTCGTAGTCGATTTCTTCCTGACGAACGAAACCGTCGTGGGGGAGCTTGCCGGCGACGGCGAGATCCAGCGCGGCGCACACGCCAGCGGCGGTCGTGATCTGGATGGCGCTCCAGGCTTCGCCGTCGATCAGTTGCGAGTAGATCGTCCGGGCGTCACTGACCTGGACCAGTTGGTGGTTGCGGTGTCCGGTCACCGTGCAGAACGTCACGACAAGATCCTGGAACGTCACCGGGATCGCCTCCTCGAGGATGTCCTTCAACACGTCACGCCGGCGACTGAGCATGAGGTCGTTGACGAGGAACATCACGAGGTCGCGGTGACCGGGGTATCGGATCGTTTTGTAGTTCAGCTCGCGCACGCGGCCGTTCAGGGTCTCGCACAAGGTGCCCAGGCCGCCGCGAGGTATTGAAGGCCTCGTAGCGCACGCCGTTCATCGAGAACGTCTCGAGTCCTTCGAGCGGCAGCACGTCGATTCGGCGGCGGTCGTAAATCGCCTCACAGAGGTTGCAGTACTCGTTGATGAGCCCATCGGTGGACCAGGTCAGGTTGTATTTCAGCGCGTTGGATGGGAACTGAGGCAGCGCGCCGACCCGCATGTGCACCGTATCGATCGCATCGAACGCCCTGGTCAGCCGTGACGCGACAATGGAGATGAAGCCCGGCGCCAGTCCGCACTGCGGCATGACCACACGGCCGGGCCGGTACGCCGCCGGCGATCTCGCGGACGCGCCGCGTCGTTTCGACGTCTTCCGTGAGGTCAAAGTAGTTCAGGCCCGCCGCAACGGCCGCGGCCGCGACCGGTGGATTCGAACGGAAGTCCAGTGCGGAGATGACGGTGTCGCGGCCCTCGATCGCCTGCTGCAGGCCGGCCTGGTTCCGCGCATCGATCACCCGCGTGCCCACGCCCGACTGGCGGTGGATCCGCTCCAGTGCCTGCTCGCTCACGTCCCCGACGATGACGTCGTAGTCGGCCGCCTGCGACAGCAGCTTGGCGATCATGCGCCCGATCTTTCCGGCGCCCAGGAGCAGCACACGATGCATGACGCAAGTCCGCGCGCCGATCGCGCTCAGTTCCCTTTCAAGGAGCCGAGGTAGCTGACGACGTCGGCGACCTGCGGGTCGGTCAGCTTGCCTCGGACCGACGGCATCAGCCCCTTGTCCAGGATCGCGTATTCGCGCAGCCCGTCCTTGGGATACGTCTTGAGCTCTTCGCTGGAAGTGATCAGCTGGACGCTGATCGCGTCCTGATTGAGCAGCCGGCCCGTGACCGCCGCACCGTCCCGAGTCACGAGGCGCACCGACCGATTTTCGGGAAGCACCTCGTCGTCCGGCGCGACCAGCGCTTGCCGCAATTGATCGAGGCGTGCGGCGGCCGCCGACGTCGGACAGATTCGGGCCGACGCGCGACCCGCGGTCGCCGAGGCGGTGGCAGTCGAAACACCCGCTCGATTCCACGAGCGCTCTGCCGCGCGACTCATCGCCCATCTGTGCCACGGCCTCGGCACGACTCGCTCCCGCCTCCGCCAAGGCTACGGCGGGGCTGACGCCCGCTTCCACCAAGGCGTTGGCTGGGCTCATGCCGGTTGGTTCAGCGCGAAGGAGGGCAGAGAGCAATAGCACGGACATTGGGACCGCTCCGAGCACCGTTCTGTGCACGTTCGTCATGTCCGGTCACTCCTTCAGGTATTTGCGCGACTCGGTGAGCGGAGCATATGCTATCGGTCCCGAAAATCTCCACCCTCATCGAGGTGTCCACCATGAAGCTCCGCGTCGCGATCTTCATCGCCCTGCTGAGTTCGTCGTTGTCCGCGCAGGTGACGTTCGAGCGGCTGCTCCGCGCCGATCGTGAGCCGCAGAACTGGCTCACCTACTCGGGCGGCTACGCAGGGTCATCGCTACAGCTCGCTCGCGCAGATCAACCGGAGCAACGTGAAGAACCTCCAGTTGAAGTGGTCCTACCATCCGCTGTACGCGAAGAACACGAACAATCAGAACAAGATGGAGAACACGCCGCTCGTGGTGGACGGCGTGGTCTACACCGGGACCGCGCTCGAAGCCGTCGCGCTCGACGCCGTCACCGGGCGTCAGTACTGGAAACTCTCACGCCCGCTCGATCCGAAGGCGTACTACAACGCCTACGAAGTCAACAAGGGCATGGCCCTCGCGGGGGACACGCTCTATTGGGCCACGGTGGATTGTCACTTGCTCGCGATCGACACCAAGACCGGGCGCGTCATCTGGGACAAGCTGCTCGCGGACTATCGCAAGGGTTACCAGTACAACGTCGCTCCGCTCATCATCAAGGACAAGATCATCCTGGGACCTGCCACGAACGAAGCTGGCGCCAACTGCTGGGTCGCCGCGTACGACGTCAAGACCGGCAACCAACTCTGGCGCTTCGACACCGCGCCGACCTCCGCGGATCAGCCCGAGGCGAAGACCTGGGTCGGCGATTCCTGGCAGCACGGCGGCAGTCCCATCTGGAATGCCGGAAGCTACGATCCGGAAACGAACCTGACGTTCTGGGGCACGGGCAATCCCAATCCGGGCTGGAACGGCGACATCCGAACGCCTTCCGATAACTTGTATTCCAACTCCGTGATCGCGCTCGATGCCGACACCGGAAAGTTGAAGTGGTATTTCCAGTTCACGCCCGGCGACGAGTACGACTGGGACGCGATCCAGGTCCCCGTGCTCGTGGACATGGAATTCCAGGGCCGGCAGCGAAAGCTCATGCTCTGGGCCAACCGTAACGGCTTTTTCTACGCGCTCGATCGGATGACGGGGCAGTTCCTGAGCGCCAAGGCGTTCGTGAAGCAGAACTGGAACAACGGCTTCGATGAAAAGGGCCGGCCAATCTGGAACCCGGGATTCGTCCCGAAGCCGATGGGGGGCGTCTACGTCGAGCCGGGCACGCAGGGCGGCACGAACTGGTACCCGCCCTCGTACAGCCCGCGCACGGGGTTGTTCTACGTGGCGGTCTGGGACAACTACGGCGGTCGCTCATCGAAGTTCCCAGTGCCGCCGTGGGTCGAGGGGCAGCGCTATACGGGCGCCACGGCGCCGCCGGGATACGTTCCACCGCCGGGAGCAAGAGGCCGCGGGGTGCCCGTGCCGTTCAGGAAGGAAGAAGAAGGCTTCGGCGCGATCCGTGCCATCGATCCGAAGACCGGCGAGAAGAAGTGGGACTTCAAGATGGTCAACTACACGGAGTCTGGCGTGCTCTCGACCGGTGGTGATCTGGTGTTCGGTGGTGGACAGGATGGCAACTTCGTCGCACTCGACGCGAGGACGGGCGAGCGGCTCTGGAACGTCTTTCTGGGCGGCCCCAACGCCAGCGGCCCGATCAGCTATGCCGTGAACGGCAAGCAATACGTCATCGGCACGGGCATGGGCACGATGTACGCGTTCGCGCTACCGGACTAGAACTCCGCAGGCAGGCGGTCAGATCTTGAACAGGTCGTCGAACGCCTTCCGGGCGCTGTTCGAGCCTGACGCCGCGGGCGTCGAACCCGTCTCGCGCTCCACGCTGACGCGCGGCGAAAAGAGCTGGCACTCGTTGCGCCCGTCCTTGGGGCTGACGCGCGCGGGAATCAGTTCGCGGCATTCGAAGTGCGCGCCCGAGTCGAACGACTGGCAATGAATGCACGCGTGCAACGGCACGCCGCACTTGCCGCAGGCGCTCATCGGTCCGACGTCGGTGGCCTCGATGTTTCCGCATCGGGCGCAGCGGAATACGCTGCGGAATCCCGGCATGTTCGGGACCTTCGGATCACGGGGCAGACGGGGATCCCGCGGTTCAGGTGGACGGCGCGGGCCCTGGCTCGACGGTTGCCTCGACCGGTCGCTGTCCTGATAGCCGTGTTGTCGATACTTACGATCAGACATCGGCGGCCTCCTGCACTTCTAACTTCCGGCTTCTAACTTCGAACTTTCTGCTCCGCGTCGTCCATCGCTTGATTGGCGAGCTTGTCGGCCTCGGCGTTGAGCTCGCGCCGGATGTGCTCAAAGGTGACGTTACCGATCCGGCTCGCCAGCAGCCGCGCCTGCCCGTAGAGCGACTTGAGTCCTTCGCTCTTCACCTTGTAGACACCGCGCATCTGCTGCACGAGGAGCAGCGAGTCCGATCGGACGTGCACAGCCGCGGCGCCGTGGGCCGCGCACCACTCGAGTGCCGCCAGCAGGGCCGAGGTACTCCGCGACGTTGTTGGTGGCGTGGGGCAGGGCGCCCATGAGCTCGACTGCGGTCTCGCCCGTCGACGTGCGCACGATGGCGCCCCACCCGGCAGGTCCGGGGTTGCCCCGCGCGCCACCGTCGATGTGGACGACGTGCGTCGGTGCGGCGGTCACGCGGGCTCCTTGGGCACGAAGTACAAGATTCGAGAGCAGCTGTCGCAGGGCACGATGCTGTCGTTCCGCCGGATCTGCTGAGCGACGGCCGGCCTCAGACGGACGTGGCACGCCGTGCAGAGCTCCCCCTCGATGGGCGCCACGGCGATCATGCGGCGCTGTTTGAGGATTTGCTCGTAGCGCGCCAGCACCGGCTTCTCGACACTCGCGGTTTCGCGTACGCGCTCGCTCGTCAGGCGCGCCAGTTCCGCGTCCAGCATCTGCCGTTCGGCCTTCAAACCGGACCTGCTGACCTCTCCGTCCCGACGCGCATCCGCGAGCGCCTTCTCCGCCGCCTTGATTTCCGCCGTGATGACGTCGGCCGCTTCGAGCAGAACGAGAATCTGTTCCTCGACCGCGTCCTTCTCGCCTTTGGCGGTCGTGATCTCGTGGAGCAGCGCCGTGAATTCCTGGTTGGTCTTGACGGCCGCCTTGTGGTCTTCGAAGCGGGACAACCGGCCGTCGACGACCGCGACCTGCTTCTCGAGCTCGCGGCGCGTGTGCTGGTTCTCCGCGAGCCGCGCCTTCGCGGCGTCCACGGCTTTGCGACGCGGCAGCGATCGCCGCGTCAATCGCCTGCTCCGCTCCAGGCAGTTCACCGAGACGCCGACGCGCCGCCTCAGCGGCGGTGTCCAGTTGCTGAAGTGCGATGAGCGCGGCGAGCTGAGGAATCATCGATGAGAGACCCGACGACAGAGCAGAGGGCCGGGGGCCTGCGCAGGGCAGAGGGCAAAGGGCAGAGGGCAAAGGAGAGGAGAAAGGAAAAAGGGAAGGGGAGAGGTTCAGAGGGAAAATCGATCACGCGTTTCGCACCTTTTGCTGCACGTATTCTTTCTCCTTTGCCCTCTCGCCTTGACCTCTGCCCTTTGCCCTCTGCCCTTTGAGGTGGGCCCCCCAGGATTCGAACCTGGGACCAACCGGTTATGAGCCGGCAGCTCTCACCGCTGAGCTAGGGGCCCTCAAGAGGCTTCGCATAGCAAGTTAGAAGTGAGAAGCCAGAAGTGAGAAGCTGCTGGGCGCTCGCACCTGATCACGCCGTCAGTCACTTCTAACTTCTGGCTTCTCACTTCTAACTTGACCGCTCCAGCTTCGGCCCTACCGTCCCTCCAGGAACGGGCGAAGCCGTCCGGCTCCGCGACGGGTGGCGGAGCTTCCGCAGCGCCTTGGCTTCGATCTGGCGGATGCGTTCGCGCGTGACCGCGAAGCTCTGGCCGACCTCTTCGAGTGTGTGCTCCGATCCCTCGCCAACGCCGAAGCGCATCTTGATGACCCGCTCTTCGCGCGGCGTCAACGTCTTCAACACGTCGTCGGTCTGTTCCTTCAGGTTCAGGTTGATCACGGCCTCCGACGGCGACACGACGTTCGTGTCGGGGATGAAGTCCCCAAGATGCGAATCTTCCTCCTCGCCGATCGGTGTTTCGAGCGAGATCGGCTCCTGCGCGATCTTGAGGACCTTCCGAACCTTCGACACCGGGATGTCCATCCGCTGCGCGATCTCCTCCGAGGTCGGCTCACGGCCGAGCTCCTGCACGAGAGCGCGTGACGTGCGGATCAACTTGTTGATGGTCTCGATCATGTGGACCGGGATGCGGATCGTCCGCGCCTGATCCGCGATCGCGCGCGTGATGGCCTGGCGGATCCACCAGGTCGCGTAGGTCGAGAACTTGTAGCCGCGGCGGTACTCGAACTTGTCCACCGCCTTCATGAGACCGATGTTCCCTTCCTGGATCAGGTCGAGGAACTGGAGCCCGCGATTCGTGTACTTCTTCGCGATGGACACGACGAGCCGGAGGTTGGCCTCGACAAGTTCCTTCTTCGCCTGCTCGGCCTGCGCTTCGCCTTCGAGAATGGTGCGAAGCGTGCTCGTCAGCTCTTCGACCGGCTGCTCGAGCTTCGTGGCCATCGCGCGAATTTCCTTGCGCAGCTCGTCCTTGTGCTTGAGGAGGATCTTCTTTTCCTCCTCGCGGATCTTCCGCTTGCCCTTCGGTTCGAGCCGCTGGTCGATGTTCCGGATGTCGCGCTGGCGCGCCTGGATGTCCTCGACGGCGTTCTTCATGCCGTCGATCAGCCGGCGCTTGACCATCTCGGTGAACTCGATCTTCCGGATGTAGCGGGACTGCTCCACCTGGGCGCGCAGGATCTTCCAGCGCGCTTTCCGGTACTTGCGCTTCTCGGCCTTCGGCACGTCGCCGTACTTCTGTTCGAGTTTGACCACGGCCTCGGTCTGCACTTTGACGCGGTCGACCTGCTTGAGGAACTCACGCTGCCGGGCGGCGATTTTCTCGTCGGTGATCTCTTCTTCGTTGAAGACCACGAGCTCGCGCACCGTGCGCTCGCCCCGGCGAAGCTGCTCGCCCATTTCGATGACTTCCTGCGTCACCTTCGGCGTGCGCGAGATCGACTTGATCACGGCCAGCTTGCCCTGCTCGATCCGCTTCGCGATCGCGACCTCGCCCTCGCGGGTGAGGAGAGGCACGGTGCCCATCTCGCGGAGGTACATGCGGACCGGGTCATTCGTCTTGTCGAGCGCGCCCGGCGTGAGGTCGAGATCGGCCTCCTCGCCGCCTTCGCCCTGCAACTTGTCGTCCCGGTAGCTCTTCTCGGAATCGACGACCTCGATGCCGGCGCTGCCGAACGTGCTGAACAGGTCGTCGAGCTCTTCCGACGAGGTGATGTCGGCGGGGAGCAGCTCGTTGACTTCGTCGTACAGGAGGTACCCCTTCTCCTTGCCGATCGTGATCAGCTGCCGAATCTCGTCGTACTTTTCTTCAATGGACAAGGCCGTGGTCTCCTTAGTTCAGTTCCTCGAGCCGCCGGAGCAGCTCCTTCTTGCGTTCCCACAGCGCCACGAGCGCGCCGTCGGTGATTTCCGAGCGCTCCTGGAGCCGGTCGATTTCGTCCTGGACGGCGGCGCGTTCGCGGTCTACCCGGAGACGACGAAAGGCGCCGACGCAGTCGGCGGCCGAAGCGGACTCGGCGGGCGCGCCAGCCGCCCGGTCGAGCATGGCCCGCTCACCTTCACTTAGACGCTCCCGGAGCAATTCCGGGAGCATATCGGGCGGCATGTCGACCAAGCCTGCCGCCAAGCGCAATATTGGTGCCGCAACCAGACCCTCCAGGTCCTCCGCCTCGAGCTGCGCGACCGCCGCCAGCCCCTCGACGGGGCGATGCATCAGCGCCCAGAGCAGCCCCTGCTCGGCCATGCGGACCCGTGCAACGGCCGGAACGGCCGAGGCCGGAGCCACCGTCTTCCGCTGGCCGGCGGTCTTTCGGATCTCGTCCCGAATCACCGATTCCGTAATACGCGCCTTGTGGGCAAGCCGGTCCGCAAACTGGTCCCTGGCCGCCGCATCGGGGATGGTTGCCGCCACGGTCAGCATGCCGTCCAGAAACTTCTTACGATGGTCAGAGCGCCCAAGGTCCAGGCCCGCCGCAGCCCTGTCGAGCAGGAAATCAAGATACGGTCGAGACGTCCTGAGCCGCTCGACATACGCCTGGCCGCCCGAACGGCGAATAAAGGCGTCCGGGTCGCTTCCGGCCGGCAGCAATGCGACATTCACTTGAAACCCTTCGGCCACGAGAAGCTCCGACGATCTGGCCGCCGCATTCTGACCGGCCGTGTCGGGATCGAAACTCAAGACGACTTTCGTGGCAAATCGCTTCAGGAGCCGCGCCTGGGTCGCGGTCAACGCGGTACCCGAGACGGCGACCACGGGGTGGACGCCAGCCTGCCACACCTGCGCCAGGTCGAAATAGCCCTCAACCAGAACACAGTAATTGTGCTTCCGAATGGCCCCTTTCGTCACGTCGAGGCCGTAGAGCGTCCGTCCCTTCGTGTAAATGGGGGTTTCCGGCGAGTTTAGATACTTCGGGACCTGCCCCTCATCGAGGGCCCGGCCGCCAAAAGCCACAACGGACCCCGAGTCCCGGGCGATCGGAATCATCAGGCGGTGTCGGAACCGGTCGGCCAGTCGCCCGCCATCGCGCTCCTGGATGAGGCCGCTCCGAACCTGGAGCTCGCGCGGCACCTTCTTTGATGCAAACCGGGCCGCCAGGGTGTCCCGGCCCCCGGCCGGTGCGTACCCGTAGCGGAACGTGGCCATGCGTCTCCGGCGACACCATCCGCGTCTCCAGCTCCCGCCGGGCTCTTGCGCCTGCCGGCGTCGCCAGCTGCTCCTGAAAGAACACCAGCGCGTCTTCGTGCAACGCCACCAGCGCCTCGCGTTCGGCGGCGGCGGCCCGATCATCCGAGCTGCCTTCCAGTTCGGGCAGCGCCAGGCCGGCCCGCTGCGCCAGGTAACGCACGGCGTCCGGGAAGGTGGACTTTTGGTAGAGCTGCACGAACTTGACGACGTCGCCGCCCACGCCGCAGCCGAAGCAGTGGAACACGCCCTTGTCGCGGTTGACGGTGAACGACGGCGACTTCTCCTGATGAAACGGACACAGCCCCTTCAACGTCACGCCCGCCTTCTTCAGCGGCACGACCTCGTTGACGATCGAGACGATGTCCGTCTGCGTCTTGAGATCGTCGAGGAAGGACTGCGGGAAAAGCGCCATGCCCCTAGTCCTTGAGCTCCACGATCGTCGCGCCACCGCCGCCTTCGTTTTCCGGGGCGGGGGAGGCCGACGCGACCAGTGGATGCTGGCGCAGGAACTTTTTCAGGGCTTCGCGAAGCCGTCCAGTCCCATGGCCGTGGACGATGCGCAGTCGACGTTCGTCCGACAAGAGCGCATCGTCCAGAAACTTCTCGGCGCGATCGAGCGCCTCATCCACGGTGGAGCCGATCACGACCAGTTCCCGGCCTGCCCGGGCGTCGGCGGCAGCCATCGCGGCGGTGATCGAGCCGCCCGCGATCGTCGGCCTCTTTCTGACGGGTTCCACGGCTTCGCGCTTGTCAGGCCGCCGAAGGTCCGCCAACCGCACCCGCATCCGTTTGCCACGGACGTCGACATCGACATGCTTGCCTGACGCGCCGCGCACGATGCCTGAGGCGCCAAACGTCGCGACGAACACCGCCTCGCCTGCGGCAGGCGGCTCGTCGAACCGCCAGGTCGCTCGGCGCCCGGCGTCGCTGAATCCTGGAGTCGATCGGCAATGGCGCCGAGAGCCGTGCGCGCATCGGACCTGAGCGACCCGACGTCGCCGGTCGACAGTCGGGGACGCGAGGAGGGCGCCTCCACGGCGTTGGCCAGGGCCTGGGCACGCTGCTTGAGGCTGCCAACGACACGATCGACTTCCGCGCGGGCCTCGCGCAGCGTGTCATTCAGCCGGTCGTCGAGCCGTCGCTTCACGACCGCCTCGCGCTCGGCCAACCGGCCTTCACGCTCGAGCAGGCGTTCGCGTTCGCGCGCGACGCCATCACGCTCGCCGGCGACGGCCTGGCGCTCACGCTCGATGGCCGCAAGCTCCTGATCGACTCGCGCGAGATGCGCAGCCAGCTGCGACTCGCGATCCGAGCGGCGGGACCGCGCGTCGGCGACCACGGCCGGCGGCATGCCCAATCGTTCGGCGATCTCGAACGCCAGACTGCGGCCCGGCGCGCCGTAGACGAGGCGGTAGGTTGGCGCGTACGTTTCCGGATCGAATCCAAATCCCGCCGTGACGGCGCCCTCGGTCGTCACCGCGTACGACTTCAGCGCATCGTCGTGGGTCGTCGCCACGACCGTCGCACCGCGCCGCCGGAAGTGATCGAGGATGGCCGTTCCCAGCGCGCCGCCCTCGGCCGGGTCGGTTCCGCTCCCGACCTCGTCGAGCAGCACGAGCGCCGGCGGATCGAACGCGCGATCCATCGCGACGATGTTGGCGATGTGGCCGGAAAACGTGCTGAGGCTGGCCGAGATCGACTGTTCGTCGCCGATGTCGGCGAAGACGGTCTTGAACGGCGTGAAGATGCTGTCCGCGTCGACCGGGATCAGAAGACCGGACTGCGCCATCAGCGCGAGGAGCCCGACGGCCTTCAGCGCCACGGTCTTGCCACCGGTGTTGGGCCCGGAGATGACGAGCACGCGTGCCGGCGGAACGAGAATCAGGTCCGAGCCGACGACGACCGCATCGCGCACCGTGGTGCCCTCGGTCAGTTCGCGGATCGCGGGAATCAACAGCGGATGCCGCGCGCCGCGGAACTCGAGGCGGCCATCGCGGGCGACCGCCGGCGCGCGGCCCTGCACGCGTCGCGCGAGTTCGGTCTTCGCGTACAGCTCGTCGAGCTCGGCCGCGGCGTCGAGCGTGTTGGACAGTTCCTCCCCGCGCGCGCGGAATGCGTCCGTCAGCGCCCGAAGAATCCGGCGGACTTCTGCCAGCTCACGTTCGGCCAGCGTGACGATCTCGTTGTTGAGCGACACCGTGGACAACGGCTCGAGGTACACGCTCGCGCCGCTCGTGGACGCGCCGTGCACGATTCCCGGAATCGAGTCGCGATGCTCGGCGCGCACGACCACGACGTAGCGTCCGTTGCGATCGGTGACGATCTGGTCCTGCAGGTACTTCGCGGTATCGCGTCCCCGCGTCAGGGTGTCGAGCGTTGAGCGGAGCTTCGTGCGCTGCCGGCGGAGCGAGTCCCGAATGTCGCGGAGCGCAGGGCTCGCGCTGTCCACGACGTCGCCGGCGTCATCGATGGCGCGCCGGACCGCGGCGGTCTCGTTCGCGAACGATGCGGCGCGTGTGGCGATCTCCGCCAAGCCCGACCGGCCATCGGGCCCGGCCGATCGGCGGACGGCCGACGCAACGGCATCGATCGAGTCCAGAAGCTCGGCGAGGCCCGTGAGCTGCCGTGGCTCCAGAGGCTGGCCGTCGACGTCGAGTGCCGCGAGCGTGGTTTCGAGATCGGCCGGCGCGCGAAGGGCAAGCGAACCCCCCTGTTTGATCAAGGCCACGGCCTCGGACGTCAGCGCCAGGCGCGCTTCGACCTCGTCTGGATCGGTGGCTGGCGCGAGATCCAGGGCGCGCGCATGGCCGAGCGGTGTGAGCGCGACCTCGGCCAGGGCCTCGCGCACCTGGTCGAACTCCAGGGCTCGGAAGACTGCAGCGTGCATGGGGGTGCCCCGGGAAACCGGGGGAGCCCATGATTATGGCACGGTACTCGTCAATCGAGGTGATTTATCGCGCTCGCAATCGAGGCCGCGCCAAATCCGTTGTCGATATTGACGACCGACACGCCGGTGGCGCACGAGTTCAGCATCGCGAGGAGCGCGGCGATGCCGCCGAAGCTGGCGCCATACCCGACACTGGTCGGCACCGCGATGACCGGTACGCTGACGAGGCCGCCGACAACGCTGGCGAGCGCGCCTTCCATGCCGGCGACGACGATGATGACGCGCGCCTTGTCGAGGCGGGAGCGCTCCGCGAGGAGCCGGTGGATGCCCGCCACGCCGACGTCGTAGAGCCGGTCGACGTCGTTGCCCATCACGTCGGCGGAGATCGCCGCTTCCTCTGCCACTGGTATGTCAGAAGTTCCCGCCGCCGCTACCACAACCATGCCCTTCCCACGCGGTACGTCGACCCGGCGCTCGATGATCCGGGCCTGTTCGTGGAAATGGGCGTCCGGCACGAGTTTCGCTACTTCGGCGTACGCGGCGGGATCCGTCCGGGTGACGAGCAGGCTGTGCCCACGCTGGACGATGGCATGGGCAATGCGGGCGATCTGATCGGCGGTCTTGCCTTGTCCGAAGATCACTTCCGGGAATCCCTGACGTCTGGCGCGTGTGTGATCGACGCGGGCGAAAGTCAGGTCTTCGATGGCCGCGCCCGCCAGATCGGTCAGCGCAAGCCGCTCGGCATCAGCGGCGCTGAGCTCACCGGCCGCGACGGCGTCGAGGATCGCGCGGAGCGACGTCTGGCGACCCTGGGAGCCCGGGGAACGAAGAGACGAAGCGTCGTGTTCTGGCACGGCTGGTTGACTCTACGGAGAAGAGCTTCCTAGAATTGCGTGTTGTGCATGCGGTTCCGTGGCCCATTCTATGTCCACACCTGAGACGCTGACGTTAGTTTCCTACTTCTTCGTTCTCAGTATCCTCGGCATCTACGGGTGGCACCGCTACTTCATCGTCTACCAGTACCTCAAGCACAAGGATCAGGTACCGGGCCCGCCGCCACCTGTCAGTGAGTGGCCGGTCGTCACAATCCAGCTGCCGATCTACAACGAGATGTACGTTGTCGATCGGCTCGTGGACTCGATCTGCGCGATTGACTATCCGTCCGAGCTCCTCGAGATTCAGGTTCTCGACGACTCCACCGACGAGACCCGGGAGATCGCCGAACTCGCCGTTCGTCGGCAGGCCGCCCGCGGATTCGACATCAAGTACATCCACCGGACGAACCGCGTCGGGTACAAGGCCGGCGCGCTCGAGGACGGACTTCAGTCGGCTCGCGGCGAATTCATCGCCATCTTCGATGCCGACTTCCTGCCGCCGAGCGACTTCCTTCGGCGGACCGTGCCGTACTTCTGGGATTCGAAGCTCGCGGTCGTACAGGCGCGCTGGGGGCATCTGAACCAGAGCTACTCGCTGCTCACGAAGGTCCAGGCGATCCTGCTCGACGGGCATTTCGTGCTCGAGCATGGCGGCCGCAACCGCTCGGGTTGCTTCTTCAATTTCAATGGCACGGCCGGCGTCTGGCGGCGCGAGGCCATCGTCGATGCCGGCGGCTGGCAGCACGACACGCTGACCGAAGATCTCGACCTCAGCTACCGGGCGCAGCTGCGCGGCTGGAAGTTCAAGTTCCTGCCCGATCTCGTCACGCCTGCCGAGGTCCCGGTCGAGATGAACGCGTTCAAGTCGCAGCAGCACCGCTGGGCGAAGGGTTCGATTCAGACGTGCCGCAAGGTGCTGCCGTACGTCCTGCTCTCCGACCTGCCGCTCAAGGTCAAGGCGGAGGCGTTCTTCCATCTGACCGCGAACTTCAACTACCTGCTGATGATCGTGCTCTCCGCGTTGATGTTCCCAGCCATGATCGTGCGCTACGAGATGGGCTGGTCGGAGATGCTGCTCATCGACATCCCGCTCTTCGCCGCCGCGACGTTCTCGGTGTTCAACTTCTACATGATGAGTCAGCGGGAAACCTATCCCGACTGGCGCAGCCGGATTCGCTATTTGCCCGGTCGTCATGGCGATTGGCATCGGCCTGTCGGTGAACAACGCGAAAGCCGTGCTCGAGGCGCTCTTCGGAGCGCCCGGCGAGTTCGCGCGCACGCCGAAGTACGGCATCGAGCGCCGCGCAGGACGATTGGCAGCACAAGCGCTACCACCAGTCGATGCCGATCCAGCCGTTTGTCGAGGTGGCGTTCGGGCTGTACTTCACCGCGACGGTCTTCTACGCGCTCGCGTACGGCATCTACGGCACGCTGCCGTTCCTCGTGCTCTTCCAGTTCGGCTACCTGTACATGGGCCTGACGTCGATCTTCCAGCAGTTCCGCGACGACGACGTGATGATCAAGGCGCCGCAGATCGCCGGCGGCGAGTAGCCGGCGCCGCTACATAATCGAGCGGCGGCTGCCGATCGCGGAACGAAGTGATGAGAAGCCGCGACTCGCGCAGCTCGATAGCGAGCTGGTGTTGTTGCTCGCGCCAGAACGCGAACCTCCTCGCCATCACCGCCATCAGACGTCCGCGCTGGGGATCGCCGGTCAGCCGGGCCGCCTGAGCGAAAAATGCGCTGCCCAGGCCGGCATACCACTCGATCTGATGACGCTGCTTCTGCTGATCCTGGAAGAATCCGGTCAGGAGCAGAATTTGTGCCGCCGCGGTTTCGAAGATCTCGGGATCACGAGCGAGCGCCGCGCGGTCGATCACGTAGAGGTCGAAGACCGTCGCAAGGCTCGAGGGGCAGGCCGGGAATGTGTCAGACGCGACCGACGTCGTCGCGAAGTGCGCCAGTACGCTGGAGTTGTAGAGCAGTTCGTCGCTCGGCGGTTCGGCCTCGTCGGACACGTCCAGGAGTCGCTCATAGAAGAACTGCAGCGCCTGCTGGGTGGTGACGCCGAGGAGCTCCCTCGTCTCCATGCCGACGTCTGGAGCAATCCGCGTGCCGGTTTCCTTTGCGCGAAAGTGCCACGGATCGTCGCAAGTCGGAGGCTGCAGTGTCGTTTCGATGACACCAGACGCGTTCGTCGTCACAGAAAGCGCGGCGACGTACAATCACGTTTTCGCGGCACGGGGGAGTCGCCCGGATATGACTTCTGAGCTGAAAACCAAGGCTGGTCTAGAGGACGTCGTCGTCGGTACCTCCGCCATCTGTTACCTGGATGGCGACCGCGGCGTCCTCGCGTACCAGGGCTACGACATTCACGACCTGGCGGACGCCGAGCGCGGCGTGACCTTCGAGGAGGTCTGCTACCTCCTCTGGCACGGACGGCTGCCGAGCCGCGCCGAGCTTGGTGACCTCCAGACCGCGCTCGCCGCAGCGCGAATACTGCCGGACGGCGTCGTTCGCGCGATGCGTTCGCTGCCGCGCGTCGACGGTATGGAGGCTCTTCGCACCCTGACGTCGATTCTGGCGCACAGCGATTCCGAGGCCGCGGACCACACGCCGCAAGCAAATTACCGGAAGGCCGTGCGGCTCACCGGCCAGATGGGCGCGCTCGTCGCGGCTTGGGGACGGCTGGGGGCCGGTGGCGGGCCCATCGATCCAGACCCCGCTCTTGGCCACGCAGCGAATTTTCTGTACATGCTGACGGGCAGCCGGCCGTCGGCGCTCGCCGCGCGCGCGTTCGACGTGTCGCTGATTCTGCACGCGGATCACGAGCTCAACGCCTCGACGTTCGCCGCCCGCGTGGTCGCCGGCACGTTGTCAGATATTCACTCGGCCGTCGTGGCGGGCGTCGCCGCGCTCAAGGGGCCGCTCCACGGCGGCGCGAACGCGGACGTCATGCGCATGCTGCTCGAGATTGGACGCGATGCCGGGCCGGATCGCGCCGAGGCACGTCGTGCGTGCGAAGCTCGGTCGCAAGGAGAAGATCGCGGGATTCGGCCATCGCGTGTATCACACCGAGGATCCGCGCGCGACGCATCTGCGACGCTTCTCGAAAACGCTCGGGGAGGTGTCCGGCGAGCCGCAGTGGTTCGAGATGTCGCAGAGGATTGAAGCGGTGGTGAAGGCCGAGAAGAAGCTGAACGCCAACGTGGACTTCTACTCGGCGTCGACCTTCTACGCGCTGGGGATCCCGGTCGATCTGTACACGCCGGTCTTCGCGGTCAGCCGGGTGTCCGGCTGGACGGCGCACGTCCTCGAGCAGTACGCGAACAATCGGCTCATCCGTCCGCGCATGGAGTACACGGGGCCGCCGTATCCGCAGCAGGTCTGCCGCTCGATCAGCGGTAGGAGGACGGTGCGAGGTTCCGTTCGTCTGCCAGGGTTCCCGCGCGGGGGACCAAAGTCAGCCTCTTGATGGCTTAGTCAGGCATGCGGTCCTTGCGAACACCCCGCGGAATTGCAAATAGTCCTACAGGCGAGCCACTTAGCGCCACTCTCACGCGAATCGGCGATGGCTGGATGTGCGGCACACCGGTTGCTAAGCAGGTGCCTCCCCACTTGACCAGGTCGTCTCGATGGTCCGTGTGGTCGTCGACCAGGGTGTCTGACAAGGAGCGTGTATGCGAGGGATCTTGTGGAGCGACTGGTCAAGCGAGTGAGCCTGGGCATGCTGGCGGCCGTGGTGGCGATGGTGGCGCTCGGAGCGCCGCTCGGCGCTGATGCCCGACGTGCCGGGGTGCCAGAGATCAACGGCGCGTCGCTGTCTGCCGGCCTTGGGCTGCTGGGCGCCGGCATGCTCTGGCTGCGCGCGCGCCGCAGATCGAAGTAGCTCCTGCGCCATCAGTCACGTGAAGGCTCGATGCGCCGGCCTCGAGCCTTTCCACACGCATAGTTCGGGTGAATTGACGCGAGTGCCGGCGTGATACCTCTCCCTCTAAACACGACAGCCAGTCGGGCAGTCCGCTCTTCTGGACGGTGTGGCACGCCCTGAGCCTGGCGATCGTCCTGGCCGTTCCCGCCTACTACCAGTGGGGCGAATCGGTGGCCTCTGTGCCGCTGGCTTGGATGCCACACGTCGTCGCGATGGGGGCCGCATACCTGGGCCTGGCGACGGTCGTCGCGCTTGGTGCGGCCGGAAGGCACGCTCCGCGGGGTGTTGGATGTCGTCGTCGCAGGAGCCAGCGTCTACGGAGCCGCGCTCGTTCTTCTGAGCTTTCGCCCTGACATCCCCGTGTCGCCGCAGGTCGTGGCGATCTCGATGCTCCTCGGCGTTTCGCTCGCCTTGTTGCCGATCCTGTTGCAAAGGCGGCGAGTCTACGGCTTCGTGATTCACGCCGCTCTCGTCCTCGGTAGTCGCTGGGTTGTGGAGTCAGAAGCAGACTGGCGGGATCCCGTTGCAGGTCGCGTTCGGCAACGCGAGGTCACTGAGCAAGGTACCGTTCGTGATCGCCATGGACCAAGGGATCTTTGAGAAGTACGGCCTGAATGTTTCCTTTTGGATACCGCCGGCGGAAGGCGAGAGCGAGATTCCGGCGAGCCCGTTCGCTCGGCCCGAGCGCCCCGACATCCTCGTTGACGGCCATTCGCCGATCATGTACCGAATGGTGACCGAGGCGAACTTTCCGCCGATGATCGCCCTCGCCGGTGGCGACTGCATGGCCCGCATGCACATTGTCGGAAAGCGGGGGCTTGAACGGTTGGAAGACCTCAAAGGCAAACGACTGGGCGTCAATCTCCAGCGGTCAACGACCGCCTTTGTCGCCCGATTGCTGGCACGCCGAATGGGTTGGGATCCTGTCCTCGACATCTCGATTCTGGAATTCGGTCGCGATGCGGAATCCCTGAGGACCGGAGTCGTGGACGCGATCGTCGCGGAGGAGCGCAACTTCGCCGCAGCTTCAGGCGGAAGGCTATCCAGTCCTGGCCAATACCCGTGACTGGAACGACGCCGATGGCCGGCAACAGTGTTCTCGTCGACCAGGACTGGTTGAAGGTCCCAGGGCACCGCGACGTGGCCCTCCGTTTTCTGAAAGCCTCGGCGGAAGGTTTCGCGCTGTTCCATCGGAACCCCGAGCTCGCGCGCCAAGCCATGACGAAATGGAACGGCATCATGGGTAGGAGCTCGGCTGAGACAATCTATGACCGTGGAGATTCTTTTCCTCGCAAACCGTATCCTTGTTACGACGGCATCAAGAAGACGATGGAGGTGTACGACTCCAACGAGATGCGTCGGTATACTCCGGAGAGTTTCTACGACGACAGCTTGATGCGCGAGCTGGACAAGAGCGGCTTTCTGGACAGCTTGTACGAGTGAGATTGTAAAGGCCGAGTCGGCGTCCCACGCGGCACAAGTCGCCTTTGATCGATCATGTCGGTGTCGCCGGTGGCCAGAATTGCCGCAATCCGTCCGCCAGCCGCCGGCACGTGTCGGCGCGCCGCGCCGGCGTGTAGGTTCCCATCGTGTTGGTCCGATTGATATCGAAGATTTCGGCGCGACCATCCCGGACCACGTAGTCGATCTTTCCCCGGTCGAGCTTCAGTCGCCGCGCCGCTTCGAACACGTCCGGATGCGGTTCGACTTCCTCCGCGCGCACGATACGCCCCGCCTTGACGATCGGGGATCTGGACAGGCGGCGACGAGTGACACCCTTGTCGCCAAGGATCGCCATGCTTCGCACGACGAACAGGTCGTCCTCGCGCTCGGGAAGAAAGCGCTCCACGACGAGCAGGGGATTCCGCCACACATCGGCCGGGACTTCCGCGGCTGACTCGAAGATGGGGTAGTCGTCAGGCACGAGCATCGACCGTGTGCGCCACCGTCCGCGCGAGAGCCACGCATTCGGGCTGAGGAGGAGCGCAATCCGCCCCCATCCCAGCCGTCGTTCCGGCCGGCCGCCGTGATTGCGGTCCGTCTTCACAATCACCGGGCCATCCCAGCCGTCGCCCTTCGTCACGAGGTTCGCGCTGACCGTCCGCTTCGAGATGTCCGTGCAACGGCCGTTGATGGCGACGGGATACCGCGCCATGAACTGGATGTAGGCCTCTGGTACGACCGTCAGGTCGATGTGATTGACGATGACGTCGGCGTCGATCGCGCGACCGACTCCGCGGGAGACGAGCACTTCGATGCCCCAGCTGCGCCAGATGTCAGCGATGCCCCAGATCTGGTACGGGCGGCGCTCCGCGCCCACGTCGCGCGCGTGGACCAGAACCACGATTCGGCGCGGAAGCGGCGTGGACATCGTCTGACGGCCGTATGGTACTCTGCGGCTTCGAGGGATGTCGATTCGGCCGGCGATCACGTTGGCGGAACTTCTTCGGATCGCGTATCGCCCTCGCATTGACGCCGTGCTGCGATTTGTACCGGAATCCGGACCGGAATCCGCATGCTTTCTGGAACTGTGTCGGCGCCTTCCGGGCGGAGAGATCCGCCTGGCGATTCACGACGGGTCTCATCCAGCGACGGACGTCCCGGACTCGGTCGGCTCAGCCCGAGCCTCGCGTGATTGCCGAATCGCGTATTCTCCACGCATGAACGGCCTTCGACGCGTCCTCATTCTCGCGACCTTGCTGTGCCTGGCCGGCGCCCACGGCTCGGCCCGCCAGGCCGCCGCGCCACAGCCCGTCAGTCCGCGGCCGCCGGCCCCGGCCGCCGAGCGCGCTCAGTTCCTCACCAGGTTTGCTCGCGGCTACTTTCCGGGGCGTACCGGTCAAATCTTGATCGTGCCGCGAGAGGGGACGATCCTCACGCGTCCCGAAGCGAGCGTGCCGTACATGCACGGATCGCCATGGGCCTACGACCGCCGCATTCCGATGCTGTTCTGGGGGGCTGGTGTCACGCCGGGCAAGTACGCGCTACCCGCCGTGCAGCAGGACGTGGCCGTGACGATCGCTTCCGCGCTGGGCATCTCGATGCCGCGCACAGCGACCGGCAAAGTCCTGCCGGGCATCAGACCTGCGACGCCCAGGCCACGCGCGGTCTTCCTTCTGGTTCTCGACGGCATGCGTCCGGACTACTTCGACCGCCATGCCGGCGTCATGCCGACGTTGATGGGCTTGCGCAAGAACGCCGCGTGGTTCAGCAACGCCGAGGTGAACTATCTGCCGACGAACACGGGCGCCGGCCACGCGAGCATCGCCACGGGTTCGGAGCCGCGCGTGCACGGCATCACGGGCAACAATTTTTTCGACCGCGCGACGCGCGCAGCGTCACGACATGCTCGATGACTGGAATCCGCGCGACCTCGTGGCGTTGACGCTTTCGGACGTGTGGCAGATGCATACCGGACGGCGCGGCCGAGTCATCGCGCAGGGCAGCAGCCAGCCGGCCAGCGTCGCGCTTGCCGGCCATGGCGCTTGTCAGGCCGCCGGCTTTCCGGTGGTGCACGCCGCGTATGACGAGACGGCGGGCGTCTGGAAGAGCGACCCGGACTGCTTCACGTTGCCTCACCAATTGGACAGCTTCGACTCGCGCCAGATCTTTCCCAGTGACGGGATGTGGATGGGACATCGCGTCGATACCGTGTCTGAGATCCGCCGTTCTGCGCTCTTTTCGAGCTTCGAGGCCGACACCTTCGTGCGCCTCATCGAGACGCAAGGCGTCGGCGACGACGACGTGCCGGATCTGCTCCTGTTGAACTACAAGACGGCGGACTACGTGGGGCACAAGCACGGCCCGGACTCGCCCGAGCTCGCCGCCGCGCTCGGGGAGCTGGATCGGAACCTGGCCCGGATCCTCAAGGCGATCGAGGCGCGCGTGGGGCGCGAATATCTCATGGCCATCACCGGCGACCACGGCATGCCGACGAACCCGCCGCCTGGCGGCGGCCGATATTTCGCGCCGGACATTGTCGCGTCAATTCACGCGAAATTCGATCCGGGCGGCCAGCTCATTCCGTACTACGAGCCCGAGAACTCCCAGATCTTCGTGGACGAGGAGCGTCTTGCGGCACTGGGGCTGTCGCTGAAGGACGTGGTCACCTTCCTCGAGGCGCAGCCCTTCGTGTTCGCCGCCTTCACCGAGGACGAAGTCCGTCGGGAAGCGGCGCGGCTGCGGTAGATCCCGCCCCCGACTCCCGTGGCGCTGTCGGCGACCATCTACACCTTCGACATCGACCTGGCTGACACCGATCGCGGGCGCTACGAGTCGCTCGCGCTTCGTGTCGCTCGCCATCCGTCGGAGAGCGAGGAGTACCTCGTCGCTCGTGTGCTCGCGTATTGCCTGGAGTACGACGAAGGCATCGAGTTCTCGTCCGGACTGTCGGATCCGGACGAGCCCCCGCTCACGGTTCGCGATCTCACCGGGATCGTGCGGGTGTGGGGCGAGATTGGCACGCCGGACGGCGCACGACTGCATCGGGCCAGCAAGGCGGCCGACCGTGTCGTCGTGTACACGCACAAGGACACGGACCAGTGGCTCCGCCAACTCTCCGCTCAACGCATTCACCGGCCTGAAAGGATCGAAATTTACAGTTTTGACCGGACTTTCATCGCGTCACTCGTCGCGCGCCTCGAGCGCCGAATGGAGATGACGCTGTCGGTCGCCGACCGGCACATGCTGGTCGCCCTTGGGGGCGCGGTTGTCGAAGGAAACATCACACGGCACCGCCTCGGCCCGGTGAACGAGCCCGTCGTGCGCCATAATAGAAGGCTGCGCACGTCATGGATCAGCGCTACATCCGGAACTTCTCGATCATCGCTCACATCGACCACGGCAAATCCACGCTGGCGGATCGGTTCCTCGAGCTCACGGGCGCGTTGCAGGCCCGTGAAATGGAGGCTCAGGTCCTCGACAGCATGGACCTCGAGCGCGAGCGCGGCATCACGATCAAGGCCCATGCCGTACGTCTGACCTACCGGGCGAACGACGGGCAGGACTACATCCTGAACCTCATCGACACGCCCGGCCACGTCGACTTCTCCTACGAGGTCACGCGGTCGCTCGCGGCCTGCGAAGGCGCGTTGCTGCTCGTCGACGCGTCACAGGGCGTCGAGGCGCAGACGCTCGCCAACGCCTACCTCGCCGTCGAGAACAATCTCGAGATCATCCCGGTCATCAACAAGATCGACCTGCCGGGCGCACAGCCCGAAGAGGCTCGCCGGCAAATCGAGGAGATCATCGGACTCGATGCGAGTCAGGCGATCCTCGCGAGCGCCAAGGAAGGGCGCGGCGTCGCGGAGATTCTCGAGGCGATCGTCCATCGCCTGCCGCCACCGACCGGCGTTCCCGACGCGCCGCTGAAGGCGCTCATCTTCGATTCCTGGTACGACCCGTACCGCGGCGTCGTGATTCTGACCCGGGTCATCGACGGCGTTCTGCGGCCGGGCCAGAAGATTCGGCTGATGATCACGGGCCAGGAGTTCCAGGTCGACCAGCTGGGTGTGTTTTCGCCAAAACCCGTGCCGGTGACCGAGCTGGGCGTCGGGGAAGCCGGCTTCATGGTCGCGAACATCAAGAACGTCGCGGACGCGAAGATCGGCGACACGATTACCGAGGTCGGCCGTCCGACCGACGCGCCATTTCCGGGTTTCAAAGAGCTGAAGCCGATGGTCTTCGCCGGGCTCTATCCGGTCGAAGGATCGAAGTACGCCGAGCTCCGTGAGGCGCTCGAGAAACTGCGGCTGAACGACGCCTCGTTCTTCTTCGAGCCCGAGACCTCGGCGGCGCTGGGCTTTGGCTTCCGGTGCGGTTTCCTCGGCCTCCTCCACATGGAGATCGTGCAGGAACGACTCGAGCGCGAGTTCGATCAGGATCTGATCACCACCGCGCCGGGCGTCCTGTACCGCGTGACGACGACGGACGGCGTGGTCCACGAGATCGACAGTCCAGCGAAGCTGCCTGACCCGGGCCGAATCGAGAAGTTCGAGGAGCCCGTGATCACGGCGATGATGCTCACGCCGAACGAACACGTCGGCGGCATCCTCGAGCTCTGCCAGGAGAAACGCGGCATCCAGAAAGGCCTCGAGTACGTCTCGCAGAACCGCGTGCTGATCACCTACGAGATGCCGTTCAACGAGGTCGTTCTGGACTTCTACGACCGGCTGAAGACGATTTCGCGCGGCTACGCGTCGCTCGACTACCACGTCACCGGCTACTGGGAATCGCCGCTCGTCAAACTCGACATCCTCGTGAACGCCGAGCCGGTCGACGCCCTGTCGATGATCGTCCACGAAGAGAACGCGTACGCGCGCGGCCGTGCTGCTCGCCTCGAAGATGCGCGAGCTCATCCCGCGCCAGATGTTCGAGGTCGCCATTCAGGCCGCTATCGGCAGCCGCATCGTCGCGCGCGAAACCGTCAGCGCGCTTCGAAAGAACGTGCTCGCGAAATGCTACGGCGGCGACATCTCGCGCAAACGGAAGCTGCTCGAGAAGCAGAAGGAAGGCAAGAAGCGCATGAAGCGCGTGGGTCGTGTCGAGATCCCGCAGGAAGCGTTCCTTGCGGTGCTGAAAGTCGGGCAAGACACCTGACGGAAGTTAGAAGTGAGAAGCCAGAAGTTAGAAGTGAAGTCAGAAATGGCGAAGCCCCCGGCCGAAAATCCGTCGTCCGCGAGTACTTCGAGTCGCTCGTCATCGCCGTCATCCTCGCGCTCTTCGTCCGGACGTGGGTGTTTCAGGCGTTCAAGATCCCATCGGGATCGATGGAACCGAACCTGCTCATCGGCGATCACCTGATCGTGAACAAGATGGCGTTCGCGCCAACGGCCACGGCCGTCGAGCGGGCGGTGCTTCCTCACCGCGACATCCGGCGCGGTGACATCATCGTCTTCAAGTCGCCGGAAGAGCCGGACCGCGATCTGATCAAGCGGGTGATCGGCCTGCCTGGCGATCGGCTCGAGCTTCGCAGGAAACGGATGTACGTCAACGGCAATCGGCTCGACGAACCGTACGTGCAGTTTCTCGAGCCGCTGGCCGAGGACGCGCCCTCGAAGCCGGGGGATCTCCGCGAGGAATACGGCCCGGTGACCGTCCCCGAGGGGCAGTACTTCATGATGGGCGACAACCGAGACAATTCGCAGGACAGTCGCTACTGGGGTTTTCTTCCCATGTCGTACGTGAAGGGCCGCGCGCTCTTCATCTATTTCTCTGCCGACGCGAGCCGGTCGATCGTGGACCTGTTCGGCGGGATTCGGTGGAGCCGCCTGCTCGATCCGGTCCGATAGACAGTTTCGACAGCACGTCCGCCGCGCGGAGGCCGCCGACCGTCACGGCCTTGTTCCGTGAGGTCTGCCCGGCGACCACTCGAATTGTCGTGGGCGCTACCTGGAGTGCTTCGGCCAGCACCGAGACCGCGGCGGCGGTGGCGGCGCCATCGACAGGAGGTGCCGTGACGCGCACCAGAATCCGGCCGTCGCGCAGCCCGTCGATGCCATTTTTCGAAGCCCGCGGCACGACACGAATCTCGAGACGGAAGGGATTCGCGGCGGCCATCAGACCGCCGGTCTGTCACCGAAAATCGCGCTTCCCACGCGGATCATCGTCGCGCCCTCTTCGATGGCCACTTCGAAGTCGTGGCTCATGCCCATCGACAACTCGGCCATCGAGGCGGCAGGGAGACCCGACGCGACCAGCCGGTCGCGCAGCTCGCGGAGGCGGCGGAACCACGGGCGCGAGTCTTCGGCGTTGTCCGGGTTGGGTGGCACGATCATGAGGCCGCGAAGGTCCAGCGACGCGGCCTGAGCGGCCGCGGCCACGAGTGACGGCCGTGGCAGCCTCATCTGCGCCGTGCTTTGTCGTCTCGTGAGCGAGATCGACCTGAATGAGGATGCGCGGGCGACGACCGGCTTCGGCCGCGCCGCGATCGAGCCGCTGGAGCAGCTCGATGCTGTCGACGGACTGAATCCACGCGAACGACCCGGCCGCGCGCTTGGCCTTGTTCGATTGCAGGTGGCCGATGAGTGCCACTCGAGCGGCAGGTCGCGGCGAGGCCTCGATCTTCTGAGAGCCCTTCCTGGACGCGGTTCTCGCCGAACGAGACGCTGCCCGGCCGCGGCCGCCGCGCGCACGCGATCCGGGCCGACCGTCTTCGAAACGGCAATCAGGGTGATATCGGAAGGGGAACGGCCGGCGCGTTGCGCCGCCGCAATGATGCGGCGGCGCACGGCCTCGAGATGCTCGGCGATGCCGGCAACGCCCTCAGGGGGCGGCATCGCTACGGTGTGTCGATGATGGCCTTCGCCGTCGCGGCGTTCGGCCCGGTCGGCGCAAGCTTCAGGTACTCGGCCAGCGACTTCTTGGCCTCGGCGACCTTGCCTTCGTTGATCAGCACCATGCCGTACAGATAGTGCGCTTCGGCCAGGTCCGGCTTCAGTGCAATGGCCTTCTCGAGGAAGGGCTTGGCCTCGGCAATCTTGTTCTGGTTGAAGGCGATGGCGCCCTGGTTGAACAGCGACTCCGCGTTGCCCCCGCCGCCGGCGGAGTCGGCCGAGGGCGTTGAACTTGGCGGACATCTTCGCCGCCTCGTCGAACTTCCGCTGCGAATTGTAGATGTTCGTCAGCGCGTTGTAGCCTCGGCGTTCTGGTCGTCGATCTTGATCGCCTTCAAGATACGCCTTCTCGGCCTCGCCGGCCCGCGCCTTCTTCATTGCAGGTCGCCAATCCGCACGTAGCACACCGCGCAATTCGGCAGGGCGGCGGCCGCGCTTCGGTGTACTTGGTGATGGCGAGATCGAGGTCGCCGGCCTTGATCGCGGCGTCGACCTCCGCGGTGCCTTCGCGATCGCGGCCTGCTGCACCTTCTCGGCTTCCATCCGGGCCTTGGTCGCCGGGTCCATCGGCGGAGCCGCCGTGATGACGATCGGCGGCAGTTCAGGACGCTGTTGAACTGCACGCGCACGTTGTTGATGCCGCCCTCGAGGTCGCCCTTCTTGACCCGGATGTTCCAGGGATTGCCGGCCTGGAGACCCGCGCGAACCCATTCACCGTTGTTGTTGGTCTTTACGGCAGCGGTCAGGCTGTTGGCTGCGTTGGTCAGGGTCACCACGGCATCAGGGACTGGCTTGCCATCCGGCCCCACGACCTTGCCGGCCAACGAGCCAACCTGAGCGTGCGCCAAGGCCGGCAGCGCCACGAGTGTCAAAGCAAACAGTCCAGCCACGGCCACCCGGGCGGCGCGGTCGAGATTCATAGACGTCCTCCTCACCAATGCAAACAGTTTACACCGGCCTCAATGTTGGGGCCCGGAACAGCCCGTTATCCCGATTACGACGCAGAGGACGCCGGCGCTGACACTGCTGGGGAGCTAGGGCTCGAGGAAGCGAGCCACGTCGGCCCGGTCCGCGGTGATGGGAAACGGCGGCATCGACGCCAGAAACCGACGGCCGTAGCGCATTCGCGTGAGGCGTGGGTCGAGCACCGCAAGAACCCCGCGGTCTGTGCGCGTCCGGATGAGTCGCCCGAGACCCTGGAGGAGCGTGAGTGTGGCCAGAGGCACCTGATAGTCGTGAAACGGCTGGCCGCCGCGCGCCTGGACCGCGGCAATTCTGGCCGCCACGATGGGATCGCCCGGCGAGGCAAACGGCAACCGGTCGATGATGACGCAGCTGAGCGTCTCGCCGGCGACGTCGATGCCCTGCCAGAAGCTCGCCGTCGCGAGCAGGACCGCGTTCGGCGTGGCGCGGAAGTCGCGAAGCAGCGCCGATCGCGGAGCCTCGCCCTGGACGAGCAGCGGCCACGGCACCCGGCCGTCGATCTCCTCGCGAACTTCCCGCATCGCCGCGTACGACGTGAACAGCACGAACGCGCGCCCTTGCGAGCAATCGAGCAAGGCCTCCACTTCCGCTGCCGCCGCGCGATTGAAATCCCGTGATCGCGGATCGGGCATGTCGGCCGGAAGATAGAGCAGGGCCTGGGTCCGGTAGTCGAACTCGGACGGGACCGAGAGCGTGGCGGCATCTGGCAACCCGAGCCGGCCGAGCGCGTAGTCGAACGACCCCTCGACCGACAGCGTCGCGGATGTCAGCACCGTCGCGTACCGGTCCCCGAGGACCGCGTCCCGAATGATCTCCGAGGGGTCGATCGGCGCCGCCCGCAGCTGCACGCCGCGACCGCGTTGCTCGACGAAATACACGTAGCGCGCGTCCTCCGCGGTCGTCAGAAGCGCCGCGTCCCGGCGCAGCGCGTCCGCTCGGGCCCGAGCAAGCACGAGGTCCGGTGGCACCTCGCACCCGATGGGCGGACTCGCGACTGCGTGCCCGAAACGCGCGAGAGCCTCGTCGAGTCCGCGGCCGGCTTCGTACAAGTGCGATGCCATGCCGGGCGTGATGATGCTGCGATCGCCCGAACCCTCCTGGCGCGCCATCAGCTGAAGCCGGGCGACGTCGAACAGATCGCCTCGCGGCCTGCTGGGCGTCGGTGATCGCGCGCACGAGCGCGACCGCGAATGCCGCAGCCTCAGGAGGCAGCAGGCCGGCGGCACGAGAGCCGTCGCGCGCGAATTCGTCCACGCGCGTCAGCGTGACCGAAACGCCGAAGTAGTTCGTGACCACGTCCTCGAGCTGATGCGCCTCGTCGATGACCGTCAGGTCGCACGCCGGGATGACCTCGCCGAAGCCGCCCTGTCGCACGGCGGCGTCCGCGCAGAGCAGGTGGTGGTTGACGACGATGATGTCCGCCTCGGCGGCCGCTTCACGCATGCGCGTGACGAAGCACGAGGAAAACACGGGGCAGTCCCGTCCGAGGCATTGCTCGCTCGTCGTGGACACGTCGGACCAAAGCGGCAGGTCATCCGGCAGGTCGTCGATTTCTGCGCGATCGCCCGTCTGGGTGTCGCCCGCCCACTCCGCGATGCGCTCGAGCCAGGCGCGATCGGCCGGCGGCAGACCGGCGGACGCCTCGCGCAGCCGCTCCAGCCGGTGAAGGCAGAGATAGTTGGTGCGCCCCTTCATGTATGCGGCGCGCACGTCGTGTCCGAGCGCGCGCCGAAGGGCCGGCAGGTCCTTGTAGAAGATCTGGTCCTGAAGAGGACGGGTGCCCGTGGAAATGAGCACCCGCCGCCCGGCGAGCGCTGCCGGCACGAGATACGCGAGTGTCTTGCCTGTGCCGGTGCCGGCTTCCGCGACGAGCGTGCCGCCGCCGTCGAACGTGCGCGCGACTTCGGCGGCCAGCGCGCGCTGCCCGTGACGAGTTTCGAACTGATCGACGGCCGCGGCGAGCGGCCCGTTGGCGTCGAACACGCGATCGACGCGCGCGGTTAGCGAGCCAGGGCCGGATAGAGGGGGAACTTCCGGCACAGTGCTTCTACGTCGGCCCGTACGCCGTTGAGCGACGCTTCGTCATCCGGCGCCTGGAGCGCCCGGACGATGAGCGCCGCGACGGCATCCATCTCGGCCTCTCGCATGCCGCGGGTCGTGACCGCCGGCGTGCCGAGGCGGACGCCGCTCGCCACCATCGGCGGGTTCTTGTCGAAGGGAATCGCGTTCTTGTTGACCGTGATGCCCGCGCGTCCGAGCGCGAACTCGGCCGCCTTGCCCGTCAGGCCACGTGAGAAGACATCGACGAGGATGAGGTGGTTGTCGGTGCCGCCGCTCACGAGGCGGAAGCCGGCGTCGGACAAACGCGCGGCGAGCCGTGCCGCGTTCAAGACGATCTGATGCTGATACGCGCGGAACGCCGGCGTGAGTGCTTCCTTGAAGCACACCGCCTTGGCCGCGATGATGTGCATCAACGGCCCGCCCTGCACGCCCGGGAACAACGCGCGGTCGAGGTCCTTCGCGAACTGGCTCTTGCAGAGCACCATGCCGCCGCGGGGCCCACGCAGGGTCTTGTGCGTCGTGGTCGTCACGAAATCCGAGTGCGGCACCGGGCTGGGATGCTCGCCTGCGGCGACCAGCCCCGCGATGTGGGCCATGTCGGTCATGACGAGCGAGCCGGTCTCGTCCGCGGTGCTGGCGGATGCGTGCGAAGTCGATCTGACGCGGGTAGGCGCTCGCCCCCACCACGATGATCTTCGGCCGGTGCTCCTTCGCGAGGCGGTCCAACTCGTCGTAGTCCAGCCGTTCGTCACCTTCGCGGACGCCGTACGGAACGATCTTGAAGTACTTGCCGGAGAAATTGAGCGGGTGTCCGTGCGTGAGGTGCCCGCCATGGGCGAGGTTCATGCCGAGGATCGTGTCGCCCGGCTTGAGCATCGCGACGTACACCGACATGTTGGCCTGCGCGCCCGAGTGTGCCTGGACGTTGACATGTTCGGCGCCGAAGAGCTGCTTCGCGCGTTCGATCGCGAGCGACTCGGCGACGTCCACGAACTCGCAGCCGCCGTAGTAGCGCTTGCCGGGATAGCCCTCGGCGTACTTGTTCGTCAGCACGCTGCCCGCGGCTTCGAGCACCGCCATGCTGACGAAGTTCTCCGACGCGATGAGCTCGAGTCCTTCGTCCTGTCGTTTCAGTTCGTGGCGGATAGCGTCCGCGATTTCAGGATCTGTAGCCGACAAGTGATCGAGCGTCGAGGCGTCAGACGTGAGCGGCATGCCGAAATAATAGCTGAAAACCTCGGGGCGGACGGCGTGTGATGATAATTCGTCATGACCGTCATGCGCACCTATCGTGCCGGCTCGGCCATCGAGGATTTTTGCCGTGCGTGCAAAGCCGATCGCATGCACACCGTCATCGCGGCCGACGCCGCTGGCGCTCCGCTCCGCGTGACGTGCGGCTTCTGCCGCAGCGAGCACGCGTATCGCGGAGGTCCCCGTCAATCGCCCGCCGGTGAGCCGTCCGCGAGCCCGCCGGTGTCGCGTCAGCCCGCGTCGTCGCCCGCGCGCGATGCCCGCACGGCGTTTCCGCTCGTGAGCGAGCGCGAGCGTCGCTCGCCCGCTATCATGCTGCCGGAGGATCCCACGACCGACCTCGAGCTGTTGTTGCGACGCATCATTCGGGAAGAGTCTGGCCTGACGACGGCCGTTCCGGCTGACAAGTGGCGTGGGGGCACGCTCGTGCTCAAGCCGGGCACGCCGGGCGTTCAGGAAAAGACATGGCCGATCGAGACCTTCTTCCACAAGGTGGTCATGCTCCGGAATCGCCTGCGAACGCTCGAGCAGCAGGTGAACGCCTCGGATCTTCCCGACGACGTGAAGGTGAAGCTCCAGGCGTACGTCAGCGGGTGCTACGGGTCGCTGACGAGCTTCAACGTCCTCTTCGCCGATGAGGACGACAAGTTCATTGGCGCCGGCGGCGAGTAGCCGCCATGCCGAAACTCGCCGTCGTCACGCGCCGCGGCGCGGAACGGATTCCGCGCCGGTCATCCCTGGATCTATCGATCCGACATCGCACGCGCCGACGCCGAACCCGGCGACATCGTTCGCGTGACTGGCGAGGGGAAGCGGCCGCTCGGCTGGGCGTACTGGAGCAGCCTGTCGCAGATCGCCCTCCGCATGATTGCGCTCGAGCACGAGCAGGACATCGATCGACGAGGGTGTCTGGCTTCGCGAACGGCTGGCCGCAGCCGCCAAGTACCGCGCCGGTCTCGACATCGACGGATCGGCCTGGCGTCTGGTCAACGCCGAAGCCGACCGTCTGCCGGCGACCATCGTGGATCGCTACGCGGACGCGTCAGGGACGTACTTCGTCGTGCAGACGCTGTCGCAGGGCGCCGACCGGCGGCTCGGTCTGCTCGTCGAGTCGCTCGTCGAGTTGTTCGCGCCTCGCGGTGTCCTCGCGCGGAACGATCCGAAGGTTCGCCAGCTCGAAGGCCTCGATTCGCAGGTCGCCGATCCTCTACGGCGAGATCCCTGACCGCGTCGCCGTGCGTGAAGGCGCCATCACTTTGCAGGCGGATCTTCGGCAGGGCCAGAAGACCGGGGCATTTCTCGACCAGCGCGAGAACCACCAGGCGGCGGGGCGTTACGCTCGTGGCCGCGTCCTCGACGCCTTTACCTATCAACGGCGGATTTGCGCTGCAGATGGCGGCCCGCGCCGACTCCGTGCTGGCGCTCGACAGCTCGGCGGCGGCCGTCGCGGCGACGCTCGAGAACGCGCGGCTGAACCAGCTGGGGAATATCGAGGCGCGCGAGGTCAACGTGTTCGACGAGCTTCGCGAACTCGAGTCGAGCGGGGCGACATTCGACGTCGTCGTGCTCGACCCGCCGGCTTTCGCGCGGAACAAGGCGGCGGTCGAACGCGCCGCGGCCGGGTACAAGGAGATCAACCTCCGGGCCATGCGCCTGCTGGCGCCCGGCGGCCATCTGGTCACGTGCAGTTGCTCCTATAACGTCGGCGAGGGGCTGTTCCTCGAGGTGCTGCGAGACGCCGCGATCGACTCGCGCCGGACGATGACGCTCGTCGAAAAGCGCATGCAGTCACGCGATCATCCGATTCTGCTGGCGGTGCCCGAAACGCACTATTTGAAGTGCATGGTGCTGAGGCGGGCGGACTAGGGTCAAGTGCCCCGAATGCAAGGTTCGAGATGTTATAGTCAAATCGCCGCCAGGGGCATCCGCCTTCGCCCGCCGATTTCGGCGGACGTCCGCGTGATTGAGATTGCACCCTTGGAACCTGAACCGGTTGAGACCGGCGGAGGGAGTGCGGCGGCACGTCACTCCTTTGCGCCGGTCATGAAGGCAACATGACCAAGCGTCCCTACGAGCCACTGACCGACGCGGATTTCGACAACGCGTTTCCCAGTTCCCAGAAAACCTACGTCGACGGCCCGCAAGGCGTGCGCGTGCCCATGCGCGAAGTTCACCTCGCCGATGGCGCGGGCACCGTGCCGGTGTACGACACGAGCGGTCCGCGCGGGTTCAGCGCCGAGACCGGGCTGCCCGCGCTTCGCGCGCCGTGGATCCGCTCGCGGGCGGACGTCGAGATCAGCGGGGACGTGGGGACGCGCCGGCTGCGCGCACTCCCGGGACGCGCGGTGACGCAGCTGCACTATGCGCGGCGCGGCGAGGTCACGCCGGAGATGGAGTTCATCGCGATCCGCGAAGGGCTGCCGGCCGAGTTCATCCGAGCCGAGGTCGCCCGCGGCCGCGCGATCATCCCGGCGAACATCAACCACCCGGAACTGGAGCCGATGATCATCGGCCGCAACTTCCTCGTGAAGATCAACGCCAACATCGGGAACTCGGCCGTCAGTTCCTCGATCGCCGAGGAAGTGGACAAGCTCCGGTGGGCGACGCTCTGGGGCGCGGACACCGTCATGGATTTGTCCACCGGCCGCGATATCCACGCGACGCGCGAATGGATTCTGCGCAACGCGCCGGTGCCGATCGGCACGGTGCCGATCTATCAGGCGCTCGAAAAAGTTGGTGGACGGCCCGAAGATCTGACCTGGGAAATCTACCGCGACACGCTGATCGAGCAAGCCGAGCAAGGCGTGGACTACTTCACCGTCCACGCCGGCGTCCTGCTCCGCTACGTTCCGATGACGGCGCGCCGGCTCACGGGCATCGTCTCGCGCGGCGGCTCAATCATGGCGCGCTGGTGTCTCGCGCATCACCAGGAAAACTTCACGTACACGCACTTCCGCGAGATCTGCGAGATCATGCGCGCCTACGACGTCGCGTTCTCGCTGGGCGACGGTCTGCGCCCGGGATCGATTGCGGACGCCAACGACGAAGCGCAGTTTGCCGAGCTCAAGACCCAGGGCGAACTGACGAAGATCGCGTGGGAGTACGACGTGCAGGTCATGAACGAAGGTCCCGGCCACGTGCCCATGCACCTCATCCGCGAGAACATGGAGAAGCAGCTCGAATGGTGCGAAGAGGCGCCGTTCTACACGCTGGGACCGCTGACCACCGACATCGCGCCCGGATACGATCACATCACGTCGGCGATCGGCGCCGCGATGATCGGCTGGTACGGCACGGCGATGCTCTGCTACGTCACGCCGAAGGAGCACCTGGGCCTGCCGAACCGCGAGGACGTCAAGGCTGGCGTCATCGCGTACAAGATCGCCGCGCACGCCGCCGACCTCGCCAAGGGCCACCCGCGCGCGCAGGCGTGGGACGACGCGCTCTCGCGGGCGCGTTTCGCGTTCCGGTGGCAGGACCAGTTCAACCTTTCGCTGGATCCGGTCACCGCGCGGGCGTATCACGACGAGACCTTGCCGGCCGACGGCGCGAAGGTCGCGCACTTCTGCTCGATGTGCGGCCCGAAGTTCTGCAGCATGGAGATCACGCAGCAGATTCGCGATGCGGCAGCTGTCGAGGCGGGTCTCGCGGAGAAAGCTGCGGAGTTCCGTCGGCAGTCATGAGTCGCGACGGGACGCCCGGCTTGAGGCTTGGGGCGTGGGGCTTGGGGCCTCGTCGTCACGCTGGCGGCGGTCGTGGCCTGCGGGCCCACGACGCGCGCGCCGGCAACGAGCGCCACTCCGGCAGCGCAAGGCAATGAGGCGGCGCAGGCCGCGGCGCTCGGCGTCTCGCCGGCGGCGCTCCGTCTTCATCGCCGGGCTCTCGTCCTCGACACCCACATCGACACGCCGCAGCGGCTGGCATTCGAAGAGAAATTCGACCTGGCCGCGCGGAATACCAACGGCCACGTCGATATTCCGCGGATGCGCGAGGGCGGTCTCGACGCGGCGTTCTTCTCGATCTGGTTTCCCGGGACCGTCACGGGCCCGACCGCGGTCAGGCGCGCGCTCGGCCTGATCGACGAGGTCCGCGAGGCCGTGCGTGCCAACGCGCGCGACCTGACGCTCGCGACGAGCGTCGCCGACATCCGGCGAGCCCATGCTGACGGCAAGATTGCGATTCTGCTGGGCATGGAAGGCGGGCACATGATCGACGACGACCTGCGCATGCTTCGCAACTACGCGACGCTGGGCGTCCGGTACCTCACGTTGACCCATTCGCGGCACACGCTCGTGGGCTGACTCGTCCGGTGAGACGCCGGCGACGCACGGGGGGCTCACGCCGTTCGGCCGCGAGGTCGTGCTCGAGTTGAACCGGCTGGGTGTGATGGTGGACGTCTCACACGTCGCAGACGAGACGTTCGAAGACGCGCTGGCCGTGAGCCGCGCGCCGATGATCGCGTCGCATTCGTCCTGCCGTGCCATCTCGAACAACGCGCGGAACATGAGTGACGACATGCTGCGCGCGATCGCCGGCAAAGGGCGGCGTGGTGATGATCAACTACCACGTCCCGTTTCTCAGCGAGGGTTTCCGCACCGGCGCGCTCGCCACGGCCGTGGTCGAAAGGACGCAGGCGATCAACAAGTCCTGTGGAGACGACGAATCCTGCGCGATTCTCGGCGTCGGCGATCTGAATCGTTCACTCATGGAGTCAGGCACGCTCCCGCGGGTGTCCTGGGAGGCGATCGTCGACCACATCGATCACGCCGTGAAGGTGGCGGGCGTCGACCACGTCGGCCTCGGCTCCGATTTCGACGGCGCGACGATGCCGCTCGGGATGGACGACGTGTCAAAGCTTCCCCGGCTCACCGACGCGATGTTGAAACGCGGGCTATTCCGAAGCCAACGTCGAGAAGATCCTCGGCGGTAATTTCCTGCGCGTGATGGAGCGAGTGGAGGCCGTGCGCGATGGACGCTAGTCACCTGCGACGACTCCACGCGATCGTCGCCGCGGTCCTGCTCAGCCTGCAGCTGGGTGGAGGGGCCGGCATTCACGCCTCGGCGGGCTCGGCGTGGCCCGAGCGTGTCGAGGGCCCGGCCGGCCCGGCTACGCGGTCCGTCCGCTCGCAGCCGGTCCGGGCCACGAAGGGCATGGTCGTCTCCGCCAACGCGCGCGCGTCGGAGATTGGCGCCGACGTCCTCCGACGCGGCGGCAACGCGGTGGACGCGGCGATCGCCACGGCCTTCGCGCTCGCGGTCACCCATCCGACGGCTGGCAACATCGGCGGAGGCGGGTTCCTCGTGTTTCGGCCGGCCAACGGCGAGCCCGCCGCGTACGACTTCCGCGAGACGGCGCCGGCTGGCGCGTCGCCGACGATGTTCATGAGGGACGGCGTCTACGACCCGAACATCCACCATCACAGTCACCTCGCGGTCGGTGTGCCGGGCACGGTCGCTGGCCTGTTCCTCGCGTGGGAAGAGCACGGATCGCTTCCCTGGAAGCAGTTGGTCGAGCCGGCCATCCGGCTTGCCCGCGATGGATTCCCGGTGACGGTCGACCTCGCGCGTTCGCTCGAGAGCGTGCTGGGCCGGATGGCGCCGTATCCGGCTTCGGTCGCGCAGTTTTCGAAGGCTGGCGTCGCGTACGCGCCCGGCGATCTGCTGCGGCAGCCGGATCTCGCGCGCACGCTCGACCGGATCGCGACAGAAGGCCCGAAGGGCTTTTACGAAGGCGAGACCGCTCGCCTCATCGAGGCCGAGATGAAGGCGCGAGGCGGGCTCATCACGGCCGCGGACCTGCGCGCGTATCGCGCGCGCAGCGTGCCGCCACTTCGCGGCGAGTACCGCGGACACGAGATCCTGTCGATGCCGCCAATCAGCTCCGGCGGCGTGGCTCTCATCGAGATGCTCAACATTCTCGAGGGCGACGACCTGGCCAAGAATGGCTACGGGTCCGCCCAGAACGTCCACCTGATTGCCGAGGCGATGCGCCGGGCGTTTGCGGACCGCGCGGCACACCTCGGCGACCCGGCGTTCAATTCGCAAATGCCGATCGATCGGCTGATCTCGAAGCCGTACGCGGCGGAGCTGCGAAAGACCATCGACCCGCGCCGTGCGTCCCCCTCGACGCCGACGAGTTTCACCTGGCCGCCAACAAGCACGGAGACGACGCACTTCTCCGTTGTGGATGCGCAACGAAACGCCGTGGCGATGACGTACACCCTCGAGTACGGATACGGATCCGGCATTGTCGTGCCCGGCGCGGGCTTTCTGCTCAACAACGAGATGGGCGACTTCAACGCCGGCCCCGGCCTCACGACCGCCGACGGTCTGATTGGCACGGCGCCGAATCTCGCCCAGCCGGGCAAGCGCATGCTTTCGAGCATGACGCCGACCATCGTGGCGAAAGACGGCCGCCTGTTCATGGTCACCGGCAGTCCTGGCGGCCGGACCATCATCAACACCGTGCTCCTCACGATCCTGAACGCGGTGGACTTCGGCATGAACGCTCAGGAGGCGGTTGACGCGGGCCGGTTTCATCACGAGTGGTTGCCGAACCGGCTCAGCTATGAGCGCTACGGCCTGTCGAGCGACACGCTCACCGCGCTCCGAGCGATGGGGCATGAACTCGACGAGGGCACTCACCAGGGTGTGGCTGAAGTCATCGTCTACGACGCCGCTCGTGACGTCGTCGAAGGTGGGCTCGACCGCCGTCAACCGGACGGGTCGGTCGGTGTTGAATGACGCTCACCATCCGCGTGCTCGCGGGCCTCGTCGCTGGATTCCTGATCGGGATACTGCTCGTTGAAGTGTCGCCGCGGGCCGCGGAGGCCGCGGCGCAATTCCTGACCCCCGTCGGCGCGATTTTCGTCAACCTGATTCGTATGACGGCGATCCCGTTGGTCGCGGCGATGCTCGTCGCGAGCCTGGGCGCGATGGCTGCGCCCGGAGGGCTGGGCCGCGTGACGATCCAGGCCGCCGTCATCTCCGTGATCCTCGTCGCCGTCGCGTCAGCCGCGAGCGTGCTGGTCGCGGCGCCCGTCCTGGCGCACGTCGGTGTGGACGCGGGCGCGGCGGAATCGCTGCGCGCGACCGATTCCGGTGCGCCGCCAGCGGCACAGTCGCCGAGCGTTGCGCAATGGTTCGTCGATCTGGTGCCGCAGAACGTGGTCCGGGCGGCGGCCGATGGCGCCATGCTCCCGGTCATCCTGTTCGCGGTGCTCTTTGGTCTCGCACTTGGCCAGCTGCCGGACGAGCGGCGCGCCGCGGTGCTGAAGGTCGCCGAGGGCGTCGTCGAAGTCATGCAGCGAATGGTGAGCTGGATTCTGCAGCTCGCGCCGATTGGCGTGTTCGCGCTGGCCGTGCCGCTGTCGGCACGGCTCGGCGCGTCGTTCGCGGGTGCGGCGCTGGCCTACGTCGGGCTGGTCGTCGTCATGACGGTTGCGGCCGTGGTCGTCATGCTCTATCCGCTGGGTATCTTGTGGGGACGCATGAGGCCCGCGGCGTTTGCGGCGTTTCTGGCACCGGCCCAGGCCATCGCGTTTGCGTCCCGGTCGTCGCTGGCGTCGCTGCCGGCGGCGATTGCGAGCGCTGAGCGTGAAGGACTGGCGCCCGGTCTTTCGCGATTCGTGCTGCCGCTCGCGGTGTCCGTGTTCCACTTTGGCGCCGCGATCGCCCAGACCGTCGGTGTGCTGTTTCTGGCAAATCTTTCCGGTGTCCGGCTCGACGGCGCGGCTCTGGCCACCGTGGTGGTGGCCGTGGTCCTGGCGACGTACGCCGTTCCCAGTATTCCCGGGGGCAGCATCATCACGCTGGTGCCGGTGCTCGCGGCCGCAGGACTTCCGATCGATGGCATCGGCATCCTGCTGGCGCTCGACACGATTCCCGACATGTTTCGTACGACGGCCAATCTCACGGGCGCGATGACCCTCGTCGCGATCCTCCCTGGCGAGCGACGCTGACATGGCCACGCGGTGTGGCTGGGCGCGATCCGACCTGTCCGTCGCGTATCACGACGCGGAGTGGGGCGTTCCGGTGCACGACGATCGCGTCCTGTTCGAGTTCCTGATTCTTGAAGGCGCCCAGGCCGGTCTCAGCTGGGAAACGATCCTCAGGAAACGCGACGCGTACAAACGCGTGTTCGACGGATTCGATCCCGAGCGCGTCGCGCGTTTTTCCCAGGCGCGAGTCGCGCGCACGCTCACCGATCCCGGCATCGTCCGAAACCGGCTGAAGGTCGAGAGCGCCGTCAACAACGCCAAGGCGTTTCTCCGCGTCCAGTCGGAGTTCGGCAGTTTCGATGCGTACGTCTGGGGGATGGTTCCCGGGCGCGCCGCTCGTGAACCGCCCGAGGACGATGGCCGGACGTGCCCGCGCGGACGCCGGAGTCCGACGCGCTCAGCCGCGACCTTCAGCGACGGGGGTTTCGATTCGTCGGGTCGACGATCTGCTACGCCTTCATGCAGGCGGTCGGTCTCGTCAACGACCACACGAGCGATTGTTTTCGACGGAACGTGTCCGGCCGGCGGCGCGCGTCTACTGCGCGGCGGTGACTGGGACGATCTGGATGATCGTCCGGTAGCGTTTCTCGGTCGTGCCCGACACGGCCAGATATCCGGCCGCGCCGTTCCACGTGTAGTCCTTGACGACCACGCTCGGCGGGTAGGCCATCGTGTTTTCCTGGTAACGGCCCAGATCGAATTGCCGCATCGGCGGTTCGCGGAAGAGTTCGCGCCCGCCATTCTTTAGAACGTTGCGGTAGTAAGCGACGATGTCCTCGAACGGCATGTCCGTGCCGTAGAGGTAGTAGCGCTGCCCTGAACCGGCGTCGAAGCCGTCGATGAACTCGGCCGTCGGGTACACCGGCAGACCCTCGGGCGCCTGTGCGCTCGGCGGCGGAGGCGGAGTCTCGGGGAGCGGGGCGCTCGTCGGGGGCAGCGGAGTGGTTGACGGTGCCGGCGGCGCCGGTCGCCGGATCCGCCGGCCGGGCCGGAGCGCTGCCGGGGAACGGTTGCGGCACGAGCGGACCCTGCGGCGCTTGCGCGAAGAGGCTCGTCGCCATCAGTAACGTCGCGGCGACCGGCATCCAGAGAGACTTCATCTCATCCTCATTATACGAACGCTCACGAATGAAACTCGCCGTTTCTCGGTGACGTCATAGACGCAGAGGCGTTTGCGCCCGCCGGCTCGCAAGCAGTCGGCGTGCGATAATCGAAAATCATGACCAGCGGATTGAAGACAGCGGCGTTGCTCGGCGGGCTCAGTGCCCTTTTCGTGCTTATCGGCGGCTACCTGGGCGGTGAGCAGGGGATGATCTTCGCCTTCGGGCTGGCGCTCGTGATGAACGTCGGCAGCTACTGGTTCTCGGACAAGATCGTGCTGCGGATGTATCGCGCCCAGGAGGTCGGCGCTGAGCATCCGCTCCACCGGATCACGGCGCGGCTCGCGCAGAAGGCCGGCCTCCCGATGCCGCGCGTCTACGTGATTCCGGACGCCTCGCCGAACGCGTTCGCGACCGGCCGCAACCCGCAGCATGCGGCCGTCGCCGCGACCGAGGGTTTGTTGAAGGCGCTGTCAGAAAGCGAAGTTGAAGGCGTCATCGCGCACGAGCTCGCGCACGTGCAGCACCGGGACATCCTGATTAGCACCGTCGCCGCGACGATGGCGGCGGCGATCATGATGCTGGCCAACATGGCGCGCTTCGCCGCGATCTTTGGCGGAAGCCGCGACAGCCGCGAAGGCGGCAGCCCGATCGGGCTTCTCGCGACGGCGCTCCTCGCGCCAATTGCCGCGATGCTGATCCAGGCCGCGATTTCCCGTCAGCGGGAGTTCGCGGCGGACCGTCGCGGCGCCGAGATCGTGGGCTCGCCGCTCGGGCTCGCGCAGGCGCTGCGGCGCATCGAAGCCACGTCCAAACGCGTGCCGCTCGATGCCAATCCCGCGACGGCGCACATGTTCATCATGTCGCCCTTCTCGGGCGGCGGATTGCTGTCGCTCTTCTCGACGCATCCCTCGACGGACGCCAGGATTCAGAAGCTTCTCGGCCACGCCTGATTTCAGGGCTTCGGGCGGATTCGTAGCCGTCCTGCGGCGCGCAGGCGCTCCAGCGTATCGGTCACGACTTTCTTCACCGCGTTCGCGTACGTGGCCGGTGCGTTGACGCGCGGGTACAGCCGCTCGTACCCCTCGAGCAGATCCGGGTGTTCTCGCGCGAGAAACGCGAAGAAATGTTCGCGCGCACCCGGATCGAAGCGCGCCACCCCTGAGCCGGAGAACGGTACGCCGGCTTCCGCGATGGCGGAAAGCGTCCGATCGATGCTCGTCCGCGACGTGCTCAGACCCGGGACGAGCGGCATCATGAACACCGACGCGTCGATGCCGGCGTCCACGAGTTGGCGAACGGCCCGAAGCCGCTGGCGCGGGTGCGCTGTTCCCGGCTCGAGGCTGGTCCAGACGTCCTCGAGCACAGTCGGCACGCTCATGTACACCGTGCATCCCGACGATTGCGCCGCCCGCGCGAGTACGTCGGCATCCCGCACGATCATCGGACCCTTCGTGACGACCGAGAACGGCGTGCCGGCGTCCACGAGCGCTTCCAGGCTGCGTCGCGTGATCCGGTAGTGACCTTCGATCGGCTGATACGGATCGGTCGCCGTCCCAACCGCGACGGTTTCGCGTGCCCACGTGGCGCGTGAGAGCTCCCGCCGCAACACGTCGGGCAGATTCCGTTTGACCAGGATCAACGTGGAGAAGTCATCGGACGCATTGAGCTCGAGGTGACGCTGGTACTTGCGCGCGTAGCAGTACTCGCAGGCGTGCGTGCAGCCGCGGTACGGATTCAGCGCCCATTTGAAGGGCATCCCCATCGACCGGGTCAGCCCGGAACGGACGTGGACTTCCTGGTAGCGCGCCTCGTCGGCGCGACGGCGGGCATCGGGGAGCGACTCGATTCCCGACTGCCGAACGGCGTCGGCGACTTCGCGGAGGGTGGGCGCCCCGACGGCCTCAGGAAAGAGAGGAAGGCAGCCGCCCGCCATAGGCACGGATGGTAGGCGAAAATTAAACGAAAATCCAGGAAATCCGGCGAGTCCTAGGCCTTGAGCCCCGCGCTCGTGTCTTCCCTCCACCAGTCGAGGGTGTCGCGGAGCGTCTGCTCGACCCGAATCGTCGGAGTCCAGTCGAGCTCGGATCGAATCCGGTTGCCGTCGCCCTGGACGATCGGCACGTCGTTGCGTCGAAAGCGCGCCGCGTCGATCTCGACGTCGATCGACGCCGTCGAGAGGGTCAGGAGCTCGTGGAGCAAGTCGCGAATCCGCCACGATCGTCCGGAGCAGACGTTGTACGCGCGTCCGGTCACGCCGCCCTCCATGATCTGTCCGTACGCGCGCACGACGTCGCGCACGTCGGTGATGTCGCGACGTGCCTCGAGGTTGCCCACGCGCATCGTCGGCGGCTCGAGACCGCGTTCGATCCGGGCGATCTGACGAGCGAAGCTCGACACGGCGAAGCCGGGCTGCTGGCCGGGCCCGATGTGGTTGAACGGGCGAGCGACCACGACATCGAGCCGCTCGTCACGCGCCACGTTCAACGCCAGTTGATCCTGCGCCAGCTTCGACAGTCCGTACGGATTCGAGGGCGCGAGCGGAGCATCCTCATCGATGGGATCGTCGCTCGACTGATAGATCTGACCCGACGACACGACGAGAATGCGGCAGGGTTCGCCGGTCAGCTTGACGGCCTCGAGCACGTGATGGGTGCCGAGCGCGTTCACGGCAAGGTGCGAGACCGCGCTGGACCAGGATGTCGCCACGTTCGGCGCGCCGGCGACATGGAAAATCCGGGATGGGCGAGTTTCCGCGACCGCCGAGACGACGCTGTCGCGGTGCGTCAGATCGACGCCTTGCCAGATGATCCGCCCGCCTTCTTTGGGCGGCTGCCCGCCAGGCCGGCACCATCCAACGACCGTTCCGCGTTGCTTCAGACTGCTCAGCAGGTGCCAACCGGCAAATCCGGTGGCCCCGGTGACGAGGGTGACGTCCGCGCGCATGTCAGGGCGTCAGGCGCCCGATCGATTGCCGTACTGCGACGCGTAGTAGGCGCGAAACGCCTCATCCTTCTCTTTGATCGGCCGCCACCACCATTCGTTGCGCTGGTACCACTCGACCGCGTCCGCGAGCCCGCGATCGAACGGCACCTCGGGCTGCCAGCCGAGGCTCTTGAGCTTCGTCGTGTCGAGAGCATAGCGGCGGTCGTGGCCGGGCCGATCGGCCACCGGCCGGATGAGCGAGGCCGGTTTCCCGGTCAGCTCGAGAATGCGATGCGTCAGATCGACGTTTCGCACCTCGTTGCCGCCGCCGATGTTGTAGACCTCACCCGGCTGTCCGTTGGCGATGACGACGTCGACGCCGCGGCAATGGTCGTCCACGTGGAGCCAGTCGCGCACGTTCAACCCGTCGCCGTAGAGCGGGAGGGCCAGGTTGTCGATCGCGTTGGTGATGAAGAGCGGGATGACCTTCTCTGGAAACTGGTGCGAGCCGTAATTGTTCGACGCGCGGGTGATGACGACCGGCACCTGATAGGTCGCGAAGTAGCTGTACGCCAGGCGATCCGCTCCGGCCTTGCTGGCCGAATACGGGTTGCGCGGACGGAGCTCGTCCGTTTCGCGGCTATGGCCCTCGGGCACGCTGCCGTACACCTCGTCGGTGGAAATCTGGACGAAGCGACGGAGCGCAGGCGCCTCGCGGGCGGCCTCGAGCAGCACGAACGTGCCGAAGATGTCCGTCTGGATGAAATCGCCCGCCGATTGAATCGAGCGATCGACGTGCGTCTCGGCGGCGAAGTGCACGACCACGTGCGACTCGCGCACGAGCGGCGCCGCGACCGCCGCGTCGGCGATGTCGCCCTTCACGAACCGGTGTCGCGGGCTGTCGATCACCTCGCGCAGATTCTCGAGGCGGCCGGCGTAGGTCAGCTTGTCGAGCGTGGTGATGCGCCAGTCGGGATGGCGCTCGTGCGCCCAGCGCACGAAGTTCGATCCAATGAAGCCGGCGCCGCCGGTCACGAGCACGTTCACGAGTGTCACAGCAAAGTGTCCTTCCGGGTCGTCATCCGGCCCGCGCGGACATTATCGTCCACCAAAGGACCCGAGCGGGTTCGAGAACGATCCGATGCCGGCGAGCGTGAAGGACAGCGCGAATTGCGAATTTGTCGGTACCCCCTGCGGCGACCAGAGCGGCGTGTCCATCTTCTGATAGTCGAACGACACGCCGCAGCACTGGCTGTTGTAGTACGCCCCCATTCTCTGGTCGACAAACTCGCGCTCCAGCACGTCGAAGGTGAACCGGTACGACCCGCCCAGGTGATTGTTCCGGGAACGTATCGGTGGTGCCGCCACTGAAGAAATGCCGGGCCGTCTTGAAACCGCTCAAGCCCGGAATGATGAAGCGCCTCGACCACTCTGCGTTCACTTCGGTCGTCTGCCAGTACATTCTCAAGGTACCGCTCGTCGTCCGAATCGCCCGGTGCTTCGCGTCGATGTCCATCCGGAAGTCGCCTGACGAACTGTCGTTCACGCGGACCGACGCGCGAATGCTCAGCGGCGAGAAATTTGCCGCCGTGGCATCGAGGTTGCTCGAGTAGTCGGGGTCGTAGATGGAGGCCAGGGGTTCCGTGTAGTACGACTGCGTAATCGCCACCGACAGCACCTCCCGCACCTGCCCCCGCCTGCCCGGCGCGGACGGCGCGCCGCGAACGAGCAGGCGATTGATCAAGCCGTAGTTCACCGTGGTCGTGCCACCGACCAGCGTATCGACGCTATCGATCTCGACGACCCGGATCCGATCGGCGAATGAGGAGGTCCGGCCGATGGAAAATCGCGGTTCGATGACGTGCTTGAGGCCGCGTGCCGGAAAGATGCGCGCCAGCACTGGCCCGGTCATGCTGGCCTCGACTTCGAAGAGCTGACGCGTCAATCCGATCGGCACCTGCAGGCGGTCCTCCGTCGGGTCCGCGAGATTCGTGATCACGTAGGACTTGCTCCAATGCGTGATGCGCCACGAGGCATCCGCGGTCGCTGACAGGAACGACAACGTGCTCAACGGCGCGCGCAGCGTGGGGCCCCCGTCGAATCGAAAGAGATTCTGCTTGGTGAGCGGATCGTCGAGATTCTGTTGATCGAGCAGGTACGCGGCCTGTGCGGCGCCGCCGACGTAGATCTTCGACGAACCAATCGCGCGGTCGGGCATCGACAGGTTGACGATCGGCATCCGGCCGTTTCGCTGACGGCTCGCGGAGACCACACCGCTCTCGGGATCGCTCTTGTCGTAGAAGTACTCGTGCAACTCACCTCCCGCCGTGATGCGCATCCGAGCCACGCTGCCGCTGATGTTGGCCGTGATGTCGCGCCGTTGCCGTTGATCCGATTGATAGACGTCCTGATACAGCTGCTGGGTCGCGATATCCGTGAAGTAGTTCACCCGGCCGATGAGTCGGAAATTCCGAGGCAGCGCCTGGTTGACGTCGCCGGTCACGTCATACGAGCGACTCGCGGGCGGCGTGCGTTCCCCTGATCGTCCGCGGTGCCCGGTGTGTTCGTTCCGAAGAACTTCACGTTGCCCCGGGAGCCTGCCGACTTCACGTACCGGTACTCGCTGCCGAAACCCTGGCCGAACTTCGACGTCCAGTCGTGGAAGAACGTCGCGTCCTGGCTGCGGCTGATCGCCCAGAAGAACGCGTTGCTGAGCGTCGTGCCCCGCAAGTTGGACGCGCCGTAGGTGGGCAGAAGGAATCCCGACGACCGGTCGTCCTTTTCCATGGGGTAGTAGAACGCCGGCAGATAGAACAGCGGGACGTCTTTCACGCGCAAGACGACGTTGCGCATGAGCGCGTGCTCGTCCATCGTGATGGTGGCGTCGCCCATCGTCATTTCCCACCGCGGCACGGGCTGCGCGCAGGTGGTGAACGCACCGTGGTGAATCTTGTACGTCTTCGGTCCGGCTTTTTCGATGCGCTCGCCGCGGAACGCGACGTCCGACTCGAGCGTTCCGAACTGGCTCTTTTCCTCCGGGGCTTCGCCGATACGAGCGATGCCGTTGGCCTGGTAGAACACGCCGAGCTTCGTGCGGCTGTTCATCTCGGCGCGTTCGGCGAACACTCGGAGATCGCGCTGCTGCAGGAGCACGTCGCCGCTGGCCCGGATGTCCTGCGTGTCCGTCTCGTAGATGATCGTGCGCGCCTGGAGGACCATGTCGTCACACGTGATGACGACGGGCGTGCCGACGAACGTGAAACGGAGCGCGTCGGCCGGCGCGGGCCGATCGGTAATCGGTTCCGGTGTCTGACCCTGCGGCCGGATCGTGCTCTTGCACGAACCCAGCATGCTGTCCTGAGCATCGGCCGAACGAGGGCCGGCGAAGGCAGCGGCCGTCACGGCAAGAACGGCAACGAATCTGTACATCACACCGCCACGTCTATCTGCAGGCGCACATGGCGTGAACTTTCGCAGGGTATCATGACCGTACCGCGCGAATTTCACCTGCAAGATACAGCGAACCCGCAACGACGACCGGCGATCCAAATGCCGCGGCCATCGTCACCGCACGCGTGGGCTGTGGTTCGATGAACGCCGGGATACTGGGTGCGATACGCGCGGCCGCGTCCAAAAGTTCTATCGGCGCCGCCGCACGAGGCGTTGAGGCCGCCGTGAAAATGAAATGCGACGCGGCCGGCGCGAGGGCCGACACGCAGTCCGTCGAGGGCTTTGTCCCGCATCGCGCCAATCACCATGGGCAGGCGCCGACGATGCGTTTCGAGCACGTGGTCCGCGAGCGCTCGCGCGCCGGCGGGGTTGTGCGCGCCGTCCAGGAGCACCGCGACCGACGAGATCGTGATGGTTTCGAGGCGCGCGGGCCACTCGGCGTCCTCGACCGCAGCGCGGACCGCCGCCGCTGGAACCTCAAAGCGACCCGACGAGGCCAGCGCTTCGAGCAGCCGAATCGCCGTCATCGCGTTCTCCGCCTGGTGCCGCCCGGGAAGAGACAACCGGAGGGTTCCGTACGAGCGTACGGGTGTCGTCAGCGTCAGGTGCGCCCGTCCATCCACCATGCGAACGTCGGCCGTGACGTCGTCTCGGGCCCGGATGAGCGAAGCGCCCGCGTCCTCGCATGCGGCCACGACGACACCCTCGACCACTGGCGGATTCGCGGCGAGCACGACAATCGCGCCTGGTTTGATCACGCCGGCCTTCTCACGCGCGATGGCCTCGAGTGTGTGTCCGAGGTACTGCTCGTGGTCGAAATCCACCGACGTAATGACGGCGGCCGTCGCCTCGACCACATTCGTGGCGTCCAGCCGGCCACCGAGGCCCACTTCCAGGACAGCCACGTCGACCTTCACGTCGCGGAACACGTCGAGCGCCAGGGCGGTCGTGGCTTCGAAGAAACTCGGCGGAGCGGGCAGGTGACGCGCGGCGTCGAGGATCCGGTCGGCCGACGCGTCCAGGGCGTCGGCCGTGATGGGCTCGCCATTCACGGCGAACCGCTCTTCGAGGTCGATGAGATGCGGTGACGTGAAGCGCCCGGTCCGGTAGCCCGCTCGCACGGAGGCCGCGTTCGATCATCGCGGTGACGGAGCCTTTTCCGTTCGTGCCCGCGACGATCACGGAGGGGAAGGCGCGATCCGGGCGGCCAAGCTGCCCGACCAGATGCCCGAATCTGGTCGAGGCCGAGTTTGATGCCGATCTGCTCGAGGGCGAGCAGTGACGCGCGGGAGCTACGCAGTGGCACGCATGCCCATCAGCCGCAGCGAGCGGCCGAGGGTCGCCTTCATCTCACGCCGGTCGACGATCATGTCGATGAAGCCCTTCTCCAGCAGGAACTCGCTGCGCTGGAATCCTTCGGGCAGTTTCTGGCGAATCGTCTGCTCGATGACACGAGGACCGGCAAACCCGATGAGCGCGCGAGGTTCGGCGATGTTGAAGTCGCCGAGCATCGCGAAACTGGCGGTCACGCCGCCCGTCGTCGGGTCGGTGAGCACCGAGATGTAGGGAAGTCCGGCGCGATCCAGGCGGCCAAGGGCCGCGCTGATCTTCGCCATCTGCATGAGCGAGAGCGCGCCCTCCATCATCCGGGCGCCGCCCGAACAGCTGACCACGATCAGCCCGGCGCGCGTCTCGAGCGCGCGTTCCGCGGCCCGCGTGATCTTTTCCCCAACGACGACGCCCATGCTGCCGCCGATGAACGCGTATTCCATCGCCGCGATGACGGTCGGGAGCCCTTCGACCTGGCCGCTGCCGACGATCACCGCGTCGAGCAGGCCCGTGGCCTTGGCCGTCGTCGTCAGGCGCTGACGGTAGCTCTTCGTGTCCGTGAACCGCAGCGGATCGAGCGAACGCAGGCCCGGATCGTGGTCGGTCCAGCGCGCCCCGTCGAACAGCGCCTTCAGACGGTCGCTCGCCGACATCCGGAAGTGGTGCGTGCAGTGCGGGCAGACCTGCAGCGCGGCCACCAGCTCCTTGTTATAGATGACGCGGCTGCAGGATGGGCACTTGACCCAGAGGCCCTCGGGAACCCGACTCGCGGTTTCGGGCGTCTCGATGGGCTTGCGGGTCTTCTTGAACCACGCCATTGGTCGTCACTGTACCGAAACCATTTGTTATTGGCTATTGGCTATTTGTTATTGCGTTGAGCTATTGGTGATTGATCGATTGGGCCCCAATAGCCAATCTCCCAATAGCCAATGCAATAACAAATAGCCAATAGCCAATAACAAATGGCTACTGCGTCCGCGGCACGTAGTACCTGGTGCCGCGGGTCATCGTCCGCAGCTGGCGCAGCAAATCGTCGACCGCCTCGTCGCCCCAGGTCAGGTCCACCTGCGAGGTCTCCACCACCAGCAGCGGAGTGGCCGTGTAGTGAAAGAAGAAATGGTTGTAGGCCTCGTTCAGCTCGGCGATGTAGTCGTCGTCCGGGCACCAGGAGCTGTTCGGACGCGCGCCGCTCGCGATCGCGGAGCCGGCGGCGCAGGGCCTCGGTCGGGGTCTGCAGGTAGATCACGACGTCGGGGGCCGGCAGGTCGCGCGTCAGGAGCTCGAACAGGCGCTGGTAGATGAAGAGCTCGTTGTCGTCGAGATTCACGAACGCGTAGATCCGATCGCGTTCGAAGATGTAATCGCAGATCGTCGTCTGATTGAACAGTTCCCGCTGGCGCAGGCCCGTGAGTTGGCGATGTCGCGCGAGCGTGAAGAAGAGCTGGGTCTGAAACGCTGCGCCGCTGCGTCCAGCATAGAAGTCGACGAGAAAGGGATTTTCGCGATCGTCGAAGACGCCACGCGCATCGAGCCGCGCGGCGAGACGCTCGGCCAATGTGGTCTTGCCAACGCCCACCGGGCCTTCGATGGCGAGGTAGCGGAAGTCCACTCTGGCGCCGAGTATAGCCAAACCCGCTGCGCTACCATACGACGATGCCGCACTACTGTCGTGTTCGCGCCCTCGCGCTCGTGATCCTCGGCATCGCGAGTGTGGCTGAGTGGGGGTGCAAGTCCGCCGTGCACGCCAGCCCCCGTTGTGGTCCCGCCGGTGGTGATCCCCCAGGACCGCAAAATGGGCTGGATCCTGCGGCTCGAACAGCAGCGTGCGCTGCGTGATGCCGATGTCACTCCGGTCGCGGCGCCGGTTGCCGACGTTCCCTCGCCGCGCACGTTTTCGTCAGCGACGGCCGCCGGCCTCGACCAGCTGGCGCTCGATTCCGATCCGTCGGTGCGGCGGCGCGCCGTCCTGGCAATCGGCCGCATCGGCATGCTGGATGGTCTGCCGTATCTCGTGTCGGCGCTTCAGGATTCTGACGCTGAGGTACGCGCGATGGCGGCGTTCGCCATTGGACTGATCGGTCCGGATGCGCGCGACGGGGCCCGACCGCTGCGAACCGCGCTGGAGGATCCCTCGCCCGATCGTTCGCGCTCGCGCGGTTGAAGGTCTTGGCCTCGTTGGTGACGCGGCCTCGGCGCCCGCCATCGTCACCGCGGCGGCCGGGTGTGACGCTCGCATGGCATCCATCGCGCCCGACGATGAGGAGGCGGCCAAGGCGCCGGAGATCGAGATCTGTCGGCTCGCGTTGTTTGCGCTCGCGCGGCTGCGCGACTACGAGCGGCTCGCTCAGGTCGCGCTGACACCCGAGGGCCAGCCGGTTTCGCGCTGGTGGCCGGTCGCGTACGCGCTTCAACGGATCGGTGACCCGCGAGCGACCCCGGCGCTCCTGCTGCTGGCGACCACGCCAGGGGTCAACACCGCCGGCTTTGCCCTTCGCGGTCTCGGCACGCTCAAAGACCGGGCGGCGGTGCCACTCGCCAAGGCGGCGGCGTTCAACACCGACGCCGACGTCAAGGTTCGCATCGCGGCGGTCCGGGCGCTCGGGCAGATCGGCGGTCCGGCGGCGATCGAGCCGCTGCTCGAGCTGCTGGGGCAGCCGATCGACGGCACGATCGCGCTCGAGATCGTGACGGCGGTCGGGACGTCCGGCCACGCGCGCGCCTTCGACGTGCTGCTCGAACGGCTGAGCGATCCGTCGCCCGCCATGCGCGCGGCGGCGCTGACTGCAGTGGCGAAGCTCTCGCCCGACGCGTTTCTCCTGGTGCTGTCCGGCCTCAATCGCGATCCCGAGTGGTCCGTTCGGGCGACGCTGGCCAGCGTGCTGGGGACCTTCGGTTCGGAACGCGTGACGCCGGCGCTCGAAGAGTTGCTGGCCGACGAAGACGCGCGCGTGCACGGGTCGGCCCTGGATGCGCTCGCGGCCGTCAAGGTCCAGAACCTCACCGCCATCCTGTTCAAGTCCCTCGAGGCGCCCGACTTCATGGAACGCGCGGCGGCGGCCCGCCTGATTGGCGACTCGCGCCCCGACGGCGGGATCCCGCGGCTCGTTGCGGCGTACGCGAGAGGGCAGAGCGACACGGCGTATGCGGCGCGCGCGGCTGCGCTGGAAGCGTTGTCCAAGTACGGCGGTGATGCGGTGATGCCCACGCTCCGCGAAGGGCTGTCCGATCGGGACTGGCCGGTTCGGTGGCGCGCCGCCTCGTTTCTCCACGGCCTTGGCGATCGCGCGTCGGTGCCCGCACGTCCGGCGCCACTTCGTGTCCCGAGCGAGTCGTTCGAAGCGGCGGAGCTGTTGCACCCGCAGTTCTCGCCGCACGCCTTCATCGAGACCGCGCTCGGCGCCATTGAGATCGAGCTCAATGTCGTCGAGACGCCGATCACGGCGAAGAACTTCGTCGACCTCGCGCGCGCGGGCTTCTTCACGGGCATGAAGGTGCATCGCGTCGTGCCGACGTTCGTCGTGCAGGCGGGCGACCCGCGAGGCGATGGTGAGGGCGGTCCGGGCTACGCCATTCCCGACGAGCTGACCTGGCAGCCCTACGTGCGGGGCACGGTCGGGATGGCCCTCGACTGGCGCGACACGGCGGGCAGCCAATGGTTCATCACGCTGTCGCCGCAGCCGCACCTCGACGCGAAGTACACGGCATTCGCGCGCGTGGTGAATGGCTGGGACGTACTCGACCGGCTGTCGCAGTGGGACGTGATCGAACGCGTGCGGATCTGGGACGGCGTGACGTTCAACTGACCTGACATTGACGGGAACGGGACATGCGAACACGTCCCGTTCCCGGTTGTCGGCATAGAAAAAAAGGGGGCGACGTTCGCCCCCTCTTTTTCGGCGGAGCGACTCTTACCGCTTCTTGCCGCCCTTTTTCTTGCCGCCTTTAGCTGCTTTCTTCGCCATTGATTGGAGTCCCCCCCTTCGGCTTGGTGTCATGCGCAGGCGCTCAACTCTGCTGCGAACTCGCGGCCTCCTGGCCTGCCCGAGTCACACGCAGAGCGCCCTGGCTTCGTTGCGGAGATCGCGATCTCCGACAAGGCACAAAAAAAGGGTGCCAGCAGAAGTGCTGCACCCTGCCGCCGGGTCAAGTGCTGACGGGCGTGACGCGTGTAAATTGATCGACGCGTTTCGTTGGAGTCGACTGTCGTCGTTGTCCATTCGGACTGTTTGCGTCGCGTCACTCCACTCCACCATCGCTGGCGTACCCAACAGATGGGCTGAGTGATTCGCTCTCACGCAAGATGTAGATTATGGACGAGTTCGAAACAGTGTCAAGCACAAAGTCGCGCGCGTTGTCAAAACATGACGGGCGCCGATCGCTTGGCACGCGCTGACGCGCCGTCGGGCGCTCAGAACGCGCTCACGCGCAAGTGTTGCTTCTCGGCGTGACGATCGAGGGCGAGCGAGATCAGTTTGTCGACGACGGTGGCGAGGTCGACGTTCGATGCGGCCCACAACTTCGAGTACATGCTGATCGTCGTGAAGCCCGGCAGCGTGTTGATCTCGTTCGTGAAGAGCTCGCCGGTCGATCGGCTCAACAGAAAGTCCACGCGCGCGAGGCCCGCGCCTTCGATCGCGCGAAACGCCTGGAGCGCCTGACGCCGCACTTCGGCTTCCATCTCCCGATCGAGTGGCGCCGGAATAATCAGGCGCGACGCGCCGTCGAGATACTTCGCTTCGTAGTCGTAGAACTCGCGCGATGAGACGATCTCGCCCGGCACGGACGCCTCCGCGCGTGTCGTTCCCGAGGATCGCGCACTCGATTTCACGCGCGTCCGGAACGGCGCATTCGACGACCGCCTTCCGGTCGTAGTCCAGCGCCGTGTTGAGGGCGGTCGGCAGCGCCGACGGGTCGTGCACCTTCGAAATGCCGACGCTCGACCCCAGATTGGCGGGTTTCACGAAGAGCGGGAAGGCGAGCGCGTCGTGAATACGCCCGAGCACCCGCGCCCGATCGGCGGTCCACTCCGGCTGCCGGACCACGACCCAGTCGGGCACCCGCAGCCCGTGCGCCCGAAACAGGACCTTCATGACGGCCTTGTCCATGCCGACCGAGGAGGCCAGCACGCCGCAGCCGACGTAGGCCACGCCGGCCAGTTCGAGCAGGCCCTGGACGGTCCCGTCTTCACCGAACGGACCGTGCAGCACGGGAAAGATGATGTCGAGCCCGAGCCCCGTCAGTGTCGCGGCGGCTTCCGCGCCGCCGGTGCCGCGACGATCGACCAGCACGAGCGTGTCGTCGCCCGGATACGGCGGGAGGAACACGGTGCGACCGGTGCGCAGGCGCGAGACATCACTGCGCATCTGCTCGATCACTTCAGCGGCCGACGACGCCGACGGTGGACGATCGGCGAGCACCCAGCGGCCGTCCTTCTCGATCCGGATGGCGACGGGCTCGTAGCGCTGACGATCGATGTGCGCGAACACAGAGGCCGCCGACGCGAGCGACACTTCGTGCTCGCCCGAGCGGCCGCCGTACAAGACGCCTACACGAAGTCGCTTCACGTGTGTCGAAGAAGGAAAAGGAACGCGACAGCTCGAAGCCGGCGCGAGGGCAGTCATTATAGGCTAAGCGCCGTGAGCGCCCGCTTCGCGTTCGAAATTCTTTCTCGTGCCGGACGCGCGCGACGTGGCCGCCTTCATCTTCCACACGGCGTCGTCGAGACGCCGGCGTTCATGCCGGTCGGCACGCGCGGTGCCGTCAAGGCCATCACGATCGACGCCGTGCGCGATCTCGACGCCGACATCCTCCTCGCGAACACGTACCACCTGCACGTGCGGCCTGGCGACGATCGCATCGCCCGCCTGGGGGGACTACACGCGTTTGTGGGCTGGTCGCGACCGATTCTCACCGACTCCGGCGGCTATCAGGTCTTCTCGCTCGCCGCGCGGCGGCGCGTCACCGAGGACGCGGTCGTCTTTCAGTCGCATCTCGACGGACAACCACTTTCGCTGTCACCCGAATCCGTCGTGGACATTCAGTCGCGTCTCGGTTCCGACGTGGCGATGATCTTGGACGAATGCCCGAGTTGGCCGATTCCGCAGACTGATGCCGAAGCCGCGATGGAGCGGACGCTCCGATGGGCGCGCCGGGGACGATCGCGCTTCGAGGCGCTCGGAACCGCCGCGGCCGCGGCCGTCACCGTCTCCACGCCCGGACAGGCTCAGTTCGGCATCGTGCAGGGCGGGACGTTCCTCGACTTGCGGGATCGCAGCGTGGCCGGCACGGTGGCGGTCGGTTTCGAGGGCTATGCCATCGGCGGGCTCTCGGTCGGCGAACCGACGGCCACCATGTACGACGTCGTGGCGCACACGGCTCAAGCCCTGCCCGAGGCGGCTCCCAGATACCTGATGGGGACCGGGACTCCCGACGACCTGGTTGAGAGCGTGGCTCGCGGGATCGACATGTTCGACTGCGTGCTTCCGACTCGCAATGCGCGGAACGGTCAGCTCTTCACCCGGGAGGGGCCGATCTCGATCAAGAACGCGCGGTATGCCGAGGACACTCTGCCGCCCGATCCGGGATGCACATGTCCGACCTGTCGGCATCATTCACGCGCGTATCTGCGCCACCTTTTCATGGTCGGTGAGATGAGCGGCGCTGCCCTCAACACGTTGCATAATTTGCACTTTTACCTTGACACCATGCGAGCGATTAGGAAGGCTATTGAGTTCGGAAACTTCGAGTCGTTCAAAACGACGTTCCTCGAGACCTATTCCCGCCGCCGATCGCAGTAGATGACTGACGCCCTCGTTCCAATCGTGTTCGCGATGCAGCCTTCCGGCCAACAGCCCCAGAACATGCTGGTGTCGTTCATTCCGATCCTGCTCATGATCGGGATCTTCTACGTGCTGGTGCTGCTGCCGATGCGCCGCCGTCAGAAGAAGATCCAGGAGTTTCAGGGCGCGCTGAAGGTGGGCGATCGGGTCATCACGACAAGCGGCATCTACGGGTCGGTCACCAAGCTCGAGCCGGCGTCCGTGCAGCTGCAGATTGCCGACAAAGTGCGGATTGACGTGGCGCGTGCCTCGATCGGCGGCTATCAGGGCCAGGACCCGGTGGTCCCGCCGGACAGGGGCGGGCTCTAACTATGCAGAAGAACCTTCGCTGGAAGCTCCTCGTGATAGCCGTTGTCACCGGGCTGTCGATTTGGTCCTTCACTCCTCCGAGCCGGAAAATTGCGCTGGGTCTCGACCTCAAGGGCGGCGCGCACTTCGTGCTCGAAGTGAAGACCGACGATGCCGTTCGGCTCGAGACCGAGACGACCTCGGAGCAGCTGCGCGTGGCCGCCAAGGAAGCGGATATCGCGATCACGACGCGCGTCACCGGACTCGAGACGTTCCTGGCCGAAGGCGTTCCGGGCGGAATGGACCAGCAGTTCCGGGTGCTTGCCGACCAGCAGACCTCGCTCGCGTTCACTCGTGAGGCGACCGGCGGCGGGACGCATACGTTCCGCATGCGGCCGAACATCGCCGTGCAGCGGCGAACCGAAGCCGTGACGCAGTCCATCCAGACGATCGAGCGCCGGATCAACGAGCTCGGCGTGTCCGAGCCCACCGTGGCGCCGTACGGGTCGACGGACAACCAGATCCTGGTCCAGCTTCCGGGCCTTTCCGACATCAACCGCGCGAAGAACATCATCGGCCAGACGGCCGTGCTCGAGTTGACGCTCGTCGAGGCGGGCCCCGCGGCCGACCAGGCCTCGCTGCTCCAGGCAGTCAACGGCCAGGTCCCGCCCGACCTCGAGATCATCGGTGGCGCGGCGCCTGGCATGGGCGCGGCGTACTACCTGGTTCGGAAAGTGCCGGCGGTGACCGGCCGCGACCTTCGCAACGCGCGTCCGACGCTCGACGAGTTCAACACGCCGGCCGTCAGCTTCTCGCTGAACAGCGAGGGCGCCGTGAAGTTCGGTCGGGTCACGACGGACAACATCGGCCGGTCGCTCGCGATCGTGCTCGACAATCAGGTGATGTCGGCGCCGCGCATCGACGGCCCCATCGAACGCGAGGGCCGGATTACCGGCACGTTCACGCCGCAGGAAGCCAATGACCTCGCGCTCGTGCTGCGTTCGGGCGCGCTGCCGGCCTCGCTCACCTATCTCGAGCAGCGCGAGGTTGGGCCATCGCTCGGCGCCGACTCGATTCGCGCCGGCGTGACGGCTTCGATCATCGGCCTGGTCCTCGTCACGCTGTTCATGCTGACGTACTACAAGCTGGCCGGCATCAACGCGTTTGTGTCGGTCACGTTGAACCTCGTGATTCTGATGGGATTCATGTCGTATCTCGGCGCGGTGATGACGCTGCCCGGCATCGCGGGTTTCATCCTGACGATCGGCATGGGTGTGGACTCGAACGTCCTGATTTTCGAGCGCATTCGTGAGGAGCTCGCGTCGAAGAAAGGCGCGCGCCAGGCGATTGCCGCCGGCTTCGACCGCGTCCTCATCACGATCATCGACACACACGTCGCGTCGCTCATCGCGGCCGCCTTCCTGTTTCAGTTCGGCACGGGGCCGATTCGCGGTTTCGCGACGACCCTCTTCTTTGGCTTGATCGCCAACGTGTTCACGGCCGTCTTTGTCTCGCGCACAGCTCTTCGAGTTCGTTCTCTCGAGGCGGCCTGCTGGCGCGACCCAGTTGAGCATCTAGCCGGGAGTCTCGCGCCATGCGGTTCCTCTCCAATCCCAATTTCAATTTTCTGAAGTGGCGCTGGCACGCGATCGCGCTCTCCGCGATCGTGATCGTCGCCGGCATCCTGACGGTCGTCGCGCGCGGCGGCCTGCCGCTCGGCGTGGATTTCTCGGGCGGCACGGTCATCGTCGTCCAGTTCACGCAGCCGACCGGCGAAGATCGCGTGCGACAGGCGCTCGGGACGATGTCGTCCGACGCCTCCGTGCAGCGATTCGGCCCGGCCACCAACAACGCGATCCTCATCCGGTTGCCCCTCGAGCCGGGCGCCGACCAGGCCAATTCGCTGTCGGCTGTGTCGGAGCGCGTCGAACAGGCGCTGAGAGCGGCGAACGTCGGTCAGTTCAGCGTCATCAACCGCGAGCTCGTCGGCGCGACGATCGGGCGGGACCTTCAGCAGAAGGGCATCTGGGCCACGCTCACCGCCATCGGCGGCATCCTCGTCTACATTGCCGTGCGATTCCGTTTCGGCTTCGCGGTGGGCGCCGTCGTGGCGACGTTTCACGACATCCTCGTGACCCTCGCGTTTCTGACCTGGTTTGGCTACGACCTCACGCTCAACGTCGTGGCGGCGATTCTCACGATTGCCGGCTACTCGGTGAACGACACCATCGTCGTGTTCGACCGCGTGAGAGAGAACCAGCGGATTCTCCGGCGCGAATCGCTCGACACGATCGTCAATCAGGCCGTGAACCAGACGCTCAGCCGGACCATCATCACCGCCGGCACGACCTTCCTCGCGGTCGTGTCGCTGTTTCTCTTTGGCGGTGAAGTCCTTCGCGGCTTTGCCTTCACGATGCTCGTGGGCATCGTGACCGGCACGTATTCGACGATCTTCATCGCATCGGCTATCGCCATTCTGTTGAGCAAGCGGTCGGCCGTGCCGAGTCCGCACGGGGCGCGTTCGGTCGAAGCCCGACGGAAGCGGGCGTAGACAAGGGCAAAGGGCACAGGGCAAGAGTCAAAGGGAAGGTCAGAGGAAAAAGGGAAGGGTTGAGGTCAAAGGAAAGATGACAGGCGTCAGTTCGTTCCAGCACCTTTGCCCTCTGCCCTCTGCCCTTTGCCCTTGTCCAGTGAGTCTCCTCGACGCGGCGCTCCTGGGGGTCGTGCAGGGACTCACGGAGTTTCTCCCCATCTCGTCCACGGCGCACCTGCTGATCGGTGCGCGCCTGCTCGCGTTCGACGATCCCGGCGACGTCTTCAAGATCGTCATCCAGTTCGGTTCGATTCTGGCGGTCATGTGGCTCTACCGCGCGAAGATCTGGTCTGTCGTCGCTGGCCTCGGCGGGGATCCGGACGCGCGGCGGTTCGCGCTGATGATCCTGGCGGCGTTCCTGCCCGCCGCCGTCGCTGGGGCACTGTTCGCCGACACCGTGAAGAGCGTTCTCTACGAGACGCCCGCCGTCTACGCCGCGGCGTTCGTCGTCGGCGGTGTGATCATGCTGGCCGTCGAACGCGTGCGGCCTGTGCCCACGGTGTTCGCCGCGGACAGGACGCCGATGTCGCGTGCGGTCGCGATCGGCGTGTGCCAGACCGCCGCGCTCGTTCCGGGTGTGTCGCGTTCCGGCGCGACGATCGTGGGAGGTCTCCTTGCCGGCCTCGACCGGCCGGCTGCCGCCGAGTTCTCGTTCTTCCTGGCGATGCCGACGATGGCGGGCGCGTTCGTCTACGAGATGTGGTCGGCCCGTGATCTGCTCAGCGCCGAGCGCCTGACGGAGATTGGTGTCGGATTTCTTGCGGCGTTCTTCGCCGCGCTTCTTGTCGTGCGCCCGTTTCTGCGGTTTGTGACCCGCGCGGGCTTCGTGCCGTTCGCCTGGTACCGCATCGTGGTGGGACTCGGATCTCTTCGCGGCGACTGGCCGCCGGGTGGCAGTAGTGGGCAGCGGGCCGGGTCTCTGGCTGCGCCGGCGTTTCATCACCGGCTTCTTCGTCACCGTACCGCTCGTCGTCAGTGTCGTGGCGATCGTCTGGGTGTTTGGCTGGGCGTACCGGCTCACCGGTTGGCTGAGCGAGCGCGTTCTCGGGCAGCACGTGCCGGGTCTCGGCCTCGTGTCCACGGCGCTGTTCGTGCTGATTGTCGGCATCGTGGCGACCAACGTCATCGGTCGGCGGTTCCTCGAGCGCGCCGAGCAGCTGCTCCTGCACGTTCCGCTCTTTCGCACGGTGTACGCGCCGGTCAAGCAGCTCATCTCGGCGTTTTCCCCTGACAACGAGTTCGGCTTCAAACGGATGGTGCTCGTCGACAACGGGTCGAGGGGGTTCGCGTTGGGCTTCCTGACCAAGGAGTTTTCTGTCGATCGCGGCCAGGGCCCCGAGGCACTCGTTGCCGTCTACATGCCGACAAATCACCTCTATCTGGGAGACGTTGTGGTCTGCCGCCTGGATCAGGTGTCGTTCCCTGACATGACGGTGGAGGAAGGCATTCGAGTGTTTCTCACCGGCGGCATGGGGATGCCGGACGCCGTTCGCACGGGCGATGGCGGTCAGGAGCGGCCCGGGGCGGGGTAGACTGGGCGGCGCCAAACAGCAGGTACGACTCGTGCGAGGGTACGACGGGTCCGAGGAACGAGCTGACGCTGTCCGGTTGTTTCCTGGCGCTGCGACAGTCGCGAACGAGCGAAGCGAAGTGAGCCCGCGCGAACGGAGTGGGGCGTTGGGGCCCCACGAGTGAGCGCGTAGGGGGTTCGCGGGGCGAAGCCCCCCGACCCAAGACGGAGTAGGAATGACAGGTCTGAAAGTGTGGGCAAGACGAACGGCATGGCTAGTGACGCTCGGCGCCGTGTTGGCCTGGGCGAGCCCTCAGGTCGCCGCACAAACGCCACCCGCCAGACGTGCAGCCGCACATGGGCGGGGAAGCGAATCTCATCCTCCCCGATTTGAGTCAGGTCAGCTTTCTTGGCGGCATCGATGGCCACACGTTGCTCTACTCGGGCCTCGTCGTTTCGATGTTCGGCCTGCTCTTTGGCCTCGTGATCTACAGCCAGCTGAAGAACATGGCGGTGCATCCTGCCATGCTCGAGATCTCCGAGCTGATCTACGAAACGTGCAAGACCTACCTGATTCAGCAGGGCAAGTTCCTGCTGATTCTCGAGGCGTTCATCGGGGTCATCATCGCGATCTACTTCGGCCTCCTGCAGCACTTCACGGCGATCAAGGTCGCGACGATCCTGCTGTTCAGCCTGATCGGCATCGCCGGCAGCTACGGTGTGGCCTGGTTCGGCATCCGGGTCAACACGTTCGCGAACTCCCGGACCGCGTTCGCCAGCCTGCGCGGCAAGCCGTTCCCGTGCTACGCGATTCCGCTCAAGGCCGGCATGAGCATCGGGATGATGCTCATCAGCGTCGAGCTGCTGCTGATGCTCGTCATCCTGCTGTTCATTCCCGGCGACTACGCGGGCGCCTGCTTCATCGGCTTCGCGATTGGCGAGTCGCTCGGCGCGTCCGCGCTCAGAATCGCGGGCGGCATCTTCACGAAGATCGCCGACATCGGCGCGGATTTGATGAAGATCGTCTTCAAGATCAAAGAGGACGATGCGCGCAATCCGGGCGTCATCGCGGACTGCACCGGTGACAACGCCGGCGACTCGGTGGGACCGTCAGCCGACGGATTCGAGACGTACGGCGTCACCGGCGTCGCGCTGATCTCGTTCATCCTGCTGGCCGTCGCCGATCAGGCGACCCAGGTGCAGCTGCTCGTCTGGATTTTCATGATGCGCATCGTGATGGTGGTGGCGTCGGGCGCCTCCTACCTGCTCAACGAAGCGGTCGCGACGAGCCAGTTCGCCAACGTCGATCGGATGAATTTCGAAACGCCGCTGACCCGGCTCGTGTGGGTCACGTCGCTCGTGTCCGTCGCGCTGACGTATGTCGCGTCCTATCTGTTGATTCCGGCGCTTGGGGCGTCGGGCGACACCACGTTGTGGTGGAAGCTCTCGACGATCATCACGTGCGGCACGCTCGCGGGCGCCGTCATTCCCGAGCTCGTCAAGGTGTTCACGTCCACCGAGTCGGCGCACACGCGTGAGGTCGTCACCTCGTCGCGCGAGGGCGGGGCCTCGCTCAACATCCTCTCTGGTCTCGTCGCCGGCAACTTCAGCGCCTTCTGGCTCGGCATGACCATCATGGGACTCATGAGCGGTCGCCTACTGGGTCAGCCTGAGCTTCGGCGACATCGGCATGATCGCGCCGGCGGTCTTCGCGTTCGGCCTCGTCGCCTTCGGGTTCCTTGGCATGGGACCGGTGACGATTGCCGTCGACTCGTACGGCCCTGTGACCGACAACGCGCAGTCCGTCTACGAGCTCTCGCAGATTGAAGACGTGCCGAACGTCGCGGCCGAGCTCAAGAAGCAATATGGCTTCGACGTGGACTTTGCGCGGGCCAAGCACAACCTCGAGGAGAACGACGGCGCCGGCAACACGTTCAAGGCCACGGCCAAGCCCGTGCTGATCGGCACGGCGGTCGTCGGCGCGACGACGATGATTTTTTCGATCATTGTCGGGCTGACCGATGGCCTGGCGCCCGAGCTCGTCGCGAAGCTGTCGCTGCTGCACCCGCCGTTCCTGCTCGGGCTCATCACCGGCGGCGCGATGATCTACTGGTTCACCGGGGCGTCGATTCAGGCCGTGACCACCGGCGCCTATCGGGCCGTGGAGTTCATCAAGGCCAACATCCGCCTCGAAGGCGTGACCAGGGCGTCGGTCGAGGACTCGAAGCGCGTCGTGGAGATCTGCACGCAGTACGCGCAGAAGGGGATGTTCAACATCTTCCTGACCGTGTTCTTCGGCACGCTGGCGTTCGCGTTCTTCGAGCCGTTCTTCTTCATCGGCTACCTCGTCTCGATCGCGCTCTTCGGCCTCTACCAGGCGATTTTCATGGCCAACGCGGGCGGCGCCTGGGACAATGCCAAGAAAATCGTCGAAGTTGAGCTCAAGGCGAAGGGCACGGACCTTCACGCGGCGACCGTCGTCGGTGATACCGTGGGCGACCCGTTCAAGGACACGTCGTCGGTGGCGATGAATCCGGTGATCAAGTTCACCACGCTGTTCGGACTTCTGGCCGTCGAGCTGGCGGTGCAGCTGGCCAGCCAGCAGGGACACGGGCTGACGCAAGTGCTGGCCGCCGTGTTCTTTGCGGTCTGTCTCGTGTTCGTCTGGCGGTCGTTTTACGCGATGCGGATTGGGTCGGCGCCCCCGCCGGCGAGGCACTGAGAAAGTCGTCGTGGGCGTCGATGGGGCGGGTCCGTTTCCGTCGTCGCTGGTGTCTAAGTGGGGTACGTTCAGTCGCTGTGGCGCGACCGGCTCGGACCGTTCGCCGGACGCCCCAAAAGGTCGTCGAGTTCGTTGACACGTTTTTTTGTGTCTGACTATAATGCCGGGCCTTTACGAAATCAGCCGGGAGACGCTTGGGGCGCCGCAGTCCCTGGTATTCGCCCGACCGATGCGTGTCATCGCCGAGGTCTGACGGTAAAGGAACGGCCGTAAGGAGGATCACCCGTGCCACGCGAAATGTTCGGCGATGTCGTCAAACCGTCCATTCAGGTGGGAACCAAGCAGTGGTACACGGTGCCGCTGTCGATTCTCACGCACACGCTTGGGCTGGCGGCGATGATCGTCATTCCACTGCTCGCGACTGACGCGCTCCCGACGCCGCAGTCGGTGATGGCGTTTGCCGCGGTGCCGCCGCCGCCACCGCCACCACCGCCGCCACCGCCGCCGCCGTCAGCGGCGCCGCCACCGCCGCCGCCTGTCGAGGTCAACGTGAACCCTGCGGCGGCCCCGGTCGAGGCGCCTCGTGAGATCAAGCCCGAGCCGCCGCCCCGGCTGATGTCGGTCGTCGGTGGTATTCCGACGAACCTGCCCGCGGCGGCGAACACCATGGCTCTGGGGAATGCGCCGCCTCCTGCCGCGCCGGTGCGCGTCGGTGGCGACATCAAGCGTCCGGAAATCGTGAAGAAGGTCGATCCGGTCTATCCGCCGATCGCGAAAGCCGCGCGCGTCGCGGGCATGGTGATCATCGAGGCGACGATCGCGAGAGACGGCACGATCAAGAACGCCAAGGTTATTCGCTCGGTCCCGATGCTGGACCAGGCCGCGCTGGACGCAGTGAATCAGTGGCGCTACACGCCGACGCTGCTCAACAACCAGCCGGTCGAAGTCATCATGTCCGTGAACGTGACGTTCGCAATCCAGTAGGAGAGTAAGGAACGCCGCGCGGGGCGCGGCGTTCTCTTGTTCGTGTCGTCTCGAGTTCCGCCCGGTGCCCGTGTCGCGCAGGACTCTTGATTCGTTGGCGTAATCGCAAGTCAAGACAGGTTTCGGAGGCTGGCAATGGATCTGATGGAAATGTGGAACCAGATGGGCTGGGTCGCGAAGCTCGTGGCCTTCGTTCTGGTTTTCATGTCGATGTGGTCGTTTGGCGTGGCCATTGAACGGTTCTACACGTTCTCGCAGGCGCGCAAGCAGTCGAAGCTGTACGCGCCCCAGGTGGCCAAGCACCTCAAGGAAGGCCGGTTGAAGGATGCGCTCTCGGTCTCGCAGGCCAAGACGTATCAGTACAGCCACCTTGCCAAGGTGGTGTTGGCCGGGCTCCAGGAGTATCAGTTCCAGGCCGATTCCGGTGCGTCGATGAATCGCGACGACCTGGTCGACACAGTGCGCCGCGCCATCCAGCGCGCCACCGCGCTCACGTCGAACGACCTGAAGAAGGGTATTCCGGCCCTCGCAACGATCGGCGCGACGGCGCCGTTCGTCGGACTGCTCGGCACGGTCGTCGGTATCATCTCGGCGTTCCAGGGCATCGCGGCCGCTGGATCGGGCGGCCTCGGCGCCGTCTCGGCCGGTATTTCGGAAGCGCTGATCGAGACCGCGCTCGGCCTCGTCGTCGCCATCCCGGCCGTCTGGATGTACAACTACTTCACCGGCCGACTCGAGTATTTCAGCGTCGAGATGGACAACTCGTCCTCGGAGCTCGTCGACTACTTCATTAAGAAGACGGCGTAGTCGGGGAACCTGTGGCGGAGGCGTGGGACCGAACGTCCCACGCCTCCTGCCCCACGCCCCACGCCGGCGAGGAGTGATAAGTCATGTCAATGGATGTCGGCGGCGCCAAAGGTGGCGTCAAATCCGATATCAACGTCACGCCGCTCGTGGACGTGATGCTGGTGTTGCTCATCATCATGATGATCGTCGCGCCCCTGTTGCAGACGCCTGTCCAGGTGACTCTGCCGCAGGCCGCACATACGCAGGAGAAGCCGGACACGTCCGACCAGACCGTCGTCTACATCGACGGCCAGAGCCGGCTCTACATCAATGCGCTCGAAGCGACAGAGCCCGAGCTGATCCGGCGGTTAACGGACATCCTCGAAGATAAGGCCGAGAAAGTGGTCTATCTCAAGGGTGACCGGGACGCACCGTACAGCGCCGTCATGAAGATGATGGACGCGCTTCGCGGCGCCAAGATCGAGTCGGTCGCGCTCATCACCGATCCGCTGAAGCCGACAGGAGGGCAGTAATGTCACACGCCCACATGCACCACGGCGCGGAACGCGTCTTCAAAGCGTCCAAGGCCGAAGCGTCGGCCGACATGAACGTCACGCCGCTCATCGACGTGCTGCTCGTGCTGCTGATCATCTTCATGGCCGCGCTGCCTCTGGCTCAGCGCGGGACGGACATCAACCTGCCGCTCGAGACCAACGCCAACGCCAAGGCTGCGGACGTGCTGGGTCAGGTGGTCGCCGACTACACGGCCGACCGCCGCCTGACCATCAATAAGCAGGAAGTGCCGATCCAGCAGGCCGAAGAGCGGTTTCGCGAGATCTACGAGACGCGTAAGGACAAGACCCTCTTTCTCATCGGCGCAGGCAACGTTCGTTACGGCGAGATCATGGCCGTCATCGACGCGGCCATGGGCGCCGGCGTCGAGAAGATCGGCGTCGTGACCGACGGCATGCGGCGCGAAGCGGCCGGCGGCGGCAGCGCAGGCGGACAGCCGTAGGGAAGTCAGAAGTTAGAAGCCAGAATTAGAAGGGCTGGTCAATCGAGTCTTCGAACTTCTAACTTCAAAGTTCCAAGAGGGCTGGGGCCGCGTTCGCGGCTCCGGCCCTTCGTGTTTTTAGCGTGTTCGTGTTGCTGAGCTTCATTGATCGTCCCGCCGCTCTCGCAGACACCTGTGCAGGTGACGCTGTTCCAGGACGCGAACATGCCAGAACGGCCCATACGTGCGACCACTCCGTCGACGACATCGATGCCGAGACCGACAAAGTGGTGTCTATCTCAAAGACGATCGTGATGCGCGCTACAGCGCGGTCATGAAGATGATGGACGCGCTCCGCGGCGCCACGATCGAGTCGGTCGCCCTCGTCAGACCCTATCGGGAAGGAGAACAACCAATGTCGCACGCCCACATGCACCACGGCGCGGAACGCGTGTTCAAGACCGCGAAGGCGGAAGCCTCGGCCGACATGAACGTCACGCCGCTCATCGACGTCCTGCTCGTGCTCCTGATCATCTTCATGGCGGCCCTCCCGCTGGCGCAGCGCGGCACGGATGTGAATCTGCCGCTCGAGACCAATCGCCCACGTCGACGTGGCCAACCTCCTCGGCCAGGTGGTCGCGGACTATACGGCTGACCGCCGCCTGACCATCAACAAGCAGGAAGTGCCGATCCAGCAGGCTGAGGAGCGGTTCCGCGTGATCTACGAGACGCGGAAGGACAAGACCCTCTTTCTCATCGGCGCGGGCAACGTCCGCTACGGTGAAATCATGGCCGTGATTGACGCGGCCACGGGTGCCGGCGTCGAGAAAATCGGCGTGGTCACCGACGGCATGCGGCGCGAAGCGGCCGGCGGGGGCGCGGGCGGACAGTCCTAGGGAAGTTAGAAGTTGGAAGTTCAGAAGTCAGAAAAGGGAAAGGCCGGTAAGCGTTCCGTGCGAACGCTCCCGGCCTTCTATCGTTCCTGCCCCTACTTCTGACTCTTACCTTCTGCCTTCGTGCCTTCCGCCCTGCCTAGCTTCCGGCCGGCTTCGGCTTGGCGCTGGCCGCCGCGGTGGCAGCGGCGCCTGCCTCCTGCTTCTTCCGCAGGTCGAGCGAGCGCTCCCGGAGGGCGGTCGCCTCTCCCAGCAGGCGCTTCTGGACGGCCACGTCACGCTCACGGCTGGCCTGGAGACCGATCAGCATCCCCTTGAAGGTCACGGCCTCGTAGTACTCGGCATTCAGCTTCAGCGCGTGGTCCTCGGCGGAGATGCCCGAGGACACGTACTTCCGGAAGGTGTCCATCGGAAGTCGAGTGTCCCGGAGGGCCTTGTCGTAATAGAACGTCCCCATGGTGTGCCACGCCTCCGGGTTGTTCGGCTCGAGGTCGGCACGCTTCTGGAAGGCCGCGATGGTCTTGTCGAAGTCTCCCTGCTGGTTGTAGAAGTTCGCCAGCATCTGGTAGCCGACCGGGTCGTTTGGGCGAACCTCGGCGGCCTTCACGAACATGGCCTCGGCATCCGGCATTCCGGCCCTGATCCTGGTAGAGGCGCGCCAGGGCCTGGTAGTTGCCCGGCTCGTCCGGCGTGGTCGCGATGAGCTCTCTGGCGGCTTCCTCGGCCTTGGCGAAGTCGTTGAGCCGGTCAGAGCCGTAGGCCGCGATCAGGTATTGGTACGACAGGTTCAGGAACTGCGGCGCCTGCTCCTCGGTCCGCCCTTTCAGGTGGTCGATGGACTGGCGGTAGTTCTCGACGGCCTTCTGGAGGTAGGCGTCGTTCTCAGCCTCACCCTTGCGGGCCGGCCGGTACATCTTGTCGTAGCTATTGCCCAGGAAGAAGTAGGAGAAGGGGAAATCCGGGTTCAGCCGAATCGCTTCCGTGAAGTGCTCGGGCGGCCGGCACGTAGTCGCCGCGCTGGTAGAGCCCGATGCCGTCCTGGAAAGCCTTGGCCGACCGAATGCTGCTGATGGAATAGCGTCCGCAAGCGCTCGCGGCCAGCGACATCCCGACGATGAGCACGACCATGCGGCTGAATCGAAACTGCATGTATTTCCCCTTTCGTGACGCCGAGGAGTTCCTGGGCGGTCCTGCGGAGTGGTCTAGAGCCGCGCCAGTATAGTGAACCGGCAAAGTCTCCGCAAGGCGCGATCAGGCCCGATTTCCGGCCTCGCCCCCCAACCTTCGGGCGTCCCGCGGCGTTTGCCGGTATCATGGGCCGACGGCGGGACCGCCGTCCGCCCCCAAACCAGACCTAAACCGGTTAGACACCGGTACCCATGATCCGGTTCGATGACGTCATCGAGAAGGTCCGCGCGCTGACTCCAGACGCAGATGTCGATCTGCTCCGGCGCGCCCATGCCTTTTCGGCCGAAGAACATCGAGGTCAGGTCCGCAAGTCCGGGGAGCCCTACCTGGTCCACCCGGTGGCCGTCGCCGACATCCTGGCCGACCTGCGGCTCGACGTGGTGGCCATCGCCGCCGGCCTGCTCCACGACATCGTCGAAGACACACCCACCTCGATCGAGCGAATCCGTGAGCTTTTTGGCGAGCCGGTCGCCCACGTCGTCGAAGGGGTCACGAAGCTGTCCACGCTGCAGTTCGCGTCGAGCGAGGAGCGGCAGGCCGAGAGCTTCCGCAAGATGCTCATGGCGATGGTGGACGACATCCGCGTCATCCTCGTCAAGCTCGCCGACCGGCTCGACAACATGCGGACGCTCCAGCACCTGCCCGAGGACCGCCGCACCCGCATCGCCGAGGAGACGCGCGACATCTACGCGCCCATCGCCAATCGCCTCGGGATGAGCAAGATCAAGAACGAACTCGAGGAGCTGGCGTTCCGCAACCTCGAGCCCGCCGCCTACGAGGCGCTGCGGCAGGACGTCGAAGCCACTCGCGCGGCCACCGAGGGGTCCATCGACACGCTGCGCCGTCAGCTCCAGGCGAAGCTCGAGGACGCGCAGATTGAAGTCGTTGCGATCGACGGCCGCATCAAGCGCCTCTGGTCCATCCACCAGAAGCTGCAGCGCCAGCGCATTCCTCTGGATCAGGTGTACGACTTCATCGCGCTTCGTGTGATCACCAAGAACGTCAAGGACTGTTACGGCGTGCTCGGCATCATCCACCAGATTTTTTCGCCCGTTCCGGGACGGTTCAAGGATTTCATCGCCATGCCGCGCCCAAACGGCTACCAGGCGCTGCACACGTCCGTCCGCGGGGATCGCGGCCTGCCGTTCGAGGTGCAGATCCGCACCGAGGAGATGCACCAGATCGCCGAGGAAGGCATTGCGGCGCACTGGAAGTACAAGGAAGGCCGCGTCGGCGCCGAACGGGACGAACAGTATTTCAACTGGCTCCGGCGGCTGCTCGAGCTCCAGCAGGAAGTGCGAGACCCGCAGGAGTTCATGCAGAACCTCCGGATCGAGCTCTACCCGGAGGAGGTCTACATCTTCACCCCCAAGGGTGAGGTGAAGTCGCTGCTGCGTGGGTCGACGCCGGTGGACTTCGCGTACGCGATTCACACCGATGTCGGCCACCAGTGTGTCGGCGCCCGTGTCAACGGCCGCATGGTGCCCCTCCGCACCAGCCTCAACAACGGCGACATCGTCGAGATCGTCACGCAGACCGGCCACACGCCGAGCCGCGACTGGCTCAACTTCGTCGCGACGTCCCGCGCCCGTCACAAGATTCGGCACTTCGTCCACGGCGAGGAGAAAGCGCGAAGCGTCGAGCTTGGCCGGCGGCTCCTGGATAAGGAACTGCGGCGATTCACCGTGGACCGGAGCCTCGTGACCGACGACGCGATTGCCAGGATTGCCGCCGAGTTCAGCGCGCAGAAGGCCGACGATGTGTTTGCCGGGCTGGGCTACGGAAAGATCACGGCGCGCGCGCTTCTCACACGCCTCGTCGGCCAGGAGGCGCTGCGTGAGCGGTCGGCCGAGTCCGCGCCGGCCGGCCCGCGACGACCGGCGGCCGCCGGCGCTGGGGCCGCCGATCAGAAGATCAAGGTTCGGGGCGTTGACGACTTGATGGTGTTCCGTGCGCGATGCTGCAACCCGATTCGTGGCGAGCGGATTGTCGGTTACATCACGCGCGGCAAGGGCGTATCCGTCCACTCGGCGGCGTGCCCGAACGTCGTGAACCTCCTCTTCGATCCGGATCGCCGTATCGACGTGGAGTGGGATACGGGTCAGGACACGCCGTATACGGTGCGACTCAAGATCAGTGTCGAGGACCGGCGGGGCATTCTCGCGGACGTCAGCTCCCGCATCGCGGACATCGAAACCAATATCAAGGACGTCGAAGCCAACGTCGGCGTCGATCAGCGCGGATCGATTCGGATGACGGTGGAGATCAGCGACCTCAAACACCTCGAGAAGGTGATGCGGTCGATTCGGGATGTGGATGGCGTACTGGCCGTCGAGCGGGCCGCCAGATAGAGAAGTTCGAAGTTAGAAGGCAGAAGTCAGAATGCCGGGCACGCCCGGTTTCTGACTTCTAACGTCTGAGTTCCTACTTGAGCAGCTACGCTGCTTTGACGACCTTGTTCGACCTGAGGCACCGCGTGCACACGCGGATGCGGCGGACTCCGCCGCCGATCATCGCGCGGACACGCTGCAGGTTGGGCTCGAACCGGCGGGCCCGCACGTTATGGGCGTGGCTGACGATACGGCCGACGACCGGCTTCTTTCCACAGATTTCACAACTCTTCGCCATACTCGTCACAGTTCCGTCTGGGGCGACACCAACCACCCCGAAAAACGTCCAAGTATAGCAGACGGGCCGAATTTGGTCATCTCACAGAAGGCGGAGCAGAACCGCCGAAGCCCGTGTCCTCGTCTAAAGCGGCACAGGCGGCTGCCGAGAGTGGGGTGCGGACGGGCCTGAGGCTCAAGTTAACGAGCCGTGGTGAATTAATGACAGCCAATGGAACTGGCTGGATGACGAGTCCCCGACTCAAACAGCGGGCAACAAAACGGTGGCTGGCACCCAAATTGCTACAGCGGAATCCATCGAAACGGCTGGTCGGTCGGAGAGCGGCACGGGAGGGAGAGACGTCATGAACGCACGCGCGAATCACACGGAAATTGCGACGGGACGCTACGCCGAATTGAAGAAGATCCTCGAGGATCGCCGGCGAGAGATCCTGAGCGAAGTTCAGGAAAAAATGCGTGACGTCCGCGCGGGTGGCACGTCCAGCGAAGGCGTGCTCGACGCCGCCGAGACCTCCGAAGCGGACATCCAGGACGAGATCGAACTCGCCCTCATCCAGATGAAGTCGGAGACGCTGCACAAGATCGAGGAAGCGCTCAAGCGCCTCGACGAGCAGTCCTACGGGAACTGCTTCGAGTGCGGTGACGAGATTTCCGAACGGCGCCTGCGCGCCCTGCCTTTCGCGGTTCGCTGCAAGGACTGCGAAGAGGCCCGGGAGATTGCCGAGCAGCGAGCCCGGCAGCAATCGCAACGGCGTTCGGCAGGGTTTCTGCTCGATTTGAACTAACACCGGCGACCTTCGCATCAGATCGCGACGGCCTGCCGGATGGCGGGGCGAGCGATCGATCACATCGTTTCTTCCCGCCCGGCGTCTAACACAAGAGAAGTCAGTGATTCGGCAGAGGCCATCAGGGGCCTCTGCCGGTCCACCACCGGAGCGAGGCTCCAGTGGGAGGGAGGGCATCATGAGCGACGAGACCACCCGCATCGTCCAACCGGGCGCCGGTGAGCGCTCGTACACCGTGCCGGGCGACGTTCCCGTCCTGCCGCTGCGCGACACCGTGCTGTTCCCGAACTCGTTCATGCCGCTGGCCGTGGCCCGCGAATCGTCGGTGAAGTTGATCGACGAGGCGATCGCCGGCGCCAAAGTCATCGGGGTGTTCACGCAGCGGGATCCCTCGCACGAGGATCCGGGCCAGGGTGATCTGCACGACGTCGGCACGCTGACCCACATCCACAAGATGTTCAAGCTGCCCGACGGCAGCCTGCGGCTGATTGTCCAGGGCCTCGCGCGGATCCGCCTGGACCGGTTGATTGCGACACGGCCGTACCTGCGCGCCGAGATCGCCGCGGTGGACGAGACGCTGAGGGAATTGGACCGCCTCGAGATCGACGCTCTCGAGCGCAACATCCGCGCGAACTTCTCGCAGGTCGTTCAGTTGTCGCCGGTGCTGTCCGAGGACCTGCAACGCCCTCGCCAGCAACATCACTGACGTCACCCGCCTGACCGACTTCATCGCCTCGAGCCTCAGCACGATCGGGACCGCGGCCAAGCAGGATTTGCTGGAGCAATCGGATCTGCGCGCCCGGATGGATCAGCTCAACAGGATCCTGACCAAGGAGCTGGAAGTTCTGGAGCTCGGGTCGAAGATTCAGTCCCAGGTGCAGTCGGAAGTCGGCAAGGGCCAGCGCGAGTATTTCCTGCGCGAGCAGATGAAGGCGATTCAGAAGGAACTCGGCGAAGGCGACGATCAGATGCGCGAGCTGGAAGAGCTCCGCGAAAAAATCGATGCCGCCGGGATGCCCGACGAAGTCAAGAAGGAAGCGCTTCGCGAGCTCGAGCGGCTCTCGAAGATGCCGGCGGCAGCCGCCGAGTACACCGTCGCGCGGACGTACATCGACTGGCTCGTCGCTGTGCCGTGGGCGAAACGGACCGACGAGGTCATTGACCTTCCCCACACGAAGGCCGTGCTCGATGCCGATCACTCGGGGCTCGACCGTCTGAAGGACCGGATTCTCGAGTACCTTGCCGTCCGCAAGCTGAAGGCGGACATGAAGGGGCCGATCCTGTGTTTCGTCGGCCCTCCGGGAGTGGGCAAGACCTCGCTCGCGAAGTCGATCGCCCACGCGCTCGGCCGGAAGTTCGTTCGCGTGTCGCTCGGCGGCATGCGTGACGAGGCCGAGATTCGCGGACATCGACGCACGTATATCGGGGCGCTCCCTGGGCAGATCATCCAGGGACTGAGGCGGGTGGAATCGCGCAACCCGGTGTTCATCCTCGACGAAGTCGACAAGCTGGGCTCCGATTTCCGGGGCGATCCGGCCTCGGCCCTGCTCGAGGTGCTCGATCCGGAGCAGAACAACACGTTCCGCGATCACTACCTGGACGTGCCGTTCGACCTGTCCGAGGTGCTGTTCATCACCACGGCGAACGTGCTCGACACGGTGCCGGGGCCGCTTCGTGACCGCATGGAAGTGCTCGAGCTGTCGGGCTACACCGAGGAAGAGAAACTGCGGATCGCCCAGGACCATCTCGTCGCGCGCCAGGTCGTCAATCACGGCCTGCCGGCGGGCGAGGTGACCTTTACCGATGCCGCCATCTCGGCCATCGTCCGCGGCTACACGCGAGAGGCCGGCGTGCGCAACCTCGAGCGGGAGATCGGATCGATCTGCCGCAAGATCGCGCGGCGGCGCGCGGAGGGCCAGACGGGTGTCGGTGGCGATCACGGCCGAAACGGTGCCGGATTACCTTGGCGCTCCGCGGCATCTCGATGAGGAGATGAAGGACCGCACGCGCGAACCCGGCGTCTCGGTCGGGCTGGCATGGACGCCAGTCGGCGGCGACGTTCTCTTCATCGAAGCGCAACGCATGCCCGGTTCCAGCCAGTTGACGATCACTGGCCAGCTCGGCGACGTGATGAAGGAGTCGGCGCGCATTGCGCTCTCCTGGTTCCGCGCGCACGCCTCCAAGTACGGCGTCGACCCGACCTTCTATCGCGATGCGGAACTGCACATCCATGTGCCGGCCGGTGCGATTCCGAAGGACGGTCCGTCAGCCGGCGTGACGATGGTCACCGCGCTCGCGTCGGCGCTGTCCGGTAGGGCGGTCAAACCGAGTCTCGCGATGACCGGCGAGATCACGCTGGCCGGCAAGGTTCTGCCGGTCGGCGGCATCAAGGAGAAGGTCCTTGCCGCGCGGCGCCTGGGCATCCGTGACGTCATCCTGCCCGCGCAGAACGAGAAGAACGTGGTGGAGGATCTGACCGAGGCGCAGCGCAGCGACCTCAAGTTCCACTACGTCAAGAACATGGACGAGGTGCTGAAGCTGGCGCTGGTGCCCGCATCGCGGAAGACGGATTCGCCGAGACTCGACGACCCGCGTCCGCGGTACAGCATGTCGTAGCCGGTCGCGGAAAGCCCGCGACCGGAAGTCAGAAATACGAAGGCAGAAGTCAGAACATGTCTGACTTCTGCCTTTTGCTTTTGACTTGAAGTCTAGTCGATCGTCGACCGGCCGTTCATCGGCAGGGCACGGCGACTGGGCCGCACCGAAACCGCCGGACGCTCCCCGCGCAGCCAGCCTGACAACGCTTCCGCGTAGAGGTAGAAGACCGGAGTGATGAAGAGCGTGAGCGTCTGCGACACGACGAGGCCGCCGACGACCGCCAGGCCGAGAGGCTGACGGGATTCCGCACCGGCGCCGACACCCAGCGCGATCGGCAGCGTGCCGACCAGTGCCGCCATCGTCGTCATCATGATCGGCCGGAAACGAACAAGGCACGCTTCGTACATCGCCTCAGCCGGCGTCTTGCCCTGCGTGCGCTGCGCTTCGATCGCGAAGTCGATCATCATGATGCCGTTCTTCTTCACGAGGCCGACCAGCATGATGATGCCGACGAAGGCGTACAGGTTCAGGTCGATGCCGAAGACGAGGAGCGTGAGGAGCGCGCCGAGGCCGGCCGCCGGCAGTCCCGAGAGAATCGTGAGCGGGTGAATGAAGCTCTCGTAGAGGATGCCCAGCACGACGTAGATGACGAAGATCGCCATCAGCAGGATGATGCCGAGGCCGCGCGTGGAATCCTGGAACGCCTGCGCGGTGCCCTGGAAGGACGTCGCGATGGACGCGGGCAACTCGGCGAACGCGGCCTGCTCGACCTGCGCCACGGCGTCGCCGAGCGCCACGCCCGGCCTCAGATTGAAGGACACGGTCACCGACGGAAGCTGACCGGTGTGGTTCACGGACAGCGGGCCGACGCCGGTGTCGACACGGGTCAGGCTCGACAGCGGAATGTGTTCGCCGTTCGGGGCTTTCAGGTGCAACAGGTTCAGCGCCGAGGCGTCTTCCTGATACTTCGGCGCCACGCGCATGAGGACCTGGTAGGCGTTGTTCGGGGCGTAGATCTGGGCGATCTGCCGGGAACCGAACGCGCTGAACATCGCGGTCTCGACCTGATCGGCGCTGAGCCCCAGGGCGGCGATGCGATCGCGATCGAGCGTGACGTTGAGCTGCGGGTTGCCGAGTAGGAGGTCGCTGCCGACGTCCTGCAGGCCGGGCAGGTCGTGGAGCGCCGTCTCGAACTTCGTTGCCGACGCGTAGAGCGTTTCCGTGTCGCCGCTCGTCAGCGTGAACTGGTACTGGGCTCGCGTCGGCCGGCCCCCGATGTTGATCGCGGGCGGATTCGAGAGAAACACGCGAACGCCGGGCACGCCGGAGATCTTCGGCCGCAGCGATTCGATGACCTGATCGGCCGTCAGCGTGCGTTCCGTCCGCGGCACCAACTCGATCTGCAGCCGGCCGCCGTTGGCCGCCGACCCGCCACCGCCCGTCACGAGGCCGATCGACGAGGTGACCGACTTCACGTTCGGGTCGGCCTGAACGATTTTCATGACCTCGAGCTGGTGATCCACCATCGCCTGGTAGCCCAGCCCCTGCGCCATCTCGGTCTGTCCGTTGACCTGTCCGGTGTCCTGGCTCGGGATGAAGCCCATCGGGATGATCTGGAAGCAGTACACCGTCGCGACGACGAGCAGGAGCGACGCCACCATCGTGGCGCCATGATGGACCATCGTGCGGTGGAGCAGCCAGCCGTACCCATCGCGCGTCGCATCGAACGCGCGCTCGATCGCCATGTAGACCCGGCCGTGGTGGAGCGTCGCCGGCGGGCGAAGGAAACGAGCGGCCAGCATCGGCGTCAGCGTCAGCGAGACGAAGCCCGAAATCAGAATCGCCACGCCCATCGTCACGGCGAACTCGTGGAGCAGGCGCCCGACGACGCCGCCCATGAACAGCACCGGAATGAAGACCGCGACGAGCGAGAGCGTGATGGAGATGATGGTGAACCCGATTTCCTTCGAACCCTGCAGGGCCGCGGTCATCGGATTCATGCCTTCTTCCATGTGGCGCACGATGTTCTCGAGCATGACGATCGCGTCGTCCACGACGAAGCCGACGGCGAGCGTCAAGGCCATGAGCGACAGGTTGTCGAGGCTGTAGCCCAGCAGATACATCGCGGCGAACGTGCCGACGATCGAGGCCGGCAGCGCAAGACTCGGGATGACGGTCGCCGAGAGATTACGCAGGAAGAGGAAGATGACCAGCACGACGAGGACGACCGTCAACAGCAGGGTGAGGGTGATGTCGTGGATCGATTCGCGAATCGCCTGCGACCGGTCCATGCGGACCTGCAGACCGAGCGCGGCGGGAAGCTGCGTCTGAATCTGGGGCAGGAGCGCACGAATCGAGTCGACGATCTCGACCGTGTTCGTCCCGGGCTGCTTGTTGATCGCCAGGTAGATGGTGCGCGCGCCGTTGAACCAGCTCGCCTGCTTGTCGTTCTCGACGCCGTCGTACACGTTCGCGACCTCGTGGAGCCTGACCGGACGGCCATCCCGGTAGCTCACGATCAGCGGCCGGAACGCTTCGGCGTTCATCAGCTGCCCGTCGGTTTTCACGGCAAACGTGCGATCCGGGCCGTACAGCGTGCCCGTCGGTCGGTTGACGCTGTTGCGCGCCACTGCGCTCGCGACGTCCTCCATCGCGAGCCCCCGCGCCGCGAGCTGGCGCGGATCGACGTCGATCTGCACCGCGAACTTCTGTGAGCCGAAGACGTTCACCTGCGCGACGCCCTTCACCATGGACAGGCGCTGCGCGACGTTGATTTCGGCGTACTCGTTGATCTGCGAGAGCGGCAGCGTCTCGGAGCTGAGCGTCAGGAACAGGATCGGGAAGTCCGCCGGGTTCACCTTCTGGAACGACGGCGGCTGCGGCATGTCCGGCGGCAGGTTGCGCGTGCGCGAAATCGCCAGCTGCACGTCCTGCGCGGCGGCGTCGATGTCGCGCTCGAGGTCGAACTGGAGCGTGATCGACGTCTGTCCGGTCGAGCTCGTCGAGCTGATCGACGAGATGCCGGCAATCGCGGAGAACTGCTTCTCGAGCGGCGTCGCGATGGCCGACGCCATCGTCTCCGGGTTGGCGCCAGGCAGGCTGGCGTGTCACCGAGATCGTCGGGAAGTCGATGGCCGGCAGGTCGCTGACCGGCAGCGCCCGGTATCCAATGACACCGAAGATGACGATCGAAAGCTGAAGGAGTGTCGTGGTGACGGGGCGGTTGATGAACAGGGCAGAAAGGTTCATGACGTGGTCCTCGACTGTCCCTCAGCAGGTTTGGCCGACACCTTTGCACCGGGCGTGAGCCGCAGCTGGCCGTCAGTCACGACGGTCTCCCCGGCTTTCACGCCGCTCTCGACGACAGCCTCGTCGCGGTCGATCCATCCGACCTTGACCGGGCGTGCCTCGACGGTGTTGTCCGCCTTCACGACGTACACGAACTGGCCTTGCTGGCTTGCCTGCACCGACGCGTTCGGCACCACGACCGCGTGTTGCTCGACCGCCAGCTGAAGCGTGACGTCCACGAACGCGCCGGCCCACAGCCGTCGATCGCGGTTGGTGAACATCGCCTTTACTCGCACGGAGTCCGTGGCCTGGTCGACCGTGTTGTCCACGAAACTGACGGTGCCGGTGACCGGCGTGTCCGCGCTGCCGGCCGGCACGGCCTGCACCTTCAGCGCGCGTGCGCGGCCTCCGCCGATCTGAGGCAACAGGCGGGCCGGAATCGCGAACGTCACGTAGGCCGGCGCGACCTGATTGATGACGACGAGCGCAGCCGTGTCGTTGGCGCGCACGAGCGATCCCGGGTGCACGAGAAGTGCGCCGGTTCGACCGGCGACCGGCGCCACAATCTTCGTGTACGTGAGCTGAAGCTTGGCGTTCTCCAGCTCGGCTGCCGCGGCTGACACCGCCGCGTCGGCGACCGCGACGTCCGTGTTCGTTTCCTCGCGCTCGGAGCGTGGAAGGAGCCCCTTCTTGAACAGCTCCTCCGACCGGTTGAAGATCGCGCGAGCGCCCTTGGCCTCGGCCGTGGTCCGCGCGAGCGCCGCCTCGGCCTGTTTCAACGCCACGTCGAACGGCCGCGGATCCAGCGTGAAGAGCACCTGGCCCGCCGTCACGTCGTCGCCTTCCTCGAAGCCGACGCTCACGAGTTCACCGGAGACCTGCGACCGGATATCCACCGAGGATGACGCCTCGACGTTGCCAACCACGCGCACCTGCACTGGCATGGGCTTTTCGACGGCCGACGCCGTGGTGACCATGACGGCCGCCGCGGCACCGCGGCCACGCCCGGCACCGGCGGCTCCTGCAGCCGGCGAGGCGTCGCTTGCGGCGTCGCCAGAACATGCGGACAGGAGGACGACGGGCACGATCGCCGCGACCAGCCAGGTCAAACGAGACAGGGGAGCACCTACAGGTCGAGCGTCGGGCATTGGCATCTCAAAACGACGGTTGGCGGCGCGACGAGACCCGCCGCACCAGCCTAGATGTTACGCCAATACCGCCAGATCGGGATGGGAGCTTACCGGCCCTGGGACGCTTGCCGGAGGAGGACCAGACCGAGCACGGTCTTCATGTCCACGACCTCTCCTTTTGCAATGAGCCGCCACACCTCCCGCACCGAGAACGTCCGGGGTTCGATCTGCTCATCCGGGTCGATCGCGGCGGGCTTCGACGGCCGGACAAGCCCCGTGCACGCATAGAAAATCATTCGCTCGTCGCAGAACCCTGGGGACGGGTAGTAGGCGCCGAGCTTCCGGATGCGCGTCGGACGCCAGCCGATTTCCTCGTGGCACTCGCGACGCGCCGCGCGGGCCGGCGCTTCCCCTGGCTCGAGCGAGCCGGCTGGCAGTTCCCAGATCCACCGTCCGATGACGTACCGGTATTGCCGGATCAGGATGACCCGGCCGGGCGACGGCTGCGGGACCAGCACGACCGACCCTCGATGGCGAACGACCTCCATCGCCACGGACCGTCCGTGCGGCAGCTGACGACGTCGCGTTCGATGCGAAACACGCGTCCCTCGTAGATGATTTGGCGTCGTTTGGGTTTCAGGCGAAGGGCAGTCATGGCGTCCTTGGTGCCGCGTGCGCGCGCCGGAGGGCGGAGAGCGCGTCCGCGAGATCGTCGGGCAACGGCGCTGCGAACGAGAGGCGGCGTCCGTCGGTCGGATGGTCGAACTCGATCCGTGCCGCGTGCAGGAACGGCCGCTCGAGGCGCGCCACCGGTGCGAGCGACGCCGGAAGCCGACGGCGCACGCCACCGTAGAGCGCGTCGCCCACGATCGGGTGTCCGCCCTCGCTGAGGTGCACGCGGATCTGATGTGTGCGCCCGGTGCCAATCGCGAGCCGCAGCAGAGACAGCCCGCCGAACGTTTCGACCGCCACGACCGTCGTCAGGGCATTCCGGCTGTTCCGCGCGCGGCTGGACATCTTCCGCCGGTCGCGGGGATCGCGGCCGATCGGCTGGTCCATGGTGCGGCCGGCCTCGACACGGCCCCACACGAGCGCGGCGTACTCCTTCACCACCGTGCGGTCGCGAAACTGCCGCGACAGATCTCGATGCGCCCGGTCGTGTTTCGCGATGACCATCACCCCCGACGTGCCGCGGTCGAGCCGGTGCACGATACCCGGCCGTTCCTTTCCGCCGACGCCGCTGAGTCCGCCGACGTGATGCAGCAGCGCATTCACGAGCGTGCCGCTCGCATGGCCGGGTGCGGGATGCACGACCATGCCCGCCGGCTTGTTGATGACCACGAGGTCCGCATCGTCGTGAAGGATTTCGATCGGCAGCGATTCGGCGATCGGATCTGCCGGTTCGGGGGCCGGCACGATGACGCGCACGGCGAGGCCTGCGGTCACAGGCGCGCTGGTCTTGATCGGACGGTCAGCGGCGGTGACGTGGCCCGTCTTGATGAGGCGCTGGATCTGAGAGCGTGACAGCGACGGGAGCCGGCGCGCGAGAAACACGTCGATGCGCAGGCCGGCCTCGTCGGCGGCGGCGACGAGGCGCTCCTCGTGGTCCGGGTCGCTCACGGCCTGGCGCGGCCCCGCAGGCGCGCCAGCATCACGAGCGCCAGCGGCACGACGAGGAGCGACACGAACTGCGACGTCGAGACGCCCATCACGGTGCCCCGGTCGTCGCCGCGATAGAACTCGACGACGAAGCGCGAAATGCCGTAGAGCAGCATGTACAGCCAGAACGTTCGGCCTTCGAAGGCTTTGCCTCGTCGCTCGGTGACCAGAAGGATGATGAGAATCAGGAGCTCGGCGCCGGCATCGTAGAGCTGCGTCGGGTGGAGCGGGATGCCCAGCGGCGTGCCCACGTTGGAGGCGGCCAATGGGTTCGTGAACGTGATCGCCCACGGCATCGTCGTTGGCGTCCCGTAGCAGCAACCGGCCATGAGGCACCCGAGCCGGCCCACGACGTGACCGAGCGCGATGCCGGGCGCGAAGAGGTCGGCCGTTGTCCAGATCCGCAACTGGTAGCGGCGCACGAGGAAGATCGCGACGCCCAGCGCGGCAAGCAGGCCCCCGTAGAACACGCCCCCGGCGCGGACGAGCGAGAGAAGTTCGCGTGGCTGGCTCCGGAAGTACTGGAAGTCCACCAGGACCAGCATCAGCTTGGCGCCGACGAGCGCCGCGATGATGAGGTAGATGCCGAGGTCCATGACCTTCGTGCCGTCGAGGCCACGATGACGGGCGCGGACCACGGCCAGTTGCAGGGCCACGAGGTACGCGGCGGCCAGGAGGACGCCGTACGAGTAGACCGGCCAGTTACCGATCTGAAACAGGATGGGATGCATGTCGGTTGAAGAAAATGACGTCGATGAAAACGAGCGTGGCGCCGACCGAAATGGCCGCGTCCGCGACATTGAAGGCCCAGAAGTGCCAATCGCCCCAGTACACGTCCACGAAATCGATGACGTAGCCCTGACGCACGCGGTCGATGAGGTTGCCCACCGCGCCGCCGAGAATCAACGACAAACCGAGCCGCGCGATCCGTTCCTCGGAACGGACGTGGCGCGCGTAGTACGCGATGCCCACGAGCGCGACGAGCGCGAGGCCCGTCGTGAGCAGGCTCCGCTGTGGATGGTCGGCGCCGTTCAGCAGCCCGAACGCGACGCCGGCGTTGTGCACGTGCACGAGATCGATGAAGTTCGGAATGATCGTCCTGCTGCTGTAGACCGGCAATGTCGCGTTGACGAGGAGCTTGGTGGCCTGATCCAGCGCGATCGTCAGAAGCGAGACCCACCAGAGCACGCCGAAAAAGCGAGGGCGCACCGCGGCGGCCGGGACCACCTCCGGCGCACCCGCGGTCGCGACGGCGACCGCGGCTCTCGTCACCGCCCGGCAACAAGCTGGCCTCCCATCGCGTCCACGCAGCGTCCGCAGAGGCCGACCATCTCGCCGTCCGTCGCCGCATCGGTCACGTAGCGCCAGCAGCGCGGGCACTTGTCGCCCTGCGCGCGAGCGACGTGCACCGAGAGTTCGCCCTCGGTCATGCGAGTGACGTCGACCGACGAGGTGATGAAGAGCATCGGCAGATCCGATCGATGGCGAAGCAGCAGATCCGCGAGGGCGCCGGACGCCCGGACCTCCAGGTGCGCAGCGAGCGCGCTCCCGATTTCCTTCTGTTGCCGGGCGACCTCGAGTGCCGGGTTGACCAGAGCGCGCACATCCAGGAGCTTCTGCCACTCGGTCTCGAGCGCCTCGTCTCGCCAGCTCTCAACGGCCTGCGGGAAGTCAGCGAGGTGGACCGACGGCTCCCGCGTGCCCGGGAGTTGCCGCCAGATTTCGTCGGCCGTCAGGCAGATGATCGGGGCGATGAGCCGGGTCAACCCGTCGGCGATCAGATACTGCGCGGTCTGGGCCGACCGGCGATCCGTGGAGTCCGCGCGGAACGTGTAGAGCCGATCCTTCGACACGTCGAGGTAGAACGAGCTCAGGTCGACGGTCACGAACTCGTTGATCGCGGTGAAGATCGCCTGAAAGTCGTAGGCCGCGTAGTGGCGGAGCACCTCCTCGCTCAGCCGCGAGAAGCGGGCGACCATGAACCGGTCCACTGGCTGCAGCTTCGCGACGGGCAGCGCGTCGGCGGCCGGGTCGAAGTCGAACAGGTTCGACAGCAGATACCGGAACGTGTTGCGAATTTTCCGGTACGCCTCGACGACCCGCGCGAGGATCTCCTTGCTGATCCGGATCTCGCCGCTGTAGTCGCTCATCGACACCCACAGACGCAGGATGTCAGCGCCGCTTTCCTTGATGACGTCCTGCGGCGCGATCGAGTTGCCGACCGACTTCGACATCTTCCGGCCTTCGAGGTCGATCAGGAACCCGTGCGTCAGGACTTCGCGGAACGGGGCGTGACCGCGCGTGCCGAGGCCGACGAGCAGCGAACTCTGGAACCAGCCGCGGTGCTGGTCGCTGCCCTCGAGGTACATGTCAGCCGGCCAGTTGAGCTCCGGCCGTACGGAGAGCACCGCCTCGTGGCTCGACCCGGAGTCGAACCACACGTCGAGGATGTTCATCTCGCGCTCGAAGCTCGTGCCCTGGCAGCTCGGGCACGTCAGTCCCAGTCGGAATGAAGTCCTCAGCCGGGCGGCTGTACCAGGCGTCGGCGCCGTGCTGCTCGAACACCCGCGCCGCCTGCTCGACGATTGCCGTCGAGATGATCGCCTCGCCGCAGGCCGTGCAGTCGAACGCCGGAATCGGCACGCCCCACACGCGCTGGCGCGAGACGCACCAGTCGGGGCGGTTGGCGACCATGTTGTAGATCCGGTCGTGACCCCATTGCGGAATCCAGGTCACCTTGCGATCGATGGCGTCGATCGCCGCCTCGCGAAGCGTTTGGCCCTGACCCTCACCGCTCGACAACGCACCGTCCATGCGGATGAACCACTGCGAGGTTGCCAGGAAGATGACCGGATTGTGGCAGCGCCAGCAGTGCGGGTATTGGTGCGACAGCGATTCGCGGTGCCACAACCTGGCGCGTTCGTGGAGCAGTGCCTCAACCTTCGGGTTCGCGTCGAAGACGCGGAGGCCCGCGAACAGATCGACGTGGTCGAGAAAGTGCCCCGCCGGGCCGATCGGCGCGTAGATGTCGAGGCCGTATTTCTGCCCGGTCCGGAAGTCGTCGGCGCCGTGTCCCGGCGCCGTGTGGACGGCGCCCGTGCCCGCCTCGAGCGTGACGTAGTCGCCCAGCACGGCCACCGAATCGCGCGGATAGAGGGGATGCCGGAAGCGGATGCCCTCGAGGTCGGCGCCCTTCATGCGCGCCACCGGCGCGCCGAACTCGCGGCCGACGGCTGCTGCGACCTTGTCCGCCAGGCCTTCGGCCACGATCACCGCGCGCCCGTCCACCTCGTACGCGCCGTAGTCGAACTCCGGGTGGAACGCGACGGCCAGGTTGGACGGAATCGTCCACGGGGTCGTCGTCCAGATCAGTACGGAGACGTGCTTGCCGGCGAGCGCCGGCACGCGCCGCGCGATCTCCGGGCCGTCTTCCTCGTTCAGCTGGAACTCGACGTAGATCGACGGCGACGTGTGGTCGCGGTACTCGACTTCGGCTTCAGCCAGCGCCGTGCGGCAATGGATGCACCAGTGCACGGGCTTCTTGCCCTTGTACACGAGCCCGCGTTCGACGAATCGCCCGAACGCGCGCGCGATGGCCGCCTGATAGGCGAAGTCCATCGTCCGATACGGGCTGATCCCACGTCGCAAGAATCCCGAGACGCTGAAACTGCGAGGTCATCGTCCCGATGAACCGCTCCGCGTAGGCGCGGCACGCCTGGCAGAACTCGGCGACCGACATCTCGCGCTTCTTCGGGCCGAGCTCGCGATCGACCTTCAGCTCGATCGGCAGGCCGTGGCAGTCGTACCCGACGACGAACGGCGCGTCGAAGCCGGCCATCGTCCGGGACTTGACGACGATGTCCTTGAGGATCTTGTTGAGCGCCGTGCCGAGATGGATGTTGCCGTTGGCGTACGGCGGCCCGTCGTGGAGCACGAAGCGCGGCGCGCCCTGACGGCGCTCGCGAATCTTGCCGTAGAGGTCCATCGCCTGCCACCGCTCGAGCGTCACGGGCTCGGCGGCCGGCAGGTTGGCCTTCATCGGGAAGTCCGTCCGGGGCAGATTGAGCGTGTCTTTCCAGTCGCGCATGTGATGGCCGAAACCGTCATTCTATAATCGGTGGTGGTGGCCACCACCGCGGCCGTCTTCTTCGACGTCGATTTCACCCTGATTCATCCAGGACCGAGGTTCCAGGGCACGGGCTACGAGGCCTGCTGCGCGCGGCACGGTGTCCGAGTCGACAAGTCACGATTTGACGAGGCCGTCGCCGGCGCCGCCTCGGTGCTCGAGTCGGCGGACGTCGTCTACGACGCCGATCTGTACGTCAAATACACCCAACGCATCATCGAGCTGATGGGCGGCTCCTCGCCCGCCGTGGAGGCCGTGGCGCGCGAGCTCTACGACGACTGGGCGGAACACCACCACTTTTCGCTCTACGACGACGTGCTCGAGACGCTGGAGGGCCTCAGGGCGCGCGGCGTGCGCGCAGGCCTGATCTCGAATTCCCACCGCTGCCTCGCGTCGTTCCAGTCACACTTCGAGCTCGACGGCCTGATCGCGGTGGCGGTGTCGTCGTCGGAACACGGATACATGAAGCCGCACCCCAACATCTTCCGCGCGGCGATGGGCCTGATGCGCGTCGAGCCCGACGAGGCCGTGATGGTCGGCGACAGCCTCAGTCACGACGTCGAGGGAGCCCGGCGTGCCGGCATGCGGGGAATCCTGCTGGCGCGCGGGCACCGTGCCGGCCGGCGTCAGACGAGACGTTGATGTCATTCGAACGCTTCGGGAACTACCTGGGAGGATCGTGACAAGTCAGAAGTTAGAAGCCAGAAGTTAGAAGTCGTCTGGGCGCTCGCCAGTAGACTTCTGGCTTCTCACTTCTAACTTCGAACTTGTCAAAGTTCACCCAGGTGGCCAGGCGAGCTTCCGTCCGCGCAGCACGTGCAAGTGGATGTGAAACACGGTCTGGCCGGCGTCCGCGTTGCAGTTGAACACCGTGCGGAACCCGCTCGCGTCGTAGCCTTGCGCTTTCGCCAGTGCGGCGGCCAATCGAACCATCTCGCCCACGAGTGCGTCATGCGCTGGGTCGAGATCGTTCAAGGTCGCAATGTGCTCCCGCGGGACGATCAGCACGTGCATCGGCGCTTGCGGGTTCAGGTCCTTGAATGCGACCAGACGTTCGTCCTCGTGCACTTTGGACGCCGGGATGTCGCCGGCCACAATGCGGCAGAAGATGCAGGACATTGGCCGGATTATAGGCGCCGCCGGGCGACGAGCACGCGCGCGATGCCGGCCAGATCACTCGCGATCCGGACGTCGACGAAGCGTCGTCGACTGTTCGAGGATCGTCGTCACGTCGTCCGACTGTCCCGCTCCCATTTCCATGACCAGCCAGCCGCCGGGACGAAGCCCCCGCTCAGCGGCCGGGAGCAACGCGCGAAAGACGTCGAAGCCGTCTCTGCCGCCAAAGAGCGCCACCGCCGGCTCGTAGTCGCGGACGTCGGGCATCAAGCCGGGCCGATCGCGCTCGGCGACGTACGGCGGATTGGACACCACGAGATCGAATTGGCCGTCCGCACGTGCCGAGGAACGCTGCGTGCCGGAGCTCGACGCGATCAGCCAGATCGAAGCGCTCGACGTTGGTCGACGCGACGGCCAGGGCCGCCGGGGACACGTCGGTCGCGACGATCCGGGCGGCGGGCGACTCGAGGGCCAGCGTGATCGCGAGAATGCCGCTGCCGGTGCCGACGTCGATGACGTCCGGAGCCCCTCGGCCTGCGGACTGCCGCTCAGCGAGCGCCGCCAACCCTTCGTCGACGACCAACTCGGTTTCCGGCCTTGGGACGAGCACCGAGGAGGAAACGACGAACGGCCGGCCGTAGAACTCGCGCTCGCCCGTGATGTAGGCGACGGGTTCGCGACGGAGGCGCCGTGTCAGCGCTGCGTCGAAGGTGGCCTGAAATGTCTCGTCGGCTTCCTGTCCCTGTTTCGAGAGCCAGTCGGCGATATCCCAACGCAGGATGGCGCGGGCGAGGACTTCGGCATCCCGCCGGGCCGCCGACGCAGCTCCATCCGGAATCCTCGAGTGCGCGAGCCGCGAGCCGAACCGACTCGGCGAGTGTTCTCTTGGTCACTTCTGACTTCTGACTTCTAACTTCTCACTTCCGATTAGGCTTCGGTGGCTTCGCGCAGCTTGTCGGAGAGCGCCCGTTCCTCGAGTTGCGCGATCAGTTCGTCGAGGTCGCCGTCGAGCACATACGCGAGCTGGTGCAGCGTGAAGTTGATGCGGTGGTCGGTGATCCGGTTTTCCTTGAAGTTGTAGGTCCGGATCTTCTCCGAACGCTCGCCGGTGCCGACCTGCCCGCGCCGCTCCTTCGCGATGGCCTCCTGCTGCTTGCGAATCTCGATCTCGTGCAGCCGGTAGCGAAGGACCTTCAACGCCTTCTGCCGGTTCTTGATCTGGGACTTCTCGTCCTGCTGCGAAACCACCAGCCCGGTGGGAAGGTGCGTGACGCGGACGGCCGAGTACGTCGTGTTGACGCTCTGCCCGCCGGGGCCGCTCGAACAGAACGTGTCGATGCGCAAATCCTTCGGGTCGATATGGATTTCGACGTCTTCGGCTTCAGGAAGCACGGCGACCGTGGATGTCGACGTGTGAATGCGGCCGCTCGCCTCGGTCGCCGGCACGCGCTGCACGCGGTGGACGCCGCTCTCGTGCTTCATGAACCGGTACGCGCCCTTTCCCACGACCGTCGCGATGACTTCCTTGATGCCGCCAACCCCGGTCTGGCTCACCGAGAGCACTTCCATCTTGCCATTTCCGCCGCTCGGCGAACCTGGAATACATCCGGAAGAGATCCGACGCGAACAGCGCCGCTTCGTCGCCGCCCGTGCCGGCGCGGATTTCGAGGACGACGTTCCTGTCGTCGTTGGGATCGCGCGGGACGAGCAGCCGTTGCATTTCCTGCTCGAGCGCCTCGGCCTGCGCGTCGAGGGTCTTCATCTCCTCAGCCGCCAGCGCCGCCAGTTCCGCGTCTCCGGCCGCAGCGAGCTCGCGCGCTTCGGTCACGGACTGCTGCACCTTCGTGTACTCGCGGAACCGATCGACGAGTTCCTGAATCTCGGCGAGCTCCTTGGAGTGCGTGCGGTAGGTCGGGGGATCGGCCTGGACGGCGGCATCGCTGATGAGGCCGGTGAGCGCCTCGTAGCGTGCTTCGACGGCCTTGAGCTTGCCGAGTACTTGCGGCGTCATGACGGACGTGAGACTCCGGCGCCGCCCGACACCGGCGGCAGAAACGCGACATCGTCGCCTTCATGGACCTCGGTGGTCATCGGGGCGAACTCGGCGTTGACGGCCGCCGAGACCGATGAGCCGAGCGGGGCAATCGCGGGATGATCGACTTCGAGCGCCCGCCAGACGTCGGCCACCGAGGCCCCCGGCGCGAGCTCGCAGCGTCGTCTCGGCACGTCCGGCCAGTTCGCGCAACCGCGCGAAGAGCTGAACGGTCACGCGCATGCCCGTGCGCGCGCGAGACGGCGCGCCTCCGGATCCGACGGATCGGCGACCGCACCTTCGACCCACGCCTGGCCGTCCTCGAAGAACTCGTGCTTCCAGACGGGCGCGATTTGCTTGACCCGCTCGATCGCGTAGCGGCAGACCGCGAACGACTCCGCCCGGTGTGCCGCCGCGGCGACGATCACGACGCTGGCCTCTCCCACCGTGAGACGACCCGTGCGGTGCACGATTCCGAGCACGCTTCCGGGCCACTCCTCGGCGGCTTCCTCGGCGATTTGCTGGAACGTCTTCACGGCAAGCGGCTCGAACGCCTCGTATTCCAGATGCCTGACACGGCGGCCCTGGTGCGTGGATCGGACGACGCCAACGAAGCTGCAGAGCGCGCCACAGCCCTCGTCGATGGCCTCGGCGGCGGCCTGAACGCGGGCGCTCAGCGCCTCGACCGACAATGGCTCGGTCACGATCGCGAGAAGCGCCGCGGACATCCCGTCAGTCTATACCGCTGGCGAATCGTGCGGCCGCCCGCCGCCGTGAAGCTCGCGGTTGAGCGCCGCGAGATCGAGCTCGCCCTCCCAGCGCGACACCACGATCGTGGCGACGCCGTTGCCGATGAAGTTCGTGAGCGCGCGCGCCTCGGACATGAAGCGATCGATGCCGAGCACCAGCGCGAGGCCCGCGACCGGCACGGACGGCACGACGGCCAGTGTGGCGGCGAGCGTGATGAATCCCGCGCCGGTCACACCCGACGCGCCGTTCCCCGTGAGCGAGGCCACGAACAGCAGCGTGACCTGCTGCGTCAGCGTCAGATCGATGTTGAGCGCCTGCGCGACGAAGAGCGCCGCGAGCGTGAGGTAGATGTTCGTGCCGTCGAGATTGAACGAGTAGCCGGACGGCACGACAAGCCCGATGACCGACTTCGAGCACCCCAGCCGTTCGAGCTTGTGCATGAGCGGAACGAGCCCGGCTTCCGACGAGGAGGTGCCGAGCACGGTGAGGAGCTCGTCTTTGATGTAGGCGAGGAACCGGAAGATGTTGAACCCTGCGAGCTTTGCGATCGTGCCGAGCACGAGACCGACGAACAGCGCGCAGGTGAGATAGAAGCTCGCGATCAGTGCGCCCAGGGGCAGGAGCGCGGCCACGCCGTATCGGCCGATGGTGAACGCCATCGCGCCGCCGGCGCCGAGCGGCGCCAGATACATGATGGTCGTCATGATCGAGAAGAAGATCTTCGAGCTCGTCTCGATGAAACGATGCACGGGCTCTCCGGCCGGCCCGAGCCGCACCATGCCGTAGCCGAAGAGGAGCGCGAGCAGCAGAACCTGCAGCAGGTTGCCCGAACCGGTAAACGCGTCGAAGAACGTCACCGGAATCATGCTCAGGAGAAACTGCACGGTCGACTGTTCGGTCGCAGCCTTCGCGTACCCGGCAACGGCGTTGGCGTCGAGCGTGGCGGGATCGACGTTGAATCCGGCGCCGGGACGAATGACGTTCGCCACGATCATCCCGATGAGCAACGCAAACCCCGAGACGACCTCGAAGTAGAGGATCGCCTTGCCGCCGACCCGGCCGACTTTTTTCATGTCGCCCGCGCCGGCGATGCCGAGCACGACCGTGCAGAAGATCACCGGACCGATGACCATCTTCACGAGGGCGATGAACCCGTCGCCGAGCGGACGAAGCTTCACCGCCTGCTGCGGGCGCGAGGTAGCCGAACAGGCCGCCGGCGAGGATCGCGATCAGGACCTGGACGTAAAGGTGCGGCAGCGCCCACTTCCGCCGCGCGACGACGATCGGGTCAGACGTCATCGCGGGAAGAAATGTCCAAGCGGGCCATGGCCATGACCGATGCCCGGCGCATGCCGGATCGCCTCAGTGACGTAGTGCTTCGCGTGCCGGGTTGCCTCGATCAGCCCGTCGCCGAGCGCGAGGCGCGCCGCGATGGCCGACGCGAACGTGCAGCCGGTGCCGTGCGTGTGCGGCGTGTCGATGCGATCCGCACGAAACTCCGTGACGGCGTGGCCGTCATGAGGACGTCGATCGCCGGACCCTCGAGGTGGCCGCCCTTGACGATCGCGGCTCGTGCGCCGAGCGCGACCAGACGCTCCGCGGCCCGGCGGGCCTCAGCCACGGTGGTCACCGGCAGATCGGTGAGCGCCGTCGCCTCGGGCCCGTTCGCCGTCACGACCTCGGCAAGAGGGAAGATCGCCTCCCGGATCGCGGCGACTGCGGCGTCGTCGAGCAGTCGAGCGCCACCCTTCGCGACCATGACCGTGTCCAGAACGACGTGCGGCAGGCCATGACGCGCGAGCGTCGCGCCGACCGCGGTGGCGATCTCCGCCGTGGCCAGCATGCCGATCTTGACCGCGTGAACGGGCAGGTCGTCCACCACCGCGTCGATCTGCGCGACGACCATCCGGGGCGGCAACGCCAGCAGATCGGTGACGGTGACCGTGTTCTGGGCCGTGATGGCGGTGATCGCGGACATGCCGTAGACGCCCAGCGCGGCAAAGGTCTTGAGATCGGCTTGAATTCCGGCGCCGCCCCCCGAGTCGCTGCCCGCGATTGTCAGCGCCGTTCGCGTTTCGTTAGAATCGCGTCGTGTCTTCTCCGTCATCCGGTACGCTGCTCGATCATTCCGTCGTGGCCGTCGCGAAAGCGGCGACCGTGCCGGTCCGCGTTGGCATCGCGCTCGTCGCAGCGGGTCTGACCGCGGCGGCGGCCCAGTTTACGACGACCGTGCCGTTCACGGCGGTGCCGTTCACGCTGACACCCATCGCCGTACTGCTGTCGGGCGCGGTTCTCGGCTCGCGGCTCGGCGCCCTGTCCCAGGTGATGTACGTCCTGGCCGGTGCGGTTGGCCTGGCTGTGTTTTCACCATCTCTGACGCTGCCGCCCGGGGCGTTGCGTCTCATGGGCCCGACCGGAGGCTATCTGATGGCGTATCCGCTGGCGGCCTTCGCCACGGGCTGGCTGTCGGAGCACGGCTGGGACCGCCGCTATCTGACCTCGTTCGCGGCCATGCTGGCCGGCCTGGGAGTCATCTACCTGGGTGGCGTGTCGTGGCTGGCGGCGACGTTCCTGCCCTCGCCTGGAGCGGCCGTCGCCGCCGGCATCGCACCGTTCCTCGTGCTGGACGTGCTCAAGGTCGCCGCCGCCGCGATGATCCTTCCGCAGGCCTGGCGGCTGCTCGGACGGCGCCTACTCAACTAACACGGCGCTGCCGCAGAGCTCGAGGCTCAGGGCTCATGGAGGCGGTCACCGAGCGGCATGCGCAGCGCGTACTCGTCCTCGACGAGGAGGATGCGTCTGGCACCGCGCTACTTTCCGAACACGAGCAGGTATTGGTAGCGAAGGAACGTGTGGTGCGCGCGAAAGGTCAGCCCGGCCGCGATCGCGTCCCGCCGAACCTTGTCCGGGTCGAGCCGCTCGCTCAGTGCCGGGCCCGGACCACCGGCGCCGTCCTTCGTGAAATCGACAATGCCGACAAGGCCCGCCGGCTTGAGTGCGGCACGAACAAAGCTGAGGACGCGGACGGGATCGCTGATGGCGGGATACGTGTCCACGATGATCACCGCGTCGAGTCCCGCCGGAAGCTTCGGGTCACTGATCCCGCCGAGCACCGTCTCCACGTTCGTCAGGCCCTGGTCGGCGGCCCGGCGCCGGATCGAGTCGATCATCTCGCGCTGAACGTCCTGGCCGTAGACGCGCCCGTTCGGCCCGACGCGTCGGGCCAGCCGGACCGTGAACCAGCCGCCGCCGGCGCCGATGTCGGCGACGCGCGACCCGTCCGCAATTTGCAGCGCGTCCATGATGCGTTCAGGCTGCTGCCACTCGTCGCGGTCGGGGCTCTCGAGGATGGCCAGGTCTTCCGGCGGAAACAGGCGCCGATTGCCCGGCGTCCTGAAAATGCGTCGGGTGAGTTTTACGAAGAACGTGAAACTCACCCGACGTATTTTCGGCGGCCAGGAGGAGCGCCAGCGCCGGAAGGACGACGATTGGCGCAGCACGGCCTAGCGGATCTCCTTGATGGCGGCTTCGATGGCGGCGTCGAAGTCCGCCGCCGGATCGTCGAGGTGGTAGTGGATGACCGTGCGTCCTGCGGCGACGAGCGCCTCGAAGTCACCGAGCGCCTGCGCTTCTTTGAGCGTGCGGAAGGAATACGGCTCGCCGGGCACCGGCGTCGTGGTCGCGTCGGTCGCCGTGATCAGGAGGAACATGCCGGTGTTCGGCCCACCCTTGTGATACTGGCCGGTCGAATGGAGGTACCGCGGACCGACGCCGTACGTGCTCGCCAGTCCCGTGCGCTGCCGCAGCTCCCGGCGGACTGCGATCGATCGTCGCGCCGCGCGTCGCATCGGCGCTCACGTAGTCCAGAATCGCCACGTACCGGCCGCCTGCCGGCGCGGCGCCCCGGTGCTCGCGGCGGCCGCGGTCGCCGACCTTCTCGAGCGGCGGCGCGACGTGAAACATGCCGCGCGCCGTGAACGTGTCCAGCTGGCGTTGCGTGCGCTGCTTGGCGTCTTTCACGTTGGGCTCGTCGAACGGGTTCACGCCGAGCACGACGCCCGCGACCGCCGTCGCCACCTCCCAACGGAAGAACTCACCGCCGAGCTCGGCGGCCGTCGTCGTGATGCGGAAGACCGGATGACCGGCGGCTTCGAGGGAGTTGCCGGTCGCAGCCGCGTCCGTCCCATCGGCCGACGTCACGATCACGAACGCCCGGTCCCGTCCGTACTCGGTCGCGAGACCGGCGGGTTCGCCCACGACCGGCAGGACGCCGCGGCCATTCTTTCCGGTGCTCTCGGCGACGAGTTGTTCGATCCAGACGCCAAGCGGTTCGAGCGCCGGCGGCAGAAGCAGCGTGAGCTTGTCCCGGCCCGACGCGGCCTGCTTGCCCATGAACGTCCCAAGGGCGAGGCCCGGGTTGTCGCCATCGGTCCGGCACTGTTCGGCGATCCTCTCGCCCGACGCCAGGAGCGCGCGGACGTCGAGACCCATGAGCGCCGCCGGCACGAGGCCGAACAGCGACAGCGCCGAGAAGCGGCCGCCAATGTCCGCCGGGTTGAGGAACGTCTGCCGATAGCCCATGCGCCCGGCGCGCGCGGCGAGCGCCGTGTCGGGATCGGTGATCGCCACGAAGTGCCGGCCCGCCGACGTCGGAAGTGCCGCGCTCATCACGCTCCAGAAGTGACGCTCGAGCGAGGACACCTCAATCGTCGATCCGCTCTTGCTGGCGACGATGAAGAGCGACCGCTCGGGAACGAGATTGCGTGGTCACGGCCTGGACGGCCCGCTCGTCGGTCGTGTCGAGCACGGTCAGGTTCCCGCCCGTGCCGGCGGGCCATGGGAACGTCGCGCAGGACCTCGGCGCACAGGCTGCTCCCACCCATCCCGAGCAGGTAGAGATCGGTCAGGCCGCTCTGGAGGGCGTCGGCGGCGAAGGCCTCGACGTCCGCCACCCGGCTGGCCATGGCTGTGGGGGCGTCAACCCACCCGAGCCGGGTGGTGACACTGGCCCAGGCCTCCGTGCCAGGGCTCGCAAAAACGGTGGCGTCACGGGAGAGGATGCGTCCGGTCAGGGTCAGACCCCTTTTCGACAGGAACGGGCAAATCGCCCGTATAATCAAAGCATGATTCACGTGACCGAAACAGCCGCCGAGAAAATCACTGCGCTGCTGGCCGAGGAAAACAAGCCCGGTTCCGGCCTGCGGGTCTTCGTCCAGGGTGGCGGTTGTTCTGGATTCCAGTACGGCTTGATGATCGACGAGGGCAGCGGGGATCCGGAGTCGGACCAGGTGTTCGAAGTGAACGGCGTCCGCCTGCTCGTGGATCCGGTGAGCCTCCGCTACCTCAAGAACGCCGAGGTCGATTTCATCGACAACAACATGGGCGGCGGCTTCACGATCAAGAACCCGAACGCCAAGTCCACCTGCGGCTGCGGGTCGTCGTTCAGCGCCTAGCCGTCGTCCTCGCCGGCCAGAGGCCGGCGTCCATGCTGTCTCCGACTGAGTTCGTCGAACGGCACCGACCGTCCGGCAGCCGGCGTTCCGGCAAGCGCGACGTCATCGTCGGCGTGTTCCTGGAGCAGGACGGGCACATCAGCCCCGACCAGCTCGTGGACGCGGTCCGCGCCCGGGACTCGCGGATCAGCCGCGCGACCATCTACCGGACGCTGCAGTGGATGACCGAAGCCGGCATGGCGCGGAAAGTGGACTTCGGCGAAGGCCGGTTCCGCTTCGAGCATGCCTACCGGCACCCGCGTCATTTCCACCTGATCTGCCGGAGCTGCAAGCAGTCGTTCGAGTTCCTGAGCTCGGATATCGAATCGCTCATCGACGAAGTGGCCCAGGCGCGCACGTTCCAGGTCGAGGAGAGCGTGCTGCAGATCTACGGCACGTGCGAGGCCTGTCGAGCCGGCCGCCCGGCCGAAGCCGCCAATCCGCGAATCGAGTCAGTGTTCGCGCGCGACGCCTTGCGCATCGCGATTGCCACCGAGCGGAGCGGCCTCACGTTCTACACCCGCGCCGCGAAGATCGCCCGCGACCGCCGCGGGCGAACGATCTTCGAGCGGCTCGCGGCCGAAGAGCGCGAGCACCTGAGCAAGCTCGAGGCGCGATATCGCGAGCTCGTCGCCGAGGATCCGGCGCTCGAGGCGCAGCCGACGTTTCTCTTCTTCAAGGGCGCCGTGAACGGTCTGTTCGCCGCCGGCGCGGACGAGCTGACGAAGAAGGGCGCCGGCGATCGCCACGCGCTTCGCATCGGCATTCGCTGCGAGCGCGCGTCGCATCGCTTCTTCAAGCGCTACGGCGATCGCTTCGAGGAGTCGGAAGGCAAGCGCATCTTCCTGGAGTTTGCCGACGAGGAGCGCGAGCACTGCGAACTGCTCGTGCGCGAGTACCGTTCCCTCCGCGAACGTGAGCGGCGCGGCGGAACGGCAAAGCGGCGGCCGCGCACGGCGTGATCGACCTCCACCTCCATACCACTGCGTCGGACGGACGCTCGACTCCGGTCGAGCTCGTGCGCGAAGCGGTCGCAGCGGGCATCACGACGCTGGCCGTCACCGATCACGACACGGTGGCCGCCGTGCCGGACGTCGTCGCGGCGGCCGAGGCGGCCGGCGTGTTGGCGGTGGCGGGCATCGAGATCACGGCCGTCCATGCCGGACGCGACGTGCATGTGCTCGGCTACTTCGTCGATCCGTTCAGCATCAGCCTGAACGAATTTCTTGTGCGGCAGCGGCAGGATCGGCGGCGACGCGTGATCGAGATTGCCGATCGCCTCGAGGCAGCTCGGGGCCCCGGTGGACCGGGTGGCCCTGACCGCCGCAGCGACCCAACCGGGGAAGTCGCCCGGCAGGCCGCTGGTCGCCGCCGCGCTGATCGCGGCGGGGCACGTTCGCGATATTCCGGAGGCGTTCGATCGATACCTGTCGCCGGCGCCCCGGCGTTCATCGAACGGATCGGCGCCTCGCCGGCGGAGGTGGTCCGGTTGATCGACGAGGCCGGTGGGCTCGCCGCGATCGCGCACCCCGGCAAGATGAAGCTCGACGAGATCATTCCGACGATGGTCGAGGCCGGCATGCCCGCGATCGAGGTCTTCCACTCAGATCACGACGCCGTCGGATATCGCTCGCTATCAGGAATTCGCCGCGCGGTTCGGCCTGCTGGTCACGGGCGGGTCTGACTACCACGGCCCGGGGACCGGACGCGCCGCCAGTCTCGGCCGCATCGGTATTTCCGAGGAGGCGTTCGCGGCCCTCGCGGATCGCGCCCGCGCCAAGCGGCCGTGACACCGGAACGCCGTCCCCTCATTGCGATGAAGGGGATTCAGAAGCACTTCGGCGAACCACAACCGCTCGTCATTCGTGACCTGACGATCCGGGCGTCCGATCGCGTCGCGCTTCCGGACCTCAACACCGGGGCTGCCGAGATCCTGATCAATCTGATTACTGGCGCGTCACTGCCGGAAGAAGGCACGGTTCGCGTGGACGGGCACGACACGCGCGACATCGCGACCGATACCGACTGGCTGGCGTCGCTCGATCGGTTCGGCATTGTCACCGCGCGCGCCGTCCTGATCGGCCCGCTGCCTATTGCGGCCAATCTCGCGTTGCCGCTGACGCTCACGATCGATCCGATGTCCGCCGAGACGCGCGCGGCGGTCGAGGTGCTGGCCGAACGCGTCGGCCTGCCGTCCAGCCGTCTCGACGCGAAGGCGTCCACGCTCACGCCCGGCCGAGCAGGTGCGTGTTCACCTCGCCCGAGCGCTGGCGCCCGGGCCACAACTCGTCCTCCTCGAACACCCGACCGCGGCGATTCGCGACGAGGGAGAGCGTCGGTCGCTTGGAGAATCGTTGCGTCACGCGACCGAAAAGACCGCGACGGGTTGGCTGGCCTTGACCGGCGACCGAGTCTTCGGCCGTGCGGCGGGCGCGACCTGGTTGCGCATCGGCGCGAACGGAGATGTGCGGCGCGAAGGCTTCTGGTCGGCGTTGTCGGGTCTGCTTCGCTGACGAGAAAAGACAACGACCCTCAGCGGGCGCCAGTCGTCGCGACGCGAGTAGGGAAGGTAGATTGGCCGGACGTTCACCGCGATGGAGCGGCTCCGGCCCTGAATGCGGGATCGCTAGCTGTCGAGCAGTCGAACGTCGGCTGCGCGCGGCCCTTTCGGCGAGTCCTCGTTGGAGAACTCGACCCGCTGGCCCTCGCGCAGCAACTCGAACACAGCACCGCGAACCGCGGAGCGATGGAAGAAGTGCTCGACGCCGCTTTCGTCCCGAATGAACCCAAAACCCTTGTCGATCAACAGCCGTGCAATCGTGCCACTAGGCATGATTGGTCCTTTGCCAGGGAGGCAGAGCCTCTAAAAGCTTGCGTAAGTGCTGGTTCCGGGGCTCAGTCTAGGCACGGAGGTTGGGTCAAGTCAAG